>NZ_CAXUSA020000003.1:0-965919 GCF_964253875.1 Caulobacter sp. LjRoot300
GGAAAGGGCGCATGGCCAGCGACCGATGCGGCGGCGGGGGGCGATCGAGCGGGACTGGGCTGGAGGGGGTTACTCCAGCGTGTCCGGGGCCTTCCATCGTTGGGAAGCCCGCCCGCCGTCGGCGTCGCACGGGGATAGAGCGCGAGTATGCCCATAGGCCCGCGCCCCCGGCGTCCGGTTTCTCCCGAAAGGGATCGAAACCGGGTCCGGCTAAGCCTCAACAGGGCTGCCCACCGGACGCTGGCGGAAAACGCGTCGCGCGGAGCGATCGGCTTCGTCGAAACGGTATTTGTTCAAACACTCCGGACGATGTCCGGCGCTCCGCGTCCCTTTCCATACCTTCAGCGGCCAGCCGCGTGAGGCGGCCAAGCCGCGCCAGTCAGATCCTCCCCCTGTGGGGGAGGTGTCGCCCAAAGGGCGACGGAGGGGGGAGTGATCAGCCGATGACCGCACCCTGGATCGCCAACCCCAAAACTCCCCCCACCGATCGCTGCGCGATCGCCTCCCCCACAGGGGGAGGACCGCACGGTTCGACACAAAACGCCTCCCCCGACCGCTCGGCCTTGGCTAGTCTGCCGCCTGTCCTCAAGCCTCCGGATTCGCCCGTGTCCCAGATCGCCGTCGCCGACCTCACCAAGGACCAAGCCGACGCCGAGCTGGCCTGGCTGGCCGACGAACTGGCGGCGCACGATCTGCGCTATCACCAGCAGGACGCCCCGACGATCAGCGACGCCGAGTACGACGCCCTCAAGCGCCGCAATCTCGACATCGAGGCCCGCTTTCCCGAGCTGATCCGCGAGAACTCGCCGTCGATGCGGGTGGGCGCGGCGCGGGCCGAGCAGTTCTCGGCGGTCGAGCACGGCGTGCCGATGCTGAGCCTGGACAACGCCTTCTCCAACGACGAGGCGACCGAGTTCGACGCCCGCATCCGCCGCTTCCTGCGTCTGGCCGGCGAGCCGGTGTTCTACACCGCCGAGCCGAAGATCGACGGCCTGTCGGCCTCGCTGCGCTACGAGAAGGGCGTGCTGGTCCAGGGCGCGACCCGGGGCGACGGCAGGGTGGGCGAGGACGTCACCGCCAACCTGCGCACCCTGGCCGACATCCCCCACCGCCTGAAGGGGTCCGGCTGGCCCGAGGTGATCGAGATCCGCGGCGAGGTCTATGTCGAGCTGGAGGCCTTCGCCGCCTTCAACGCCGCCGCCCTGGAAGCCGGCCAGCGCACCTACGCCAATCCCCGCAACTTCGCCGCCGGCTCGCTGCGCCAGATCGACCCGAAGATCAGCGCCCAGCGGCCGCTGCGGTTCTTCGCCTATGCCTGGGGCCTGGTCAGCGGCCCGTTCGCGGCCGGCCAGTGGGAGGCGCTGGAAAAGCTCCACGACTGGGGCTTCGTCACCACCGCCCCGCCGGCCCGGCGCGTCCAGGACGCCCAGGGGCTGCTGGACGCCTATGCCGAGTTCGAGGTGCTGCGGCCCAAGCTGCCGTTCGACATCGACGGCGTGGTCTACAAGGTCGACGATCTGGAGCAGCAGCGCCGGTTGGGCTTCGTGTCGCGCTCGCCGCGCTGGGCCATCGCCCGCAAGTTCCCGGCCCAACAGGCCCGCACGATCCTGGAGGCCATCGACCTGCAGGTGGGCCGGACCGGCGCGATCACTCCAGTGGCGCGGCTGAAGCCCGTGACGGTCGGCGGGGTCTCGGTGACCAACGCCACCCTGCACAACGCCGACGAGATCGCCCGCCTGGATGTCCGCGTCGGCGACACGGTCGTGATCCAGCGGGCCGGCGACGTGATCCCGCAAATCGTCGAGGTGGCGCTCGACGAGCGGCCCGATCCCGCGCCCGAGCCCTACGAATTCCCCCACGAATGCCCGTGCCCGTTGAAGACGCCGCTGGCCCGCGAGGTCAACGCCTCGGGGACCGAGTCGGTGGTCCGCCGCTGCACCGGCGAGTTCGCCTGTCCGTTCCAGCGCATCGAGCACCTTCGCCACTTCGTCTCCCGCCGCGCCTTCGACATCGAGGGCCTGGGCGAAAAGCAGCTGGCGGCGTTCTTCGAGGCCGGCTGGATCAAGGAGCCGGCCGACATCTTCAAGCTGGCCCGCGACGAGGACAAGCTGGCGCAGCTGCGGGAACGCGACGGCTATGGCGAGACTTCCGTCGCCAACCTGGTCAAGGGCATCGAGGCGCGGCGGACCATCAGCCTGGACCGGGTGATCTACGGCCTGGGCATGCGCGACATCGGCGAGACCACCTCGACCGTGTTGGCCCGCAATTTCGACCGCTTCGAGGATCTGCAGGTCGCGGCCGAGCGGGCGGCGGGACAGCTGCCGGGCGCGGTCTATCTGGAGCTGTCGGGCGCGGCCGGGGTCGGTCCCAAGGCGCGCGACGAATTGGTCGAGGCCGGCAAGGGCGGGCTGAAGGCCGATCCGTGGCCGGAGGCCGACAGCCTGGAGGTCAAGATCGGCCACGCCGTGCCCAAGCTGAACAAGCCGGCCCGGGCGGCCCTGGCCGAGCGCTACGGCGACTGGGACGGCTTCGCCCAGGCCCTGGCGCAGGCGGGGCAGGGCGCGCCGGGCGAGGACTATCTGCAGCTGGCGGCCATCGACGGGATCGGCCCCGTGGCGGCCCAGTCGATCGCCCGCTTCTTCGCCGAGGAACACAATCGCGAGAAGGTGGCCAACCTGATCGCCGAGCTGGACATCCAGCCGGTGGCCAAGCCCAAGACCGACACCGCCGTGGCCGGCAAGACCATCGTCTTCACCGGTTCGCTGGAGAAGATGACCCGCGACGAGGCCAAGGCCCAGGCCGAGGCCCTGGGCGCCAAGGTCGCCTCGTCGGTGTCCAGGAAGACCGACCTGGTGGTGGCCGGCCCCGGCGCGGGGTCGAAGCTGAAGACCGCGACCGAACTGGGCGTCGAGGTGATGACCGAGGACGAGTGGCTGGCCATGGTGGGAGGCTAGGAATGAGCGCTCCAGGTGAAACCCACCTCACGGTTGTCATCCCGGAAAGCGCGCAGCGCTTGTCCGGGATCCAGGTGAGCCGCACCGCATCAGCCCAGTCCCCTGGGTCCCGGACAGCCTCTGCGAGGCTTCCGGGATGACAATCTATTTTCAGACTGTTCGGCCGCCAGGTCGTCCGACTTCCAGGGCGAGAACCTGATGCCCGTCGTCGCCATCGACTTCGAGACGGCCAACGAGCAGCGCTCCAGCCCCTGCGCCATCGGCCTGGCCTGGATCGAGGACGGGCGGATCACCGAGGTCGAGCACCACTACATCCGTCCGGCCGAGATGCGGTTCTCGGGCTGGAACATCGCCGTCCACGGCATCCGGCCGGCCGACGTGGAGGACGCCGACGAATTTCCCGACGTCCTGGCGCGCCTCCAGGACATGATCGAACGGGCGACGGTGATCGCCCACAACGCCGCGTTCGACATCAGCGTGATGCGCCGCACCTGCGAGCTCTACGGCCTGGCCTTCCCGTGCTTCGACTACATCTGCACGGTGCAGGTGGCCAAGAACACCTGGCCGCGGCTGCCGTCGGCCAAGCTGAACGCGGTCTGCGACTTCCTGGGCGTCGATTTCAAGCACCATGACGCGGCCCAGGACGCCTATGCCTGCGGCAGCGTCGCCCTGGCGGCCGTCGAGGCGGTCGGCGCATCGCATGTCCGCGAGCTGCCGGGCAAGCTGGGCATGGTCGCCGGCCGGCTGACCACGACCGGCTACACCACCTGCTCCAGCCCGGGCCTGAAACGGCGTGCGGTCTAGTTCGGCCAGTCTTGTTCGAACCTGGCCAGCAATTCATGGCCGGTTCAGCCGAACGCGCGTTAGAAAGGGGCGACAACTCCGGGAGAAAACGCCAATGAAACTGCCCATCCTCGCCGCCGCCCTGACCCTCGTCGCTGCTCCGGCCTTCGCCCAGGACGTCACGGGCCTGTGGCAGACCCAGACCAACGGCGGCCAGGTCGAGATCAGCCGCTGCGGCAACAGCCTGTGCGGCAAGCTGGTCAGCTCGGACCACATCAGGAGCGACCCGTCGGCCAAGGACGAGAAGAACAAGGACGCGTCCTTGCGCGACCGGCCGCTGAAGAACATGCAGATGCTGTACGACTTCACCGGCGGGCCGACCAAATGGACCGGCGGCAAGGTCTACAACGCCGCCGACGGCGGCACCTATTCGGGGACGATCACCCTGCTCTCGGCCAACGATCTGAAGCTGAAGGGCTGCATCGTGGCCCCGCTGTGCAAGACCGAGAAGTGGACGCGGATCAAGTAGTTATCCGAACGGGGACAGGCCCATGGGCCTGTCCCCAACCTCGTCCTAGCCCGTCACCGTGTAGATCATGATCCCCGTCGCCACCGACAGGTTCAGGCTGTCGGCCCGGCCGCGCATCGGGATCTTGACGTTGACGTCGCAGGCGGCGGCCAGTTCGGGCGGCAGGCCCTGCTGTTCGTTGCCCATCAGGATCAGCGAGGGCTTCACGTAATCGGCGCTTTTGTGATCGACCGTGGCGGTCAGCAGGGTGCCGACCACCGAGCCCGGCCAGGACTCGCGCCAGGCCAGGAACTCGGCCACCGAGGCCTTGGCGATCTTGACCGCGAAGATCGAGCCCATGGTCGCCCGAACCCCCTCGACCGAATAGGGGTCCACGCAGTCGCCGACCAGGATCACCCCGCCGCAGCCGGCCGCGTCGGCCGTGCGGATCACCGTGCCCAGGTTGCCGGGATCGCGCACGGCCTGCATGGCCACCCAACACGGGGCGCTCTCCGCCACGATGGCCGACAAGGGCGTGTAGACCTGCTTGAAGACACCGACTACGGCCTGAGGATTGTCGCGCCGCGAGACCTTTTCGAGGATCTCGCGATTGACCTCGATCACCTCGCCGCCCGCCTTCAGACAGGCCTGCGAAGCCTTCTGCAGCATCGGATGGTCGGCGGCGTCGCGGCCGTACATCAGGATCTTGGGCGCGTGGCCGCAGTCGATCGCCTCGATGACGATCTTCAAGCCCTCGGCCAGGAACAGGCCGCTGTCCTCGCGCTCCTTGCGCATGTGCAGGGCGCGGACGGCCTTGACGGTGGCGTTCGACAGCGAGGTGACGGTCTTCGGTGCGTGGGGGGCGTTCATCGCGATCACCCTTCCGAAGCCCAGCGGGCGAAGAACGACAGGCCGATCTGGCGATCGCCCTTCTCCTCGACCAGCGACAGCTCGCCCCAATCGATGACCCCGCCGCGTCCCTTCAGCTCCTGGGCCAGCAGGCCCGACATCGCCGCGCCCGAAACCCGGGCGGCATAGGCGTTCATCAGCAGGAACGAAGCGTCAGGCGCCAGGATCTGGGCGCAGTTGGCGGTCAGCTCGGCCAGGTCCTCGAACAGGCGCCAGACCTCGCCGTCGGCCCCGCGGCCGAACTTCGGCGGGTCCAGGATGATGCCGTCATATTGCGAGCCGCGGCGCACTTCGCGGGCTACGAAGCGGCGCGCGTCCTCGACGATCCAGCGGATCGGCTTGTCGGACAGGCCGGCGAAGGCGGCGTTCTCGCGGGCGAAGCCGACCGACTTCTTGCTGGCGTCCACATGGGTGACCGCAGCGCCGGCGGCGGCGCAGACCAGGCTGGCGACGCCGGTATAGCCGAACAGGTTCAGCACCTTGGGCTGGCGGCCCTTGAAGGCGCGGACCCGGGCGTCCTGCCACGCCCAGTTGGCGGCCTGTTCGGGGAAGAAGGCCAGGTGGCGGAACGGGGTGAACTGGCCATGGAACCTGGTCTCGCCCCAGGCCAGGTCGAACTTCTCGAGCGGCTTGCCCTTGAAGCGCCAGCGGCCGGCCTCGTCCTCGTCCGACGGATCGAACACGGCGTCGGCGTTGTCCCAGACCTTCTGGTCCAGGCGCGGGGCCCAGAAGCACTGCGGCTCGGGCCGCACCACGGTGTAGCGGCCGTAGCGCTCCAGCTTCCTGCCATGGCCGCTATCGAGCAGGGCGTAGTCGGCCCAGCCGGTGGTGCGCATGACGAGCGGAGCGGCGGCGATGGTCGGAGTCATGTCCCCGCCAATACGCGCTCAGGGCAAGGTCCGTCCAGTCCGCGCCAGCAGGCGAGGCAGCAAGGGGTTCGCGGCGCGGGGCGTGTGCGGGGTCTTGTCCCAATGGAATGGCGCGACGATGAACTGACGAAGCGCCTTGGCCGCCGCGACGCTCTGGAGCGGCCAATAGAAGATCGCGCCCAGCAGGGGGAGGGGGCGTTGCCGATGCCCGGCCCGTCGTTGGGCTTGAGCTCCGGCGAGCGCGATACAGGTCCAGCCGAAGAACACCAGCATCCAGTCCATGGCCGGCACGGCGGGCAACAGGTCGACCGTCGACCCAGCCCACTGCAGCAGGAGCCAGGCGAACAGAGGGCCGTGCAGATGGGACGAGGCCAGGGGCAAGGCCAGGGTCAGGACGAACGCGACGGCCCCTCGCGGGGTTCGCACGACGGGCCCTCGAGCGTGAACGGCCAAGGTCTGGAGGTGCCCCTTGATCCAGCGCGCCCGTTGCGGCGTCCAGACCTTCAAGGTGGCGGGCGAGGTCTCAAGGGTGGGCTGGCTGATGACATCCAGCCGGTAGCCCTCGGCGGCCAGGCGAAAGCCGATGTCGGCGTCCTCGGTGACATTGTACGGATCCCAGCCGCCGACGGCGCGCAGGGCCTCGGCGCGGAAGTGGTTGCTGGTGCCGCCGAGCGGGAAGGGCAGGCCCCAGCGGGCCAGGGCCGGCAGGAAGACCTCGAACAGCACGGCGTATTCGAGGGCGAACTGGTCGGGCAGGAAGCGCGGGTCGGGCTCGATCCGCAAGGGCGCCTGCAGGCAGGCCAGGTTCGCGTCGGCCTGGGCGAAGCGCGCGGCGGCTTCGCGCAATTGGCCGGGATGCGGCGCATCCTCGGCGTCGTAGATGACCACCAGGTCGCCATGCGCCCGCTCCAGGGCCACGTTGCAGGCGCGGGGCTTGGTCTGCGGCGAGCCGGGCGGCGCGACCAGCACCTGGAAGCCCGCTGGAAGGTCCAGCGCCGTGAAGGCGGCCTGGGTCTCATGGTCGTTGGCTTCCAGGGCGATCAGCACCTGCAGGCGCTCACGCGGATAGTCCAGCCGCGCGAGATTGGCGATCAGCTCCGTCGCCACCGCCGCCTCGCGATAGAGCGGCACGATGATCGTATAGCCAGGCAAGGCTTCGTCGGGCAGCGACGCCGCGGCGATCGGCCGGCGCGGCGTGAAGGCTGCGACCAGCTTGACGGCCGAATGGCCCATGAAACCGACGAAGAACAGCAGGTGAAACCCTTCCAGCGTCGCCCGGGTCTGGAAGGTCGCCAGAAGGAGCAGGAGGGTCAGCAAGACCGCCAACCCGATCAACTGGCCGCGCGACAGGCGGCGATGAGCGCCGTCGGGCAAGGGCGCGGCCGCCTGGACCGGTTCGCCCCTGGGCGCCTCGATCCAATCCCTGTCGACCGGTTTGTTCCCAAACGCACGTCGCCGCTGGTCTCTTTCTTCTCGCGCCATCGCCCCCGCCGCGAACAATCGGATCCAGCGAGCAGATAGCGAATCTTCAACCTTGAAGTGTCAAACAGAAAAACACGTGTTTTGGGGAAATCCTCGGGAGTTGCGACGCGTGGGTGATTCCCGTTTAGTGTCGGGTTCGGGGACGAGGTAGGGGAACGCCATATCGTGACGGTCGCGCTGAAGAAGCCGCACAAGTCGGCCCGCAAGCCCAAAGGTGACGGCCATTTGCGTCGCGGAGAGATCCTGGCCGCGGCCGAGAGGATCTTCATCGCCGAAGGCTATGCGGGGGCGACGATCCGCAAGATCGCCGACGCCGTGGGCGTCTCCTCGACCGCCCTCTACATGCACTTCCGCGACAAGGACCAGATCCTGCTGGAGATCAGCGACGACGCGATCGGCCAGCTTTTGGCCGTGAACGTCGACATCGCCCATCGGCCGATCGACGCCGTGGCGCGGGTGCGGCTGATGCTCGAGGCCTACATGAAGTTCGCGCTCGACAATCCCAACACCTATCAGCTGGTGTTCTGCGGTTCGCGCGACGTGATCTCCAAGGAGAAGCAGGCCGCCACCGCCGAACTGGGCGATCGCTGCTTCGCCGAGTTCAGCGGTCCGATCCACGAGATCGCCGCCGCCGGCCGTCTGCGCACCGGCTCCGGCGAGAGCGCCGCCCAGGTGTTGTGGGCCGCTTGCCATGGCCTGGTGGCCCTGCTGATCACCCTGCCCGACCGCAATTGGGCGCCGCGCGAGGAGCTGATGAAGGTCACGCTGGACGGGCTGCTGCACGGTCTGGTGACGGACTGACACCCATGCGCGCCGCCTTGTTCGCCGGCCTCGCCGCCGGCCTAGCGGTGATCGCGACGCCCGCCGTCGCCCAGACCAGCTCCCAGCGGGTGATGTCGCTGGACTCCTGCGCCGACCAGTATGTCTTGGCCCTGGCGGCGCGCGAGACCATTGTCGGCGTCTCGCCGCGGGCCGCCGCGCCGGATTCCTTCCTTCGCGCCAAGGCGGTCGGCCTGCCGAAGCGGCGGACGACGCTGGAGGCGGTGCTGGGCGCGCGCCCGGATGTCGTGGTGCGCCAATGGGGCGGCGACGCCCGCCTGACGGCCGCCCTGGCGCGGCGCGGCGTGCGCACGATCAGCCTTGGCGACGCCACCGATTTCGACGGCGTGCGCGCCAATGTCCGCCAGGTGGCCCAGGCCTTGAATCGCGGTCCGGCGGGCGAGGCCCTGCTGGCGCGCATGGACGCCGACCTGGCGCGTTCGGCCGGTGCGGGCCAGGGGCGGGCCGCCTTCTACCTGACGCCAGGCGGCTATACGGCCGGTCCCAGCACCATGGTCGACGCCATGCTGCGGGCGGCGGGCTTCACCAACGTCGTGACCCAGCCCTATTTTTCCCCCGCGCCGCTGGAGAGCCTGGTGCTGAAGCCGCCGAAGGCCGTGGTGCTGGGCTTCTTCGACCTGACCCGGGCCGGGGCCGACCGCTGGGGACCCGGGCGTCACGCGGCGCTGCGCCGGGCGACACGGGGGCGAGTGGTCGCCTCGCTGCCCGGGGCCATGCTGGGCTGCTCGGCTTGGTTCGCCGCCGACGGCGCGCGGGTGCTGGCGGAGGCGGCGCGATGAGCCCGCGTCGTCTGGAACTGGGTCTGCTGCTGGTCCTGGTCGCGGCGGCGATGGTGGCCATCGGCCTGGGCGAGAGCCCGCTGAACGCGGCGCAGTACCATCAGGCCTTGACTGACCTTGGGTCCCCACCGGCCGAGGTGCTGTGGACCATCCGGTTGCCGCGGGTGCTGATGGCCGCCTTGGTTGGGGCGGGCCTGGGCCTGGCGGGCGCGACGATGCAGGGCCTGCTGCGCAATCCATTGGCCGAGCCCGGCGTGCTGGGCGTCTCGGCCACGGCGGGCCTGGGCGCGTCCCTGGCCATCGCCGGGGGGCTGGCGGCCTTTCCGGGCGCGATCGAGCTGGCGGCTCTGGCCGGGGCCCTCGCCGCTGGCGCGGTGGTCGTCGGCCTGGCGGCGCGGTTTCGCGAGCCCGAGGTGCTGATCCTGTTCGGCGTGGCGTTGTCGGCCTTCGCCGGCGCTCTGACCGCCCTGGTCTTCAACCTGTCGCCGTCGCCGGTGGCCATCGCCGAGGTGCTGGCCTGGCTGATGGGCTCGGTCGAGAACCGCGACGTCACCGACATCCTGCGGGCGGCGGGGCCGATGGCGGTCGGGGCGGGGCTCTGCCTCTACGCCGCCCAGGGCTTGCGGATGCTGACCCTGGGCGAGGAGGCGGCCCAGATGTCCGGCCTGCCGATGGCGCGGCTGCGGGTGGCGGCGGTGGCGGGTTCGGCCTTGCTGGCGGGGGCCTCGGTCGCGGCGGCCGGGGTGATCGGCTTCGTCGGGCTGGCCGCGCCGCATCTGGTGCGGGCCGCCGTGCGCGACGATCCTGGCAGGCTGCTGCGGCCCTCGGCCCTGGCGGGCGCGGTGCTGCTGGTCGCCGCCGATCTCGCCGCCCGACTGATTCCGACCGAGCAGGAGCTGAAGCTGGGCGTCGTCACGGCCCTGTTCGGCGCGCCGGTCTTCGCCTTGCTGGCCTGGCGTGCGGCGCGGAGCTGGCGGTCGTGACCGCTGCCTGGACCATCGCTGACGCCAGGGCCCGGCGCGGCAAGGCGCTGGTGTTGGACGGCGCGGCCCTCAGCGTCGCACCGGGCGAGGTGCTGGGCGTGGTCGGCCCCAACGGCGCGGGCAAAACCAGCCTGCTGCGGGCGGGTCTGGGGCTGATGCCGCTGGAGACGGGGCGGGCGCGCTTGGCCGGACGTCCGGTCGGCGGCCTGGACCCCGTCGAGCGGGCGCGCCTGGTCGGCTACCTGCCGCAGGAACGCCGCCTGGCCTGGAACCTGCCGGCCCTGGAGGTCGCCGCCCTCGGCGCGCCGGACCTGCCCTCCAGCCAAGCCCTGGCCATCGCCCGAGAACGCCTGGAACGGGTGGGCGTCGCCGATCTGGCCCAGCGCGGCGTGCTCGACATGTCGGGCGGCGAGCGAGCCCGAGTGCTGCTGGCCCGCCTGCTGGCGACGCGCGCGCCGCTGCTGGTCGCCGACGAGCCGGTGGCGGGTCTGGACCCCGACGCCCAACTTCTGACGCTGGACCTGCTGCGCGCCGAGGCGGCCGGTGGGGCCGCCGTGGTCGTCACCCTGCACGACCTGGGCCTGGCGGCGCGGTCCTGCGATCGGATCCTGGTGCTGGATCATGGCCACGTGGCGGCGGAAGGCGCGCCGGTCGACGCGCTGTCGCCGACCGTGCTGGCCGATGTGTTCCGGCTGGACGGCGCTCTGGTCGAGACGCCGGCGGGGCTGATCGTGGCGGCGCGACGGGCCTCGTCCTCTCCCGTCAAAAGGTCGGTTTAGCGCGTTCCCGGCACGTAGCCGCCTTGCGGGATGGCGGTCGTGCTTCCGCCGATCGGCGGCAGGCCGCCCGTCGGCGTCGTTCCGGTCGGACCCGCATAGCTGTAGCCGCCGCGCTTCAGGTCGCTCGACAGGGTCAGCGGGGCCACGCCGCCGTTCAGACGGGCGCGGTAGACCATCGTCGTCTCGATGGTCCGCATCACGTAGTTTCGGGTCTCGGAGAACGGAATGCACTCGATGAAGTCGAGCGGATCGGTGGTCGCGCCGCGCGGGTCGCCGCACAGCGAGACCCAGGCGGCCGGCCGGCCTGGTCCGGCGTTGTAGGCGGCGGCAGCCATGATGTACGAGCCGCTGAAGTTGCTGACCATGCTGCCCAGATAGGTCGAGCCCAGGCGCATGTTGTAGAACGGGTCGGACAGGCGATCGACGCTGTGGCTCTCGCCCAGCTGCCGCGCGACGATGGCGGCGGTGGCCGGCATCAGTTGCATCATGCCGCGCGCGCCCGGCGTGGAACGGGCGTTGGGGTCGAAATTGCTTTCCTGGCGCGAGATCGAATAGACGAAGGCCGTCTCGGCCGCGCCCGGTCCCGGGGTGAACAGGTGATCAAGCAGCGGATAGCCGCGCTCGGGCAGGGTGAAGCCGCGCTGGGCGGCGGTGCGGACCGCGCGCATGGCCAGGTCCGGGTCGCCATAGTTCCTGGCCAGATCGACCAGCAGGGCTTCTTCTTCCGCCGACGGCAGCTGGTCGTCGATGAACAGCACGAAGACCCGCACCTGGTCGCGCGCTCCGGCCGCCATCAGGGTGCGCACCGCCCGCACCAGTTCGCGGCCCTCGAAGCGGGCGCGGTCAGCCTGGGTGATCGTCGGATCCTTGTCGAGGCGGATCTCCTTGATCCCGGCCTTCTCGGCGGCGAGCTGGCCGTAGAAGGTGGTGATGTAGCGCGACCCTTCGGCATAGAAGGCCTGGGCGGCGATGCCGTCGCCCTGGGCCTCGGCGGCCCGCCCCTGCCAGTAGAGGGCGCGGCCGCGGGTGATCGGCGAGGCGCCGATCTCGGCGATGCGGGCGAAGTGGGCCGCGGCGCGGTCGGCGTCCTTCAGGCGGGTGAGGGCGATCCAGCCGGCGTAGAACTCGCTCTCGGCCGCGTCGGCGCCCTCCTTCAGGCGGGCGTTGGCCGCTGCGTAAGCGCCAGCGCCGTCGCCGTTCTTCAGGGCCGAGACCACCAATTGCTTGCGCTCGCGCCAGATGGCGGAAGCCGCATCGCCGCTGGGCGGCGGGGCGGGGAACTGCGCGGCCAACGGTAGGGCCAGGGTGTCCAGACCCTTGCGACGCAGATAGGCTGCGCGCTCGAAGACGACGCCGGGCTGGGCCTGTTGGGCGGGCGTCAGCGCGGCGTAGAGGTCGTTGGCGTTGCTGGCGTTCGAGCGGAAGGCGATGCGCGCCTGGGCCGCCGCCTGCTGGTCGTAGGGCAGCAGGGCGACCATGTCGCGGGCTGCGGGGCCTTGCGCGCCGTACAGCAGGACGTCGGCGCGGCGGACGTGGTCGTCGGTCGTCAGCAGCGTGCCGAAGCGGGCCAGCATCGCGCGCTGGGCGTCGAGCTCGAACACCTGGTCGCGCCACCAGCGGCGAATAAGGCTGGTCGCATCGCTGCTGCGGCCAGCGGCCTGGTAGGCGGCGGCGAGCGACATGGCGCCTTCCGCGGTCTGCGGGTCGCGGCCGCCGAACCAGGCGATCATCCGCTGGGCGTCGAGGCCGGAAAGGGCCAGGGCCTTTTCGGCGGCGTTCTCGCGGCGCTGGGCGCGGGGCCAGCCCGAGAGGTCGCGGCGCGCCTGGTCCAGTTCGAAGAAGCTCATGCTCTCGGCGCTGGCGTCGACCAGCGCCCACAGGGCGATCTTGCGCGACAGCGGGTCCTGGATGCCGGACATCGCCATGCGGATGGTGGCGGGGTCGCGGCTGCTGACCGCCGTGCGCAGGTTGGCGGCGTCAGCCTCGGCGGGCGTGGCGTAGGTCGCGGTGGGCGGCGTGGTGATCAGGCCCTGGGGGGTGACCGAGCCCGTATAGGGCTGCGGCGCGCGGGGCAGGTCGACGTCGTCCTGGGCAAGCGCCACGCCAAAGAGCGCCACCACCGCGGATCCGCCCAGCAACACCTTACCCAACAACCCTGACGCCAAAACGTCGTCTCCCTTCGATTCTCTGGCCCACACGGGCTGCATTCTCGCCGTTTTCCGATAGCGGCGGGGCCGATTTGCGGCGCTTGCGATCCCGGATTTGCACCTATAGACCGCTTCGCGACGGATTGACCCTTGCAGAAACGTCCCCAAATCGGTGCAGAGCGTCACGGACCGGTTGCGGGACATGGGGAGCGGGACATATTGTCCGCCCCCATCCTCAGGCCGCAACCGTCGCGGCGCGTTTCTCACGGCAAATTGCAAGTCATGGCTCATTCTCCGTTCAAGGGCGTCATTCCGGCACTGGTCACGCCATTCCGCGACGGCGCGGTGGACGAGAAAGCCTTCGTGGCCCTGGTCGAGCGCCAGATCGCCGGCGGCGTGCACGGCCTGGTGCCGGTGGGCACCACCGGCGAGACCGCGACCCTGAGCCATGACGAACACAAGCGTGTGGTCGAGCTGTGCGTGCAGACCGCCCGCGGTCGCGTGCCGGTGATCGCCGGGGCGGGCTCCAACTCGACCGCCGAGGCGATCGAGTTGGTGGCCCACGCCAAGGCCGTCGGGGCTGACGCGGCTCTGGTGGTCTCGCCCTACTACGTGCGCCCCAGCCAAGAAGGGGTCTACCAGCACTACAGGGCGATCAATGACGCGGTGCAACTGCCGGTTCTGGTCTACAACGTGCCTGGACGTACGGGGTCGGACGTCACCAACGAAACGCTGGAGCGGCTGTCCAAGCTGCCCAACATCGTCGGCATCAAGGACGCCACGGGAGACCTGACCCGCGCCAGCTTCCAGCGGATCATGTGCGGTCCCGACTGGGTGATGCTGTCCGGCGACGATCCCACAGCGCTCGGCTACGTCGCCCATGGCGGCCACGGCGTGATCTCGGTGACCTCGAACGTCGCGCCGGACGCCTGCGCCACTTTCATCAACGCCTGCCTGAACGGCGAATGGGAGACCGCGCTCTACTGGCAGGATCGCCTTGTGAGGCTGCACAAGGCGCTGTTCCTCGACGCCTCGCCGTCGCCGACCAAGTTCGCCATGGCTCATCTGGGCTTGTGCGAGGCCGACGTCCGTCTGCCGATCGCCCCGTGCAGCGAGATGGTGAAGCCGGCGATCCTGGAGGCCATGCGCGAGGCTGGTCTGGTCTGATGACCAAGCCAATCGCCGAGAACCGCCGCGCGCGGTACGACTACTTCATCGAGGAGACCTTCGAGGCCGGGCTGATGCTGACGGGCACCGAGGTGAAGTCGTTGCGCGTGGGCCGGGCCAACATCGCCGAGTCCTACGCCTCGGTGGAAGGGCGCGAGATCAAGCTGATCAACGCCGACATCCCGCCCTACGGCCACGCCAACCGCTTCAACCACGAGCCCCGTCGGCACCGGAAGCTGCTGCTGCACCGCAAGCAGATCGACAAGCTGATCGGCGCGGTCCAGCGCGACGGCCGCACCCTGATCCCGCTCAAGCTCTATTGGAACGAGAAGGGCTTGGCTAAGCTGGAGATCGGCCTGGCCAAGGGCAAGAAGAACCACGACAAGCGCGAGACCGAGGCCGCCCGCGACTGGCAGCGCGACAAGGCCCGGCTGATGAAGGGCGACCGGGGGGACTGATCGCCGCGCCTTCAAGCCTTCCGGCTATCGAGCTTGGACAGGCCTGGCCGCGATCAGTTCCACCTCCAGCAACAGGTCCGGACGGACAAGGCCCGCGACGCCGACCACGGTGCTGGCCGGTGGCGGAGCCTTGCCGAAGAAGTCGCCCGCCGCCTGGCGGTAGGCGGGCAAGGTGGTCTGGATGTCGACCAGGAAGCCGCGGATCTGGATCACGTCGGCGGGCGTTAGGCCGCGCGCGGCCAGGGCCGTGCGCAGGTTGCGGAACACCGCCTGCGCCTGGCCTTGGGCGTCCGTCGGCGCCGCGCCATCGGGCCCCTGGGCGGTCAGGCCCGACACGAAGACCAGGGCGGCGCCGGCTGGAACCTCGACGACATTGGTGAAGCGGGGGCTGGTGAACAAGCCCGGCGGATTGTCGCGAATGACGGCGTCCTGAGCCAAGGCCGGCGACGTACAAGCCGTCAGGATCGTTGCGGCTATCAACAGGGTCTTCATCACCGTTGGTTCCCTAAAGCTTCGTGGCCAGCCAGATCACATGCCGGGCGCCGCGTCCCTTGTGGGCGCGCACGCCGATCTCCTCGACCCCATAGCCCGCCCGTTTCAGTCGCGTGGTGAACGCGCTGTCGCGGGTCGAGGACCAGACTTCCAGCACACCGCCGGGCCGCAGCGCGCGCTTGGCAGTGGCCAGGCCCGAGGGGCTGTAGAGGCCGTCGTTCTCCTTGCGGCTGAGGCCGCCGGGGCCGTTGTCGACATCCAGCAGGATGGCGTCGAACGCCGCTTCGCCGACCCGGATTGGTTCGCCGACGTCGCCTTGATGGATGCTGACACGGGGATCGTCGAGGCTGGCTCCGTGCAGGTCCGCCAGCGGACCCCGCGCCCAGGCGACGACGGCGGGCACGAGTTCGGCCACGACGATCTCGGCATCGGGCCGGAAGGCGGCGAGGGCGGCGCGCAGAGTGAAGCCCATGCCCAACCCGCCGATCAGCACCCGCGCCTTGGGACGTTCGCCGATGCGCTCGAAGGCCATCGCGGCCATCGCCTCTTCCGAGCCGCTGAGCCGGCTGTTCATCAGCTCGATGCCGCCGGTCATGATCGAGAACTCGGTCCCGCGCCGCATCAGCCGCAGGTCTTCGCCGTCGCCGGGCACCTGGGCGGTGTCGAGATGCTGCCAGGGGATCATGGGAACTCGTTCGGAAGCGATGGAGCGTAGACCACGTCCACTCCCGCGAACGGTCGCTTGACGCAAGGACCCAGCGGCGCGACCCTCCAACCTAACAATGATAACCTACGGAGGATCCGCTCATGGCCGACGGTGCATCGCCCATCGCCACGTCGCTCAAGGACAAGGTCAGCGAGGCCGAATGGAAGGCCCGCGTCGATCTGGCCGCGCTCTATCGCCTGGTCGCCGTCCACGGCTGGGACGACATGATCTTCACCCACATCTCCGCCCGCATTCCCGGCCCGGAGCATCACTTCCTGATCAATCCCTACGGCATGTTCTTCGGCGAGATGACCGCCTCATGCCTGGTCAAGGTCGACCTGGACGGCAACGTCATCGACAAGACGCCGTACTTCATCAATCCGGCGGGCTTCACGATCCATTCGGCGGTCCACGCCGCCCGCGAGGACGCCCATTTCGTCATGCACCTGCACACCGACCAGGGCGTGGGGGTCTCGGCCAACAAGGACGGCCTGCTGCCGCTGTCGCAGCAGTCGTTAATTGTCTTGCCTCAGCTCGCCTATCACGATTATGAAGGCATTGCGCTCAACCTTGACGAACGGGAACGCCTGGTGGCCGACCTCGGCGAGAAAAAGCTGATGATGCTGCGCAACCACGGCACCTTGTCGGTGGGGACGACGGCGGCCGAGTGTTGGCTGGGGATGTTCTTCCTTGAAAGGGCCTGCGCCCAGCAGGTGATGGCGTTGAGCGCGGGCCGCGCGAACGTGCTCGAAGCGCCCGAACAAGCCCAGGCCGAGGTCCGCAGCCAGACCGGCATGGGCATGGGCATGATCGCGGGTCTGGCGTGGCCGGGCTGCTTGCGCAAGCTCGACCGGGAGTCCCCCGGTTACGCGGATTGACGCCCAGACGGCGAAAACGAAACGCCGCCGTGGCCTTCGGGGCCGCGGCGGCTTTCTTTTGCGCGTCGGGCGGCCTGTCCGCTCCCGCCTGGGCGGGCGCCTGGCCGATGAAGGACGGCGAGGGCCTGGCTATCCTCAAGTATGAGGACCAGAAGGCGGACACGGGTTTTGACCCAAACGGCGTGGAGGTGGCGATCGCGCGCCGTCACGATCAGACCTTGTCGCTGTACGGCGAGTATGGACTGACCGACCGGCTGACCCTGCAATCCAAGACAGCCCTGACTCGCGGCCACGACAGTTTCGTCGACTACGAGGGGTTGGGGGTGGTCGAGTTGGGTCTGCGGTACGCGTTGCTGCACAGGGATCGATCAGTCGTCAGCCTTTATCTGGGCGCCGCACGGGATGGCGTGGGGCGCAATGCCGGGTATGCGGCGCCGGGACAGGGCGACATGGATCTGGAGGCGCGCCTGCTGGCGGGGACTTCGCGCCGGTGGCGTACGACGCCCGTCTTCGCCGAGCTGCAGGTCGCCCGGCTCAAGCGCAGCGGCTTGGCCGACGAGACCAGGATCGACGCCACGATGGGCGTCAGACCCACGCGCCGCTGGCTGTTGATGGTGCAAACCTATGCTGGCCAGGCGGATTCCCGGCCGGTCAGATCGCGCTGGTCCAAGAACGAGATCTCCCTAACGCGCGACCTGGGCGCTTGGAGTCTGCAGGCCGGCTGGCGTCAGGCGATCCTGGGCCGCGAAACCCCCGCCGATCGCGGGCCCGTCGTGGCGGTCTGGCGGCGGTTTTAATATTTCAGCGCTGTAATACTTGGTCATCCGTGTGTCACTGGACGCAGGCTAGGGCTGGCGGCTAATGAGCCGCTTTGTATTAGCTGAGCCGTTCTTTCCCGGCGCCCGGAGCCTTTCGTGATCCGCAGACACTTCTTTCTCGTCGCGGCGGTCGTCGCTGTTCTGCTGATGCTGGTGGCTGGCGGCTTGAAACTGGCTTTCGGCGGCAAGGCGCCAGGGCAGGGCGGCCCGGCCGGCGGTGGACGGGCGACCCCGGTGTCTCAGGTCGTCGTCCAGCCACGCGCCTTCACCGATCGGATCGAAGTGCTAGGCGTCGCCAAGGGCCGCCAGTCGGTCACGCTCACCTCGAACACGGCCGAACTGATCACCGCCGTTCACTTCAGCGATGGGCAGGCCGTCACCAAGGGGCAGGTGCTGGTCGAGCTTAAGGCCGACCAGGAGACCGCCGGCATCGCCGAGGCCCAGGCCCAACTTGCCCAGGCCGAGCGTGAATATACGCGGTGGAAGACCTTGGCCGAGCGCGGCATTGCTCCGCGCGCTTCGGCCGAGCAATACATGGCCGCGCGCGACACCGCCAAGGCCGCCCTGGCGGCGGCCAGCGCCCAGAAGCTGGACAAGGTCATCCGCGCGCCGTTCTCGGGCCGGGTGGGCATTTCGGACATCGCTCCGGGAGCCCTGATCAGCCCCGGAACGCCCATCGTCAGCCTGGACGACGTGTCGCTGATCCGTGTCGACTTCTCCGTGCCCGACCGCTACCTGCCGATCCTGCGCGAGGGCCTGGCCATCACCGCCAAGCCCGACGCCCTGCCGGGCGAGATGTTCACGGGTCGCATCGCCCAGATCGACACGCGCATCGATCCGGCGACCCGCGCGCTGAAGGCACGGGCCGAGTTTCCCAACGCCAATGGTCGCCTCAAGCCGGGCATGCTGATCAAGGTCGCCATCGACCAGGGGCAGCACCAGGGCGTGGCCGTTCCCGAGGCGGCCGTGCAGTTCGAGGGCTCCCAGGCCTCGGTGTTCCTGATCACCAAGGGACCCAAGGGCCTGGTCGCGCGCCGCGCCTCGGTGCAGACCGGCGTCGACGCCGCCGGCTTCATCGAAATCACCTCGGGCCTGAAGGCGGGCGACAAGATCGTCGGCGACGGCCTCAACCGCGTGCAGGACGGCGCGCCGGTCAGTGTCGGCGGCGCGAAGCCCCAGGGTGGCGCTCAAACTGGCCAGGGCGATCGCAAGCAGAAGGCCGGCTGATGCTTTCCGACCTCTCCGTTCGCCGCCCGGTCTTCGCCGCGGTCGCGGCCATCATCCTCTGCGTCATCGGCCTGGCCGCCTTCAAGAGCCTGCCGATCCGCGAGCTGCCGAGCGTCGATCCGCCGGTGGTGTCGATCTCGACGGCCTATCGCGGCGCCTCGGCCGAGGTCATCGAGGAGCGGATCACCCAGATCATCGAGCGACAGGTCGCCGGGATCCAGGGCATCGATCGGGTCAACAGCTCCTCGCGTGACGGCCGCTCGCAGATCACCATCACCTTCACCCTCGACCGCGACCTCGACGCGGCCGCCAACGATGTTCGCGACGCGGTCAGCCGGGTGGCGGCGAACTTGCCCGACCAGGCCGACCCGCCTCAGATCGCCAAGGCTAACGCCGACTCCTCGCCGATCATCGTCCTGAACCTGACCTCCAGCACGCTCAGCACCCTGGAGCTGGCCGACTACGCCGACCGCTACCTGGTCGAGCGGATGTCGACGATTCCCGGCGTGGCCCAGGCCAACCTCTATGGCGCGCCGCTGTACGCCATGCGCATCTGGCTGGACGCCGACGCCATGGCCGCGCGCGGCGTGACGGTCGACGACGTCGAAAACGCCCTGAACACCCAGAACGTGGAACTGCCCGCCGGCGCGCTGGAAGGGGCGACCAAGGACTTCACGATCCGCGTCAGCCGCGCCTATTCCAAGCCCGAGGACTTCCTGAAGCTGCCCCTGCGCGCCGGGAACGCCGACGGCTTCGTGGTCCGCCTGGGCGACGTGGCGCGGGTCGAGGAGGGCGCGGACGAACGCCGCAAGCTGTTCCGGGGCAATGGCGTCAACCAGGTCGGCATCGCTCTGACCCGCCAATCGCAGGCCAATGACGTCGCGATCTCGGAGGCGGTCCGCAAGGAAGTCGAGACGATCAACAAGACCCTGCCGGCCGGGTCCAGGATGATCGTGGCGATCGACAACTCGGTGTTCACCGCCGAGGCGATCCACGAGGTGTGGATCACCATGGGCATCTCGATCGCCCTGGTCGCTCTGGTCAACCTGCTGTTCCTGGGCAGCTGGCGCTCGGCCCTGATCCCGTCGATCGTCGCGCCGATCTGCATCCTGTCGACCTTCATCGTGCTGGCTCCGCTGGGCTTTTCGCTGAACCTGCTGACTCTGCTGGCCCTGGTGCTGGCTGTCGGCCTGGTGGTCGACGACGCCATCGTGGTGGTCGAGAACATCCAGCGCCGGGTCGATGAGGGCGAGCCCGCACCGGTGGCGGCCCTGCGCGGCACCCGCCAGGTGTTCTTCGCCGTTGTGGCCACCACCGTGGTGCTGATCTCGGTGTTCGCGCCGCTGATGTTCCTGCCCGGCTATATCGGCCGACTGTTTGTCGAGCTGGCCGTGGCCATCGCCGCCGCCGTCGGCTTTTCGGCGTTGCTGGCGTTGAGCCTATCGCCGATGATGGCCTCCAAGCTGCTGCGGCCGGCCAGCGCCAACTGGCTGTCGCGCCGGGTGGACCGCGCCATGGACGCGCTGAAGGACAGCTATCGCCACTCGCTGGAATGCCTGCTGGGCAAGGGCTCGGCCACCCTGGTCACCGGTCTGTCGGTGCTGGTCCTGGCGGTCTGCGCCGGGGGGCTGTTCGCCCTGCTGCCGCAGGAGCTGGTGCCCGCCGAGGACCGCGGACGCGTCGACGTGACGATCAACGGCCCCGAGGGTAGCGGCTTCGATGCGACGGTGAGGGTCGCCGACAGGATCGAGAAGATCCTCGACCAGTATCGGAAGGACGGGGTGGCTGAACGCACGATCATCACCGTGCCGCGCTTTGGCCAGAACCAGTTCAACACCGGCAACGCGGTGATCGCGCTCAAGCCGTGGGGCGAGCGAAACAAGTCCGCCGACGACGTCGCCGCCGAGCTCAACAAGAGTCTGTCGAAGATCACCAGCGTCCGGGCCGTGGCTTCGGTGCGCGGCGCGTTCCAGCGTGGCGGCGGCGGGGGCGGTGGGGGCGGCACCAATGTCGACCTGATCGCCGTGGGCAACGACTACGTCCAGCTGGCCAACTGGCTCAAGCCCATCCTCAGCGCGTCCCAGGCCAATCCGGGACTGTCGCGGCCGCGCCTCGACTACGAGCCGACGGCGCCGCGCCTGTCGGTGCAGATCGACCGCGACAAGGCCGCGACCCTGGGGGTTTCGGCCCAGTCCATCGGCCGGGCGCTGGAGACCATGTTCGGCTCGCGTCAGGTGACCACCTACATCAAGAGCGGCCAGGAATACGACGTCATCCTGCAGACGGCGCTGGACCAGCGTCGCGGCATCGAGGACCTCAACCGTCTGCAGGTGCGAACCCTGTCGGGCGCCCTGGTGCCGCTGTCGACGGTGGTCACCACCGAGCTGCGCGGCGACACGCCCGATCGTCCACGTGTCGATCGCCTGCGGTCGGTGACCCTGACCACCCAGCTGAACCCCGGCTATACGGTCGCCGACGCCGTGACCTTCTTCCAGGACCAGGCCGCCGCCCATCCTACGCCCGGCGTCAGCGTCAAGTGGGGCGGCCAGGCCAAGGATTATCTGGAAGCCTCCGGCGCGGTGGGCCTGGCCTTCGGCCTGGCGCTGCTGCTGGTCTTCCTGGTACTGGCCGCGCAGTTCGAGAGCTGGATCCACCCGGCCATCATCATGCTGACCGTGCCGCTGGCGGCCCTCGGCGGCCTGTTCGGCCTGCTGATCACCGGCTCGACGATCAACACCTACAGCCAGATCGGGCTGATCATCCTGGTCGGCATCGCCGCCAAGAACGGGATCCTGATCGTCGAGTTCGCCAACCAGCTGCGCGACGAGGGCCTGAAGGTCCGCGAGGCGGTGATCGAGGCGGCGGCCCTGCGCCTGCGTCCGATCATCATGACGTCGATCTCGGCCGCCATGGGCGCCTTGCCGCTGATGCTGTGGGCCGGCGCCGGCGCGGGCAGTCGCAAGACGATCGGGGCGGTGATCTTCACCGGCGCGATCTTCGCGACCCTGCTGACGCTGTTCGTGGTGCCGGTGTTCTACAACCTGCTGGCCCGCTTCACGAAGTCTCCGGAGTGGACTTCGCGGCAGATCGAGGACTATGAAGCCCGCGAGAAGAGCGGGGAGGGGCATGCCTCACCCGTCTGAACCAGGTGAGGAAGCATGGCCGAAGCCATTCTGGCGGCGAAGCGGCAGGAGCTTGCGCTTCTGCGGCGCATTGAGGAACGCATTCTCTGGCTGGCCTCGTGGACGATCCACAACGCCAACCACCTGCGTGAGAGCCGCGACGGGCTGAAGGTCGGCGGCCACCAGGCCTCATGCGCCTCGATGACCACCCTGATGACGGCGCTCTACATGAAGGCGCTGCGGCCGCAGGATCGCGTCGCCGTCAAGCCGCACGCCAGCCCGGTGTTCCACGCCATCCAGCACCTGTTCGGCCGCCAGAGCCTGGACAAGCTGAAGGCCTTCCGCGCCCTGGGCGGCGCGCAGTCCTATCCCTCGCGGACCAAGGACGTCGACGACGTCGACTTCTCGACCGGTTCGGTCGGTCTGGGCGTGGCGATGACCGCCTTTGCCTCCCTGACCCAGGATTATCTGGCGGCGCGCGGGGCGGTGAAGCCCGAGCGGATGGGGCGGATGATCTCGCTGCTGGGCGACGCCGAACTGGACGAGGGCAACATCTACGAAGCCCTGATCGAGGCCTGCAAGCACGACATCCGCAACACCTGGTGGATCGTCGACTACAACCGCCAGAGCCTGGACGCGACCACCCAGGACCGGATGTTCACCCGCTACGGCGAGATCTTCGAAGCCGCGGGCTGGACTGTCGAGACACTGAAGTGGTCCAGGCGTCAGCGGGAGGCGTTCGCCAAGCCTGGGGGCGAGGCGTTGAAGGCCTGGATCGAGATCGCGCCCAACGATCTCTACGCGGCGCTCAGCTATCAGGGCGGCGGCGCCTGGCGCGAGCGGCTGAACGCCGATCTGGTCGGCGACGCCGACGCCTTGAAGCTCCTAGCGGCCTACAAGGACGTCGACCTCGGCGAACTGATGACGGAGCTGGGCGGTCACTGCATGGAGACCATCCTGGAGGCTTTCGAGCGAGCCGGTCAGGATGACGCGCCAAGGGTCTTCATCGCCTATACCGTCAAGGGGCTGCGCCTGCCGTTCCAGGGGCACAAGGACAACCATGCCGGCCTGATGACCGAGGCCCAGATCGCCGAGTTGCGCACGCGGCTGGGCGTGGTCGAGGGCGAGGAATGGGACGCCTTGTCGGGCCTGTCGGCCGCCGAGCACACGGCGTTGAAAGGCCTGATCGCCCGCGCGCCCTTCGCGGCCCAAGTCGAGCGCGATCACGTCGCGCCATCCATCGCGATCCCCGCCGCAGACGAACTGTTGGTCCCTGTCTCCGGGGGCGGCGAGCAGTCCACCCAGGCGGCGTTCGGCAAGGTGATGTTCGAGATCGCCCGCCGGGACGACGAGTTCGCCGGCCGCGTTGTGACGACCTCGCCCGACGTCACCGTCTCGACCAACCTCGGCGGCTTCGTGAACCGTCGGGGCGTGTTCCAGCGCCGGGCGCACGAGGACGTCTTCAAGCGCCGGCGGATTCCCTCGGCCCAGGTCTGGTCCAAGGCCGAGACCGGCCAGCACATCGAGCTGGGCATCGCCGAGAACAACCTGTTCATCGCCCTGGCCGCCCTGGGCCTGACCGCGCCGTTGTTCGGCGAGCGCCTGTTTCCGGTCGGCACGCTCTATGACCCCTTCATCGCCCGGGGCCTCGATGCGCTGAACTACGCCTGCTACCAGGACGCCCGCTTTCTGCTGGTCGCCACGCCTTCAGGGCTGACGCTCGCGCCCGAAGGCGGCGCGCATCAGTCCATCGGCTCGCCGCTGATCGGCATGAGCCAGCCGGGCCTGGACAGCTACGAGCCGGCGTTCGCCGATGAGACGGCGGTGCTGATGGCCCACGCCTTCGGCCAGATCCAGGCCGAGCAGGGAGCCTCGACCTACCTGAGGCTCTCGACCCGGGTGATCACCCAACCCGAACGACCGGACGACGCCTGGCGCAGGGGCGTGGTCGAGGGGGCCTACTGGCTGCGTCCGCCGGCGGCCGGCGCGCGCCTGGCCATCGCCTATGCCGGCGCACTGGCTCCGGAGGCCCTCGCGGCCTTCGAGGCGGTGCTGGAGGACGAGCCGGGTGCGGGCCTGCTGGCGGTAACCTCGGCGGACGTCTTGCACCGTGACTGGACCGCGGCAGGCCGCTCGCGTTGGACGAACGGCAAGCCGCGTGCTTCAACGATCGAAACCTTGCTGGAGCCGCTATCCCGTGACGCCGGCCTGGTGACGGTGATCGACGGCGCCCCCTCGACGCTGTCCTGGCTGGGCTCGGTGCGCGGCATGCGGCTGCGGGCGCTGGGGCTGGAGGCTTTCGGCCAGTCAGGTGACCTGCCGGATCTCTACGCCAAGTATCGTCTGAACGCCGACGCCATCCTCGACGCCTGCGCCGACCTGTTGATCTAGGCGGGGCGATCGGGGCCTAAGTCCACGCTCTTGATCAGGCCGTCGCGGATTGCATAGGTTGCTGTGACACGGCTGTCTGACCAGAGGCGACCCGAGCGATCATGGACGGATACTTGTAGTTCGGCCCGAACGCGGCCATCGGCCAAGGTTCGCACCGAAATCAAGTCGATATTCGGCGCGAGGGTTTCAAACAGTTTTCGGTAAAAGGCTCGCACGTCATTCCGTCCGATCACCTCGCCCTCATCCAAATAGTTCCGGAATCGAGCCTGGGGGTGAAAAAGGGGCGCGGCTGCGTCGGCGTCGCGACGGCCGATCGCTTCGTGCAGCCGAACAACAAGGTCGCGGGCGTCGGCCATCGTCAGGCCTTTCCGCCAAGCGTCGGCACGGCGAAACGGGCGGTGAAATCCCGCTGGCGGGGTGTTGGACGGACCTTGGTCGGCAGCGCATGCGCGTCTTCCATGGTTATTCGCCCGTCAGCCTTTCGGAGGCTTGTAGCCAGTCTCGACCTTTAGATAGGCGATCAGATCTATGCGGTCCTTGGGATCGTGCAGTCCCGCGAAGGTCATCTTGGTGCCCGGCATGAAGCCGCGTGGATTGTCCAGCCACTTGTCGAGGTGCTCGGCGTCCCAGTCGAAGCCAGCGGCTGCGACGACAGGCGAATACTTGTAGTCAGGCTTGCTGCCCGCCTTGCGGCCGAACACGCCATAGAGGTTGGGACCGGTCATGTTGGGGCCCCCTTCGGTGATGGTGTGGCACGAACGGCAGAGTGCGAACTTGCTCTGGCCGTTCATCAGGTCGCCGGTGTTGTAGGGGGCGGGGAGCGCAGCCAGCAGGGCCTGCTTTTCCGCGTCGTTCGGCGTCGCCGCCGGCGTCGAAACGGCTGATCCACTGTCGGAAGCCTCCCCGCCGGGCTTCGAGCAACCAGCCAAAAGAACGCAGGCGACCGTCGCGACGGCGAGTTGAAACTGACGCATCCACTAATTCCCGACTGACATTATGCCGCAAGCTGTGCGGCGTGGCGCCGCATTCATTTTCTGGCCCAATTGTGGGCTCCGCATCCAATATATAACGCCGTTATCCGGTCAAGGTCTCGCCACGTTTCGGAGAACGCCCTGCGACAACGCGAGCTATCCCACAGAATGTAAAAGCAAAATGCCCAGTTGCAAACCGTGGGTCTGCACATAAAAAATTGACCAGAATTAACCATAAACGTACCCAGAAAGCGCCGGAGGGGCTGCTCCGGCGACCGGGTAGGAAAACGGATCATGGACTGGAACGAAGAGCGCACCGCCACGCTTCGCAAGCTGTGGCTCGAGGGTATGAGCGCGAGCCAAGTAGCGCGGCAATTGGGCGGCGTCAGCCGTAGCGCGGTGATCGGCAAGGTGCACCGTCTGGGCATCACGGTCCGAGAAGTTCCCACCCGCCAACGCGCCGCCATGCGCACCGCCGTTCGAGCCCAACCCCGGGCCCGTGTGGTTCGCGACGCCGCCGCCACCCAGCGTCCCGCTCTTCGTCTGCTCGAGATCGCCGAGATGGCGCCGACCGCAAGCATCCTGGGCCTGGAGATCCATTCCTGCCGTTGGCCGATCGGCAATCCTGACTCCCACGACTTCGGCTTCTGCGGCCGTGAGAAGACCGCCCGCGGCTCCTACTGCGACGATCACGCCCGCGGCGCCTTCCGCAAGCTGGTTTCGCCATCGGACGTCAAGGCCTGGGCCCGCCCAGCCGCCCAGATCGAACGCCACACCGCCTGACCGCCGACGAAGCCAGAACACCAGGACACTTTCTCATGAACATGGTCTTGATCGAGAACACAGCTGGCAGCAGCCAGGTGATCACCATCATCGAAGAGTTCGCCGGCCATTCTGTGTCGCGCGATCTCAATCCCGGCGAGCACACCCGCATCCCCGTCGGTCAGTTCAAGTCGATCGTGGTGCGCGAGACCTATCCCGACGACTGGTTGACCCGAGCCCGGGCGCGCAATGCGACGATGCCGGACGCGATCGCCAACCGCGCCGCCTGATCCATTTTTCAGGCGCCAGGGGCGAGAAATACACAGCCTCCGCGAACTTTGTTCGCGGAGGCTGTTTCGTCTGGAACCGTATGTTCGACGTGACGTTGGCCACGATCGAACGATGTTCGCCATCGTTCAAGCCAGGGGGAACGGCGTCGAGTTTCAAAAGCATGCAGACGCGTGCGTTTGCGCGCGGATAGGCGGAGCCGTGATTGTATGTGGCTTCCGCGTGTGACATGTAGGCGCGCCATTTGGCGTGGGGGGAACCATGTCAGAGCAGAAGCAAGGGGAGGGCCGCGGTTTGCCGTTGCCGACCTATGTCAGCTATCTGATGTACCAGACCGAGCAGCATAGGCGCGCCCTGGCCGCCGACTGTATCGCGCAGCATGGATTGAGCTTCGCCAAGTGGGTGGCGCTGGCTTCGCTGGCGCGGGTCGGCGAATGTTCGATGACGCGCCTGGCGCGACTGTCGGCGGCGGACCGTACGACCTTGACCCGTTCGGTCGATGGTCTGATCCGCGACGGTCTGGTCGAGCGCGGGGCCCAGGCGTCGGACCGCCGCAAGGTGGTGGTCCGTCTGACGGCGGAAGGTCATGAGGTCCTGGGGCGAATCCGCGAGGACATTCACCCGATCAACCAGGAGGTCTGCGCCGAGCTGACCGAAGAGGAGCAGGTCAATCTGGCGACCTATCTTCAGAAGATCCTGGGCGGGCTGATCACCGAGCCGGAGTGGAAGCACGAAGTGCTGTCTTTCGGGCCCGGTCCTGTAGAACCGGCCTGGAACCGGGGTTGACCGACGAACTTCAGGTCTAGTCGTCGCCGCGAGGTCTTCCCCTAAGGCTCTTGATGCCGGCGCGTTTGCCCTTGGTCTCCAGCCGCTTGAGCTTGCTGGAATAGGTCGGCTTGGTCGGTCGGCGGGGCTTGGGCTTTTCCGTCGCGCGGCGGATCAGCTCGACCAGCCGGTCGCGAGCTTCCTGTCGGTTCATTTCCTGTGAGCGGCTGCCCTGGGCGAACAGGACGATCACGCCGTCCTGGGTCAGGCGGCTGCCGGCCAGGGCCTCGAGCCGCGTCTTGACGTCGTCGGGCAGGGTGGGGGAGTTGCGCACGTCGAAGCGCAGCTCGATCGCCGTACTGGTCTTGTTGACGTGCTGGCCGCCAGGGCCCGAGGCGCGGGTGGCCTTTTCGACGATCTCGTCGTCCTCGATCCGCAGCCAGGAAGTGATCTCGATCATCGGATCATGCGCCCGGCCTTGACCACCGCGGTGTCCAGCGCCTGCAGGAACTTGGACCGATCGGCGGGACCGAAAGCCTTGGGTCCGCTGGTGACCTCGCCCATCGATCTTAGATGCTCGCCGATCATCCGCGAGGCGAGGGCCGAGCCGATGGTGTCGACGGTGAACAATCGGCCCGTCGTGCCCAAAGCCTGGCCGCCGGCTTTCAACACGCGATCGGCCAGCGGAATGTCGTTGGTAATCACCACGTCGCCGGGGCCGGCCCGCTCGGCGATCCAGTCGTCGGCGATATCGGGGCCGGCGTCGACCACGATCTGCTCGACGGCGGGCGTCAAGGGGACGCGAATCCAGCTGTTGGAGACCACGAAGGTCTTCAGGCCATAGCGAGCAGCGACCTTGTAGACCTCGTCCTTCACGGGGCAGGCGTCGGCGTCGATGTAGAGAACGGTCATGCGCCGTCTCGTAGCGCCTTCCCCAGCCGGGCGCCAAGCGCCGCGACGGCTTCCACGGCCACCGGCAGCACATGGGTGAAGTTGACGAAGCCATGGGCCTGGCCCGGATAGGCTCGCAGTTCCACCGGCACGCCCGCCGCCTCCAGGACCTCGGCGTAGGCCATCGCGTCCGGGCGGACGGGGTCGAGCCCCGCGCCGCTGACCAGGAAGGTCGGCGGCGTGGCCGAGCCGACGGCCGCCAGCAAGGAAGGGGCGCGGGCCTCGGCAAGTTGGGCGTTGATATAGGCCACGGCGAGCCTTCCGATCAGCCGGGCGTCCCGCAGCAGGGTCTGGGCCCAGATCTCGTCGTCCAGGTGGACGAGGGGGTAGAACAGGCCCTGAGCCTTTACCGCGCCGGGACGACGGGTGTTGGCTTCGTTGGCCACTGTGGCGGCCAGATAGGCTCCGGCGCTGTCGCCGGCCACCGCCATGCGGTCGATGTCGACACCCAGTTCGGCGGCCTGCTCCAACAGCCAGGCGAAGGCGGCTCGGGCGTCGTCGATCTGCGAGGGGAAGGGGTGTTCGGGCGCCAAGCCGTAGGCGGCCGACACGACGCGGACACCCGCGGCGTCGGCCAGACGCTGGCAGAGCGCGTCATGGGTCTCGATGTCCGAGATCACGAAGCCGCCGCCATGGAAGAACAGAATCGCGGGCCCCACGGCGGGGGCGTGGAGGGGCACATAGAGCCGGGCGGCGCGCTTTCCGCTGGCGGCGGGATAGTCGAGGCTGCGGATCTGTGCGAGGCGCGGAAGCTTGCGGTCGCGGTGGGCGACGGCGAAGCGAACGGCGCGGCGGACACGTTCGAGGCCGAAGCGGTGAGCGCCGGCCACCCGTTCGGCGAAGACGCTGGTCAGGGGCGCGTTCATCGGTCTTCACCTTGGCCGTCGAGCGCTGAAGGTTTAGCCGGCGCTAGTTCGGCTGTCCACGTCGAGCTCTGTCGGCGAATCGACCTGCGATCAGACCTGCCTTCGCTTCTTCGCGGCCTTTTCCTTCGCTCTCCGGGCCTAGGTTTTCGCTCATGGTTTGGGCGCCGGTCGCGCGGTTGCACGCGATGCATACAAACAGGCGTTCTCCACAGCTTCACCTTGAGGCGTGGCGGTCTTGCCCTTGATTGGCCATTTCGGCGCACTAGTTATCAGCCCGTGGAGCCGCCCTTGGCGCTCCTGCCCTTCCTGGGCGTTTCCTCCCTAATGACTGCCCGGCCTCCGTGCCGGGCTTTTTTTTGGCCGCTTCGTGGTCTGGGGAGGCGCGGGGCCTATGGCGCCGAAACACATCGCAACACCGCGACAACATGGCGATGGGACGGTGCCTGTGACCGCTTTGGTCATCACCGCCAGGAGGACATGACGCACATGACTTTCGCCAAGCTGTTCGGAACCGCCACGCTCGCTTTCGCCGCCCTGAGCCTGGCCGCCGCGGCGCCCGCCTCGGCCCGCGAACGCGACATGCACCACCGCGGCGAACACAAGGTCTGCAAGTGGGAACGTCATCACGGGCACAAGCAGAAGGTCTGTCGCTGGGTGCGCAGTTTGGGCGGATCCGGGCGGGGCGGGCGCCCGGATATTGCTTACGGGTCATAGTTTGATCGACGCGCCCCGGTGTGCGCCGTAAACTCGGGCTTCAAGCGACCTCGCCATCATGAGCAGGCGGTCGCGCTGGAGACCGAGTATGGACAAGGCCGAAATCAATCGCGTCGTTGAGCGACACAAGGCCGAACAGGAAGCCCTCGACCAGCGCCTGGAAGCCCTGCGCAGCGGCAAACTGCAGGTGAGCGCGCCGACCGAGGACGGCGGCGCGCAGGACGAGACCCACGTCCACATCAGCGAGCTGGAGCGTCTACGCCAGTGGCTGGCCGAGAACGTCGCCCGCTATGAGGCTCTGCTGGGCGCCTAGGCCTGGCTCTTGGGCCTCCAAGGCCCCGGCGGCGGCGTTCTGGCGTCACTTGGGACGAACGCCGCCTTAATGGGTGGTGCCGGTTGCAGGACTCGAACCCGCGACCTTCGGTTTACAAAACCGCTGCTCTACCAGCTGAGCTAAACCGGCCGACGCCGCTACGCCGAGCGGGGGTTCTCCTTAGCCGCAAGGACGGGGGGCGGGCAAGGGCGGCGATCAACCTGATCCATTGCCGTGTCGTCAAACCCGGCTAAGGTGGATCAAACGGGTGTTCGTGAGGGTGGCGCATGCGTTTCTTGAGGGCGATGGCGGCTCTGTCGGCGACCGCCGTCGTGGCCTTGGCAGTCGATCCGGCCTGGAGCGCTCCCAAGGGGCCGCCGACCTTGGCGGCCGCCGCCCCGGACGCCGCGGGCTTCTCGCCCGAGCGTCTCAAACGCCTGGACGGCTACATGCAAGGGCTCGTCGATCAGAGCCACCTGCCGGGGGCGATCACCCTGGTCGCCCGTCATGGCAAGATCGTCAGCTACGAAACCTTCGGCAAGACGGCGATCGGCGGCGTGCCGATGACCAAGGACACGATCTTCCGGATCTACTCCCAGACCAAGCCGGTGACCGGCGTGGCGATGATGATCCTGTTCGAGGAAGGCAAGTGGCGGCTCGACGATCCGGTGACGAAGTTCCTGCCTGAACTGGCCAACCTGCGGGTCTACAAGAGCCAGAACCCGGACGGGACCTTCGTCACCGAGCCGGCGGCGCGCGCGCCGACCATGCGTGAGATCATGAGCCACACCGGTGGCTTCGCCTACGGCCTGCGCACCGACCAGCCGGTCGAGAAGGCCTATCGCGACAGCGGCTTGCTGGGCTCCAAGACCCAGGCCGAGTTCCTGACCGCGCTCGCCAAGCTGCCCCTGGCTAGCCAGCCCGGAACCGAATGGCGCTACAGCGTCTCGGTCGACATCCAGGGCCTGATCGTCGAGCGGCTGTCGGGCATGAGCCTGGCCAACTTCATGAAGACCCGGATCTTCGACCCGCTGAAGATGACCGACACCGCCTTCTGGGTTCCACCGGCCAAGAGCGGGCGCCTGGCGGCGCTCTACATGATCGATCCCAAGGCCCGGAAGCTGGTTCCGGCCGACAGCTTCATGGTGTTGGACGTGGCCAAGCCGCCGGCGATCGCTTCGGGCGGCGGCGGCCTGGTCTCGACCACCGCCGACTACGCCCGCTTCGCCCAGATGCAGCTGAACGGCGGCGAGCTGGACGGCGCGCGCATCCTGGCGCCCGGCACGATCAAGCTGATGGCCTCCAACCACCTGTCCGACATCGTGATGGCCGCGCCCGGCGCCGCCTTCTCGCCGGCCAAGGGCGTCGGCTTCGGCCTCGACTTCGCCGTGGTCGCCGACCCGGCCCGGGCCGGCACGCTGCGCGGGGAGGGGACCTACAGCTGGGGCGGGGCGGCGGGCACCTGGTTCTGGGTCGACCCGAAGAACGACCTCTTCATGCTGGGCATGATCCACATCCTGGGAAAGGAGGCTGACCCCGCCCTGGCCCATATCGACGAAAACGCCGCGACGCTGGTCTATCAGGCCCTGGTCGACCCGGCGAAATAGGGCCCGTTGGGCCGACAAGAACAAGCGTCAGGGAGTGCGCCATGAAGGCCGCCGTCTATTACGAGACCGGTTCGCCGGACGTGCTGAAGTACGAGGACGTCGCGGATCCGCCCTGCCACCCAGGCGGCGTGGTCATTCGCGTCGAGGCGGTCAGCATCGAGGGCGGCGACACCCTCAATCGCGGCGGCGGCGAGATGGCGGGCAGCCCGCACATCGTCGGTTACCAGGCCGCCGGCGAGATCGTCGAGGTGGGGGCCGAGGTCACGCACCTGAAGGTCGGCCAGAAGGTGGTCACCGTGAACGCCTTCGGTTCGCACGCCGAACTGCGCAGCGTGCCGGCCCGCAACGCCTGGCCGGTTCCCGATGGGTTCGACATCCAGAAGGCCTCGGCCATTCCGGTGCCGTTCGGCACGGCGCACGAATGCCTGTTCGGAGCCGGCCGCCTGAAGGCCGGCGAAACGGTGCTGGTCCAGGCCGGGGCGGGAGCGGTCGGCGTCGCGGCGATCCAGCTGGCCAAGCGAGCCGGGGCGACGGTGCTGGCCACCGCCTCCAGCGACGCGCGGCTGGAGCGCCTCAAGCCCTTCGGTCTGGACCACGGGATCAATTACGGCCGCGACGACGTGGTCGAGCAGGTGATGGCCCTGACCGGCGGCAAGGGGGTGGACCTGGTGGTCGACCCGGTCGGCGGTCCGACCCTGCAGGCCAGCATTCTGGCCCTGGGTTATCGGGGGCGCATCTCGCTGGTCGGCCAGGCGGGACGCGAGCCGACCAAGGTCGACGTGTCGTCGCTGATGGGCGGCAACCGCAGTCTGACCGGCGTGTTCCTGGGCGCGGAGATCATGACCGACCGCGTGCACGACATGATCCAGACCCTGATTGACCAGGCCGCGCGGGGCGAGCTGCAGGTGCTGATCGACCGGACCTTCCCGCTCTCGGAGGCCGCGGCGGCCCACGCCTATATCGAGAGCCGCCAGGCCGTCGGTCGGGTTTTGCTGATCCCATGAGCAACCGAGTCCCTGCCCATACGGGCGCCAGATATCCGATTGTCCAGGCCCCCATGGGCTGGATCGCCCGCTATCCCCTGGCCAGCGCCCCTTCGACATCACCCAGCGGCTGGGCGCGCTCGGCGCCGGCCGCCATTTCTGAAGGACACCATCATGATGCAGAACCTGTTCTCCCTGAAGGGTCGCGTGGCCCTGGTCACCGGCGGCTCGCGCGGGATCGGCAAGATGATCGCCGAGGGCTTTCTCACCTATGGCGCGCGCCGGGTCTATGTCTCGGCCCGCAAGGCGGCCGCCTGCGACGCCACGGCCGAGGAGCTGTCGGCGATCGGCGAGTGCGTCTCGCTGCCGGCCGACGTCTCGACGCTGGAAGGCATCAACGGCCTGGTGGCGCGGATCGCCGAGCGCGAGGACAAGCTGGACATCCTGGTCAATAACGCCGGCGCGGCCTGGGGCGCGGCGTTCGACGAGTTCCCCGAGAGCGGCTGGGACAAGGTCGTGGACCTCAACATGAAGACGCCGTTCTTCCTGACCCAGGCCCTGATCGGCCACCTGCGGGCGGCCGGTAAGGACCACGTGGCCAAGGTGATCAACATCGCCTCGATCGACGGCCAGTCGGTGACCACGGACGAGACCTATCCCTATGGTGCGTCGAAGGCCGGCCTGCTGCACATGACCAAGCGCATGGCGCTGCGCCTGGCGGCCGACAACATCGCCGTCAGCTGCATCGCGCCGGGGGCCTTCGCGTCCGACATGAACAAGGTGGCGCGCGACCATGCCGACGCGGTGTCGAAGGCCATTCCGACAGGCCGGATCGGCACGACCGAGGACATGGCGGGTGCGGCCATCTATCTGGCCTCGCGGGCCGGGGACTATGTGACGGGGTCGGCCGTCACCGTGGACGGTGGGGTCAGCTTCGCGCGCTGACCCGGCGCTCAGGGCTTGCCCGGGCTGGGGAAGCCCCCCAGCTCGGCGGGCTCCGCGTCGCTGAGTTCGACCCCGGCGTTGGAGCCGCAGCCCACGGGCTTGGGCGGACGCGCGCCGCGCTCGCGGGCCGACATCAGGGCCCAGCCGCCGGGCTTGAGGATCTCCAGGGGCGAGAAGCGGGCCTTGTAGGCCATCTTCTCGCTGCCCGGCACCCAATAGCCCAGATAGACGTAGGGCAGGCCGTTCAGCTGGGCCTGGAGGATGTGGTCCAGGATGATGAACGAGCCCAGGCTGCGCTTGGTCAGGCTGGGGTCGTAGAAGCTGTAGACCAGCGACAGGCCGTCGGCGAGCACGTCGACCAGCACGCAGGCGATCAGGTCGCCGGGGCCGCGGTCCTGCGGGCGCAGGCGGTATTCGATCAGGTGGGTGCGGACCGCCGTGTCCTCGACCATGGCCACGTAGTCGGGCCAGGTCATCTCGGCCATGCCGCCGTCGGCGTGACGGGTCAGCAGGTAGCGGCGCAGCAGCTCGAACTGCTCCAGCGTGGCCTCGGCCTCGACCAGGTGGCGCTCCAGGTCGGTGTTGCGGGTCAGGACCTTGCGTTCCGACCGCGAGAAGACGTAGTCGGCGGCGGGGGCGCGGGCCGACTGGCAGGCGCGGCAGGTCTCGCAGGCGGGCCGGTAGGCGATGTTCTGCGAGCGGCGGAAGCCGACCTGGGTCAGGCTGTCATTGACGGTGGGGCCGTCGGACAGCGGCAGGTGGGCGAAGACCTTCCGCTCTTCGCGGCCGGGCAGGTAGGGGCAAGGCGTGGGCGCCGTGAGGAAGAAGCGCAGCTGTCGCGTCGGAAAATGCTGCGTCACGGAAAGCGTCCGATCCCTCTGGTTAGCGACCTCGCCCGGGGCGCCGGGCCGATAAGGGATTAGGCGGCATCCGCGGCGGTTGCGCAAGCTCCGCGGCGCCGCCGAGCGTCATCACGCCGCAGGCGCCCTCAAAGCCCATCGGGCAGCACCGGTTTCTCGCGCAGCAGCACGATGGAGATGCGGCGATTGCCCGCCAGGGTGGGGTCGTCCGCGTACAGCGGCTCGGAATTGGCCTTGCCCGAGACCTGGTAGATGCGGTCCTCGTCGACCCCAGCGCCGCGCAGCACCTGTCGCGAGGCGTCGGCGCGCTCGGCCGACAGCGACCAGTCGCTGTCCGAACGCTTGCCGGCCGCGCTGGCGCTGGTGTGGCCCGAGATGGTGATGCGATTGGGCAGCTGGTTGATGACCTTGGCCACGGCCCGCAGCAGGATGCGGGCGCGGTCATTGGGCTCGCGCGAGTTTTCCTTGAACATCGAGCGGCCGTCCTGGTCGATCAGCTGGATGCGCAGGCCCTCGGGAGTCTGGTCGATCATGATCTGCTTGGACAGCTCGGCCAGTTCCGGCATTTCCTGCAGCGACTGGCGCAGCGACTGGGCGGCCGAGGCGAAGCTGTCCTGCTCCTTCTTGGCCAAGGCGTCGCGCAGGGCCTGCTCGCTGGCGGAATCGAGGCTGGCCGTGGTCGAGCTCTGTCCGTCCTTGTCGGTCTGGGTGGGGGCTTCGGGCGCCATCTGCTGGACGACCGACATCTTGCCGTCGGCCTTGGCGCCGTCGTCGCCCAGCGAGGTGCCGCCCAAAATGCCGCCCGAGCCGCTGGTGGTGGACGAGATCGAGGCTGGAGCGAAATAGTCGGCGATGCCCTGCTTCTGCTCGGGGCTGGTGACGTTCAGCAGCCACATCAGCAGGAAGAAGGCCATCATCGCGGTCACGAAGTCGGCATAGGCCACCTTCCAGGCGCCGCCGTGGTGACCCCCGCCGACGACCTTCTTGACCTTCTTGATGACGATCGGCTGTTCGCCGCTGACGGCCATTGTGCTTAAGCCTGCTTAACCCTGTTCGATCGAACCTGACGGGTGGACGTTAAAATGCCGTTGCGATCGGAGCCGTGAAGGGCGATGGACGGCCGCTGCCATGAGGAGTTTCGCGGATGAAGACGGCGTTTATTGGCCTGGGCGTGATGGGCTTTCCGATGGCCGGCCACCTGCAGGCCGCCGGCCACGCGGTGACCGTGTTCAACCGCAGTCCCGACAAGGCCGCGCGCTGGGTCGAAAAGCATGGCGGCGCCAGCCGTCCGACCATCGCCGAGGCGGTGGCGGGCGCGCAACTGGTCTGCCTGTGCGTGGGCAATGACGACGATGTGCGCGACGTCGTGGCGCAGGCGCTGCCGGCCATGGGCGAGGGCGGGGTGATCGTCGACCACACCACGACCTCGGCGACGGTGGCCCGCGAGATGGAGGCCGCGGCCCGCGCCGTGGGCCGCTGGTTCGTCGACGCCCCGGTGTCGGGCGGCCAGGCCGGAGCCGAGGCCGGCCAGCTGACGATCATGGCCGGCGGCGACCCGGCCGCCTACGTCCGGGTCGAGCCGGTGCTGGCGGCCTACGCCAAGGCCATCCGCCTGCTGGGGCCGTCGGGCGCGGGCCAACTGACCAAGATGTGCAACCAGATCGCCATCGCCGGCGTGGTCCAGGGCGTGGCCGAGGCGCTGCACTTCGCCAAGCGGGCGGGCCTGCCGACCGACGACGTCCTGGCGGCGATCTCCAAGGGCGCGGCCCAGTCGTGGCAGATGGAGAACCGCTGGAAGACCATGTCGGAAGGCAAGTTCGACTTCGGCTTCGCGGTCGATTGGATGCGCAAGGACCTGGGCATCGCCCTGGCCGAGGCCGCCGCCAACGGCGCCAACCTGCAGGCCACGGCGATGATCGACGGCTTCTACGGCGAGGTGCAGGCGATGGGCGGTCATCGGTGGGACACCTCGAGCCTAGTGGCGCGGTTGGAGAAATAGGGCGGCGACCACTTGCCCCTGCGGACCGCTTCCGATGATCCTCCCCCTGTGGGGGAGGCGATCGCGCAGCGATCGGTGGGGGGAGTTTTGGGGTCGAAGATCCGGGTTGCGGCCATTGGCCGATCACTCCCCCCTCCGTCGGCTTCGCCGACACCTCCCCCACAGGGGGAGGATCTTGGATGCACGGCTTGGCCGCCTCACGCGGCTGGCCGCTGAGCTATCGGAAAGGGACGCGGAGCGCCGGACATCGTCCGGAGTTCTGTGTGTTGTTACCGTTTCGACGAAGCCGATCGCTCCGCGCGACGCGTTTTCCGCCAGCGTCCGGTAGGCAGCCCTGTTGAGGCTTAGCCGGACCCGGTCTCGATCCCTTTCGGGAGAAACCGGACGCCGGGGGCGCGGGCCTATGGGCATACTCGCGCTTTGTCCCCGTCGACGCCGACGGCGGGCGGGCTTCCCAACGATGGAAGGCCCCGGACACGCTGGAGTAACCCCCTCCAGCCCAGTCCCGCTCGATCGCCCCCCGCCGCCGCATCGGTCGCTGGCCATGCGCCCTTTCCTCGCGACGAGGTGAGAACAGGATAAGGGCGGTCTGGAAGGGTGAGGATCAAATCGGGTCGAGAAAGTTCAAGGCGTTGAAATCGCGAGGCTTTGTTCGCTGAACGCCGAGCGCAAGCCGGGGACGTGCTCTCACGGCAAGGCCTCGCCGATCGAGCCACGGCCCCCCGGGGTGAGTGCATGTCCCCAACGCCACCCACGGCGTCATCGCACTTCAGCACCAAACTCAGCGGGTCCGTTGGGGACACGCACTCACAACCAGCGCCCTGCAAACCGGCCGATGCTCTGCCGTGAGTGCGCGTCCCCGGCTGTCTCCGCGACCGGGTCCGTCAGGTCGGGGGCGCTATCGCCCCTCGATCCACAGGTTCAGCGGCTGCTTTTCCTCGTGGCGCACCAGGATCATATAGCCGACCGCGAACACCACGATCCCGGCGATCAGGCCGCCCCAGAAGCCGGCCGGGGTGGCGAACCACAGGGTCAGAGTCGAAATGACGGTGGCCAGGCCCAGCATGCACCATCGCAGGAGGATGCTGAAGCCATGATAGGTCTGCTCATGGGCCAGCAGTTCGGGTCTTCCGGTGTCGTTGAAATCGGCGTCCATGCGTCACCTCCGTTCTTGTCGAGGTCGGACCGGGCCGTCGTACGCGGCCTCGGGCCGAACACTAGGAACACCCTAGGCCCGTTCGAGGTTTCGCGCGAGGGCCTCGACCTTGACGGGCGGCGCGGGGGCGGCGCCTATGCGCGCGCGAGGGCGGGGCGCGATCATGGCGGCGAACGGCAATCTGACGGGCATCTGGCAGGGGCTCTATTCCTATCCCGGAGCGTTCTCGCCGGTCGACTTCACAGCCACCCTGATCGAGAGCGGCGCCTGGCTCAGCGGTTCGATCCACGAAACGGCGCAGGACGAGTGGGGCGACTGGTGCGAGGTGTTCGCCACCCTGCTGGGCAAGCGCGTCGGCCAGGCGGTGGCGTTCACCAAGACCTATGACGGCACGAACGGCTGGACCCACGCCGTGGCCTATGACGGCGCCCTGAGCGCCGACGCCACCGAGATCGGCGGCCAGTGGTCCATTCCCGCGGTCTGGTCGGGCAAGTTCCTGATGATCCGGCCGGAAGGGCGGCGGGCCACGATCCTGCGCGAGGCGTTCGAGCGGATCTAGGTTTCGCGCGCAAAACTGGACGCGAATGTCGGAATCCAAGAGCCGTTGTCATCCCGGAAGCCTCGCAGAGGCTGTCCGGGACCCAGGGGACTGGGCGGATGCGGTGCGGTTCACCTGGATCCCGGCCTTCCGCTTCGCTACAGCCGGGATGACAACGTTTGGGGCCTGCTAGAACCCGGATCTAGGCGGCCAACGCCGCCAGCACCGTCCTCATCAGCGGGGCCAGCACGATGTCGCCCGGCGCGGCGGGGTCGATCCAGGCCAGTTCCTCGATCTCGGCCTGGGCCACGATCCGGCCCTCGACGGTCGCCAGGTAGGTCGCCGCCCGCACGGTGAAGCCGGGCTCGTTGGCGGCCGGGGCCTCGAAGGCGCCCAGCAGGGTCGCGCCGACCAGCCGGCAGCCGATCTCCTCGTCCAGTTCGCGGGCCAGGGCGGTCAGGTCGTCCTCGCCGGGCTCGCGCTTGCCGCCCGGCTTCATGAAGATCGCCGTGCCGCGCTTGCGGACCACCAGCATGCGGCCGGCCGCGTCGCGGATCACGGCGGTGACGATGTCGATGCTGGGCGGGGTCATGCGTCCAGCCTAGCGGCGTGCGCGATTCGCGTCGCCAGGCCTGGGCGCCGTGGACGGCCAGGTGTTTAGCGTCGAGGCGCCGCCCTCGTCCTTCGACAGGCTCAGGATGAGGGCTACTGGTAAGGCGGCTGAGTAGAATTCCTCATCCTGAGCTTGTCGAAGGACGAGGAATTCGGCCCAAGACCGTCAACTGTCCGCAGCTGCTAACGCTCGACCGCCGCCAGGATGTGTTCCGTCAGCAGTTTCTCGGAAATGGCGTGCGGCTGGCGGACGCCGAAGTTGGTGGTGGTGATCACCGCCACCAGGGCCAGGTCAGGCACGATCACGACCTTGTTGCCGCCCGTGCCGCTCATCACCCAGGCCTTGTGGGCGTTGAAGGTCTGCAGCCAGATCAGATAGCCGTAGTCGGCGTCGGACCGGGCCTGGGCGTGCGGCGCCGTGGCGGCGGCGACATAGGCCGCGGACAGCACCTGCCGGCCGTTCCAGCGGCCCTGATCCAGGTAGAGCTGGCCCAGTTTCAGCAGGTCGCGGCTGCGCAGGCCCAGCCCGCCGCCGCCCTGGGCCAGGCCCAGCGGCGAGACCTGCCATTCGGGTTTCTCGATCCCCAGGGGCCCGAACAGGACCTCGTCGGCGAAGGCGGGCAGGGGCTTGCCGACCGCGCCCTGGATCACCGCGCCCAGGGTGGTGACGCCGGCGGTGCAATAGCTGAAGGCCCGGCCGTAGGGCGACGCCTCCGGCTTGGGCGACCAGGCCGGGAAGCCGCGCACCGGCAGGTCGAGATAGAAGCCGGGCCAGTCCTCGATCAGGTACATCCGCTCCTCGTTGCCGCGCGAATACTGGTTGTCGTCGTCGCATTCGGCGATCGAGCTCATGGTCAACAGGTCCTCGACCGTGACCCTGTCCTTGCGGGGATCGGGATTGGCGGCGGGCGGGCGGTCCTTGAGATAGGCCTTGATCGGGGTCGAGACGCCGGGCAGGGCGTGGCGGTCGAGGGCGGCGCCGGCCAGCATGGCGGTGACGGTCTTGGTCACCGAGCGGGTGTTGCGCCGCGCCTCGGCCCCGCCGTCGGGCTTGTCCTCGTCGTAATAGGCCTCGAACGCCAGCTTGCCGTGGCGGGCGACCAGGACGCTGGTGATCTGCTGGAACTGGCCGGCCTTGATGGCGGCCGACATGGCGTCGAGCCGGGCGGGCGACAGGCCTTCGGCGGCCGGCGCGACCGTGGGCCAGTCCGACGGCGCGGCTTGAACGGCCATCGGGACGGCCAGGAGCAAAGTGGCGGCGAGCAGCAGGGATTTCACGGGACTCTCCGGGCGGACGTGACCCCTTCGTCTAGCCGGGCGCCTGGACCGCGTCTTGGACGGGTGAAACATCCAGCGGCCGTCCGCACAGCCGTGCGAATTCGCCGGGGGTCACGCCATAGGCCCGATGGAACTGGCGGTTCAGGTGGCTCTGGTCGCAGAAGCCGGACGCCAGGGCGATCTGGCCGATCGAGGCGCGGCCGCGCATCAGCAGGTCGGCGGCCCGTTCCAGGCGGCGGGTCCGCAGGCGCTCGCCCGGCGCCGCGCCCAGCCATCGGCGATAGCCGCGGGCCAGGTGGACCGGGTGGACGCCGGCCGCGCGGGCCACGTCGGCGATGGTGATGGGCTGGTCGAAGCTGTCGGCGAGGAAGGTCTCGGCCGTGGCCAGCCACGGCGGCGGATGGTCGCCGTCGCCGATCGACGCCATCGCCTGGCCGGCCAGCTCCAGGCCCAGGCTCTCCAGGGTGACCGGGTCGGAGTCGCGGCTGAGCAGGGCGCGGGTCAGGCGCAGGGCGGCGCGGCGGGCGACCGGGCCGGTCAGGCGCAGGGCGTCGATGGCCACGCGCCTGGAGGCCTCGGAAAGCTCGCGCCAGACGGGGGGCTCGAAGCTGACCGCCAGGAAGTAGCCGCCGGCGGCGACGAAGCGGTCGCGATGGATCACGCCGGGCGGGTTGTAGACCAGTACTGGCCCCTCGGTTTCCGGCCCCCAGGCGGTGGTCAGGTAACGGCCGTGGGTGGCCAGGACGAAATGGGCGTCGTCGTGGCTGTGCTCGTGCACGTCCTCGGCGCTGGTGGTGGCCGACAGGTGGGCGAGGCGGACCTGGGGCAGGCGGCGCTCGATGGTGGGCGCGCCGTAGAACCGTCCCTGGCTGAAGGCGGTCCTCGGCGCGGCCATCTCAGCCCAGCGTCTCCGCCGCCCAGGGCGCGAAATAGCTGATGATCCCGGCCGCGCCGGCCCGCTTGAAGGCGGTCAGGCTTTCGAGGATGGCGCGCTCCTCGTCGATCCAGCCGTTCATTCCGGCGGCCTTGATCATCGCGTACTCGCCCGAAACCTGGAAGGCGTAGGTGGGCATGCGGAACTCGTCGACCAGGCGGCGCAGGATGTCCAGATAGGGCAGGCCCGGCTTGACCATCACCATGTCGGCGCCCTCGGCGATGTCGAGGGCGACCTCGCGGATCGCCTCCTCGCTGTTGGCCGGGTCCATCTGATAGGTCTTCTTGTCGCCCTGGCCGGCGGAGAGCTTGGCCGAGCCGATCGCGTCGCGATAGGGGCCGTAGAAGGCCGAGGCGTATTTGGCGGCGTAGGACATGATCATGGTGTCCTGGAAGCCGGCGCCCTCCAGGGCCGCGCGCAGCTTGCCGACGCGGCCGTCCATCATGTCGGACGGGGCCAGGATGTCGGCGCCCGCCTCCGCCTGCATCAGCCCCTGTTCGATCAGGCGCTCGATGGTCGGGTCGTTGAGGATCCTGCCGCCCTCGACCACCCCGTCATGGCCGTGGTCGGTGAACGGGTCCAGGGCCACGTCGCACATGATCCCGACCTCGGGGGCGGCGTCCTTCATGGCCTTGACGGCGCGGGGGATCACCCCCTCCGGATCGGCGGCGATCGAGCCGGCCGCGTCCTTCCGGGCGCCGTCGATGTGCGGGAAGATGGCGATAGCCGGGATGCCCAGGTCGCGAGCCCGCACGGCGGCCTTGGCGGCGTCCCTGACGCTCAGGCGCTCGACGCCGGGCATGGAGGCAACCGGGATTGTCCCTTCGCCCTCGTGCACCACCATCGACCAGATCAGGTCGGACGGCTCCAGCGTGGTCTCGCGGACCAGGCGGCGGGTCCAGTCGGCCTGGCGCAGGCGGCGCAGGCGGGTGGCGGGGTAGGGGGCGAGGGGCGGCGTGGTCATGGCCTAGGGTTTCGCGCGACGGGCGGCGCGAGGCAAGGCGGTTGGTTGCTTAAGGGCGCTCGAACTACGGGGCGTAGTTGACGTTTTCGGCGCGCGCCTGCTGGACGCCGTCGATGCGGCGCCAGACCTGGGACTTGCAGATCAGCCCGCCCAGGACGCAGCCCTTGGCCTTCATGGTGCGGCCGTCGATGAACTCGGCGGTGCCGACCAGGGTGACCTTCAGGGTCGGCACGAAGACCTTGCCGCGCATGTTGCCGTTGCGGGTCGGTTCGAAGTCGCGCAGCAGCTGCTGGCCGACCAGGGTGGTCAGGCCGCTCTTGCGCGCGTCCGCCTCGGCCTTGGGGCTGGCATAGACCACCGTGCCGCAGGTGCTGGTCCCGCAGCTCTTGATCGCGACCCGGACATTGTCCTTGGGGCCGGTCCAGATACCCAGGTCGGCCGCCTGGACCGACGACACGCTGGCAAGGGCCGCGAGGGCGGCGAAAACGGCAAAGAACTTACGCATGACAGAAAGACGACGCCTCCGATGGCCGCGATTTGATACTCGAGGACGGGCGGATCAAGGGCGGTGCGACACTTCGTTCCGACTTTTTGCGCACTGCGGCATTCAAAGTCGGCAAGTGAGATATGATTGACACAGTCGTCGGCGCGCGGCAGGTCAGCGGCCAAGAAGGCGAGGGGGTCACCCTGCCCCGCTTGGGAGGATATCGCGCATGGATTTCGCGCTCAACGACGATCAACGCGCTATCTGGGACATGGCCTCGAGCTTCGCGGCGGAACGCCTTGCCCCGCACGCCGCCGAGTGGGACGAACGCAAGCACTTTCCGGTCGACGTGCTGCGCGAGGCGGCGGGCCTGGGCTTCGCGGGCATCTATGTCCAGGACGACGTCGGCGGCAGCGGTCTGACGCGTCTGGACGCCTCGATCATCTTCGAGGCGCTGAGCTACGGCGACGTGCCGACCGCGGCCTATCTGACCATCCACAACATGGCCTCGTGGATGATCGATCGGTTCGGGTCCGACGACCTGCGCCGGCGCTACCTGCCGCGCCTGACCACCATGGAGCTGATCGCCAGCTACTGCCTGACCGAGCCCGGCGCGGGCTCCGACGCGGCCAATATGCGCACGACCGCGCGGCTGGACGGCGACCACTATGTGCTGAACGGCGGCAAGGCCTTCATCTCGGGCGGCGGGGTCTCCGACGTCTATGTGGTCATGGCCCGTACGGGCGGCGACGGGGCCAAGGGCGTGTCGGCCTTCGTGGTCGAGAAGGGGACGCCGGGCCTCAGCTTCGGGGCCAACGAGCGCAAGATGGGCTGGAACGCCCAGCCGACCGCGGCGGTGAACTTCGACGACTGCCGCGTGCCGGTCGCCAACCGCATCGGCCAGGAAGGCGAGGGCTTCCGCTTCGCCATGATGGGGCTGGACGGCGGGCGGCTGAACATCGCCTCGTGCTCGCTGGGCGGCGCCCAGTTCGCGCTCGACACGGCCAAGGCCTATCTCGAGACCCGCAACCAGTTCGGCAAGGCCCTGAAGGACTTCCAGGCCCTGCAGTTCAAGCTGGCCGACATGGCCACCGAACTGGAGGCCGCGCGCCTGATGGTCCGCAACGCCGCCCATGCCCTGGACAATCGCGACCCGCAGGCCACCAAGCTGTGCGCCATGGCCAAGCGCTTCGCCACCGACGCCGGCTTCCAGGTGGCCAACGACGCCCTGCAGCTGCACGGCGGCTACGGCTACCTGCAGGACTACCCGCTGGAGCGCATCGTCCGCGACCTGCGGGTGCACCAGATCCTGGAAGGCACCAACGAGATCATGCGGGTGATCATCGCCCGCGAGATGTTCCGCCAGTGAGGGAGGTCGAGATTCCCGTGGCTGAAGGCGTCGCTTGCGAGCGGACGTACCAGGTCGTCATTGATAGAGAGCCCAAGTCCTTGATCGCCGACGAAGTCGCGGCGCGGCAAGCGCGGCTTGACGGCAAGGGCAAGAGACCATTCCGTCGGCGCGCTCGGAATGATAGTCTGACTATATGTGGTCAGAGTTGGAGTCCTTACCATGCGTGAAGTCGGTGTGCTCGAAGCCAAGACCCATCTTTCGTCGCTGCTGGATGCGGTCGAGCGGGACGGCGAGGCCGTGACCATTACGCGCCACGGACGTGCGGTGGCGACCTTGGAGCCCGTGCGGGAACCAGGGCGCGTCCTTCCACGCAAGACGTCCGCAAAGGAACTGGTAGCTCGATTCAAGGCGCTTCGCGATTCCATCGCCGCCGCCAATCCCGATGCGGAAAACCTGACCTGGGAAGAGCTGAAACAGATGGCTCGCGAGTGAGGTCGATTGTTCTCGACGCCTCGGCCGCTCTAGCCTGGTTGCTGCCTTCGCAGGCGACTGACGCCGCGACCGCATTCCTCGACCAGGCAGACGCCATCGTCTTCGAAGCGCCCGCGATCTTCGAATGGGAAGTCTGCAATGTGCTCGTTGGCATGGCGCGGCGAGGCTTGTTGCCTGGCGAGCGCTACGAGAGGGCTTTCAGGAACTACCGTCGCCTTGATGTGCAACTTCATGCCCCGGCTATGGAAATCGAGGACTTGGCGTCTCTGGCGCGTGCGTTGCGTCTCAGCCTCTTCGACGTCTCATACTTCGCGCTCGCTCTCGACCAGGGCTGGCCCTTGGCCTCACGCGACGAGACCCTCCTGACGGTCGCCGCAGCCTGCGACTTAGAGTGTTTCGATCTGAGAGCGACTGCCAAATGATCTATCTCTGCCGCCACGGCGAAACCGAGTGGAACCGCGCGCATCGGCTGCAAGGCCAGTGCGAGTCCGACCTGACGCCGCTGGGGCGTGCCCAGGCCGGGGCGATGGCCGATCTGCTGCATGACTTGGTCCAGCGCGACGCCGCGCATCCCTGGCGGATCGTCGCCAGCCCGCTGCGGCGGGCGCGGGACACGGCCGGGATCATCGGCGCCAGGCTGGGCCTGCCGGTCGAATTCGACGACCGCCTGATGGAGCTGACGGTCGGCGCGTGGGAAGGGCGCCTGCGAACCGACCTGGCGCGCGAGCACCCGGCGCTGTTCACCGACCGGGCCTGGTTCTTCGCCGCGCCCGGCGGCGAAACCTATGGCCAGGTGACGGCGCGGGTCGGCGGCTGGCTGGCCGAGCAGGCCGCCGAGCCGGAGCGGCGGCTGATCGTGGTCAGCCACGGCATAGCCGGCCGCCTGCTGCGCGGCGCCTATGCGGGCCTGTCGCCGGCCCAGACCCTGGAGCAGGACGTGCCGCAGGATGCGATCTATCGGCTGAGCGACGGCCGGATCGACCGCCTCGACTGCGAACCGGTCGAAGACCCCGAACGCGCCAAGGACGTTGCCAAGGAAGCCGCCAAGGAAGCCGTATGACCGACCAACCCGAAGTCCTTGTCCGCGTCCAGAAGAACGTCGGCCGGCTGACCCTGAACCGGCCCCAGGCGCTGCACGCCCTGACCCAGACCATGTGCGAGACGATGATCGGCGCGCTGCTGGACTGGCGGGACGATCCGGAGATCTACATGGTCGTGATCGACCATGCCGGCGAACGCGGCTTCTGCGCCGGCGGCGACATCCGCATGCTGGCCCGCAGCGGCGCGGGCGACGCCAAGGAGGCGCGGGCCTTCTTCCACACCGAGTACCAACTGAACCACCTGCTGTTCACCTACGACACGCCGGTGGTCGCCCTCCTGGACGGGGTGGTGATGGGCGGCGGGGTCGGCATCTCGATGCCGGCCCACTACCGGATCGCCACCGAGCGGACGACCTTCGCCATGCCCGAGACCGGCATCGGCCTGTTCCCCGACGTGGGCGGCGGCTGGTACCTGCCGCGCCTGCCGGGCAAGGCGGGGCTGTGGCTGGCCCTGACCGGGGCGCGGATCAAGGGCGCGGACTGCCTGCGGCTGGGGATCGCCACCCATTTCGTCGAGTTCGGCGCTGTCGAGGGGCTGAAGAAGGCGATCATCGCCGACCCCCGCCGCATCGAGGAGACGCTGAAGAAATACCGCGCCGACGCCGGCAAGGCGCCGCTGGTCAGCTTCGAGCAGGATCTCAACCGCCTGTTCGTCGGCGACAGCGTCGAACAGATCTTCGAGTTCCTGGAGGCCGACAGCAGCGACTGGGGCAAGGCCCAGCTGGCGACGATGAAGACCAAGTCGCCCCAGACCCTGAAGGTCGCCTTCCGGCAGCTGGAGGCGGGGGCGGCGATGACCGACTTCGCCGACAACATGGCCATGGAATATCGGATCGGCTCGCGGGTGGTCCGGCGGCACGATTTCCTTGAGGGCGTGCGGGCTGTGATCGTCGACAAGGATAACGCGCCGAAATGGGATCCGGCCAAGCTTGAAGATGTGTCCGACGCCATGTTGGATGAGATTTTCGCGCCGCTCCCGGCTGATCAGGAGTGGTCGCCGCTGACGTAGCGTGATTGCTGCGCTAGCTTGCCCGCAACGAGAAGACGCCGTCGGAAGGAATACCCATGCGTAAGCCGCTACTCAGCCTCGTCGCCGTGCTCGCCCTGGCGGGCTGCGCCACGACTCCGATGGGCCCCGCGGCGGCGCCGCCGCCTCCGCCGGCCGACGCGCCCGCCGCGATTCCCGCCAACATCGCCGTGGCCCTGTCCGATTCGAAGCGCCCGGCCGCCGACATGGTCCGCGACGAGAACCGCCTGCCGGGCCAGACCCTGGCCTTCGCCGGCGTCAAGCCGGGCGCCAAGGTCGCCGACCTGATTCCCGGCGGCGGCTATTTCACCCGCATCCTGTCCAAGGCCGTCGGGCCGCGCGGCCACGTTTACGCCTATGTGCCGGACGAACTGACCAAGCTGGCCAAGCGCGAGCCGGCCGTGACGGCCATCGCCCGGGACCCGGCCTACAAGAACGTGTCGGTGATCCTCAACACCCTGCCCAACTTCGCCACGCCGGAGAAGCTGGACCTGGTGTTCACGGCCCAGAACTACCACGACATGCACGACAAGTTCATGGGGCCGGCCGACCTGTCGGTGGTCAACCGCCAGATCTTCCGGGCCCTGAAGCCGGGCGGCGTCTATCTGGTGCTCGACCACTCGGCCGAACCGGGCTCGGGCCTGCGCGACACCGAGACCCTGCACCGGATCGATCCCGAGGCGGTCAAGCGCGAGGTGACCGCCGCCGGCTTCATCTTCGAGGGCGAAAGCCGGGTGCTGCGCGACCGGTCCGACACCCGCAAGCTCAGCGTTTTCGACCCGTCGATCCGCGGCAAGACCGACCAGTTCATCTACAAGTTCCGCAAGCCGGCCGGGGCGCGGTAGGGGCGCTTTGCGTCCTTCGAGGCCCGCTGCGCGGGCGCCTCAGGAAGAGGTGCGCTGTTGCTGAATTCCTCATCCTGAGGTGCGCAGCGAAGCGAAGCCTCGAAGGACGCAGCGAGTTAAACACAACCATAAGAACCGCGCCCATGAGGCGCGGTTCGCATTTGGGAGCAACCAACATGACCCGCATCGCCTTCATTGGCCTGGGCAACATGGGCGGCGGCATGGCCGCCAACCAGGCCAAGGCCCAGCATCATGTCCGCGCCTTCGACCTGTCGGCGGCGGCGCTGGACAAGGCTGCGGTCGCCGGCTGCCATCCGGCGGGCTCGGTGGCCGAGGCGGTGGCCGACGCCGAGGTGGTGATCACCATGCTGCCGGCCGGACCGCACGTGCGGAGTGTCTACGGCGAGCAGGTGCTGGCCCACGCGCCCAAATCGGCCCTGCTGATCGACTGCTCGACCATCGACGTCGACAGCGCCCGGGGCGTGGCCGGGCAGGCGAAGGCCGCGGGCTTCCGGTTCGCCGACGCCCCGGTGTCGGGCGGGATCATGGCCGCCGAGGCCGGGACCCTGGCCTTCATGGTCGGCTGCGACGCCAACGACTTTCCGGCCGTCGAGGCGGCGCTGGCGCCGATGTCCCGCGTGACGATCCATGCCGGCGACCACGGGGCGGGCCAGGCGGCCAAGATCTGCAACAACATGCTGCTGGGCGTATCGATGCTGGGAACCTGCGAGGCCTTCGCCCTGGCCGAGAAGCTGGGCCTGGCCGCCGACCGATTCTTCGAGATCGCCAGCAAGTCGTCGGGCCAGTGTTGGTCGGTGTCGAGCTATTGCCCGGTCCCGGGCGTGGGCCCCTCCACGCCCGCCGATCGCGCCTACGAGGGCGGCTTCGCCACGGCGATGATGCTCAAGGACCTGAAACTGGCCCAGGAAGCCGCCGCCAGGGCGGGCGCTTCCACCCCGATGGGCGCCCAGGCCGAGGCCCTCTACGCCCTGTTCGACGCCAACGGCTTCAGCGGCAAGGATTTCTCGGCCGTGCTGCAGATGCTGCGCGGCAAAATCGCCGACCTGAACTGAACCGTTTGGCGGATCCGTCGCCAGGGTGTTCACTCCAGGTGTTCATTGGCGCGATCGGCATGTCCAATCGCGTAGTTCGACACGATAGGTAAACGCACCTATGTGGACAGCGTGCGTCGCCGGTGCGAAAAGCCGAGCCTTGAGAAGGGACCGGTCGGACTCGTCGAAGTCCGTCGGATGAAGTGACCATGGACTACAAAGCCGCGTTCCGCAGTGTCGTCGACCAGATCCGCGACGAAGGCCGCTACCGGGTGTTCGCCGACATGAAGCGCCATCGCGGCGCCTTTCCGCGCGCCACCTGGACCCGTCCGGACGGCGGCGAGAGCGAGATCGTGGTCTGGTGCTCGAACGACTATCTGGGCCAGGGCCAGAATCCCGTGGTGCTGGACGCCATGCACGCGGCGATCGACCAGCACGGCTCCGGCTCGGGCGGCACGCGCAACATCTCGGGCACCAACCACCACCATGTCGAGCTGGAGGCCGAGCTGGCCGACCTGCACGGCAAGGAAGCGGCCCTGCTGTTCACCTCGGGCTATGTCTCCAACGAGGCCAGCCTGTCGGCGCTGCAGAAGATCCTGCCGGGCCTGATCATCTTCTCCGACGCCCAGAACCACGCCTCGATGATCGCCGGCATCCGCAACGGCGGCTGCGAGCGGCACATCTTCCGCCACAACGACCTGGCGCACCTCGAGCAGCTGCTGGCCGCCGCCCCGGCCGATGCGCCCAAGCTGGTCGCTTTCGAGAGCGTCTATTCCATGGACGGCGACATCGCCGACATGGCGGGCACCGTGGCCCTGGCCAAGCGGTACGGCGCGATGACCTATCTGGACGAGGTCCATGCCGTGGGCATGTACGGCCCGCGCGGCGGCGGCGTGGCCGAGCGCGACGGCCTGATGGACCAGATCGACATCATCGAGGGCACGCTGGGCAAGGCCTTCGGCGTGATGGGCGGCTACATCACCGGCGACGCGGTGGTGGTCGACGCCATCCGCCTGGTCGCCTCGGGCTTCATTTTCACCACCTCGCTGCCGCCGGCCCTGACCGCCGGGGCGCTGGCCAGCGTGAAGTACCTGAAGGCGCACCCGGAGGTTCGCGAGGCCCACCAGGAGCGCGCCCAGACGCTGAAGGCGATGTTCAAGGCGGCAGGCCTGCCGGTGATGGACAACGACAGCCACATCGTCCCGGTGCTGGTCGGCGACCCCGTCCACTGCAAGATGATCAGCGACATGCTGCTGGCCGACCACGGCGTCTATGTGCAGCCGATCAACTACCCCACCGTGCCGCGCGGCACCGAGCGCCTGCGCTTCACCCCCACGCCGTTCCACACCGACGACATGATGCGCAAGCTGGTCGGGGCGATGGAAAAGCTCTGGGCCCACTGCAACGTGGCCCGCATGGGCGGCCACGCGGCTTAGGTTTCAAATCCTCCCCCTGTGGGGGAGGTGTCGGCGAAGCCGACGGAGGGGGGAGTGATCGGCCGATAGCCGGTCCTACGATCTCCGCTCCTAAAACTCCCCCCAACGATCGCTGCGCGATCGCCTCCCCCATAGGGGGAGGGGTAGGTCAGCGCCCCCGCATCTTCCCCTTGCCCAGGCCGATCGACTTGGCGAAGTCGGAGCGGCGCTCGGCGTAGGCCGGGGCCACCATCGGATAGTCGCCGGGCAGCGACCATTTGCGGCGGTATTCCTCGGGGCTCATGTCGTAGTGGGTGCGCAGGTAGCGCTTGAGCATCTTCAGCTTCTTGCCGTCTTCCAGGCAGACGATGTAGTCGCGCTGCACCGACCGCGAGACCGGCACGGCGGGCTTGTTGCGCTCGGCGGGCTGTTGTTCGGCCTGGGCGCCGGCGAGGGAGGACAGGGCGCCGTGGACCGAGCGGATCAGCTCCGGGATCGCCGTGCGGGCCACCGTGTTCTGGGCCACGTAGGCGGCCACGATCGACGCGCTGAGGCCCAGAATATCGACGTCGTCGCCATGGTTTTCCGCCTCGCCGTACGCCGTCGCCATACTCTTTCCGCCCTGTCTTCGATTTGCCTGGAGGTCGCCAAAACGCCTGGCCGCCGGTTCTACCGGCGCCGCTTCCTTGGCAACGCCCCGGCTCGGGATGAGGTTCCCGGATTGATCGTGGCGCGAAGGGGGGTAAAGAGAGCGCGACCGAACTCGCCCGAGTCCGACCTATCGACAGGAGAGCGTCCATGACCGCACCGGCCAGCAACATCACCGCCGACAAGAGCGCCTTCTTCGGGGCGGACCTGGCCGCGGCCGACCGCGACATCTTCGATCGCATCGGCCTGGAGCTGAACCGCCAGCAGAACCAGATCGAGCTGATCGCGTCCGAGAACATCGTCTCGCGCGCCGTGCTGGAGGCCCAGGGCTCGATCCTGACTAACAAGTACGCCGAGGGCTACCCGGGCAAGCGCTACTACGGCGGCTGCGAATATGTCGACGAGATCGAGACCATCGCCATCGAGCGCGCCAAGGCGCTGTTCGGGGCCGGCTTCGCCAACGTCCAGCCGCACTCGGGCTCGCAGGCCAACCAGTCGGTGTTCATGTCGCTGCTGCAGCCGGGCGACACCTTCCTGGGCATGGACCTGGCCGCCGGCGGCCACCTGACCCACGGCAGCCCGGCCAACCAGTCGGGCAAGTGGTTCAAGCCGGTGTCCTACACCGTGCGCCAGCAGGACCAACTGATCGACTACGACGCCGTCGAGGAGATCGCCCAGCGCGAGAAGCCCAAGCTGATCATCGCCGGCGGCAGCGCCTACAGCCGCCAGATCGACTTCGCCCGCTTCCGCCAGATCGCCGACGCGGTCGGCGCCTATCTGATGGTCGACATGGCCCACTTCGCGGGCCTGGTGGCCGGCGGGGTGTTCCCCAGCCCGATCCCCCACGCCCACGTGGTCACCACCACCACCCACAAGACCCTGCGCGGCCCGCGCGGCGGCATGGTGCTGACCAATGACGAGGCGATCATCAAGAAGGTCAATTCGGCGGTGTTCCCCGGCCTGCAGGGCGGTCCGCTGGAGCACGTGATCGCCGCCAAGGCCGTGGCCTTCGGCGAGGCGCTGCAGCCGTCGTTCAAGGCCTATGCCCAGCAGGTGATCGACAACGCCCGGGCGCTGTCCGAGGCCCTGCAGACCCAAGGGGTCAACATCGTCTCGGGCGGCACCGACAGCCACCTGATGCTGGTCGACCTGCGGCCCAAGGGCGTGACCGGTCGCGACGCCGAGCACAGCCTTGAGCGCGCCCACATGACCTGCAACAAGAACGGCGTGCCGTTCGACACCGCGCCGTTCACCGTCACCTCCGGCATCCGCCTGGGCACGCCGGCCGGCACCACCCGCGGCTTCGGGACGGCCGAGTTCACCCGCGTCGGCCAACTGATCGGCGAGGTCGTCAACGGCCTGGCGATCAACGGCGCTGACGGCAATGCCGAGGTCGAGGCCAAGGTGCGCGAGGAAGTCCTGGCCTTGACGGCAAGGTTCCCGATCTACAACTAATAGGCCTGCATCAGGCGGGAGGGCCTAGATCATGCGCTGCCCGTTCTGCGGCCACATGGAAAGCCAGGTGAAGGACAGCCGCCCGTCGGAAGACGGGGCGGCGATCCGTCGTCGCCGGCTGTGTCCGGAGTGCGGCGGCCGCTTCACCACCTTCGAGCGGGTGCAGCTGCGCGAGCTGACCATCGTCAAGCGTTCGGGCCGCCGCTCGCCCTTCGACCGCGAGAAGCTGGTGCGCTCGATCTCGATCGCCACGCGCAAGCGGCCGGTCGATCCGGAGCGGGTGGAGCGGATGGTCAACGGCATCGTCCGGCAGCTGGAAAGCCAGGGCGAGACCGAGCTGCCGTCGTCGGCGGTGGGCGAAATGGTCATGAAGGCGTTGAAGTCGCTCGATGACGTCGCCTATGTCCGCTACGCCTCGGTCTATCGCGATTTCCGGGAAACCAGCGATTTCGCGAAGTTTCTTGGCCAGGAAGGCCTCAGTGACGTCGCCGAGGACGAGCTATAGGCGCATTCTGTGATTCGGCTTCGGCGGCGAAGCTGGCCTTCTAAGATTTGGTTTCGGCGGCGAAGCCGCCGGGGCTACGATTCGATTTGGCGACGGCGCCGTTTGGTGCGAAGTGACCTGCCCCGTCGAGGAGAAGTCAAAGGACTATGGTGGAAGACAAGATTCGCCTGCTGATCGTGGAGGCCCGGCGCTATTCGGGGCTTTCCGACGCGTTGCTGCAAGGTGCGGCGCAGGCGATCGACGCCCAGGGCGCCGAGTACGACGTGATCACCGTGTCCGAGGCGATGCAGATCCCCGCCGCCATCGCCCTGGCCGAGGAAGCCGGTCATCGGCCGGTCGGCGTGCGCTATGACGGGTTCGTGGCGCTGGGCGTCATCATCCGCGGCGAGACCTATCATTCCGAGGTCATGGCCAACGAGACCGCGCGCGGCCTGAACGACCTGTCGTTCGGCAAGCGCCTGGCCATCGGCTATGGCGTCGTCAATGTCGACGAGGAGGACCAGGCCTGGACCCGGGCCCGCGCCTCGGAAGGCGACCGCGGCGGCAAGGCCGCCCAGCAGTGCTTGGAGATCGTCGGCCTGAAGCGTCAGTTGCTGGGACAAGCACGATGAGTCGAGGCGACCGCATCCAGCCCCGCTCGGTGGCCCGCCTGGCCGCCGTCCAGGCCCTGTACCAGATGGAAGTCTCCGGCGTCGGCGTCGACGCGGTGGTCCGCGAGTTCGCCGAGCACCGCTTCGACCGCGACGTCGACGGACCGGACGGCGACCGCCTGGCCCAGGCCGACGAGACCTTCTTCGCCGAGCTGGCCAAGGGCGTCGTCGCCCACCAGGCCGCCGTCGACCAGGCCATCGTCCGCAGACTGGCCTCGGGCTGGAAGCTGGAGCGCCTGGACGCCACGGCCCGCGCGGTCCTGCGCTCGGGGGCCTACGAGCTGATGCACCGGCCCGACGTGCCGAAAGAGGTGGTGATCGACGAATATGTCGAGATCGCCAAGTCGTTCTTCGAAGGACCGGAATCCGGTTTCATCAACGGCGCCCTGGACGCCATCGCGCGTGACGCCAGACGCTGACGACGACTGGTTCGACGAGCCGACGGCGCAGGCGCCGGCGGTCGACGACGCTTGGTTCGACGAAGCCGCGACACCCGCCGCGGCGCCGCCGGTCGACGAGTTCGGCCTGATCGAGCAACTGCTGCGGCCGCTGACCCGCGGCGACCCGGCGGCGTTGAGCCTGTTGGACGACGCGGCCGTTCTGCCCTCGCGTCCCGGCTACGACCTGGTGATCACCAAGGACGCCATGGTGGCCGGCGTGCACTTCCTGGCCGGCGAGGAGCTGGACGTGGTGGCCAAGCGGCTACTGCGCACCAACCTGTCAGACCTGGCCGCCAAGGGCGCGGTTCCCTACGGCTATTTCCTGGCGGTGGGCTGGCCCTCGGGCACCACCCTGACTGACCGCGAGACCTTCGCCCGCGGCCTGGCCGAGGACGGCGAGCTGTACGACGTCAGTCTGCTGGGCGGCGACACGGTCACCACCTCGGGCCCGATGGTGGTCTCGGCCACCTTCCTGGGCTGGGTCCCCAGCGGCGACGCGGTGCTGCGCAAGGGCGCGCGGGTCGGCGACCGGCTGATGGTCAGCGGCACGATCGGCGACGGCTGGCTGGGCCTGCTGGCCCACTGGGGCGAGGTCGAGGATCCGGACGGCGGCCTGGTGCGCCGCTATCGCCTGCCGCCGCCGCGCCTGGCGATCCGCGACGCTCTGCGCGCCTACGCCCGCGCCGCCGCCGACGTCTCCGACGGCCTGCTGGCCGACGCCGCCCACGTGGCCAAGGCCAGCGGCCTGCGGGTCAAGGTCGACCTGGACCGCCTGCCGTTGTCGCCCGGCGCCCGCCACTGGCTGGGCGCCCAGCCGGAAGCCGGCGAGGCCCGGATGTCGCTGGCCTCGGGCGGCGACGACTACGAGATCGTCTGCGCCGTCGACCCCACCGACGTAGCCGCCTTCCAGGCCGCCGCCATGGCCGCCGGCGTCCCCGTGCGCGACATCGGCGAGTTCGTGGAAGGCGAGGGGATCTGCGCCCTGTTCAAGGGCAAGGACATCACCCCGGAGCGGCTGGGCTGGCTGCACGGGTAGCCGTTTCGATCGGCAAGGCGCTGATCTTAAAGTTGATTTTCTGAAGTCTGCAATCTCTGTGGCGTGGGGTGCGGCCGTTCAGCGCCGTAAGCTCAGCCAGGGGCTTGCGATGATAAGGCGGTTTATCTACGCGGTCGTCGCGGGCTCGGTGATTGCAACCAGCAGCGCCGCGGCGCCCCAGAGCGATGCGGAGATCCGCAAGGCGATCATCCAGGCTTCGATCAACAGCTACTCGGGAAGCTGTCCTTGCCCATACAACGCCATGCGCAACGGTGCTGCGTGCGGCGGGCGGAGCGCTTGGAGCAAACCGGGCGGCTACGCGCCCAAGTGTTATCCCTCCGATGTTTCGAAGGAAGAGGTCGAGGCCCATCGGCGATCCGGGTTCTAGGCGACAGCGTCCGGAAACCAAACCTCAAGCCTTCCCGGTTAAAAGGGCGGAGATGACCCGTCCTTCGCCCGTCGCCCGCCGCGCCTTCCTGACCGCCTCGCTGACCCTGCTGGCGACGCCGGCCCTGGCGCGTTCGGCCAAGAAGGAGAAGAAGGGCGGCAAGGAAGGCGAGGGCGAGGAAGCGCCCGATCCGGTGATCAAGCTGCAGTCGATGGCCCTGCCGATCATCGCGGCTGGCAAGCTGGTCAACTACGTCTTCGTGCAGATGACCGTCACCCTGAAGCCCGGCGTGCTGGTCACGGTGTTCGAGGGCAAGGAGCCGCTGCTGCGCGACGCCATCGTCCGCGAGGCCCACAGCAGGCCGTTCCTGCGCCCCGACAGCTACGTCGCCCTCGACGAGGCCCGGCTGAAGGCCTCGGTGCTGCGCGAGGTCAACGGCCTGATCGGGCCGGGCAAGGTGGCGCTGGTGACGGTGGTCAAGCAGACGCCGCGCAACTTCATGGCGCCGCCGCCCAAGCCCGGGACGGCCAAGCCGGCGCAGGGCCCCGCGCCGGCCGGCGACTCCGATCTCGTCCCCTAGCGTTCTGCAAGCGCCCAAGGCCGCCGATGCCGCCGCAAGCCTGGCTGAACGCCGTTCCCGCAAGCGGTTGACACCCTGCGTCCATTTGGCACTGTCCATCCCTTGGCGCCGACCCGGCGTCATCAGGGAGCATCGAGGGGGCATGAGGCCATAGGCCCGCCCGTCGCGTGCGGCCGGGGGCGGTCTTTCCGATCGTGATCCTGTCGAAGCGGCGACCCCTCGTGATTGAAACGCGAAGAGGGCGACTGACCGATGAGTTCTTGGCTTTATGTGGCCATAGGGGCCGGACTGCTGGCGGTGCTGTACGGCGCCGTGCAGACCGCCTCTCTGATGCGGGCGTCGCCCGGCAATGCGAAGATGCAGGAGATCGCCGCGGCGATCCAGGAAGGGGCCCAGGCCTATCTCAAGCGCCAGTACACGACGATCGCCATCGTCGGCGTGGTGGTGATCGCCCTGCTGGCGTTCTTCTTCAAGTCGTGGGAACAGCCGGTGGGCTTCGCCCTGGGCGCGATCCTGTCGGGCGCCGCCGGTTTCGCGGGCATGCTGATCTCGGTCCGGGCCAATGTCCGCACCGCCCAGGCCTCGTCCGAGAGCCTGGCGGCCGGTCTGAAGATGGCCTTCACCTCCGGCGCCGTGACCGGCATGCTGGTGGCGGGCTTCGCCCTGATCGGCGTGGCGGGCTACTTCGCCCTGCTGCTGAGCCTTGGCCATGAAGGCACCGACCGCGTGGTGGTCGACTCGCTGGTGTCACTGGGCTTCGGGGCCAGCCTGATCTCGATCTTCGCCCGCCTGGGCGGCGGCATCTTCACCAAGGGCGCCGACGTCGGCGGCGATCTGGTCGGCAAGGTCGAGGCCGGCATTCCGGAGGACGACCCCCGCAACGCCGCGACCATCGCCGACAATGTCGGCGACAATGTCGGCGACTGCGCGGGCATGGCCGCCGACCTGTTCGAGACCTATGCGGTGACCACGGTCGCCACCATGGTGCTGGCGGCGATCTTCTTCGGCGGAACCGAGGTGGTGTCGTCGATGATGCTGCTGCCGCTGGCCATCTGCGCGGTCTGCATCGTCACCTCGATCATCGGCTCGTTCGCCGTGCGCCTGGGCAAGAAGCAGAACATCATGGGCGCCCTCTACCAGGGCCTGATCGTCACCGGCGTGCTGTCGATCCCGGCGGTCTGGTACGTGATCCACCAGCTGGTGCCGATCCCGATCGAGCTGGACGGCCGGATGTTCACCGCCGACAACCTGTTCTACTGCGGCCTGGTCGGGCTGGCGGTCACCGCGGCGATCGTGGTGATCACCGAATACTACACCGGCACGGGCTTCCGGCCGGTGAAGTCGGTGGCCCAGGCCAGCGTTTCGGGCCACGGCACCAACGTCATCCAGGGCCTGGCCATGTCGCTGGAGTCCACGGCCTTGCCGGCCCTGACGATCATCGTCGGCATCCTGGTGGCCTATAATCTGTCGGGGCTGTTCGGCATCGCCATCGCCGTGACCACCATGCTGTCGCTGGCCGGCTTCATCGTCGCCTTGGACGCCTTCGGCCCGGTCACCGATAACGCCGGCGGCATCGCCGAAATGGCCGGCCTGCCGCCGGAAGTCCGCGTCACCACCGACGCCCTGGACGCGGTGGGCAACACCACCAAGGCCGTCACCAAGGGCTACGCCATCGGTTCGGCCGGCCTGGGCGCCCTGGTGCTGTTCGCCGCCTATACCGAAGACCTGAAGTTCTTCTCGGACAACGCCGTGCCGGGCAGCTTCTTCGACGGCATGGGACCGGTGACCTTCGACCTGTCCAATCCCTATGTGGTGGTCGGCCTGCTGTTCGGGGGGCTGCTGCCCTTCCTGTTCGGCGGCATGTCGATGACGGCTGTGGGCCGGGCGGCCGAGTCGGTCGTGGCCGAGGTCCGCCGCCAGTTCCGCGAGAACCCGGGCATCATGACCTATGATGTCAAGCCCGAGTACGGCAAGGCGGTCGATATCCTGACCAAGGCGGCGATCCGCGAGATGATCGTGCCGTCGCTGCTGCCGGTCGTTTCGCCGGTGGTGCTGTTCTTCGTGATCCAGGCCATCGCCGGCAAGGTCGATGCGTTCGCCTCGCTCGGCGCCATGCTGATGGGCGTGATCGTCACCGGCCTGTTCGTCGCCATCTCGATGACCAGCGGCGGCGGCGCCTGGGACAACGCCAAGAAGGTGATCGAGGAAGGCTTCACCGACAAGGACGGGGTGCTGCACAGCAAGGGCGGCGACACCCACAAGGCGGCCGTCACCGGCGACACCGTCGGCGACCCCTACAAGGACACCTCGGGGCCCGCCGTGAACCCGATGATCAAGATCACCAACATCGTGGCCCTGCTGCTGCTGGCGATCCTGGCCCACGGCGTCTGATCCCGCCGACGGCCCGACATGCCGACGCCCCGGAGGTTTCCCTCCGGGGCGTTTTCATTGGCGCGGGACGATCAGCCTAGCTGCGGCGGTAGTCCTGGCGGTCGTGGCGCTCCCACTTGATCTGGCGGCTCAGGCGATCGAAGCGGGCGTCCAGGTCGGCGCGCTCGCGCATCGACAGGCCGTTCGACCGACGATAGCTGGCCTCCAGGCGGCTGAGCGAGCGGAACTCGCCCCGCAGGCGCAGGGCTTCGCCGCGGGTCAGCGAGCCGTTGCGGACGCCCTGGTCGATCCGGTGCTCCAGATTGGCCTGACGCTGGTTGATGGTCTGCCACGGCGCGGCCTGGGCGGCCAGCGGGGCGGCGGCGACGGTGGCCAGGGCGGCCAGGGCGAGAAGAGTGCGCTTCATGACTTAGTCTCCGACGATGTCCTGTCGGGCGCTCGGCGCGTCCGATGGCGCATAAGAGGCCATCTCGGCTGAACGTTCCCGGAGCCGGCCGTTGGCTTCCGTTCATGTGGCGGCGGCGATCAGTACAGATCTTCGGGGTCGAGGACCGGCGCGGGATCGGCCTGGCCATGGGCGTCGGCGAAGACTGGGAAGTCGGTCGTCTCGGCTGCGCCGCGCCGTTCCTGGCCCACATAGTCGTGGTCGATCTTGCGGCGGCGGCAGGGGCCGAAATAGGCGCCCGCCCGGACGAAGTCGCGCGGGTTGTTGATCACCTCGTTGACCCGGTGCAGCACGCCGCGCGCGGTCAGGGGCTTGGCCAGGAACTCGGTGACGCCGGCCATGCGGGCCTCGTCCAGGCTGGCGCGGGTGGCGTGGCCGGTGACCATGATGATCGGCGTGTACGGATTTGCGCTGGCGGGCGAAGTGCGCACCCAGCGGATGAACGCCAGGCCGTCGACGGGCTGCATCATCAGGTCGGTGAAGATGATGTCGACTTCGCGCTCGGTGACGGCCTTCAGCGCCTCGACGCCGTCGCTGGCCTCGAGGATCTTGCGCACGCCCAGCGACTTGAGGACCGTGCCGATGATCTCGCGCATCGGCGCGCTGTCGTCGATGATGAGCACCGTCAAAGGGCGCAGATCGGGCGCGCTCAAAGCCATCCCCCCGGAAGCCGCGACGGCCGCAGGGCCGTCACGCCCAAAGGATGGGGCGACCGTCGTTTAGGAATCGTTGACGGGACGACAAATTGTCGCGGGATTTCAGCCGCTTGTCCTTAACGGATCGTACGGTCAAGCTCTGCCCGGGAAAACGACCTAGCGGCGGTCCTGCGGGCGGTTGCCCGGCACGTCCTGGTCGTCCTGCGGCAGCATGCCGCCGCGGCCGACGTTGCCCAGCAGCTGTTCGAGGATCGTCATCTCGCGGCCGCGGGTCGGGGTCTCATGGCCGTTATAGGCGATGACCTTGCCGTCCTTCAGCGTGTAGGTGTCGACCGAGGCGACCTTCTCGTCGGCCGGGCTGAACTTGATCGCCACCACGTCGCGCTTGATCACCCGCGGCTTGTAGAAGGCCACGCGGTCGGTGGTCTGCGAGATGTAGTACCAGGCGTTGGCGTCGAACGTGGAGGTGGCCGAGGGAGAGCCGAGCTTTTCGGTCACCGTCGACTTGCTGTCCACGCCCACCTTCATGTCGGCCGGCTTGGCCTCGATCGCCTGGAAGCCCGAATAGCTCGTCAGCGGCGTACAGCCCCCGGCGACGGCGGCGAGGCCGATGACGGCGGCGGCGAGAACGGCGGGACGAGACATTGAGGCTCCGGAACCTTGAGCAGGCTGACTTTGACCTATCGCCCGCGCGGGCTTAGTTCAATGGTCCGCGTGGATCGAACGGCTAACTAGTTCCGCGTCGCGGCGAAATCGAGGCGAAGTGATGTTTCTGGACCGGCTGCTCAAACCCAGGCCCGCCAAGGCGGCGGGGGGCAAACTCTACGCCTCGGCGGTGGCCCAGGCCCGCTCGCCGGCGTTCTACGCCCGGATGGGCGTGCACGACTCGATGGAGGGCCGGTTCGAGCTTTTCACCCTGCACGTGGCCCTGCTGCTGGAGCGGCTGAAGGGCCAGGGCGACTCGGCGGCCGAGGTTTCGCAGGAGACCTTCAACGCCTATACCCGCGGCCTGGACGACGCCTTCCGCGAGATCGGCGTGTCCGACACCGCCGTCGGCAAGAAGATGAAGAAGCTGGTGGGCGCCGCCTATGGCCGGCTCAAGGCGTTCGACGAGGCCGCCAAGGCCTTGCCCGACCGCTCGGTGCTGAGCGCCGCCCTGGCCCGCACCGCGTTCGAGGAGCGCGGCGAGGGCGACGTGGCGGGCCTGACCGACTATGTGGTCGCCGCGCGCGACCAGCTGGCGGCCCTGCCGCTGGAGACCCTGCTGCAAGGAGAGGCCCAATGGCCGAAGGCGTGATCGATCCCTGGCCCTACAGCGTCACGCTGGGCCGCATGGGGCGCGGCCTGGAACTGCATTTCGAGCCGGACGCAGCGGCCCGCAAGGACATCGCCAAGACCCTGAACCTGGTCTCGCTGGAGTCGCTGGAGGCCGAGGTCTTCCTGCGGCCGTGGATGGACGGCGCCGAGGTTTCGGGCCTGATCCGGGCACGGGTCACCCAGGTGTGCAGCGTGTCGGCCGACGAGTTCGAGGAGCCGGTCGAGTCGCGATTCTCCGTTCGCGTGCTGCCGGCCGACAGCGAGAACACCTCGCCCGACGAGCACGGCGACCTGGCGCTGGATCCCGAGGGCGACGATCCGCCCGACGTGCTGGAGGGCGAGACCATCGACGTCTCCGGCTACGTCATCGAGCACCTGGCCCTGGAGCTGGACCCGTTCCCCCGCAAGCCGGGCGCGGTCTTTCAACCGCCGGCCGAGCCCGTGGACCTTTCGCCCTTCGCCGCGTTGAAGGCGCTGAAGAGCGACTCGGGCGGCGGAAAAGAAGGAGCCTGAAATGGTCGAGTCCTTCCGCTTGCGCGATATTCCCGCGGCTGTATCGTCCCGCCGCTTCGCCACCGCCCTCGAACGGGCGGTGCGCCGCTACAGGAGCCGATAGCGCCTCGTGCCTAACCCCGTAGTCATTTCGATCGACGCCATGGGCGGGGATCACGGTCCTTCCGTGATCGTGCCCGCCGTGGCGTTGGCCGCCAAGAGCCTTCCCGACGTCCGCTTCCTGCTGCACGGCGACGAAGCTCAGCTGAACGCCCAGCTGGCCAAGCAACCGGACGCCCGCGCCGTCAGCGATGTCCGCCACACCGACAAGGCCATCTCGATGGAGGAAAAGCCCGCCCAGGCCATGCGCCGGGGCAAGGGCACCAGCCTGTGGAACGCGGTCGAAGCGATCCGCGCCGGCGAGGCCGCCGCCTGCGTCTCGGCCGGCAACACCGGCGCCCTGATGGCGATCTCGAAGCTGATCCTGCGCATGGGGGCCAACCTGGAGCGCCCGGCGATCGTGGCCAGCTGGCCGACCATGCAGGGCGTCTCGGCGGTGCTGGACGTCGGCGCCAATGTCGAGAGCGACGCCAAGCAGCTGATCGAGTTCGCGATCATGGGCGCGGCCTTCCACCACGCGGTGCACGGTTCGGAGCGCCCGACCGTGGGCCTGCTCAATGTCGGCTCCGAGGACCAGAAGGGCCATGAGGAGGTGCGTGAGGCGCACGCCATCCTCAAGGCGACCAAGCTGGACTTCGATTATCGGGGTTTCGTCGAGGGCACCGACATCGCCAAGGGCACGGTCGACGTGGTCGTCACCGACGGCTTCACGGGCAATGTCGCCCTGAAGACCGCCGAAGGCATGGCGCGGTTCTTCTCGGCCGAGATCAAGACCACTCTGACGTCCGGCCCGCTGGCCATGCTGGGCGCGTTGATCGCCTCGGGCGCGCTGAAGAAGATGCGTCAGCGGCTAGATCCTAGCCGGGTGAACGGCGCGCCGCTGCTGGGCCTGAACGGCATCGTGGTCAAGAGCCATGGCGGGGCGGACGCCCTGGGTTACGCCTCGGCCATCCGCGTGGCCGTCGACCTGGCCCGCAGCGACTTTTCGGCCGAGATCGACCGCAATCTGAAACGTTTGACCGAAACCGGCGTAAGATCCGGCGCAGAAACGAATGCCGGAGGCGCGTCGGGCGCCGAAGGCCAGGGAGCTTCCGAGTGAGCGTAATTCGTAGCGCCGTCACGGGCGTCGGGGCCTATCTGCCGGACAACATCGTCACCAACGACCAGCTGGCCGAAATCGTCGACACCAGCGACGCCTGGATCGTCGAGCGCACCGGCATTCGCCAGCGCCACAAGGTGGCCGACGACCAGCCGGTGTCGGACCTGGCCTTCCGCGCCGCCCAGCAGGCGCTGGAGCGGGCCGGCAAGACCGCCGCCGACGTCGACCTGATCATCGTGGCCACCACCACGCCGGACATGACGTTTCCGGCCACCGCCACCATCGTCCAGCGCAAGCTGGGCGCGCCGGTCGGCATCGCCTTCGACGTCCAGGCCGTCTGCTCGGGCTTCGTCTACGCCCTCAGCGTCGCCGACGGCTTCGTGGCCCGCGGGCATTCGAAGTGCGCCCTGGTGATCGGAGCCGAGGCCATGACCCGGCTGATGGACTGGACCGACCGCGGCACCTGCGTGCTGTTCGGCGACGGGGCCGGCGCGGTCGTGCTGGAGCCGCGCGAAGGGCAGGGGACCACGGCCGACCAGGGCCTGCTCGGCTTCGCCCTGCGCGCCGACGGCACCAAGCAGGAGCTGCTCTATGTCGACGGCGGTCCGTCGACCACCGGCACGGTCGGCAAGCTGCGCATGCTGGGCAACCAGGTGTTCAAGCACGCGGTGATCAACATCTCCGAGGCGATCCATGCCGCGGCCAAGGCGGCCGACGTGACGATCCCCGAGGTCGACTGGTTCATTCCGCACCAGGCCAACCAGCGCATCCTGGCCGGGGTGGCCCACCGGGTCGGCATCGACGAGGGCAAGGTGATCTCCACAGTCGCCCTGCACGCCAACACCTCGGCCGCCTCGATCCCGCTGGCCTTCGCCCAGGGAATCGCCGACGGTCGCATCAAGCCGGGCCAGCTGCTGCTGCTCGAGGCGATGGGCGGCGGCCTGACCTGGGGTGCCTGCGTAATACGCCTTTAGACCAAGCGTGGCCGTTTAGGCGGTCAGCTTGCGTCATTGCCTGAAGTCTTGGCGCTCAGCCTTTGACTCCATGCGATAATCACGGCATGCAGGCTTGAGTTGATGAGAGCGCGTTGCAGAAACACGGGGCTCCACCCCGTCCGAAGCGCGGGCTCTGGGGTTGTCAATCCAGCGTAAGGGGGCGTCATGAAAGGCGCGACATTGACCCGGGCCGATCTCTGCGAGGCGGTCCATGAGGAAGTCGGTCTGACCCGCCAGGACTGTGCGGGCCTAGTCGAACGCACCCTGGATCTGGTCGCCGAGGCGCTGGAGAAGGGCGAAACGGTCAAGCTGTCCGGCTTCGGCGTCTTCCAGGTGCGCGACAAGCGGGCGCGCATGGGCCGCAATCCCAAGACCGGCGAGCCGGCCGAGATCGAGCCCCGCCGGGTGATCGGTTTCCGGGCCTCGCAGGTCATGAAGGCGCGAATCGACCGCGCCCTCGGCGGCTAAGAAGGAATCGATGCGGTGGCGAAGGGGCCCAACGCCTTCCGCACGATTTCCGAAGCCGCCGACGAATTGGGCGTGCCGCAGCACGTCCTGCGCTTCTGGGAAACCAAGTTCTCGTTCATTCGCCCGATGAAGCGGGCCGGCGGGCGGCGGTTCTACCGCCCGCAGGACATCGCCGTGCTGAGCGGCGTGCGCGCCCTGCTGCACGCCGAGGGCTACACCATCAAGGGCGTGCAGAAGCTGCACCGCGAGCAGGGCCTGACCCACGTGATCGCCGCGGGCCTGGGCGACAACGGCTCGGCCTCGCTGGACGCCCTGACCGCCGCGAGCCTCGATTCGCTTCCGCGCGGCGACCTGGCCGACGAGGCGCGGGACCGGCTGGTCCTGGCGCTGGATGACCTGCAGGCCGTCAAAGCCCGGCTGGACGGGCTTTTGCGGGGCGTCTGAGGGGCGCTTCAAATCCCTGGGAATTGCCCGAGAAATCCCATTGCCCCCGGCAAGGCTCGCACCTATAAGGGCGCTCCTTCCGGACGGAGCGTGGCGCAGCCTGGTAGCGCACTTGACTGGGGGTCAAGGGGTCGCAGGTTCAAATCCTGTCGCTCCGACCATTTCCTCCTCGCGGGGATTTGAGACCGGAAGAATGGAAAGGCCGCCCTCCGGGGCGGCCTTTTTCGTTTTGGCGCTATGCGTCCTTCGAGGCCGCTTCGCGGCGCCTCAGGATGAGGAACTCTGTTGCTCTGAATTCCTCATCCTGAGGTGCGAGGCGCAGCCGAGCCTCGAAGGACGCACGGCGTCAGCGCCCGACCGGCTTATCAGCCTTGCCCATCCACGACATCAGCGGCATCAGCGGCAGGCCCCAGCCCATGCCGGCGACCACGAAATAGACCAGGTGCACGGCGCGGTTATCCGGCAGGAAATCATAGAGGCTGGTGAAGGCCCAGATCCAGGCCCCGAGGAACACCAGGATGCCGATCCCGCCGATGAACTTGCGCACTCTTGCGGGAATTAGGCGGGCGGGAATGAGAGGAGCGCTCAAGCGGGTCTCCGGAAGATGCTCGAAAAGATGCCGAGAACGGCCAGGAAGAAGATCGCGCCCGCGCTGGAGACCAGCAGGCTGCCGAGGAAGCCGTCGAACCGCAGGTCCAGCCGCTGGGCGATGAAGGTCCCGATGAACGAACCGACGACGCCGATCAAGAGCTTGGTGAACAGCCCGTGCCGGCGGGCCAGCACCAGGTCGGCGATCCAGCCGGCCAGGATGCCGATCACCACGGCCACGAAAACGCCAACCCCGCTCATCCCGGTCTCCGATCCAGCACAGGGCGTTATCGCATGTGAGAGCTTATGCGTCATGAGGCCATGGACGGGCGCGCATGTCGGGCGTACGGCAAGGCTTCGCCGTATTTCGGCCCCTAACAGGCGTTCTTTCCGGCTGTCATGACGTCCTTCCTGCGTTCCGATCGTTCAAGGCCCGTGGCCGTGTGGCTGTTCGTCGTGGCCGTCCTGGTGTTTGGCATGGTGGTGGTCGGGGGCGCGACGCGCCTGACCGACTCCGGCCTGTCGATCACTCAGTGGAAGCCGATCATGGGCGCCCTGCCGCCGATGTCGGACGAGGCCTGGCGGGCCAATTTCGAGCTCTACAAGAAGATCCCGCAGTACAGGCTGGTCAACGCCGGCATGACGCTGGAGGCCTACAAGGGCATCTTCTGGTGGGAGTGGGCGCACCGGCTGCTGGGACGGCTGGTCGGGGCGGTGTTCGCCATCCCGTTCGTGTTCTTCCTGGTCCGGCGGATGATCCCCCGGCGGCTGATCTGGCGCTGCGCGGTGCTGCTGGGCCTGGGCGGCCTGCAGGGGCTGGTCGGCTGGTGGATGGTGTCCAGCGGCCTGTCCGAGCGGGTCTCGGTGGCCCCTGAGCGGCTGATGATCCACCTGGGCCTGGCCCTGGCGCTGTTCGTCTTCCTCATCTGGACGGCCCTCGATGCCTGGTCGGGCTCGCCGCGCGTCGAGGAGCGCACTGACTGGCGCGGCTGGGCCCTGGGTTTCCTGGGCGCGGTGTTCTTCCAGAGCCTGCTGGGCGCCTTGGTGGCCGGCAACGACGCGGGCCTGGTCTATAACGACTGGCCGCTGATGAACGGCGCGCTGGTCCCGGCCGAATACGCCGGCCACGGCTTCTGGGGCACGATCGCCCACAGCCAGGGCGCGGTGCAGCTGCACCACCGGTTGATGGCCTACGCCCTGTTCGTCGCCGCGATCGTCATCGGCGTGGCCGCGACGCGCTCGCGCCGGTTGCCCGAGGAGGCCAAGCTGATCGCCTTCACGCTGGTCGGCGTCGTCTGCCTGCAGGCGGGCCTGGGGATCTGGACGCTGATGTCCGCCGTGCCCCTGGCGCTGGGCGTGCTGCACCAGGCCGGGGCGGCGATCCTGCTGGCCACGGCCACCGCCTTCGCCTGGCGGGTGCGGCGGCCTTAGGCTTTGCGTCCTTCGAGGCTCGCCTTTGGCTCGCACCTCAGGATGAGGAGCGTGGATTGTCTCTGATTTCCTCATCCTGAGGCGCTCGCGCAGCGGGCCTCGAAGGACGCACGGCTTTCGAAGCGACCGCTCAAAGAACTGTCACGAAACGCCAGCAGAGGACGTCCGACGTCCTTGCTGGAGCTTTCCGTGACCCGCGCCTCCCTGTTCCTCGCCGCCACCCTCGTCGCCGTTTCGACCACGCCGGCCTTGGCCGCGCCCAAGCCCGCCGCGCCCCTGACCAACACCGCGCCCGGCGACGCCTACTACCAGGCCGGCCAGGCGGCCCTGGCCAAGGCCCTGACGGTCAATCCCCGCACCGGCAAGGCCAAGAACGTCATCCTGTTCCTCGGCGACGGCATGGGGATCTCCACCGTCGTCGCCAGCCGCATCTATGAGGGCCAGCAGCGCGGCGTCGACGGCGAGAGCAACGTCCTGTCGTTCGAGAAGCTGCCGTGGACGGCGCTGTCCAAGACCTACAGCCACGACACCCAGGTGACCGACAGCGCCGCGGGCATCACGGCCATCACCACCGGCGTGAAGACCCGCAACAAGGTCATCGGCCTGAGCGGGGCGGCCAAGCCCGAGAGCTGCGCCAGCGAGGCGGGGACCCGCGTCGAGACCATCGCCGAGCTGGCCAAGGCCCACGGCCTGGCGGCCGGGGCGGTGACCACCACGCGCATCACCCACGCGACCCCGGCGGGGGTTTACGCCCACACCGCCTATCGCGACTGGGAAGGCGACGGCGACATGCCGACCGACGCCGTGGCGGCCGGTTGCAAGGACATCGCCCGCCAGCTGGTCGAGGCTCCGGCCGGTCTGCGCCTGGACGTGGCCCTGGGGGGAGGGCGCTCGCGCTTCCTGCCCGACGCCAAGGACGGCAAGCGGGCCGACGGCCGCGACCTGACCGCCGAATGGCTGAAGGCTCCGAACGCGGCCTATGTGACCACCGACGTCGAACTGGCGGCGCTGGATCCGGCCAAGACCGGTCCCGTGCTGGGCCTGTTCGCCAGCGAGCACCTGCCCTACGAGGTGGAGCGTCCGGTGCTGGGCCAGGGCGTGCCGACCCTGGCGGCCATGGCGACCAAGGCCGTCGACCTGCTGTCGAAGAACCCCAAGGGCTATTTCCTGCTGGTCGAGGGCGGCAAGATCGACATGGGCAGCCACCTGAACAACGCCAAGCGGACCCTGACCGAGACGGTCGAGTTCTCCAAGGCGGTCCAGGCGGTGCTGGACAAGGTGAACCTGGACGACACCCTGGTGATCGTCACCGCCGACCACAGCCACGGCCTGGTGATCTCGGGCTACGCCGCCCGCAACGCCCCGATCCTGGGCCTGGCGGGCAACGAGGGCGAGCCGGTCGTGGCCGGCGACGGCAAGCCCTACACGGTGCTCAGCTTCGCCACCGGCCCCGGCGGCCCCGAAGGCGGCGGCTCGCGCGCCGATCCGTCCAAGGAGGACACTGACGACATCGACTACCACCAGGCGGCCGTGGCCAACCTGCCCAGCAGCGCCCACTCGGGCGAGGACGTGGGCGTGTTCGCCGACGGCCCGGGCGCCTACCTGGTGCGCGGCGTGGTCGAGGAGAGCTACCTCTACCAGATCATGCGGCACGCCTACGGGTTCGACGCGGCGGCGGCGAAGTAGAGTGGGAGGGAACGGGAAGAAGCGCGTCGCTCCCCCTCCGTTGTCATCCCGGAAGCCTCGCAGAGGCTGTCCGGGATCCAGGGGCGGTGCGCACGGCCCCTGGATCCCGGGTCTTCGCTGCGCTTCGCCCGGGATGACAACTGAGGGTGCGAGGATGATAATGCGGTATCATAATACCGCATCGCGAATTCCCTTGTCCCATAAGGGTTTGCGGAGTTTCTGGCGCGCGCATTGTTGACAGGCCGCGAACCGTCCTGTACCTGCCGCCCCTCACGCAGACGGAGCCGCTTTCCTTGGCCCCCGACGCACAAGGAATACGGATCAATCCCATGCAAAAGACCACGGCTTCCCTGAAGCCCGCCGAGGTCGAGAAGAAGTGGATCGTGGTCGACGCCCAGGACGCCGTTGTCGGTCGTCTGGCGACGTTCATCGCCATGCGTCTTCGCGGCAAGCACCGGCCCGACTACACCCCGCACGTCGACTGCGGCGACTTCGTCGTCGTGATCAACGCCGACAAGGTCAAGTTCACCGGCAAGAAGCTGGACGACAAGGTCTACTATCGCCACACCGGTCACCCGGGCGGCGTCAAGTCGACCACCCCGCGCAAGCTGCTGGAAGGCCGCTTCCCGGAACGCGTCCTCGAAAAGGCCGTCGAGCGCATGCTGCCCAAGGAAAGCCCCCTGGCCCGCAAGCAACTGACCCACCTGCTCATCTACAACAACGGTGAGCACCCGCACCAAGCGCAGAGCCCCGAAGTGATCGATTTCGCTTCGCGCAACGCCAAGAACACCCGGAGCGCCTAAGTCATGTCCGAAGCTCAAGGCTTTGACGCGCTGGCCAGCCTGTCCAGCAACCCCGAAGCGGCCGCTCCGGCCGTCCAGAAGCTCGACGCCCAAGGCCGCGCCTACGCGACCGGCAAGCGCAAGAACGCGATCGCCCGCGTCTGGATCAAGCCCGGCAAGGGCACGATCACGATCAATGGTCGCGACCAGGAAGTTTACTTCGCCCGCCCCGTGCTGCGCATGATGATCGCCCAGCCCTTCCAGGTCACCGACCGTGAAGGCCAGTTCGACGTCGTCGTCACCGTGGAAGGCTCGGGCCTGTCGGGCCAAGCCGGCGCCGTGCGTCACGGCCTGTCCAAGGCCCTGACCTATTACGAGCCCGGCCTGCGCACCCTGCTGAAGCCGCACGGCTTCCTGACCCGCGACAGCCGCGTCGTCGAACGCAAGAAGTACGGCAAGGCCAAGGCCCGCCGCAGCTTCCAGTTCTCGAAGCGCTAAGCGCGTCACGTTTCGTGCTTATGGAGAGGCGCTTCGGTTTCGACCGAAGCGCCTTTTTCTTGTCTCCTTGTCCTTGCGAATGGGATGTCCATGACCCCGAAAGTCTTCATCGACGGCGAAGCCGGCACCACGGGTCTGCAGATCCGCGAGCGCCTAGTCGGCCGCAAGGACCTGCAACTGGTCTCGATCGACCCGGACAAGCGCAAGGATCCGCAAGCTCGCCAGGCGATGCTGAACGGCGCCGACGCGGTGATCCTCTGCCTGCCCGACGAGGCGGCCAAGGAAGCCGTGGCGCTGATCGAGGACCCGAAGGTCAAGGTGATCGACGCCTCGACCGCCCACCGCACCGCGGCCGGCTGGACCTATGGCTTTCCTGAGCTGGACAGGGAACAGCGCGGCAAGGTCGCCTGGTCGACGCGGGTGTCGAACCCCGGCTGCTACGCGACGGGCGCCATCGCCCTGGTCCGGCCGCTGGTCACCAACGACATCATCGCCGCCGACCTGCCGATCTCGTTCAACGCCGTGTCGGGCTACACCGGCGGCGGCAAGGCGATGATCGCCGAGTTCGAGGACGAGACCTCGCCGAACTACACCAAGGTTCCGTACCGGATCTACGCCACGGGCCTGAACCACAAGCACCTGCCCGAGATCCAGGCCCATGGCGGCCTGCTGACCCGGCCGATCTTCACCCCGGCCGTCGGGCGCTACGCCCAGGGCATGCTGGTCGAGCTGCCGCTGCACCTGAGCATGCTGAACGGCAGCGTCTCGATGACCCAGATCCACGCCGCCCTGGCCGACCACTACGCCCGCGAAGCCTTCGTCGAGGTGGCGTCGCTGAACGAGTCCAAGGCCCTGACCACGCTGGACCCGGAAGGCCTGAACAACACCAACCGCCTGAAGCTGTTCGTGTTCGGCTCGGAGACCAGCGGTCAGGTGCGCCTGGTGGCCCTGCTCGACAATCTGGGCAAGGGCGCGTCCGGAGCGGCGGTGCAGAACCTGAACCTGATGCTGGGCCTGAAGGAAGGCGCTGGGCTTTAGGGTTCGTCCTCGGCCGGTGGGGTCGCTCCGATCGCGCGTCGGTAACGGGCGAGGGCGCCGGCCTGGTGCTCCGGTGTGTATTGGTGTGTTCGATGTTGACGACGCATTGTTAGTGTGTATTTATACGCATGTGGATAGCCGCGACATCATCACGGCGCTCAAGGCCGCCGGATGGATTGAAGTCGCGCGTCGCGGCTCGCACGCCCAGTTCAAGCACCCAACGAAGCCGGGGCGCGTCACCGTTCCTCATCCGAAGAGAGACATTCCCATCGGAACGCTACGCTCCATTGAGCGTCAGTCCGGCCTGACCCTGAGGTGATCGAGATGGCCAACTACATCGCCCTGATTCACAAGGACGCCGAGAGCGACTATGGCGTCTCCTTCCCCGACTTTCCTGGTGTGATCTCGGCCGGAACCTCGCTGGACGACGCCCGAGTCTTGGCCGAGGAAGCCCTGGCGCTGCACGTCGAAGGCATGGTCGAGGATGGCGACGCCATCCCCGAGCCTTCCTCCCTGGAGGGCGTCATGGCCGACGCCGACAACCGCGACGGCGTCGCCATCATCGTGCGCCTAGCCACCGAGGCGAAGAAGGCTGTTCGCGTGAATATCACGCTCCCGGAAGACGCCCTTCGCGACATCGACCGTTTCGCCGAAGCGCACGGCCTGACCCGCTCCGGCCTGTTGGTTCAGGCCGCCAAGCGGATGATGGAGCAGACTCACTAGCTAGCGTCGCAACAGCTCGCCGCAAGCGCGACGGCGAGTGCCGCAATGGCTGCCGGCGCCCTCAACTTCCAGCTCGGCGCAATTTCTGAGCTAGTCAAAGGTCAATCCTTCACGCATATCCCATTGAGCAGCTTGCTAGGTGTGGTGCATTACTTCAAGCCAACCTTAACTCCGCCAGCGATAGTGCCCCACCGCTGTGTGGAGCTTGAACATCCACAGGGGCTCTTCCCGCGCGCCGCCGCCGATGTTGTGGACGACGCGCACCCGCTCGGGACCTTCGCTGACGACGCCGATGTGCGGGCGACCGCCCCAGACGCGCCAGGTCAGGATGTCGCCCGGCCGCGGATCGTCGAAACGGTCGCCGGCCGCCTTGGCGGGGGCCAGGGCCAGCCGGGCGCGCCGGCGGGTCAGGTAGGTCTCCAGGTTCAGCACCCGGCGATGGTCGATATTGGCGTCCGGCCCCTTCATCCCCCAGGCGCGCCGCGACGGATAGGCGTCGAAGTTTCGGCTCATGTCCTCGTGGACCTGTTGCTGCAGGTCGACCCGCCAGGCGTCGCGGGCGGCGCGGATCAGGACGTCGGCGCAGACCCCCGTGGAACGCAGGACGTCGCCGTTGGGGTAGGGGATCGCGCGATAGCTTGGGTCGTAGTCCTTGGTGACGCCGACCTGGTCGCGGGCGGCCTGGGCCAGGCGTTCGCCGCTGAGCGCTGGAGCCGGGCGCGCGAAGGCTTGGCCCGCGCCGGCCAGCGGCGTCGCGATCAGCAGTCCCAGCGCCGTCCGACGGTTAAGTCCCATGCCGTCAAGCTCCAGTACAATCCTGGCGAGTTTTGGGCGAACGTGGGTCGATTAGCGCCGCGTCAGTCCACCTCCGGCTCCAGGAGGCGCGGCCCGGCCCCCTCGGCGCCGAGGACGTCCTGCGGGTTCCGCAGCGGGCAGGCCTTCAGGGACAGGCAGCCGCAGCCGATGCAGTCGTCCAACTGGTCGCGCAACTGGCCCAGCTTGCGGATCCGCTCGTCCAGCTCGGCCCGCCAGGCGCGCGACAGCTGCGCCCAGTCCTCGGCGGTCGGCGCCCGGCCGTCGGGCAGGCGGGCCAGGGCGGCCTGGATGGTGGCCAGGGGGATGCCGGTGCGCTGGGCGACCTTGATCACCGCCACCCGCCGCAGCACGCCCCGCGGATAGCGCCGCTGGTTGCCCTCGGTGCGCAGGCTGCGGATCAGGCCCTTGGCCTCGTAGAAATGCAGGGTCGAGACCGCCACGCCGCTGCGCCGGGCGACCTCGCCGACGCTCAGGCCGCCGCCGGGAAACGGAAAATCAATCTTCGACATTCGCGCTTGACCTCAACTTTAGTTGAGGTTTTACACGGGAGGCTCCTTTCATGGCAACGCCTTTCCAGGAGCCCGCATGACCACCCTGACCGTCCCCGACCGCGCCTCGGTCGCCGCCGCCTTGTCCGACCCGCCGGTCTTCAGCGTCAGCATCATCCAGACCAAGCCTGGCAAGTTCGACGAGTTCGTCGCCTTGCAGCATGCCCAGTTCCTGCGCGTGCGCGGCCAGGTCCAGGGCGTGCGCGGCAGCCGGATGCTGAAGTCTCCGGCCAAGGGCGTGGTGGTGCTGATCTCGTCCTTCGACACCGCCCAGGACGCCGAGCGTTTCCGCAAGGACCCGCGCTTCGTCGAGCATCTGGAGCGCGTGCAGCCCCTGATCGACCGCGCCGAGGCGATGCCGGTCGAGCTGGCCTATGAGGTCGGGCTCATCTGAAGCTGCGACAATCGAACTTGGACTGGTTAGCCCCCACACGTTGTCATCCCGGAAAGCGCGCAGCGCTTGTCCGGGACCCAGGACAGCTGCACCGCCTCAGCCCAGTCTCCTGGGTCCCGGACAGCCCCTGCGGGGCTTCCGGGATGACAACGGTGAGGGGCGGCAGATTAAGCCACCGCGTTCGACCGCACCCGCACATAGCTGCCGGGCGCGTCCTCGATCGGCTTCAGCGGGCCCTTGGCGGGATCCCGGGCTGGGACCTGCTTGCCCGACCGCGCCTTAAGCCAGGTCGCCCAGTGCGGCCACCAGGATCCGGGATGTTCGGTGGCCCCGGCGCGCCAGTCCTCGACCGAGCCGGGCAGGTTCTCGTTGGTCCAGTGCTGGTACTTGTTGGCGTCCGGATGGTTGATCACCCCGGCGATGTGGCCCGAGCCGGCCTTGGTGAAGGTCACCGGCCCGCCGAACGCCTGGGCGCCGCGATAGACGCTGCGATAGGGGGCGATGTGGTCGTCCTTGGATGACTGCACGTAGATCGGCGTCTTCACCTTCGACAGGTCCAGCGTCTCGCCGCCCAGAGTCAGTTTGCCCTGGGCCAGGGCGTTGTCCTTGTAGAAGTTGCGCAGGTAGTAGAGGTGCAGGGCCTTAGGCATGCGCGTCTGGTCGGCGTTCCAGAACAATAGGTCGAATGGCCGCGGCTCCTTGCCCATCAGGTAGTTGTTGATGAAGAACGACCAGATCAGGTCGTTGCCGCGCAGGCTGTTGAAGGTGTCGGCCATCGACTGGCTGGGCAGGTAGCCGCCCTGGCGGTCGATCTGCTCCTCGATGGTCTTGATCCAGGCCTCGTCGGTGAACAGCAGCAGGTCGCCGGCCTCGGAGAAGTCCTGCTGGGCGGCGAAGAAGGTCGCCGAATTGATCCGCTGGTCGCCCTTGGCGGCCATGTGGGCCAGGGCGCAGGACAGCAGGGTGCCGCCGATGCAATAGCCGACGGTGTTGACCTTCTCGACGCCGCACTGGGTCATCACCTGCTGGGTGGCGTCGTAGACGCCCTCGAACATGTAGTCCTCGAAGGTCTTGTCGGCCTGGCGGCTGTCGGGATTGACCCACGAGGCCACGAACACCGTAAAGCCCTGGCCGGTCAGCCAGCGGATCATCGAATTCTCGGGGCGCAGGTCCAGGATGTAGAACTTGTTGATCCACGGCGGGAAGATCAGCAGCGGAATCTCGTGCACGGTCTCGGTGGTCGGGGTGAACTGCAGCAGCTGCAGGATGTCGTTCTGGTAGACCACTTTGCCCGGCGCGGTGGCGACGTTCTCGCCGACCTTGAACTTGGCCAGGTCCGTCTGGCTGATCGCCAGCTGGCCGCCGCCGCGTTCCAGGTCGGCGGCGAAGTTCTGCATGCCGCGCACCAGGCTCTCGCCCTTGCTCTGCATCACCTCGCGCAGGGCCGCGGGATTGGAGATCAGGAAGTTCGAGGGCGAGAAGGCGTCGGTCAGCATCTTGGTGAAGAACTCGACCCGGCGCTTGGCGGCGGGGTCGACTCCCTCGGCCTGCGAGACCAGGTCGTTTAGCCAGTTCGACGACAGCAGGTAGCTCTGCTTCATCATGTCGAACATCGGGTTGGACGCCCAGTCCGGGTCGCTGAACCGCTTGTCGCCTTGGGCGGGGGCGACCACGGGCGGGGCTGGCTCGCCGGTCATTTTGCGGGCCGCCGACTGCCACAGGTCCATGTAACGACTGAACAGGTCGGCCTGGGCGCGCAGCAGGCGGTCGGGCTGGGCGGCCAGGCTGGTCATCACCTCGTTGAAGGCCGGCCCGACGTGGAAGGGGTCCGGGCTGAGGGCGGCGGGACGGTCGGCCTGGCGCAGGGCGGCCTCGGCGATTGCGCCCTGGGCCGTGACGGCGGCCCGGGCCAGGTTGGCCGACAGCGTCTCCAGCATCTGGCGCTGGTCGGGCGACAGCAAGGTCTCCAAGTCGGGGAGGGCGGCGGAGACCGGCGGTGGATCCCGGCGCTCGGGGCGCGTGGCCGATTCGGTCGCCTTGGCGGGGGAATCCGGCCGCGGGTCGGCTTTCGGCGGAACCTTCGGCGCGGCCTTGACCTTGGTCTTGGCTGGGGGCGTCGTCGCATCGGCCCCGGCGGTCGGCTTTTTTCGCGGTTTGGGGGAGGTTTCGGTCGTGGCCATGGACTTCCTTCCACCGTGTTCTCTTGGACCATCTCGCCTTGGCGGTTCGGATGGCCTTTCGCTCGACGCGATCATCGCATAAGACCTGAGACAAGATGAACGACGAAACCGGTAAAATCGCACGTCTTGGCGTACTCTTTCGCGGCGCGGCTCTGGTGAGCCTGCTGGCGGGACTGACCGCGTGCGCCTCGCCGCTCTCGCCGTTCACGCCGCCGCCGGCCGATCCCAGCTCGCCGGTGGCCGCCGCGGCCAACGCCGCGGCCAAGGATTCCAAGGACGCCGTCGCCCCGCGCTTCATCGACATTCCGGCCATCCCGACCGACGTGCGCACGCCCGTCCAGTTCAAGAAGGCTGTGGGCGCCGAGAAGATCGCCGCCGACAAGCTGAAGCGCGACACCGCGCCCGGCACCTGGACCCTGTCGGACACCGAAGGCTACGCGTCCAAGGCCCGTCGCGTGGCCAAGGTTCCGGCGCCCGCCGCCCCCACCGACGCCGACCGCGCCGCGACCGAAGCCTTCGCCAAGGCGGCCCGCGACCGAGCTACCGCGCCTCCGTCCAAGCCCCAATAGGGCGACGGAGGCATAAAATTCCCGTAGCTGGCTTGGCTATGCCCCGCTCGGGGTCTATCCATGCCCGACATCCGCTCCCGGCGCGCCGCTGCGGCGCAATGAGCATTTCATGACCTCCGATTTTCACCGCATCCGTCGCCTGCCGCCCTACGTCTTCGAAGAAGTCAACAAGATCAAGGCGCGCCTGCGCGCCGAGGGTACCGACATCATCGACTTCGGCATGGGCAATCCTGACATGCCCACGCCCAAGCATATCGTCGACAAGCTGATCGAGACGGCGCGCGACCCCAAGGCCGGCCGCTATTCGGCGTCCAAGGGCATCGCCGGCCTGCGCAAGGCCATGGCCGGCTATTACGGCCGCCGGTTCGGCGTGAAGCTGAACCCCGACACCGAGGTGATCGCCACCCTGGGCTCCAAGGAAGGCTTCGCCAACCTGGCCCAAGCCCTGACGGCCCCCGGCGACGTGATCATCTGCCCCAACCCCGCCTATCCGATCCACGCCTTCGGCTTCATCATGGCCGGCGGCGTGATCCGCCACGTGCCGGCCCTGTCGCCCGAGCAGTACCTGTCCAACATCAGCCGCGCGGCTAAGCACTCGGTGCCGCCCGCCAGCGTGCTGATCCTGTCCTATCCGTCCAACCCGACCGCCCAGTGGGTGGACCTGGACTTCTACAAGGACGCCGTGGCCTTGGCCAAGAAGCACGAATTGCTGGTGATCAGCGACGTGGCCTATGGCGAGATCTATTTCGACAACAACCCGCCTCCTTCGATCCTGCAGGTCGACGGGGCCAAGGACATCGCCGTCGAGGTCAACTCGCTGTCGAAGACCTACGCCATGGCCGGCTGGCGCGTCGGCATGGTGGTCGGCAACGCCCGCATCTGCGCGGCCCTGGCCCGGGTGAAGTCCTATCTGGACTACGGCGCCTACACCCCGGTGCAGGTGGCCGCAGCCGCGGCGCTGAACGGCCCGCAGGACTGCGTCGACGAGATCCGCGGCATCTACAAGAGCCGCCGCGACACCCTGGTGTCGTCGATGAAGCGCGCCGGCTGGGACATCCCCAACCCGCCGGCCTCGATGTTCGCCTGGGCCAAGATCCCCGAACAGTTCGAGGCCGCCGGCTCCATGCTGTTCTCGCGCCTGCTGATCGAGGAGGCCGGCGTCGCCGTCGCCCCGGGCATCGGCTTTGGCGAATACGGCGAAGGCTATGTGCGCATCGGCCTGGTCGAGAACGAGCAGCGGATCAAGCAGGCTGCCCGCAACGTCAAGAAGTTCATCGCCAACGCCGACACGATCCTGGCCAAGGCGCACAACAAGATGGAACAGGTCTAGGGCGCGAACGCGCTGCCCGGCCGCAGAGTTTAGGAACGCGAACATGACCCAGAAGACCTGGCGCGTCGGCGTGGCCGGCCTCGGCACCGTCGGCGGGGGGCTGTTGCAGTTCCTGGCCGAGCAGCCGGACTTCGCCCCGGCCGGCGACCGCGCCGTGGTGACGGCGGTCTCGGCCCGCTCGAAGTCGCGGCCGCGTACGGTCGACATCTCGGGCCTGGCCTGGTTCGACGACCCGGTCGCCCTGGCCTCGTCGCCGGACGTCGACCTGTTCGTCGAACTGGTGGGCGGCAGCGACGGCCCGGCCAAGGCCGCCGTCGAGGCGGCGCTGAAGCTGGGCAAGCCGGTGGTCACAGCCAACAAGGCCCTGATCGCCGAGCATGGGGCCGAGCTGGCCGCCTTGGCCGAGGCCAACGACGCGCCGCTGCTGTTCGAGGCGGCCGTGATGGGCGGCACCCCGGCGGTGAAGATGCTGCGCGAGGCGATGGTCGGCGACGAGGTGGTCGGCGTGGCGGGCATCCTCAACGGCACCTGCAACTTCATCCTCAGCGAGATGGAGAAGACCGGCCGCGACTTCGCCGACGTGCTGCGCGAGGCGCAAGGGCTGGGCTATGCCGAGGCTGATCCCACCATGGACGTCGGCGGCTTCGACGCCGGCCACAAGATCAGCATCCTGGCCGCCCTGGCCTTCGGCTGCGCGCCCAAGTTCGACGCCGCCGAGATCGAGGGCATCAGCGACGTCGAACTGCTGGACATCAAGCTGGCCAAGGACCTGGGCTACCGCATCAAGCTGGTGGCCAGCGCCGCCAAGAGCGACGACGGCGTGGCCGTGAAGGTGCATCCGTCTCTGGTGCCGCTGGAGCATCCGTTGGCCCAGGCGGGCGGGGCGCTCAACGCCCTGTTCATCGAGGGCAAGCGGATCGGCCGGATCTTCATCCAGGGACCGGGCGCGGGCGCGGGCCCGACCGCCGCCGCCGTGGCCGCCGACATCGCCGACGTGATGACCGGCGCCAAGCGGCCCGTGTTCCAGGCTCCGGCTGGCCAATTGAAGCCGTTCGTGGCCGTCGATCCGGCCCGGTCGGTGGGCAAGGCCTACTTGCGGATCATGGTCCGCGACGAGCCGGGGGCCATCGCCGCCATCTCCGAGACCCTGGCCGAGTGCGCCGTCTCGATCGACAGCTTCCTGCAGAAGCCCGTCGAGGGGGCGGGCGGGGTGCCGATCGTGCTCGTGACCCATGCGACTCCCGAATCCAACCTGCTGGACGCGATTAGCCGCATCGAAAAATTGCACGCCGTGCTAGAGCGTCCCCGCCTTTTGCGCGTCGCGCGCATCTGAGAACCGCGCAAAGCGGTCGGACCAAAAGCCTCGCATAGGCTGGGAGACGTTGATGAGTTCGAAGACCCTGGATCGCGCGCTGGTCCTGGACGCGGTCCGCGTGACTGAAGCCGCCGCCATCGCCTCTTGGACGATGGTGGGCCGCGGCGACGAGAAGGCGGCCGACCAGGCCGCGGTCGACGCCATGCGCAACGCGCTGAACGAGTTGGCCATCGACGGCGAGATCGTGATCGGCGAGGGCGAGCGTGACGAAGCGCCCATGCTCTACATCGGCGAGAAGGTCGGCACGGGTAAGGGGCCGGCCGTCGACATCGCCCTGGACCCGCTGGAAGGCACCACCCTGACGGCCAAGGCCATGCCCAACGCCCTGGCGGTGATGGCCTGGGCGCCCAAGGGAAGCCTGCTCAACGCCCCTGACACCTACATGGACAAGATCGCGTGCGGCCCGGGCCTGCCGGCCGGGGTGATCGACCTGGACAAGTCGCCGGCCGACAACATCCGGGCCGTGGCCGCCGCCAAGGGCGTCGCGCCCGATCAGATCACCGTCTGCGTGCTGGACCGTCCGCGCCACGCCGAGATCATCGCCAGCATCCGCTCGGTCGGCGCCCGGCTCTACCTGATCACCGATGGCGACGTGGCCGGGGTGATCGCCACCACCGATCCCTCGACCGGCATCGACCTCTATGTCGGCTCCGGCGGCGCGCCCGAGGGCGTGCTGGCCTGCGCGGCCCTGAAATGCGTCGGCGGCCAGTTCCAGGGCCGGCTGCTGTTCCGCAACGGCGACGAGCGCGCCCGCGCCGCCAAGTGGGGCATCACCGAGCTCGACAAGAAATACGACCTGCACGAGATCGTCCGCGCGGACGCGATCTTCGCGGCCACCGGCGTCACCTGGGGCAACCTGCTGGACGGGGTGACCTACAAGGACGGCTTCGTCCACACCCACACCCTGGTGATGAACTCGTCGACCGGCACCGTGCGCGAAGTGCGGATGAAGCGGAAGGCCTAGAGCATTTTTCGACGCGGCGGCCGCCGTTCGTCGTCAAAATGCGTCAAAGCCATGATTAGAGGCCTTTCCCGATCCTATCGGCGGAAAAGGCTTCGACCTTCCGCTAAGGTCGCCCGCGAATCTTTTCCCGTTTACGAGGCCCCGCATGACCACGCTGACCGATCTCGCTGGATGGCTCGCCCAGGAGCTCGCTGGCGACGAGGTGAAGGCCGTCGTCGAGGTGGTCGCCGGCGCCTGCGCCCGGATCAGCAAGGTCGTCGCGTCCGGCGCGATCCTGGGCAACCTGGGCGCGGCCGGCGTGGTCAACGTTCAGGACGAAGAGCAGAAGAAGCTCGACATCATCACCAACGACATCCTGCGCGACGCGCTGAACGGCTGCCCGCTGGTGGCGGGTCTGGCGTCCGAGGAGCTGGAGGTCATCGAGACCACTGGCGCCGTCGGCGGCTTCCTGGTGACCTTCGACCCGCTGGACGGCTCCAGCAACATCGACGTCAACGTCTCGGTCGGCACGATCTTCTCGGTCCTGCCCGCCCCGGCCGGCGTCGCGCCCAGCGAGGCCGACTTCCTGCTGCCCGGCCGCCGCCAGGTCGCCGCCGGCTACGCGGTCTACGGTCCCCAGACCATGCTGGTGCTGACCCTGTCGCAGGGCGTGGCGGCCTTCACCCTGGACGCCGACGGGACCTGGCTGCTGACCCACCAGACCGTGGCGATCCCGGCCGACACCGCCGAGTTCGCGATCAACATGTCCAACCAGCGTCACTGGGCCGAACCGGTGCGGCGCTATATCGACGGCTGCCTGCAGGGCAAGGCGGGGCCGCGAGGCAAGAACTTCAACATGCGCTGGGTGGCCTCGATGGTCGCCGACGTCCACCGCATCCTGATGCGCGGCGGGATCTTCCTGTACCCGTGGGACGCCCGCGAGCCGGACAAGCCGGGCAAGCTGCGGCTGCTCTACGAGGCCAACCCGATGTCGCTGATCGTCGAGCGGGCCGGGGGAAAGTCCACGCTCGACGGTATGGCCGCGATCCTGGACGTGCAGCCCACCAAGCTGCACCAGCGCGTACCGGTGGTGCTGGGTTCGGCGAACGAGGTGGATCAGGTGGGGGCGGCTTAGGACCGCTTACCGGAGAGATGTTGACGGCGAGGTTCGACCCGTTGCGGACCTTCGCGCACCAATGCATGTTGCGGAACATGATCGAGTACGTTCCAAGCCTGATGCAGGCGGACGCCTTAAGCACCAAAGCAGCTGTCGTGGCTCAGGTGCCTATTGGCACGCCGATAACACAAGCGGAACAGACTATGCGTCGCGGCGGGTTCAAGTGTTCGCGTGCGGTTCACGAGCGCTATGCGGACTATGCGAACAGCGATGGCAAGCAGGTCGTTAGAGGGCCAACGACTTTTCTCTACTGCGATTCAGGTGATCGCCGAACCCGTAGCTGGTTCGTATCCAAACGATGGCAGGTGTCGCTTGAAGATGTGGGGGGACGCGTTGCGTACGTTGGCGTCGGCGTAGGCCTCACGGGTCCTTAGATTGCCTTTGGTCCGATTTCCCCCCCTTCTCAGCCCCTGGTATCGTCCGTTTAGCGGCCCCCAGGGGCGTCACCCTAGGTCCCCATCTGACGCAGCCGCGCCTCATCTTCCATCCTGACGTCGCATGGAGCGAATCCGGCAAAGCGCGTAGGCTCGGGGGATGATCACGACAGCCAAGTTTCCCATTTCCAGCCGTTTGTCCGCTAGGAAGGGTTGAGCCATGGCCGATGGACACGCCGCCGTCACCACCGGCCATTTCCTCGACGTGGCCCGCTCGATCAGCGGCCGGGCCTGGCGCGAGCGGCCGGGCGACGCGGCGGTCGCCCGCAGCCATCAGCAGGTCCACGGCCTGTCCGAGCCCCTGGCGCGGGCCCTGGCCTCGCGCGGCGTCGGCGTCGACCACGCCGAGCACTATCTGCGCCCCACCCTGAAAGCGCTGTTTCCGGACCCCTCCAGCTTCACCGACATGGATCGGGCGGCCGAGATCCTGATCGACGCCCTGGAGACCGGCCGCCCGACCATGGTGTTCGCCGACTACGACGTCGACGGCGCCACCAGCGCCGCCCAGCTGGTGCGCTGGTTCCGCCATATGGGCGTCGAGCTGCCCATCTATATTCCCGACCGGTTGACCGAGGGCTATGGCCCCAGTCCGGCGGCCTTCAAGACCATCCGCGACAGCGGGGCCGAGCTGGTGGTCACCCTCGACTGCGGCGCGGCGGCCTACGACGCCATCGCCAGCGCCGCCACCATCGGCCTGGAGGTCGTGGTGATCGACCACCACCTGATGCGCGAGGACCCGCCGGCCGCCGCCGCCGTCGTCAATCCCAACCGTCCGGGCTGCCAGAGCGGGCAGGGCGTGTTGGCCGCCGCCGGGGTGACCTTCGTGCTGCTGACCGCGCTGAACCGCGAGGCCCGCAGGCGCGGGCTGTTCACCGACGAGCGGCCGCAGCCCGACCTGCGCCAGTGGCTGGACCTAGTGGCCATGGGCGAAGTCTGCGACGTCACCCAGCTGGTCGGCTTCAACCGCGCCCTGACCACCCTGGGCCTGCGGACGATGTCCAGCTGGGGCAATCCCGGCCTGAAGGCGCTGTTCGAGGTCGGCAAGGGCTCCGGCCCCGCCTCGGTGTTCCACGCCGGCTTCATACTGGGCCCACGGATCAACGCCGGCGGACGGATCGGCCGTTCGGACCTGGGCGCGCGCCTGCTGTCCACCGACGATCCGCTGGAGGCCCGGGCCCTGGCCGAGGAGCTGGACGGCCTGAACACCGAGCGCAAGGCGGTCGAGGCCGCCGTGGTCGAGGAAGCCGCCGCCCTGCTGGAGCGCGGCAGCAACTTCGATCCCGACGCCCCGGTCATCGTGGTGGCGGGGGAGGGGTGGCATCCCGGCGTGATCGGCATCGTCGCCGGGCGCCTGCGCGAGCGCTATCGCAAGCCCGTGGTGGTGATCGGCGTCGATCGCGCCGCCAATGTCGGCAAGGGCTCGGGCCGTTCGCAGCCCGGCGTCAACCTGGGCGCGGCGATCCAGGCGGCCTTCGAGGCGGGCCTGCTGATGGCCGGCGGCGGCCACGCCATGGCCGCGGGCCTGTCGATCCGTCCCGAATCGATCCCCGAGTTCCGCGCCTTCCTGGAGGAGCGCCTGGCAGGCGAGATGGAGGCGGTGGGCGTCGAGGGGGTCGAGATCGACGCCCTGGTCCAGCCGCGCGCCGCCAGCCGCGCCCTGTGGACTGAGTTCCAGCAACTGGCGCCGTTCGGACCGGGCAATCCCGAGCCGATGTTCGCCCTGGCCGGCGTGCGGCCCGAGCGGATGATGGCGATGAAGGGCGGCCACGTGCGGGTCGACCTGGTCGGGCCGTCGGGCGACCGAATCAAGGCGATCTCCTGGCGCTCGGCCGAGACCCCGCTGGGCGAGCGCCTGCTGTCCGGCGGGGGTGCGCTGCACGTCGTGGGCCGTCTGAAACCGGATGATTACATGGGCCGCGAAGGGGTCCAGCTGGAGATCGAGGATGTCGCCGACCCCCGCATGCGCATGACTTGAAAAAACTGCTCTTGGTCGCTTGCGCCCCGGGGGGAAGCTTTGTATATCGCCTGCTCTTCGCGGCCACGTGGTCCCTTCGTCTATCGGTTAGGACGCCAGATTTTCATTCTGGAGAGAGGGGTTCGACTCCCCTAGGGACTACCACCGCGAAGCCTACTTAGACTTTACATGCGAATACCCGCCTAATGCAGGCGCCGTGGTCCCTTCGTCTATCGGTTAGGACGCCAGATTTTCATTCTGGAGAGAGGGGTTCGACTCCCCTAGGGACTACCACCCTCCACGGACATTTCAGGTTTATGTCGGTCTAGCCGCTGCGACGAAATGTCGCGCGGCGGTTCTGGCCGCCCCGTGACGTCAATTGGTTATTGACGGCTCTCGTCTCGCGAGAACAGTGTTATTCTGTGGTGCTCGCCCCCTGGGCTGTCTGGGCGAGCCAGAGGGGCGGAATGTCTGGTTTCGATTTCGAGGACTCGGGATCGCATGAGGAATTCGTGCGTATCAGCGGTCGCGTGAAGTGGTTTGATACGGGCAAGGGGTACGGGTTCATCGTCCCCGACGATCCAGGCCAGACGGGCCTGAAGGACGTGCTGCTGCACGTCACGTCCCTGCGCAACTGCGGTCGGGAGACCGCGCTGGAAGGGGCGATCATCGTCTGCGACGTGGTCAAGCGCCCCAAGGGCTGGCAGGTGTCCGAGGTCGTGGATCTGGACGAGAGCGCCGCCAGCGCCCCCATGGAGCGTCCCAAGCGTTCGTTCGCCGACGGGGGCATGGGGCTGCGCCGCGACCAATTCCGATCGGGCGTCGACAGCGGCCGCCAGACGCTGGAGCCGGCAGGCCCGGCCGAGCGCGCCAAGGTCAAGTGGTTCAATCGCACCAAGGGCTATGGCTTCGTGGTTCGCGACGGCCAGCCGGGCGACATCTTCGTGCACATCGAGACTCTGCGCCGTGGCGGGCTCGAAGACCTGCAGCCGGGCGACGACGTGATGGTCCGCTTCGCCGAGGGCCCCAAGGGCCTGGTGGTGGCCGAGATCACGCCCAGCGACGATTGACCTCGCAGCCGGCTTTCGCCTTCGCGACAGGACGTCGTAGGATCGTCGCGTCGCGGGATGCGGCGAGGATGACGAGGCGCGCGTGACCTTGATGACGACGATCGGACGGCGAGCCCTGGCGTTCGTCGCCCTGGCCCTGGTTTCGGGCCTCCCGGCGAGCGGCCCGGCCCAGGCGTGGCAGGCGCGGGCCAAGCCGGCGGCCATCGCCGCCACGCCGTCCAGCAAGCTCGACACCGTCGAGATCCTGACCAGCCGGGGACGGGTCAAATTCACCGTCGAGCTGGCCGTGACCAGGGCCGAGCAGGAGCGGGGCCTGATGTTCCGCAAGGCCCTGGCCCCCGACCGCGGCATGCTGTTCCCCTACAATCCGCCTCAGCGGGCGGCGTTCTGGATGAAGAACACCCTGATCCCGCTGGACATCCTCTACATCGCACCCGACGGCCGAGTGCTGTCGATCGCCCGCAACGCCGTGCCGCACGACGAGACTCCGCTGCCCTCCGGAGGACTGGTTCGTGGCGTGCTGGAAATCCCCGGCGGCCGCGCCGCGCAACTGGGCATCCTGCCGGGCGACCGGGTGCTCAACAAAATCTTCCCGAAGGGCTGACTTCATTTTCGGGTTTTGGGCGTCCGTTCCATTTGCTCCCGGCCACGAAGCCCTGTAGAGCACCCGCTCGGTGTTTCGGAGCGTAGCGCAGCCTGGTAGCGCATCTGGTTTGGGACCAGAGGGTCGCAGGTTCAAATCCTGCCGCTCCGACCACCTAGACCCCCTTGCGGGGGGCGACGACCGACCTGGAGAGGCTTTCATGCTCGCGCGCATCTACCGCCCCGCCAAGACCGCCATGCAGTCCGGCAAGGCCAAGACCAAGGACTGGGTTCTGGAGTTCGAACCCGCCTCGGCCAGACGCTCGGACCCGCTGATGGGCTGGACCCAGTCGAGCGACATGAACGGTCAGGTGCGCCTGAACTTCGAGACCCGCGACGAGGCCGTGGCCTACGCCCAGCGCCACGAGATCCCGTTCCAGCTGTTCGAACCCAAGACGCACAAGCGGATCATCAAGGCCTATGCCGACAACTTCGCCGCCGGCCGCCGGCAGCCCTGGACCCACTAGGACTTCCGTCCCAAGTTCTCCTTCCGGAGTTCGCGCCCTTAGCTCAGCTGGATAGAGCACTCGCCTTCTAAGCGAGCGGTCGCTGGTTCGAATCCAGCAGGGCGCGCCATACCTACGCCGATCCGAACGGCTTCGACCATGGTCTTGAGCGCGCTGTCGATCTCCGCCTTGGACGGCGCAAGTCCGTCGCGTCCCGGCAGGGCGCGGCGAACACCACTTGCCAAGAGGGGCCGGCGTCCTTCGCTTCCGTTGCCAGGCTTTCGAAGTCCGCCAATTCGGCCGCCGCCTTGTCGACGCACATCAGCGGCGCCAGGGCGCCGCCGCGGCCAGCCAAGAAGTCGGCGCGCTGGGCTTGGCTGGGGTGATCGGGCAGTTCGGCGGCGGCGAACACGAACAGCAGGCGGTGGGGCCGGGTCTGGGCGGTGGCGGTCTTCAGAAGCTGCTGGAAATGGGAGTCTTCGGACATGGCGCACCCTGGCGGACTAGACAAACCAAGCCCTCGCGCCAGAGAAAGGCCGCTGGGACGAGGCGTCGTGGAAGGCCGCACCCTGAGCCCGTACCGCGTTCGGCGCCAGCGGAGGCGGGCGCAGCGACGATAGGTCGCTCCGCGCTCTAGATCCAGACCGCGTGCGCCCATGGCGTTCAACCAGACGAGGTTAACGGCGGTCGACCAGATGGATCGGGTCACTCAACAGAACGCCGCCCATGTCCAGCCGAGCACCGCCGTCAGTGTCGCCTTGGCCAATGAAGCCGCCGAGCTGTCGCGATCGATGACGAGGTTTCGCCTTGTGGCGACACAATCCCAAGCCTCGGCCGGAAGGGAACACGCCATGACCAGCCGCCATCGTCCTCATCTTGGCGGCAGCCCAGAGCGGGCGTCGCGGATCGCCGAGGAGACCTGGGCGGAGTCCTAGGCTTGGGCTTGTCGTTCAGACACGCTAACCACGGCCGCCCGAGACGTCAGATCGCCTTGGCATGGCGCTGGCTGTCGGCGTTGAAATAGGCGTCGAACACCGCCGCGATCGACCGCACCAGCGGTCGGCCCGGCGGCGGGACCTGGACCCGGGCGCCGCGGATCTCGGCCAAGCCGTCGGCCACGAACGGCGCCAGGCGCGCCAGCTCGGCGGCCAGCTCGTCTGCGGACCGGCCATGCCGTGCGCAGACCGCCGCCAGATCGACGGCGAAGTCACACATCAGTCGCTCGATGATTTCGGCCCGGAAGCGGTCCTCGTCGCTGATCGCGACGCCACGCGCCACCGGAAGGCGGCCCTCCTTGACCGCCGCGCGCCAGGTCAGCTCATGGGCGGCGTTCTGCACGAAGCCCTGCGGCAGGCCGCCGATCGCCGAGGCGCCCATGCCCAGCAGAGTGACGGCGGGATCGGTGGTGTAGCCTTGAAAATTGCGGCGCAGGGTTCCGGCCGCCTGGGCTTTGGCCATCGGATCAGCGGGCAAGGCGAAATGGTCCAGGCCGATGCGGACATAGCCCTCGGCCTCCAGCCGTTCGGCGGCGGTTTCGCTCTGGTCGAGACGGGCCTGCGGCCCTGGCAGGGCCGCCTCGTCGATCAGCCGCTGGTGGCTCTTCATCCACGGCACATGGGCGTAGCCGAACAGGGCCAGGCGCTCGGGGCGCAGGGCCAGGAGCTGGTCCAGGGTCGACAACGTGTTGGCCGTGGTCTGGTGAGGCAGGCCATACATCAGGTCGAGATTGATCGAGGCGACCTTGGCCTGGCGCAGCCAGGCGACGCAGTCGGCGATATGCTCGAAGGTGTCGCGGCGATTGACCGCCGCCTGGACCTCGGGGGCGAGGTTCTGCACGCCGAGGCTAGCGCGGGTCATGCCGCGGGCCGCGGCGGCGCGCACCCAGTCCCAGGTGAGGACGGCCGGATCCACCTCGACGGCGATATCGATGTCGGGCGTCACGTCGAAGACCTTGTCCAGGCGGTCGAAGATCGCATCGACCTCGGCGGTCGACAGCATGTTGGGCGTGCCGCCGCCGAAATGCACCGCGCCGGCCGGCAGGCGCGCGGGCAGGGCGGCGCCCAGCAGGTCGATCTCGTCCAGCAGCAGGCGCACATAGTCGCCGACCGGCTCATGGCGGTTCACCGCCCGGGTGTTGCAGCCGCAGTACCAGCACAGGCGGGCGCAGAACGGGATGTGCAGATAGAGCGATACGGCCTGGTCGCTCGGCAGGTCCCGCAGCCAGGCGCCATAGGTTTCGGCGGTGACCTGCGGCGTGAACTGGGTGGCTGGCGGATAGCTGGTGTAGCGGGGCGCGCGACCGTCGTACTTGGCGATCAGGCCGGCGAAAGGGCGGGCGGACGGAAGGGCGAGAGCGAGGGGCATGGTGGGAGGGTCAGGCTGGGACGGCGTTGGCCGCCGGCGTCGCGCCGAGCGCCCAGGCGGCCTCGGCGATCGCCACCGGTTTGCGATAGGTCTCGCAGGCGGCCTGGAACCGCGCGAACGGGAAGCGGATGGGAACCTCGGCCAAGGCGGCGGCGAGCATGTCCAGGTGCGCCGACCAGCCGGCGGCGGCGCGACCGGCGTCCTCGGTCGCGGGCAGGGTCAAGCTCAGCGTCAGGCGCGCGCCTTCGCCGGCGGGTTCGATCTCCCAGCGTAAGGGACGGGGCGCCTCGCCCGCGCCGCTCCAGCCGTATTCCAGCAGTTTGCCCGGCGTGAACGCCGTCACCAGGCTGTCGATGACCACGCCGCTGTCGCCAAAGTCCAATTGGACGACGCCGCCAAGCTCCAACGCGATCATCCCCGGCGCCAACCATTGGACCAGATCCTCGGGCCGGGTCAGCGCGGTCCACAGGCGCTCGGGCGGCGCGTCGAAATCCCGGCGGATACGCACGGCGATGACGTCGTCCTGCCGCAGGAAGGTGGCGATCGGCTCGGCATGTTCGAACATCGGTGTTCTCCTAGAGTGCAGTCTGGTCCAGGGCGGGCGACATGGCCTTGACCCGTGTCAAGCCGACCCGGTTTCTGGGCTGCTGGGCCTCGAGTTCGACCAGGGTATTGAGATTGGCGAACGGGTCGGGGGCGATCACGCCCCAGTCGGCCACCGTCTCGCCGGCCGCCGCCGCCAGGCCCCAAAGCGATGATCGGCCAGGACCGGTCGGTCCGCCGGTAGCGCCGCGCCGACAGCTTGGCGACCGTAGTGGCCGCAGACCACGACGTGGCGGACCTGCAGAACCTCCAGCGAGAATTGCAGGCTCGACAACAGGATGATGTCCGTGCGCCACAGCCAGATTGCCGGCCAGCAGGCGCCGGCTCATGTTGGCCCCGCACCGCTCGCCGCTTGCGGCACGCGCCCGCGGCGCGCCGTCAGCCGTCGTCCCAGCGCAAGGAGGTCCTCAGGCGTCAGGCGCAGCCGCGCGATCGGCAGGACGATGGCGTTCTCCAGGCCTAGGTGGCGGCGTTCCTGAACGGCGAAGGCGATCATCGCCTTGTGCTGCGCGGGATCCAGGCCTGGAGCACACTGGCGTTCCAGGCAGGCTTGCAGATACTCCCGAACCGCCCCAGCCCGAACCACGTCGGCGCGATGCTCGGCCGACAACATGCCCAGCACCCGTTCGACATCGTCCCCCGCCTCGCAGCGCCGCCGCAGAAGCGGGAAGAAATCCTCTTCTTCCTCGATCACGTGCAACGGCAGGTCATGATCGAGAAAGCCAATCAATTCGGCGAGCCGCGGGCCGTCGAACACCATGGCCGCGGCGACCTCCTCGATCATCTTGCAGGCCTGCCGGTGGCGACAGTGCTCGGCGAAAAACCATTCAATAGGCTCGGCCAGCAGATGCAGGGGCATGGCTTCGATCTGGGTCGTCGTCATAGCGTCCTCGCCGGGTCAGGTCCGTGGATCAGAGTTTGAAGACGAGCGTCAGCCCCATCTTGGTTCGATCGCGATAGGCCGGCTGATCGCCGTCGAACGCGGCCGCCGCCAGTTCCGCCGACAACTTCGGCGTCAGCGGCGCGTCTTGCGACACGGTTTCATAGCGCAGACGGGCGTCGAGCAGGACTTGCCCAGGGGCGGGTTCGGCGGCTTGGGCCAGGGGCGGAAGGGCCGCGGCCAGGGGCAGCAACCAGAGGGTGCGCATGAGGGTCTAGACTTTCCGAAAGATCGTGTAGGTGCGGGCCTTGGGCGTCAGTCGGGTGCGCAGCAGGGACGCGATGGCGGCGATGGCCGGGTCTTGCGCGCCCTGGGCCGCGGAGATCAGGTGGGTCCAGGACTCGTCGCCCGCCGTGTTGACGAAGTCCTGCACGGCGCGTTGCACGAAGGTTTCGACATCGACGCTGGCCGCTGAAGCCGCCGTGCGCACCCGTGCGGCCAGATCCGGGTCGGCCGTGTCGAGCCAGGCCTCGAGACCGACCGCCGAGGCGCCGGCCAGCCGTTCGCCCAGCGACAGCGCCCCGGTGTCGAAGCGTCCGTCGCGGGTCAGGCTGAAGGCCACGCCCAGGCCTCTGGCGCGATCGGCCAGGTCGGACACATAGCGCGTGGCCGCCGCCGTCCAGGCCCGGCTTTCCAGGTGCAGCCGGATCTTGTCCTCCACATAGTCGAAGGGTAACGCGCGCCCCTCGATGCGGCGATCCAGTTTGAGGACGTGCCAGCCAAACCGCGAGCGCACCGGCTGGTTCAGCACCTCGCCCGGCCGCAGGTCAGTCAAGGCGCGTTCGATCTCGTTGACCACGTCGCCAGGACCAAGCTGTCCCAACGAGCCGCCGACTTCGCTGGACGGGCAGCTGGACAAGGCCTTGGCCAGGGCCGCGAACTGTCCGGGGCTGTCGACCAGGGTCGCGACCGCGTCGAGCGCCGTCAGCCGCGCGGCCTCCCAGTGAGCGTCCTCCGGACCCTGCGGCGCGATGAGGATGTGGGCCGCCTCGACCAGAGCGGGACTGGTGAAGCGATCGCGCTGGGTATCGTAGATCCGCCGGCACAAGGCGGTGTTGGGGGTCTCGATATCGACCTCCTCGTCAAGGACGGCGCGGATCAGCGCCTCCTCGTCGGTTTCCTCGCGACCGGCCTCATCGCGTTCGGGCTCGGGGCGCAGGCCCAGTTCGTCGGCGCGGTGCAGCAGCAAGGCGCGCACGGCCAGGGCCTTGCCCGCGGCGCGACGAGCCTCCGTCGCCGAAAGGCTGGGATGGTTCTGGGCTTCCTGGGCGATCAGGAACTCGGGAATCTCGACGCCGTCGACAACGGTGGTGGCGGTCATCGCCTACTCCCTGGCCTTGAAAACGGAGGTGGAGGACGGCCACACGGCTTCGGTCTTCGCGGGATAGACCGGCGCGGCCGCCTTGGGCGGGATCGGCATGCCGCGCTTGGTGCGCACCAGCTGCCAGCCGCGGCGATTGAGGTACCAGATCGGCGCCGACAGCATGTGGACCAGGCGCGTGAACGGGAACAGCAGCAGGATGGTCATGCCCAGCACCAGGTGCAGCTTGAAGATCGGATGGACATCGGCGACGTAGGCGGCGACGCCCGGCTGGAAGGTGAAGACGCCCTGGGCCCAGGACATGAACTTGATCATCTCATGGCCGTCCAGGTGATGGGCGGAGATCGGGATCGTCGACAGCCCCAGGATCAGTTGGACCATCAGGATCACCAGGATGGCGATGTCGCTGAAGCTGGAGGTCTTGCGGATGCGGGGGTCAAACAGCCGGCGATGCAGCAGCAGCAGGCCACCGGCCAGGCACATCACCCCAGCGACGCCACCGGCGACGATGGCCAGGATCTGCTTGGCGCCATGCGGAATATGCAGGGCGTCGAACACCCAGATAGGGGTCAGCAGACCCACGAAGTGACCGCCGAAGATCACCAGCACGCCGACGTGGAACAGCACCGAGCCGAGCACCAGTTGGCGGCGACGCAGCAGCTGCGAAGACCCCGAGCGCCAGGTATATTGCTCGCGATCGAAGCGCAGCACGCTGCCAAGCACCAGCACCGCCAGGCAGATATAGGGATAGACGCCAAACAGCAGTTGATTGAGTACGGCCATGGTCAGGCTCTCTGGGCGGCGCCGGCGCGAGCTCGGCGAGGAGCGCGACCGGGCTCGGCCTGCATGGTCTCGACCAGGGCGCCGGCCTTGGGGCAGCCGACCTCGGAGGGGCCGAAGGTGACGGCGGTTTCGGCCCAGGCCTTGTCGAGGGCGGTCAGGTCGTTGGGATCCTCCTCCGGTTCGCTGAGCAGGGCCGCGAGGGCGCCCGGATCGGCCGCCTGGGACGCCAGGCTGGCCATGGCGCCGAACACCGCGCGATAGGAGCTGCCGCGAATCTTGAGGCGCTCGCCCATGGCGTTGAGCACATGGGTGGCCTCGCCCAGCAGAGAGGCGGCTTCGGCCTCGGGCAGGATCGACAGGAATTCCAGGAACACCGGCAGGAAATCGGGCAGCTCGCTGGCCGCCAGGTCCAGGCCCTTGGTGCGATAGAGCTCAAGCAGGGCGACCATGGCCTCGCCGCGGTCACGGCTCTCGCCGTGGACGTGCTCATAGAGGTTGAGCGATAGCGAGCGGGTGCGGTCGAAGAGTTCGGTGTAGCGCTCCTGCAGGTCGTAGATGTCCTGGCTGACCAGCTCGGAGACCAGTTTGCCCAGGGCCTTGATCAGCGGTTTGGGCAGCATGGCCTCGGCCACGACCAGATCAAGCGCCGCCGGGGCCAGGGCCTGGAGGTCCTCGGTCGGATAGGTCAGCAGCAGGGCAAGCGCCTTGTAGGTGCGGGCCATGGTTTAGGCCTCCATCGGGGTCTTGGCGCGCGAGCGCTGGTTGGAGCCGAACAGGCCCAGCTCGGTGCGGCCGCCCGAGCAGCCATTGCCGAAGGTGAAGCCGCAGGAGCCCCGCAGGTCGTAGGCGTCCTCAGCGACCTCGCGGTGGGCCGAGGGGATGACGAAGCGGTCCTCGTAGTTGGCGATGGCCATGTAGCGGTACATGTCCTCCACCTGGGCGGCGGTCAGCCCGACCTTGCCGGCGAGGGCGTGGTCGATGCGGCCATCGACCGTCTTGGCGCGCATGAAGCCGCGCATGGCCAGCATCCGCTCCAGGGCCTGGACCACCGGCGGCTCGTTGCCGGCGGTCAGCAGGTTGGCCAGGTAGCGCACCGGAATGCGCAGCGAGGCGACGTCGGGCATGTCGCCGTCCATCTCCAAGGCCCCGGCCGAGGCGGCCGACTGGATCGGCGACAGCGGCGGCACGTACCAGACCATCGGCAGGGTGCGGTATTCGGGGTGCAGCGGGAAGGCGACCTTCCAGTCGATGGCCATCTTGTAGACCGGGCTCTTGCGCGCCGCGTCCAACCAGGCCTCCGGAATGCCGTCGATGCGCGCCTGGGCGATCACCGCCGGATCGTCGGGGTCCAGGAAGATGTCGATCTGGGCCTGGTAGAGGTCCTTCTCGTCGGGGGTGGAGGCGGCGGCCTGGATGCGGTCGGCGTCATAGAGCAGCACGCCCAGATAGCGGATGCGGCCCACGCAGGTCTCCGAGCACACCGTCGGCTGACCCGCCTCGATGCGCGGGAAGCAGAAGGTGCATTTCTCCGATTTCCCCGATTCCCAGTTGTAGTAGATCTTCTTGTAGGGGCAGGCCGAGACGCACATACGCCAGCCGCGGCACTTGTCCTGATCGATCAGGACAATGCCGTCCTCCTCGCGCTTGTAGATCGCGCCCGACGGGCAGGCGGCCACGCAGGTGGGGTTGAGGCAGTGCTCGCACAGCCTGGGCAGATACATCATGAAGGTGTTTTCGAACTGGCCGTAGACTTCCTTCTCGACGCCCGCGAAATTGGCGTCGGCCGAGCGCTTGGAGAACTCGCCGCCCAGGATCTCCTCCCAGTTGGGGCCCCATTCGATCTTCTCCATCCGCTGACCGGTGATCTTCGAGCGCGGCCGCGCGGTCGGGAAGTGCTTCATCTCCGGGGCGTTCTGCAGGTGGGCGTAGTCGAAGTCGAACGGCTCGTAATAGTCGTCGATCTCGGGCAGGTCGGGATTGGCGAAGATCTTGGCCAGGATGCGCCATTTGGCGCCCATCTTCGGCTCGATCTTGCCATTGGCCTTGCGGACCCAGCCGCCGTTCCACTTCTTCTGGTTCTCCCAATCCTTGGGAAAACCGATGCCGGGCTTGGTCTCGACATTGTTGAACCAGGCGTATTCGACGCCTTCGCGGTTGGTCCAGACGTTCTTGCAGGTGACCGAGCAGGTGTGGCACCCGATGCACTTGTCGAGGTTCAGCACCATGCCGATTTGCGCGCGCACCTTCATTGGGCGAAATCCTTCTGAACGAGCGTTTCTTCCAGCCAGTCGATCTTGGTCATCTTGCGGACGACCACGAACTCGTCGCGGTTTGAACCCACGGTGCCATAGTAGTTGAAGCCGTAGGCCAGCTGGGCGTAGCCGCCGATCATGTGGGTCGGCTTGAGCACGGTGCGGGTGCAGGAGTTGTGGATGCCGCCGCGCAGGCCGGTGATCTGGGACCCCGGGGTGTTCACGATCTTTTCCTGGGCGTGGTACATGAAGGTCGTGCCTTCACGGATGCGCTGGGAGACCACGACCCGGGCGGTGAGGGCGCCGTTGGCGTTGAAGACCTCGATCCAGTCATTGTCGACCAGACCCGCCTTCTTGGCGTCGACCTCCGACACCCAGACCACGGGACCTCCGCGGTTGAGGGTCAGCATCATCAGGTTGTCGCTATAGGTGGAGTGGATGCCCCACTTCTGGTGCGGGGTGATGAAGTTGAGGACGATTTCCTTTTCGCCATTGGGCTTGGCGCCCATGACGTGGGTGGTCTTCAGGTCGATGGGCGGACGATAGACGCAGAGCGCCTCGCCAAAGGCCCGCATCCACAGGTGGTCCTGGTAGAGCTGCTGGCGACCGGTCAGGGTCCGCCACGGGATCAGCTCGTGAACGTTGGTGTAGCCGGCCGTGTAGCAGACCTTCTCGCTCTCGATGCCCGACCAGGTCGGCGAGGAGATGATCTTGCGCGGCTGGGCCAACAGGTCGCGGAAGCGGATCTTCTCGTCTTCCTTGGGCAGGGCCAGGTGGACGTGTTCGCGGCCGGTCTGCTTCTCGAGCGCCTCCCAGGCCTTGACCGCCACCTCGCCATTGGTTTCCGGCGCCAGCATCAGGATGGTCTCGCAGGCGTCGATGTCGCTCTCGATGCGGGCCAGGCCCTGGGTCTGGCCGTCCTCGAGCACCACGCCGTTCAGCGCCTTGAGCAGGTCGACCTCGTGATCGGTCTTCCAGCCGATGCCCTTGCCGCCATTGCCGCTCTTGGCCAGCAGCGGGCCCAGCGCGGTGAAGCACATGTAGGTGTTGGGATAGTCGCGCTCGACGATGGTGATCTGCGGCATGGTCTTGCCGGGGATCGCCTCGCACTCGCCCTTGGACCAGTCGCGGACGTCGAACGGCTGAGCCAGTTCGGCGGCGCTGTCATGCTGGATCGGAGTCAGGACCACGTCCTGCTCGACGCCCAGCACCTCGGGCGCGACCTTGGAGAAGGTCTTGGCGATGGCCTTGAAGATCTCCCAGTCCGACTTCGACTCCCAACCTGGATCCACGGCCGCGCTCAGCGGGTGGATGAAGGGGTGCATGTCGGAAGTGTTGAGATCGTTCTTTTCGTACCAGGTGGCGGTCGGCAGGACGATGTCGGAATAGACCGCCGTGGTCGACATGCGGAAGTCGAGCGTGACCAGCAGGTCGAGCTTTCCTTCCGGCGCCTGGTCATGCCAGGCGACTTCGGTGGGCTTGACCCCGCCGGTCTGGCCCAGGTCCTTGCCCTGGACCCCGTGCGAGGCCCCCAGCAGGTGCTTGAGGAAGTATTCGTGGCCCTTGCCCGAGGAGCCGAGCAGGTTGGAGCGCCAGACGAACATGTTGCGCGGCCAGTTGGCCGGATCGTCCGGATCCATGCACGACATCTCAAGCTCGCCGCTCTTGAGCTGGTCGAGCGTATAGGCCTTGGCGTCCTGGCCCTTGGCGGCGGCGGCCTTGGCCACCTCCAGCGGGTTGGTCTTCAGGGCCGGGGCCGAGGGCAGCCAACCCATCCGTTCGGCCTTGGCGTTGAAGTCGATCATCGAGCCGTTCCACACGCCGTCCGGCGCGGTCGGCGAGAGGATCTCGTCCATGCCGACGGTCTCGTAGCGCCATTGGTCACTATGGGCGTAGAAGAACGAGGTGGAGTTCTGCTGGCGTGGCGGCTTGACCCAGTCGGTGGCGAAGGCCAGCGGCGCCCAACCGGTCTGCGGACGCAGCTTTTCCTGTCCGACATAGTGCGACCAACCGCCGCCGGACTGACCCACGCACCCGCACATCACCAACATGTTGATGGCGGCGCGGTAGTTCATGTCCATGTGGTACCAGTGGTTCATCGCCGCGCCGATGATGATCATCGACTTGCCGTCAGTCTTCTCGGCGTTGCCGGCGAAGCCGCGGGCCACGGCCAGGATCTGGTCGCGCGGCACCGAGGTGATGGCTTCGGCCCAGGCCGGCGAATAGGGTTGGACGTCGTCATGGTCGGCCGGCATGTGGTCGCCGCCAAAGCCTTGGTCGACGCCGTAATTGGCCAGGAACAGGTCGTAGACACAGGCCACCAGGGTCTCGCCCTCGGGCAGCATCATCCGCTTGACCGGCACGTTGCGCACCAGGACGTCGGGGTGGTCGGTCATGGCGAAGCCATTGGTGGCCGCGCCCCCGAAATAGGGGAAGCGCACGCCGACGACATCGTCGTGAACGCCCTTGAGGCCCAGGCGCAGGGTGGTCTCGCGACCGGCCCCGTCCTTTTCCTCCAGATTCCACTTGCCGTCCTCGCCCCAGCGGAAGCCGATCGAGCCGTTGGGGACCACCACCTGGCCGGTGGCGTCGTCCAGGGCGACGGTCTTCCAGTCGGGATTGTTGGTCTCGCCCAGGGCCTGGTCGAACTCGGCGGCGCGCAGCAGGCGTTCGGGCACATGGGCGCCGTCCTGCGGGACCAGGCGAACCAGCATCGGCAGATCGGAATATTTGCGCAAATAGTCGCGGAAATAGGGGACCTGGCGGTCGACATGGAACTCCTTGAGGATCACGTGGCCAAAGGCCATGCCCAGCGCCGCGTCGGTGCCCTGCTTCACGGCCAGCCACAGGTCGGAGAACTTGGAGGCTTCCGAATAGTCGGGGCAGATCACCACCGACTTGGCGCCGCGATAGCGCGCCTCGGTGTAGAAGTGGGCGTCGGGCGTGCGCGTCTGGGGAACATTGGAGCCCCAAAGGATCAGGAAGCTGGAATTGAACCAGTCGGCGCTCTCGGCCACGTCGGTCTGTTCGCCCCAGGTCTGGGGCGAGGCCGGCGGCAGGTCGCAGTACCAGTCATAGAACGAGCCGCAGACCCCGCCGATCAGCTGCAGATAGCGGGCCCCGGCGGCGTAGGAGACCATGGACATGGCCGGGATCGGCGAGAAGCCGAACACCCGGTCGGGCCCATGGGCCTTGACGGTGTAGGCGTTGGCCGCGGCGATGATCTCGGTGACCTCGTCCCAAGTGGCGCGGATGAAGCCGCCGCCGCCGCGCCGCGTCACATAGTCGGCGCGCTGGGCCGGGTCGTTCTGGATCGAGGCCCAGGCCGCCACCGGCGTGCGCGTCACCCGCGCCGCCCGCCACAGCTTTAGCAGCCGCGAGCGGATCAGCGGATACTTCACTCGATTGGCCGAATAGAGATACCAGCTATAGCTGGCGCCGCGGGCGCAGCCGCGCGGCTCGTGATTGGGAAGATCAGGCCGGGTGCGCGGATAGTCGGTCTGCTGGGTCTCCCAGGTGACGATGCCGCCCTTGACGTAGATCTTCCAGGAGCACGAGCCGGTGCAGTTCACGCCATGGGTGGAACGGACGATCTTGTCGTGCTGCCAGCGGTTTCGGTACGCCTGCTCCCAGGTGCGATCGTCGTCGTTCATGACGCCGTGACCGTCGGAGAACAGCTCGGTCTTGCGCGTGAAGAACGCGAGACGGTCCAGGGTATGGCTCATTAGGCAGGGACCTTGATGAGAGCGGGCGCGGGCGCATGCAGCAGCGAGGCCTTGCGGCCGTAGAAGGCCCAGTTGACGACCACGCAGCTGACGTAGAAGCCGAGGAACAGGTAGAGGGCGAACTGGGGATCACCGGTGGCCTTCAGCGAGTCGCCGAACGCCTTGGGGATGAAGAAGCCGCCGAAGGCGCCGACGGCCGAGGTGAAGCCGACAATGGCCGCCGACTCCATTTCCGCGGCCCGCTGACGGGCCTCGATGGACGCGCTCGGGATCAGCCGAGGCATGTCAGCCCTGACGATGGCCGGGATCATCTGGAAGGTCGAAGCGTTGCCGACGCCGGTCCAGAAGAACAGCCACAAGAAGCTGGCGAAGAAGATCGGGAAAGAGGGCGGCGCGCCATAGGCGCCGACCCCGGCCAGTACGCCCAGCACGCCGGCGGCCAAGGCCAGGAAAGTCCAGTGGGTGACCCGCTCGCCGCCGAACCGATCGGAGACCCCGCCGGTCAGGGCGCGAGAGGCCGCCCCGATCAGCGGACCCAGGAAGGCCAGCTGCAGGACGTTGATGTCGGGGAACAGGGTTTTGGTCAGCAGCGGGAAGGCGGCCGAAAAGCCCAGGAACGAACCAAACGTGCCCAGATAGAGCCAGCACATGATCCAGTTGTGCTTGCGGCGGAAGATCACCGACTGGGCCGCGAACGAGGCCTTGGCCGAGGCGATGTCGTTCATGCCAAACCAGGCGGCCACGGCGGCCAAGACGATGAACGGGACCCACACATAGGCGGCGTTCTGCAGCCAGATCTGCTTGGCTACGCCGTGATCGACGATGGTCTGGGGCGCGCCGACCAGGGGGGCAAACAGCGCCAGGCCGATCACCACCGGCACTAGGAACTGCATGACGCTGACGCCCAGATTGCCAAATCCGGCGTTGACGCCGAGCGCCGCGCCCTTTTCGCTCTTGGGGAAGAAGAACGAGATGTTGGCCATGGAGGAGGCGAAATTGCCGCCGCCCAGGCCGCAGGCCAGGGCCAGCAGGACGAAGACGCCGTAGGGAGTGGTTGGGTCCTGCACCACGACGCCGATCCCGATGGCCGGGATCAGCAGTGACAGGGTGGCCAGGGTCGTCCACCGACGGCCGCCGACGATCGGCACCATGAAGCTGTAGAAGACACGCAAGGTGGCGCCCGACAGGGCCGGCAGGGCGGCGAGCCAGAACAGCTGCTCGGTGGTGAACTTGAAGCCGACCAGCTTGAGCTTGGCGATGACCATCGACCACACCATCCAGACCGAGAAGGCCAGCAGCAGGTTGGGCGCCGAGATCCACAGGTTGCGGGTGGCGACGCGCTTGCCCGTCTCGCCCCAGAACGCAGCGTCCTCGGGACGCCAGTCGGTGAGGACTGGGCTCGATTTGGAAGTCGACATGGGTTGGGCTCTGCTCATGAGTTAGCCGGCTGGGTGGCGGCGCGCCCGGCGGGCGCGGCGAAGGTCGGGGCGGCCGGGCGAAGGCCGGCCATTTCAGGAAGTTGCGGCAGGTCGGCCAGCTGGGGCGCGTTGGCGCGTTCCATGCGGCCGATGGCCAGGTGCATCCAGGTCAGGGCCCCGGCCACCAGGACGAACAGCAGCATGAAGCAGCTGGTCCAGACGCCGGTGAGGTCGTTGAGGGCGCCAAAGGCGATCGGCATCACGAAGCCGCCCAGGCCGCCGACCATGCCGACCAGGCCGCCGATCGAACCGATGTGATCGGGATAGTAGACGGGGATGTGCTTGAAGACGGCCGCCTTGCCCAGGCTCATGGCGAAGCCGAGGGTGAACAGCAAGATGACGAACGGGACCAGGCCGGTGGCCAGGCGGAAGGCGATCGGGGCCCGCACGCCATCGACCACGTAGCTGGTGGCCGGATAGGCCAGCAGGAAGGCGCAGACCGCGCTGATCCCGAAGGTCAGGTACATGACCTTGCGCGCGCCGATCTTGTCCGACAGCCAGCCGCCGAAGACGCGAAACAGCGAGCCGGGGATGGAATAGGCCGCCGCCAGCATGCCCGCGGCGACGAGGTCGAGGTGGTAAACCGCGACCAGATAATGCGGCAACCACAGGGCCAGGGCCACGAAACCGCCGAACACGAAGAAGTAGTAGAGCGCGAAGCGCCAGACCTGCAGCTTGCGCAGCGGGGCCAACTGGGCGCCGGTGGCCTGCGGCTTGGCGCCGGTCTGGCGACGGGTCAACAGGTCGGGCTCGTCCTTGGTGGTCAGGTAGAAGGCCACCGCCAGTATCGCCAGCGCCCCGGCCCAGACCTGGGCCACGCCCTGCCAGCCGAGGGCCAGCATCACGAAGGGAGCGGCGAACTTCGTCACCGCGGCGCCGACATTGCCCGCCCCGAACACACCGAGCGCCGAGCCCTGGCGTTCCTTGGGGAAGAACTTCGACACATAGGCCACGCCGACCGCGAACGAGCCGCCGGCCAGGCCGACGCCCAGGGCCGCCAGCAGGAATTGCGGATAGGTTTGGGCGTAGGAGAGCAGGAAGGTGGCCGCCGCCGCCGACAGCATGACCAGAAGATTGACCAGGCGGCCGCCATATTGGTCGGTCCAGACGCCCAGGAACACCCGCACCAGCGAGCCGGTCAGAATCGGGGCGCCGACCAGCAGGCCAAATTGCGCCTCGCTCAGTCCAAGGTCCTGCTTGATCTTGACGCCGATGATCGAGAACACTGTCCACACCGCGAAACAGGCGGTGAAGGCGATCGTGCTCATCGTCAGGGCCGATCCGGCTCCCGGCTGCGATGGCGTCGCCGTCTGCATGTTCTGTCCCCAAAGTGCATGCGACATCGGCTGCCGCGCGCAATCTATTGCGGGGAGGAGGCTTCAGCGCATTTGATCAGGATCAAGCAAAGCGAAATAACCGGAGATCAGTCCAAGTCTTCGGTGCGGCAGAATGGCACGGTTCTATTTCGTCAATTCGAATTTGTTAACGCGACAAGCGGGCAATTGATAAGCATCAAGCGGCGGGGTCATTGGGCGGCTTGATCTATGTCAAGGCCGTCCAACGGCGATGACGCCATGAGGGGCCCATGATCAGAAGCGCCGATCTCACCCGCGTCAGGAGCCTGCCCTTGTTCGGCGTGATGTCGGACGAGGCCTTCAAGAACGTCACCGGCGGCGCTTTCCTGCAGAAGTTTCCAGCCGGGACCACCCTGCTCACCGAGGGGGACACGGTCGATTTCCTCTATGTCCTGCTCGACGGCAGCGTCGAGCTGGGCGCGACCTGGAACGACAAGGACACCACTCTGGCGGTGCTGCGGCCGGTCTCCACCTTCATCCTGGCCGCCGTGGTGCTCGATGCCGACGCCTTGATGAGCGCCCAGACGATCGAGCGGTCGGACATCCTGATGCTGTCGGGCGAGGCGCTGCGCCGGGCGATGAAGGAGGACGCCGCCTTCGGCTTCGCCGTGGCCCAGGAATTGTCGGGCTGCTATCGCGGCCTGGTGCGCGCCATCAAGAACCAGAAGCTGCGCGGCGGGCTCGAACGGCTGGCCAACTATCTGATCACCCAGAAGGTGCGTCAGGGCGGGGCCGAGACCTTCACCCTGCCGCACGAAAAGCGCCTATTGGCCTCGGTGCTGGGCATGACGCCCGAGAACCTGTCGCGGGCCTTCGCGGCGATCGCTGACTATGGCGTGGTCATCAACGGGCCGCAGGTGACGATCGCCCGGCCGGTGGTGCTGGAGCGTCTAGCCAAGCCCGATCCCCTGATCGACAACCACACCCTGCCCACCGGCGCGCCGATCGGCAAGGCCCAACGCGAGCGCTGGCCGACGGCGCGGGACATTCGTTCGGTCTCCTAAGGCCGCGGCCTAGCCGCCAAACTGCGCCAGCTGGCGCGTGTCGCCGCTGTCGTTCTCATGCAGCCGGTGGCCGGCGGGCTTACCGACCAGGGCCGCCTCGATGCGGGTTCGCAAGGCCTCTTCCTGGCCGGTGATCAGCAGATCGCGCAGATCGACCCCCAATTCTCCAAACAGGCACAGGCGCAGCGCGCCCTTGGCGGTGATGCGCAGGCGGTTGCAGCTGTCGCAGAAGCCCGGCGCATAGGGGGCGATCAGGCCGATGCGGCCGCGATAGTCAGGGTGGGCGTAGTCGATCGCGGGCCCGTCATCGAAGGCCTTTGGGACGGGCGACCAGCCGCGGACCGCCAACCAGCCCTGGAGGTCGACGCCCGAGACATGCTGGTCGTCGAAATAGGCGGCGTTGTCGCCGGTGCGCATCAGCTCGATGAAGCGAAACGAGATCGGCCGGTCGCGGACGAAGGCGGCGAAGGCGTCGAGACCGGTCTCCACGGTATCGCGCAGCAGGACCGCGTTGACCTTGACCGTCGGCATGTTCAAGGCCAGGGCCAGATCCAGGCCGGCTATGACATCGCCCAGCTGGTCGCGGCCGGTGATGCGATGGAAGGCGGCCGGCTCTAGCGCGTCGATGCTGACATTGAGATTGGTCAGGCCGGCCTCGCGCCAGGCTTGGATATTGCGCTTGAGGTTCCAGCCGTTGGTGGTGACCGCCACCTTGTCGATCCCGGGCGTGGCCGCGGCGCGGCCGATGATCTCGACCAGATCGCGGCGCACGCTCGGCTCGCCGCCGGTCAGGCGCAGCTTGGCGACGCCGAGGCCGGCGAAGGCGCGCACCACGCAGTCGATCTCGTCGGGGGTGAGAGAGGCCATCGACCCGGACTTTTTGAAGCCGTCGGGCAGGCAATAGGTGCAGCGGTAGTTGCACACCTCGGTGACCGAGAGGCGCAGATAGCGAAAGCGGCGGCCAAAGCCGTCAACCAGACGTCCCATGCGGGCTCTCATCCAAGCAAGGGAGGCGACGGCGTTTCCCCCGTCACCCTTGCCGGACGAGCCGGCGCGGCGGTCGGGCCCTGGCGCGGGTGCGCGTTAGGCGGGAACGCTCGGAGCGAGACTCATCGCTAAGCCTTGTCGGCGGAGCAGGCTATGGCGCCTTCCGCCGCAGGGCTTGATATCGATCAAGCCCTGGCCGGGCGCGGCCGGATCAGCATCGGGCCATAGGCGGTCGCGAAGCCGGCGAAGGCCAGGACCCACAGCACCGCCGAGGTCGTCAGCAGGCTCTGTTGGCCGCCGCCGGCGAACGGCGCGGCGATACGCGTCAGGGCCGCGGCGTTGATGGCCAGATAGATGGCGGTGGTGGCTGCGTCGGCGTGAAGCTCGCGACCGGTGTGGCCGCGGCTGGAGCGAGTCATCACCGCCAGGGTCATGACGCCGATCGCCCCGGCGGTCAGGGCGTGGACGCCCGCGGTGCGCGGGATCGACGGATCGAGCGCCGAGGCGCCCATGAGCAGCAGGCCCAGGGCCAGCCAGCCATAGCCAAGGTGGAGGATCCAGACCAAGGGTTCGCGCCGCGTGGCCCAACCGCGCCAGCGCGCCAACCGGAGCAGATTGCTCAGGCCGGCCAGGGCCAGCAGGACGCCGCTGGGACGGGCGTCGGGGAAGGCGGCCCAGGCCGCCGCAGCCAGGCCGGTCAAGGCCAGGGCGGCGCGATCGACCAGGCCGAAGACGGCCGGCTGGGCGGCCAGGCCCTGGGCTTTGAGCCAGTTGCGGGTGAAGCTGGGGGTGATGCGTCCGCCGATCAGGGCGATCAGCAGGGCCGCCACGCCCAAGGCCAGCCGCTCGCCCACACCCGAGGCCCAGGTGACGCCGTGCAGATGAAAGGCGATGTTGCCCGCCGCCAGGGCGGTGACCAGACCGCAGACCGGCAGGTTGCGCCAGTTGCGACCGGCCAGGACCTCGCGCCAGATGACGCTGGCGAAGACCAGCAGGAACAGGCTGTCGATCACCCCAGCGGCCGCCGGGCCAAGGCTGTCCTGGAACAGCATGGCGACGCGGCCGGCCAGCCAAAGCCCGACCAACTGGGCCAGGGGCGCGCCGATGATCGGCATGCGTCCCGTCCAGTTGGGCACGGCCGTGGTCAGAAAGCCCGCGACGACAGCCGCCAGAAAGCCAAACAACATCTCATGAACGTGCCAGTCGCGCGTCAGCATGTCCGGGCCGCCCGCCAGATAGCTCCACAGCCATAGCGGAACGACCAGCGCCGACCATAGGGCGCCCAGAAGATAGAAGGGGCGGAAGCCGAAGCTGAACAGGGCGGGGCCGCGATAGGCGCGGCGCGTGGCGGCGGTGGACATCCGGGCACCATGGGCTGGAACGGCCGCCAACGCCTTGATGATGGTCCCGGCCGCCTTGATGATCATCAACCGCTCAGCCGCACTTGGAATAGCCGCAGTCGAAGCAAGTGTCGCACCCCTCCTTGCGCACCATCTCAAAGCCGCCGCAGCGGGGGCAACAGGCCTTGGCGGCGGCGAAGGGATTGGTCGAGGTCGCCGTTTGGGCCCCTGTTTGGGGGGGCGCGGCGACGGCCGGCTCGCGCGATGGCCGACCGCTCAGGTGCCGCTCGATGACCCCGCCGATCGCCGCCAACAGCGACGGGGTGTAGCGCCCGTCGATCCAGCCGCCGCCGCGCGGGTCGAACACCGCCTTCAACTCCTCGGCCACGAACGACACGTCGCCGCCGCGGCGGAACACCGCCGAGATCATCCGCGTCAGGCCCAGCGTCCAGGCGTAGTGCTCCATATTCTTGGAATTGACGAAGATCTCGAACGGATGGCGCCCGTCCTGGGCTTCCACGTCATTGATCGTCACATAGACGGCGTGGGCGCTGTCGGGCCATTTGATCTTGTAGGTCGCCCCGCCCAGGGCGTCCGGACGCGAGGGCAGGGTAAGTTCGGGCGCCGGCGGCTCGGGCGTCGGGGCCACCGACAGCACCGAGCCGGTGATGGCGTTGGGCCGGTAGGTGGTCAGGCCCTTGCAGCCCAGCCGGTAGCCTTGGCGATAGATGTCGGCGAAGTCGTCGAAGGCGATCGTCTCGGGGCAGTTGACGGTCTTGGAGATCGAACTGTCGACCAGGGCTTGGGCGGCGGCCTGCATGCGCAGGTGATCGGCCGGAGTCAGGTCCTGGGCGCTGACGAACGCCGCCTCGGGGGGCGGGGTCTCGCCCCGCAGCCGCTTCCACACCGCCAGGGCGTAGTCCTCGACCTGCTCCTCGCGGCTGCTCCCGTCCGGCTGGCGCACCTTGCGGGTATAGGCGTAGGCGAAGATCGGCTCGATGCCCGAGGAGACATTGCCGGCCAGCAGGGAGGTGGTGCCTGTCGGGGCGATGGAGGTCAGGCAGCCGTTGCGCAGGCCGTGGGCGGCGATCAGGGCCCGGGTCTCCTCGTCCAGGCTGGTGAGGTTGGGTCGCTCGAGGATCTGGGGATCATAGAGCTCGAAGGGGCCCTTCTCGGCGGCCAACCGCGCCGAGGCGCGATAGGCCTCGCGCTTGATGACCCCCAGCCAGCGCTGGGTCAGCGCCACGGCCTGGTCGTCGCCATAGCGGGCGCCGCAGAACACCAGTGCGTCGGCGAGGCCGGTGACCCCGATTCCCAGCCGCCGCTTGGCCCGCGCCTCGATCGCTTGGGCCTCCAGGGGAAAGCGCGAGATGTCGATGACATTGTCGAGCATGCGCACGGTGGTGCGGGTGAGGCTGCCGAGCTTGCCCTCGTCGAGGGCGGCGCCCGGTTCGAACGGGGAATCGACCAGGCGCGCCAGGTTGAGCGAGCCCAGCAGGCAGGCGCCGTAAGGCGGCAGCATCTGCTCGCCGCAGGGGTTGCTGGCCAGGATCTCTTCGCAATAGGCCAGGTTGTTGGCGGCGTTGACACGGTCGATGAAGATCACCCCCGGCTCGGCGGCGTCATAGGTGGCCCGCATCAGCTTGGCCCACAGGTCGGCGGCGCGGACGGTGCGGTGGACCTGGCCGCCAAAGCTCAGCGGCCAGTCGCAGTCGGCTTCGAGCGCGGTCATGAACGGATCGGTGACCAGGACCGAGAGGTTGAAGTTTCGAAACCGCCCCGCCGCGCGCTTGGCGTCGATGAAGGCCTCGATGTCGGGATGGTCGATGCGCAGGCAGCCCATCATCGCCCCGCGCCTCTGGCCCGCCGACAGGATGGTGCGGCACATCGCGTCCCAGACATCCATGAAGCTGAGCGGACCCGACGCGTCGGCGCCGACGCCCTCGACCCGAGCCCCATTGGGACGGATCGAGGAAAAATCCATCCCCACCCCGCCGCCCTGCTGCAGGGTGACGGCCGCCTCGCGCACATGGTCGAAAATGCCGCCCAGATCGTCGGGCGTCACGCCCATGACAAAGCAGTTGAACAGGGTCACGGCCCGAGCGGTGCCCGCGCCGGCCAGGATGCGGCCGGCCGGCAGGACCTTGAAATCGGTGAGGGCGTCCAGGACCTCGGCTTCAAAACCCTTGCGCAGCTTGGGCGCCTCGGCCTTGGCGATGGCCTTGGCGACGCGCGCCCAGGTCTCGGCGACGCTGGCGTCGCCGCCGCCTTGCGGCGGCGTGAAGCGGTACTTGCTGGACCAGATCTCGCCGGCGAAGGGATTGTCGAACGCCATGGTCGCTCTTTCTGAATTTGAGGAGGAAAGGCCGGGTGATTCCCTGCGGCGCATGAGAGGCGTCGTTGGCCCCTCCAGTCTGCGACATTGGCCAGGCGGGGCCTTGCGCAACATCAAGGCGCGGGCCGGCGCCGCTCAATGCGCCGCCGTGGCGAAACCCCTAGGGTTGGCGTGGGAGGACCTTCCATGACCGAAACCCAGACCGCGGTGTTGAATCGCGCGCCCGCGCCTGACGCCGCCGGGCGCTTTGATCTCGACCCCGGCGACACCCGCGCGGTCGAGACGTATCTGGTGCTCCACGCCCCGGGCGATCTCGAGGCCGCGCGGCAGGCCGGAGCGCTGATCGATCACATCCTGACCCGCTATCATCAGGTGCATATGGGGGACTTTCCCCAGGCCATAGCCCTGGCGCGCAAGGTCGAGGCGGTGCATGTGGCCGACGCCGAATGCCCAGACGGCCTGGCCGATCACCTGGCGCTGATGGCCGACGAGCTGGCCGGGCACCAGCGCAAGGAGGAGATGGCGTTGTTTCCGATGATGCGCCAGGGCGGCGGGCCGATGGTCCGTATCGCCATCGCCCGGATGCAGGCCGAACATCGCGACGTGGTCGAACAACTGACGCGGCTGGCGGTGATCACCAAGGATTTCACGCCGCCGCAGGAAGCCTGTCGCACCTGGCGGGCCCTCAATCAGCTTTGCCGCAAGATCGACCGCGAACTGCGCGAACACATGCGTCTGGAGGACGCGATCCTGTTTCCGCATTTCGCCGGCTCCGTCTAAGGGCGGCGCGGCGGCCTGGCTCGTCGAGTTCGTCTCCGGCGCCGATGATCAGCACCCGAGACCGAACGATCACCGACAGCTTGGCCAGGTCGGCCGCCGCGGTTGCCACCAGTCTCTGGGCGTTGAGCCGCGCGCCGGCCTCGACCAGAACGTCGACAGCCTTGAAGTCCGAATCAGCCAGCCGCGGGCTGCCGGGCGGGCGGGCGAACAGGGCCAGCGGCCCGACGCGTTCGACCTCTTCCTGGATGATGACCCGATCGGTTCCAGCCGGGACGACGGCGCCGGTGAAGATGCGCACGCAGGATCCGGGAGCCAGGGCCCCGTCGAAGGCCTCGCCGATGACGGCCAGGCGCACCGGGGCTCCCATCAGGTCAGCGTCACGCACCGCGTAGCCGTCTATGGCCGAGACGTCGACGCAAGGGGTGACGCGGCGCGCGACGACGGGGATCGCCAGGATGCGGCCGTCGGCCTTGTCCAGGCGCACCGCTTCGCGGCCCAGAGGCTGGGCCAGTCCGGCCACCAGGGCGGAGGCCTCATCGTAGTTGATCAATTACAGACGCCGCGATAGCGGGGGATCTGGCCCACCAGCGAGCAGGGCCGAAAGCGGCTGTCCAACTCCTGGCCCAGCACCAGATCCCAGGCGTCGCGGCAGGCTCCGGTCGAGCCGGGCACGCAGAACACGAAGGTGTCGCCAACCTGGCCGGCCAGGGCCCGCGACTGCAGGGTCGCCACCCCCACCGTGGCCTGGCTGGCCTGGTGGAAGACCACCGAAAAGCCGTCCATGGTCCGGCGAAACAGCGGCGTCACAGCCTCGGGGGTGACATCGCGCGGCGCAAAGCCAGTGCCGCCGGTGGTGAGGATGACGTCGATGGCCTCGTCCTCGGCCCAGGCCTGGACCTGGCGGCGAATGGCCTCGATCTCGTCGGGAACGATCACGCGGCCCGCCAGACCATGTCCGGCGGCGGTCAGGCGATCGACCAGTAGGGCGCCGGAGGTGTCGGTGTTGTGGTCGCGGGTGTCGGAAATGGTCAGGACGGCGATGTTGAGTGGATGGAAGGGCAGGCGCTCGTCAATGCCGACCTTGCGGCCCTTCGCAGCCAGGGGCGCGTCATCCATGGTCAACCTCCGGAGAACATCGACAGGAAGGCCACTTCCTGCCCAGGGCTGACCCAGGCCTGGTCGCCGACGATCCGGTGATCGACGGCCGCGCGCAGGCCCCGCTCGCCCAGGGCCTCGGCGCCGCCCTCGACCTGATCGGCCAGCTGCGTCCGAAGCCAGGCCAGCGCGCAACCGGCGGCGGGTATGTCAACGCACGCCATTCGCCCGAACCGGTCGGCGATCTTGCCGAAGAACCGGACTTGCACGGTGGCGACGGAGGCCATAGCCACACCTTGAGCCATGGAAGACCCCATCATCGTCAGCCGTCGTTGGCTGTGGCGATGGATTATACCCGCTCCGGGCTAGGTCGATTGTTGGAAATCAAGCGGCGAAAAATGTCGCAGGCGGCAGGGCCGACGGCTGAGCTAGAGATAGTCCACGATGGACGCCGGCGATATCGGAGACGCGTCAATAGCCCGACAGGTCGGGACGAAGCTGTGATGGTGGCGGATAACGGCTTAGCATAGTTGTATTTTGGGTCCTTGTGATAGCGCCATATCCGGCGGATGCCGCCGGGGACCGCGAACGTCCGCGTCGGGACCGAAGCCAGCCTCCGCTCCTGGCGCGGCCAAGACCCCTGCTCCAACGATCTGCCCGGCGTTCGCAAAGATAGCGGCGCCCAGAGCTGTGGCGCTAAAGCTCGATGATCCCCCGGCGAGCCGCCACGGTGACCGCGTGGGTGCGGTCGGACACGTCCAGCTTGGTGAAAATGGCCTTCAGGTGCCCCTTCACGGTTTCCTCGGAGATCCCTAGCTCCCAGGCGATCTGCTTGTTGGCCTTCCCCACCGCGACCAGTTGCAGGACCGCCACCTCGCGGTCGCTGAGAGCGTCGTCGACGATGTGCATGGCGATCTCGTCGGCGATGTTGCGATGCAGGTAGCGACGGCCCTGGTGCACGGCGTGGATGGCGTCCAGCATTTCGGTGCGCAGGCTGCTCTTCAGGAGATAACCGGTCGCGCCCGCCTTCAGCGCACGCACCGCCTGGGCGTCGCCGTCATAGGTGGTGAGCACGACGATGCGGGCGCTCGCGTGCTCGGCGCGGATCGCCTTGATCGCCTCGACGCCGCCCATGCCCGGCATCTGCAGGTCCATGAGGGTGACGTCAGGCAAGAGTTCGCGAAAACGCACGATGGCCTCGACGCCGTCCCGGGCCTCGCCGACCAGCACCATGTCGGCCCGGTCTTCGAGGATCGCGGCGACGCCCTCGCGCAGGATGGGGTGGTCGTCGACGACGAGGACGCGGATCGGATTGGGACTCGGGTCAGACAACGGACGCACTCCTGGAACGACGCAAAAATAGGGACAGCCGCCACCCGCCCGGCGTCTTGTCCGCGAAGGCCAGTCTGGCGGGCAACTTCACGGTCACTTCCGTGCCCGCGCCCGCTTGGCTTTCGATGGTCAAGACGCCGCCGATCCTCTGGGCGCGTTCCCGCATGCCGACGAGGCCGAAATGGCCGAGCTTGTGTCCCGTGGCCATCACGTCCTCGGGGATCCCGACGCCGTCGTCACGGATCCGGACGCTCAGCTGGTGTTCGGCGAAGCTGATCGCGATCTCGACCGACCTGGCCTTGGCGTGGCGCGCGATGTTGAACAGCGCCTCGCCGGCGATCCGGCCGATCTCGGCGCAGACCAGGGGATGCACCGCCCGTGGCGCGCCGTCGGACACGATGCGGACGGCGATCGGCGGATCGAACCCGGCCGTGGCCACGGCTTCCTCGAGGACAGCGCGCAGGTCGCTCGGACTTTCGGCGATCCTGAGGTCGCGCACCCGGTTGCGTCCGTCGACGATCACGTCGTCGGCGCGCTTGAGCGCGGATTCCAGCAGGTCTCGCGACTGGTCCCCGGGCGGCATCTTGTTGGCCACCGACTGGAAGCGGAGCACCAGGCCCTGGACGCTCTGCAGCAGCGTATCGTGCAGCTCACGGGCGATGCGCTCGCGCTCGCCCAGGCGCGCCTCAAGCCCGACGCGGAGGCGCTGCCCGATCTGGGCGACGCGAAGACGATAGAGCAGCCAGAGGAGGACGAACGCCAGGCCCACGCACAGGGCGAGGAACCCGCGCGATTGCAGGAAGGTCGGCGGGATTTCGAACTCGACCGCGGCGCCGGTCCGGTTCCAGACGCCCTCGTTGTTGGCGGCGATCACCCGGAAGCGATACTTGCCGGGGCCGAGGTTGGTGTAGAAGGCCTGTCGGCGTGGACCGGGATCGATCCATGCCTCGTCGAAGCCTTCGAGCCTGTAGCGGACGCTGACCTGCTTGGGGTCGGCGAAGTTCAGAACCGCGTAGTCGATCTCGACATTGGATGTCGCGGCTCGGAGCTTCAGGAAGCCGGGATCCCGGTGGAGGCGGTCGTTGCCGGTGAGCGACTTGATCGCGACGCCCGGCGGCCGGTGGGTCCGCGCGATGCGCTTGGAATCCATCCAGAGAACGCCGGTCTCGGTGGCGACCCACAATCGTCCGTCGCCGCCTTGAGCCAGGGAGCGCTGGGTGTGCGAATGGGGGCGGCTGGTCAGGCCATCGCCGAAACCCAGGGAAAGCCCGGCTGGCGGAAAGGCTTTGGCGGTGAAGGCGCGTTCCAGGTCCTGTGGGCCGATCCGCGCCAGGGTCCTGGGATAGGCTATCCAGGTATCGCCCTCCGGCGTCCGCACCATCCCGCTGATGCGACTGTAGGGCGACGTCCGGTCGGCCCAGATGGTCTCCACGCGCCCGAGGCGGAAGCGGGAGAGGCCGAAGGCGCCGGCCGCGAAGAGGTCGCCGTCCGAGGTCGGATAGAGCGTCAGGGCCGTGGCCTCACCGACGCCGACATCCAGGGGCGCGACCGTGCGCGCGGCTTGGTCGATCCAGGTCAGCTTGCGGTCGGTCCACTGGACGACCAGGCGTCCCTGGGCGTCGCGGACCATGGTCATGGGCTGGGGACGGCCTGCGCCCGGCGGTTCGACCATCGCCGCCCACTGTCCACGCCGATAGCGGAGCAGGCCGCCGGCCGCCGCGGAGATCCAATAGTCGCCGCGCGTATCGAAGGCGCAGTCGTAGACGATGCTGTCGGTGTCGGGGCGGGCGAAGGTCCTGAGGGGACGGTCCCGTTTCCAGATGGCGATGCGCGTAGCGAACGCGATCCAGATGGCGCCGTCCGGCGCCTCGCAGAGGCTCTGCGGTTCGCGGACGTCGCGCAGGATGGGCTCGGGATCCCCGCCCGGTGCGACGCGGTAGATCGTCCGAGCCTGGCCGATATAGACGCTGCCGTCCGAGGCCGTCATCAGCTTGTCGCCGAACGCGGCGGGATCGGTCAACTCGGGCTCGGATCGCAAGGTCGCGGGCCGGAACTTGTCCAAGCCCTTTTCGGTGCCGATCCAGATATTGCCCTCCAGGTCCTCCAGGACCTGGGTGGTCACGTCCGACGACAGGCCGTCACGACCGCGGAAGGATTCGATCTGCGCGACCGGACGCCCTGGCGAGGGCGAGCCCGTTGCGGCGGCCGCCGCCAGACGCTGCACGCCCCGATAGCGCATCGCGATCCAGAGGTTTCCCGAGCGATCGAACATGGGCGCGCCGCGGATCAGCGAGTCGTCGGTATGGTAGGGCGAGCGGAGAGGCGGCGGCTCACCGCGCCCGCCGGGCCCGGTGAGCGGATAGCTCCCCGCCTTTTCGGACAGCCAGATCCGGCCCTCGGGGTCTTGCGAGAGCATGCCGTTCGCGCGCGGGGTCATCCGCACGGTTTCGAACCGCTCGGCCCCCGGACGCAATCGGACGACCGAATTGCAGAGCGAGATCCAGACCGTGCCGTCGACCGCCACCGACAGGCTGAGGGCGTCGTCGCGCGGTAGCCCCTGGTCGGCGTCGAACAACCGCCATTGCCCGTTGCGAAGCTGCAGCAGCTCGGCGTCGAACTTGGCGGTCAAGGCCCAGATCGTCCCGTCCTTGCCCTCGGCGAGCGCCGCCACCCTGTCGGGAGCGGCGGGTGCGCCGAGCACGCGCAGCTTGCCGCCGCGATAGACGGCGAACCGGCGCGACCGGCCGAAGCTGGTCCAGACGTCGCCGTTGCGCGCGACGAGCAGCGCGGTCGGCAGATCGTGGCGCTCGTCGCCGTCTTCGGCGACGATAGGCTCGAAGCTGATCCCGTCGAAGCGAAACAGTCCTTCGCCGGTCGCGAGCCAGAGGAAGCCGTCCCGTCCCTGCGCCATCGCCAGCACCGGAGCCGGCGCCTCGCCTTCCTCGGTCCAGCGCTGGTGCGTGTAGTGGGCGAGGCGCCGGGGCGGGTCGGCCGCTACCGCCGCGACGGGCGGCGACAGCAGCACCGCGATGAAAATCGCCCTGATCAATCGCAAAGCTGGCCCTGCCGTTCCCCCCTGAACTCCCAAGCCGCGAGGGTGAACACGTATTTGTCGCCGGGAGAGGGTGTGATGGTAGCCCCAAGTTAGGGGGGCGAACATCCCTCGATCCGGGGCGCGCCACCGACCGCTTCAGGGGCGCCGCCCACGAGTCTTCCGTGGAGAATGGCCGTGTTAGCCCAGAGGGAACAAGGATGAATCAGGTGCTGCGACATCAGCCCCCGGGCTCGGCGACGCCGGCTGATGACGGCTCGGCGGAGCGCCCGCTGGTCCGGATCGTCGACGACGACCCGGATGTGCGGATGGCCCTGGCCGAGCTCCTGGAATCGGTGGGGATCGACGCCGCGACCTTCGCCTCGACCCGGGAGTGGCTGGAGTCCGGCGAGGTCGACCGCCCGGGCTGCCTGATCCTTGACGTGCGGATGCCTGGCTCCAGCGGCCTGGATCTGCAGCATCATCTGGCGCGGAGCGGCGATCCCAAGCCGATCATCTTCCTGACGGGGCACGGCGACATTCCCATGACGGTCCAGGCGATGAAGGCCGGCGCCGTCGATTTCCTCACCAAACCGGTACGGGACCAGACGCTGCTCGACGCGGTGACGACCGGGATCGAACGGGACCTGGCGCAGCGGGCGAACGCGATCGCCGTCAGGCGCCATCTCGACCTGCTGGCCATGCTCACGCCGCGCGAGCGCCAGGTGCTGGCCGAGGTGGCGCGAGGCCGGCTCAACAAGCAGATCGCCTTCGACCTCGGCATCAGCCAGATCACGGTGAAGCTTCACCGCAGCAATGTGATGCGGAAGATGCAGGCGAGCTCGGTCGGCGAGTTGATCCGCGCCTGGGAAGCGATCCCCGAGGATCTGCGTGAAAGGCGGCCCTAGGCGATGGCGTGGCGCCTGTCGGGCTCGGATCCCGCCGCTGTGGAAGCGCGCGGCGGCTGGAACCAGGAATGGAAAAAGCCGGTCCCGACCCCTTCCGGCAATGATCGCGATGAGGTCGCCCGAGGAACGATCGCGGCGCGGCAGGCGGGCGAAGACCGTTTCCGGATGCTTATCCACCATACGCCCACGCCTCTCTGGTACGTGGACGCGCGCGGCGCCGGCGAGGTCTTCGAGCGCCTTCGGGCCGAGGGCGTGACCGACATCGCCGCCTATCTCGACGCCCATCCGGAGCTGGTGGAGATCGCCAAGGACATCGTCCTGGTCACCGAGATCAACCGAGCGGCCGTCGCCCTGTTCGGGGCCGACACCGCCACGGACCTGATCCGGCCGGTCCGATATCTGTTCGCCGCGACTCCGGAGATGGCCAAGCGCGTGATGGTCGCCCTCTTCGAGGGACGGCGAAACTATGTCGAACAGGCCAGGATGGCGACCTTCGACGGCCAGGTCCGCGACGTGGTGTTCTCGGTCACCTATCCCGCGCCGCCGGAACACCTCGACACCACCTTCATCACCATCGAGGACATCACCGAGCGCCTGCGGACGGAAGCCCAGCTGCGCCGCCTGCAGGCGGATTTCGCGCACGCCGCGCGCGTCTCGATGCTGGGGGAGCTGGCGACGTCGATCGCCCACGAGGTCAAGCAGCCGCTGGCGGCCATCGTCACCAACGCCGAGACCAGCCTGCGATGGTTGGTGCGGGAGGAGCCGAACCTGGCCAAGGTGAACGAGCTGATCGCGCGGATCGCGGCGAGCGCCCGGCGCGCCAACGACATCATCCAGCGCGTGCGGAGCATGGCGGTCAAGCAGGAGCCGGAGCGCCTGGTCCTCGACCTGGCCGAGGTGGCCGACGAGGCCGTTCATTTCGTGCGCCACGACCTTGACGCGCGGGGGATCACCCTGCTGCGCGCGGACGCCGACCAGCTTCCGCCGGTGGTCGGAGATCGGGTGCAGTTGCAGCAGGTGGTCGTCAACCTGCTGGTCAACAGCATCCAAGCGATCGCGCAGGCCGACGCTCACGAGCGTCGCATTGCGCTGAAGATCGATGTCGACACGGCCGACGCCGTGACGCTGTCGGTCCATGACTCCGGGCCAGGCGTCGCCGAGGCGGACCTGGACTGCGTGTTCGACGGTTTCTTCACCACCAAGGACACGGGCATGGGGATCGGCCTTTCGATCTGCCAATCGATCATCGCCGAGCACGGCGGCGGGATCGGCGTGATGAACCACCCCGAGGGGGGCGCGATCTTTCGCGTGATCCTGCCGGTCGGCCGCGCCGCGCCGTTCGGCGGCTGACGCCTCCCGATCGATCGGGAGGCGTCAGCCTGACCCGCGGGGTCAGCTCTTGAAGAAGGCCAGCAGGTCCGGGTTGATGATCTCGGCGTGGGTCGTGGCCATGCCGTGCGGCAGACCCTTGTAGACCTTCAGCGCGCCCTTCTTCAGCAGCTTGATCCCCACCAGGGCGGCGTCGGCGATCGGGACAATCTGGTCGTCGTCGCCGTGCATCAGCAGCACCGGCGCCTCGATCGTCTTGAGATCGTCAGTAAAGTCGGTCGCCGAGAAGGCCGCGATGCAGTCGTACTGGGCCTTGGCGCCGCCCATCATGCCCTGGCGCCACCAGTTGTCGACCAGGGCCTGGCTGACCTTCGCGCCGGGACGGTTGAAGCCGTAGAACGGACCCGACGGCAGGTCGCGGTAGAACTGCGATCGGTTGGCCGCCAACGCCGCCCGGAGACCGTCGAACGCCTCGATCGGCAGGCCGCCGGGGTTGGCCGGGGTCTTCAGCATGATCGGCGGCACCGCGCCGATCAGCACGACCTTGGACACCCGGCCGCCGCCGTAACGGGCGACGTAACGCGCCGCTTCGCCGCCGCCGGTCGAGTGGCCGACGTGGATGGCGTTCTTCAGGTCCAGGTGCGCCGTTACGACGGCGAGGTCGGCGGCGTAGGTGTCCATGTCGTTGCCGACGTCGGTCTGGGTCGAACGCCCGTGCCCGCGACGGTCATGGGCGATGACGCGAAAACCCTGCGACAGGAAGAACAGCATCTGGTTGTCCCAGTCGTCGCCGCTCAGCGGCCAACCGTGGTGGAACACGATCGGCTGGGCGGTCTTGGGACCCCAGTCCTTATAGAAGATTTGAACGCCGTCCTTGGTGGTGACGTAGCCGCTGCCCATGGTCTTGGCTCCTGATATCGGTTGGGGTGGAGGGAGAGGAATGGCCTGGGCGACGCCGTTCGAGGTCAGGGCGGCGGCGGCCAGGCCCAGGCCCGCGGTCACGATGGCGCGGCGCGAGGCGTGGTGGTCTTGCGGGTTCATGATGCGTCCCTTGGGGGGGGGGCTGGAGGCGAGATTGTCGCGCCGCCATTGGCGTGGGGTGGTCCCGACGGTCTGGCGAAACAGCCGCGAGAAATGGGCTTGATCGGCGAAGCCGCAGGCCAAGGCGACCTGGCTGAGCGGCGTCAGCGTGTCGCGCATCAGCGCCTGGGCACGGTCGATGCGGCGGCGCAGGACCAGCTGGCGCAGCGACAATCCGAAGGTGTTCCTGCAGGCGCGCGCGAAATGGCTGCAGCTCAGCCTGACCAACGGCGCCAGGACCTCCAGGCTCAGCTTGCGATCGAGGTTTTCCGCGATGAAGTGATCGATCTTCTTCATGCGCCAGGGCGCCAACACCGTGCCGCGAGGCAGGGCGCGCCGACGGTCCTTGTCTGGATCCGGTTCGCCGTTCGTCCACCCGTTGTCCTGGCTCGCGAAACTCCGGGTCTCGGCGGCGCGCAGCGCGGTCTGGATCAGGTCGGCGACCACGGAGGCGGTCGAGGCGTCGCCGCCGCGCAACGGCGTCCGATGGGGGAAGGTTGTCGACTCCGGGGTCATGCCGCCTTCTCCGTCGTCTGGGTGCGGAACGCCCAGGCCGTCAGCAGCCATCCCAGGATCGCCGGCAGGGTCACCGCCGGAAAATCACGGGGAATGACCGAGGCCGAGCAGATGCCGACCGCCACTTCCCAGAAGTGGAACAGAGCATGGCCCGTGAGCCAGATCGTCGGGACGGCCCAGAGGAGGAGGCGCTGGCGAGGCTGGAACGCGCCGGCCAGGAAGCCCGCGCCGATCAACAGGAAGATCAGGCCGATGTCGCGGAGGAAGTGCTGGTTGAACGACCCCGTCGTCGTCACGCCTGGCACGGCGAAATACCAGGCCTGCGGAGCGAGCAGCATGAAGACGCCGTTGGCCAGGGCGGAGACGCCGAGCAGGGCGGCCAGGCCGATACAGGTGGATTTCAGCATGATGGTCCCTTTCAAGAGTCGGCGGGCCGGCGGCCGCGCCTGGGCTCGTCGGGGGCGACGAGCCCAGGCGCGCACGGAGAGCGGCGTCTCGTCCTGGGGGGAGGGAGGACTGCCGTCTCCGCGGATCTCCGAAGCGGCGGGCTTCGGATCTCGTGACGCCGCCTAGGCGGCTGCGACGGCGGGCTGGACCGGGTGGACGGCGCGAGCGGCCACCTGCAGACGGTTCCAGGTGTTGATCTGGCCGATCATCACCGAGAGGGTCGCGATCTCGACCTCCGTGAACTGGCTCTTGACCAGCGCGTAGTCGGCGTCGGGGGCGCCGGTCTTGGCGATCTTGGTCAGCGACTCGGTCCAGGTCAGGGCGGCGCGCTCACGATCGGTGAACAGCGGCGACTCCCGCCAGGTGTCGAGCAGGAACAGGCGCATGTCGGTTTCGCCGTGGGCCTTGGCGGCGGTGACATGCATGTGGACGCAGAAGGCGCAGCCGTTGATCTGCGAGGCGCGGATCTTCACCAGGTCGGCGAGGCTGGGTTCGATGCTCGTCTCGGCCAGGGCCTTTTCGACGACCAGCAGGGCGTTGGTCAGGTCCGTGACGATCTTGAAGGGGGCGAAGCGCGGGGTCATGTCTGGTCCTTCGGTGGGGTTGAAGAGCCCCGAGGATGCCGAACTCGCCGGGATGGCGACCACCGTTCGCGAAGCCCGTCGGACCAGGCCTCGGGCATAGGGCGGCTCGGCCGCCGGGACAGGTCGGGTGGCGTCCTGCCTAGCCCAGTCGCTCGCGAGTATAGGTTTCACCGAAAACATCGCTAGAAGTACGCCTCTCCTTACGCCAAAGGACGTAAATCGATCCGCAAATATAGTTATCGGCGCCCTGGATGCATCTTTCGCATAACTGGATGACCCGGCGGGTGTTTCGCCCCATACGTTTTGACTAAAGTCGATCCGTGGCGCTCTTCTCGATGCCCATATTATTCTTCGGCGACAATAGTCGAGGAGATATGACATGAAGATCGTCGTCATCGGCGGGACCGGACTTATCGGGTCCAAGACCGTCAGCAACCTGTCCCGCTTGGGCCACGAGGTGATCGCCGCCGCGCCCAACACCGGCGTCAACACACTCACCGGCGAGGGCCTGGCCGAGGCGCTCGTCGGCGCCGACGTCGTCGTCGATGTCGCCAATTCGCCGTCGTTCGAGGACGACGCGGCCATGGCGTTCTTCCAGACCGCGGGGCGCAACCTGCTGGCCGCCGAGCAGGTCGCCGGGGTCAAGCATCACGTCGCCTTGTCAGTGGTAGGAACCGAACGCCTGCAGGCCAGCGGTTATTTCCGCGCCAAGCTGGCTCAGGAGGCTTTGATCAAGGCCTCGCCGACGCCCTACACGATCCTGCGCTCGACGCAGTTCTTCCAGTTCGTCGGCGGCATCGTCCACTCGGCGGCCGCCGGCGACGCCATTCGTCTGCCGCCGGTCCCGATCCAGCCGATCGCGGCCGACGACGTCGCCGCCGTCTTGGCCAAGGTGGTGGTGAGCCCGCCGGTCAACGGCACGATCGAGGTGGCCGGCCCGGAGAGCTTCCGCCTCGACACGTTCGCCGAGCAATATCTGGACGCCCAGCAGGATCCGCGCGACGTCGTCGCCGACCCCCAGGCGCTCTATTTCGGCGCCGCGCTGGACGACCGATCCCTGATGCCTGGTCCGGATTCGGTCCTTGGCGAAATCACGTTCGAGGACTGGCTCAACGAGTCCATGGCCGCGGACTAGCCTTCGGGACGCCAAAGACCCCGCCCGAAGCCAGATCGGCCTCGGGCGGAGTTATTTTTGCGCCAAGCTTAGGGCTGTCCCGTCGGGGGCGGTTGTAGGGGCCTATTCGCTGAAGGGGCCGTTGGCGATCACATCGACCCAGGATGGAGCCTTGTAGCCGGGGACCAGCCGCTCGCCGAAATCGCGAATGAAGGTGGGGTAGGTGGTCTCCGGCTTGGTCTCGGCCATGTGGCAGACGCAAGCGGTGAACCTGCGCTTCATGTCGAGCCGCGGCGCGGCGGCGACGGCCAAGGCGATCGCCGAGGCGCCCAGCAGGTCGTTGTCGGGCGTCCCGAAGTCGGCGCCGACGCCGCGCGCGCACAGCGCGACTTCCGGCTCCTTGAACACGCCGATCGACGGCGTCCCGTGCAGGGCGATGCTGTCCCAGACCAGCTGCGCGCGCCGGTCATCGAAGCCCTGTTCGCGCACGAAGGCCGCCGCGACGCCGGCGCCGTTGACCTCGAAGCGGTTGGGGCCCGCGGCGTGTTCGGTCAAGCCCAGGTCATGCAGCAGGGTCGATACGGCCAGGATCTCGGCGTCGTGCGCGACATCCTCCAGCGTGGCGAGCTTGGCGGCGAACATCCACGAGCGGGCGGCGTGGTTGAACAGGAAGGCGGGGCAGCGGTCGCGGGCGTAGTCGAAGGCCCGGCTGATCAGGGGTGACTGGGGAAGGTCCGGAAAATGCGCGCGCAGCTGGGCCTGGGTGGTGGGAGCGACGTCGGTCATGGCGTGGATGTCCTGGTGGTTGGCTAGCGGGCGGCCGCGGTCCGTTCCCGCAGCCAGCTGTCGAATTCGGTGTGGCCAAACCGCGGAACAGCGCCGGCGATCAGGGTCTCGTCATTGAGGAGCGTGCCGAAATAGAGCGCCTGCGGATCGGCCGTTACGCGTCGCGCGTCGCCGCGCGCGGCCAGATAGCGTCGCGCCAGATCGTCCAGTCGGAAAGGGTCCGGACCGGCGACCTCGAGGGTGTCGTTCATGGGGGTGCGACCGGCGGTGTCGGCCAGGGCGCCCGCCGCGTCCTGGGCGGCGATGAACTGGACGCGGGCCGGCGGCAGGCGGACTTCCTGGCCGCGAGCAGCCGCCTCGACCACGCTGTCCAGGAATTCGAAGAACTGCGTGGAACGGACGATCGTGAACGGCACGCTGGACGCCTTGATCACAGCCTCCTGCGCCAGCTTGGCGCGGAAGTAGCCGTTCTCCGCCAGCCGTTCCGTTCCGACGATCGACAGGGCCACGTAATGACGCACGTCGTTGGACGCCGCCGCCGCCAGGATGTTGCGGCTCGAGGTCTCGAAGAACTGCATGGCCGTGGCTTCGTCAAAGGTCGGCGAGTTGACGACATCGACGACGACCTGGGCGCCGACAAGCGCCTCCTCAAGGCCCTCGCCGGTGATGACATTGACGCCCGTCCGCTGGGAGGCGGCCGTGACCTGGTGGCCCTGGCGCGTCAGGATGTCGACGACCTTTGATCCGACGACGCCCGTGCCGCCCGTGACTATGATCTTCATGGGATTCAAGCCTTCCGCTTGGGGTGAAGGACCGCCGGCGCCGGCGATTGCAGGCTCTGGCGCAGCCAGTCGGAGAAACGGGTCGGGGCGATGCGCGGCTGGTCGCCGGGGAGCAGGGACTGATCGTTCAGCTCCGCGCCGAAATAGCGGGCATGGACGTCGGCGGTGACCCGGCGGGTGTCCTCGTAGGCGGTGAGGACCTGGGTCGCCAGGTCGTCCAGATGGTGGCGCTCCGGGCCCGCAACCTCGGTGGTTCGGTTCAGCGGCGGGCTCAGGACGATGTCGGCCAGGGCCTCGGCGACGTCCTCTCCCGCGATCGGCTGGACCAGGGCGGGCGAGATCACCACGTCACGATCCGTGCCGTTCTGCACCACGCCGGTGATGAACTCGAAGAACTGGGTCGACCGCAGGATCGTGAAGGGAAGCCCCGAGCTCCTGACGAGGTCTTCCTGGATCTTCTTGGCCTGGAAGTAGCCGCTGTCCTGCAGTCGATCCGTGCCGACGATCGACAAGGCGACGTGGTGCCGGACCCCGGCGGCCAGGCCGGCCGCGAGCAGATTGCGGCCAGAGGTCTCGAAGAACGCCCTGGCGTCGGAGCCGTCCAGGGACGGCGACTGGGTCACGTCGACGACGACCTTGGCGCCGTCTAGCGCTTGTTCCAGGCCGGCCTTCGTGATGGTGTTCACGCCGAAGGTCGGCGAGGCTTCGAGAACCCTGTAGTCGTCCTGGCGAAGATTATAGACCAGCTTCTCGCCGATCCGGCCGCTGCCGCCAACCACCACGATCTTCATGTCCGTTACCTCAAGCTGATCCAGAACCGAGGATCGAAGGCTAGGACTGGGAGCGGTCGTGGGTCGATTGGGTGAAAGGGCGAGGGCGGGCTATCCTCGCGTATAGGGCGCCACCGCAGTTCAACGAGGGACCCCGAACCGTCCCGCTGTGGCGGCCGGTCCGGGGTTTGACGGGCGGCCCGCAGGCTCCTGGCCGCCCGCGCCTCAGGCCGCCAAGGCCTCCAGCCCTTCCTGGGCCAGCGCCGTGCGGACGGTCTCGCGCGAAATCATGCGCTGGTAGAAGGCCTCCAGGCGGGGCGGGATCTGCAGTTCGTTGCGGCGCGCCCAGGTCAGCATGACGAACAGGTAGGCGTCGGCGACGCTGAGGTTCGGCCCCAGGAGGAAATCGCTGGTCATGCTCTCGGCTAGGTAGCCCAGGCGCTTGCTGACCTCCGCGGCGGCGCGGGCCTTCTCGTCGGGAGAGCCGGAATGGAAGAACGGTTTGAACCCGCCGTGGATCTCGGTCGAGATGTAGGCCGTGGCCTCGAGCAGGCGGAACCAGCCCAACGGACCCTCCGGACGCAGGCCCGGCGACTGCTCGGCGATCCACGACAGGATGGCGATGTTCTCGGTGATCATCTCGCCGCTATCGAGCACCAGGACAGGGACGTAGCCCTTGGCGTTGACCGCGTCGAAGCTGGCGCCGTCCTGGGTAGTGCGGGTGTGCAAATCCACGCGGATGAAGTCGCAGGCGATGCCGGCCTCAGCCAACGCGATCCGATCGGCGAGGCTGCAGGCGCCGGTGACATAGTAGAGTTTCATGGTCGGCTCTCTAGCGAGGCGGGGAGGAAATTCGGCCTGGAGGCTCTCGCGAACCCGCCGAACCATGGGGCGAACGCTAGGGTGAGGCGCTCCGATGGTCGATTGGACGAAAGGGCGAGGTCGCCCTCTACCCAAGCATAGGTCCCCCCCGCCTGTTCGGAGAAGCTGCCGAACCGGCTATGGCGGGGCTATGCCCGCCTCTACGAAGAGGCGCCGCGGGCTTCGCACATGGCCGGCAGCGTGATCGTGAACAGCGCTCCGCCGTCCGGATGGTTGGCGGCTGTGATCGCGCCGCCATGGCTGGAGGCGATCGATTGGCAAATCGCCAGACCGATACCCATGCCCTCGGACTTGGTGGTGAAAAAGCCGTCGAACACCCGCCCCAGATCGGCGTCAGGGATTCCAGGTCCAGTGTCGCGAAACGTCACGACGATCGAGCCGCCATCATGCAGCCGGGTCGAGATCCGGATCGTGGGTCGATCCACGACGATGGATGTCAGCGCCTGGATGCTGTTGACGAGCAGGTTGACCACGATCTGTTGCAGTTGGACGCGATCGCCCAGGATGCGCGGCAGGTCGGCGGCCAGGTCCAGCGACACCGTGATGTCCTTCTCGTCTGTGTCGTGGCGCACGAAGTTGACCGCCTGGGCGACGGCGTCGTTGAGGTCGAGCGCCAGACGGGCCGGCTCGCGCTTGCCGGCCATGTCCTGGATCCGGTTGATGATGTCGCTGGCGCGGCGCGCGCTCTCGGCGATGCGCTCGGTGAGCTGGGTGACCTTCGCCAGGTTCGGTTCGTCGCGCGCGAGCCAGCGCAGGCTGGTCTCGGCGTTGGTCAGCATGGCCGAGAGAGGCTGCTTGACCTCGTGGGCGATCGACGCGGTGAGTCCGCCAAGGGTCGACAGGCGCGCGGCGTGGGCGAAATCGGCTTCGATCCGCCGGAGCTTGGTCTCGGTCTCGAGCCGCGCGGTGTTGTCGATCATCACGACGATCGTCTCGTCGAACCGCCGCCCGACGCCGGGGAACATCACGACGTACAGAACGTCCTGCAGCCGACCGTCCAGGGTCGGGATCTTGATTTCCTCGACGTGGGAGGTGGCGCCCGCGCAGTGGGCCAGGAACACGCGACGGGCCGCGTCGGGGGCGGCCGCGAAGAAGTATTTGACCGGCCCGATCAGTTGCGATCGATCCTTGGCCCCCATCAGCGCCATCGCCTGTTCGTTGACGTCCGTCACCAGAACGACCTCATGAACCAGATCAATGAGGTCGGGATGATCGGCCAGGTAAGCCGGCACGTCCCCCACACCGCCCGCGCCGTCGGGGACAAGGCGCGTGAGCAGCCTGTCCGCCGCGGAGGCGTCGACCTGCCAGATGGGGATGGGCATGGTCGAGATCATGTTGCGATAGCGGTCCTGGCGAGCCTCCAGCTCGTGCAGCGCGCTCGCCGCGTCCACCTTGCCGCCGATCGTCACGAAAATGGTGTCCTGGCAACGCCGGTCGCCCGCGCGCCAACCGGTCAGGACCACATCGTTCAGCCATCCCGCCGCGCCGATGTCGCGCCTCTCGACCTCGTCGTCGGTCTTCAGCGCCAGGGCGAAGATCAGCTCCGCCAGGAGGGCGCGGCTCTGTTCGGGCCAGAGGGCGGCGATGGGCCGGGTCACCAGATGGTCGCGGTCCATCGGCAGGCCGAACAGGCGGATCGCCGCCGGATTGAGGTCGAGGATCCGAACCGCCTCCAATACGGCGTCCAACTGATCCTCGCTCCATTCGCGCTCGCCCCAGGACGCGGTTCCTGTATCGAAAAGCGCGTGCAGGTTGGCGATGCTGAGTTGCCAACAGGCGGTTCGGTCGTTTCGAGGTCCGCTGGACGAAACCGCTGAAGGCGCGACCGGCGGCTCGCGGGCGTCGCGGTCGCCATACTCGACGACGTCCGTGGCCTGGCCCGACGCATCGACGCGCACGATCAGGCGGACCGCCGCCGCCACCTCGTCGCCGCGCTCCGCACGTCGGCGAAGCGTTCCGCGCCAGCCGCCCGCGTCCAAGATCGATTTCCAGGACGGGCCGTCCACTTGCAGGCTGTCGAAGCGGCGGTCCAGGGCGTCAGCCCGGCTCCATCCGTAGAGCTCGGCCGAGGCGGGGTTACAGTATCTGATCGACCCGGCCAGGTCGTACAGGATCACGCTCTCGGAGGCGTGGTCGGCTAGCTCCATCGCTGGGTCCTCACTCGCGATCTCAGCCGGGTTCGCAGCTTTGGGAGTCGCCGCCCTTGCCCAAAGCCGCGTTGAGATGCCTGAGCAGAACCTGGTCGTTGATCGGCTTGGTGAGGTAGGCCAGCGCGCCCGACGCCAGGACGCGGGCCCGGGTGGCGGGATCGGTCTGAGCCGAAATGATGATGACGGGCAGGGCGGGGTCGAGCGCCTTCATGCGCTGCTGGAGCTGCAGCCCGCTTTCGCCCGCCAGATTGAGGTCGGTGACCAGGCCCGCGAAGCGTCCCGGCGCGTAGGCGGCCATGAAGCTTTCGCCGCCGTCGAAGGTCAGGCAAGCAAAGTCGAACACCTCGATCAGTTCCGACAGGGCTTCGCGCATGGCCTTGTCGTCGTCGACGACCGCGAAAAGAGGCACAATGGACAAGTTACGGGCCCTTGCGCGGCTGGTGTAGCCCCGAGCCTCTTTCATCGGCTCAAATCCCATCTGGCGACACCTATCCAAAGGTCTAGCCCTGATGGGTCTTCGCTACCGCTGTGGCCTGGAGACTATCAGGCGCGAACAGATACATGGCGAAAAGCGCGGGCGTTCCTCATCGAAGGCTTCCGCGCGGTTCGCCGTAAGGGCGATCAGCCGCGGCCAGTCCATGCCTTGGCGCCGAGCCAGCTGGCCAGGTTGAGCACATAACGTTGGGTGTCGGCCATGGCCTGAGGCGTTGTGATCAGGCCGTCGCCGGGCGGCTCGACGACGAAGCTGGGACTGCCCGACCGGATGTCCCAATTGTAGTCGGCGAAATGGTGGAACGTGCTCTGGGCGATCGCCCGTCCGCCGCTCGGCCCGGCCTCGAAGGCCACGGCGATGTTGAACGGGCGGCCCGTGACCTTGCTGGTCCCCGTGGCGATGACGCGGGCGTCCGCTCCTTCCGGCGCGCGGACGCCGCCCTCGTGCGGATGGGAGGGCAGGTAGCGGATGGCGCCGGCGGGGGCGGCCGGGTCGCTCAGCACCGGATGCACCGGCAGGACCGGCGTGATCGTCTGGTAATCGCCATTGGCCCCGGAATGGAAGTTCGGCCACGAGATCGCGGTCGTGTAGGGATCGTCGGGCCTGTGCTCGGCCGGGTCGGGGTGTGGGTTGCGGGTGTGGAAATAGTGCGCCGCGCCGACGCCGCCGAGCGTGCAGATCGACGACCCCAGGTCCATGTGGTCGCGCGTCACCATCAGGCCGCCGCCGGCCTGGCGAAAACGCGAGATCGCGCCGCAGTCCTCGCGCGTCAGCCCGTCGCCGACGTCGACGGCGAACAGCCAGAGCTGGTCGAAGTCGCTGTGGTCCAGGGTCGAGAGCACCGCGTCGGGCGCGCCCAGCGGGTCGCGGTCGCGCAGGGTCACCTCATAGCGTCGCTGGCCGTCGGCCGTTACCTGCGCGGCGAGTAATTGGCCCAGCTTGCTGAAGCGGGCGATGGACCAGTCGTCCGTGGTCGGAGCGATGGTGGTCTGCAGCAGGATCTTGATCGGGGCCGGGCTCATCCTGTCCTCCTCTGGCGTGGGTGTCGCATCAGGTCGCCGGCTCGCGGTCGCGATCGTCGGTCTCGACGGCCTCGTCTTCGATCGCCGAGTCGGCCGGCGTGTGTCCGTGGACCTGGAACTCGACATGTTCGGGACGGAAGGCGATGCGGCCGGCGATCTCGGCGATCTCGGCGAAGACGGCGCCGGGCGTGTCGTAGGACCAGGCGATGTTTTCGACCAGGTGCTGGTCGCGATAGATCGTGAAGTAGCGCGCCTCGCCCTTGTCGGGGTCGCGGGTGATCTTGTCGGTCTGGCTCAGGAAGACCATGAACACGTCCTTGCGCGGGAAGTAACGGACCGGCGGACGGCCGGCCTCGTGCACCACCACCACGTCGTCGCTGTCGGCGATGTCATGGCCTTCGAACAGCACGCGGACGCGACCACGTTCGCGGGCGACGGTGATCGAAGGGCTTTGGTCGGGGGGCGTCATGGCGGGTCTCCTCACTGGCCGACTTGTCGGTGCACGGCGCCTGCGGCCGAGGTCCTGGACCGCGAGCGCCGTGCTATTGAGCCGGACAGGTGGGACGCTCGTCTGCCGCTTCGTCGGCCGTAAGATGAAATCGGAAAAACTCTTACGTTCGTCATCCCTGTCGTGTCCGATTAACACGGCTCGACAGTGTTGGTATCGGCGAGGACCCTCTAAACGGAACTGTACTTTGGTCTAGGTCGACTAACCCTCCTTCGGGGCGTCGGTCGCACGACCGAGCGCCGCCACCTGGTCGGCCACGAAGTCGGCGAACAGTCGCGCTCTCAGGGGTTGAAAGCGGCCAAAGGCGTGGAGGATCTGCAGCGGCGCCGTGGGCAGGGGCGCATGGGGCATGACAATCTCCAGGCGGCCAGCTCGCAGGTCATCGTCCACCGTCCAGCGCAGCAGCTGAGCGATCCCCACGCCGTTGACCGCCGCGGCTCTCAACGCGAACCCCGCGTCGCAATCGAGAACCCCCTCCGGTGAAAGCGTCGAGCCATCCGCGAACGTGATCGGGAAAGGTCGACCGCCGAGCCGGTAGCGGACGTGGCGCGCGCTGCGAAGCGCTTCGAGGGTCTGGGGGCGCCCATAGTGATCGAGATGGCCTGGGGAGGCGACCAGGACCAGCGGCGCCTCGCCGACCGCACGAACCACCAGCTCGGTGTCGTCCACCCTGCCGGCGCGTAGGACCAGGTCATAGCCCTCGCGGATGAGATCGACATGGCGGTCGGTCATGTCCAGCTCCAGGCGGATCCGCGGGTGTCGCTGAAGGAAGACCCGCGTCAGCGGATCCATCAGCAGGCGACCCAGATCGGTGGGCAGGGAGACGCGAAGCCGCCCTTCGGCCGCCGCCGCCGTCTGGACGGTGTCCCGCGCCTCGGCCAGGGCTCGCAGCAGCGGCGTGATCCGCTCGAAATAGGCGGCGCCCTCCGGGGTCAGGTTCAGCGTCCGGGTCGAGCGCGCGAACAGGACGACGCCGAGCCGGCGCTCCAACCGCGCGACGCTTTTGGAGACCGAGGAGGGGGTCGCGCCGGCTGCCCGCGCGGCGGCGCTGAAGGATCCCGCTTCCACGGTGTTGATGAAGGCCGCCAAGCCCGCGGCGTTGTCGAGAGGGTCCACGATCTGATCCATGATGGAACAAAGGCTTTGCCATTGGCCCACCTTATTTGAATTCCAGTCAAGGCTATCTGGGGTGCTCCGTACAGCAACGCCCTTGGAGGCAGCACGAAAATGGACACCCTCATCGACAAGGTCGCCGTGATCACCGGCGGCAACAGCGGCATCGGCCTGGCGTCGGCCGAGCTCTTCGCGCGCGAAGGTGCTTCGGTCATCATCACGGGGCGCAGAGCCGAGGTGGTCGACGCGGCGGTCGCGCAGATCGGTCCCCGGGCCGTCGGCCTGGTCGGCGATGTCGCCGACCTCTCGCACCACGACGCGATCGCCGAGCTCGTGCGGTCGCGTTTCGGCGGCCTGGATATCTACATGGCCAACGCCGGCGTCAACACGATCACGCCGTCGCCGGACGTTTCCGAGGCCGAATACGACGCTCAGTTCGCGATCAACACGCGGGCGGTGTTCTTCGGCGTCCAGAAGATCCAGCCGCTTCTGCGCGACGGCGGTTCGGTCATCCTGACCAGCTCGATCGCCAGCGACAAGGCCCTGGACGGACACGCGGTCTATGCCGGTTCGAAGGCGGCCCTGGGAGGCTTCGCGCGCAGCTGGGCGCTGGAGTTCAAGACCCGCGGGATCCGGGTGAACATCCTGAGCCCGGGCCCGACCGACACCGCGATACTGGACAAGCTCGGCGTCCCGCCGTCCGAGCGCGAAGCGTTCGAAACCGCCGTCGCGGCCGGTATTCCGCTGGGCCGTCTGGGTCGTCCCGACGAACTGGCCCAGGCAGCGCTCTTCCTGGCCTCGGACGCCAGCAGCTTCATTACCGGCGTCAACCTCAAGGTCGATGGCGGCATGACTCTGCTCTAGCACCATCGGTCCCGCGCCCGCGGCGCGGTCGTCCTAAACCTTGGGAGGGGGCGGGCAGGCCCTTTCGCGAGATAGGCGCGGGCCCGCCCGGCGACGCATCCTTCGCGCAAGGCCGCCCCGGCCGCCACGGAGACATCGATGCGCAAGCCCTTCCAAGCCCTGTCGTTCGCCGCCGTCCTCGCCCTGTCAGGCGCGGCGGCGGCGCAAGCCGCGCCGCAAGGCGAAAAGCCGACGATCGTCCTCGTCCACGGCGCCTTCGCCGATTCCTCGGGCTGGAACGAGGTGGTGTCGCGGCTGAACCGGAACGGCTACCGGGTGGTGGCCGCCGCCAATCCCCTGCGCGCCCTGGGTTCGGACGCCGCGACGGTGTCGGCGCTCGTCAAGTCGATCCCCGGGCCGGTCATCCTGGTGGGCCATTCCTACGGCGGCGAGGTGATCACCGAGGCGGCGAACGGCAATGGCAACGTCGAGGCGCTGGTCTATGTCGCCGGCTTCCTGCCCGAGGCCGGGGAATCGGCGCTCTCGCTGTCCGGCAAGTTCCCGGGCGCCACCCTCGCAGCCGCCCTGGCGCCGGTGGCGCTGCCCGACGGCGACGAGGACTTCTACATCCAGCCCGCCAAGTTCCAGGCCCAGTTCGCCGCCGACGTGCCGGCCGCCAAGGCCGCCCTCATGGCCGCGACCCAGCGTCCGGTGACGGGACGCGCGCTTGCCGACATGGCGACCGCGCCGACCTGGAAGCGGCTTCCGTCATACGTGATCTACGGTTCGGCCGACCGCAACATCCCCGCCGAAACCCAGCGGTTCATGGCCGAACGGGCCCACGCACGCAAAACCGTCGCGGTCGAGGGCGGCTCCCATGCGCTGATGGTCTCCCACCCCGACAAGGTCGCCGCGCTGATCGAGGACGCCGCGTCGGCCAGGTGAGGCCTTGCCTACGGATTTTCCGCAAACCACGAACCTGTCCGGATGATCGGCATGGGCCTTAGCGCGAGGACAACAATGGATTTCGAGGGCCGACCTTGCGTCTCCGCTGTCCCAGGCTAGAACTGTCTCGACTCCGGGCGACTGACACAAGGATCGGTCGGGCTGACGGTGAATGTGACCATGGCGATGATCACCAACCCTGACGACTTCTTCACCAAGGGCTGCGGTCGGTGCGCCAGGTTCGCGACGACGGACTGTTCGACCCGGCAGTGGATCGACGGGCTGAACGACCTGCGCCGGATCTGCTTGGACGTTGGATTGGAAGAAACGGTGAAATGGGCCCACCCGTGCTACATGCGCGCTGGGCGCAATATCGCGATCTTCGGAGCGTTTCGGGGCGACTTTCGGCTCAGCTTCATGAACGCGGGCCTTCTCGTCGACAGCGAGGGCGTCCTGGAGCCTCAAGGTCCCAACAGTCGAACGCCGGGCATGATCCGCTTCACCGCTACGCAGCAGGTCGGCGAGCGGGAGGCGGTGATCCGGGCCTATCTGCGGCAGTTGATGGATCACGCCGAAGCGGGAACCAGGCCCACGAAGACCGACCGCGAGGTCGATATGCCGAACGAACTGGTCGAGGTGCTGGATGCGGATCCGGAATTGGGCGAGGCCTTCCACGCGCTGACGCCAGGTCGCCAGAGAAGCTACCTGTTGGCCCTGAACCAAGCCAAGCAGCCTTCGACCCGCCTGGCGCGGATCGAGAAGTTCCGCGGCAAGATCATCGCGGGGAAGGGCGCTCTGGAGAGATAGGCGGGCGATGTTGTGTCCTCCGCAAGGAGATCGAGCGGTCCATATCCGCCATCGTGAACGGCCCGTGTCCGAACCTTTCGGGCGCCGCCGCTTGATATCCTGCTGAAGATCGACGATCGTTCGCGGGCGACTATGCCGCCAAGGCGCTGCGTCTAACCTTGGAGTGAACTCAAGAACGTTCGACCTGATCATTTCCCTGTCGTCGCTCGGGTCGGTCTGATTGTGCGAGCTGCTTGCAAATGCAAAATCCATGGGATACCCATCTCGGCATGGGTGCCTCCTCCTCGAAACACAATCAAGAGCCGCGTTCCGCGCCGAAAACCTATTCCGCGCCGGCGCTCGAGAGGGGCTTCAACGTCATCGAACTGCTGGCCCAGGCGCCTCGCGGCCTGACGGCCAGTGAAATCGCCGCCGGCCTGGACCTTTCGATCGGCGAGATCTTTCGAATCATTGTCGTCATGGAACGTCGCCGATGGTTGAATAAAGATCCGGAAACGGATCAATATAGTGTAAATTCCAGAATTCTGGAGATCGTATTCCGCGCAACGCCGGCCGAAGAGCTCACGGTCATGGCCGGCCCGCACATGCGCGAACTCGCCAATAAGATTGATCAATCTTGCCACCTGGTGATGCCGAACGGTCGGCGAGGCCTTGTCGTGCTGAGGCAACAAAATCCCGGTGACATCGCCTTCATCGTAAGGCTCGGCGCGGACTTGGATCTCGTGAGGAGTTGTTCGGGCCAGGTGCTGCTGGGCTTCGGCGACGATGCGTGGGTCGCCGATGTTCTCGAAGCGGACACGGCCTTGTCCCCCAAGGACCGCGCGGCCGTGATGAACCGTCTCAAGCTTGTCCGCAGCCGCGGCTTTGAAATGCGACCCAGCGCGCGGACCAACGGCGTGACCGATATCAGTTACCCGATCTTCGGGCTTGGCGGCCGCGTCGTCGCCGCCTTGACCATTCCCTTCATGGCTCGCATCGACGGCTCGCCGGTCTTCGACGAATACGCCGCCCAGGCCGAGCTGGCGTCGACCGCCAAGCGGATCTCCACGGAATTGGGCTGGTTCGAGCGGGATGAACGCATCGTTCCCTTGTCGGCCGATGGCCGTGCGGGAGCAGGGGTGGCGAAAAGCAAGCCCAGAAGGTTGCGGCTGAAGGACAATTTCCCGGCCTAGGTCGCCGCGCTGGCTCTGGGCGCGACGCTGAAGACCAACGGCGGTCCCGGCTTGTGATCGTCTGCGCGCCTGACTGGGGCGTCGGGAGCTTCGTGCAGGAAACTGGCGGCCGGTTTTCCGAAAGAGCGATGTAAAAACAATAGGCTAGAGCCGGTCGCGTGATCTTCGGACCACGCGACCGGCTCTAGCCGTAAACCGACTCGCCGTCGATCCATGATCCGGCGACCAAGGGGGGCGGCCCCTCGCCAAGCCGTTCTTGAAAGCCGGATGAGCACCCGTTCCTGGCCGGCGGATTCGGTTTCGATCTGGCTCAGGCCGGCCCCGGTGAGGCCCGTCTGGTTGCGACCAAAGCGCCCGGTCGCGCTCCAGCCTGGCCTTTCCGCATCGCCGCCCATGAAATGTTGTTGACCTGTAAAAAATAAAAACAGATAGCATATGTGAAAGTGGCGTCGAAGAACCGGCGCTCGAAGGAGACCCTGGGGAGGGGAGTTGACGTGAGAAATTCGATCCGCGCGCGCCATTTGCTAGTTGCCGGCGCTTCGCTTGGTGTTCTCTGCGCGCTGGCCGGGCCGGTCGCGGCGCAGGACAAATCGGCGACGCAGGACGCGCCCTCAGCGGCCAAGGACGACCAAGTCGTCGACACCGTGAAGGAAGTGGTCGTCACCGCGCGCCGCAAGGCGCTGCAGAGCGCCATCGAGATCAAGCGGAACTCCGACACGCTCGTCGACTCGGTCGTCGCCGACGAGGCCGGCCAACTGCCTGACGCTTCGATCACCGAAGTTCTTCAGCGCGTGTCGGGCGTGTCGATCTCGCGTTTCGCGCCGGGCAACGGCGGAAACACCGCGTTCCAGATCGAAGGTACGGGCATCACCGTGCGCGGCCTTCCCTTCAATTCGAGCATGCTCAACGGTCAGCAGGTGTTCAGCGCCAACGGCGCAAGCGCCATCAGCTGGAACGAAGTCACGCCCGAATTGATGGCGGGGGTCGATGTCTACAAAGGCACCCGCGCCGACCTCATCGAAGGGGGCGCCTCCGCGGTCAATCTTCGCACCCATCTGCCCTTCGATTTCAAGGATAGCCAGGTCAACCTCACCGCCGGCGGCAGTTACGGCACCCAGGCGAAAAAGGCTTCGCCCCGCGCTTCCGCCATGTTCTCGAAGCGTTTCGACACCAACATCGGCGAATTTGGCGTGTTGTGGGATCTGGCCTACAGTCGTCTGCACCAGCAAAGCAGCGACCTGCAGGTGGGCGCCATGTTCGCCCAGTATGTGCCGACCTCCACGCGCGACGATGATCTGGCCTTTGTTCCCAGCACGTTCAAGTGGAGCACGGACAAGAGCAAACGCGACCGGTACGGCTTCTATCAGGCCCTTCAGTGGAAGCCGACTTCGAACCTGACGCTGACCAACACCGTGTTCTTCTCGCAATATGTCGAGGATAACCACGGCAACAGCGGTTCCTTGGGGGGGAACCCATCCGCGTCATCCGCAGTCATGCCCGCCGTTGGCCGCCCGGTCGAATATGACGCCAATGGCGCCTTCCGCAAGGGAAGCCTCACGGTCGGGTCCACCGGCAATGCGGTGGAGTTCCAGAACATCACCCCCAGCTGGGTGCCTAGCTGGTACCAGCTCAATTGCGGCGCCACCTATGGCGCTCCCGCATCGTCGATCCAGTGGGACTGGTCGGTTGATGGGGGGGTGGATCCGTCCACTCTTCCCGCGGGTTCACCCCGGCTGGCGCAGTGCGGTCCCCCCACCACGCTGAACCCCACCGGCGGCGCGACGGCGTCGCACAGCAAGAGCTCCACGCTGGATATTTCGCAGAGCTTCGTCTGGACCCCTGGGGACCGGGTGGCCGTGCGTGGCGGCGCGCAATATGTTTCTTCCCGCATGACCGGGCAGAGCATGTTTGTTGGCCTCTCTCAGGTCAGCCCGCTGGTTACTTCGCTGGACGTCGATCTGACGGGCTCGCTGCCGGCTGTGTCTGGCATATCCTCTGCCGGCGTGCTCGATAAGAATACGGCGTACCTGGCGTTCATGGGCTATCACAAACCCAAGAATGAAGGGGCGATGGTGGCCGCCCATATCGACCTCGAATACCGGGTCAGCGACGATGGATTCCTGCGTAGCATCACGTTTGGCGCTCGTACCGCCAACCGCAGCGAAAACGACAACTTCGCGGGAACGTATTTCACACCGCTTGGTCAGTCATGGATGGGGAAAAATTTCGGGACCCATCCCGGGGACCCGACGTTTGGGCCGGGGAATATTCAATATCTCAGCAACCCGAATGTCCGGCAGTCGGATTATCAAGTCGCCACCTTCCCGAATTTCTTCGGCGGCAAAGCGGCTGTCCCGTCACAGATTTTCGTTGCCAGCGACTCGCTCATGCAGAGCTATGACTGGTACCATTTGCTCACGACGTATAATGGTGAGGTCCCTGGCGGGACCGCGGATCAGTATTGGACGCATAACCTCGATCAGGGCCTGAACAAGACCGATAGCCGCATCGTCAACAAGGCTGCCTATGTTCAGGCCAAGTTCGCGCAGGATGGTATCGGATTCATTCCGGCGTTCTCGGGAAATATCGGCGTTCGTGTATTCCACGATTCCCTGCGGGCGAGCGGTCTTCTGCAAACGCCGGACGCTGATAGGCTTGTTTTGAGCGTGGCGGACAGCACGGCATACTTCAACGCGCAGCAGTTCCCGGGTGCGTCGAACCCGTACCCGACGGCCTATTATTTTGACAAAACTTATGCCATGCAGCACCGCAGCTATAGTTACACGCGCGTTCTGCCGGCGTTCAACATCAAGTTCGACGTCTCCGACAAGTTCATCATTCGGGGTGCGGCGTCGAAGTCGTCTGCTCCGCCGAATCTCAATGATATTCGCGCGGGCGGCGTCATCGACGCCAGGACGCTTCCAAATCCTACCAATTCGCTGGCGCCCCCCATTCTCACGGGTTTTACCGCCCGCGACTCGGGCGCAAATCTGAAGCCAACCATGATCACCAGTGAAGATCTGGCGTTCGAATTCTATCCGTCGTCGTCCAGCTTCTTCTACGCCAGCGTGTTCGCCAAGCAGATCGAGGATCATCCGCAGTTCTATTCGTTCATCGCCAGCAATCTTCCGGTTCCGGGGACGGCCTACGCCAATGGTCAGACCCCCCCCACCGTGGGGTCGACGAATCCGGACACGGGGACACCGGCGAGCCTGGATCTTCCGTGGCTCTACATGCAGAACAGGACGTCGACGGAGAAGGCCACTATCAAGGGCTTCGAGATCGGTGGCCGCAAGTTCTTCGACCGGCTGCCGGGAGTGTTCCGCGGGTTCGGCATCGAAGGCAACTTGACCTACATCGACAGCAGCAACCCTGCCCAGCAGGCCAACAATATGTTGAGTCCGGGTCTCAATCCGGACGGCACGGTGCCGCAGACCTACCCCAACCTTCCCTACGCCGGATTGTCGAAGTGGGCTTACAACATCCAGCTGCTGTACAGCTACCAGAAGATCAACTTCCGTCTGGCGTACAACTGGCGCGACAAGGCGTTGCTGTCGACCAATGTCAATCCGCTGTCCTATACGACGAGCGGCGGCAATCCCTACACGCTCAACACCAGCCCGACCAACTTTGACTCGGCTCACTCCTATCCCGTGTACAACATGGTTCCGGCCTACATGGCGGCGGCCGGCTACCTGGACATGGGCTTCGACTACAAGCTGAGCGAAAAGGTCTCCATCTCGTTCAACGCCAACAACCTTCTCAATACCAAGTCGAAAACCCTCCAGGAGCCCATACCTGGCGTGTTCGAGCCCTACGACTATAACGTCAGCGATCGCCGCTACGAGGTCACCATGCGGGCGCGCTTCTAACGGCCTGAACGGGGAAGGGCGCTTCATCGGGAAGCGTCCTTCCCTTTTCGACTACAGTATCGCGGCCGGTTCATGCCGGGTCGCAGGTCACGGGCGCGGCCGGTTGGCGCGCCTTGACCGACCTCCCACCCCCGCATAGGCCTGAAACCCATCCGGCGGGCACCGCGCCGGGTACGTTCGTGGCGAGGCATGTTTATGAACAGCGGCCCTCAACAGGATATCGTCATTCTGGGTGGCGGCGCGGCGGGGTGGATCGCGGCCGCGCTGCTGGCCAAGAAGACGGATCGCCAGCAAACGCGCATCACTCTGGTCGAATCCGAGGAGATCGGCATCATCGGCGTCGGCGAGGCGACGGTCCCGGTGCTGGCGCAATGCAACGCCATGCTCGGCATTGATGAATTCGACTTTATTCGCCGCACCCAGGGCACGTTCAAGCTGGGTATTGAATTCTGCGACTGGGGCGTTGCCGGAAACCGGCATTTCCATGCGTTCAGCGACTATGGTCACCAGGTTGAAGGGGTGGCGACCCACCATTATTGGCTGAGGTTGCGGCAATCAGGCGACGACCATCCGATCGATGACTATTCGTTCGCCTACGCCGTTGCGAAGAACAACAATTTCGCCCCGACCGATCCGCAGAATCCGCGCTACCACCACGCCTATCATTTCGATGCGGCGCTGTACGCCCGCTATCTGCGGGACGTGGCGACCGAGCTGGGCGTGCGGCGTATCGAAGGCAAGATGACGCACGTCGATCTGGACGGCGAGACCGGCAATATCGCCGCCATCCATCTTGCCAATGGCGCTACGGTCGCCGGCGACCTGTTCCTGGATTGCACCGGATTCGCCTCAGAATTGATCGGAAAGGCGCTGGGCACGCCGTTCGTCGACTGGTCGCGTTGGCTGCTTTGCGACAGGGCCATGGCGGCGCCCTCGAAACGCCCCGACGCGCCCACGCCGTTTACGCGGTCCACCGCGCACGCCGGGGGCTGGCGCTGGACCATTCCGCTGCAACACCGCAGCGGCAATGGCATGGTCTATAGTTCGGAGTTCTGGAGCGACGACCAGGCGCACGAGGCCTTGCTGGGCAATCTCGACGGCGAACCGCTGGCCGAGCCACGGCTGTTCCGCTTTACTTCCGGCCATCGCAAGCAGTTCTGGAACCGCAATTGCGTGGGGATCGGTTTCGCCTCCAGCTTTCTTGAACCCCTGGAATCGACCGGATTGCAGTTGATCGTCATGGGGGTCTTGAAGTTGCTTCGATACTTCCCCGACCGGACCATCGACCCCGTTCTGCGCGACGAATACAACCGCCTCTCCACCCGCGAGATCGAGCGTATCCGCGACTTCATCATCGCGCACTACTACCTCTCGCGCCGTCCCGAACCCTTGTGGGCGGCGTGCCGCGACATAGAGATACCCGACAGCCTTCGGCACAAGCTCGATGTCTGGAACGCCAGCGGACAAATCGCGCTGGGCGATTCCGAGTCCTATGTGGAGCCGAGTTGGCTCGCCATCCTGCTCGGCAACGGCGTCGTTCCAGCGCGCTACAACATATCGGCTGATCTCTATCCCCTGGAGCAGATCCGCACGGGCATGGACTTGCGCCGCGAAGAGATCATGCGTTCGGCGCAGGCGGTCAGTTCGCATCAGGATTTCATCGATCGTCACTGCAAGGCCCCCCAGGCCGCGCCGGCCGACTAAGGAGCGCGGCCAGGCTGGGGTTGGCCCTGGCGGCGCGGGCCTCGAGGTCGTTCAGCGTCGGATCGCCATAGACCGCCCACCAAGCGCCGCGAGTTTGGGCCTCGGCCTCTGGCGTGGCGGGGGGGGGGCAGGGACCGGTGTCCTTGAAGGCGGGCGCGACGGCGATGGTCGGCGGCGCATAGGCCGGCGCCGTCGGGCAGGCCCCCAGCCCCGCCGCCGCGCCGACCGCGGCGAACAGCCTAACGCTGCGCATGGGCGGCTTCGCTGGGCAGGGCGGCGATCTTGACCATGTCGCCGTCGACCAGGGCTTCGGGCGGATTGTCGATCACCCTGTCGCCCGGATTGACGCCGGCCCCGACTTCGATCTGAGTTCCCAGGTCGCGAGCGATCTTGATCGGCCGGAGTCTCACGCGGCTATCTGGGCCGACGACGGCCAGGGTCGGTCCGTCGTGGCGAAACAGCAGGGCCGTGGCCGGCACCTGCGTGGTGGTCGCAGCCGAGGCCAGGCCAAAGGTCACCTGGGCGTAGGAGCCCGGCTTCAACTTGCCCTCGGGGTTGTCCAGTTGCAGCTCGACCAACAGGGCGCCGTTCGCGCCCACCGACTGGGCGTCGTTGACTACCGAGGCGGCGAAGGTCTGGCCGGGATATTCCGGCACGTTCAGCTTGGCGGCCTGGCCGTGCTTGATCAGGGCCGAATAGCTCTGCGGCACGTTGACGTAGATGCGCAGCCGGTGCTGGTCGGCGACCGTGAACAGGGCCGTATCGGCCGCGCCGCCCACCGAGATCAAGGCGCCGATATCGGTGTTGCGCGAGGTCACCACCCCGTCGAACGGCGCGACGATGCGCTTGAACGACTCCAGGGCCAGCAGGCGGTTGAGGTCGGCGGCGGCGGCGTTGACCGCCGAGGTGCGGGCGGCCAGGTCGCCGGCTTTCTCGTCGGCCTCCTGGCGGGAGACGGCGTCCTGGGCGACCAGCCCTTCCCAGCGCTTGGCCGTGGTGGCCGACAGGCGCTGGTTAGCCTGGGCGGTGGCCAGGTTGGCGCGGGCTTGCAGCACCTGCTGGTCCAGGTCCGGCGTGTCGATCTCGGCCAGCAGCTGACCGGCCTTCACGGGCGAGCCGATGTCGACGTACCAGCGCTTCAGATAGCCGCTCGTGCGGGCGTGGATCGGCGCGTTGTAGAAGGCCTGAACATCGCCGGGCAGAACCAGCTCGCGCTCGCCGGCGCCCGAGACCTTGGCCAAGGCGACGGTCGGCACGGCCTGTTCATGGGTCCAGGTCTTCAGCGCCTGGTCGGCCTGGACACGGGCGACGAGGCCGACCACGACCACCAGGGCGGCCACGCCGACGGCGGCGACGCCGGCCAGCTTCAGGTGGCGGGGCGGGGTGTGGCGCACAGCGTCGATGGGCTCAGGCATGGGACTCTCCGGTGAGCGGGCCGCCTCTGGACGTCGGCGCGGGGGCGGCGGGTTCGGCCACGCGATGGCCGTGCACGAGGCGGAAGACGACGGGGACGAACATCAGGGTGGCCAGCGTGGCGAAGATCAGGCCGCCGATGACCGCGCGGCCCAGCGGAGCGTTCTGCTCGCCGCCCTCGCCAAGGCCCAGGGCCATGGGGCCCATGCCGATGATCATCGCCAGGGCGGTCATCAGCACCGGGCGGAAGCGGGTGAAGCCGGCTTCGACGGCCGCTTGCAAGGCGTCGCCGGTGGCGTCGAGCCGTTCGCGGGCGAAGCTGACCACCAGGATCGAGTTCGCGGTGGCCACGCCCATGCACATGATCGCGCCGGTCAGGGCGGGCACCGACAGGGTGGTGCCGGTGGCGAACAACATCCAGACGATGCCGGCCAGGGCGGCGGGCAGGGCGGTGATGATCACGAACGGATCCAGCCAAGACTGGAAGTTCACGACGATCAGCAGGTAGATCAGCACGATCGCCGCGATCAGGCCAAAGCCCAGGCCGGAGAACGCGGTGTTCATCGTCACCATCTGGCCGCGCAGGGTCACGGTCGTGCCCTTGGGGCGATCCTTGGCGACGTCCCGGAGCACCTTGTTGATGTCGGCGGTCACCGCGCCGAGGTCGCGGCCTTGCGGGCTGGCGTAGATGTCGAGCACCGGCTGGATGTCGTAGTGGCTGACCACGGCGGGGGCGCTGCCGCGGCTGATCGTGCTCAGGCCGCCCAGGATCTGCGAGCCCTTGCCCCCGGCCGGGCCGGTGATCGGCAGGCCCTCCAGGCCCGACATCGAGCCGACCCGATATTCCGGAACCTGAGCGACGATCGGATAGGAGACGCCGTTCTTGGGGTTCAGCCAGAAGGTCGGGGCGACCTGCGAGCTGCCGGCCAGCGAGGTGACCATGCTGTTGGTGACGTCACGTTCGGTCAGACCCAGCTGGGCGATGCGCGAACGGTCGACATCGACCCGCAGTTGCGGCGCGCCGGCCGGCTGTTGCAGGCGCAGGTCGGCGACGCCCCGGACGCCTTTCAGGCGGGTCATGATCTGGGCGGCGTAGACCCGGTTGGCCGCGGCGTTGGGACCGGCGATCTGCAGGTCGATCGGGGCGGGGGCTCCGAAGTTGAGGATCTGGCTGATGATGTCGGCGGGCAGGAACGAGAAGGCCGCCCCCGGGAACTGCCGAGGCAGCACCTCGCGCAAGGTCTTCACATAGGCGGCCGTCGGATGATGCTCGGGCTTGAGGCTGATGAAGATGTCGCCGTCCTGCGGACCGATCACGCCCGAGTTGCTGTAGACCATGTTGATCGAGCTGTTGGGGATGCCGATGTTGTCGACCACCGACACGAGCTCGTCGGGCGGGATGTTCTGGCGGATGGTGCGTTCGACCTGGCCGAACAGCAGCGAGGCGTCCTCCAGTCGCGTGCCGACCGGCGCGCGGACGTGCAGGGTGATCTGTCCGGAGTCCACCGACGGGAAGAAGTTGCTGCCCAGGAACGGCGCAAGGCCGAACGACGCCAGCACGACCACCATGAAGCCGATGATGAACACCCGGGTGTTGCCGAGGGCCATCACCAGCAGGTTGCGATAGCCCTCACGCAGCTTGCCGAATTGGGTCTCGAAGCCGCGTTGGAAGCGGACCAGCGGATTGCGCGAGGGGGCGCCCTGTCGGCCATGCTCGGCCTCGTGCTCGTAGTCCAGCCGCTCGGCCGCGTGGGGCTTGAGCAGGTACATGGCCAGGGTCGGGACCAGCGTCCGCGACAGGATGAACGAGGCGATCATCGCGAAGACCACGGCCTCGGCCATCGGCACGAACAGGAAGCCGGCCACGCCCTTGAGCATGAACATCGGCACGAAGACGATGCAGATGCAGAGCAGGGACACGAAGGCCGGCGTCACGATCTGCTGGGCGCCGTCGAGGATCGCCTCGTGCACGCCCTTACCGTGTTCCAGGTGCCAGTTGATGTTCTCGATGGTCACCGTGGCGTCGTCGACCAGGATGCCGACGGCCAGCGACAGGCCGCCCAGGGTCATGATGTTCAGCGTCTGATGCAGGGCCGACAGGGCGGCGATGGCCGACAACACGGCCAGCGGGATCGAGATCGCGATGATCACCGTCGAGCGCCAGCTGCCCAGGAACAGCAGGATCATCACGCTGGTCAGGGCCGCGGCGACCACGCCTTCCTTGATGACGCCGTTGATGGCGCCCTTCACGAACACCGACTGGTCGTTCAGCGGGGTGATCTTGAAGTCGTCGGGCAGGGTTTCCTGCAGGCCCGGCAGGCGGTCCTTGACGCCCTGAACGATGGCCAGGGTCGAGGCCGAACCGTTCTTGAGGATTGTCGACAGCACCGCGCGCGAGCCGTCCACATGCACGACGTTGGTCTGGGGCGAGGAGCCGTCGCGGACCTGACCGACGTCGTGAATGTAGATCGTCGCGCCGTCGACCGTCTTGATCGGTAGGTTATTCAGTTCCTCGATCGTTTCGACGGCGTCGTTGAGGCGGACGTTGTATTGGAACGTGCCGATCTTGACCGTGCCGGCCGGCAGGATCTGGTTTTGGGCGGCGATGGCGTTGGAGACGTCTTGGGCCGACAGGTTCTTGGACTGTAGGGCGGCGGGATCGAGATCGATCTGGATCTGGCGAACCTTGCCGCCGTAGGGATAGGGAATGGCCGCGCCGGGCACGCTGATCAGGCCCGGGCGGATGATGGTCTGACTAAGGTCGAACAGCTTTTGTTCCGACTGCGACTTGGCCGACTGCGCCAACTGCAGGATCGGCACGGTGGCGGCGCTGTAGTTGATGATCAGCGGCGGAGTCGTGCCGGCCGGCATCTGGCGCACCGCCGTCTGCGAGATCGAGGTGACCTGGGCGGTGGCCGTGCGAATGTCGACGCCGGGCTGGAAATAGATCTTTACCACCCCGATGCCGGGCAGGGACTGGCTCTCGATGTGGTCGATGTCGTTGACCGTGGTGCTCAGCACCCGCTCGTAAGGCGTGACGATCCGCCCGGACATTTCGGACGGCGACAGGCCGGTATAGTTCCAGGCCACGCCGATCACCGGCACGCGGATTTCGGGGAAGATGTCGGTCGGCGTGCCCAGCGCGGCCAGGACGCCGAAGATGACGATCAACAGCGCCATCACGATGAAGGTGTAGGGGCGCGATAAGGCGATACGGACGAGCGCGTTCAACCGGCCTGCTCCAGACTCTGCAGGTGAAAGTCCCGCGCGTTTCCGGGGGGAGGAACGACGCGCGGGACCGGCGCAAGTACAAGAGCTGCGCAGGTCGCCTGATGCGCCCCGCCGCTTAACAGCGCCGTGTCAGTCGGATGAAAATCCTGTCATGTTGGAGTCGAGCCGGTAGCCGTGCCCGCGCAGGGTGATCAGGAACGGCTGGCCGAAGGTCTCGACCAGTCTCGCGCGCAATCGGGCGACCGTTGTTCGCACCAGTTCGGGCTTGGGATCACCCGTGTCGCCCCAGACCTGTTCCAGGATCCGCGCGGGGCTGACCACTTCTCCGGCGTGGCGGGCCATGTAGTCGAGCAGGCGAAATTCGCGGCTCGGCAGCGTCAGGTCGCGATCGGCGAAACGAGCCATGCGCGTCGCCGGATCCAGGGTGAAGGGAACGTCGGCCGAGGCGCCGGGGGCGAGACGCACCAGGGCCGCCAGGCGCGCCTCCAGTTCCATGAAGTGCACCGGACGGACGAAGCATGCGTCGGCGCCAGCCCATAGGGCGCGGGTGCGCGCCGCGGGTTCGGCCTGGTCGGCGATCAGCACCAGCGCGCCTCCGTCCGCCGCCCGCGCCAGGCCCGCGACGGGAACCTCCGCCAACGCGGCGACCTCGATGAGCAGCCCGTCATAGGCGCCCGCCGGCGCGATCAGCAGCGCTTCGCCAATGTCAGCCGCCGTCTCGACCACGTGGCCGGCCTCGGCCAGGGCCTGGACCAGGTAGGTCTCGCTGGTCCGCCGGGCGACATGCAGCAGGCGCATCCTCAGGCCCCGAGGCCGCGCGGCCAGCAGTCCAGGGTCACCCGAAGGCCCGGCTTGGCGTCAGCCAGCGACAGGTCGAAATGGTGCAGACGAGCGATGGCGGTGACGATGCTCAGCCCCAGACCCGACCCCGGCTCGGTGCGGCTCCGCCGCGAGCGATAGAAGCGCCTGAGCACCGCGTCGCGTTCATCCTCCGCCACGCCAGGCCCGTTGTCCGCCACCTCGATACGCGGCCCCTTCTCGCATACCAGGAGCCGCACGCTCACGCGGCCACCCTTCGGGGTGAATTTCAGGGCGTTGTCGACCAAGTTGCTGACGGCTTCGAACAGCAAGGCCGGATCGGCGGACACGGACGGTGCTCCGGGGGTGAACTCGCAGTCCAGGGCGATCTGGTTGTCCTCGGCCAGGGGATCGTGCAGCTCGACCACGTGCTCCAGCACGCTTTGCAAATGAACCGGCTCGAAGCAGGCCTGGCGATCACGGCGCTCGATCTCGCCGATGCGCAGCAGGGCGCGGAACCGGACCAGCAGGGCGTCGGTCTCGTCCAGCGCCTGGTCCACCATCCGGCGATCACAGCCTTCCAGGCGGGTCTCCTGACTGACCCGGTAGAGCAGGGCGCGCAAACGGTTGAGCGGCGTGCGAAGATCGTGGGCGACGTTGTCGCCGACGCTCTTGACCTCCCAGAGCAGGCGCTCGGTCTCGTCGATCATCGCATTGGCCAGGCCCGCCAGCATGTCGATCTCGTCGCGGCGCGGCGAGACCGGCAGGCGTACGCCGAGCTCGCCCTTCAGGGCCGCCCGACTGGCGGCGCGCAAGCGATCGATGCGACGCAGCGGCGCCAGGCTCAGCAGGGCAGCGGCCGTCAGGCCCAGCAGCAGGATCGCCGCGCCGCTGACCGCCAGGGCGTTGACGATGATCTCGCGCAGCCCGCTCAACACCTTGGCGTCGTGGGCGACCAACAGCACCTGGCCCGACGGCAGGCGCTCGATCAAGGCCCGAGCTCCCGGCTGGAAGCCCGCTTCCTGCAGGTCGTGCGGAGCGGCGTCAATGACCGGCCTGGGCGGCAGGTGGCGGACATTGCCGGCGATCGACGCCCCGTCGGCCGAAAACAGGCCATAGAACGACACCGCCCGGCTATCGGCCGCGACCAGGGCGTCGACGCGTTGCGGCAGGTCGCGCGGATCGCCGCTGGTCAGGACCCGGGCCTCGGCGACGACGATGGCGTCCAACTGGCGCGACATATACCCGGCGGTGCGCCAGTAGATCATGCCCAGCAACGCCACGACGGCCACGGCGAACACCGCGCCGTTCAGCAGGGTCAGCCGAAAGGGCGTCGTGCGCCAGAGCTCTCCGACGCGTCGCTTCATCGCGGCGCCTGGATCGCGTAGCCGGAGCCGCGAATGGTGTGCAGCAGCGGCGGCAGGTCGGGTTTGTCTATCTTGCGGCGCAGCCGGCCCAGGTGCACGTCGATCAGGTTTGTGCCCGGATCGAAATGATAGCCCCAGATGGCTTCGAAGATCATGGTCCGGGTCAGCACCTGCCCGGCGTTGCGGACCATGAACTCCAGCAGCTTGTATTCCGTGGGCATCAGCCGGATCTCGACCCCGCCTCGCCGGACGGCGCGGGTCATCAGGTCGATCTCCAGGTCGGCGACGCTCAGCGCCGTCTGGCGGGGCATGACGGTTCGCCGGCGCAGCAGCACTTCCAGGCGGGCGGCCAGCTCCTCGGAGACGAAGGGCTTGGTCATGTAGTCGTCGCCGCCGGCCCGCAGGCCTCGAACCCGTTCATCGACGTCGCTGAGCGCGCTGACCATTAGCACCGGGACCTCGATCCCGGCCTTGCGCAGCACCGTGACAAGGGCCAGCCCATCCAGACGCGGCAACATGCGGTCCAAGGTGATGGCGTCGAAATCGCCGCTGACCGCACGCACTAGGCCGTCGCGTCCGTCGGCGACCCACTCGACCTCGAAGCCATGCTGCTCCAGTTCGGTGACGATCTCCCGCGCCGTCGTGGGATCATCTTCGATCGTCAGGATTTTCGGCATCGGGATCCTGGGCCGAGCGCCCGACAAATCCGGCCACTGGCCAAACACATCGACCCTCGGCAGGCTTGAGGTCAACGGCAGGATAGCCGGTCGGCTTCAGTCCGATCAAGTGACCGTACAGGCAGTGTCAGGCGTCGGCGCTGGCCCCAACTGGCCATGCCGCGGGTTCGACCTTCAGGACCGATGCGACGTGGGATCGCCGTGGAGCCTCCGGTAGAAGCCGCCCGGACCGTGGACGGCGAAGCCCTGGGCCTTGTCCGAACTGGCGAGCGGCCAGACGCCCGACAACGTCTTGCCAGCTTCGACGGTGTAGTAGCGCGGACCGGAGGCGTCGCCGTCGCGATAGACCGTGAACACCGCGCCGGCCCGGCCGCGATTGAGAAAGCGCAGGGTCAGCTTGTCGTCGCCCCAATCTTCCCGCACCTCCAGGTCGTAGGGCAGGGCGCGCGCGGGGCGGACACCGGGTTCCTGACGCGGCATCGTCGGCGGCTGGGCGTAGCCGGGCTTGGGCAAGCGGCAGGACGCGTCGCTGCGCGTCCTGTAATCGCTGGTGTCGGGCAACCGCCGCAACCAGCTCGTGTCGCGCCGCTGCGCCTCGGAGATGTCGAAGTCGAAGGCCGAGGTCAGATCGCCGCACACCGCGCGCCGCCATGGCCCGATATTGGGTTCCGCCACGCCGAACCGTCGCTCCAGGAAGCGCAGCACCGAGGTGTGGTCGAAGACCTGGGAATTGACCCAGCCGCCCCGCGTCCAGGGCGAGACGATCAGCATCGGCACCCGGAAGCCCAGGCCGACCGGTTCGCCGTGGTAGTCTTCGCCGCGCAGATCGACCGTGCTGGCTCCGAGGTCCGGCCGGATCGCCGGGATCGGCGGCGGCACGTGGTCGAAGAAGCCGTCGTTCTCGTCATAGTTCAGGATAAAGACAGTTTTCTTCCAGACCTCCGGATGGGCGCCTAGGACCGCGACCAGCCGGGCGGTCAGGGTCTCGCCATAGGCCGGCGGCGCGTCGGGGTGCTCGCACAGCTTGAACGGCGCGACGATCCACGAGACGGCGGGCAGGGCGTCGGCGGCGACGTCGGCGGCGAAGGCGTCGACAAGGTGCTGGCCCGTCGTTTCGGGCACGTTCTCCTTGGTCGAGCCCGCCACCCAGGCCCGGGCGCGCCTGTAGGCCACGGAGCCGCGGTCGAGGTTGCGGTACATCGGGAAGTAGGCCAGCGGGTTGTCGCTGTAGTTGTCGTACTCCTGGTAGACCTTCCAGCTGATCCCGGCCGCCTCCAGGCGCGCGGCGTAGGGCGTCCAGCCATAGCCGGCGAAGGCCGGGTCGTCCTTGGCCATGTCGGCGCAGCCGTTGTCGTCCGAGCCGTCGTTGGTGACGGCCGAGACCGTGACCTGGCCGACGCTGAGGCCGTTGGTCCCCGAGAACAGGAACAGGCGGTTGGGGCCGGTCGGCCCGTGCACCGAGGCGTGATAGGCGTCGCAGATCGTGAAGGCGTCGGCCAAGGCGTAGTAGTAGGGGATGTCCTCGCGGGTGAGGTGGCCCATGCTCATCGGGCCCTTTTCGGGCATCCAGACGTCGTGGTTCTTCCAGCGGTCGTGGCTGCCCTTCCAGCTGTGGTCGAGGCCCGACAGGCATTGGGCGGCGGTGACGCCGGTGTTCAGTCGGAATGGCATGACCGTCTCGCCGCCGTCCTTGTCCAGCTGCTTTTGCATCCACACCGGATCGCCGTTCGGCTTGAGCACGGGGTGCGGGTCGTCGAAGCCGCGCACGCCGCGCAGGGTTCCGAAATAGTGGTCGAACGAGCGGTTCTCCTGCATCAGGATGACCACGTGCTCGACGTCGCGGATCGAACCCCGCCCGGGCGAGGTCGCCCGGGCGGGGCCGCCGGCCACCGCCGCGCCCAGGGCCACACCCGAAGCGGTCTTCATGAAACGGCGTCGGGTGAAGGGCATGGAACGCTCCGGTTGGGCCGCTTCGCTAGGGGGAGCACGAAGCGGCCGGGCGAGGGAAGGATCAGAAGCTATAGGCCGCTGATATGAAGGCGTTACGACCCGACGAAACCAGTTGCGGGATTGTCCCGCTGTCGCGGCCGACCGTCCGGTAGTAGCCGTAGTCGTTGAGCAGGTTCGAGGCCGACAGGGTCAGTTTCAGTCCGCTCTGGAACTGGTAGGCGACGCTGGCGTCCAGGGTGCGGGTGGAGCGTTGCCACTCGTTGAGGTCCGCCCCGCCGTAGTCGCCGAACCGGTAGCTGACCAGGGTCGGCCCGCCGTAGCGATAGGATAGGGTCGCGGTCACCCCGTCGCGGTCATAGAACAGCGAAGCGTTGTAGAGCAGGTCGGGCGAGCCCTGCATTCGCATGCCGCTGTCGGTGTCCGGATCCTTCAGGTCGACCTTCGAGCGCTGCAGGGTCAGGTTGCCGCTGACGCCCAGGCCGGCGAGCTGGCCCGGCAGTTCGGCGAACTGGCGCCGGCCGGACATCTCCAGGCCATAGACCCGCGCCGCGCCGCCGTTTTCGGGGCGGCTGATCGAGGAAATACCCGTCAGGGCCACGGTCTGGGCGCGGTAGGTGTTGCCGCGATCATAGAGGTAGTCGGACATGTCCTTGAGGAACAGGCCGACCATGAACTGGGTCCCCTCCGGCGCGGCGTGCTCGTAGGAGACGTCGTAATTGGTGGCCGAGATCGCCTTCAGGTTCGGGTTGCCCTCGGTGATGTCGATCGAACCGTCGGGATTGAGCGTGGTGCGCCGGCCGCCGGCCAGCTGGAAGAAGGCCGGCCGCACATAGCTGCGCCAGATCGAGGCCCGCACCACCGTGTCGGCGTCGGGACGGTAGTTGGCGTGCACGCTGGGCAGCACGAAGTCGTACTTCGTCTGGTTGGCGGCGAAGGCGGAGGCGCCGGCGCTGTCGTCCGGATTGGTGACCTGGTTCCAGAACGTGTCATGGATATCGGTGTGCTCGTAGCGCAGGCCGGGCTGCACCTCGACGACGCCGAGCTTGAGATTGGCCAGCACGTAGACGGACGAGACCTTTTCCGTGCCCGACAGGGTGTTCTTGTTGAAGTCGTCAGCCGACAGGGTCCGGGCCTTGGACAGCCCGGCCATCAGGTCGGTCAGGGCCGCGCCGTCGCCGATCGGCAGGGCGTACGGGTAAACGCCCTTGATGGTCTGCCCCAAGGTCCTGTCGATCAAGGGACTGTCGGCCAGGGGCGAACCCGCCGGATAGGGGTTCAGGCCGCTGTAGTCTCGCGAGGTGGTCTCGCGGGCGCTCTCGACGTATTTCGCGCCGAACGCCACGTCGCGCAGCACTTCGCGGTTGAAGTCGTAGTGGAAGTCGACCTTGCCGCCGGTCTTGCGCTGCTCGCTGTGGGAACTGGTGAACTCGCCGCTGTCCTGGCCGACCAGGAACAGGCGGCTGTCGTTCAGGCGCGCCAGCTGGGCGGGCGTCAGCTGCGGTATGGGGTAGCGGTCGCGATAGGTCACCGTGAACGGGCCGTTGAGGTCGTGGTCGGCGTCGGTCTGGTAGGTGATCTCGGCGTGATCGGGGGCCGAGTTCTCACCCCAGCTGTAGAAGGCGTTGTAGTCCACGGTCAGCCGGCCGAACTTCGACTGGCCGCCCAGCTGGAACGAGTCCAGCTCCGAGACCTCGGGCGAGGTCTCGAACCAGTAGTGGTACTCGCCGTCGTCCTCGGCGTTCTGGTACAGGCCGTCGGGTCGCACGACCCCGGCCGAATAGCCGTCGGCCTGGATGCTCTTCTGATAGACCTCCTGGTCGATGTTCGAGCGAGCGAAGCTGCCGCGGGCGTAGAGCGTGGTCCGCTCGCCTTCCCAGTCCAGCGAGCCGATCGCCCCGTAGCGCTTCTGCTGGCCGCGCGTGAACTGGGCGTTGAGGCTGGTCAGCAGCAGGTTGTCGCTCTTGTCCATGCCGACCGGGTTGCCGCCCTGCTCGCCGTCGGAGATGGCGTGCTCCCATTGGCCGGCCTGGTAGTCCTGCATGGTCGAGGCGAAGTTGCGCTGGCCGTAATAGGCGGTGGCGTAGATGCCGAACCGGCTGTCGGCGCCGAACCGGCGGGCCAGTTCCGCCTGGGCCAGGCCCGAGCCGCCCTTGAGGCCGTAGCGCAGCGGCAACTGCGCCAGACCGGCCTGGACGTAGATCCGCGTCATCGGCTCCTTGAAGTCCAGCCCGGTGGGCGTGCGGAAGTCGATCGTGCCGCCGATGGCGTCGCCGTCCATGTCGGCGGTCGAGGTCTTGGACACCACGATCCGGTCAAGGCCGACCGGCGGCAGCAGGCTCAGTTCGATCTGGCGGCTGTAGGGCATGCCCTGGGCGGCGTTGACGCCGTTGAGCAGGTTGACGTTGTAGGCGCCGTTCAGGCCGCGCAGGCTGACGAAGGAGCCTTCGCCGCGGCCCGCGGCATCGACGCCGTGGTGGTTGCCCTGCGAGGGCGAGCCCATGTTGTCGGTGGGGGAGACCGAGACGCCGGGCAGGCGCGCCAGGGCGTCGACCACGTTCTGGTCGGGATTGCGCTGGATCTGGTCGGCCGAAAGCACATTGGTCGCGCCGATCGCCTGAACCTGCTGGTCGGCGCTGGCGTTGCGCTTGCCGTTGACGACCACCGCCGAGACGTCGCCGCCGCCGTCCAGATCCGCCGCGTGAGCGACGGGCGAGAGAATCGCCAGCAGCAGGGCTCCGACGGCGCTTCCGGCCAACCACAGGCCACGGCGACGCGCCAGATGATCGCCCCCTCGGTCGTCGAAGCCGTTGATGATCGATCGGGTCATGGTGTCACCAGGTCAGGCGCGGCCCCCCAGCGGGTCCGTTTGTCGGCGCATTCCTTTAGGAGGTGGACGCGTCAGTTCTGCGACATTATTGACTGAAAAATGCGAGAGTCGCTAAATATCCACATTATAGCCCCGGAGCGTGTGGGTTTCCGTGTGTTTTAACGTTGGCCTTGACGCGGTGCTCACAGGTCGGTCATTTCTTAGTCAGTTTTAGGGGGCGACCATGACCAAGCGACAGCTGCGGCAACAGGCGATCATCGCCCGCGTCCAGGCGGCCGGCGCCTATGCGGTTCGCGACCTAGCCCAGGAACTTCAGGTCTCCGAGGAGACCATCCGCCGCGAACTCAAGGTGCTGGAGGCCGGCGGCGCCATCTCCAAGGCCCACGGCGCGGTCAGCCTGCCGTTGGGCGCCGTGGAGGGGCCTTTCGAGCTGCGGCTGCGGGAAAACGCCGAAACCAAGCAGCGCATCGCTCGGGCCGTGGCCGGCCTGGTTCCGGAGGGCGGCATCGTCCACATCGACAGCGGCACGACCAGCTACTACGTCGCCAAGGCCCTTCGCCAGCACAAGTCCCTGACCGTGATCACCAATTCCGTGGCGGTCAGCGCCGAGCTTGGCGGGCGCAACGGCAACAGGGTCTTCCTGTCGGGCGGCGAACTCGACTACCAGTACAAGGCCTTCTTCGACCATCGCAGCTGCGAGTACCTGGCCCAGTTCACCCCCACCCTGGCGGTGCTGTCGGTGGGGGCGATCAGCCGCGACCAGGGCTTGATGGACTTCCATTCGGGCGAGGCGGCGGTCAACAGGATCGTCTACGGCAAGGCGCGGACGGTGATCCTGGCCGCCGACGCCACCAAGTTCGACCGCTACGGCCTGATCCGCACGGCGCAACTGACCGACGTCGACGTGCTGGTGACGGACCTGCCCTTGACGCCCGACTATACGGAAGCCTTCGCCCATGCGCGGATCGTGATCGCCTGACCGGAGTGAGGGCGCGATGGATCTCAAGGATATGGACGGATCCGCAACTCGCTAGACGGAGTCGATCGTCCCGAGGCGGCTACGGCCGTAGTCGCTATTTCGGGAGCCCCTCGTATCCGGCTGTGCGGCCTGGCAAACGTCGCCGCGCCGCCGACGCCGCCCTTCTCGAGGGCGACGCCGACGGGCGCCACGGGATCAGAACTTGAAGCGAACGCCGGCGCGGTACATCCGGCCGACGATGTCGTAGAGGGCCGGGTTGGCGTAGTTTGGCGACTTGGCCGGTTCACGGTCGAACAGGTTGTCGATCTTGAAGTAGGCGGTCACATCCTGGCGGACGTTATAGGTTCCGCCGACGTCCATGTAGAAGGCGCCGGCCATGAAGTTCTTGTCGATCGTCGGAGCGTTGGCCGTCGAGACAGGGCAGGCGCCGGGAGCGCAGACGACATACTGGTTGCCGAAGGTGCCGTCGGTGAACCAACGCTCCTGCACCGTCAGGCTGAAACGGTCGCCCTCATAGGTCTGGATCGCCAACCACTTCCAGTTCGGCGTGGAGCCTTGGTTCACGCCCGCGGAGTCGACCGGGACCGTGCCGGGCAGCCCCGTGTCCGTGATGAATTCACGGATGTGGGTGGCCAGGGCCCGCAGGGTGAAGTTGCCCGACAGGCCCAGGGGTTGCTGCCAGCGATAGCTGGCCTCGATGTCGAAGCCGCTGGTCTTGATCGATGCCAGGTTGAAGGCCTGGACGTTGATGAAGTTGCGTGCGGCAGGTTCGGCATTGAGGTTAAAGGCCCCGCAGGTTTCCGGCAGGATGTTGCGATGGCAGTAGTCGACGATCTGGTCAGCGCCCAGGCTGGAGACGACGTCGTCGACCTTGATCTTGTAATAGTCGACCGACGCGCTGAAGCCGGGCAGCCACGGCGGATTGGCCAGAACGACCCCCAACTGGGTGTTGCGGGCGATTTCCGGCGTCAGGTTGGGGTTGCCGACGGCGTTCTGGATCGCCACCACGCTCCTGTTGTTGGCGGGATCGAAGAAGTTAGGCAGGGTGGTGGTGACGGGCGCCGCGAACAGTTCCGACAGGTTGGGCGCGCGCACGTCGCGCGAGGTCACGCCGCGCAGGCGCAGGCCCTTGATGGGCGTGTCCCAGGTGCCGCCGGTCTTCCAGGTCCAGACCGTGCCCGAGGTGCTGTAGTCGGTCACCCGCGCCGCGGCGTTGAAGTTGGCGCGGCCGGCGGTGTCGTTGTCGAACAGCGGCAGGTCGACTTCCAGATAGGCTTCCTTGACGTTGTAGGCGCCGTTGCCGTTCTTGTAGTTGCCCGCGTGCCAGTTGTTGCCGAGCGTCGACATCAGCGGGTCAGCCGGATAGGCGCCGTTGTTGGGGCTACGATCGGCGACACCGGCGCCGTACGGGTCGGCGCGGACGGTGTAGAATTCCCGGCGATATTCGGCGCCGAAGGCCACCGACAGCGGACCGGCCCACAGGTCGATCGGCGCGCCCGAGAAGTTCAGGCTGGCGACGTCCTGGGTCATGCGCAGACGCTGGAACGGACCGGCCTCCGGCTGGACATAGGCCAGGGCCGCGGCCGAGGGCGGCTTGCCGCCGAAGATATTGAGCGGCTGGCAGCCGCTGGCGCGCGCCACCGGATCGGCGCAGACGATCGCGCCGTTCAGCGTGGTGGCCTGGATCGCCTGGTTGAAGCGCGGCGTCAGCAGGATGTGATCAACGTCGATGGCCGTTTTGTTGACGCCATGCTCGTAGTAGGCGTCATAGGTCCAGTCCTTGTTGAAAAGCCCGAACTTGCCCTTTAGGCCGCCAACCACGCGATACTGACGGCGGTCGGTGTGAACCTTGGTGTTGGGCAGCACGGCGTTGCTGGTGCCGTACTGGAAGCTGGTGATCCCCGCCGTCGCGCAAGCGGCTTGAACCGAGGCCGGGACGTAGGGGTTGGAGCATTGCAGCGTCAGGCCGGTCTTGTTCATGCCGTTGACGGGCTGGTTGCTGGTCTCGACCTGACCCAGATTGAATGAGAGGTAAGCCTCGTTGTTCTCGGCGAAGTCGTAACCCACGCGTCCATAGGCGACCTTGCGCTCGATCTTGGACTGCAGCGTGCGGCCGCTGTCGACGTTGCCCGACAGGTCGCCGCCCACGCAGGCGCCCGGGAAGCAGCCGGTGACGGCGCCGTTGGCGGCCTTGGAAGGCACGCCGCCCGAGCCATACTGGAACTGGAAGGGTTGGCCGTTCTGGTCGAAGGCGATGCCTTGCAGGGGGCCGGCGGAGATCAGGCCGTACTTGGTATAGGCGTATGGCTGGACGTAGTCGCGCACCACATATTGCGGCGAGCCGTCGTTGGTAACGTTGCGGTTGATCATCGTCGTCTGGGTGAACCAGTCGCGATCACCCGCCAGATCCACGCCGAAGTCGCCCGGTCCAACGCCGTTTTCCTTGGCCCACTCCACGCTGCCGACCACGCGCAGGCGATCGCCGGCGAAGCTGCGGCCGCCTGCCAGTTGCACCAGGCCTTGTTCGTTGTCGTTGTACTTCGAGATGCCGGCCTGAACGTTGCCTTTCAAACCGGTGAACTTGGTGTCGGTGATGAAGTTGACGACACCGCCCACCGCGTCGGACCCATAGGAGGCCGAGGCGCCGCCGTTGACCACGTCCACGCGCTGGATCAGCAGTTGCGGAAACAGGCTGACGTCGGTGACGCCGGTGTAATAGGCCCCCACCACGCGCTGGCCGTCCAGCAGGGTCAGGGTGCGGATCGTGCCCAGGCCCCGCAGCGAGAACGAGCTGAGGCCCTGCTGGCCGCTGGAGGTGCTGAAGGTGTTCGTCGTCGAGCCGCTCGAACCCTGCAGCGACGGGAGCTGGACGATGGTGGCGAAGACGTTGGGCTGGGCGTTGTTCTGGATCTGGGACTCGCCGATCACCGATGTGGGCGTCGGCGCGGTGAAGCCGGTAGTCTGGATGCGTGTGCCCGTGACGACGATCTCGCTGACCGTGGCGGTCTCCGGCGTCGCCGCCGGTGCGGGAATCACGGTCTGCGCCAGAGCCGGCGCGGCGATCAGGCTGACGAGCAGGGCGGCCGCGCCGGCCGAACCGAAAGCCTCGCGCCTCATTTGCCGGACTAAACGGTCGCCGGCGACCGACGTGGTCGCCAGGTTCTTCCTCGAAACGTCGACGCTATCGGCGCGCAGACTCGAAGGCTCAGTGCCCTTTGAAAACATTTCCATCCCTCCCTAGAGCGCCGTTGATCGGCGCGATTTGACGCCCTCCCACGGGGCTGGCCCGTCAGATGGTAGCGTTATCGTAAAATTTGGTAAGTCCGCCGTTCCTTGGAGTCAATACTCCGACATAATAAGGTTGAAACTACCGACAACCGCGCCGCGACAGCGTTGAAACCGCCTCATTCCAGCCAAAGGTCGCGAAAAAACCGCCGGGTGCGGCGACACCACAGAGGCTGATTTGGTCATGGTAGCGTTATCTATCCGCGCGGCTCCGCCTAGTCGTGGGGCGCGGGGAGTGGACAGGGCGATTTTTCCGCGAATCGACGGCCGCTATCGGCTTTTTGGCCGTCAATCTGGGGTGGTAGTGCTCTTGGGCGATGAGCGCCTGTCCAGATTTGGCTCATCGAAGACGGGGGAGGCGCCGCCTTCCGTCTAGAGGCGCGCGGTCGACAGACGCGTGATGATCTGGTGATCGAGCACCCGGTCGCGTTCGCTGGGCGGTTCGACGCCGGAGATCCGGGCGGCCAGCAGGCCGAGCGCCTCGGCCGCGAGCTTGCGAACCGGCTGGTGGACCGTCGTCAGGGGCGGCCAAAGCGTGACCGCGGCCGAAGTGTCGTCGAAGCCGACCACGGTCAGTTCGCCCGGCACGTCGAGATGCCGTCTATGGGCGACCGACACCACGGCGGCGGCCATGTCGTCGTTGCTGGCGAAGATCGCCGTCGGGGGCGGGGTGGCGTCGAGCAGTTGCTCGGCGGCGGCCAGTCCCGAAGTGAAGCTGAAATCGCCCTGGGCGATCGCCGTCATGACGCCATCAGCTTGGCGCACGGCCGCGTAGAATCCCGCCAGGCGTTCGGCGCTGGCCGCCTGGTCGGGATTGCCCAGGATGAAGCCCAGGCGGCGATGGCCAAGATCGATCAGCTGGCGCGTCAGCTCATAGGCGGCGCGACGGTCGTCGATGCGCACGCAGATCGCGCCCTCGACGTCGTAGGCCCCCACGGCGGCCATCGGCAGCCGCGCCTTGCGAAGGACCTGGAGCACGGCTGGGGACTCGCCGAGCGGGGGCGCCAGGATGACACCGGAAACGCCGGACGCGATCAGGCTTTCCAGCGCCTCGGGCTCCGGCGGCCGTCCGCCTTGGCCGCCCTTGACCAGGATCAGGTGAGCCCCGCGTATCGAAGCTTCCTCGTACACGCCCGTCAGGAAATCGCTCATGAAGGCCGCGCTGGGGTTGGAGTAGATCACTCCGATCCTGAGTTCGGCGGAGGTCACCAGGCTGCGCGCGGCGACATTGGGCGTATAGCCCAGCGCCTGAATGGCGACGGCCACCGCCGCCCGCGCGTCCGGTCCGACGCCCGGGCGGCCATTGATCACGCGTGAGACGGTCATCGGCGACACGCCCGCCTCGGCCGCGACGTCGACAATGGTCGGGCGACCGCCCCCTGCGTTTCTGGCCAATCCGTCGCCCCGTCACCGTCACGTCAAAACGCCACCTGGCCATTGCGCGATCCGGCGCAACCGCGATGGCCACCGATCTATAATCGGAGCCCGCCCTGCGTCCAGGGGACATTGTTTGCGTTAACATAGCCGCCCCGCGACGACGGCGGGTGCTCAGGCGAGCGACCGGTGCGACAAGCCTGACTGGCGAGCCTTTCTCAGGCTCCGAGAGGAAGAGATTTTTAGTCGATCATGGCGTGATATTGGTTGGACAAATCCAAATATTCGAGTCAATGTTAACGCAACCATCGCCGCAAAGTGGCATAATTCAGGAAATCTGTTGTACAGGTTTTCTGAAACGCTTGTGGTCGCTCGGTTTTAAGATCGCCCCGTTTCCTTCCCCCTTGGGCGGTCTCGCCCGGGTCCGGATCGGCTTCATCGTCGTTTCCGGCCCGGGCGCCTCCTTTTTCCGCCAATCGCACCCAAGGCGCCGCCGCCGCGAGACTATCGCTCAGGCGATGGAAGGCCGCTTTCGACAAAGGTCGTCCCTTGCGCGGCGCGAGCGACGAGTCGGGGATCGCTTGAGGAAGGGGCAGTCGTCGCGCCAGGCGCCGCGACGCGGATCCCGAGCCGCGACGGCCGGAAGCCGCCGCGCTGGTCCGGCTCGGGCCCGTCTCACGACGTCAGGCTTTGGGCTTCAACATGCCGTGCATGCCGATCCAACGGACGTAGGCGTCGAACCAGCCGGTGCTCGTGGTGGTCTTCTGGTACATGCCGAACCCGTGGCCGCCCTGTTCATAGAGGTGGAACTCGACCGGCCGCTTGGCCGCGCGCCAACTGTCGATCAGCCCCACGCCGCCATGAGCGAAGAACGGATCGTCGGCGGCGAGGGCGACGAACATCGGCGGCGCTTCGGCCGGGACGGTGACCGGCGAGAGCGGACCGTAGATCAGGCCGATGAAGGCGGGCTTGGCGTCGTCTCCGGCCAGGGTGGTGGCCAGGGTCAGCATGGCGCCGGCGGAGAAGCCGATCATGCCGACGCGGTCGGGGTCGATCCTCCATTCGACCGCCCGCTGGCGGACCAGCGCGAACGCGGCGCGCGAGTCGGCGATCTGCGGAGCCAGTCCGGCCATGGCGGCCTGTGGATCGAGCCGCGGGGGCCGCGCGGTGGCCGAGAACATCTCGGTCATCGACCGCTCGAAGCCCGGCATGTCCGGCGGCGTCGGGTTCAGCCTGTACTTCAGCACGAAGGCGGCCACGCCCTTGTCGGCGAGAGCGCGGGCGACATCCCAGCCCTCGTTCTCCATCGATAGGGTGCGGAACCCGCCGCCGGGGGCGACGATGACCGCCGCCCCGGTCGCCTTGGCTGGATCGGGCAGGAAGGGCGTCAGCGTCGCGACCGTGACGTTGCGGGCGAAGAGGCTCTTGTACTGGCGATGCCAGGATTCCGGCGACGTCGCGCCGGGCAGCGCGCCGGTGCCGAGCTCGATGGCGTTCGGTTGGGCGGGGATCGGCGTGGGGACCATCTTGTCGTCCTGCGCCTGGGCCCCGGTCGCCAGGGCCAGGGCGAGGCCGACCGCCGCCAGGCCCGCGCGAAGGGATCCGCCGCGACCATGAGGTTTCTCGAAGCCGTTGGATTTCATGACATTCCTCCTGTGCTGTTCAGTCCCGCGCTCACCAAGGTGTCGCGAGTTCATGGTCGTCGCTGCGTCGAAGACGATCGCGTCCCGGGCGCTGACGGCCGGGGCGCGATCGTCCATCGGGTTACTTCGCCACCGCCACGGCCGTATCGACCGCGAACTCCGCCGAGCGGCTCGCCGCGCCGGTGTCGGGCTGACCCGAACCGACGCTGACGCGATACCGCCCCACGCTGACGCGGCGCTCGCCGTCGAGATCGACGGAACTGAGGTCGCGGGGTGAAAGCGCGAAGCTGACCTCCCGAGTCTCGCCGGGTTTCAGAGCCACCCGCTGGAAGCCACGCAGGGCCAGGCGAGGCGCGCCGGGCGTCTGGGGAAAGTTCAGATAAAGCTGGGCGACCTCTTCGCCGGGGCGAGCGCCGGCGTTCCGGATCGTCGTGGTCACGCGCACGCCTTGGCCGGCGCCCTTCGCCGCGGGCTCGACCTTGAGCGGCCCGTAGTCGAAACGGGTGTAGCTGAGGCCGTAGCCGAACGGATAGACCGGCGCGCCCGCGAAATAGCGATAGGTCCGGCCCGCCATGGCGTAGTCGTCGAACGAGGGCAGATCGTTGGTCGAGCGATAGAAGGTCAGCGGCAGGCGCCCCGCCGGATTGGTCTTGCCGGTCAGGACGTTGGCGATCGCCAAGCCGCCGGATTGGCCGGGGTACCAGGCCTCCAGCAGGCCCGAGGCGTTGTCCTTGGCCCAGGAGAAGTTCAGCGGGCTGCCGTTCATGGCCACCACGATCAGCGGCTTGCCCAGGGCCTTGGCCTGTTCGAGCAGGGCCTGCTGGTCGGCGGGAAGATCGAGCGTGGTCTTGTCGCCGCCCTTGAAGCCGGGGATCTCGACAGGGGACTCCTCGGCCTCCAGGTCGGAGGTCAGGCCCACGACCGCCACCAGCACGTCGGCCTTGGTCGCGGCGGCCTTGAGCTCGGCGGTCGGATCGTCGGCGATGCGTTTCCAGATCAGGCTGACGCCGGACAAGGCGTGCGACTCCGAAGTGACCTCGATCGGATAGCGCCGGCCTTTTTCCAGGCGAAGAGTCTTCAGGGTCGGCAGGCTGGCCCAGCCGGCCTTGCGAAGGTCGGCGAACGGCTTGCCGTCGATCTTCAGCTCCCCGTTGAAGCCCGCCAGCCCCAGGCGATAGGTCCCGCTCTCGGGCGGAACCAGGAAGCCCGTCCAGACCACCCGGTGGTGGTCGGAGACGCTGGCCAGGTCCAGACTGCGGGCCGCGACGTCGGCCTCGACCCGCGTGACCACCGGCTTGTCGGCGTAGGTCATCTTGGCGACGGCCTCGCCGAACGTGCCGGGCGCGAACCGGGCCGGAGGGGGCTCGGCGGTGTTGAAATAACGCGCCAGCAGGCCCGCCTTGCCGTCAGGCGTGCGAAGGGCCTCGGTCGGCACACGATCGCCGTCGGTGAACGAGGCGCCGAACGGCGCGTAGGAGACCTGGGCCGCGGGCAGGGCGCGCCGCAGACCGTCGACCACCGAGATCGGCGGCGCCGACAGGGCCGAGGAATAGTTGCCGCGCAGCACGCGGGTGGCGTCGCCCAGGGGGCCGATCACAGCGATGCGCAGACCCGGCTTGAGCGGCAGCACCCCGTCGTTCTTCAGCAGCACCAGGCTCTTCTCGCTGGCGGCCAGGGCCAGGGCCTCGTGTTCGGGCGTCATCACCGCGCTGGGGGCCGCGCGTCCGTCGGCCCCGCCCTCGGCCGGCAAGTCGCCATTACGGAACCTGGCCGAGAACAGGCGCACCAGGGCCGTGTCGATCTCCGAGGTGGTGATCAGGCCGCGGTCCAGCGCCTCGCGATATCGTCCCGCCAGGCCGTCGGTGTCGGTCAGGGTCGCGCCGTTGCACTCGTCGTCGACGCCGGCCCGCAGCGCGGCGGCCACGGCGCTGGCCGCGTCGGGGGCGTATTTGTGATGATCGCTGATGTCCTTGACCGCGTCGCAGTCGGACACGACGTAGCCGTCGAACTTCCACGCGCCGCGCAGATGTTCCTTGAGCAGAAGATCGCTGGCGCAGGCCGGCTGGCCGTCGATGCGGTTGTAGGCGCACATGATCGAGCCGGCCCGGCCTTCGACGACGGCGGCCCGGAACGCCGGCAGATAGGTGTCCTCCAGGTCGTGGCGCGAGACGAAGACATTGGCGCCGTGGCGAGTGGATTCGGGGCCGCTGTGCACCGCGAAATGCTTGGGGGTGGCGACGATGCGCGGATGGTCCGGATCGTCACCTTGCATCCCCTGCACGAAGGCCACACCCATCCGCGCCGTCAGGAACGGGTCTTCGCCGTAGGTCTCCTGGCCACGACCCCAGCGGGGGTCGCGGAAGATATTGATGTTGGGCGACCAGGTGTTCAGGCCGGTCCCGATGCGCCCCATGCGGCCGGTGGCGCGCGCCAGGGTGTGCAGGTCCCGCATCTCGGTCCCGATCGCGCCGGCGACATCGTGAACCAGGGCGGGATCGAAGGTCGCCGCCAGGCCGATGGGCTCGGGGAAGTTGGTGGTGGGCAGGGCGCCCAGGGCGCCGTGCAGCGACTCCGTCCACCAATTATAGGCCGGCACGCCCAGCCTCGGGATCGCCGGCGCGGTGTTGAGCAACTGCTCGAGCTTCTCGTCGAGCGTCATCTTGCCCACCAGCGCCGCGGCCAGGCGATCGGCCTCGGCGCGTTCGGTCGAGGCCGGCGGCGAGGCGGGCTCGGCATGGACGGGCGGCGCGGCGGCCGCCAGCGCCGCACAAAGCGCCGTCGCCAAGCCGCATCGTCGCCAATTGGAGCTGAACATGTGAGCTACCTCGCGGATTGATCTGTTTTTCGGGGGAGGGCGGGAGGCAACGAGACGGAGCCGGCTCGTCCTTGGACGGACGAGCGGCGCATCTTCATACCGGCTGCAGGCCGTGTTCGACGATCTTGCGGATCAGGTCGCGATGGCGGGGCAGGCTGGCGCGCAGGCGCTCGGTCTGGGCCGCGGTTTCGCGCAGGGCCCGCTCGGCGATCGTCCGCTCGTCGGCCAGGGATTCCGGCTCGATCTCCGTGCGAAAGCCCATGCCGTAGAGGACGTACTGGTAGCTGGCCGCCGGAAAGACCTCGTCGGCCCGGTCGAACTCGTCGTATTGCCAGGGCGGCTGGTGACGCCACAGCAGGAGCAGGTCGGCCAGCCGGTCGGGGATGGTCTCCCGCGCCCGGTTGTCGCGCCAGAAGGCGGTGTCCGAGCGCTGGCTGAGCACGTAGTGCAGTTTCAGGAAGTCGATGATGCGGCCCCAGCGATAGTGCGTCGTGGCGTTGAAGCGCGCCGAGACGATGTCCATCACCTCGCGACAGGCGGGCATCTGCTCGGCGATCAGCTTGGCCGACAGCTCGATCAGCACGATGGCCGAGGCTTCCAGCGGCTCAAGGAAGCCCGCCGCCAGGCCCACGGCCACGCAGTTGCGCTTCCAGAAGGTCTCGCGATGGCCCGAGCGGATCGGGATCTTCCGGGCGGGAAGATCGCGGCCGGCGGGGCCGATATAGGCCCGCAACTCGCGCTCGGCGTCGTCGTCGCTGATGTGGCGGCTAGAATAGACGTGACCCGTGCCGCGGCGGGTCGGTAGGCCGATGTCCCAGATCCATCCGGCCGACTGGGCCGTCGAGATCGTATGGCTGGAGATCGGGCTGGTTTCGGTCTCGTAGGGAACCTGGATGGCGAGAGCCGTGTCGCAGAACAGGACGTCGCCGCACTCGCGGAACGGCACGCCCAGCGTGTCGCCCAGCAGCAGGGCGCGAAAGCCGGTGCAGTCGATGAACAGGTCGCCCTGGATCTCGCCGGCCTGTTCGGTGACGACGCCGCGGATGTCGCCGTCCTCGGTCATGGCGATGCTTTGCACGTCGGCCAGGACATGGCGCACGCCGAGCTTGCCGCAGCAATGACGCTGCAGGAACGGCGCGAACTTGCCCGCGTCGAGGTGATAGGCGTAGTTGGCCGCGCCCTGGTAGGGCGGGGCGGTGATGGTCTTGGGCGCCAGGCCTTCGTCGCACAGCCGCCCTTGGGGCGTGACCGCGTCGCAGAAGCTTTGCCCGCTTGCGCCGGCCAGCCAGTGGGGCGCGAGGTTCACCTGTGAGAAGCCCTGCGGCAGCATCAGCGGGTGGTAGTAGGAGTCGTCCGCCGCGCCGGTGGTCCAGCGCGCGAACTTCGCGCCTTGCTTGAACGCGGCGTCGCATTCGCGGAAGAAATCGGTCTCCGACACCCCGATCTTGGCCAGGCTGGTCCGCAGCGTCGGCCAGGTGCCTTCCCCCACGCCGATGATCGGCGTGTTGGGCGACTCCACCAGGGTGACGGTGAAGCCGGTCGCTTGTCGGGCCTTGTGCTTGGCGGCGATCAGGCCGGCGGTGAGCCAGCCAGCGGTTCCGCCGCCGACGATGACGATGTTCTTGACGGGGCGAACCATGGGACGAAACTTTTTGAGAAAGCGGCCGGGAAGGTCGACGAGCGACCCTCCCGGCCAAGTGCGGGAAGGACCCTAGAAGCGGAACCGCGCCCCGGCCGTGTAGCGCCGGCCATAGGCGAAGACGTCGAGCAGCTGGTTGTCGAACCGCCCGTGCGTGCTCTGAACCTCATTGGTCAGGTTTAGAGCCTCGAAGAACAGATTGATCTGCTTGGTCAGCGCGTAGCTGGTGCTGAAATCGATCTGCAGGTTCGGATTTTCGAACGTCGGCTCCGAACCGAAGGCGCCGGTGTTCTGGTTCTGGCCGAACTGGCGCAGGTACTCCTTGCGGTAATTGACGGCGACCCGCGCCTCCAGGCCGTTCTTGTCATAGAAGGCCACGAGGTTGGCGGAGTCCGTCAGGCCGGTGATCGCGAAGCCGCTCTGGGAGATGTCGGTGCGATCATAGGGCTTGTTGGTGTCGACCAGGGTGACGTTGCCGTTGAAGCCGAAGCCGCTGTCGCCGAACACGTGCTGCCAAGCCAGTTCGACGCCGCGCACGGTCGCCTCCGGCCCGTTCACCTGCTGGGTGACGCTGAACAGCGCCGGCTGGCCGGTGGTGGGATCGATCACGCCGTTGATCGTCTGACGCTGGGTGCCCCCGACGATGAAGTTGCTGACATCCTTGAGGAAGAAGTTGACCGACGCGTAGGAGTTGGGCTGGTAGTACCACTCCACCGCCGCATCGAAGTTGTCGGCCAGGTAGGGCTTGAGCGCCGGGCTGCCGCCGCTGCCCGTCAAGGCGCCGACCCGTTGGCCGGTCCCGACGCTGAGCACGGGCGTCAGCAGGTTGAGGCCCGGACGGGTCAGGGTCCGCGAGGCGTCCAGGCGCAGGTGGATGCTGTCGGTCAGTTCCAGCTTCATGTCGATGCTGGGCAACAGGTAAGAGTAGTTGCTCTTGGTCGAGACGGCCTGGGGCGCGCTCAGGGTCACCGTCAGCAGGGTGGGATCGCCGGCGCTGGGCGTGATCGCCGTGGGCAGCTGACCAAAGCCGTTGGCCGTAACGTGGGTGTTTTCTTCACGCACGCCGGCGTTGAAGTGGAACGGCATGCCGGCCACGTCGACGTCGAAATTGGCCTTCACGAACAGCGACCAGGTCTTTTCGGTGATGTCGCGGATGCTGCCGTTGTCGAGCGCCAGGTCGAACGCGCCGGTGAACTGGGTTCCGACGGTCCCGCCGCCATAGTTGAAGCCGGGAATGTTCTGGGTCTGCGGATTGCCCAGGCTGGTCAGGAACTGCTGGTAGGCGTGGGCGTCGAACTTCAGCAGGTACGGCGGCAGGGCGCCATCGAAGCCGGGGATGAAGTTCTTGGTGCTGACCTTGCCGGTGAACAGGCTGGCCGGAACCAGGACGCCGCCGTTGGGGCCCGAGGGGGGGCCGTAGCCAGGATAGGCCTGCCAGTAATTGTTGACGAAGGTGTTGCTCTGCTGGATCTGGTAGTGGTCTTCCAGGTAGGTGCCGCCGGCCTTGATACGGAAGCCTTCCTGTTCCCATGCGCCCGCGAACCGCAGTTGCTTGAGGACGTCGGTGTTTTCCTGGGCCTGGCGCACGGTGACGTGAGAGCCGATCACCGAGGTGTCGGCCCAGCGCGCGGCGTCGCCGTTGGGGCCGTAGCTGTGCAGCACCGGCAGCGTGTTCTTGCTGTCGCCGCCGATGGCGATGCCCAGGGACGGGCCGATGCCGAAGCCGTAGCCCACATCGGCGTTGTCGCTGCTGACGTTGCCGTCGGGGTTGCGCCAGCTCTTGGCGTAGCTGGCGTCGGCCTCGAATTTCAGGTGCTCCGACACGTCCCATTTGAGGTTCAGGCCGGTCTGGTTGGTCTGCAGGATGTTGTGATCGGTCCCGGCCGTAAAGTCGGTCTGCGAGCCGGCCTGGGTGAAGTCGACCGTGGTTCCATTCTGGTCCAGCTTGACGTTTCTCAAGTTGTCCTGGTTGAACCAGATGCCATAGCCGAAGTTGTCGGCGCGGACGTTCTGGCGCGAATAGTTGTCGTCCAGGGTGACCGTCACGCCTTCGGTCGGGCTCCATTGCAAGGCGATGCGACCGTCGATCCGTTCGTCCTTGGTGTAGACCTGGGTGGCGCCGGCCTGCTGCTCGAACCAGCCTAGGACGGTCTTGTTGGCCGTCAGATCGGCGCCCGTACAGGAAGCCGTCAGCTGGCACGGCCGGTAATATCCACCCGGCCAGCCGCTGACAAAGACGCGGTTGGTCTGGGTGTCGTGGCGCGTGTACATCGCATCGACCAGCACCCCGAACTTGTCGTCGGCGAAGGTTTCGCTGAACAGCGCGCCGATGGTCGGAACCACCTTGCCGGCGTCGTCCTGCATCGAACCAGAGGCGGTGAACGCCATGCGGCGGCCGGGACGGTCAAACGGCTTGGGAAACTGCACGTTGACCGTCGCGCCGATCGAGCTGCTCGACAGCGACACGTCCGGCGTCTTGAGCACGGAAAGGCCGCCGACGAAGTCGGCGCCGACGGTGCTGAAGTCCACCGAGCGCGTGCCCGTGGCCGTCGAAATCCGCCGTCCGTCATAGAGGGTTTCGTTGAAGTCGCCGCTGAAGCCGCGAACGGTGATGCCTGTCGGTTCGCCGCGGGGGCCGTCGCGCTGGATCGAGACCCCGGGCAGGCGCTGCAGTGACGCGGCCACGTTGGAATCGGGGAACTTGCCGATGTCCTCCGCCGAAATGGCGTCGACAACGCCCTCCGAGTTGCGCTTGATGTCGAGGTTGCGCTGCAGCGAGCCGCGCAGGCCCGTGACGACGACCTCTTCGACGACGCTCGCATCGTTAGATTGAGCCGGAGCCGACTGTTCGGCGGCCGGCGCGGCGACCGCGGCGGCGGTGACCATGGCCGTCTCGGTTCCGTTCTCGGCCGAGCGGGCCGCACTGGCCGTGCTCGCCAGCGTCAGCGCCAGAAGGCTCGAGGCCCCTACCAGAACGGCCTTTGAGCCGCGCCAACGGTCGCCTCTATTACTCTGATAATAATACCTGGACATTTTCATCTCCCCCTCCGGGTTCCATGGGATTGCCGATGGTCCGACACGAACGGTCGGTTCACGCGCGATCGCCGTAACGTCGCGAGTTCAAAGGACAAAGAGGGGTGTGTTCTCGCCGTGGCGATCTAGGCCCATCACGTTCCTCCCTGCGCATTTTTATTCTTATGGACCGACGCTAGCGCCAAAAGGTACCGGTATCAATATCTATTTGTCGGTGTAAATATGCACCCGTTGGACGGCGAGCTCGAAGGCCGCTATCGATCGGGATGAAGGCGGGCGATGCGATCCGCCGGCGACGCATGGGAGGGAAACGATGGCGACGAACCTGGAACTGTTGAACGCACAGCATCATGCGGGCTTGCGCCTGGGCGATCCGCCGACCGGTGGGCCGCACTTCGTCCAGGTTGTGGCGAGCGAGTTCGTGGCCGCCGCCGCCGTCTGCCCGATCTTCCTGACCAAGAACGCCGAGACGGGAAGCTTCTATGCCGGGGCGATGTTCGGTTTCGAGCCGGGCGAAAATCTGCTGCGTCACGAGGGAGCGGGTCGGCCGCTGTTCACGCCGCTGGATCTGGAACGCCTGGGCTTCTTCGTCACGTCGGACGGGGCCGTCGCCATCGATCCAGCCCATGGCCGATTCGCCGCGCCGCAGGGCGCGCCGCTGTTCGAAGCCGACGGCCGGCCGGGGCCGGCCCTGCGACGGATCCAGCACGTCCTGGCCCAGCTCGGCGCCGGCGTTCCCGAGACCGACGTCTTCATCCAGACGCTTGTCGCGGCGCGGTTGGTGGAGCCGGTGGATGTCGACCTGTCGTTCGACGACGGCCAGACCCTGAGCCTGGCCGGCCTCTACACCGTCAGCCTAGACGCTCTGGGCGAGTTGGAGGACGCGGCCGTTCTCGACCTCTTCCGGCGGGGCTATCTGCAGCTGATCTACGCCATGAACGGCTCGCTCAGGCAGGTGTCCAGCCTGGCGAAGCTTCGAAACGACAAGATCACGGGATGAACGACCAGGCTTCGCCTGACCTGCGCAGGATCGACCCAGCCGCGATCAGCGAGGCCGGACCGGCCGGGTTCGCTTCGGCGGTGACAGCCGATTGCCAGCCGGTCCTGTTGCCGGGCCTCTGTCGCCATTGGCCCGCGGTCGAGGCGAGCGGGCGTGGCTGGGCGGCGTTGTCGACCTATCTCGCGCGGTTCGATGCGGGCCGGAGCGGACAGGCGTTCATCGGAGCGCCGTCGATCGCGGGCCGCTACGACTATGGCGACGGCCCGGACGGATTCAACTTCGAGCGCGCTTCCCTGACCCTGGCCCAAGCGCTTGAGCGCATCGGGGAGGCCGCCGCCGACCCCAGCCTGGCGAGCGTCTATATGGGTTCGCTGTCGGCCGACGATTATGCGCCGGGATTCGCCGCCGACAATTCGCTCGACGTCCTGCCGCCGTTGGCCAGGCCGCGCCTGTGGCTGGGCAACGCCAGCCGCGTGGCCTGCCACTATGACAGCTTCGACAACCTGGCCTGCGTCGTCGCCGGACGCCGGCGATTCACGCTCTATCCGCCCGACGCCATTGGCGATCTCTATGTCGGGCCGATCGATCACACCCTGGCGGGTCAGCCGACCAGCCTGGCCGCCGGGGCCGCGCTGGGCGACGAGCGCTATCCGCGGTTCGCCGCCGCCGCGCCGCGCGCGATTGTCATCGAGCTCAAGCCCGGCGACGGTCTCTACATTCCCAAGCTCTGGTGGCACCAGGTGGAGGCGCTCGAACCGACCAATCTGCTGGTCAATTACTGGTGGGACGCCTTCGCCGCCGGGCCCGACGCGCCCTATGTCACCATGATGCTGGCGATGATCGCGATCGCCGAGCGCCCCCTGGCCGAGCGACAAGCCTGGCGCGCCTTTTTCGACCACTACGTCTTTCGCCCGCGAGGCCATCCGCTGGCCCACCTGCCAGCCGAGCGCCACGGCCTGCTGGGGCCGCTGGCGGGCGGGAACTACGGCCGCATCCGGGCGCTCGTCATGAAGATGCTGCGGGGCGGCTAAGGCGCCGGCCACTGACGTGGTCGACGCCTGGCCCGCTACCGCTTGGCGGAGTCGATCGGAAACTCGAACACCGTCGCCGAAATCGGCGAGACGACGAGGCTGGTTCCCGGACGCGGCGCCGGGCTCTGGGTGATAGCGACGCCCGCCGGGGCGCCGACCTTGTTCGCGGCCTTCAGCGACGCGCCGCTCAGCACCCATTTGTGGCCGGCGCTCCTCAGGGCCAGCGACTTCAGGTCAAGCTTCAGGGTCTGGGGCGTGGATGTCGGATTGACGACGCCGATCCTCAAGGTCTTGCCGTCCGGGCTCAGGCCCGCGATCACGTCGAGCGGATAGGTCGGGCTTCCCGCTCGCACCTTCGGGTGATTGTAGCCGACCGGATAGCGCGGCTCGGGTTGAGGCGCGTCACCCTGCACCGTCACCGGAACGACGCCCGCCCCGAAATGCTCGCCATAGAGCTTGAAGACCTGGCCGGTCGTGTTGAGAACCGCGGCGGTGGGGGCGATGTCCATGGTCGAGGCTCCGGTGGTGAAGGCCGCCATGGTCAGGAAGTCGGTATGGCGGAGCATCTCCTGCAGGACCATGGCGTAGGCCAGGGCCGACTTGAGGTTCACCTCGCCGAAATAGGCGTACTCGTCGATGGACAGGAAGATCTTCTTGTCCTTCATGGCCGGGAAGCGCTGCTGATAGATCTTCCACTGCTCGGCCTTCATTCGAACCTGGTTGGAGGGTGAGCGCGCATACTCCATCAGCTCGGCGTCGGCGGGCGCGTTGGGCCGGACTTCCGGCTGATCGTACCAATGCTCGGAAATGCCGTCGAAATTGCCCCAGGCCTTGGCCAGCAGGCCGCCTGTCCAGTCCCATTCGGTGCCGAACTTGGGCGCGACGCTCTCGAGAGAGGCGTTTTCCTTGGTGCCACGCGGATGGCCCTGGTCGGGCATCGCCCCCGAGCCGATCAGGGTGATGGTCGGATCGACGGCGCGCATCGCCTCGGCGAAAGCGTTGTGCTTGAGCATGAAATAGTCGAGCGAGGTCTTGCCGATCTGCCACCAGCCGTAGGGTTCGTTGCCGATGTTCCAGAACTTCACGCCGTACGGCTCCGGATGGCCGTTGGCCGCCCGCCGCGCGCCCCAAGTGCTGGTCGCCGGGCCGTTCAGATATTCGACTTCCTCGGCCGCCGAATTGGCGTCGCCGAGGCCGGCGTTGACCGTGACATAGGGCTCGACACCGATGATCCTGGTCAGGTCCAGCCATTCGTCCATGCCGATGTCGTTGGGCTGCATCGCGCTCCAGGCGTGGTCGAACATCGGCGCGCGCTTGTCGCGCGGCCCGATCGCGCCATGCCAGTCCCAGTCCGACAGGAAGTTGCCGCCGGGCAGGCGCCACATGCCCGAATTGAGCGAGCGTGCGATCGCCGAGGTGTCGGCGCGCCAGCCGCGGATGTTGTCGGCGGGCATCAGCGAGACCGCGCCGACGCGAAACGACCCCGAACCCAGGCCGGTGATCTCCAGTCGCGCGTCGGCGGCGTCGACGGTCGGCGTGAAGCCGATCTCGGCCCGGCGCCAGTCGCCGCCGGGGGCGGGCAGGGCGACGACCTGACGATCGTTCGGGCCGGGTCCCCAGACCAGCGCCGCTTCCACCTTCGCGCCGGGATCGCCCGCCAGCAGCAGATAGCCGTCGTAGCGTTTGCCCTTGGCCACGCCGATCCCGGATTGGGAGAAACCTTTGCGCACCGCCGGATCGACGACGACCACGGGGCTTTGCGTCCCGACATACGGAGCCTTGGCGTCCATGGTCACCGCGGTGTCTCCGCCGATCGGCCGCCACTTGCGATAGCTGACGCCCGGACGGCCCTCGGCGTTGAGCGGCGGCGGCTTGTCGAAGGCAGGCGCGACGACGGGGTAATAGAACTTCCGATCGTCGAGCATTTCCGCCCACAGGGTGCGCGCCACCAGTCCGCCGATGGGCTCGATGAACATGCCGTATTCGTATTTCGTGACCGGGGCGGCCCGGCTGGCGCCGTCGATGGCCACCTTGACCGGGGTCGCAGCCGTCACCGCCGTCGAGGCGGCCATCGTCCAGCCGACGCAGGCGGCCAGCATCAATCCGTGTCGCATCCAGATTCTCCCTAATTTACTCTGTCATTTGACGCCAAGCCGCCTCGTGGAAGCGACGCGGCGCCTTGCTCTGGCGAGTGTATTGGCCGCTCGCGTCAGTTCGCGATCGGCGGATGTTCAGCGCTGTTCATGGCTGCGAGTCGAGCCGGACAGCGCGGTGACTGACCGGCGGGCGATTGACACGCCGTGAATTTGCCGGACAAATGGTAGCGCTAACAGATCGCGCGGCGCAAGAGCCGGAACGCGCGGCAGGGGAGGCTTCGATGGCGATTCACGACACGCAAGACACGCAAAACACGCGGATGCACGCGTCGTGGTCCCGCGTGGGGCTTCTGACGCTCCTGGCGCTCCTGCTCGCCGCGCCGATCGCGGCCCGCGCCCAGGTAAAGACCGCCGCGCCGCCGCCCGTGGCCGGCGCCAAGCCGGCGGTGGTCCAGAAGATCAAGGTCCACTCGGTCGCCATCGAGGGCAATCTGGAGGGCGAGAACGCCGACCGCGACGTCTTCGTGGTACTGCCGCCAGGCTACGCCAGCCATCCCAAGCGGCGCTATCCCGTGGTCTACGCCCTGCACGGCTATTCCATCGGCGCCCAGCAGTGGATGGGCGAGATCCACGTTCCCCAAACGATCGAAGGCGCCTTCGCCAAGGGGGCCGGCGAAATGATCGTCGTTCTGCCCGACAGCAAGACCGTCCACAACGGTTCGATGTATTCCAGCTCGCGGACCACGGGCGATTTCGAGACCTTCGTCGCCAGGGATCTGGTCGCCTATATCGACAAGCACTATCGCACCCTGCCTGTCCGCGAGAGCCGCGGCCTAGTGGGCCACTCGATGGGCGGCTACGGCGTCAGCCGGATCGGCATGCGTCACGCCGACGTGTTCGGCGCGCTCTACATGATGAGCCCTTGCTGCCTGTCGCCGCGCGACGCCGGCCAACTGGGCGGCGAGGGCGCCGCGACGCTCGCCCAGGTCAAGACGCTCGAGGACGCCCAGAAGCTGCCGTGGGGCCTGCGCGCGCAACTGGCGACGGCCGCGGCCTGGTCGCCCAACCCGGACAAGCCGCCGCTGTTCCTGGACCTGCCGGTCGAGAACGGCGTGGCGCGACCGGAGATCCTGGCCAAGTGGGCCGCCAATGCGCCGCTAGCCTTCGTGGACCAGTATGTTTCCGCCCTCGCTCGCTACAAGGCCATAGCCATCGATGTCGGAGACCGCGACGGCCTGAAGGACGATGCGGCCAAGCTGCATGCGGCGCTGGATCGCTACGGGATCGCCAGCAGCTTCGAGATCTATGCGGGCGACCACACCAGCGGCGTTTCGGCCCGTTTGCAGGATAACGTCCTGCCGTTCTTCAGCCAGCACCTCGTCTTCCAGGCTCGCTGAGCCGCGTGATCGCGCCTCAGCCGGACGGCCGTGCCGGCGGAGGCCGTTCTGACGGCCGATCGCCTGAAGTTCCTGCCCGCCGCCGACGTCGAGTGAGGCGGCGTTGCGGCGCTAAAGCAAGAGACCGTCGTCGATCTGGACGCTATTGGCCAGCGGCGGCAGCTCGCTCGTTCCGCCGTGGGCGGCCTTGCGCACCCTTGGTCTGGAGCGCGTGTGACCGTCCTGGTCTTCGAACGCGACCGCCGCGGCGAGATAGCCGTCAAACAACGCCTTCACCGCTTGGCGGATCGCCTGGGAAGACCGGCGTAGGAGAGCTTCGCCCACCTGGCTCTGCAAGGCGCGGATCCCGCGGCCCGAGCGGGCGAGCGCGGCGTTGAGGGGAACGTAGAGGGCCGGCCGCCCCGCAGCCATGTCCCAGAGGTTGCGGATCGAAGCCAGGATCGCCGGGTTGCCGCTCCCCTGGGCGAGGGCGACATGAAAGTCTCGACAGTCCCTGGCGGTCATCAGGCCTGACGGGCTCAGGCTTGGGCTGGGCGCGAAGGGCGACGGTCCGTTCTCTTCCGGCAGGCCGGCGGCGAGGCTGGCGGCCTCGATCTCGAAGGCGCGGCAAGCTTCCAGCAGCGTCACCAGATCGACCGAGGCGGCAGGCCCCATGCTGCTGGTGGGCCGACGAGCGATCACCTGGCTGCCGACCCCAAGGTGCGACTCGATGAGGCCCAGGCACTCCAGGATGATCAGCGCTTCGCGGAAGGCCGTGCGGCTGGCCGGGAACTCTTCCAGCAACTCGCGCTCGGCGGGCAACCAGTCGCCGGGACGAAGGGCCCCGGCCTCGATACGGCCCATCAGTTCATAGGCCAGCCGATGCGGCGCCCGACGTCCCAAGGGCGTGTCTCGGGCGGGTCGCAGGGAAGCGAACGAAGGCATCGACGTCTCGGATTTACACGAACGAAATCTACGATTTCGTCGTCAAAACGTCGACCGATTTCTTATTGATAAGAATAATCTCACATATAAAAATCGTCATTCGAGGGCGCTTGTCGAGGCGACCATTTGCTGTCGCCTCGGGCCCAGAGCTTCAGTCTTGAAAAAATCGCGTCGACAGCGCCATGGCGCCCGCCGCGGCTACATGGCCGAGCGTGTGTCATCCAACGCCAGATCGACCAGCGCTCGCATCGCCGCGCTGGCGGCTTCCGGATCGCCGGCCGCGATCGCGTCGCAGACCTTGGCGTGGTCGGGCACCGGGTCGCGGGGCAGGGCGCGCGAACGCTGCTTGAACTCGGTCGTCCAGCTTACCGCGGCGCCGATGCTGGCGCTGAGGGCGATCATCGCGTCGTTGTGCGTGGCGCGCAGCAGCGCATCGTGGAAAGCGCGGTCGGCCGCCCGGCCGGTCTCGGTCGCCAGGGTATGGCGTCGCATCTTCGCCAAGGCGTCCTTCATCGCCTTGATGTCGTCCTTGTCGCGACGCTCGGCCGCGAAGCGGGCGGCGGCTGGCTCGACGACGGCGCGCAGTTCGAAAAGGTCGCGCACGAAGGCGAGGTCAGGCTCGGCGGCGAAGGCCCAGGCCAGGACCGTGGGGTCCAGAATGTTCCAGGAACTGCGGGGCAGAACCCGCGTGCCGGCCTTGGGACGACTTTCCACTAGGCCCTTGGCTGTGAGGACCTGAACGGCCTCCCGATAGGCGCCGCGCGAAACGTCGAGCGCTTCGGCGTTGGCGATTTCGCCGGTCAGCTTCTCTCCCGGCGCAATCTGGCCCGAAACGATCGCCGTGCCGAGGTAGTGGGCGACTGCGCCACGCAGGCGTCGGCCAGACCCTCTCGCCAATCGCTTGATCGGCTTGTCGTCCGGCTCGTCCAACGGCATAGGCGTGAGGCTCCTGGGTGCGAAGCGGTCTATAAGCGCAACCCAGTGAGGCTTGGCAAGTTGTCAGGCAATTTGCCGGCTGAAACGTCGCACCCCTTTTGGCGCGTCGCCTTAGAATATCAGGACTATTGTTCGGTATGCGAGTTCGCGGGGCGGTCTCGCAGGTCGCCCCGCGACTCAAAGGTCAGACCTTAGGCGCGAGCTGGACGACCAGGATCGACTTGGCGGGAACCTCGAGCGTGAGACCCTTGGCGGACGCCTTGGCCGAGTACGGCTTGGGCGCGACCGTGTTGGGTGCGTCGAAGGTGTTGATCGCATCGACGCGAGACGCCGTGAGCAATTGACCGCTGGCGCTGGCCGCCTTGAAGCCAGCCAAATCGATCGTCGCGCCCTTGGCCGGGTCGAGGTTGGTCACCGACAACCAGAGCTTGCCCTGGGTGTCGCGGACGGCCGTGGCGTCGATGCGCGGCAACTTGATGTCGCCTTGCGCATAGGTCCCCTTGTCGAAGCTGACCGGAACCAGGGTCGCGTCCTGGAAGGGCAGGTACATCTTGTAGACGTGGTAGGTGGGGGTGAGGACCATCTTGTCCTTGTCAGTCAGGATCATCGCCTGCAGCACGTTGATCATCTGAGCGATGTTGGTCATGCGCACGCGGTCGGCGTGGCGAGCGAAGATGTTCAGGTTGAGCGCGGCGACGATCGCGTCGCGCAGGGAGTTCTGCTGGGCCAGGAAGCCGGGAGTGCTGCCCTCCAGCGGCGCGAGCCAGACGCCCCATTCGTCGACGACCAGCGGCACCTTCTTGTCGGGATCGTACTTGTCCATGATCGCCGCGTGCTTGGCGATCAGGTCGTCCATGCCCAGCGTCTCCCGCAGCAGCTTGGCGTAGGCGGTTTCGTCGAAACGGGTGCTCGAATAGGACGGCGGCCATCCGCCGGTCGTGTAGGAGTGCAGCGACAGGCCTTCGATGTTCCAGGCCCAGTCGTGCGACTTCTGGGCGGCCATCACGGCCTCGGTATAGGCCGTGTCGCCCTGGTTGGGACCCACGGCGATCCGCTGCATGGCCTCGGCGCCGGTCTGCTTGGGATTGTAGTTTCGCACGAACCGCGCGTACCGCTTCATCTCGTCGGTATAGTAGTCGGGGCGCATGGCGCCGCCGCAGCTCCAGCTTTCGTTGCCGAGGCCCAGATACTTGACCTTGTAGGGCGCGGGATGGCCGTTGGCGGCGCGCTCCTTGCCCGCGGTGGTCTGCGGGTCGGCGGTCATGTACTCGACCCAGGCGGCGGCCTCCTCGACCGTGCCGGATCCGATATTGACCGAGACATAGGCCTCGCTGCCGATCTGGTCGACGAAGTCCATGAACTCGTCGGTGCCGAAGGTGTTGGGCTCGACCGCGCCGCCCCAGTTGGAATTGATCGTCTCGCGCCGGTTCGCGGCCGGGCCGATCCCGTGGCGCCAATGGTACTCGTCGGCGAAACAGCCGCCGGGCCAGCGGACATTGGGCACCTTGATGGCGCGCAGCGCCTCGACCACGTCGTTGCGGATCCCGCGCGTATTGGGGATCGGCGAGTCCTTGCCCACCCAGACGCCGCCGTAGACGCCTGTTCCCAGATGCTCGGCGAACTGGCCGAAGATGTTGCGGTCGATCTTGGGGCCTTGCGCGCCAGGGTCGATGCGCACGGTGATCGGCGGATCGGCCTCGGCCTGGGCTTGAACCAGGGTCGGCGCCCCCAGCGCCAAAGCCACGGCCCAAGCAGCCAGCGGCCGAGTCAGTCTGGTCATGTCGTCTTCCCCTTTGAGCATCGGCGCGCCTTTGGACAGCGTCGCCTTCAGTTTGTTCCGGCGGTCGAACTGGAGGCCGCGCCTAGCTCCGCGGTGTGGGCGTAGACGCCCAGCAGCGCGCCGACGAAGCCGCCCGCCGTCTTGGTCGAAAGGATCGTCCCGTCCTCGCCGGCTTTCAGGGTCTTCCACTGGCCCGGAGCGAGCGCGTAGGAGAAATCGTAAAGGCCGCCTCGGGCGGTGATTTTCAGCTGGATCGGGACGCCGGGCCTGAGCGTGACCGGAGCGCTGGCGACCTCCACGCCGTCGGCGGCGTCCTTCGGGCCGGCGCGGCGCTCGAGCACCACCTTGTCTCGGCCGTTGGCGTCCCGGGTCAGGCCCAGGAAGAAGAAGTGGTCGTCGTTCTGCACGGCGACCATGCCGGCCTTGTCACCAATCTTGGTCGGGGCAAAGCGCATCTGGGTCGAGGCGCTGGCGTTGATATGCTGCTGGCGACGCCCCCAGAACGACGGCTGGGTCATGCCGCCGATCGTTTCAGGGCGCGCGGTGAGGACCAGCCTGCCGCCTTCGAGCCGCCACCAGCGCTGCTGCGGGATCCGCATGGTCACCCAGTTGAGCGGCAGGGCCTTGCCGTCGAACTCGTCGCGAGCCGTGAAGGCGCCGGCGGTCGGCGGCGGGGTCGGCGTGGTCGCGGGCAGGTTCGGCTTGGTCTGGACGTAGGGGATGGTCTTGCCGTTCTCCAGGATGATTGGCCAGCCGTCCTTCCACTCGACAGGCAGCAGGAAGGTCTCGCGGCCGGTGTTGTAGAGATCGTCGCCATAGGGCCGCACCGCCAGGAACGTCGCCCACCACTTGCCGTCCGGGGTGTCGACCAGCGTGGCGTGCCCGGCCGAGGTGATCGGCAGCGGACGGTTCTTGGGCAGGCCCCGCTGGGTCAGGATGGGATTGTGCGCGTAGGGAACATACGGCCCCAACGCGTCCTTCGACCGCAGGACCACCTGGCTGTGGCCCTCGGCAGTGCCGCCCTCGGCGGCGACCAGATAATACCAGCCGTCCTTCTTGAGGATGTGAGGGCCCTCGGGCCAGATGGGCTTGGCCGCCGGATTGACGCCCTTGTCGAGCAGGAGCTTGGGGGCGCCGACGGTCTTCCTGGCCTCGACGTCGTAGCCGATCGCCCAGATGGCGCGGTGGCCTTTGTATTCGGGCGGGCCCGGAGGCGCGCCGTTGAAGACGATCAGGGCGCCGCCGTCGTCGTCGAAGAAGAGATACGGATCGATGCCCTCGACCGCCGGCAGCCACACCGGGTCCGACCAGGGGCCCTTCGGATCCTTGGCTGTGATCAGGAAATTGCCGCCGCAGTCGACGCAGGTGTTCAGGATATAGAAGACGCCGTCGCGGTGGCTCAGGGTCGGCGCGAAGACCGCCCGCGACAGGCCCAGGCGTTTGAAGTCGAGCATGCCAGGGCGATCGATGGCGTTGCCGATCTGGTTCCAGTGCACCAGGTCGGTGGAGTGGAAGACCGGAAGCCCCGGGAACCAGGCGAAGGTCGAGCTGACGAAATAGAAGTCCTTGCCGACCCGCATCACGGCCGGGTCGGGATAGGTGCCCTTGAGGATGGGGTTGGCGTACTGGGTCGGGCCTGGCTTGAATGCGGCGTCCGACGGGTCGGCGCCCGTATATTCGAACCAGTCGAACGTCGCCTCGGGGGCGGTGGAGCGACCCTCGGCTGGCCGTCGGCCAGTCTCGATGGGGGCGCGAGCCTGGGCGGCGCCGGCGGCCAGAAGGGAAAGGGCGATGAGGCTTTCACGGATCATCTGGCGTCGGTTCCTCCAAGAGCGCGGTTGAGGTCGCGGCTGTTCTTATGTCCGGCAAATCGCTCGACGACACGTCGGCGTTGAACCAGACTTTCGGTCATCTTAATTTGGTGAAAAATAAATGGTAGCGCTAACTTTGAAGGGGCGGCCCCGCCGTGGACGATCCAAGATCGTCTTGCGCCAAGATGGCGTCGCCGTATCTTGTCGGAGTAATTCGACTCGACGGGCTAGGTGGCTCGATCCGCTTTAGCGCCGTCCGACGATTTTCCAATCCCGCTTCGAGAGTCCCATGACCCTGACACGCCGGTCCACGCTCGCCGCCCTCGGTGCTTCCACGGCGCTGGCCAATGCTCCGGCCCGGGCCGCGACGTCCAAGGGCTCGCCGCCGCGCCTCTGGTACCGCCAGCCCGCCCGGGAATGGGTCGAGGCCCTGCCGGTCGGCTCGGGCAAGCTGGGGGCGATGGTGTTCGGCGGCGTCGCGGCCGAGCGGCTGCAACTGAACGAGGACACCCTGTGGGCCGGCGGCCCCTACGATCCCGCCAATCCCGAGGCCCTGGCCGCCTTGCCGGAGATCCGCCGGCTGATCGATGCGGGCGAGTACGCCAAGGCCACCCAACTGGCCGAGGCCAAGTTCATGGGCGCGCCCAAGCGCCAGATGTCCTACCAGACGATCGGCGACCTGAAGCTCGAGTTCCCGGGTCTGGCGGAGGCGGCGAGCGACTATGTCCGCGACCTGGACATCGACGGGGCGATCGCCACGACGACCTTCACCGCCGACGGCGTCCGCCATGTCCGCGAAGTGATCGCCAGCGCGCCGGATGGCGTGATCGCCGTTCGCCTCACGGCCAGTCGCAAGGGCGCGATCACCGTGGATCTCGGTTTCGCCAGCCCACTGAAGTCCAAGCCCGTCGCCTCGGTCCAAGGGACGGCCCTGGTGCTGACGGGCGGCAATGACAGCCAGCAGGGCGTCCCCGCCCAGCTGAAGTTCGAGTGCCGCGTCGAGGTCCGCGCCAAGGGCGGCCGGGTGGCCGGGCAGGGCGGCAAGCTCTCGGTGACCGGCGCCGACGAGGTGCTGCTGCTGATCACCGCCGCCACCAGCTATCGCCGCTATGACGACGTGTCGGGTGATCCGACGGCGCTGAACAAGGCCGCCCTGGCCAGGCTGGCCGGCAAGCCCTGGGCCAGGCTGTTGGCCGACCACCAGGCCGACCACCGCGTCCTGTTTCGACGGGTCGGCGTCGACTTCGGCCGCACGCGCGCCGACCTGCTGCCCACCGACGAGCGGATCAAGCGCTCGCCGACCACCGACGACCCGTCCCTGGCCGCGCTCTATTTTCAGTACGGCCGCTATCTGCTGATCGCCTGCTCGCGCCCGGGCAGCCAGCCGGCCAACCTGCAGGGCGTCTGGAACGACAAGACCGACGCGCCCTGGGGAAGCAAATACACGATCAACATCAACACCGAGATGAACTACTGGCCGGCCGAGCCGACCAACCTTCCCGAACTGGTCGAGCCGCTGATCGCGCTCGTGCGGGATATCGCCCAGACCGGGACGACCACGGCGAAGGTGATGTACGGCGCGCGCGGCTGGGTCGCCCATCACAACACCGATCTTTGGCGGGCCACCGCGCCGATCGACGGGGCGATGTACGGCGTCTGGCCCACGGGCGGCGCCTGGCTGTGCAAGCACGTCTATGACCACTACGACTACAATCGCGACCGCGCCTACCTCGCGCGGGTCTATCCGCTGATGAAGGGCTCGGCGCGGTTCTTCCTCGACACCCTGGTGGTGGATCCGAAGTTCGGGGTGCTGGTCACCAATCCGTCGCTCTCGCCGGAGAACGACCACGGCCACGGCTCGTCCCTGGTCGCCGGTCCGACCATGGACCAGGCGATCGTGCGGGACCTGTTCGAGAACTGTCTGAAGGCCGAGACCATCCTGGGTCCGGACCAGGCCTTCGTCGCCGAACTGAAGGCGGCGCGCGACAAGCTGGCGCCCTACAGGATCGGCAAGGACGGCCAGCTCCAGGAGTGGCAGGAGGACTGGGACGCCGACGCCGTCGACATCCATCACCGCCACGTCTCGCATCTCTACGGCCTGTTCCCGTCCGACCAGATCGGGATCGACACGACGCCGAAGCTGGCGGCGGCGGCCAGGACCTCGCTGCTGACGCGCGGCGACCTCGCCACCGGCTGGGCCATCGCCTGGCGGCTGAACCTGTGGGCGCGGCTGAGCGACGGCGACCACGCTCACAACGTGCTCAAACTGCTGCTAGGGCCGGAACGGACCTATCCGAACATGTTCGACGCCCATCCGCCGTTCCAGATCGACGGCAATTTCGGCGGGACCTCGGGCATGACCGAGATGGTTCTGCAAAGCCGCAACGACAGGATCTACCTGCTGCCGGCCCTGCCGTCGGCCTGGCCGACCGGCCGCATGACAGGCTTGCGGGCGCGCGGCGCGGTTGGTGTCGATGTCCATTGGGCTGGCGGCAAGCTGACCGAGGCGGTGCTGACGGCCAGCATCGACGGGCGCGTCACCGTCGTCCATGCCGGTTCCAGCCTGGACGTCGACCTTCACCGCGGACGACCCGTGCGGCTGGCCGTGGTTCAGGGCGCCTTGGTGAGAGCATGAGCGATCCGCGCGTGGGGCAATCTGGTTTGCCGCGGATGCCGTCCGGCCTGAACGCGGCTCATCTCAGCCGCCGGGAATTGCTGCTCACCGGGAGCCTTCTATCGGCGGCCTTCGTCAGCGCGCCGGGCCTGGCGATGGCCTCGGACCGTGGGATCGAAGCGGTTCCCGCACGGTACGTGAGCCTCGCGCCGTCGGCCTTCAGCGACGCCATGGCCGCCAATCGCCGCTACCTCCTGGCCTTGGATCCAGAGCGACTGCTGCACAATTTCTACTGGTCGGCGGGGTTGAAGGCCGACAAGCCGCGCTACGGCGGCTGGGAAAGCGCGAGCATCGCCGGCCACACCCTGGGCCATTGGCTGTCGGCCTGCAGTCTCACGGTGGCCAACACCGGAGATCCGGAAGTGGCGGCGGTTCTCGATCGCACGCTGGCCGAGATGGCGAAGATCCAGCGGGCCGAAGGCGATGGCTATCTTGGCGGCACGACGGCCGAGCGCGGCGGCCAGGAAGTTCCGGGCAAGGTCATCTTCGAGGAAGTGCGACGTGGCCAGATCGAGGCGACCTGGGCGCTGAACGGCGGATGGGTCCCGCTCTATACGTATCACAAGGTCCTGGCCGGGGTGATCGACGCGCACCTGCTCGCCGGGAACGACAGGGCGCTGCCGATCGCTCTGGGCCTGGCCGCGTACCTGGCCGGCGTGCTCGAACCGCTTTCGGACGCCCAGATCCAGAAGGTGCTGTCGGTCGAGCATGGCGGCATCCTGGAATCCTATGCCGAGCTTAATGCGATCACGGGTCAGGCCCGCTGGCTGCGCCTGGCCGAGCGGCTACGCCACCAGGCCGTCGTCGAGCCGTTGATCGCGCGTCGCGATACGCTGGATGGGCTGCACGCCAATACCCAGATCCCGAAGATCATCGGCCTGGCGCGGCTCTACGAAACCAGCGGCAAGACCGAGTACCGCGACGCCGCCCGCTTCTTTCACCAGACCGTGGTCGACCACCACAGCTACGTGATCGGCGGCAATTCGGAGCGCGAGCATTTTGGCCCGCCCGACCAGTTTGGCGACCGCCTGACCACGGCCACCTGCGAAGCGTGCAACACCTACAACATGCTGAAGCTGACGCGACGGCTGTTCACCTGGCGGCCAGAGGGCGCCTTGTTCGACTACTACGAGCGCGCCCAGCTCAATCATATCCTGGCGCATCAGCGTCCCGACACCGGCCAGTTCGCCTATTTCATGCCGCTGCAAGCCGGCGCCAAGCGCGACTACTCCACGGCCGAGAACAGTTTCTGGTGCTGCGTCGGATCGGGGATGGAAAGCCACGCCAAGCACGCCGATTCGATCTACTGGCGCGATTCGGCCTCCCTCTACGTGAACCTGTTCATCCCTTCGACGCTGGACCTGCCGGGCGGGATCAAGCTGGTGATGGAAACCCGCTATCCCGAGAGCGCCGAGGTCGCCATCCGTGTGGACCGCGCGCCCGCCCACCCGACGGCCCTGGCCATTCGATGTCCCGGTTGGGCCGAGGGCGCTACGATCACGCTCAACGGCCGCCATCTCCCGGTCAAGGTGGTCGACGGCTACTGGCGCATCGCGCGCGACTGGCGAGCGGGGGACCGGATCGCGGTGACCCTGCCGAGTTCGCTGCGCGCCGTCGCCCTGAAGGGAGCCACCGACACCTACGCCTTCATGAGCGGCCCGCTGGTGCTGGCGTCCGACCTGGGCCCCGCGGCGGCGGCCTTCGACGGCGCGCCGCCGGCCCTTCTGAGCCAGGCCGCGCCCATCGACGCCTTGAAGCCCGGCGGCGGCCTCCACCACTACTCGGCGACGAGCGTCCTGGGTCAAGACCAGACCCTGCGTCCGTTCTACGCCATGTATGACCGGCGCGCGGCGGTCTATTTCCCGACCTTCACGCCAGCCACCTGGGCCGAGGGCGGCCAAGCCTATCTCGCCGCCGAGGCGCAACGGGCGGATCTGGCGCGGCGCACGATCGACGTGTTCCATATCGGCGAGATGCAGCCCGAGCGCGACCACGACCTGGAGGCCACCGGCGGCGCCCCCGACACCTTCTACGGGCGACACAATCGCTCCATTCCCCAGGGCGCTGAAGTCTCGTTCACGATGGCCCGACGGCCCGGCGCGGCGATCCTGCAGGTGACCTACTGGGGCGATAACGTCGACCGGGAACTCGCGATCGAGGTCGACGGCGTCGAAATCGCCGTGGAGCGCAGGCCGGGACCAGGACGGGGCGACTGGGTGGTCGTCGACTATCCGGCGCCGCCCACGACCTTGGCCCAGTCGAAGGTGAAGCTGATCGGCCGCAAGAACACCAGCGTCGTCTACGGCCTGGCCTTCATCGAGCCGCCGCGACGGTCGACATCATGACCTCGGCAGGCTCCGCCTCTGTCAGGTGATGCCTTGGATCTCGCTCGAAATCACCGCGGCGGTGGCCATCACCTCGGCGATGATCTCGTCGGCCAGCCGCATGCCACGCTTATAGATGTAGGGCATGGTCAGGGCCGCGACCGCGGCGCCGTCGGCCATGATCGGCGACGAGACGTCTGTGACGTTGGGCACGAGATCGCTCTCGGCGCGCCAATAGCCCTGCCGGGCCACCTGCTCGGCGTTGGCCAGGAACGTGGCCTGGTCGGCCTCGGAGACGCCGTCGAAGATCACCTCGCGCCATCTGGCCTGCACCGGCGGCGGCTGAAAGGCGTAGAGCACCATGCCCGAAGTGGCTTCCACGATGTCGCGCCGGTGGCCGGTGCGCACCGAGTAGCCGTAGTAGCCGGGGTTTTCGATCCGGGCGACGACGACGATCTGTTCGCGTGAAGCCTGGGCGAGGTGGCAGGATTGCTCGACCCGTGCGGCCAGTTCGCGCATCTGTGGAAGCGCCGCCTCCAGCAGAGTCTTGACCGGAGCCCGCGCCATGCCGAGCCGAAACAGCCGGTTCGTCAACGCATAGCCTTCCGCGCCTGGGACCGTCTCGATGAAGCCCTTGAACTCCAGAACGTGGATCATCCGGAAGATCTCGCCGACGGACTTTTCCAGCGCCACCGAGATCTGGGACAGCGTCATGGCCTGACCGTGGCTCGCCAGCAGATCGAGGATATCCAGCCCTTTTTCCAGGGCGGGCGCGGTGTACTTGCGATCCGACATGGCGAGACCTTCGAAAACCCAGGCTCCAGCCTCTAGCTTTCGCCGCGCTCCCGGGCAAGCGGACGCTTGCGGGACCGTGTGTTCAAGCGCGCGTCTTGGAACGACGCCGAGGTAGCGGCTCGTGGTGGGCGAGGTTCGCGAAGGCTGCGCGGAGCGCTGGCCGCTTCCTCTTGGCGTCGCTACCGAAAACGTCTTTGGTTCGAGTTCCAGTCGGGGGCGCCTTTCGAGGCGACGGCGTCTCGATCGATGTCGCCGGATTTTCTGCAACGCCGTGCTTGGCCGTCGCGCCTCAGCCTTTGAGACGGGCGTTCGTCACGGCGTGGAAGAGGGAGCAGCGTCGTTCGCCAAGTCTCAAAGACAGGCGCCCATATGAAAACATCTGCATATATACAATAACGAGCTAATTTTCGGGCAGAAATTACCTTTTTCTGTGTCTGGTGAATTTTGCCGACCCTTCGGCAGGCGACCCGCGAGGGCGGTGGCTGATCCTTCCGCGCGAGGGTGCGAGCGCCAGGCCTGTCCCGGTGATTTATTTAAATTGTCTGATTAATTATCCTTCCGGATGACGCCAGCGTATGGGTGCTGCGGAGGGCTGATCTAACAGCTCTAGCAAGGTATCGCATCGAAAATACAGTCAGTTATGCTCGCTAGATCCGCCTTTCGGATCGAGGATCTGGGTCAGCTTCTGTTTCCTGCAATGCTACCGGTGTCAGCGACATGGCGCCACATCCTGAAGATTTCACCATATTTGTATGAGGAATAGGCTTGCTAATTTGCGGCGATGAGGTAGGTCGGTAGGGTGATGACAGCGTTGCCATTCTGCGACGCGTCGCTGCGGTTCGGTCGGCGCCCAGAGAGCGCCAGGACCCCGGTAGGCAAATGGGAGGGTTAAAAATGCTTCGGAGGCAAAGCGTTTGACGTGCGATGCTACCGCTCAGGCGATGTCCTCTCTTGCCAAACTTTTGAAGGGCGAGGGCATGCCGGCGCCGGCGGGCGTGATGCTCGAACGGCCGGGCTTGGTGGCGACACGGGCGATTCCGTGATGCGCGCCGAGGGAAACGCGGGACGTCGCGGACAAGAGGCCGGCGAGGAGGAACCGGGGCGTGGCGCCGGGGCCGAGGAGGTCCTGCCGTCCGAGGCGGCGCTCTTGGTCGCGGCCGGACCCGATCGGCGCGCCGAGAACGAGGGGCGGTCATCCTGGCCAGGACTGGGCCTGGAGCGCCCACGTTCGGCCCATGATCAGATGTTGCGTGTCCTGGCGCTTGAGATCATGGACGGCGCCTACGACGTGACCGGCTTTCCCAGCGAGGCGGCGCTGCTGGGCCGTTTCCAGGTCTCCCGTTCTTTCCTGCGCGAGGTCATTCGCGGCCTGACCGCGAAGGGATTTCTGAGCGTCAAGACGCGTGTCGGAGCGACGGTCCGGCGAGCCGAGCACTGGAGCCACTTCGATCGCGACGTCCTGAGATGGCGCCTCAGCGCCGGTGACAACCCGGTGTTTGGCGAAGACTTGCGGGCGATGTGCCTGGGGTTGGAGTGCGAGGCGGCGCGCCGGGCGGCCAAGCGGCGTTCGCTTGATGATCTACAGGTCCTGGATCAATGCCTGGCCGACCTCGCGGCCGATCCCTCCGACACGGCGATCCGGATTATTCAGCGGGTCTTCAGGCTGACGATCTGCGCGGCGTCCGACCGACCGGTGATGCGCTCGCTGTCCGGGCTGATCGAGGCTCAACTGCTGCTGGACGCCCGCTGGAAGCGCGGATCGACGGCGGACCGATCCAGGGCGATGCGCAGGGTCTTTTACGCCGTCCGGGACGGTGACGAGGTCGCCGCCGCCGCCGCCATGCGCCAGGTGATAGGTTGAGCGCAGGCCGAAGACGTCGGGAGGGCGACATGAATGAGAAGGCCAGCGTGACCGTGGATCGCCGCCGTTTCCTGTGGGCGACCTCGGCCATCGCGCTGGGCGCCGCGGGCGGCGCGCCAGGCCTGGTCTGGGCGAGCGCGGGCGACGTCGCGGAGTCGGGTCGGTCCTATCCGAGGCCGCAGCTCAAGGCGCCCGGCGCCCGGACGTCGCTGGACCAGGGCTGGCGTTTCCACTTGGGCGACGTGCCGTTTCCGAAGGTCAAGGGCCACGGCTGGTCCTACGCCAACGCCAAGGCCGGGAACGCCCAGGGCGCCGCCTCGTCCGAATACGACGACAGCGACTGGCGCGAACTGGACCTGCCCCACGACTGGGTGGTGGAGGGGCCGTTCGACAAGGACGAGAACCTCTCCCAGGGCTATCGTCCGCGCGGCAAAGCCTGGTACCGCCGCGCCCTGCGGCTGGATCCCGCCGATCGCGGCAAGCACATCTCCATCGAGTTCGGGGCCATCGCCACCCAGGCGACGGTCTGGTTCAACGGCAGCGTCGTGGCCCATAACTGGAGCGGCTACAACGCCCTGCAGATCGACCTCACCCCGTTCGCCCGTTACGGCGACGAACTCAACAGCATCGCCGTGCGGGTCGACGCCGACCCGATGGAGGGCTGGTGGTACGAGGGCGGCGGCATCTATCGCCACGTCTGGCTGACCAAGCGCGCGGCCGTGCACATCGCCGACGACGGCGTCCATGCCGTCCCGCGGCGAGACGGGCAGGGGCGCTGGACCCTGCCGGTCGTCGCCACCCTGGGCAATATCGGCCCCAAGGCCGAGGCGGTGGAGGTCGAGGCCCAACTGGTCGATCCCTGGGGCAAGGTGGTGGGCGCGGGGCGCGTCGCGGCCGAAGTCCCATCGCTGGACCAGGCCGAGGCCCGGCTGGTGCTGAAGGTCGCGAGCCCGCGCCTCTGGTCGGTCGACGATCCAGCGCTCTACACGGTGCGCACCCGTGTCTTGCAGGCCGGCCAGAGGGTCGACGAGGCGATCACCTCGACAGGCTTCCGGACGCTGCGGTTCGACGCCGACCAGGGCTTCTTCCTCAACGATCGATCGCTGAAGATCCAGGGCGTCTGCCTGCACCAGGACCATGCCGGGGTCGGCGTGGCCGTGCCCGACAGCCTGTGGGATTTCCGGCTGCGCCGGGTCAAGGCCATGGGCGCCAACGCCGTTCGCTGCGCCCACAACGCTCCGGCGCCGGAGATGCTGGAGGCGGCCGACCGGCTGGGCGTGCTGATCCTCGACGAGAACCGCAACTTCAATCCCAGCCCCGACTACATGCGGCAACTGGAATGGCTGATCCGCCGCGACCGCAACCACCCCAGCGTCTTCCTGTGGTCGGTGTTCAACGAGGAGCCCATGCAGGGCACCGAGGCGGGCTACCAGATGGTTCGGCGCATGGTCGCCGCCGTCAAGCGGCTGGACGACAGCCGCTTGGTCACCGCCGCGATGAACGACGGCATGTTCAACCCGATCAATGTCTCCCAGGCCGTCGACGTGGTCGGCTTCAACTACCAGTCCGACAACTACGACCGCTTCCACGCCGAGCATCCGAACCTGCCGATGATGAGTTCGGAGGACACCTCCGCGTTCATGACCCGGGGCGAATGGTTCACCGATCGCGCGCGCAACATCCTGGCCGAGAACGACGAGGAGCCGTCGTCCTGGGGCACCACCCACCGCAAGGGCTGGGAGGCGATCGCCAAGCGTCCGTTCGTGGCGGGGGCGTTCCTGTGGTCGGGCATCGACTATCGCGGCGAACCGACCCCGTTCGAATGGCCCTCGGCCAGCTCGTTCTTCGGGGCCATGGACCTGTGCGGCTTCCCAAAGATGGCGTTCTTCCTGCACCGGGCCCAGTGGATCAAGGACCGGCCGCTGCTGGATCTGGCCCCGCACTGGACCTGGCCGGGCAAGGAGGGCCAGCCGATCAAGGTCATGGCGCTGACCAACGCCGAAGAGGTCGAGCTGCGCCTCAACGGCAAGCCGGTCTCGCGCCAGGCGGTCGATCCCTTCGTCATGCCGTCCTGGACCGTGCCCTATGCGCCCGGACGCCTGGAGGCGATCGGCTATGTCGGCGGCAAGCCGGTGTCGAAGGCGGTCGTCGAGACCGCCGGTCCGCCCGTCGCCCTACGCCTGACGCCGGACCGAACCGTCCTGACCGGCGACGGCGCCGACGCCGCGCCGATCACTGTCGAGGCGCTGGACAAGGCGGGAAGGGTGGTCCCCACGGCCAACCTGCCGGTGACCTTCGAGATCGCCAACGGGCGGATCATCGGCCTGGGCAATGGCGATCCCAACTGCCACGAACCGGAGAAGGGCAATGCCCGCAGCCTGTTCAACGGCCTGGCCCAGGTGATCGTGCAGAGCGATCGCGACTCCAGCGGCGTCCTGCGCCTGACGGCCTCGGCGCCGGGACTGCGATCCGCGCAGACCCAGCTGTCGCTCCAGCCCGGCGCGCGACTGATGGAGCCGCGGACTCCGCCCAGCTCGATCCTCTCCGATTGGCGCGTCTCGCCGGTGACCCGCGTTCGTCCCGACCCGTCGACCAAGCCGGCCGACAACGACATGAACTCCTGGACCTGGACAAGGCCGGGATTGCTGCAGGACGCCGATCCCGAGGGCGGCTTCGTCCTCTATCGCGCGACCTTCACGCCCCGGGCGACGGTGAGGCGGGCCGGCGGAAGGCTGCTGTTCGGCCGCCTGAACGGACCGGCCGAGATCTATGTCGACGGCGTCAAGGTCGCGGCCAGGACGGATACGTCGCCCGGAGCCCTGACGGCGCCGCTGCCGGCGAAGGAGGGCCAGCGGACCGTGGCGGTGCTGATGGCCGTCGCCCCCGGCCGACCGTTCGGCATGAGCGCGGAGGTGATCGTCGCCGAGCGCGAGTGAACGCGGCAGATTGACCGGGAGGCCGGTCAAACCCTCGTCCAGCAGATCGACCCCGCCGTTCGTGCGGGGGCATGGAGTTTTCTGAGCATGTGGACTTCGATTCAAGGCGGCCGGTCGCCGCGCATCGCCAGCAGCCTGGCGGCCCTCGCTCTGGCTTTCGCCGGCGGTTCGGCGATGGCGGCCGACGCGCCGCTGGCCAACCCCGTTCCGCGCATCGTGACCCGCGACGGCCGCCACGCCCTGTTCGTCGACGGCGCGCCGTTCCTGATGCTGGGCGCCCAGGTCAACAACAGCAGCAACTATCCGGACGTGCTGCCGGAGGTCTGGCCGACGATCAAGCGCATCCACGCCAACACCGTCGAGGTTCCGGTCGCCTGGGAGCAGATCGAGCCGACCGAGGGTCAGTTCGACTTCTCGTTCGTCGACACGCTGGTGGAGCAGGCCCGCGCCAACAAGGTGCGGCTGGTGCTGCTATGGTTCGGCACCTGGAAGAACACTGGACCCAGCTACACGCCGGAATGGGTCAAGCTCGACGCCAAGCGCTTCCCGCGGATGATGACTGCCAGCGGCCAGCCGCACTATGTGCTTTCGCCGCATAGCCGCACCACCCTGGAGGCCGACAAGCGCGCCTTCGTCAAGCTGATGGAGCATATCCGGCAGATCGACCCGCAGAACACGATCATCATGATCCAGCCGGAGAACGAGGTCGGTTCCTACGGTAGCGTCCGGGACTTCTCGCCCGCGGCCCAGAAGCTGTTCGACGGGCCGGTTCCCGCCGCCCTGCTCAAGCGCCTGGGCAAGTCGCCGGGGAGCTGGAAGGCCGTGTTCGGGACCGACGCCGACGAATATTTCAACGCCTGGTCGTTCGCCGCTTATGTCGAGGAAATCGCCAAGGCCGGCAAGGCGGTCAAGCCGCTGCCGATGTACATGAACGCGGCCCTGGCCTCGGCCTTCGGCCGGCAGCCGGCCCCGACCTATGCCAGCGGTGGCCCGGTGCACCACGTGATCGACGTCTACAAGGCCGCCGCGCCGTCGATCGACCTGGTCGCGCCGGACATCTATGTCCGCGACCATGCGGCGTACCTGGCCTATCTGGACTACTACTCCAGGCCCGACAACACGCTCTTCGTGCCCGAAACCGGCAACGACACCGAGTTCGCCCGCTATTTCTTCGCGACCATCGGCAAGGGGGCGATCGGGTTCTCGCCGTTCGGCATGGACGACACCGGCTATTACAACTACCCGCTCGGGGCCAAGGACTTCGACGAGTCCAAGGCCAAGCTGTTCGCCCGCAACTACACCCTGTTCGAGCCCATGGCGCGCGAGTGGGCGGCCCTGGCGTTCGCGGGCAAGACCTGGGGCGTCTCCGAGCCGACCGACCCCAAGGCCAACCACACCCAGGTGATGGACCTCGGCCCCTACCGCGCCGTCGCCACCTTCGGCCAATGGCAGTTCGGTACGGACAAGCCGACCGGCAATCCAGAGCCCGTGGGCGGCGCTGTGATCGCCGAGCTGGGACCGGGCGACTACCTGCTGACCGGCTTCAACACCCGCGTGAAGTTCGAGGCGTCCAAGCCCGAAAGCGGCCAGATGCTCCGCGTCGAGGAGGGGCGGTTCGAGAACGGAAAATGGATCTTCCGGCGGGTCTGGAACGGCGACCAGACCGACAACGGCCTCAACCTGGTCGATCGCCAGCAGGTCCTGCGGATCAAGTTCGGGGCGGCCCAGGGCGCGGCGATCATACCGGTCGGCAATCCGAACTGACCGTCGGCCAAGCCCCGGAACAGGGGCGCGAGAAAGCACAAGCGGTGGAGCGATTTTCGCTTCCACCCATGAAGGAGGCGGGGAGGCAGATGAAGGCAGTTTGGGCTTCCATGGCGATGGCTGTTCTGTTGGCGGCGTCGGGCGCGGACCTGCAGGCGGCCGCGGCGCCGGTGGCGGCGAGCGCCAAGGCCGTGACCGTCGAGCGCATCAAGGTCCACGGCGCGGCCCTGGAGGGCAATCTCGAAGGCGAGTCGGCAGACCGGGACGTCGTGGTCTATCTCCCGCCCGGCTATGCCGCCGACACGGCGCGCCGCTATCCGGTGGTCTATGCGCTGCACGGCTACGGCCTGACCGCCGACGGGTTCGCGGGATTGCTCCAGACCCCGCAGACCGCCGAGGGCGCCTTCGCCGCGGGCGCGCCCGGCATGATCGTCGTCGTGCCCGACACCCAGACCCTGCACAACGGCTCGATGTATTCGAGCTCGGTGACGATCGGCGACTGGGAAGGCTTCATCACTCGCGACTTGGTCGGCTATGTCGACGCGCACTACCGCACGCTGCCCGACCGCCTGAGCCGCGGCCTGGCCGGTCACTCGATGGGCGGCTACGGCGTCGCGCGCCTCGGCATGAAACACCCCGAGACCTACGGCGCGCTGTACATCATGAGCCCGTGCTGCCTGTCGGCCCGCGATGCGCCACCCCCGGAGACCGGCGCCGCTGTCGAAGCCGTCAAGACCCGGGAGGAGGCGACCAGGCTCGGCTTCCTGCCGCGCGCGACCTTCGCCGTCGCCGCCGCCTGGTCGCCCAACCCCAAGAAGCCGCCGTTCTATGTCGACCTGCCGACGTCGAACGGCGTCGTCGATCGGTCGGTGCTGGCGCGATGGGCCGCCAACGCGCCGCTGAGCATGCTCGACCAGTACATCTTCAATCTACGCCGGTACCAGGCGATCGCCATCGACGTGGGCGATCGCGACGGCCTGAAGGTCGATGCGGCCGAATTGCACGAGCGCCTGGACGCCTCAGGCGTGGCGAACACCTTCGAGATCTACAGCGGCGATCACGGCAGCGCCGTCGCCAGTCGTTTCCAGAATAACGTCCTGCCGTTCTTTGGACGCGTCCTGCATTCCTCCGGAAAATAGCGGACGTCTTGGTTGTCGAATTCGCGATCTACAGGTCGCGGCCTAACAGAAATAGTCAGAGAAATTTTGGGGAGTTGGACATGGTGACCTTGAACAAGCGGCATTTCCTGGGTGTCCCCGCCCTGGCGGCCCTGGGTCTGGCGGGAGCCGCCCAGGCGCGGCAGGAGCCCTCCGCGGACGCCTGCGCCAAGCTGCCGACGCCGGACTATCGTTTGCCGATCGCCAAGGGCCCGTTCCGCCAGGAGCCCGAGTCTCTGAAGACCTACCAGGCGCCCGACTGGTTCCGGGACGCCAAGTTCGGGATCTGGGCCCACTGGGGACCGCAGGCCGTGCCGCGCCAGGGCGACTGGTACGCCCGCTATATGTACGTTCCGGGCCACCCGCACTACGACCACCACCTGAAGACCTACGGCCAGCCTTCCAAAGTCGGCTACAAGGACATTATCCCCCTGTGGACGGCGGAGAAGTTCGATCCCGAGGGCTTGATGGACAAGTACGCCGCCGCCGGCGCCAAGTACTTCGTCAGCATGGGGGTGCACCACGACAATTTCGACCTGTGGAACTCCAAGCACCACCGGTGGAACGCCGTAGCCATGGGGCCCAAGCGCGACATCGTCGGCGCGTGGGAGGCGGCCGCGCGCAAGCGCAAGCTGCGCTTTGGCGTGTCGGAGCATCTGGGGGCCAGTCACAACTGGTATCATCCCAGCCATCTCTACAACCAGACCTGGCCCGAAAACGGCGTGGCCTATGACGGCGCGGACCCAAGATACGCCGACCTCTACCACCCGCCGCACAACGAGCCTTACCGCGGCTCCGCCGACAGCTGGTACACGCGCGATCCGAGGTTCCATCAGATCTGGTTCGACCGCATCCGCGACCTGCTCGACACCTACGAGCCGGACCTCCTCTACTCGGACGGCGGACTGCCGTTCGGCGAGGTCGGGCGAAGCCTGGTCGCCCACATGTACAACAGCAGCATCGCCCGCAGCGGCAAGCTCGAGGCCGTGTACAATTGCAAGGACCTGGGCTCGGGCGAGTTCCACAAGGAATGGGCGGTCCAGGATGTCGAGCGCGGGGTGCTGAACGGTATCAACCCGCTGCCGTGGCAGACCGACACCTCCAACGGCGACTGGTTCTACAGCGACGGCTTCAAGTACAAGACCACCTCGGAAGTCATCGCCATGCTGGCCGACATCGTCAGCAAGAACGGCAACCTGCTGCTGAACGTCGTGCTGTATCCGGACGGCAGCCTGCCGCCGGAGTCGCAGCTGCTCTTGGAAGAGCTGGCGCCGTGGATGGCGGTGAACGCCGAGGCTATCCACGGAACCCGGCCGTGGAAGCTGTACGGCGAAGGACCGACCGAAGCCGCGGCTGGGGCGTTCCAGGAAAGCGCGGCCTATACCGCCCGGGACATCCGCTTCACGACCAAGGGCGGCGCCCTTTATGCGATCGCGCTCGGAGAGCCCTCGGGCGTGACCGAGATCGCCGCGCTCGCCGTCGGCAATCCGCATGAACACCGACGCGTCGCGCGGGTCGAGATGCTGGGCCTTCGCGGACCGCTCAAGTTCCGCCAGGGCGCCGGCGCGCTGTCGATCGACGTCCCGGCCCATTTGCCGACGCGCCATGCCAGCGTGTTCAAGATCAGCTTCGCCTGAGGCGCCGACGGCGTGCAACGGCAATTCCACAACCAGATTGGGACTTGAGTTTCATGGGACATCGTTCCGCCCGCTTGGTCGGCCTCACCTTGGCGCTGATGCTGGCGACCGGCCTCCCGCCGGTCGTCCAACCATCGCCCGCCCAGGCGCAAAGCGCGGCGGGACATCCCGACTGGCCGGGAAAGGGCCAGCTGTTCGTCGGCGCCTGCTATCAGCCGATCGACCGGTCGCCCGAGCAGGTCCGCCAGGACATCGCGATCATGAAGGCCGCCGGGTTCAACCTGGTCCGCATGGGCGACCTGTCCTGGGACTCCTTCGAGCCGGAGGAAGGCCGCTTCACCTTCGAATGGTTCGACGAGGTGATCGCCCAGATGCACGCGGCGGGGATCAAGGTGATCGTCGACATTCCGGGCCAGCCGGCCCCGATCTGGCTGCACAAGCGCTATCCCGGCGTCGACCTCGTCAACCAGGACGGCGCCAGGCTGAACGCGGCGACGCGTTACTGGGACAACATCAGCGACCCGGACTATCGCCGCCTGGCCAGGCGGCTCGGGCAGAAGATGATGGAGCGCTACGCCCACAACCCGGCGGTGATCGCGGTCGGCTACGACAATGAGATCGGCAACGGCCAAGTCTCTTATTCGACCGCGGACCGCGAGCGCTTCGTCACCTGGCTGCAGAAGAAATACGGAACGATCGAGGCGCTCAACAAGGCCTGGGCGACGCAGCGCTGGTCGCGGCGGGTCAACAGCTGGGACGAGGTCGACCTGCCCTATATCCGCGGCCCCGGGCCCAACGAGCGCTATCTGGACCTGCGCCGGTACTGGTCCGACGACGCGATCGGCGCGCTCAAGGACCTGGAGGGGGTCCGCAAGCAGTACGCGCCCAACCTTCCGGTCGCCTCGAACTTCTGGCCCACCGCCTCGACTAAGGGGTTCGACTATCTGCGGTCATGGGACCAGGTCTCGACCTATGGCGCCCAGGGTTTCTATCCCGGCGACGCCTTGGGCGCGGGCTTCGAGGTCATGATGAACAGGGCCGCGCACGAAACGCCGGTCTGGTTCAACGAATTCACGGCCGGCGGCGGCGGCTTCTATGGCGACCCCGGACGGTCGCGGATGTGGGCCTATTTCGGGCTGCTCTACTACGGACAGACCTTCCTGGCCTGGACGTTCAACTCCCATATCGGCGGCGAGGAACAGGCGCTGTTCGGCCTGGTCGATCACGACGGCCGTCCCTCCTGGAAGGTCGACGAGTTCGGCCGGATCGCCAGCGAGTTCCAGACCCTCAAGACCCTGGGCTTCCCGCGCGACCGCCAGCCCCAGGTCGCGGTCAACTACTCGTTCGATACGATGTGGCTGACCAGTCCGCCCCCGGGTCCGAACACGATGCAGGAGTACTTCAAAGGCAACTACACCGAGCAGGTGAAGGCGGCCTATCAGCCGTTGTTCGAGGACAATATCGACGCGGCGGTGATCGATTTCGGGCACGACCGGCTCGACAAGTACAAGCTGATCGTCCTGTCGAGCGCCTATGTGATGGACGCCCAGACCGCCGCGGCGGTGCGCAAATACGTCGCCGACGGCGGCACGGTCGTCATGACCGGCTATTCAGCGAAGGTCGACGAAACCGGCAAATGGTTCGAGACGCCGTTGCCGGGGCGCCTGGCCGACGTGTTCGGCTTGCGCACCAACGCCTTCTATCGGCACTGGGAACCGCTGAAGGTTCAGTTCAACGGCGAAACCCTGACCGGGGGCGATACCTACTACGAAGTGCTCGAGCTCGGCGCCGCCAAGCCCCTGGCGACCTTCGAGAACACGCCGGAAAAGAGCGCGGCCGTTGCGATCAACCACTTCGGCAAGGGGCAGGCGATCTATCTGGCCACCGCAGCCCAGCCCGGCCTGATCGGCCCCTTGCTGCGGTCGCTCTATCCCGAGCTCGGGATCGAGCGCGGTCCCGAGACGCCGAAGGGCGTCGTGGCGCGCGTGGTCGAAGGGCGGACGATGTATGTAAACACCAACAACGCCCCCGCGACCGTGACCTTCTCAGGCTCCAAATCGGGTGTGCTCACGCACCAGACCTATGCCGGAAAGATCAACCTCAAGCCCTACGGCGTCGAGTTGTTGCAATAGCAGCGCCGTCGCATCTTTCGAATTCGCGCTCCAAGGGAGTCCCTAGTGTTCAATATCGTGATGGCGCTCGCCGCGTCGCAAGTCATCGTGGCCTCGCCGGACAAGGCGGCCGAGATCAGGATCGCCGCCGATGGAGCGAGTTACTCGGTCTATCGCAAGGGCGAGGCGATCGTGTCGGCGTCGCCGCTGGGCCTGGAGCTTTCGAACGCGGCCGACTTCTCGGACCTGGAGGTCGTCGACGTCAAAAAGCAGAGCCAGCGGCGTGACATTCCGCTGACGGCGACAAAGTCCAAGACGGCGCGGGACTGGTACAACGGCGCCGTCGTCACCTTCCGCGAAAAGACCGGCGCCCACCGCACGCTGTCGGTGGAAGCGCGCGCCAGCAGCGACGGGGTCGCGTTTCGCTACCTGTTGCCCAAGAGCGCGCCGGTCGTGCTCAAGGGGGAAAAGACGGCATACCGCCTTTCGAACGACCCGGCCTGCGAAGTCAGCGAATATGGGGGGTCCCATGAGAACACATGGGCCCTGAAGAAGATCTCCGAACTGGACCGGGCCAAGCTCTATGACGTTCCGGCGGTCTGTTCCTCCGCCTCCGGCCGCACCCATTATGCGATCGCCCAGTCGGGAATCGACGCCTATGCGAGCTCGAGCCTGGTCCCGGTCGACGGCGGGCTGAAGGTCAGGGTGACGCCGCTCCCCAACCGCAAGGAGGTCGCCATCGACTCCGCCGCCGGCCTGACCAGCGCCTGGCGGGTGATCATGATGGGGGACCGCGCCGGCGACCTGATCGAGTCGCCCCTGATCGGAAACCTGGCAACGCAGGCGAGCGGCGACTTTTCATGGGTGAAGCCCGGAAAAGCGGCCTGGGACTGGTGGTCGGGACCGACGGCGGGCGAGAAGCCGACCACGGAGCGGTTCCGCCGCTTCATCGATTTCGCGGCCGAGTCCGGCTTTCCCTATTTTCTGATCGACGCGGGATGGCCCCTCAACGCCACGCCGTGCTGCGACGCGGACCCGAAGACCGACATTACCCAGAGCAACCCGGCGATCGATATACCGGCCCTGGTGAAATATGCGGACTCAAAGGGCGTGGGCCTCATTCTGTGGGCGCACTGGAAGCATGTCGAACCCAGGATGGCGGAGGTCCTCGACACCTACCAGCGCTGGGGGATCAAGGGCGTCAAGGTCGACTTCATGGAACGGGACGACCAGGAGATGGTCCAGTTCTACGTCCGCCTGGCCCAGGAGACCGCCAAGCGCCATCTGCTCCTGGACATGCACGGCGCCTTTCCGCCGGCCGGCCTGGCGCGCACCTATCCCAACTACATCACCCAGGAAGGCGTGCTGGGCCTGGAATACAACAAGTTCCCCTGGGGACCGGTCACGCCCGGACACAACGTCAAGCTCGCCTATACCCGCATGCTGTTGGGCCCCATGGACTACACGCCGGGCGGCTTCCGCAACACCACGCCGCAGACCTATGTCGCTCGGGAAGTCATGCCGATGACCCGCACGACGCGCGGCCAGGCCCTGGCCCAGTACGTGGTGTTCGACAGTCCGCTGCAGATGGTCTCCGACGATCCCGCCGCCTATGCGAACGCGCCGGGCTTCAACTTTCTCAAGCTGGTTCCGACCGCCTGGGACGAGACGCGGTTCGTCGACGGAACGCCGGAAAGCCATGTCGTGGTCGCGCGACGCAAGGGCGAGACCTGGTACGTCGGGGCCATGACCAACGAACAGGCCCGGGCCGTCGCCATACCGCTGGCCTTCCTGGGAGCAGGGACGTTCAAGGCCGAGATCTGGCGGGACGGCGCTGGGCCCAATGACGTCGAGCATGTCGTCAAGTCGGTTTCCAGCCGGGACGTCCTCGATATTCCCCTGAGCGCGGGGGGCGGCGCCGCGATCGCCATCAAGCCCGCTCACTAGGGCTGCATCGCACCCCTTCGTCCGGCTCAGATAAAAGGGGGCGCGCCCCCGACATCGGCGGTCAGATCAACAACAGCATTCAGCGCCACCGGCGCGCCGCCTTCGGGAAAGCCATGACTCAGCAGACCTCGTTGCTCGCTAAACCTGCATCGGATGCGGCGACGTCGACCGACGCGGCCACACCCGCCAAGAGCCACTACGTCGTCCTGGACGGACTGCGAGGGGTCGCTTCCCTGATGGTGGTCGTCTTCCATCTGTTCGAAGCCTATGCGGGCGGCAACCCCCAGAAGCAGATCGTCAACCACGGCTATCTGGCGGTCGACTTCTTCTTCCTGCTGTCGGGCTTCGTCATCGCCTACGCCTATGACGACCGCTGGGCGGCGGGCATGGGTCAGTGGGGCTTCTACAAGCGCCGCCTGGTCCGGCTTCAGCCGATGATCGTCATGGGCTCCCTGATCGGAGCGGCCCTGCTCGCCTTCCAGCACTTCTCCATCTTCCCCAAGCTGGAGGCCGTTTCGGCCTGGCAGGTGGCGGCGGTCATGCTGCTGGGCTTCGTGATGATCCCGCTGACGCCGTCGGCGGAAATCCGCGGATGGGGCGAGATCTATCCGCTCAATGGGCCAGCCTGGTCGCTGTTCTACGAGTACGTCGCCAACATCCTCTACGCGGCGGGCCTACGGAAACTGTCGAACCGGGCGCTGGGCGTGCTGGCGGGACTGGCGGCCCTGGCGCTCGTCCACATGCTGGTGTTCGGTCCCCGGGGCGACGTCATCGGCGGCTGGGCGCTGGACGCCGGCGGAATCCGTATCGGCCTAACCCGGGTGCTGTTCCCGTTCTTCGCGGGCGTGCTGCTGATGCGCTTGGGCAAGCGGATCAAGGTCGGCGGCGCCTTCGCCGTCTGCAGCCTGCTGCTGGTCGTGGCGCTGGCGCTGCCGCGGTTCGGCGGGACGGAGCGGCTGTGGGTCAACGGCCTCTACGAAGCGTTTTGCGTGATCGTGCTGTTTCCGCTGATCGTCGTCATCGGCGCCGGCGAGAAGGACGCGGACGGCCCGTCGGTGCGGATCGCCCGCTTCTTCGGCGACCTGTCCTATCCGCTCTACATCACCCATTACCCGCTGATCTACATCTACACCGGCTGGGTCGTGGACAGGAAGGTTCCGGCGGGGCAGGGCGCGCTGGTCGGGGCGGGCGTGTTCGTGGCCGCGGTCACGATCGCCTATGCCTGCCTCAAATTCTACGACGAGCCTGTGCGGCGCTGGCTGGGCGGCAAGCTACTGGCCGGGCCTCGCTCGCGGATACCGAGCTGACCTGCCGCGCCCCATTCAAACTCACTTTCAATTTCAAACAGGACCGACACCATGACAATCACCAAACACCGGCTCTGGGCGTGCGTCGCGGCCGCCTTTCTCGGCGCTGTCTCAGCGGCCGGCGCGACACAGGCTCAGGACGGCGCGGGTACGAAGGGGCTGTTCAAATGGCGCTCGTCCGCGCCCTTGGTCACCCCTTCGAACGCGGGCGCTCAGGCCTATTCCGGCCTCAAGGACTCTTCGGTCGTCTATTTCAACGGCGCCTATCACGTCTTCATGACCACCGCCGCGCCAGACGGGTGGAACATGGCGTACGCCCGCTTCAAGGACTGGTCCGAGGCGCCGAAAGCCACCGTGGTCAGCCTGAAGCAATCCGGCGTCGGCCCTGGCTATCGCGCGGCCCCGCAGGTCTTCTACTTCGCGCCGCAAAAGCTCTGGTACCTGGTCTATCAGGGCGGGCCGCCCCTCTATTCGACGACGACGAACATCGAAGATCCCATGTCCTGGAGCGCGCCGAAGCCGTTCTTCGCGGAAGCGCCGGCGGCCGTCAAAAACGCCGCGGGCGAGGCGTCGTGGCTCGACTTTTGGGTCATCTGCGACGACGTCAACTGCCATCTCTTCAACACGGATGACAACGGCCACCTGTTCCGGTCGCAGACGCCCATCGGCCGCTTTCCCGAGGGCTTCGCGGACACCAAGCTCGTCCTGACCGGCGCTCGCGACGACATCTTCGAAGCCAGCATGCACTACAAGATCGCGGGTACGAACACCTACCTCACAGCCGTCGAGGCCATCGGCCCGCACGGCCGCTACTTCCGCTCGTGGACCAGCGACAGGCTCGACGGCGAGTGGCGGCCGCTCGCCGTCAGCGCTTCGAATTCGTTCGCCGGCTCGGACAACGTCGCCTTTGACGGGCCCGCCTGGTCGGAAGGCGTTTCCCATGGCGAACTGGTGCGCGACGGCCATGACCAGACGCTGACCCTCGATCCCTGCAAGCCCTTGCGGTTCCTTTACCAGGGTCTGGCGTCCTACGCGCCCGGTATGGACTATATCCGGCTGCCCTATCGTCTCGCTCTCCTGACGGCGACGGCGCCCAATCCGGTCAGCAGGATGTGCCCGCGATCCGTCAAGTAAGGCTCGCCCGCTAAAGCGAGCTTCAGTGGTCGATCACCTTGGCGCGCCGCCGGCCGCGCTTGGGCTGGTCGACCACGGCCGGCGAGGCGTCGCAAATTGGCCCGGCTGAAGTGACGCTTGAGCGGCGCTGCTGAGTCGTCGCGCGAAGGGTTGGCCACCCAGAAATGCTGGGTCCGCCGTTGGGAAATTTGCGCCGGCTCAACCCTCGCGCGCCGGTCGGCCACCCCATCTCTGCCTCCAGTCTCGCCCGGCAGGGCCGCTTACCGGAGATCGCCATGGATGGTTCAGCCCCCCAGTCCACCTGGAAGTCCGCACAGGACGGCGCGACGCCGCACGAGGGACCCGAAGCGCCGGCGGCCTGGACGGCGATCGGCGCCCTGGCCCTGGGGGTCTTCGCTCTGGTGACCTCCGAGTTCCTGCCGGCCAGCGTGCTGACGCCGTTGGCGGCGGATCTGGGCGTCAGCGTCGGCGCGGCCGGCCAGGCGGTGACCGCCACGGCGGTGGTCGGCGCCATCGCCGCGCCGCTGACGCCGGTGCTGACCGGACGCTTCGACCGGCGGCTGGTGATGTGGGGCCTGATGGCGCTGCTCTGCGCCTCGAACCTGCTGACGGTGTTCGCCGTCAACCTGCCGATGCTGCTGGTCGCACGGGTGCTGCTGGGCGCCAGCCTGGGCGGGTTCTGGTCGATGGCCGCGGCCCTGGCCATGCGGCTCGTGCCGGCCAAGGCCCTGCCGCGGGCGATGTCGATCGTCTTCACCGGCGTCTCGGTGGCGACGGTCTCGGCCGCGCCGGTCGGGGCCTATGTCAGCGCCACGCTGGGATGGCGCGCGGCCTTCGTGATCGCCGGCGCGGTCGGGGCGCTGGCCCTGCTGGCCCAGGTCGTGACCCTGCCGAGGCTGGCCCCGACCACGCCGCCGAAACTGCGCGGTCTGTGGCAGGTGGCGCGTCGTCCCGGAGTCGCGGCCGCCCTGATCGCGGTGCTGCTGGTGATCTCGGGCCACTTCGCCGGCTTCACCTATGTGCGTCCGGTGCTCGAGCAGGTCACGCACCTGGGCTTCGAGACGATTTCCCTGGTCCTGCTGGTGTTCGGCGTCGCCGGCTTCTTCGGCAATTTCGCCGGCGCTTTCCTGGCCGAGCGTGATCCACGCCTGGCGGTCCTGGCCGGCGCGGGCCTGCTCGCCGCGTCGGCCCTGGCCGTGGTGACCCTGGGCGCCTTCGCGGCCGTGGTCGCCGTCGCCCTGGCGGTCTGGGGCTTCGCCTTCGCCATGCTGCCGGTCGGCTTCCAGGCCTGGGTGACTTCGGAGGCGTCCGACCAGGCCGAGCTGGCCGGCGGGCTGCTGACTTCGACCTTCCAGGTGGCGATCGCCCTGGGCGCGGTGTCCGGCGGCGTGCTGGTCGACCATCTCGGCGCGGTCAGCGCCTCGGCCTATGCTGGCCTGGCCGCGGCGGCGGGGATCGCGGTGGTCGCCGCCCTGCGCCGCGGCGCCCGCCCGGCCCCCACGCCGGTCGCCTGCGAGGTCTGTCCCTGAACTTTCCGGAGCCTCAAGGCTCGACGACCGGCCAGGGGCGCTGGACGGGCCTCAGGCGTTCGTAGGCTCGCGACAGCCGCAGCACGCCCAAGTCGTCGAACCGCCGGCCGACGATCTGCAACCCGATCGGCAGGCCGTCGGCCGTGTAGCCGCAATTGATCGAGGCCGCGGGCTGCTCGGTCATGTTGAACGGCACGGTGAAGCCGATGTGCTCGAACGGTCGGGCTGGATCGTTGGTGGGCGAGGGCAGCTCGGCGGCGAAGGCCGGCATCGGCGCGGTTGGCGACAGCACGAAGTCGAAGGGCTGGAACGCCTTGGTCCCGGCCTCGCGCATCCGGTGGATCTGATGGAAGCCGCGATAGACCGACAGACCGTCGGCGTCCTTGGCGGCCCGGGCCCAGGCGTCGATATAGGGCAGAATGCGCGCCGCCCGGTCCGGCGGCAGGGCGCTGATGTCGCTCCACGACCGGGTGCGCCAGAAGAGGTCCAGGCCGTCGAGCATCTCGCGGGTCAGGAACGGGGCGAAGGGCTCGACGATCGCGCCTTGCGCCGCGAAGAGGCGGGAGGCGGCGGTCACCGCCTCGACGACCTGCGGCTCGGCCCGCGCCCCGGCGCCGGCGTCCAGCATCAGGCCGATGCGCAGGCCCTTCAGGTCGATGTCCAGGTCCGTCCAGGCGATGTCTGCGAGCGGCAGGCTCATGTGGTCGCGCCAGTCGGGGGCGCTGAGCACGCTCATCATCAGGGCGGAGTCGGCGACGGTGCGGGTCATCGGGCCCGCCACCCGGCCGATATAGGGCGGGTCGATGGGCACGCGGCCGTTGCTGGGCTTGAGGCCATAGACGCCGCACCAGCCGGCGGGCAGGCGGATCGAGCCGCCGATGTCGGTGCCAAGGTGCAGGGGACCATAGCCGGCGGCCGCGGCGCCGCCCGCCCCGGCGCTGGAGCCGCCGGGGGTCTTGGACAGATCCCAGGGATTGCGTGACAGCCTGTGGAAGCTCGACAGGCCCGACGACAGCATCCCGAAATCCGGCGAGGTGGTCTTGCAGAAGATCACCGCGCCAGCCTCCCGCAGCCTCGCCGCCGGCGGCGCGTCGGCGGGCTCGGGCGTCAGGTCGGTGGCCGCGCTGCCCAGGGGCTTGGCCACGCCCTTCGTGGCGATCAGCTCCTTGACCGTCGCCGGCACGCCGTCCAGCGGGCCGATCGGCGCGCCCTTGGCCCAGCGCGCCTCGGAGGCCCGCGCGTCGGCCAGGGCCGCGTCGGGGTCCAGCGCCCAGGTGGCGGCGAGCCGGGGCTCCAGCGCCTCGACCCGGGCCAGGACCGCGGTCATCACCTCGACGGGCGAGACGCGCCGATCGCGATAGAGCGCCAGCAGCTCGACGGCGGACAGGTCCGGCAGGTCGGTCATGGGAACTCCGGAAATCGGGACTCGAACCTCGCCAGCCTACAGCCGGCCGCGCCGCCGCGAAGTCGTTTTCCGCCCACTGGCCGGCCGCGTCGGCTAAAAGTCGTGGCGCGTCGAATCTTCGAAGGGTGGCTGCCTTGTATCGTCCCGGACCCCGCAACCTGATCACCGACGTCCCGGGGCTGAGCGTGGGAAACGCCACCGACGAAGCGGTGCGCAGCGGCGTGACGGTGGTGCTGTGTCCGGGCGGCTGGACGGCGGGCGTCGATGTGCGCGGCGGCGGACCGGGCGTGAGAGAGACCGAGACCCTGTCGGCCGAGAACGGCTATGCCCGGGCCCATGCGGTGACCCTGTCCGGCGGCTCGGTGTTCGGCCTGGGCGCCGCCGACGGCGTGGTCGCGGCGCTGTCGGCGAGGGGGGAAGGGTTCCTGGTCCGCCCCGGCGCGCCCAGCGTGCCGATCGTGCCCGGCGCGGTGCTCTACGACCTGGCCAATGGGGGCGACAAGGCCTGGGGCCTGGACCCGCCCTATCGTCGGCTGGGCGCGCAGGCCGTGGACGCGGCCGGCGAGGCGTTCGAGCTCGGCGCCCACGGCGCCGGACGCGGAGCGCGGGCGGGACTGGTCCAGGGCGGGCTGGGCTCGGCCTCGCTGGACCTGGGCGAAGGCCTGGTGGTCGGGGCGCTGGCGGCGGTCAATCCGGTCGGCTCGGTGTTCATGCCGGACGGGCGGACGTTCTGGGCCTGGCCGTTCGAGATCGACGGCGAGTTCGGCGGTCGCACGCCGAGCGGTCCGGCGGGCGCGGTCGAGCCGATGCCCGACGACTCGCGGCTGGCGGGGCAGGGGCGCCTGGCGCCCGGCGCCAACACGACCCTGGCCGTGGTGGCGGTCAACGCCGCCCTGACGGCCGGAGAGTGCAAGCGCGTGGCGATGATGGCCCAGGACGGCCTGTCGCGCGCCGTCCGGCCGGCCCATACGCCGTTCGACGGCGACGTGGTGTTCGCCCTGGCCTCGGGCGAGATCGACCTGGGTCAGGACGAGCGCCTGCGCCGCATCGCCCGCATCGGCGCGGCGCTCGCCGACTGCCTGGCCCGGGCAATCGCGCGGGGAGTCTATCTGGCCAGGGGCTAAGGCGGATCAACGCGGACGGGGACAGGCGCATGCGCCTGTCCCCAGCCACGGCTCTTCGACCTCGGGCTTTCGCTGGCGAGTGGGTGGGGAGGCGCGGAGCGGTCCGGGCCGAGCCCGGATGACCGTGGGTGTATGTGTTTGCGTTTCGGCTAGACCTGACCGCTCCGCGAAACCGTTTGTCTCGAGGGACGCAGACTGAGGGCTTGTTTCATCCCGGTCGGCGTTCCCCCTCGGACGGGCAGGATCAGGTCGCCCGGAAGGGGCCGTCGGCGACTCCGACAGATCCTGGAACAGGCCGGTTTGAACTCCCGGCCCCGTCGACCCGCCTGTCCCGCTATCGTCCCCGACCAGCCTTGGAGCCTTCTGAGCCCCGCCGCCCGCCGCGGTCCGATCGCCAGGCCCAGGCGGCCCCGCTCGGTTCCACCCCCATCGCCTGCTTGGGCCGGTACCAAGAGCCCTCCCCCGCGATAGGGACAGCCCTGATTGTGCGGGAGGTTCGAGGACTGGCGCGTTCGTGACGCTGATTATTTTTCAGGGCGTTGAAAGGGTTGAGGTTTGTAGCGCCGCCAGCGGGGATTGAGCGCCGTCCATCCCCCTGAACCCCTCTCTCTCCCTCTGGGAGAGGGTTCAGGATGGCGGCCTTGACGTCACCGCCAGCGGCGGGGCCGCACCTTGAAGCCTTGGCTGCCAGAGCTCCGATCCACCAAGGCTTTAAGGCGCGGTTCATCCGACGGGGCGGATGTCGATCCGACAAGCGGGCGTTTCGAATGCCTCACATGGGTGGATGTCGGACCTCCCTCTCCCATGGGGAGAGGGTCGGGGGTGAGGGGGTACTGAGCAAGACGGAGCGCCGGCACGCCGGTCGACGCTGTAACCCCTCACCCTCCCACCGCTTCGCGGCGGGCTCCTCCCTAGCCCTAAAGGAGAGGGATCTGAAGTCTGACCTGGGGTCGAAATTCGTCAGGAACGCCGTGCCGGAACCCGGACGTTAAGATCCTGCCTGCGGCAATCGTCGATTCCGGTGAATCGTCCCTCGTGGGGCACGACGCCTCATGGGAACACGTGCCTGAAGGCCGATTCGCCTAGGTCCTGGCGGCCAAGGCCCGTTCCAGGTTCGGCGTCGCGGCGATCAGCTGCGCCGTATAGGGATGCTTCGGATTGGCGAAGACCTCGGCCGTCGGCCCTTCCTCGACGATCTGGCCGGCCCTCATGACCAGAACCCGGTCGCGGCGGCGCGCAGCGTGGCGGGGAAGTCGCCGCGATTGAAGTCGTGGTACTGGCGCAGCTTGAGGATCAGCAGGTCGCGCGGCCAGGCGGCCAGGATCGTGTCGGCGATCGCCAGGGCGTGGGGGATGTCGTCGTCGAACCAGGCCAGCAGGAAGTCGACCACGGCCTGCTCGCGCGGATGGGCCGCGGCGCGGGCGGCGTGGGCCCTGGCGACATAGGGCGCGGCGCGACCGGGGGCTTCCGACGACTCCAGCAGCAGCCACAGCAGGCCGGCATAGGCGTTGAGCAGGGCGCTGGCGGAATCGGCGTCGGCGGCCGCCAGGACGTTGGCGGCCCGGGTCTCGTAGGTCAGGAACCCGCCGACGAAATCGTTGACCGCCGCCAGCGAGGCTTCGGTGGTGACGGTGACGGGATTGCCCAGATAGTCGACGCGCATGGGGGTACTCTAGAGATTGCTCGGAGGCTCACCACCCCCGGGTTCCGCTCATCCCGGCATTCGCCGGGATGAGCGGTTGAATTCAAGTGTCGGCGTGCGCGGCCAGGAACGCCGCCACGTCGTCGGCCGAACGCTGGGGGATCTCCACCTGCGGCAGGTGGCCGACCTTGGGATAGACGATCAGCTGGGCGCCGGTGATGGCCTCGGCGAACTTGTGGGCGCTGGCGACCTCGATCAGCGGATCGACCTCGCCCCACAGCACCACGGTCGGGACCTCGATCCCGGCGAGGGCGCCTTAGCGCCAAGCTTCTCTATCGGCGAGGACTCCAGGCAGGGTTGGGGTTGCAGCGGCTCGACGATGTGCAACCCTGAGGCGCCATGGACCGCGCCCTGGACGTTGTGGAGACTAGAATTTGACGGGGCGGTCAGGAATTTGGGGGTGCGGCGGCGCCGCGCCCGCCAAAATGGACCGGCGACCCGACGCTCCTCGCGAGGGATCGCCACGTGGGCCGCGTATAGTGGCGGTGTAGAGGTCAGGGGATCGGCGATGAGCGACAAGCTCGACCATCTTTTCGAGGCGTTGCGACGGGAGCCCGACGCCGAACTGCCGGGGCTGGAAGGCCGTGTCTGGACCAGGATCGACGCCTGGCGCCAGGGCCGGCGCGCCTCGGCCGCGCTCGTGCCTTTGCGCGCGGCCTCGATCGTCGCCGCTCTGGGTGTGGGCCTATTGGGCGGAAGCCTCGCGGCCGGGGCCGCCGCCCGGACGCCGCCGGAAATCTCGGCCTTCTCGGTCAACGCGCATCTGGCGCCCTCGACCCTGTTGGGTCGTCGCTGAGATGCGGCGGATCTCCCGGGGCGCGGTGCTGACGGTCACCCTGGCGCTGCTGGCCGGCGCCGCCGGAGGATGGCTCGGTTCGGGCCGCTTCCTCGCCTCGCGCAGCCCGCCGTCCTTGCACGAGATGGTCCACCACGACCTGAAGCTGACCGCGGCCCAGGATCGCCAGATCGACGCGCTCGAACAGGATTTCGCCGTGCGCCGCCGCGCCCGGGAGGCCGAACTGCGAGCGGCCAACGCCCAGCTGGCCGCGGCGATCCAGGCGCGCCATGCCTACGGACCCGAGGTCGAGGCCGCGGTCGAGCGCTTCCACGCCGCCATGGGGGCGCTGCAGCTGGAAACGGTCCAGCACGTCCTGGCGATGCGCAAGGTGCTGACGTCGGAGCAGGCGGCCAGGTTCGATCGCCGCGTCAGCGAGGCGCTCACGAACGAGGCGCCGTGACCGCCGTTGCCGGCGAGGACGAGGACGGCGCGCTGGCCCGGCGCGCCGCGCAAGGCGACGAGCGCGCCTTCAGCCATCTGATGCGGCGCCACAAGGGGCCGCTGCACACCTTTGCGCGACGCCACGTCGGCGATCCGGAGGCGGCGCTCGAGGTGGTGCAGGAAAGCTTCGTCGCCGCCTGGAAGGCGCTGGGCCGCTATGATCCCGACCGTCCGTTCGGGGCCTGGATGCGGGCGATCGTGCTCAACAAGTGCCGCGACCGGGGGCGCCGGCTGTTGGTGCGCCGGCTGATCCTGGGCGAGCGCTCGATCGACGCCCCCAACGCGCCCGACCCCGCCGATCCGGCGCCGGGACCGGAAGCCTCGACCCTTCGCGCCGAACAGCTGGCCCGTCTGGAGGCGGCGATCGCGCGCTTGCCCGACCCGCTCAAGGAACCGCTGATCCTGACCTATCTGGAGGGCTATTCGCAGCAGGAGGCCGCGGATCTCCTGAGGATCAGCGTCAAGACGGTCGAGACGCGGGCCTATCGCGCGCGCAAGCGGCTGGCCGACTGGCTGGACAAGCCCTGAATTTTCACTCACCCGGTGAGGGGGGTGAACGCGCGCCGCGTACCACCCGTTGAGATCGCGTCGCGGCCGCCTTCGCCAGCGCGCCATCGCCAGAAGGGCTGCCATGCTTCGACCCGGTACGGCTTTCGATCGCCGTCGCTTCCTGCGATCCCTGGCCGTGGTCGGCGGTGGGGCGAGCCTCGCCAACCTGCTGCCCGGCTGGGCGCGCGCGGCGGAAAGCGGCGACCCGCGCCGCGCGCCGCCGGCGCTCTCGGGCCAGGACATCCAGCTGACCATCGGCCACACGCCGGTGACGGTCGATGGCGTGGCCGCCCATGCCGTGACGGTCAATGGCACGGTCCCTGGGCCGCTGATCCGCCTGAAGGAGGGCCAGCGCGTCCGCCTGTCGGTGACCAACACGCTGGACGAGGAAACCTCGATCCACTGGCACGGCCTGCTGGTGCCGTTCCAGATGGACGGCGTGCCCGGCGTCAGCTTCCCGGGGATCAAGCCGGGCGAGACCTTCGTCTACGACTTCCAGGTCCGGCAGTCGGGGACCTACTGGTACCACAGCCATTCGGGGCTGCAGGAGCAGATGGGCCACTACGGGCCCATCATCATCGACCCGGCCGGCGAGGATCCCGTGGCCTTCGACCGGGAGCACGTCGTGGTCCTGTCGGACTTCAGCCGCCTGCATCCGCACCAGATCTTCCGCAAGCTCAAGCAGCAGAGCGGCGTGTTCAACGACCAGCGCCAGACGATCGCCGGCTTGCTGGCCGACCAGGACCAGACCTTGGCCGAACGCCTGGACTGGGCCCGGATGCTGATGGACCCGACCGACATCTCCGACGTCACAGCCGCCGCCTACACCTTCCTGGTCAACGGCCACGGGCCCAAGGACAACTGGACGGCGCTGTTCTCGCCGGGCGAGCGCGTGCGCCTGCGCTTCATCAACGCGGCGGCCCAGTCGGTCTTCAACGTCCGGATACCAGGGCTGCGCATGACCGTGGTCGCCGCCGACGGCCAGTCCGTGCGTCCGGTCGAGGTCGACGAATTCCAGATCGGCAACGCCGAGACCTATGACGTCATCGTCCAGCCGACGCAGGACAAGGCCTTCACCATCGTTTCGGAATCAGTGGACCGCTCGGGCCTGGGGCGCGCCACCCTGGCGCCGCGACCGGGCATGAGCGCCGAGGTCCCGCCGCTGCGCGCGCGGCCGCTGACGACCCTGCGCGACATGGGGATGGACATGGGCGGGATGGACATGGGCGGCATGGACCATGGGGCCATGGACATGTCGGGGATGGACCACGCCGGCATGGATCACGCCGCCATGGCCGCCAGCCCGCCGCCCGGCATGGCGCCGCCCCGGAAGCGCGGAAGCGACGTCATGGGCAAGATGGAGATGGGCGGCATGGACATGTCCATGCGCAATCCCGACAACGCTCCCCAGGTCAAGCTCGGGCCCGGCGTTCAAACCATCGCCCCGATGCCGGTGGACCGCACCGGCGAGCCTGGGCAGGGCCTGGAGAGCGTCGGTCACCGGGTGCTGGTCTATCGCGACCTGGTGGCGCTGGAACCCAACCCCGACACCCGTCCGCCGCAGCGCTCGCTGGAGATCCACCTGACCGGCAACATGGAGCGGTTCATCTGGGGGTTCGACGGGCGCAAGTTCAGCGACCGGCCGCCGCCCTACGCGTTCCGAAGCGGCGAGCGGGTGCGGGTCACCCTGGTCAACGACACCATGATGGCCCACCCGATCCACCTGCACGGCCACTTCCTGGACCTGGCCTTCGGGCCGGCGGAACACCGGCCGCGCAAGCACACGGTGATCGTCCTGCCGGGCGGGCGCGTCGGTTTCGACTTCACCCCCGAGACCGGCGACTGGGCCTTCCACTGCCACATGCTCTACCACATGCACGCGGGGATGTTTCAGGTCTTCAGCGTGCGGGACGGCCAAGGGGAGGGCGCGCGATGAAGGCCCCGCTGATCGCCTTGCTGCCGGCCCTGTGGGCCGCTCCGGCGCTGGCCCAGCACGCCGGGCACGAGACCGCGCCGGTCTCGCCGACAGGCTCCAGCGCCCCGGCGGCGCCGGCGAGCCCGCCCGCCGCCGATCCGCACGCGGGGCAGGACATGGGGGACATGCCCGGCATGGCCTCGCCCAGCGCCGCGCCGGCCGGAGGGCAAGCCGAAGCCATGGGCCCTCCGCCGGTTCCGGATCACGAGACGCCAGCGCCGCCGCCGCCCACCGACCACCTCGCGGACAAGGTCTTCGATCCCGCCGCCATGGACCGCGCCCGCGCCCTGCTGCGTCAGGAGCATGGCGGCGCGCAGGTTTCCCAGGTCATGGCCAACCTTCTGGAATATCGGGCGCGGTCGGGCGGCGACGGCTACCATTGGGACGGCGAGGCCTGGTTCGGCGGGGATCTCAACCGCCTGGTCCTCAAGTCCGAGGGCGAAGGCGATCGCCACGGCGTCGAGACCGGCGAGGCGCAGGTCCTCTATTCCCGGGCCGTCGGCCTCTACACCGACCTGCAGGTGGGGGTGCGTCAGGATGTCGAGCCCAAGTCGCGGACCTACGCCGCCGTCGGCTTCGAGACCCTGCTGCCCTACTGGATCGAGGCCAGCGGCGGGCTCTTCCTGTCCAACAAGGGCGATGTCCTGGGCCGGGCCGAGGGCGCGATCGACTGGCGCCTGACCCAGCGCCTGATCCTGCAGCCGCGGGCCGAGCTCAACTTCGCCGCCCAGGACATCCCCGAGACCGCGACAGGATCGGGCCTGTCCGACGGCGAGCTGGGCCTTCGCCTGCGCTACGAGGTCCGTCGCGAATTCGCGCCCTATGTCGGCGTGACCTGGGCCAGGCGCTTGGGACGCACCGCCGACTATGCGCGGACCCAAGGGCGCGAGGCCTCCGACACCAGTTTCGTCGTCGGCCTGCGCGGCTGGTTCTAGCCTAGTCCGATGCGGCGCGGGCGGGCTATTGCGCGGTGATCGGCGCCAGGCGTCCGAGCCAGGCGACCAGGGCGACGACCGCCAGCGCCACGCCAAGTTCCAGCTGGAGGCTGCGCCGCAGCGCCATGACCGCCGAGTCCGTCCTGGTTGGATCGGCCAGGGCCGTTCGCAGGGCGGGCGTCAGCCGGAAGCGGTTGGCGGCGGCCAGGGCGATCATGACGGCGAACAGGGTCAGCTTGAACAGGAGCAGGCGCCCGTAAGCGGTGGCCGCCAGCGCCGGCCATCCGGAGGGACCGACCAGGAACCAGCTGTTGACCAGGCCGCTGGCGACCAGCACGGCGACGAGCGCCGAACCCACGCCCGAGAAACCGGCCAAGGCGGCATGGAACACGGCGATCCGATCGGCGTCGCGCCGGCGGTCGCTGGCGAGGCCGACGAAGAAGGCCAGGGCCCCGACCCAGACCGCCGCGGCGGCCAGGTGGGCGAGGTCGGCCAGCAGGTGAACGCCGCCCGCCAGGCCCTCGGTCGCCGCGCCGTGGCCCATCCAGGCCATGCTGGCGGTGGCGACGCCGCCCAGCGCCGCCGTCGCGATCCAGCCGACGCGGCCTTGCGGCGCCAGAAGCAGGACAGCCAGCGCCAGGGTCGCGGCCGTCGCTCGCACCAGCGAGGACGCCCCCATCGCCATCTCGGTGATCACCGAGGCGAGGGTGGCCGGATCGAGCGCCGCGGCCAGCGATCCGGCCACGACCGCGGTCTGCAGGAGGAGGCCGAGAACGCTCGCCAAGGCCAGCAGGGCGGCCGACCCGCCAAGCAGCCGACGTGGCCAGCCCAAGGCGACGGCGCTGGAGGCTCCGCCGGCCGGCAGGGCGTAGAGCGCGAACAGCGCCCCGCCCATCAGCACGAAACTCGTCGTGTATTGCGCCCACCGAAGCAGGACGACGGCGGTCTCCATCGGCTACTTCACGGTGAAGGTGAAGGCGCCGTCCATTCGGTGGCCGTCATCGGCCGAGGCGGCGCGCCAGGCGACCCTGTAGATCCCCGCCATCAGCCGACCCTTCGGGACGCCGGTCATCGTCTTGCGGTCCTGGGAGACCGAGATCTTCACCGGCGCCTTCATGCCGTCGGCCATGGCCAGGTCGAAGGTCGAGAAGGCCGGGGCCAGCTTTTCGTTGAAGGTCAGGCGGATCGCCTTGGGCGCGGCGACCGTCGCGCCGGCGGCGGGGTCGGAGGTCACCAACCTGGCGTGGGCGCCCGCCGGGCCGGCGGCCAGGACGCAGGCGGAGAGCACGGCGGGGGCGAGGAGGGCGCGGAAGGCCATGGACGGGGTCCTGTCTAAGGGAGGCTTTGCCTAGGATCCTACGCGGGCCGCCGATCCTTCCCTCACCTTGACAGGACTCCGTCGCCGCCGACAGCCGCGCCGCCCTCGGACGAGGGCGGCGGGTTCGGTGCGATCACAGGCTCAGGTCGCCAGGGGTCCGGGATCGGCGGCAGAGGCCGGCTCTTCGGCGGCGCGCGTGTCCTTGATCCGGAACCAGATGGCGTAGAGCGACGGCAGGAAGACCAGCGTCAGGATCGTGCCGCCGATCGTCCCGCCGATCAGGGTGTAGGCCATCGAGGACCAGAACACCGAGAAGGTCAGCGGGATGAAGGCCAGGATGGCCGCCAGGGCGGTCAGGATCACCGGCCGGGCGCGCTGCACGGTCGCCTCGACGACGGCGTGGAACGGGTCCAGGCCATCCTCCTGGTTGTTATGGATCTGGCCGATCAGGATCAGGCTGTTGCGCATGATGATGCCGGCCAGGCCGATCAGCCCGAGGATGGCGTTGAACCCGAACGGTTGGTGGAAGATCAGCAGGGTCGGCGCGACGCCGACCAGGGCCAAGGGCGCGGTCAGCAGCACCATGAACATCGCCGACAGCGAGCGGACCTGGAAGATGATCACCACCATCATCAGGATGAACATCAGCGGGAACACCGCGGCCAGGGCGACATTGGCCTTGCCGGCCTCCTCGATCGAACCGCCCATTTCGATCCGATAGCCGGCCGGAAGGGCCGCCATGATCGGCTTGAGGTCCTTGAGCACCTGGGTGGAGACGTCCGGCGGCTGCAGCCGCTCGTCGATGTCGCCGCGCACGGTGATCGTCGTCAGGCGGTCGCGGCGGCGCAGGATCGGGTCTTCCATCCGCACTTCGGCGCGGCCGATCTGGTCGAGCGGGATGCGCTCGCCCGACGCGCCGACGAGCGTGAAGGCACCCAGCCTGGCCGGGTCCAGGCGATCCTGGCCGCTGGTGCGGGCCACGACCTCGACCGAGCGGATGTCCTCGCGCACCTGGGTGACAGGCACGCCGGTCAGCAGGAACTGAAGCTGCTGGGACGCGTCGCTCGAGCTGAGGCCGAAGGCGCGCAGGCGGTCCTGGTCGAGCACGAAGTGGACGGTCGGGACGCGCTCGCCCCAGTCGGTGTTGACCTGGCGCAGGGCGTCGTTGCGCAGCATCACGGCGCGGACCTGCTCGGCGATCCCGCGCACGCGCTCGGCGTCGGGACCCATGACGCGGAAGGCGACAGGGAAGGGCGAGGGCGGGCCGAACACGATCTGGGTCGCCCGGATCTTCGCGCCCGGCACGGCGCCGCTGGCCGCGAACTGGCGCAGGCGCCGCTTGAGGGCGTCGCGCGCCTTCTGGTCAGGCGTCAGCACGACGATCTTGGCGAAGGACGGGTCGGGAAGTTCCGGCGAAATGGCCAGGAAGAACCGCGGCGCGCCTTGGCCGATATAGCTGGTGACGATCTTGGCCTCGGGCTGCTGGCGCAGCCAGGTTTCGACCTTGATCACCGCCTGGCTGGTCGAACCGATGCTCTGGCCCTCGGGCATCTGCACCTCGACCAGCACCTCGGGCCGGTCGGAGATCGGGAAGAACTGCTTCTTGGTCCCGCCCATCATCAGGACGGCGACCACCATCGCCACGCCCACCCCAGCCGCCACCTTGTAGCGGTTGGTCACCGTCCAGACGACCAGCGACCGCAGCCGGCGATAGCGCGGCGTGTCGTAGATCGCCGCGTGGCCGCCCTCGACCGGCTTGATCTTGGGGATCATCAGGACGCCGAGATAGGGCGTGAAGATCACCGCCACGAACCACGAGGTGATCAGGGCGAAGGCCACGACCCAGAAGATGTTGCCGGCATATTCGCCGGCGGTGGACTTGGCGAAGCCCACCGGCATCAGGCCGATGATCGTCACCAGAGTGCCGGCCAGCATTGGCGCGGCCGTGTGGCCCCAGGCGTAGGTGGCGGCCGAGACGCGGTCGCGACCTTCCTCCATCTTCACGACGATGGTCTCGATGATGATGATGGCGTCATCGACCAGCAGGCCCAGCGACAGGATCAGCGCGCCCAGGGTGATGCGGTCGAAGTCGCGGCCGGTGACCAGCATGATCACGAAGACGCCGGCCAGGGTCAGGGGAACCGCCATGGCCACGACCAGGCCGACCCGGAAGCCCAGGCTGACCAGGCTGACGACGATGACCACCGCCAGCGCCACGAAGAACTTCAGCATGAACTCGTCATAGGCTTCGGTGATGTTCACCGACTGGTCGGTGACCTTGGTGAAGCTCATGCCCAGCGGCATCTCCGACGAGATGGCCTTGGCCTCCTTGTCGAGACTCTTGCCCAGCAGCAGGCCGTTGTAGCGCTCCTTCATCACCACCCCGAGCTCGATGGCCGGCTCGCCGCCGCTGCGGATCAGGAAGGTGGCCGGATCCTCGTAGCCGCGCTTGACCTCGGCGATGTCGGCCAGCTTGAGCGTGCGGCCGCCCACGACGATCGGCGTTTCCTTGATCTTCTCCAGGTCGTCCAGCGCGCCGTCGAGGCGGATCTGCACCTGCGGGCCCTGGGTCTCGATCGACCCGGCCGGGGTGACCAGGTTGCGGTCGTTGAGGGCGGCGAACAGGTCCCGCGGGCTCACCCCCAGGGTCGCCAGGCGCGCCTGGGAGAACTCCACGAAGATCTTTTCAGGCTGCTCGCCGATGATCATCACCTTCTTGACCCCGGGGACGTGCAGCAGCCGCTGGCGCAGGGTCTCAGCCTCACGCACCAGGAGACGGTGGGGCTCGCCCTTGGCCTTCAGGGCGTAGAGCGCGAAGGTGACGTCGCCGTATTCGTCGTTGACGAACGGGCCGAGCACCCCGCGCGGCAGGCTGGCGGCCTCGTCGCCCATCTTCTTTCGGGCCTGGTAGAATTCCTCGGGCACCGCCTTGGCCGGGATCTGGTCCTTGAGGGTCAGGGTGGTGAAGGCCAGGCCAGGACGAGTGAAGGTCTCGGTCCGGTCGTACCACTTCAGCTCCTGCAGCCGCTTTTCCAGCGGCTCGGCGACCTGGTCCTGCATCTCCTGGGCGGTGGCGCCGGGCCAGGCGGTGACGATGGTCATGACCTTGATCGAGAAACTCGGGTCCTCGGCCCGGCCGAGCTTCAGGAAGGCGAAGGCGCCGGCGAACGTGATCGCGATGATCAGGAACAGGGTGATCGAACGCTCGCGGACCGCCAGGGCGGAGAGGTTGAGGTTCATTGCGCCGCTCCGGCCTGGAGACGGACGCGCTGGCCCTGGTGCAGCATGTGGGCGCCCAGCGCCACGAACCGCTCGCCGCTGTTCAGGCCTTCGGAAAGGGTCACCGTCTCCCCGCCGACCCCGGCGATGCGCACGGGACGCCATTGGACGGTGGAGGCGCGCGGCTCGACGACCCAGACGCCCGGTCCCTTGCCGGTGTCGTAGAGCGCCCCGATGGGCGCCTCCACGCCATGTCCGGCCTTGGCGGCCCCTTCCGTGGGCAGGGCCACGACCAGGGTCGAGCCCAGCGGCGCTTGGGCGGCCGCGCCGCTCAGCACGTACTTGGCCTCGTAGGTGCGGGTGCGCGGGTCGGCGGAGTCGGAAAGCTGCCGCAGCCGCGCCTGGCCGGCTCCAGCGCCGTCGGAGCCGTAGGCCTCGGCCACGGAGCCGAGCGGCGGGCGGACGGTTTCGGGCAGGGTGACGGTCGCCTCGCGCGGACCGGCCTGGGCCAGGCGGACCACTGGCTGGCCGGCGGCCACGACCTGTCCGGGCTCGGCCAAGGTCTCGACCACCACGCCGTCGGCGTCGGCGACCAGCACCGCATAGCCGGCGGTGTTGCGCGAAACGCTCGCCTGGGCCTCCGCCGCCTGGAGCTGGGCCTTGGCGGCGTCGGCGGCGGCCTTGGCCTGGTCGTAGGCGAGGGCCGAGACCGCGCCGGCCGAGACCAGGCCGCGATAGCGCCGCTCGTCCGAGGCTGTCTGCACGGCGCGGGCGCGCGCGGCTTCGACCAGTTCGTTCTGGGCGGAAACCGCTAGGGCGTAGTCGGTCGCGTCGATGCGCATCAGCGGCTGGCCGCGCCGGACCGTCTGGCCGGCGTCGACCAGGCGGGCGATCACCTTGCCGCCGACGCGGAAGCCCAGGTCGCTCTGGACGCGGGCCGAGACGACGCCGCTGAACCGCCGCTCGACGCCGACGGCTTGGCCGGCCACCGCCACCCGGACGAGCGGCGGCTGGGTGCGGGGGTCCTGGTCGCCGGCCTTGCCGCCACAGGCGGCGAGCGGCGTGAGGCCGCCCAGGAGGAGGGCGACGGCGACGATGCGAGGCGACATGGCTTAAGGGTCCTGCCTTGACGGGAGGGCCTTAGGCTCGTTGCTTGTGACCAATTTGTCAACTGGTCACTTTTTGTCAGGAAGCGAGGCTGCGAAGCACCAGGTTGATGGCCTTGGTGGGCGCTTCGGGCAAATCGTCCAGATTGTGCTTGAGCATCAGCGGGTTCATGAAGCTCTGCATCACCAGCAGGATCGCTTCGCAGACCTCGTCGACAGGCGTCTTGCGCTCGAACTCGCCGGTCTCGCGGCCGAAGAGGATGATCTCGCGCAACAGGGCCTCGGCCCGTTCGACATAGGCGATCGCCGACGGCCAGCGCTCTTCGGCCGAGTAGGCGGCGATGTCGTACAGCAGCTTGTCCTCGAAGAAGAGGTCGGCGCTGGTGCTAATTATACCGTTGAAAAAGCGGCGAAACTTCTCGGTTGCCGTCTTGCCGTCGGCGATGCCGGCCTCGCCGGCGGCGAGCACCTTGTCCAGGCACTGGACGCAGATCGCCTGGCCGATCGCCTGCTTGGAATCGAAGAACTTGTAGATGTAGGCCTTGGAGAATCCGATCGCCTTGGCCAGGTCCGCGACCGTCGTCTTGCCATAGCCGTAGCGGCTGAAATGGGCCTCGGCGGCCTCCACGATCTGGCCGCGGACGTCGTGGTCGGCTGGGCCGCGCTGGCCGGCGGCGGGGGGCGCTGGTTCGGTTGTGCTCATGGCCGGCACGCTATCATCGGACGTTACGATTGACAAACTTGTGACCATAAGAGAATTTAGTCACTACCCTGTTGTCCATTGAAGCGAGTTCCCGATGCGCGCCGTCATCTTTCGGACCCTTCCGGCCGCCGCCGCGGTGGCCCTGCTCGCCGGGTGCGCGGTCGGTCCGGACTATGCGGCGCCGACCATCGCCGCGCCGCCTCGCTTCATGGGCGCGGCCGCCGTCGCGGCGCGCCAGCCCGCGCCCGCGCCGGTCGACGCCTGGTGGCGCGGCTTCAACGACCCTGTCCTGGATCGCCTGGTCGACCAGGCCCTGGCGCAGAACCTCGACCTGGCGCAGGCCGTCGCCCGGGTGACCCAGGCCCGCGCCGGCGTGCGCGCGGCGACCGCCGCCCTGCTGCCCTCGGCCTCGGTCGAGGCCCGGGGCGCCAAGGCCCACGCCTCGACCCAGACGCCGACCGGTCGGCTCCTGGCCGCGACCCCGGGGTTCGACCGGGACGGCGCGCTCTATGAAGGCAACCTCGTCGCCGGCTGGGAACTGGACGTCTTCGGCGGAACCCGCCGCGAGCAGGAGGCGGCCGAGGCCGAGTACGAGGGCGCCCAAGCCGGCGTGGCCGCCGCGCGCCTGGCCGTCGCCGCCCAGACCGCCGACACCTACATGCTGGTGCGCGGACTGCAGGCGAGGCTGTCGGTCGCGCGCGAGCAGGTGGAGACCCAGGCGCGGCTCGTCGAGACGGTCCGCGTCCAGCGCGAGCAGGGCGTCGCCGCCGATCTTCAGTTCCAGCAGGCGCTCGGCGCGCTCCAGCAGACCAAGGCCAGTGTTCCCGCGCTCGAGGAAGGCCTCGAGGCGGCGCTCAACGCCCTGGACGTGCTCCTGGGCGCTCAGCCGGGAACCTATCGCGCCGAGCTTGAGGCGCCGGCCCCGATCCCCGCAGCGCCCGGCCTGTCGGACGCCGGCGGTCCGGCCGAGCTGTTGCGGCGGCGTCCGGATCTCGTCGTGGCCGAGCAGCGGCTGCGCGCCAGCAACGCGCGCGTCGGCGCGGCCCTGTCGCAGTACTACCCCAAGTTCTCCCTGAGCGGCCTGGCGGGCACGGCCACCACGGCGAGCGACACCCTGTTCCAGGGGCCGGCGAGCCAGGTCCAGGGCGTGCTCGGCCTTCGCTGGCGGCTGTTCGACTTCGGCCGGGTCGGCGCCGAGGTCAGCGCCGCGCGGGGCCAGAAGGCCGAGGCGCTGGCCGCCTACCGGCAGTCGGTGCTGCGCGCCACCGAGGACGTGGAGAACGCGTTCACCAGCCTGGTCAAGCGTGAGGACCAGGAACGCGTCCTGGCCGACGGCGAGGTGTCGCTGGCGCGGGCGAGGGACGCGTCTCAGGCCGCCTATGACGCCGGCGTCGTCAGCCTGATCGAGGTCCTGGACGCCGACGCGCGGCTGCTGGCCGTGCGCGACGCCAGGGCCCAGGCTCGCACCGAGGCCGCGCGCGCCTCCATCCGCTCGTTCCAGGCCCTGGGCGGCGGCTGGCGCGACGCGGCAGGGAGGGACGCGGGCTAGGCGCTAGGCGCGTTCCATTGGCCCTTGGGAGACCGATCGGTTGCGGCGACCAACAAACGCTATCTTGCGCGCCAGCCGAGGCGACGCCTTCCGCTACAAGACGCCGTCGATCCTGAGCGCGACGCCGAACGGGTGCAGGGCCGCGTCGGGCAAGGTCACGCGCAGGCCTGTCCGGTCCTGGCGGAAGGGCAGGGGCGCCTTGTCGCCGACCAGGCTCACCCGCCGCACGGGGCGCTTGGCGTGGCGGCCGTCCTGAGCCAGGCTGGCGATCACGACCTGTCCGCCCTCCGGCCGGCCCAAGGTAATCGCATACAGCGCCGCGCCCTTGGTCGTGAAGCGGATATCCTGCGGTGTGAAGGGTTTCTGCTTGCCCTCGCTGAACATGCCGCTGGCCACGGCCGTCGGCCCTTCGCCGAAGATGGTCCAGGGCCTTGTGCCGTGGATCGCGTCGGAGAACCGGGCCATCCATGCGCCGATCTCCTCGACGATCCGCCGCTCCTCGGAGTCGATCGTGCCGTCGCCGCGAACAGGAATGCTGAGCAGCAGGTTGCCGTTCTTGGAGACGATGTCGCAGAGCCGGTGGATGACCTCGGCCGCGGGCAGGTAGCGCTTTTCCTCGAAGATGCGGCGATTGTAGTGCCAGTCGCCGATGCAGGTGTCGGTCTGCCAGGGCTCGGGGCTGATCTCGCCGCGCATGCCACGCTCGACGTCGGCGACGATGCCGGGGCGGTGGGTGTCGTGGGGCTTGATGTTGATCACCGCCTCGACCTTGCCGTGCCTTTGCAGCGACGCGTTGTAGTAGTGCGCGGCGATGTCCAGGCCCGCCTGTTCGAGCGGCAGGTCGAAATTGTCGAAATAGACCAGATCGGGCTGGTAGCTGTCGATCAGGTCCTTGCACCTTAGAAACCACTGCCGGGTGAAGGCCGGATTGTTGAGCGGCGCCTTCTCGGTCCACACCCGGTCGTTGGCTTCGTGCCACGCGTTGGCGGCGGCGTTGGTCTCGATTCCGTCGGGCAGCGGCATGACCGAACCGCCGTACAGTTGCTGGGGGTCCAGGCCTTCCCACCATTTTCCCCGCCCATCCGCCGCGAAGCGCTTGAAGGCGTCGTAGCGCTCGCCCTTGCGAGGGCCCTCGGGATCGTAGCCGTAGGCGGTCTGGAACCAGTGCCAGGCATGGGCCGAATGGTTGGAGACGCCGAAGCGCAGGCCCTGCTTGCGAGCCGCCTTGGCCCAGAGGCCGATGATGTCCTTCCCGGGGCCAAGGCGGACCGAGTTCCAGTCATGGAACCTGGAGTGGAAGGCGTCGAAGTTGTCGTGGTGATTAGCCATCGCCACGAAGTATTTCGCGCCGGCCTTGGCATAGAGATCCAGCAGGTCGTCGGGATTCCAGTTCTCGGCCTTCCATCGGGGATAGATGTCCATGAAGCCCGTATCGGCCGGATGGCCGTAGGTCTTCAGGTGGTGATCGTAGGCGCCCTGTCCTGGCTGGTACATGCCGCGGGCGTACCAGTCGCCTGCTTCCGGCACGCATTGGGCGCCCCAGTGGGCCCACAGGCCGAACTTGGCGTCGCGAAACCAGTCCGGCGTCTGGTATCCGGCGTCAAGAGACTCCCAGGTCGGTTGGAACGGCCCCTTGGCGATCTGGTCGAACCCGGCGGGAACCAGGTCCGACGCCAGGGCCGTCGAAGCGCCCATCAAGCCCGCCGCCGCCCCGCCTCGGAACAAGGCGCGTCTCGTCGGTGTCATGGTCGCTCTCCCAGGATTTTCATATTTGAATAATATTTTGGATATGACTTGTCTGAGTTTCCAGGATTGTCAAGGAGGGCGCCCGGGTTCCCCGCGCATTCGGACTCTGGGAAAATCCGGATTGGTCGGCCCGTTAAGGCTGTTGGAGGGCAGCGATGCGCCTGCGATGCGGTTATGGAGACCGGCCAGCCGAATTTGGTTTGCGTACAAAAGTCAGACAATAGGGCTTGCTGCGGACCATCGGTCGGCGGTAGCACTTGCGCCGACAAGTACGGGGAGGCGTTCGCCACCGGCCAGGCGTCGTCGCCATCGCGCGGATTCCGCCGGTTGAACACGTGGCCATCGCCGATCCCGTGAGAGACACCGAGGAACGCCTCAAATGAAAACGAATCTGAGCCGCCGCGGCCTGCTGGGCGCTTCCGCGGCATTGGGCGCGGCGTTGCCCGCCGTCGCGGCGACCAAGCCGGCCCCGAAACAGGCGGCGAAGAAGAAACCGCTCCTGGCCCCGACCCCGCCGATGGGCTGGAACAGCTGGAACAGCTTCGCCACGACGATCACCGAGGCCCAGACGCTGGAGCAGGCCCAGATCATGGCCCGCGATCTGCGGCCCGCCGGCTACGATATCCTGACCGTCGACATCCAGTGGTACGAACCGGGCGCCAGCAGCTACACCTACGCCGCCAAGCCGGTTCCGACCCTGGACGACCACGGCCGCCTGCTTCCCGCGCCGAACCGCTTCCCGTCGAGCGCCGGCGGCCAGGGCTTCAAGCCGCTGGCCGACCGCTGCCGCGCCCTGGGCCTGCGCTTCGGCGTGCACCTGATGCGCGGGGCTCCGCGCCTGGCCGTCGAGCGCGGCCTGAAGGTGCTGGGCACAAGCATTCCGATCGCCGACATCGTCGATCGGCGCAGCGTCTGCTCGTGGAACCCCGACATGTACGGGGTCGACATGAGCAAGCCCGGCGCCCAGGCCTATTACGACAGCGTCTTCGCCTTGCTGGCCTCGTGGGGCGTGGACTTCATCAAGGTCGACGACCTCTGCCGGCCCTATGACGCCCACATGGCCGAGATCGAGGGCATCCATCGGGCCATCGGCCGCTCGGGCCGGCCAATGATCCTGTCCATGTCGCCCGGCGAGACCCCGGTCGTGCGCGGCGACCACGCGCACCGGCACGCCCAGATGTGGAGGATCTCGGACGACTTCTGGGATGACTGGAACATGCTGCACGCCCAGTTCACTCGACTGGAGAACTGGTCGCCGCACATCGGCGACGGCGGCTGGCCGGACGCCGACATGCTGCCGCTGGGCCGCCTGGCCCTGGGTGAGCGCGACACCAAGTTCACCCCCGACGAGCAGCGCACCCTGATGACCCTGTGGTCGATCGCGCGCTCGCCGCTGATCATGGGCGGGGACCTTCGCCACCTCGACGCGCCGACCAAGGCGCTGCTGACCAATCCCGAAGTCATCGCGGTCAACCAGGCCTCGCACGACAACGGCCCGCACTTCGTGGAGGATGGAATCCGCGTCTGGACGGCCAAGGCGACCAACGGCGACACCTATCTGGCGCTGTTCAACACCGGCGACAAGCCGCGCGAGGTCGGGGTCGACCTGAAGGCGATCGGCTTGCCCCCTTCGGTCTCGGTGCGGGATCTGTGGACGCGCGGCGGCCTCGGCAAGGCGACGGAAAGGGTCTCCGCGCAATTGCCCGCCCACGGCGCGGGCCTCTACCGCCTCGCCTGAAAGCTGGGCCAACTCGCTTCCCCTGCGCGACTCCGCTAAGCTCGGCCCATGCAAAGACGAGGACCGAAGGGGGAGGGGGCGGAAGGCGTCACGATCGTGGACATCGCCCTGCAGGCCGGCGTCTCGATCAAGACCGTCTCGCGGGTGATCAATCGCGAGGAAGGCGTGGGTGCCGAGGCGCGAGCCCGAATCGAGGATCTGATCGCCCGGCTCGGCTACCGGCCCAATGTCGCCGCCCGCCTGCTGTCCAGCCGGCGCAGCTACCTGATCGGCGTGATCTTCCTGAGGATGGGCGCCTATCATTATATCGGCGAGGTCCAGGCGGGCGCGATGCGCGCCTGTCGCCGCGCCGGCTACCAACTGGTGGTCGAGCAGGTCGGGGAGGGCGCCGCCGGCCCGCGCGAGACCTTGATCGAGACCCTGCGCGCCGGCCGTTTCGACGGCCTGGTCCTGACGCCGCCCGTCTGCGACGACCCGGAGTTGCTCGACGTCGTCGAGAGCCATGGCCTGGCCTATGTCCGTATCGCGCCCGGCGGCGACTTTGGCCGTTCGCCCTATGTGTTCATGGACGACGCCTTGGCGGCCCGGGAGATCACCGATCGGCTCCTGGATCTTGGCCACAGGCGGATCGCGTTCATCGACGGACCGCAAGAGCACACCGCCGCCACCCGCCGCCGCCAGGGTTATCTGGCCGCCCTGGGCGCTCGCGGCGTCACGCCCTGCGCCGACTTGATCCAGTCCGGAGACTTCGAAAGCCTCTCCGGCTTCGAGGCGGCGGAGCGGCTGCTGGACCTTCCCGATCCGCCGACGGCGATCTTCGCGGCCAATGACGGCATGGCGGTCGGCGTGTTGGCCGCCGCGGCCAAGCGCGGACTGTCGGTGCCCGGTTCGCTCTCCGTGGTGGGGTTCGACGACAGCCCGGTCGCGGCGTCGGCGTGGCCGCGATTGACGACGGTTCACCAGCCTGTCGCGGAGATGGCCGAGGCGGCGGCCGACATGCTGATCGACGGTTTCGGAGACAAACGATTCCGTGGCCGAACCCTGGTGCGGCAGTTGGACTTCCGCGTCGTGGACCGCGCGTCGATTGCTCCGCCGCGCAAATCCGCTTCTGGGTTGTAGTGCTTCGTTGCCGCTTGCGGCGAAATCATAGAAGTCCACGCCCCCGATATTCCTTGTTTGGGAACTAAAATTCTAGACAGCGGTGTCTTTGAAAAACCGATAGACAACGTTGTCGTCGCGTGATGTCTAATTAAGACAACGTTGTCGTGTGCATTGGATGCATCACGATCGCGTCGATCAAAGCCCCGGGACAGGGGCGGAGGAAACAATCGGTCGCCGCTCTGTGGCGTCCGTCAGGAAGCCGGTTCGCCGGCCGACGCTCCCGCGTCGGCTCCGGACGGCTTCGCGCAGGAAAGGGGAACAACATGCGCACAGTGCTCTTCGTTTCGACCGCCATGGCGATCGTGGGACTTCACGCGCCGACGGCGTACGCCCAGGACACGGCGCAGGTTCAGCTCGACGAGGTGGTGGTCACCGCCCAGCGCCGCAGCGAGAACCTGCAGAAGACGCCTCTGACCGTGTCCGCGGTGACCGGCGAGAAGCTGGAGTCGCAAGGGATCAAGTCGGTGGTCGACTTGGGCAGCCAGGTCCCGGCCCTGCAGATCACCTCCAGCGGCGGCGGCGCGGCCCAGATCTTCCTGCGCGGCATTGGCAGCACCAACACCACCGAGGTCGGCGACCCGGCGGTGGCCTACCACATCGACGGCATCTACATCGCCCGCTCCACCTCGGTGGGCTCGCTGTTCTACGACGTCGACCGGGTGGAGGTGCTGCGCGGTCCGCAAGGCACGCTGTACGGCCGCAACGCCACCGCCGGCGCGATCAACGTCATCACCAAGAAGCCCAAGCTGGGCGACTACGAAGGTTACGGCTCGGTCGACGTCGGCAACTACGGCGCCCTGACCACCAGCGGCGCGGTCAATATCCCGGTCGGCGAGACCCTGGCGGTGCGCGCGGCCTTCCAGCAGAGTCGTCACGACGGCTATGTCACCGCCCTCAATAAGGGCCCCGGCACTGGCGGCAACGACCGCTACGACCAGGACGACAAGTCGGCCCGGGTGCAGGCGCTGTGGAAGCCCAGCGACGTGTTCTCGGTGCGGCTGACCGCCGACTACCTGCACCAGGGCGGGGCCGGCGGCGGCGACCAGACCTACGGCACCGCGCGGGTGACCGGCGATCCGTGGACCTGCAACTGCTCGGTCAACCTCTATCGCAACAACCGGTTCTTCAGCACCGGCGGCGAAGCCAACTGGGACCTGGGTTTCGCGACCCTGACCTATCTGATGGGCTACAACTTCTCGCGCCTGGACCGCAACGGCGAGAACGCCAGCACCGGCGCGCCGAGCTACTTCAAGGGCAAGGACCACACCTGGTCGCACGAGCTGCGGCTGGGCGGCGAGACCGGCGACCTGAAGTGGGTGGTGGGCCTGTACCGCTTCACCGAGGACAACAATGTCGACTTCCGAGTGTTCCTGGCGACCAATTCCTACCTGTCCTTCATCCAGCCGGAAGTGACGGCGGAGTCCTGGGCGGCGTTCGGCCAGGGGACCTACGCGGTGACCGACCGCCTGCGGCTCACCGCGGGCCTGCGCTACACGGAGGATCAGAAGGCCCGCAACGGCGGCACCTTCCTGACCAACGCGGCCGGCGCCATCACCTCGACCGTGGTGCTCAACGTCGCCGACGCCAAGTGGGACGCCACCAACTGGAAGCTCGGCGCCGACTTTGATCTGACGCCGGACTCGATGCTCTACGCCAATGTCGCCACCGGCTATAAGGCGGGGGGGTATTTCGACGGGGTGGGCCAGAACACCTACGAGCCGGAGAAGATCACCTCGTACGAGGCCGGCGTGAAGAACCGCTTCCTCGACAACCGCCTGCAGCTCAACGCCTCGGCCTTCCTCTACGACTACAAGGACTTCCAGGTTTCGGCGGTTGGGGTGATCGCCGGCCAGAACGCCACGGTCACGCTGAACGCCGACAAGGCCCGGGTCTACGGGCTGGAGCTGGAAAGCAACCTCGTGCTGACCGAGCATGACCGGATCGACGCCACGCTGGGCTGGATCCACGCCGAATACACCGACTTCGTGCTGCCGCTGGGCGACGCCTTCGCCAACAACAGCGCCAATGCGGCGGTGGCCGGCTGCTACACGGCCAACTTCGCCGCCGCCGCCCCGCGCTCGACCGACTTCTCGGGCTGCCGCATGGCCCGGACCCCGGCCTGGACGGTGAACCTCGGCTACCAGCACGTCTGGGATCTGTCGTTCGGCGGCACGCTGACCGGACGCGTCCAGACCCACTACGAAAGCGGCAAGAACCTCGAATATCACGGCTTCGCGCAGAACCGGCAGGACGGGTTCACCAAGAGCGACGTCAGCCTGACCTACGCCAGCGCCGACGACCGGTGGACCCTGCAGGGCTATGTGCGGAACATCGAGAACGAGGACGTCCGCACCGCCTCGTCGCCCAACTCGACCACCGGCCTGGCCACCAACGGCAACGCCGACTTCTACGCCCCGCCGCGCACCTACGGCGTGCGCCTGGGCGTGACCTTCTAGACCTGCTGCCTGGCTCCCGGCGGACCTGCCCGCCGGGAGCTCTCTTTTCTCGTTTCGAGTTCCCGCATGTCCCTGTTTCGCCGCCTGCTCCTGACCGTCGCCACGATCACCCTGGCGCCTGCCGCCATGGCGGCTCCGGTCCAGCCCGTCCTCGGTTCCCGCGACGGCGCGACAATCACCGTGGACGGGCTGAAGTTCCGCGACCTCGACCGCGACGGAAAACTGTCGCCCTACGAGGACTGGCGGTTGGACGCCGCCCGCCGCGCCGCCGACCTGACGGCCCGCATGACCCTGGACGAGAAGGCCGGGGCGATGATGCATGGCACCGTGCCGGCCAAAGGCCCCATGGGCGTCGCTGGGATCGGCGTCGGCTATGACCTCGACAAGGTCGCGCCGCTGATCAAGGCGCGCCATGTCGAGACCTTCATCACCCGGCTGTCGGGCGCGCCGGCGATGCTGGCCGAGCAGAACAACGCCCTCCAGGCCCTGGCCGAGGACACGCGCCTGGGCATACCGGTGACGATCAGCACCGATCCCCGCAACCACTTCCAGTTCACCGCCGGCGCCAGCGTGACCTCCGGCGGCTTTTCGCAATGGCCCGAAGCCACCGGCCTGGCCGCGATCGGCGATCCGGCCCTGACCCGGCGCTTCGGCGAGGTGGCCCGGAAGGAATATCGCGCGGTCGGCATCCACCAGGCGCTGTCGCCGATGGCCGACCTGGCCAGCGAGCCGCGCTGGTCGCGGATCAACGGCACGTTCGGCGAGGACCCGGCGCTGGTCGGGACCATGGTCAAGGCCTATGTCCAGGGCTTCCAGGGCGGCGACACGGGTCTGGCGCCCGATGGCGTCTCGGCCGTGGTCAAGCACTGGGTCGGCTACGGGGCCTCGGCCAAGGGCTTCGACGGCCACAACCGCTACGGCCGCTACGCCGTGTTCCCGGCCGGACAGTTCGACCAGCACGTCAAGCCGTTTGACGACGCCTTCGCGGCCGGCGTGGTCGGGGTCATGCCGACCTACGCGATCCTTCAAGGCGTCACGCTCGACGGCAAGCCGCTGGAGCCGGTCGGGGCGGGCTTCAGCCGGCAGCTGCTGACCGACCTGCTGCGCGGCAAGCACGGCTTCAAGGGCCTGGTCATCTCGGACTGGGCGATCACCAACGATTGCGGCGCGACCTGCCGCGACGGCTTCCCGGCTGGCCAGACGCCCGGCTTCGAGGGCTTTTCCACCGCCTGGGGAGTCGAGGGGCTGAGCAAGGTCGACCGCTACGCCAAGGGCGTCAACGCCGGCCTCGACCAGTTCGGCGGCGTCGAGGACACGGCCGAACTGGTCGCGGCGGTCAAGGCCGGCAAGATCACCGAGCAACGGATCGACCAGTCGGTGCGGCGGGTCCTGCAGGTCAAGTTCGAGCAGGGCCTGTTCGAGAACCCCTATGTCGACCCCAAGGCGGCCGAGGCGACCGTCGGCGGCCCGGCCTTCGTCGCCGAAGGCCGCGCCGCCCAGAGTCGGGCCCTGACCCTGCTGGAAAACAAGGACGGCCTGCTGCCGTTGAAGGGCGCCGGACGCAAGGTCTGGTTGATGGGCGTCTCGCCCGAGGCGGCCAAGGCTCACGGCCTGACGCCGGTGACCGACCTGGCGCAGGCCGAACTGGCGATTATCCGGACGGCGGCCCCGTTCCAGACCCTGCACCCGACCTACACCTTCGGCGCCCGCCAGCATGAGGGCGACCTGTCGTTCAAGGACGGGGCGGCCGACTACGAGGCGATCAAGGCCGCCTCGGCCAAGGTCCCCACCATCGTCAGCGTCTATCTCGACCGTCCGGCCGTCCTGACCAACGTCAGGGACAAGGCGACGGCCCTGATCGGCGATTTCGGGGCCAGCGACGACGCCCTGCTGGACACGCTGACCGGGACGGTCGCGCCGCAAGGTCGCCTGCCGTTCGAACTGCCCTCGTCGATGGCCGCCGTAGAGGCCCAGGCCGAGGACGCCCCCCACGACTCCGCCAAGCCGCTCTACCCGATACACTATGGCCTGACCTACTAAGGACGACGTCATGCACCGTTACGCCCTGATCGCCTTCTCCGTCGCCAATCTCATCTCCGCTTCGGCCTTCGCGGCGGATCCGGTGGTCAAGACGACCTACGGCCCGGTCGCCGGCCGGCAGGCCGACGGCGTGGACGCCTTCAAGGGCGTGCCGTTCGCCGCGCCGCCCGTGGGCGACCTGCGCTGGCGCGCCCCCCAGCCGCCGGTTGCCTGGACCGCCGTGCGATCGGCCGCGGCCTACGGTCCCGACTGCATGCAGAACCCGTTCCCCGGCGACGCCGCGCCCCTGGGCGTCCAGCCGGCGGAGGATTGCCTCTACGCCAATGTCTGGACGCCGGCCGGGGCTGAGAAAGCCAAGACCAAGCGACCGGTGATGGTCTGGATCTATGGCGGCGGCTTCGTCAATGGCGGCTCTTCGCCAGCCGTCTATTCGGGCGACCGCTTCGCCCGCGACGGCGTGGTGCTGGTCAGCTTCAACTATCGGGTCGGACGGTTCGGCTTCTTCGCCCACCCGGCCCTGACCGCCGCGAACGCCGACGGCGGCCTGCTGGGCAACTATGCGCTGCTCGACCAGATCGCGGCGTTGAAATGGGTGCGCGACAACATCGCCGCGTTCGGCGGCGATCCGGGCAATGTCACGGTTTTCGGGGAGTCGGCCGGCGGCGTGTCGGTGCACGACTTGCTGACCTCGCCGCTGGCCAAGGGGCTGTTCCACAAGGCGATCATCCAGTCGGGCGGCGGGCGGCCAAGGCTCCTGCCGACCCTGCCGCTGCGGGCGGCGAACGGCGAGCGCTCGGCCGAGAGCGCGGGCCTGGCCTTCGCCGCCAAGGCTGGCGTCAGCGGGGAGGGGGCCGACGCCCTGGCGGCCCTTCGAGCCCTGCCGGCCGATGCGGTGGTCGACGGCCTGAACATGGCCACCGCGGGCACGCCCACCTGGGGCGGCGGACCGATGATCGACGGCAAGATCCTGGCTCGCGAGCCGCTGGCCGCCTACGCCGCCGGGGCCTGGAGCAAGATGCCGGTGATGGTCGGGGCCACCGGCGCCGACGGCTTCTTCTTCGGCGGGACCCGCGACCAGGTGTTCGCGCCGTTCGGCGACCAGCGCGCCGCCGCCGAGGCCGTCTACGATCCGACCGGCAAGGAGGACATCAAGGTCTACGGCTGGAAGGCGGCCGGCGACCGGATGTTCATCGAGCCGTCGCGCAAGATCGCCCGCACCCTGTCGGCGCAGGGCGCGCCGGTCTGGCAGTACCGCTTCTCCTACGTGGCCGAAAGCCAGCGCAAGGATTGGTGGGGCGCGCCGCACGCCACCGAGATCCCGTTCGTGTTCGACACCGTCGACGCGCGTTACGGAGCGGCCCTGACGCCGGCCGACGCCGCCGCGGCCAAGGCCGCGCACGCCTACTGGATCGCCTTCGCCGCCAAGGGCGAGCCTGCGGCGGCGGGACAGCCGGCCTGGCCGATGTTCGACACCAAGAGCGATACGATCCTCGACTTCGCCAATGACGGGGTGAAGGCCGGCGCCGATCCGCTCAAGGCGCGGCTGGACCTGGTCCAGGCCTCGATCCCTGGCGGGTAGGGTCGATGAGCGCGCGATCCGCCATGACCGTCGCCGACCGCGAGACCTTCCTGGCCCTGCGTCGGGTCTTGCCGGCGACGACCAAGGTCTGTCTGCGGGAGACGTTCGGGATCAGCGAGACCACCTGGGTCAAGCTGCGCGACGGCCGCCCGGTCAAGGCCAGCACGCTGGAGCGCGTGCTGGGCCGCTACCGAACGCTTTGCGGCTACGCGTCGGTCGGCGAGACGCTCTTCGACTCGCCATCGGTCTCAGCCGCGATGGGACGCGGCTATCGGGTCGAGGGTTTGGGCCGCACCTCGACGATGGAGCCGTCCGGCGCATAGCTCAGCGGCTCGATCGCGATCGAGCGCCGATGGCTTCCGCCGCCGGGCAACAGCGCGTCGTGATAGAAGAACCAGGTCTTGCCCTTGTCCTGCAGGATCGCCTGGTGGTTGGTCGAGATCTTCAGATAGTCGAGGATCACGCCGCGATAGGCGTAGGGCCCCGTCGGGGTCTTGGCGGTGGCGTAGACGATCTGGCCGGGCCAGCCGGTGGAAAAGCTGAAATAGTAGAGACCCTTGTGCTTGTGCAGGAAGGGGGCCTCTCCGTAGGTCTTCTTCGGGGCGTCGGCCGGAAAGCCGGTGACGACGATGTCCTGGATCGGCCCGGTCAGGCTTTTCATGTCCGCGCCCAGCTTGACGATCTTGGGCACGCGGGTGCCGAACACCATGTAGGCTTGGCCATCGTCGTCGATCAGCACCTGCGGGTCGATCGGCTCGGCCCCGGCGTTGGCGTCCCGGGCCTTGTCGACCAGCGGCGCGCCGATGGCGTCGCGGAACGGTCCTTCGGGACGATCGGCCACGGCGACGCCGATCTTGTCGCCGCCGACCGGGGCGTAGAAGTAGTACTTGCCGTTGCGGTAGGCCGCCTCGGGCGCCCAGGCCTTGGCGTCGGGCTTGGCCCATTTGAACACCGACACCCCCAGGAACGCCCCGCCGTCCTTCCAGGTCTTCAGGTCCTTGGAGGTGTAGAGCCGCCAGGTCGTCGAGTCCCAATAGGTCCCCGAATTGGACGCGTCGTCGGTGGCGTAGAGATAATAGCCGCCCTTGAACGCGTGCGGCGAGGGATCGGCGTTGAAGCGCGGACTGATCGGCTCGCCGGCCAGGGCCGGCCCGGCGAGCAGGGCGGCGAGGACGAGGGCGAAACGTTGCATGGGGACTCCTTGAATTCGGCGACTCCGACGGTCGCCGACCTTAGCAGGCGACGAGGCGGATGACCGCTATCGCGGCGGCGTCGCTTCGGCGGGGCGGGCCTTGTCGGGCGAGGTCCCCGCGCCCGCGAAGGGCTCCAGGCGGAAGCTGACCCGCGTGGGCTCCAGCCGGGTGCGATACTTCATGTGCGGCAGGCCGAAGCTGTTCCAGGTGGTGTCCCCGCCGATCCCCCACTGGACGGCGTCCACCAGCAGGGTCGCGTCCCCGTGCGGGACGATGTCGGTGGACTTCCAGGTCCCGGGCGGGCGGCGATAGAGGTCGGCGTAGGGGAAGGCCAGGGCCGTCATCATCAGCGGCTTGTCGGCGGCCACCCGCACGCCACGTCCCTGGCCGCTCAGTTCCATCCAGCGCACGTCGATCTTGTTGCCGGTGTCCTGGGGCCGCATGTAGTCGTGATTCTGGTCGGCGATCGCCCCGCGCCACAGGCCGATCGGGGCTGAGGTGTAGCGGTCGACATAGGTTTCTTGCGGGCCGCGGCCGTACCACTCGACGGTCTTGAGATCCGCCGGAACCGAGTACCACAGGCCCACGCGCACCGGAGGCGGCAGGTCGTCCTTCAAGGGCGTGAGTTCGCCGGCCACGGCGACGGAGCCGTCCCCGGCCATGGTGTAGGTGGTGGTGAACCGCGCCGCGCCAGCCCCCAGGGCGTAGTCGACGACGATCTGGCGGTCCCCGGCGACTGTGCGGGTCGTCACGGCGCGCACCTGGCGCTGCTTGGTCATCTCCTGCCAGGGCCGCTGCTGAGCGGTCAGGCCGGTGCCAGTGTCGTTGTCGGTCTCGGCCCGGAAGAAGTTGGGCTGACCGCCCCTGGCCAGGACGACGCCGTTCTTGGCGTAGGCCGCGACCAGGCCGGTGGCCTTGTCGATGGTCAGGGTGGCGCCGGCGGCCGAGGCGGTGATCGCCGCTGCGGTCTCGGCCAGCGACACCGGGCCCGAGCGGGCGACCGCCGAGGCCGGCGTGGCCGAGACGGCGAACTGCTCCCAGCCGACCGTGTAGCCGGCCGGGGTCAGCGGCACGGCGCCGTTCTTGGCCTTGGCGCGCACGGTGACGAAGTATTCGGCGCCCGGCTTGGCCATGATCCTGGGCAGCGGCAGCACGATGTCCGCCGTACCCCGCGCCGCGGTCGTCAGGGGCGGCAGATCGCCCGAGGCGATCGCGACGCCGTTCTCCTCCAGCGTCCAGTCGAAGTCGAAGCCCGACAGGTCGCGGAAGTCGTGGCGGTTGGTCACCGTCACCTTGCCTGTCGCCGGGTCGAAGGCCCCGAACTGGATCGGGGAAAGCACCTTGCCGACTTCGTAGAACTGGGGATTGGGCGTGCGGTCGGGCTGGAGCAGGCCGTCGCCGAACTCGATCTCGCCGCCGGGATTGGGTCCGTACTCGCCGCCATCGCCCCAGTAGCGGCGGCCGTCCTTGGTGTAGCGGTACATCGACTGGTCCACCCAGTCCCAGATGAAGCCGCCCTGCAGCTTGTCGTACTGGTAGATGGTGTCCCAGTAGTCCTTGAAGTTGCCGCCGGAGTTGCCCTGCATGTGCGAATATTCGCACTGGATCATCGGCTGGGTGCGGCTGGGGTCGGTGGCCCAATCCACCATCTTGGTCACGTCGTCATACATCGGCGCATAGATGTCGACATACGTATTGGGCACGTGCTCCCAGGGGCGCGCACCCCAGCCGAGGTATGAGATCAGGCGCGAGGGATCGCGCTTGCGGGCGGCGGCGGCGGCCTTCTCGAAATTGGGTCCGATGCCGGCCTCGTTGCCCAGCGACCAGAAGATCACCGACGGGTGGTTCTTGTCGCGCTCGACCATGTTCATGACGCGGCTGACATGGGCCTGCTCCCAGGCCGGGTCGAAGCCGATCTGGCGCTTGTCACGCTGTGACGGGTCGGCGTTGCCCCAGCCCATATAGGCGTGGCTCTCGATGTCGGCCTCGTCCATCACATAGAGGCCGTATTCGTCGGCCAGGGCGTACCAAAGCTCGGCGTTGGGGTAGTGCGAGGTGCGCACGGCGTTGATGTTGTTGCGCTTCATCAATTCGATGTCGCGGCGCATCGAGGCCTCGGAGATCACGTGGAAGGTCTCGGGGTCATGCTCGTGGCGATTGACGCCGCGGATGACGATCGGCTTGCCGTTGACCGCCACCCGGCCGTTCCTGATCTCCACGGTGCGGAAGCCGATGCGCTGCGGCGTGGCCTGGATGACGCCGCCCTGGGCGTCCAGCACCTCGACCAGCAGGGTGTAGAGGTTGGGCGTCTCGGCCGTCCATTGGCGCACGCCGGGAACCGTGGCCGCCAGGGTCTCCGTCCTGGCCGCGCCGGCCGCGACCTTGCTTTCTCGGGTCAGGACGGTGTTGTCGCCGTCCAGCAGGGTCATGCGCACGGTCACCGGCTTGTCGCGCGCGGCCAGGGCCACGTCGGTCGACAGCACCCCGTCGCTATAGGCCTTGTCCAGGCCGGCATGGACGAACAGGTCGCTGGCCGACGCCCTGGGGACAGCCTTCAGATAGACCGACCGCTCGATGCCCGACACCCGCCAGAAATCCTGGTCCTCCAGGTAGGAGCCGTCCGACCAGCGGTGGATCTGGATGGCGACGATGTTCTTCTGCCCCGGCTTCAGCAGCTTGGTGACGTCGAACTCGCTGGGCAGCTTGGAGTCCTCCGAATAGCCGGCCTCCACGCCGTTGACCCACACCTGATAGGCCGAACCGGCCGCGCCGATGTGCAGGATCACGTCCTGGCCGCTCCAGCCGGCCGGGATCTCGAAGGTCCGCCGATACGACCCCACCGGATTGGTGGCGTGGGGGATCAGCGGCCGGTTGGCCGGAAAGGGATAGGTGATGTTGTTATAGCGGGCCTGGTCGTAACCCTCGGTCTGCCACAGGGCCGGGACCTTGATGGTCTTCCAGGCCGAGGCGTCATAGTCCGGCTTCTCGAAGCCCTCGGGAACCGCGTCCGACGACGGCGAGAAGCTGAACGACCACAGCCCGTCCAGCGACTGGTAGCGGGCCGAGCGGGTCATGTCCCCGGCCAGGGCCGCCTCCCGGCTCTCGAACGCAAAGTGCGTGGCGCTGGCCGCCAGCTTGCCGCGCGCGAACACCGCCGGGTTCTCCCAGTCCGGACGCGAGGCGTCCACCTGCACGGGATCGACGCGGGGCGTTTCCTCCGCCTGGGCGGCGAAGCCCATCGCCAGCCCGGCCATGCTCGCCGCCACCACGCTTCGCTTCATTCCGCTCTCTCCCTGACCCAGGCCTCACCGGACCCGCGCCTGTTTTCCAACGTCCGCGGTTCGAAGGGGCGGGCGCATATGCCACGGAGACCACGACTGGACCCGGTGGTCTCCTCCAATCCTTGTCGTCAACGCTCTCAACGCCTGGCTGAAGCGGTATTCACCGTTGGTTGTAGATCCCCAATTTGGCCTGACCAATATGAAAATATGAAAAAGAAATTCTAGATCTATAACAAAAAATAATATACAAACCAAATTGGCTATATGAAATAGGTCAGCGATATCAATGCCATTGTAGCCGATCGAAGGGTGCGACACGGGGGTGGGCGTGCCGGAAATATTGTCCTGACCAGTCAATGTTTTCCGGTTCAATCGATGTCGCGAAGAGGTCTGGCCAATAAGCCGCCAAGGCGATGGCCGCAACGAGGAGGGAAACGAATTGCAAGCGAAGATCAGCCCGAGACGCGCCCTGAAGGTCGCGCTCCTGTCGGCCACCATCATCGGCGGGGCGCCGGCGCTCGCCGCCGCGCAGGAGGCCGCGGCCCCCAGTTCGGCTCCCAGTGCAGCCGCCAGCTCGGACACGCTCGACGCGGTCGTCGTGACCGGCTTCAAGCAGAGCTACGCCAACGCCGTTCGCGCCAAGAAGAACGCCATCGAGATCACCGACGGCATCTCGTCGGACGGCCTGGGCCGTTTCCCGGACCTGAACGTCGGTGAAGCGCTGCAGCGCATCCCGGGCGTGCAGATCAACCGCGAGGCCGAGGGCCGCGACGCCACCATCAACCTGCGCGGCATGCCGGGCGAATACGCCCGCACCACGCTGAACGGCCAGTCGTTCGCCTATCCGCCGTTGCTGCGCGACAACCAGGGCACGCCGCTGGGCGCGTTCAACTCGGACATCTTCTCGGCCTTCGTCATCCAGAAGTCGCCGATGGCCAACACCGTGTCGGGCGGCCTCAGCGGCAATGTCGACATGCAGATCGCTCCGGCGCTGTCGCGCAAGGACGGCGGTTTCGCCAAGCTGTCCTACGAGTACAACGACCTGGGCGACCTGGGCGCGCCGGCCGCGACCCTCAGCTACAACAAGCACCTGACGGACGATCTCGCCGTGTTCGGGACGATCGCCTACAAGAAGGAAAAGTTCCGCCGCGACACCGTCCGCCTCAACAGCTACGACTATCTGACCTCGGCGATGACGGGCCTCTCGCCCACGCAGTTCAACAACACCTACGGCCAGTATTTCTCGCCGACCGCGTGCCCCACCAGCGCGACCTCGTACTGTCGCTCCCTGGGCCAGGCTCTCGGCCTGTCGCAGACGGCGGCCACGCCCTTCATCACCAGCAATACCGGTTCGACCAGCACCAACGGCGTCTGGGCCAATAGCCAGATCCGCCAGTACACCCGCATGAACGTCGGCAAGGTCTGGTCCGGTTCGGCGGGCGTGGAGTGGAAGCCGAACGACAACACCAAGGTCGGCCTGATCGGTTTCTCGACCGATCGCAACCTGCCTGACACCACGCAGTATTTCCTGATCAACACCGTCCTGCCGTCGTCCACGGCCGGCGCGGGTACGGTGATCACCCCGACCGGCACGCCGATCAAGACCAATGACGGACGCTATCTGTACGAGAGCTATTCGTTCAACAACATGAACGCGCTCTCCTCGACCCGTCTCTATTCTCAACACCAGAAGTCGAAGGGCCTGATCGGCAATATCGACTGGAGCAACGACGACTGGCGCTTCGCCGGCGCCCTGACCGTGTCGTCGGGCTACAACGCCTCGGTCGAGACCGAAGTCGACGTCGCCACCTACACCAAGGCGGGCGGCAACGGCATCACTGGCTCGCTGACCACGGGCCTGGATGACATCGGCGCCTTCAAGTACACGACCAGCCCGACGCCGCAGAACGCGATCGCCGACGGCCAGACCTGGACCTGGGGCGGCCCCGGCGACCCGACGTCGTTCTACAACAACGGTTCCAAGGCCAACTCGACCAACCAGATCCAGATCCAGGGCACCGAGAGCTTCGCCAAGAACGACCTGAGCACCGCCGCCTTCGACCTCGAGCGCTTCGTCAAGTTCGGACCGGTCAAGAGCCTCCAGGCCGGCGTGCGCCTCGAGCGCGAGAAGTACGTGTCGACCGGCTACCGGGTCTATGCCTACGGCGCTCAGTTGAACAAGATCACCTCGAGCATGATGGTCACGGCGCCGTTCGTCGACGACTTCATGGGCGGTTCCGCCGGCGACTACAACCGCAACTGGCAGGTGTTGAACATCCACCAGTTCCTGGACGCGGTCCGCCCGGTCACGCCCTATCAGGGTGGCGGCCTGTCGAGCCAGGGCTTCAACATCCAGTACGCCGACAGCAGCTATTACGACAAGAACTTCACCAACGAGAACGACGTCAACGAATTCTATATTCAGGCGAAGTACGACACCGAAATCTTCGGTCATGGCGTGCGCGGCAACTTCGGCGGCCGCTACGAAGACACCAAGAACACCATCACCACCCTGGACCGCGTCACCCCGCCGACCGACTCGATCGGCTCGGCGACGGCGTTCAAGACCGACGAATACAAGAACAATTACCACTACTTCCTGCCGTCGGCGATCTTCGTGGCCGACGTCACCGACGACCTGATCCTGCGCGGCGCCTACTACAAGACCTATGTGCGCCCGCACCCGCGCCAGTATTCGCCGTCGACCAAGGTCAGTCCGTCGCCGATCTTCAATAGCAGCCTGAGCTCGGGCTCGACCAACGTCTACGACGTCTCGGTCGCCATCGGGAACAACAGCCTCAGGCCCTACCTGGCCGAGTCGTTCGACCTGTCGCTGGAATGGTACAACCGTCCCAACGGCCTGATCTCGCTGGCCTATTTCCATAAGAACATCACCAACCGCATCGCCACCACCACCGACCCGTCGATCATCTGTCCGGCCGACGGCTCGACCTGGGGCTTCGGCGCCCTGTCGTGGGACGGGACCTACTGCAACGCCACCAGCCTGAGCAGCGCCAACACCCAGGTTCACGTCAACGCCACCGGGTCCTACAACCTCGACAAGCCGACCACCGTCGAGGGCGTCGAGTTCAACATCCAGCAGAACCTCGACTTCCTGCCGGGCTTCTGGAAGAACTTCGGCGGCAGCTTCAACTATGCTTACACGACGTCCAAGAGCCCGGCGATCGCCCCGTTCCCGGGCATCTCAAAGCATAACGTCAACGTCATCGGCTATTATGAGACGCCGAAGTATGGCGTGCGCATGGTCTATAACTACCGCTCCGATTACCCGCTGAACGCCAACGGCACCTATACCGGCAGCGCTCGCTCGGTGAAGGCGCGCGGTCAGCTGGACCTGTCGGCTTCCTACAACGTGACGGACAACTTCACCCTGTCGCTGGACGCCTACAACCTGACGGACTCCAAGCGTTTCGAATACGAGAACGACACCAAGGTCTCGCGCTGGGTCGACTATGATGGCCGCACCTACACCCTGACCGCGCGCGCCACCTTCTGATCTTCACTCCCCGTGAAGCCACCTGATAGCCGGTCCATTCGTGGGCCGGCTATATTTTCGATTTCGGGGGAGGGACCCGGCGGGACATTCAGTTTCGGCGCCCCTCCTCGTTCCGTAGCCGGAGGATCTTGATGCCCGGACTTCGCGCGAGCCTGTCGCCCCTGTTGGTTCTGGTTCTCCTGGCGGCGTCCCCTGCAGCCTGGGCCCGGTCCGATCAACCGCTCTACAAGCTTCCCGCGCTGACGGTCGGCCTCGGCAACGACAACGAAGGCGACACCATCCCCGGGCCCACGCGGCCCAACGGCTCGATCCATCCCTCGCCCGAGACCCCCAACCCCAGCAACGCCGGCTACAACGCCGCCGAGCCGATCAGCGGCTTCGCCCAGCTGCATTCGCAAGGGTCGGGCGGCGTCACCACCTACGGCACCTTCCTGCTGTCACCCCAGGTCGGGCCGGCGCAGTTCGACGAGGCCGCCCACCTGTCGCCCAAGGCCGAGGAGATCCTGGCGGCCGACGCCTATTCCGTCCGCCTGTCGCGCTACGACACGCGCGTCGAGGTTACGCCAGCCCACTATGCGGCGATCTATCGCCTGACCTATCCCGACACCGATCAAGCCCAGCTGGTGTTCGACGTGACGCGCAAGGTCGGCGGTCTGGTCGCCTCGGACCAGGCCGACATCAAGCTGTTCCCGGCCGAGGGCAAGGTCGTCGGCCACGTCAAGGCCAAGGGCTACTGGAACCCCGCCCTGATCGACATCTGGTTCGTCGCCAAGTTCGACCAGAAGCCGACGGCCTGGGGCGTCTTCGACAAGCAGGACCGCAAGGCCGGGGCCATCGAGGGCCGGACCGGTCCGGACGAGCGTCTGGGCGCCTGGCAGACCTTCAAGACCACCGGCGACAAGCCGTTGCTGGTCAAGATCGCGGTGTCCTTCACCAGCGCCGAGACGGCCGAAGCCCTGCTGGATCGCGAGATTCCGGACTGGAGCTTCGACCGCGTGCGCCAGGAAAACCAGGCCGCCTGGAACGACCGACTGGGCGAGATCGAGGTCTCGGGGCTTTCGGAACCCCAGACCCGGCGGTTCTACACGGCGCTCTACCACGCCTCGACCCACCCGCGGGACCGCTCGCTGGACCAGCCGGCCAAGGAGCTGGGCCGTCCAAACTGGGATGACCACTACACCCTGTGGGACACCTACCGGACGCTGTTCCCGCTGATGTCGGTGCTGCGGCCCAGCGAGTATGCGGCCAACCTCAACTCGCTGATCCATACCTTCGACAAGTTCGGCGCGGCCGACACCGCCATCATCGGCGGCCAGAACTACCATGTCGGCCAGGGCGGCGACGAGGTCGACAACGTGCTGGGCGAGGCGGCGCTGCGCGGCGCCCGGGGCGTCAACTGGACCGACGCCTGGCGCGTGACCCATTTCAACGCCTTCGAGCGCCGCCGCCCGCGCTATCTGGAAAGCGGCTATTTCGGCGTCGGCGACCTCAGCCCCGAACCGAACAACCAGCGCGCCAAGTCCGGTTCGTCGACCCTGGGCTTCGCGCTCAACGACTACTTCGCCGCCCAGGTCGCCGCCAAGGCCGGGCATGCCGACGAGGCCGAGGCGCTGACCAGGCGTTCGCAGAACTGGCGCAAGATCTGGAATTCGGACACGGAGAGCGACGGCTTCAAGGGCTTCCTGATGCCGCGCTATCCGGACGGCAAGTTCCAGGACGTCGACCCCAAGCAGGGCTGGGACGGCAAGGTCCACAACAATGTCGGCTATTACGAGGGCACGGCCTGGATCTATTCCTACGGCGTGCTGCACGACCTGCCGGGCCTGGTCGAGGCCATGGGCGGGCGGGTGCGCTTCAACGAGCGCCTCAACCACGCCCTGGACGCCGGCCTGATCGACATCACCAACGAGCCGTCCTTCGCCACGCCCTGGCTGTTCCACAACCTGGGCCGCGCCGACCTGTCGTCGTACTGGGCGGGGCAGGTGTTCAAGCATTTCACCGACACCGCCTATCCGGGCGACGAGGACGCCGGGGCCATGAGCTCCAACTACGTGTTCAACCGCCTGGGCCTGTTTCCGAAGCTGGGAAGCGACCTGTTCTACCTGCACGGGCCGCGCCACCCGCGCAGCCTGATCCATCTCGAAGGCGGCAAGACCCTGGAGATCCTCGCGCAGAACGCCGGCGCGGATCGCCCGTACATCGCGGCGGCCAGCCTGGACGGCAAGCCGCTGTCGGGCCCCTTCGTTTCCCAAGGCCAGCTGCTGGCCGGCGGCGTGTTGAGCTTCACCATGAGCGACAAGCCCGGCCAGTGGGCCTACGACGGCGCCGTGCTGACCACCGAGGCCAGCGCGCCGGCCCTGATCGACGGCAAGACCTCCACGGTCTGGACAGCCTCGGCCGGCCAGTCGGCGGTGTTCACCCGTTCGGCGGCGACCTGCCTGAAGGCCTATACGGTCAGTGTCGGCGCCGAAGAGGCTGATCCGACCGCGTGGCGATTCAGCGGTTTCGACGGCAAGCGTTGGGTGAAGCTGGACCAGCGGCGCGGCGAACGCTTCGACCATCGCCACGCCACCCGGACTTTCGCGCTCAAGGCCAAGGCCTATGCCCGCTATCGGCTGGAGCTGACCGCGGGTAAAGCCATCCAGGTGGCCGAGGTCGAGCTGATCGCCGGAACCGGCTGCCACTGACTTTCGGAGCCGCGCGATGACCTTGTCCTTTCGAGCCGTCCTGGCCGCGTTCGTTCTGCTTTCGGCGGGCTCGGCCTGGGCGGGCGCGTCGGGCGAGCGCCTGGAGAAGGTGGTGATCCTCAGCCGCCACGGGGTGCGGGCGGCGATGTCGAGCCCCGAGCGGCTGGAGGAAACCTCGGCCCGGCCCTGGCCGCGGTTCTCGGTTCCGCCGGGTCACCTGACCGCCCGCGGCGAGACCCTGGCGTCGTTGATGGGCGGCTATTTCCGCGAGCGCTATGCCGCCGAAGGCCTGTTGGACCGGGGCGACTGCGGCGCGACCTATTATTGGGCTAACGTCACCCAGAGGACGATCGCCACGGCCAAGGCGGTCGCGCGGACCCTTTCCCCCGGCTGCGCGGTCGCTGTCGCCACGGTGGGCGAGGGGCGCGTCGACCCGATGTTCGAGCCGATCAAGGCCGGGGCCATGGTCGCCGACGCCGATCTGGCGCGCGCCGCCGTCGCCGGTCGCGCCGGTGGCGACCTGACGGCCTGGAGCGCCAGCCATCGCGACGCGATCGAGCGCCTGGACGCGCTGCTGATGCAGTGCCCGGTCGGTCCGTGTCCGCCGTCGCCCGGCAAGAGGCGGATCCTCGACGCCAAGCCAGGCTTCGTCGAAGGCGAGGACCTGGTCTCGCTGTCGGGACCGGAAGCCTTCGCGTCCGGCGTCACCGAGAGCCTGCTGATGGCCTGGGCCGACGGCCAGGACTTCGCGGGACAGGGGTGGCGAGGCCTGGACGAGGATACGCTGACCCGCGTCTTCGCCCTGCACCAGGCCGAGTTCGACCTGCGGCTCCGCACGCCCTATGTCGCCAAGGCCCTGGGCGGTCCCCTGGCGCGACGCATCCTGGCGACGCTTGAAACCGGCGTGTCCGACGCGGCGATCGGACCAGCGGACGCGCGAGTTGTCTTCATCGCCGGCCACGACGGCACCTTGGCGGTGCTGGGCGGCCTGCTGCGCCTGGAATGGACCTTGCCGGGCTATCAGCCCAACCAGATCGGCCCGGGCGGCGCCCTGGTGTTCGAGCGTTGGCGCCGCGCCGACGGCGTCCGCGTGATCCGCGCCCGCTTCACCGGCCAGAGCCTTCGCCAACTGCGCGAGGCCGCGCCGCTGACCCAGGCGACGCCGCCGCTGGCCGCGCCGGTGTTCATTCCGGATTGCAGCACGGCGACGCCGGCGTTCGACTGCCCTCTGGACCGGTTCGAAGCGATCGTGTCGCAAGCCCTGGACTCGTGACGAACGGTCCGACCATGCATCATCCGAAGTACAAGACCCGCCACGCGTAGGGAGGCCTGGGCCGATGAGCAGACTGAAGTTGATCTGGCGGAGCGTCCTGGCGCTCGTCCTTTGTCTCGGCGCGGCTCACGCGGCCCAGGCACGGGAAGGGCGCGACGAAACCGGGGCCCTCTTCACCGACAGCCTGGCGCGAGGCGGCTTCGTGCTGGTCGAGGCGGGAAGGGCGCCGACCATCGTGGTCGATCCGGGCGACGCCGCCGTGGTGCGCCACGCCGCCGACGACCTGGCGGACGATATCAGGTCCGTCACCGCCCAGCAGGTGACCGTCGCGGCCACGCCCGCCGGCAGGACGGCGATCCTGGTCGGCACCCTGGGGGGCAGCAAGCTGATCGACCAGATCGTCGCCGCCAGGAAGGTCGATGTCTCGCGCCTGAACGGCGCCTGGGAAAGCTTCGTCATCGCCTCGGTCGACCGTCCGCTGCCCGGCGTCGACAAGGCCCTGGTGGTGATCGGCAGCGATCGCCGCGGGACGGCTTTCGGCGTCTACGAGGTGGCGCAGGCCATGGGCGTGTCGCCCTGGGCCTGGTGGGCCGACGTCACGCCCAGGCATCGCGACACGCTGTTCGTCGCCCCGGGCGTCCACCGTTTCGGCCCGCCTTCGGTGCGCTACCGGGGCGTCTTCGTCAACGACGAGGACTGGGGGCTCTATCCCTGGGCGGCCAAGACCTTCGATCCCGAGCGCGGCGACATCGGACCCAAGACCTACCGCCGGATCTTCACCCTGCTGCTGCGCCTGAAGGCCAATACGCTGTGGCCGGCCATGCACCACACCACCGCGCCGTTCAATTCCGATCCGGCCAACGCCAAGCTGGCGGAGGAGTACGGCATCGTCATGGGTTCGTCCCACGCCGAGGCCATGCTGCGCAACAATGTCGGGGAGTGGAAGGACGCGCCCGAAAAGTTCAACTACGCGACCAATCCCGAGGGTGTGAAGGCCTATTGGGAAGAGCGCGCCAAGGCCAATGGGCCTTACGAAAACCTGTGGACCCTGGGCATGCGCGGCATCCACGATACGGGCATGGTCGGGCCCAAGACCATGCAGGACAAGGTGGCGCTGCTGGACAGGATCATCGCCGACCAGCGCGAGATCCTGGGCCGCAACGTCTCGCCCGATGTCGCCAAGGTCCCGCAGATCTTCGTGCCCTACAAGGAGGTGCTGGACATCTACCGGGCCGGCGTCGCGGTTCCGGACGACGTCACCATCGTCTGGCCCGACGACAATTTCGGCTATATCCGCCAGTTCCCCAGCGCCCAGGAGGCCGGACGCAAGGGCGGGGCGGGGGTCTATTACCACCTATCCTACCTCGGCTTTCCATTGGCCTACCTCTGGCTGGGCACGACGCCGCCGGCTCTGGTGCAGGAGGAGATGGTCCACGCCTGGGACAAGGGCGCCCGCAACGTCTGGATCGCCAATGTCGGCGACATCAAGCCCGCCGAGATCGGGACCAGCCACTTCCTGGAGATGGCCTGGGACATCGACCGCTGGCGCGGCAGGACTCAGCGCCAGTTCCTGGAGGATTGGAGCCGCCGCGCCTTCGGCCCCGCCCTGGCCGGCAAGACCGCCGACCTGATGGACCGCTATTACCGCCTGAACTTCGAGCGCCGGCCCGAGCACCTGGAATGGCAACCGCAGGCCGAGAGCCGCCACATGTCCAGCTACACGCCCGACGAGGTCAACGACCGCCTGCGCGCCTTCCGCAAGCTGGTGGCGGAGACCAAGGCGACCGGGGCCTCCGTGCCGCCGGAGCTGGCCGACGCCTGGTTCGAGCTGGTCGAGTTCCCGATCCGCATTTCGGCGGCCGCCAACATGCGGTTCTTCGCGGCCGAGCGTTACAACGAACTGATCGACAACGACCAGGCGATGGCGCGGTCGGCCGGCGGCGCGGCGGTCGACGCCCAGGCCGAGATCACCGCCCTGACCGATCGCTTCAACAACAAGGTCGCCGGCGGCAAGTGGCGCTGGCTGATGCCCGAGGAGCCGGCCGACAGCCAATGGCGGATCTATCGCGCGCGCTCGATCCCGCTGCCGGGCGCCGGTCTGACCGCCGACCCGGCTCGGTTCCTGGCGGTCGTCGACGGCAACCCGCCCGCGGCCTCGCCGGTGTTCGAGGCCGAAGCGTTCGCCGCCAATACCGGCTGGCGTCTGGTCGAGGGCGTCGGGCGTGGCCGCGGCGTGATGATGGCCGATGCGCCGGGCGCCGTCCTGACCCTGGCCGTCAACGTCGCCGGTTCCGACGGTCGCCGGGTTCAACTGGGCGTGCTGCCGATCTTCCCCGACGGCCAGGCCCAGGACATCGAACTCGACGTCAGAATCGATGGCGGCGCGGTCGAGCATGTGAAGCTGCCGCGCAAGGTCGGCTCCCCGGCCTGGGCCCAGGGCGTGCTGGACAACCTGCTGAAGGCGACGGTCGGCCCGTCGCTGTCGCCGGGTCGCCATACGATCACCGTGACCTCGCGCACCGGCCGCGTCGGCCTCGACCGCGTGCGGCTGGTCCTGCCCGAGCAGGTCGCCGTGCACGAGAATCATTAAGTGGCTCGGTGCGTCCTTCGAGGCCCGCTGCGCGGGCGCCTCAGGATGAGGAATTCAGAAGCGACCCACAGTCCTCATCCTGAGGTGCGAGCCGGAGGCGAGCCTCGAAGGACGCACGGCGGTTCAAAACCCGAGCGGCCGGGCGAACCTCAAAGCCAAGGCGTCAAAGCCCGTTGGGCGGCGGCGTGAAGGTCGTCGCCCACCCCGAGGGCGCGGGACCCATCGTCAGGTCCAGCACGCCGCCTTGGGCCAGTTCGGCGTGGGTGATCCAGGCGCGGTCCAGCGGCTTGCCGTTCAGCTTGGCGGCCGTGACGTAGCGGTTGGTTTCCGAGGTCGCCAGCGCCTGGACCGTGAAGGTCTTGCCGCCCTCCAGCGCCAGCGTGCTGCGCGTGAACACCGGCGAGGCGATGTAGTAATAGGGCTGGCCGGCGTTGGGATAGAGGCCGATGGCGTTCCAGACGTACCAACTGGACATCGCGCCGGCGTCGTCGTTGCCGGGCAGGCCAGTGCGGGCGAGACGATAGTGCTTGGCCATCAGCTGGCGGGCGATCTCGGCCGTCCGGTCGGGGCGGCCGGCGTGGATATAGAGATACGGCGCCAGAATGTCGGGCTCGTTGCCCTGCGAGTAGTGGCCGTCGAACAGGCGGTCCAGCCAGGTCACGAAGCCCTCGCGCCCACCGGTCTTGGCCATCAGCCCGGCCACGTCTTGCGGTACATAGGTCGAATATTGCAGCGAATTGCCCTCATAGAACGGGGCGTCCCACCAGGGCCCTGAACGGTCAGGATATTCGTAGGTGCAGCTGTAATTCTCGACCCATTCGCCGTTGGGATAGCGGGGGCGGATGCATCCCAGCGTGTCGTCCCAGAGGTTCTTCCAGTTCCCCGATCGGGCCAGGTAGCGCCTGGCGTCCTCGGGTTTCCCCAGGGCCTTGGCGACCACGCCGATGGCGTAGTCGTCATAGGCGTATTCCAAGGTGCGCGAGGCCGAGCGGGTCTGCGTGAACGGCACATAGCCCAGCTTCAGATAGTCCTTCAGGACGCGCCCCTGCAGGAAGGGCTGGTCGCTGTCGACCTCGCCGTTCTTGCGGATCGCCTCATAGGCCAGCGCCTGGTCGAAGCCGCCCAGGCGCTTGACCACGGCGTCGGCGATCAGGATGTCGCCGTTGGAGCCGCCCTGGGTCATGCCGTTGGCCCCGGCGATACGCGAATCCGGCATCCAGCCGGTATGGCTGTAGGTGTCGATCAGCGAGCGGAGCATGTCGCGCTGGCGCTGCGGCTGGATCACGGTGAGCAGCGGGTGCAGCGTCCGGAACGTGTCCCACAGGGTGTAGAAGTCCTCGTAGTGGGGCTCGTCGGATTTCCACCAGACGTTCTCGCCGCTGAGGTCGTGCGGCATGGTGTGGGCGCGGTAGAGGGCCGAATAGAAGATGCGCTGCTGCTCGTCCGAGCCGCCCTCGACCCGGATCTTGGCCAGGGCGCCGTTCCATTGCGCCCGGGCGGCCTGGCGATAGCCGTCGAAGTCCCAGCCGGGCATCTCCTCGGCCAGGTTGGCGCGGGCCTTGTCGGCGCTGACGAACGACACGGCCAGCTTCATCCGCACCTGACGGTCGCCAGTGGTGTCGAAGGTCAGATAGGCGCCCAGGCGGTTGGAGAACTCGCGCTCGGTGTCGTACTCGATCATCAGGCCCTGGCGGTTGGCCGGGCTCTTGACCTGTGACCCGCCTTCCAGGCGGCCGACGCCGGGCTGGGTCTCGAACCAGCCCTGGCCCGCCTTCCAGGCCCCGAACGCCTTGGCCGGACGATCGACGACGGCGTGGAAGTACAGGGTGTAGGGCGCGGGGTTCCAGCCGCCCTCGACCGTCACCTCGCCCGCCAGGGTGTGGTCGTCGATCAGCTGGACCTTGGCCAGCCGCACGCGCTGGCCGCGCCCGCGCATGGCGACCACCGAGCTGACGTCGAAGATCAGCTGGCTGTCGGCGACCGCGGGATAGGTCAGGCGCTGGAAGCCGACCCGGCGCGAGGCCGTCAGCTCGACCTTGATGCGCTCCGCGTCGCTGTTGCCCAGGCCGACGCTGTAGTAGCCCGGCGAGGCCTGCTCGTCGGTCTTGCCGAAATGCAGGTGGTTCAGCCTCAGCGGTCCGACGGCGGGGGTGACGCGGAAATTGCCGTACTTGCCCGAGCCGCCCGTGCCGCTGACGTGGGTGTAGCTGAAGCCCATGATCGGGCTCCTGGAGTCATAGCCGTTGGTGTCGGCGTTGGTGGTGTCGGGGCTCAGCGACACGAAGCCGAACGGCACGCCGGCCCCGGGCACGGTGTTGCCGCCGGCGACGCCGCCGCCGTCCACGCCCACGAATGGGTCGGCTCTAGAGGCGAGGTCCGGGGCAGGGGCCTGGGCCAGCGCCGCGAGCGGCAGCGCCGCCAGGGCGACGCCGAGGAAAAGGCCGCTCAGGGCGCGCATCGGCGTCAGGCCTTATGGGTGCGGGCGTAGTGGTCGAACGCCACCGCCGCGACGATGATCAGGCCGATCACCACCTGCTGGAAGTAGGAGCTGACGTGCATGATCACCAGGCCGTTCGACAGCACGCCGATCAGCAGCGCGCCCAGGATGGTGCCGCCCACGCCGCCGGAGCCGCCGGTCAGGCTGGCCCCGCCGATCACCACCGAGGCGATGACCCGCAACTCGTAGCCCGTACCGGCCACGGCCTCGGCCGAACCCAGGCGCGCCGACAGCAGGAAGCCCGACAGGCCGGCAAGGGCGCCGATCACCGCATAGACGCTGGTGACGATGAAGTCGACATTGACGCCCGACAGCCGGGCGGCCTCGGCGTTGCCGCCCACGGCGTAGACCTGGCGGCCGTAGCGCGTGTAGCGCAGCACGACATGGCCCAGGGCCGCCACCAGCACGAAGACGGCGATCGGCACCGGCACGAACAGGATGTCGCCGGTGCCCCACCAGCGGTAGGCGGCGTCGAAACCCGAGATCGGGCCGCCATCGTTGAGGATCAGCGTCGCGCCGCGCCACACGGTCATGCCGCCCAGGGTGACGATGAAGGCCGGCACGTGCAGCCAGGTGACCGCCTTGCCATGGACGTAGCCGCCCGCCAGGCCCACCAGGCTGGAAAGACCTAGGGCGATCAGCCAACTGACCGGGGAGGGGCCGACGAGCGTCGTCACCACATAGGCCGCCGCGAGCGAGGCGAAGGCCAGCAGCGAGCCCACCGCCACGTCGATGCCGCCGATCAGGATCACATAGGTCATGCCGACCGCGATGATCCCGTAGATCGACACCTCGCTGAGGATGTTCAGCGCGTTGCGGATCGTCAGGAAGCGCTCGTTGACCGCGCCGAACACGGCGATCAGCAGCAGCAGGAACAGGATCGTCCGGTGCTTGCGCGCGAAGGCCAGCGGATCGAACCGCCGCGGCCCGGACGTCGCCTGGTCGGCCGCCGGATCGGGGGAAAGTGTCGGGGAGGAGGTCATTGGGGGCGGTGTTCCATTCCTGCCGGCGGAGCCCGGCCGACGCCGGTCGCCATGTAGGCCATCAGGCCCTCTTCGGTGGCCGTTTCGCCGTCGAGGTCGGCGACGACCGCGCCTTCGCGGAAGACGACGATGCGGTCGCTGACGGCCATGACCTCGGCCAGTTCCGAGGAGATGACGAGGATCGCCACGCCCTGGGCGGCCAGGTCGGACAGCACCTGGTGCACCTCGGCCTTGGCGCCGATGTCGATGCCGCGGGTGGGTTCGTCGACGATCAGCACGCGCGGGGCCAGGGCCATCGAGCGACCCAGCAGCACTTTCTGCTGGTTGCCGCCGGACAGCTTGCCGATCGGGGTTTCCTGGCTGGCCATCTTCACGCGCAGCTTGTGGCGATAGGTCTCGACCAGGTCGCGCTCGGCGCGTTCGTCGATCCACTGGCCCAGGCGGCTCAGGGGCTTCAGGCTGGGCAGGCTGAGATTGCGACGTATGGAGTGGTCGAGGAAGCAGCCCTGCTGCTTGCGGTCCTCGGGCACCATCATGACGCCCGCCCGGATCGCGTCGCGCGGCGACTTCAGTTTCAACGGCTTGCCGTCCAGCCGGATCGACCCGCTGGCGATCGCATCGGCGCCGAAGATCAGCCGGGCCAGATCCGTGCGGCCGGCGCCGACCAGGCCGGCCAGACCGACGATCTCGCCGGCGCGCACCTCCAGCGAGACATCCTTCAGATAGCCCGGCGCCGCCAGGCGCGGACGCTTTGGCGTCACGGTCTCGACCTTCAGGACGACCGGCCCGGGCGGACCCGAACGCGCCCGGCGAACGAACTCGACGGAGCGTCCCACCATCAGACGGACCATGTCGTCGATCTCGACATCGGCGACGTCGCCGCTGGCCACATAGCGGCCGTCGCGCATCACCGTATAGCGGTCGCACATGGCCTTCACCTCGGCCAGGCGGTGGGAGACGTAGATGACGCTGACGCCGCGGGCCTTGAGGTCGGCGATGATCGCGTGCAGGCGGGCGACCTCGCGGCTGCTGAGGGCGGCGGTCGGCTCGTCCATGATGATCAGCCGGGCGTTCAGCGTCATCGCCTTGGCGATCTCGACCATCTGCTGCTCGGCCACGGTCAGGCGGCTGACCTGGACGTCCGGATCCAGCGGCAGGCCCAGTTCGCTCAGCAGGGCGGCGGCGTCGGCCCGCAGGCGTCGCCAGTCGATCAAACCCCAATTTCCTGAACGGGGCCGTTTGGGCTCGCGGCCCAGGAAGATGTTCTCGGCGACGCTGAGTTCGGGAAAGAGGTTGAACTCCTGATAGATCGTCGCGATGCCCAGTTGCTGCCGGCGTAGGGGCGCGTCGCGCGGATCCAGCGGCCGGCCATCGAAGATCACGACGCCTTCGTCGGCCGCGTGGGCGGCCGACAGGATCTTGATCAGGGTCGACTTGCCCGCGCCGTTCTCGCCCAGCAGGGCGTGGACCTCGCCGCGGCCGACCTCGAGCCGGACCCGGTCGAGGGCGCGCACGCCGGGAAAGCTCTTGCTGACCTGGCTGACGTCCAGAAGCGTCATCACACCGATCCGTCGCGGACTATTTCACTTCCGAGATGCGCGAAGCCTCGGAAAGGTTGGTGCTGGTGATCAGCACGGGGGTCAGGCTGACGCTCTTGGGCGCCGCGCCGGTCTTGATCTTGGCCACGGCCTGGCGGAGGGCGGTGCGGATCTGCTGGCCGGGGTTCTGTTCGACCGAGGCGACCATCTCGCCGGCCTTGATCCGGGCCAGGGCCTCGGGGATGGCGTCGAAGCCCAGCACCTTGATCTTGCCCGGCGCGAAGCCCCCTGCGCGGACCGCTTCGAGGGCGCCCATGGCCATGTCGTCGTTCAGGCACAGGATCACGTCGGGCGGATCGTCGTGCATCGAGGTCAGCACGTTCTGGGTGACGGTCAGGGCCTGGTCGCGCTTGGAGTTGGCGGTCTGCTCGGCAGCGATCTTGAACGCGGGGCCGCCGGCCGCGAGGCCCTCGTGCACGCCCTTGACCCGCTCGATCGAGCTGGAGCTGCCCGGATCGTTGGTGATCACCACCACGCGCGCCCCGCCCGGATAGGTCTTGACCACCCAGTCGGCCATGACGCGGCCGCCGGCGACGTTGTCGGCGCCGACGTGCGGCACGGGGATCTTGGCGCCGGAGATGTTGCGGTCGACCGAAATCACCGCCACGCCCTGTTCGGCCAGTTCGTCGGCGGCCGTGGCCAGCGCCTTGGAATCGGTCGGGGCGACGATCACCACCTTGGCGCCCTGCACGGCCGCGGCCTCCAGGTCGGCGATCTGCTTGGACGAGTTGTTCTGGGCGTCCATCACCTGGACCTTGACGCCCAGCTTGGCGGCCTCGTCCTCCAGTTCGCGGCGCATGGCCACGAAGAAAGGCTGCGAGAGGTCGTTGAAGCTGACCACCACCTCGGCGGCGTTCTGGCCGCCGCGCCCGCAACCGCCGAGCAGTCCGCCCGCCGCCGCCGTCAGCCCCAGTCCGGCCGCCAGGCCCAGGAAGCGCCGGCGCGATGTGGGGGTGCGGTTCATGGCGTTTCTCGTCTCTCTAATGGTATTTATCGGACTTGGAGCATCGCCCGGTTTTTCTTCGACACAAGAATGGAATATAAATTCCATGTCAAGAATGTCGGGAAGGTGCGTTTCATTTCTGCGGTGATCGCGCCGACGATGGGGCGCTTTCGACGCCCTTTCTCCTAAAGGGCGCCGTTTTCCGTCACGAAGCTACAGCTTCACGACCTGGCCTGTCCGGACCGACTGGCCGGCCGCCTCGGCCAGGGCCAGGGCCTCGACGCCGTCGGCGTAGCCGACCGAGGGCAGGGCCTCGCCGCGAATGATCTGCGCGAAGTGCGCCATCTCGCGACGATAGGCCTCGGCGTAGCGGTCGAGGAAGAAGTTCTGGAAGGCGTCGCTGGTCGCGCCGGTCTCGCCCCAGACCGAGACGGTGCTCTCCATGACGTTCTCGGCGCGGACCAGGCCCTTGGACCCGAAGGCTTCGATGCGCTGGTCGTAGCCGTAGCCGCTGCGGCGGCTGTTGCTGATCACGCAGAGCTTGCCCGAGGTGGTCCGCAGCACGATCTTGGCCGTGTCGACGTCGCCGGCCTCGCCGATCGCCGGGTCGACCAGGCAGCTCGCGGCGGCGAACACCTCGGTGATCGGCTCGTCCAGCAGCCAGCGGGCCATGTCGAAGTCGTGGATGGCCATGTCCTTGAACAGGCCGCCCGACACCTTGACGTAGGCGACCGGCGGCGGGGCCGGGTCGTGACTGGTGATGTGCACGGTCTCCAGGGCGCCGACGACGCCGGCCGACAGGCGCGCCTTCAGGCCTTGGAAGTTCGGGTCGAAGCGGCGGTTGAAGCCCAGGAACAGCTTCACGCCCTGGCCACCCAGTTCGCCGGCCGCCGAACGGGCGCGGGCCAGGTCCTGGTCGATCGGCTTCTCGCAGAACACCGCCTTGCCGGCGGCGATCGCCTTCAGGGCGTAGTCCAGATGGGTGTCGGTCGAGCTCGCCACGATGACGCCGGTCACCGATGGATCGTTGAGGGCGGTGTCGAGGTCGGTGACCTCGGCGCCGGTTTCGGCGGCCAGGCCGTCGGCGGCCGCGGCGATCGGGTCGACCACGTACTTCAACCGCAAGCCGGCTTGGCCGGCGACGTTCTTGGCGTGGATGCGGCCGATGCGGCCCGCGCCCAGGATCGCGATGTCGTGCATGGGAACCTTCATACTCTCGGAAGAACAGGTCAGGAAATCGGGCGCGCGAGGACGTACGGCGGCGGCGCCTCGCGGCTGGAACGGCGAAGGCGGAACGAGCCCGTTCGATCACCGTTCAATCGCGCAGTCTGGATCACCATCGTTTCCTCGTCCGGCTCGTGCGTGGCCGGTTTTCGCCACTCGTGTAACTTGGAACGAAAATTCTCTCTACCACTAAAGTGGAATTTCTGGCCGTGGGTGAGGGGTCTGGTGTTTACGCGCGGAACGGATATTCTAACTTTGGATTAGTTGTATCGGGGCCCCGATGACCGAAGAGACCGTGACGGCGAACGCGCCGGCCAGCGCCGATGAATTGAGGACGGCGATCCTCGAACGCTACGACTCGCTTAGCAAGCGCCTGCAGCAGATCGCGCGCTATGTGCTGGACGAACCCAACGAGATGGCGCTGGAGACTCTGGCCGTGATCTCCGAGCGCTGCGGCGTGCAGCCCTCCGCGATCGTGCGGTTCGCCAAGTCGTTCGGCTATCCGGGCGCCAGCCAGATGCAGCGGCTGTTCCGCGACGGCCTGCTGTCGGGTCATGCCGGGCTGGGCTATGGCGAGCGGGTGCGCCACTTCAACGAGGCGGTCGCCAAGAAGCCCGAGAGCGGGGCCGACGTGCTCGCCGAGTTCGTCGAGGGCAACACCCTGGCCCTGCAGAACCTGGGGCAGACGGTCAGCGAAGCCGACATGGCCAACGCGGTGAGGCTGATCGACAAGGCCGAGACGGTCTATGTCGTCGGTTTCCGCCGGTCGTTCCCCGTCGCCTCGTACCTGGCCTACTCGCTGCAGCAGTTGAACAAGCGCACGCTTTTCATCGACGGCGTGGCCGGCCTGACCAAGCAGCAGGTCCAGACCATCGGATCCAGGGACCTGCTGATCGCGGTCAGCTACCACCCCTACGCCGAGGAAACCGTGCACGCGGTCGAGCTGGCCGCACAACGCGGGGCCAAGATCCTGTCGATCAGCGACAGCCTGGTCAGTCCGATCGCCAAGGCGGCCAGCCTGGTCCTGCACGTGCGCGAGTCGGAGGTGAGGACCTTCCGCTCGCTGGCCGCCTCGATCTGTCTGGCCCAGGCCCTGGTGATCGGCTTCGCCTTCGCGGCCAGCAAGAAGAAGAGCAAGGCCCACGCGGACTGAACCATCTGTTCCATTTCTGGCGGAAATGAAATGGATATTGCGAGTGTTCTGATGTTGGAATATGCGTTTCACACAGCGGGTGGAAAACCGGCGGCAGAGTAACGTGGAACCCGTATGGCGCAGGACTCCAAGACCCTTGATCTGATCGCCGTGGGCCGCTCCAGCGTCGACCTCTATGGCCAGCAGGTAGGCGGCCGGCTGGAGGACATGGCCTCGTTCGCCAAGTATCTGGGCGGCAGTCCGACCAACACCGCGTCTGGCGGCGCGCGCCTGGGCCTGAAGACGGGTCTGCTGACCCGGGTCGGCGCCGACCACATGGGCCGCTTCATCCGCGAGCAGCTGGCCCGCGAGGGCGTCGACGTGGCCGGCGTGCTGTCCGACCCCGACCGCCTGACCGCCCTGGTGATCCTGGGCATCCGGGACCGGGTGAACTTTCCGCTGATCTTCTATCGCGAGAACTGCGCCGACATGGCGTTGCAGCCGTCGGACGTCGACGAGACCTGGTTCGCCCAGGCCGGGGCGGTGCTGATCAACGGCACCCACCTGTCGCAGCCCAATGTCTACGAGACCAGCCTGAAGGCTGCCCGCGCCGTGAAGAAGGCCGGCGGCCGGGTGGCCTTCGACATCGACTATCGGCCGGTGCTGTGGGGCCTGACCGGCAAGGACGCGGGCGAGAACCGGTTCGTCGCCAACCAGCAGGTCACCGCGAAGCTGCAGGAGGTCGTGGCCCTCTGCGATCTGATCGTTGGCACGGAAGAAGAGATCCACATCCTGGGCGGTTCGACCGACACAGTCACAGCCCTGCGCGCGATCCGGAAGGGCAGCGACGCCCTGCTGGTCTGCAAGCGCGGCGCCGATGGTTGCGTGGCCTTCCCGGACGCGATCCCGGACAGTCTGGATCAGGGCGTCAGCGCCCGGGGCTTCCAGGTCGAGGTGTTCAACGTGCTGGGGGCGGGCGACGCCTTCATGGCCGGCTTCCTGCGTGGTTGGCTGCGCCACGAGCCCGTCGAGACCTGCTGCGAATGGGGCAACGCCTGCGGGGCGATCGTCGTCTCGCGCCATGGCTGCGCGCCCGCCATGCCGACCTGGGTCGAGCTGCAGGCGTTCCTCGGCGAGCGGGAACGTCCGTTCCGCCTGCGCGAGGACGTCGATCTGGAGCACATCCACTGGGCCACCACTCGCGAGCGCGTCTATGACGAGCTGACCGTCCTGGCGGTCGACCATCGCAGCCAGTTCCTGGACCTGATCGCCGAGACCGGCGGCGACCCGGGGCGGATCCCGCACTTCAAGACCCTGGCCTTGCGCGCGGTTCAGCAGGTGGCCGGCCGCGACGAGGCGCGCTTCGGCATGCTTCTGGACGGCCGCTTCGGCTTCGACGCCTTGGCTCAGGCCGCCGACCACGATTACTGGATCGCCCGTCCGATCGAGCTGCCCAAGTCGCGTCCGCTGGAGTTCGAGAGCTCGGCCGATGTCGCCACCGAACTGACCGAGTGGCCGCTGGACCACGTGGTCAAGTGCCTGGTCTTCTATCACCCCGACGACGAGGTCGCGCTGCGCGAGCGCCAGGAGCGCCAGCTGCTGCGCCTGTTCGACGCCTGCCGCAAGACCCGCCACGAACTGCTGCTGGAGCTGATCCTGCCCAGCGACATGGCCAGCGACAGCCACACGGTGGCGCGAAGCATTCGCCGGCTCTACAGCCTGGGCGTCCGGCCCGACTGGTGGAAGCTGGAACCGCTGACCGATCCCGCCGCCTGGCGCGAGATCGAGGTCGCCATCACGGAAAACGACCCGCTGTGCCGGGGCGTGGTGCTGCTGGGGTTGTCGGCGCCGGAGGACGAGCTTCTGGCGTCTTTCGCGGTCGTCGCGCCGTTCCCGATCGTCAAGGGGTTCGCCGTCGGCCGCACCATCTTCTACGATGTCGCCCGCGAGTGGCTGGCGCACCGGATCGACGACGACGCGGCTGTCGCCGCGCTGGTCGGCAAGTTCCAGGTGCTGGTCGACGCGTGGAGGCGCCTGCGCGGCGCCGCGGAGAAGGCGGCCTAGATGGCTCACGTTCGTCTCACCGCCGCCCAGGCGACCGTCCGCTGGCTCTGCGCCCAATATGTCGAGACGGGGGAGGGCGAGATCCCGTACTTCGCCGGGGTCTGGGCCATCTTCGGTCACGGCAACGTCGCTGGGCTGGGCGAGGCGCTGCACGGCGTCCGCGACCTGCTGCCGACCTGGCGCGCCCACAACGAACAGGGCATGGCTCACGCGGCCATCGCCTTCGCCAAACAGTCCCGGCGCGAACGGGCCATGGTCTGCACCACCTCGATCGGCCCGGGCGCGACCAACATGGTCACGGCCGCCGCCCTGGCGCATGTGAACCGCCTGCCGGTGCTGTTCCTGCCCGGCGATGTCTACGCCAGCCGGCGGCCCGATCCCGTTCTTCAGCAGATCGAGGATTTCGGCGACGGCACGGTCAGCGCCAACGACTGCTTCAAGCCGGTGTCGCGCTATTTCGATCGGATCACCCGGCCCGAGCAGATCCTCGACGCCCTGCCGCGCGCCCTGGCGACGATGCTCGACCCCGCGGCCTGCGGCCCCGTGACCCTGGCCTTCTGTCAGGACGTCCAGGCCGAGGCGTTCGACTATCCGGAGGGCTTCTTTGCCAAACGCGTCTGGCGCATCCGCGCGCCGCGCCCCGATCCGAGGGAGCTGGCCGACCTGGTTTCCCTGATCAAGGCGGCGAAAAAGCCGCTGATCGTGGCGGGCGGCGGGGTGCTCTACGCCCGCGCCGAGGCCGCGCTGGCCGCCGTGGCCTCCGCCGCCGGCCTGCCGGTCGCCGAGACGCAAGGCGGGAAGGGGAGCCTGGCCTGGGACCACCCGCTGAACCTCGGGGCGATCGGTGTCACCGGCACGACCGCCTCGGTGGCGGCGGCGGAGGAGGCTGACCTCGTGATCGGCGTCGGCACGCGCCTGCAGGACTTCACCACCGGCTCGCGCGCCCTGTTCGGGGCAGCAGGCCGCAAGCTGGTCCAGATCAATGTCGCCCCGCACGACGCCCACAAGCACGGCGCGACCGCCGTGGTCGGCGACGCGCTGGCGGTGGTCGAGACCCTGGCCGAAGCGCTCGACGGCTGGCGCGCACCCGACGCCTGGACCGCCAAGGTCACGGGCCGTGTCGCCGGCTGGAACACGATCTTCGACGCGGCGACCAAGGCCGACGACCGGCCGCTGCCGACCGACGCCCAGGTGCTGGGCGCGGTGTGGCGCGCGGCCTCCGACGACAGCGTCGTGGTCTGCGCCGCCGGCGGCCTGCCGGGCGAGCTGCACAAGCTGTGGCGCACGCGCACGCCGGGCGGCTATCACGTCGAATACGGCTTCTCGTGCATGGGCTACGAGATCGCCGGCGCCGTCGGGGTCAAGCTGGCCGCGCCGGACCGGGAGGTCCATGTGATGGTCGGGGACGGCAGCTATCTGATGCTCAATTCCGAGCTCGCCACCTCGGTGATGCTGGGGACCAAGCTGATCGTCACCGTCCTCGACAACCGGGGCTACGGCTGCATCAACCGCCTGCAGGCGGCGACCGGCGGCGCGGCGTTCAACAACCTGCTGGCCGACACGGTCCACGAGACCCTGCCGGACATCGACTTCGCCGCCCACGCCAAGAGCCTGGGCGCGCGGTCGGAGAAGGTGGCCAACCTCGCCGAGCTCGAGGCGGCCCTGCAACGGGCCAAGGCCAGCGACCGGACCTATGTCGTGGTCATCGACACCGACCCCGTGCCGACCACGCAGGGCGGCGCCTGGTGGGACGTGGCGGTGCCGGAGGTCTCGGTGCGTCCGGCGGTCAAGGCCGCGCGGGCCGACTACGAAGACAAGATCAAGCAGCAGCGTACGGGAGACTAGACGCCCATGACCATCCGTTTCGGCGTGAGCCCCATCGCCTGGATCAATGACGACATGCCCGAACTGGGCGGCGACACCCCGCTGGAGAGCGTGCTGGCCGACTGCCAGGCGATCGGCTTCGAGGGCGTCGAACTGGGCGGGGTGTTCCCGCGCGACCCGGCGGTGCTGAAGCCGCTGCTGGACCGCTACGGCCTCGACCTGGTCGGCGGCTGGTACAGCGGTAACTTGCTGGTCCAGTCGGCCGACGACGAGATCGCGGCCTTGCAGCCGCACCTCGACCTGCTGAAGGCCATGGGCTGCACCGTCTTCGTCCATGCCGAGACCAGCAACGCCATTCACGGCGACAAGACCAAGGCGCTGTCGGCGACCCCGCGCCTCGACGCCGAGGGCTGGAAGCAATTCGGCGCGCGCCTGACCAAGGTCGCCGACTACATCGCCTCCCAGGGCCTGAAGTTCGCCTATCACCATCACCTGGGCACGGTGGTCGAACGGCCCGAGGACCTGGAGGCCTTCCTGGCCAATACCGGCCCGTCGGTGGGCCTGACCGTCGACACCGGCCACGCGGCCCTGGGCGGGCTGGATCCGGTGTCGATGATCCGCGCCCATCCGGACCGGGTCGCCCACGTCCACTGCAAGGACATCCGGGGCGACGTGTTCCGCAAGGTCATTTCGCAGGACGGCGGCAGCTTCCTGGAAGGCGTTCTGGCGGGCATGTTCACCGTGCCGGGCGACGGTTCCCTGGACTACGCGGCGGTCATGCGGGCCCTGGCCGAGATCGGCTATTCCGGCTGGGTCATCGTCGAGGCCGAGCAGGACCCGGCCATCGCCAATCCGCGCCAGTACGGCGAGATCGGCCTGGCGACCCTGAAGAAGGAAGCCGCCGCCGCGGGCCTGTGGGCGGCGTGATGAGCAAGCTGCTCGTCCGTCCCCACGCGCCGGACGCCTCCGGCTCGATCCTGGAAATCACCCCGCAAAGCGCCGGCTGGAGCCATGTCGGCTTCCAGGTGGCCAGGCTGGCGGCCGGCGAGACCTTCGACGGCGCCGACCCGGCCCGCGAGACCTGTGTCGTCGTGATCAGCGGGACCGCCGAGGTCAGCGCCGAGGGCGTGTCGTTCGGCAAGGTCGGCGGGCGCGCCAGCGTCTTCGAGGACAGGGCTCCGGGCGCGGTCTACGTGCCGGCCGCCACGGCCTTCGCCGTGACCGCCGTGACAGCTGTCGAACTGGCCCTATGCACAGCGCCCGGCAAGCCGGGCGGCCAAGCCCGTCTGATCGCCGAGGCCGACATGCCGCGCGAAACGCGGGGCAAGGGAACCAACACGCGCCTGGTCCGCAACATCCTGCCCGAGACGGCGCCGGCCGACGGCCTGCTGGTCGTCGAGGTGATCACCCCGGGCGGCCACTGGTCCAGCTATCCGCCGCACAAGCACGACACCGCCGCCGAGGGCGAGGAGACGGCGCTGGAAGAGACCTACTACCATCGCCTCAACCCGCCGCAGGGCTTCGCGTTCCAGCGCGTCTACACCGACGACCGCAGCCTGGACGAGACGGTCTGCGTGCAGGACGGCGACGTGGTCATGGTGCCGCGCGGCTATCACCCGGTCGGGGCCCCGCACGGCTACGACCTCTACTACCTCAACGTCATGGCCGGACCGCACCGGAAGTGGATCTTCCGCAACGACCCGGCCCACGACTGGATCATGCGTCAGGCCTAGCCGGCCGCGCCGTCACTTCAGAAGGAGCGCGTCATGCGCAGCATTCCCCACTTCGTCGGCGGTCGCGCCGTCGAGGGCGTGTCCGGGCGCTTCGGCGACGTCTTCGATCCCAACACCGGCAAGGTGCAGGCCCGCGTGGCTTTGGCCTCGAGCTCGGAACTGGACGCCGCCATCGCCAACGCCAAGGCGGCCCAGCCGGCCTGGGCGGCGACCAATCCGCAGCGCCGGGCCCGGGTGATGTTCGAGTTCAAGCGTCTGCTGGAGGTCCACATGGACGAACTGGCCGAGCTGCTGTCGTCCGAGCACGGCAAGGTCATCGCCGATTCCAAGGGCGACATCATGCGCGGCCTGGAAGTCATCGAGTTTTCCTGCGGCATCCCGCACCTGCTGAAGGGCGAGTACACCCAAGGCGCCGGCCCGGGCATCGATGTCTATTCGATGCGCCAGGCGCTCGGCGTGGTGGCGGGGATCACCCCGTTCAACTTCCCGGCCATGATCCCGATGTGGATGATGGGGCCGGCCATCGCCTGCGGCAACGCCTTCATCCTCAAGCCCTCCGAGCGCGATCCGTCCGTGCCGGTGCGTCTGGCCGAACTGATGATGGAGGCTGGCCTGCCGCCAGGCATCCTGAACGTCGTCCACGGCGACAAGGACTGCGTCGAGGCCATTCTCGACCATCGCGACATCAAGGCCGTCAGCTTCGTCGGCAGTTCGGACATCGCCCAGTCGGTGTTCCAGCGGGCCGGGGCGAGCGGCAAGCGCGTCCAGGCCATGGGCGGAGCCAAGAACCACGGCCTGGTCCTGCCCGACGCCGACCTCGACCAGGCGACGGCCGATATCATCGGCGCGGCCTACGGCTCGGCCGGCGAGCGCTGCATGGCCCTGCCGGTGGTGGTCCCGGTTGGCGAGAAGACCGCTGTCGCCCTGCGCGAGAAGCTGGTCGCCGCGATCGGCGGGCTTCGCATCGGCGTCAGCACCGACCACGACGCCCATTACGGCCCGGTGGTCAGCGCCGCCCACAAGGCGCGGATCGAAAGCTACATCCAGATGGGCGTCGACGAAGGCGCCGAGCTGGTCGTCGACGGCCGCGGCTTCAGCCTGCAAGGCCACGAGGACGGGTTCTTCGTCGGCCCGACCCTGTTCGACCACGTCAAGCCGACCAGCCGCTCGTACCAGGACGAGATCTTCGGCCCGGTGCTGCAGATGGTCCGCGCCGAGAGCCTGGCCGAAGGCGTCGGCCTGGCCTCGCGCCACCAGTACGGCAACGGCGTGGCGATCTTCACCCGCAACGGCGACGCCGCCCGCGAGTTCGCCGATCAGGTCGAGGTCGGCATGGTCGGGATCAACGTGCCCATCCCGGTGCCGGTCGCCTATCACAGCTTCGGCGGCTGGAAGCGTTCGGGCTTTGGCGACCTGAACCAGTACGGCCTGGACGGCGTGCGCTTCTACACCCGGACCAAGACCGTGACCCAGCGGTGGCCCAAGGGCGGGGCGGTGCTGGACCAGAGCTTCGTCATCCCGACCATGCGCTGACGGCCGGGCGACCGGCGGATTCTCGTTCCATGGCGCTCAAGTCGGCGTCAGCCGCCCCGATCTCGGCGGTGGCCTGGGAGGCCTTGGCCTGGGGCGTCGCTATCGCTTGTTACGGGCGCGTTGGCGGGGTGTGGAATGGTCGCGAAAAAAGGCATTAAATTGGTATTGTTGGTCCTTGGGTCTGGACCTGATGGTATGGACATATATAATTGAATAGTTTGATGAATATTGTCATCAACCCATTCTGTCGAACGTATAACCAATCGAAATGGCGCCCATGTTTCCATCAACCATAAATTCCAAGTAAAATAAGGGGTTGTGCGCTTTGACCCTCCTCGAACCTCACCCTACGGTGCCTTGGGAGCGGTCCATATAGGTCTCTAAATGGTCTGCTCGAAGTGGCCGCGAGCGCGGCGTCGCAACGGCGCGATCCATCGCGCCTTGGCTTGAGGGGGATAATCCATGATGCGCACCAAGTTCGCGTCTTTCGCACCTGTTAACCGACACAAGGCGTTCGTGCTTGCCTTGCTGACGGGCGCCTGCCTGGCCGGCGTCGCTTCGGCTCAGACGACGCCCGCCGCGCCGGCCGCTCCCGCCGACGCCATGGACGAGGTGGTGGTCACCGCCTTCCGCAAGAGCCTGGCGACCGCTTTGGACACCAAGCGCAAGGACATCCGGGTTTCCGACGGCATCTCGTCCGAGGACATCGGCAAGTTCCCGTCGGAAAACATCGCCGAAGCGATCCAGCGCATTCCGGGCGTGCAGATCTCCAACATCAACGGCCGCGGATCGACGATCAGCATTCGCGGACTGGGCCCGCAATATGCGATGACCACGATCAACGGTCAGTCGTTCAAGAGCGCCAACTTCACCGACGGCTTCCGCTATGACGTGATCCAGACCGAACTGGCCTCGGCCATCCAGGTGATCAAGTCCCCGACCGCCGACATGGATGCCGGCGGCCTGGCCGGCACGGTCAATATCGACACGGTGCATCCGTTCGACGTCAAGGGCCGGCAACTGATCCTGGCCGGCAAGCTGCAACAACAGAAGCTGGCCGGCGGCGATCCGACGGGCAAGGTCGGCGCGACCTATGTCGACCACTTCTTCGACGACAAGCTGGGGGTGTTCCTCGGCGCGGGCTACCAGGCGCTGAAGGACCGCGGCGACTACATGTGGATGGACCGCTGGATCGTCAACAGCGGCGTCTACACGCCCGGCCGCCTGCGTTTCCGCCGTATCGACCGCGACACCAAGCGCAGCATGGTCAACGGCGCCATCCAGTTCAAGCCGATCGACACCCTGCAGATCGACATGATCGCGACCTACGCCAAGGACAAGACCACCCAGGATCTGCATCAGCAGGTATTCCTGTTCACCAGTCCCTCGGCCTCGAACGTGGTGACGCTGGCGTCGGCGAACAACACCGCCACGAAGGTGCAGATCAACAACTTCCGCCTGGAGAACAATCACCAGTTCGAGACCCGGCCGCAGTCGACCGGCGCCTTCACCACCGACTTTCATTGGACAGGCCTGGAGAACTGGGACTTCAAGGGCGTCGCGCACTATTCGCGCGGCCACGCCATCTTCAACGAGGAGGCGGCGATCCTCGGCGTGGTCGTTCCGTCGGCGACGCTGGACATCAGCAATCCCAAGAACATCGCCTTCGCGACGTCGAACTCCCTAACCGACGCGACGCAGTACGCGCCGGCCAACCTGTTCCGGAACAACTATCCGACCGGCGCCTACCGCACCATCGACTCTTATGAAGACGCCGCTCAGTTGGATGTGAAGCGCTACGTCGACTACGGTTTCCTGGAATCGATCGCCTTCGGCGGCAAGTACCGCAAGGAAGTGCTCAAGCGAAACGTCAATCGTTTCGACCGTCAGGACACCAACGTGCCGACGGCCTTCGCGCCCAGCCTGGCGACCACCGGCATCGCGGTGTCGAACTTCCTGGATGGCGACATGACCATTCCAGGCGCCTGGATCTCGCCGAACATCAAGGCCTATCGCGAGGCCCTGGCCAAGGAAGGCTACACGGTCTACGAGGCCTTCGATCCGCAGGGCAGCTACCACGTCAATCGCGACCTGACCTCGTTCTACGCGATGGCCAACCTGAAGGGCGAGATCTTCTCGCTGCCGTTCCGCGGCAATGTCGGCGTCCGCCGCGAAGGCACCGACCAGACGGTGCATGGCTACGTCGCCGGCGCCGCCAACCCGCAGAACACCGAGGTCAAGCTGGTCGCCGGGACCTATTCGACGCCCAAGTCCTACGACAACACCCTGCCGTCGGCCAATTTCAGCGTCGACCTGACCGACAACCTGCTGCTGCGCTTCGCCGCCGCCAAGGTGCTGGTCCGTCCGATCATCGACTCCAGCAACCAGTTGGCCACGACGGTGACCACCAGCACCGACAGCACCGGCCACAAGGTCAACACCATCGCCCTAGGCCAGGGCTCGCTGAACCCGCTGACCGCCAACCAGATCGATGTCGGCCTGGAATGGTACTACGGCGAGGGCAACGGGCTGAGCGCCGGCTTCTTCACCAAGAAGGTCAAGAACGGCACCTTCACCACAGTGATCTGCCCGACCAGCTACGAAGGCGTCAGCCTGTCGAAGGACGCCAGCGGCGTCTGCGTCTCCAGCGCCGGCGACACCTACTCGATCACCGAAAGCCAGAACGACGCGCGCGAAGTGACGATCAAGGGCTATGAGCTGAACTGGCAGCAGTCGCTCGACGCCTGGCTGCCGATCGAGGGCTTCGGCTTGGTAGCCAACTACACCCATGTCAGCCCGGCGACCTCGACCACCGGCTTCAAGCTGGCCAACCTGTCCGAGCACACGGCCAACGGCACCGTCTACTGGGAGAACAGGACCTTCAGCGCCCGCCTGTCGGCCAACTACCGCAGCGCCTACGACCAGACCTCGGTGGAGAGCTTCTTCGCCGGCCCGCTGGGCCACACGGTCGCCTCGCGCACCCAGTTCGACCTGAATCTCGGCTATAACCTCAACGATCATCTGAGCTTCTCGTTCGCGGCGATGAACCTCAACAACGCCGAGGAGAAGGCTTATCTGATCGACAAGAGCCGCTGGCAGATGAGCTCGTCCACAGGGCCCAGCTACTACCTGTCTTTCCAGTACAAGATGTAACCGTCCGAGCCCCGACCTCGTTCTCCCCCGGAGGTCGGCCGTTCACGGCCCCGCTCGTGCTGCAAGGCGAGCGGGGCCCTTCACTTCAGGCGCTGGCGGCCCTTCTGCGGCCCCAGCGTCCGTTTCTGGTTCAAGGGTGATCATGTCCGCGTTTCTGTCCCGCCGCGAGGCCCTGTTCCAATCGGCCAGTCTCGGCCTGCTGGCCGCCGCTTCGCCGGCCCTGGCCGCCCGGACCGGCGTCGACGCCGCCTCGGCGCGCGGCGTGGTGACGCGGCTGTTCGGCAAAGGCGCGGAGGCTCTCGCGCTGCGCCTGGAGCCCTCGACCGGGTCGCACCCCTGGTACGCGGTGGATAGCCGGGGCGGGAAGGTCTCGGTGCGGGGCGACACGCCCGTGGCCCTGGCTCGCGGCGCCTACGCCTGGCTGCGTCAGACCGGGGCGGCCCACATCAGCTGGGAAGGCGACCGCGTCGCCTGGCCGGCCCACGCCGCCGACTTCGCCAGCGGCAAGGTCGAGAGCCCCTTCGGCCATCGCGCCTATCTCAACACCTGTACCTATGGCTACACGACGCCCTGGTGGGGCTGGGCGCGGTGGACGCGCGAGATCGACTGGATGGCGGCGCACGGCGTCGACATGCCGCTGGCCATGGAGGGCCAGGAACATGCCTGGCGGGCGCTGTGGCGGGAGTTTGGCCTGAGCGAGGCGGAACTGGCCGACTACTTCTCCGGGCCCGCCTTCACCCCCTGGCAGCGCATGGGCAATATCGAGGGCTATCGCGCGCCCTTGCCGTCGGCCTGGATCGACAAGAAGAAGGACCTGCAGGTCCAGATTCTGGAGCGGATGCGGTCGCTGGGCATGACGCCGATCCTGCCGGCCTTCGGCGGCTACGTGCCCAAGGCCTTCGCCCAGAAGCATCCTGAGGCCAAGATCTACCGGATGCGGCCGTGGGAGGGCTTCCACGAGACCTACTGGCTGGATCCCGCCGACCCGCTGTTCGCCCGGATCGCCAGCCGGTTCCTGGCCCTCTACACCCAGACCTACGGGGCCGGGACCTACTACCTGGCCGACTCGTTCAACGAGATGCTGCCGCCGATCAACCCCGACGGCGCGGACGCCCGTGACGCGACTTATGGCGACGGCACGGCGAACGCGGCGGCAGCCAAGATCAAGGTCGAGATCGACCCGGCCCTGAAGGCCCAGCGCTTGGCCGCCTACGGCAAGGCGATCTACGACTCCATCCGCCAGGCCCGCCCGGACGCGGTCTGGGTGATGCAGGGCTGGCTATTCGGCGCGGACCAGCATTTCTGGGACCCGGCCGCCATCGCTGCCTATCTGAGCCTCGTGCCCGACGACAAGCTGATGGTCCTGGACATCGGCAACGACCGCTATCCGGACGTCTGGAAAAACGCCAAGGCCTTCGGCGGCAAGCCCTGGATCTACGGCTACGTCCACAACTACGGTGGCAGCAACCCGGTCTATGGCGACCTGGACTATTACCGCCGCGACCTGACGGCGATCGCCAGCAACCCGAACACAGGCAAGCTGGCGGGCTTCGGGATGTTCCCCGAGGGGCTGCACAGCAATTCGATCGTCTACGAGGCGGCCTACGACCTGGCCTGGGGGGCGGGGCAGGGGTCCTTGTCGGCTTGGCTGTCGACCTATGCCCGCTCGCGCTACGGCCACACCGCGCCGCAGCTTGACGCGGCCCTGGGCCAACTGGTCCAGGCCGCCTACACCACCCGCTACTGGTCGCCGCGCTGGTGGAAGAGCAAGGCGGGCGCCTATCTGTTCTTCAAGCGGCCGACGGCGACGATCGGCGAGTTCCCGGGCCACCCCGGCGATCGCGCCCAACTGGACGCGGCCGTCCGCGCCCTGACCGCCCAGGCCGGCGCCTTCGCCGACCAGCCGCTGTTCGTGCTGGACCTGGTCGACGCGGTCCGCCACCTGGCCAGCCTGGAGATCGACAGCCAGCTTCAGGCCGCCGTCGCCGCCTATCGCGCTGGCGACATCTCCGCTGGCGATCGGGCGCGCCGACAGATCGGGACGCTGGCCCTGGCGATCGACGCGCTGCTGGGCGTCCAGCCCGAGACCCTGGCCACCTGGATCGACGACGCCAGGGCCTATGGCGACACCTCGGCGGACGCCGCGGCCTATGTCGCCAACGCCAAGGCCCAGGTCACCGTCTGGGGCGGCGAGGGCAACCTCAACGACTATGCCTCCAAGGCCTGGCAGGGGCTTTATCGCGACTTCTACCTGCCGCGCTGGTCGCGGTTCCTGGACGCCCTGAAGGCGGCGGGAACGGGGCCGTTCGACGAGGCGGCCGTCACTCGCGACGGCGTGGCCTGGGAGCGCGCCTGGGTCGCCGCCGACGTCGCCTATCATCGCCAGCGGCCCGCCGATCCTGTCGGCGAGGTCAAGGCCCTGATCGCCCATCTGGACCAAGCTCGGAAGACCAACGCATGACCAAGCCCGCCGCGCGTTTCCTGTCTCTGGACGTCTTCCGGGGCCTGACGGTCTGCCTGATGATCGTCGTCAACACCGCCGGTCCCGGGGCCGACGCCTACACCCAGCTGGTCCACGCCCCCTGGTTCGGATTCACGGCGGCCGACGCGGTGTTTCCTTCGTTCCTGTTCGCGGTCGGCTGCTCGATGGCCTTCGCCTTCTCGCGGCCGGTCCCGACGGGCCAGTTCATGGCCAAGGTGCTGCGGCGCACCGCCCTGATCTTCCTGCTGGGCTTCCTGATGTACTGGTTCCCATTCGTCCACAAGGTCGACGGGCACTGGGCGCTGATCCCGTTCGCCGGCACACGGGTCATGGGCGTGCTGCAGCGGATCGCGCTCTGCTACCTGCTGGCCGCCTTGGCCGTGCGCTGGCTGTCGCCGCGGCTGATCGTCGTCCTGTCGATCGGCCTGCTGCTCGGCTACTGGGCGATCCTGCTGGCCTTCGGCGACCCGGCCGCGCCGCTGTCGAAGCTGGGCAACGCCGGCACGCACCTGGACCTCTGGCTGATCGGCCAGAACCACCTCTACCGCAAGGACGGGGGCTTTGATCCCGAAGGCCTGCTGGGAACCCTGCCCGCGACGGTCAACGTGCTTGCCGGCTATCTGGCCGCGCGGTTCCTGAAGGACACGCCCGCCGCCCATCGCGCCACGATCCGCATGGCCCTGGCCGGGGCGGTCCTGATCGCCGGCGGCCTGGCCTGGGGTCTGGCCTTCCCGATCGCCAAGAAGCTGTGGACCGGCAGCTTCGTCCTGCTGACCGTCGGCATCGACCTGGTGCTGCTGGCCGCCCTGACCGCCGTGCTGGAGGGGCGGGCGCCGAACGCGGCGACGCGGTTCTTCCAGGTGTTCGGTCTCAATCCGCTGGTGATCTACCTGTTCTCGGAGCTGTTCATCGTTTCGCTGAACATGATCGAGGTCGCGCCGGGCGTGGGGCCATACGAGTGGGTCGGGATCCATGTGTTCCAGGCGATGACGCCGGGCGCGCTGGGCTCGTTGCTGTGCGCGATCGCCTACATGCTGGTCTGTTGGCTGCTGGGCTACGTCATGGATCGCCGCGGGATCGTCGTGAAGCTTTAGGCCAGCGCCCCGCAGGCGGCGCAGAACGCCTCAAGATCCCCCTCGTCGTGATAGATCGAAAGGCCGATCCGCAACACGTCGTCGCGCACGTCGACGACGACGCCCAACGCGGCCAGCGCCTGTTTCCAGGCCTGGGCTGATGGATGGCGCAGGGCCAGGAAGCGGGCTTGCGGAGCCTCGCTCGGGGGATTCAGCACGGTGGCGTCTTTCAAAGGCCCCGCCGCGCCGGCGGCGACCCGGTCAAGCAGGGTCCGCTGCAGGCCGCGCGCGTGAGCGGCGATCGCCGAGGTGGTGAGACCTTCGGCCTCCAGCATCCGTCCGGCCGCCACGAAGCGATAGAGACCCGACGGGTCGAAGGTCGCGCCCATGAAGCGGCTGGCGTCGCGAGCGTAGCCCACCCCGCCGGGCGGACCTTCCAGGTCGCCAAACTCGGCGTACCAGCCGGTCAGGACGGGCCGCGGGCCAAAGCCCGGCGGTGCGTGCAGGAACGCCGCCCCTTCCCCGGCCATGGCGTACTTATAGCCGCCGGCGATGTAGAACAACCGGTCGGCCACCGCCGCCAGGTCGGTCGGGACCGCCCGGAAACCGTGATAGCCGTCGACCACCACCCACGGCCCTTGCGGTCGCGCGAGCTCGGCCAGTTCCCAGACGCGGTCGAAGACCAGGCCGCTCTTGAAGAAGACGTGGCTGACGAAGATCAGGTCGAAATCGCCGCCGCGCGCGGCCGCCAGGAACCGCTCGGCGAAGTCCGGGCCGTCGCTCTCGACCAGGGTCAGCGTGATCTCGCCGGCCTCGACCCAACGCCGGGCCTGGCGGCGGAAGGAGTGGAACTCGCCGTCGGTCGACAGCACCCGGACGGGCCGGCGGTCGATCGCCGAGGTCAGCACCGCCAGCAGGGTGTGGGTGTTGGGCGCGAAGACCACGCTGTCGGGCGAGGGCAGGGCCAGTTCGCGGGCGACCAGCGCCTGGGCGGCCGGATAGACGTGGCCCATCGCCTTGTCCCACTTGTGGTCGGCCAGGACGGCGGCGTCCTCCCAGGCCTGCACCTGGGCGGCCAGGGTGGCGTCGGGCCACAGATGGTGGCTGTGGGCGGCCATGTGCAGCCGCCCCGGCGCGGCGGCCAGCGCCCGCGAGAACAGGTCCTTGCGCGCGCCGCTCACAGCCTGGTTCTCAGCGACCATAGCTCGGGGAAGGCGCGCCGGCGCAGGGTCGAGGCCAGGTAGCTGACGCCATCGGTGCCGCCGGTGCCCGGCCGGCCGCCGATGATCCGCTCGACGGTCAGCACGTGCTTGTGACGCCAGGTGATCAGGGCGTCGTCCAGGTCGACCAGCTTTTCGGCCAGCTGGTACAGCTCCCAATAGCGCTGGGTGTCGCGATAGACCTCCAGCCAGGCCGCCTCCACCTCGGGCGAGGGCGCGTAGGTCTGGGCGAAGTCGCGGTTCAGCACCGTGTCCGGCACGGCCAGCCCCGCCTTGGGCAGTTGGGCGATGGCGACGTCGTAGAGGCTGGGCGCCTCCAGGGCCGCCTGCAGTTGCGCCAGGGCGTCCGAACCCTCGGCGTGGAACTTCAGGAAGCTCTGGTCCTTCAGGCCCAGCAGGTATTCCAGGGTGCGGAACTGGTGCGACTGGAAGCCCGAGCTGGAGCCCAGATCGCCTCGGAAGCTCAGATAGTCGGCCGGCGTCATCGTCGCCAGCACGTCCCACGACAGGGTCATCACGGTCTGGATGCGCGACACCCGGGCCAAGGCCTTGTAGGCCGGCTCGACGTCGCCCTCCGCGATCAGCCGCCTGGCCAGGAGCACCTCGTGGATGATCTCCTTGAGCCACAGCTCCTTGGTCTGGTGGATGACGATGAACAGCATCTCGTCGTGGCGGTCGCTCAGCGGCTGCTGGGCCGCCAGCAACAGGTCCAAAGCGAGGTAGCGCGCGTAGGTCATGTCCTGGGTCATGCGCCGACCCTAGGCCGTTCCCGGCGGCAGGTTTGCCCTCGTTTGCGCGGCGATCACCGCCGAGCGCGAAACGATGTTCCTGGGCGTCGGCGTGGGGTGAAATGAATATCCGTCCTGAACGATGTGGACCGCCGTCCGTAACCCTTCCCAGGATCCATCCATGTGTCGCCGTTTGAGCCGCGTTCGGCGAGCCTGGTCCTACGAGGCTCGGCGGCAAGAATGCTGGCCGGTGTTCCAGCCCCGCGCGCCGACGGAGGTCATGACGCGATAGCGGACGCCTTCCTCCAGGAGGCGGACACCGATCTCGATCGCGCTTCTCCAGACCAGGGCGGCGCGGCGGCTGAGGCCCGTCTCCGGATCGACCAATATGACGAAGGAAGGAAGCTCCGCGTCTCGGCCGATCAAGATCCGCGCGCCGCCGTCGGAGACATCGACGAGGCGGCACCTGCGCGCGACGGCGCCGTCGCCGACGTAGATCGGGCTATGGTCGCTGTGACGGGGGTGACAGCGGCGGTCCGCGCCGTCCAGGTCGGAGTTGACGATCGAGATCATGACTCGAACGCTAGGCGCTGATCGTTAACCTAAATTAGCGTCGAAGTTGCGGCGTGTTGTCCCACTCGCCCGAACGGCGGCGTCTGGGAGCACGGTTCATCCGCGATCACCCAACATTTCCAGGGCCGGCGATCGGAGACGCTCGTACTAGGAGACACCCCCACGCCGCGTCCGGTCCAGGCGGCCCATGGCGTAGAAGACCAGGATGCTGGTCACCACCAGCACGGCCGCCAGGGCCAGCATGGGCGCCAGATCGCTGCCCGTAGCGTCGCGCACCATCGGCACCAGGTTCTGAGCGATGAAGCCGCCGAGATTGCCGATCGCATTGATCGCCGCGATGCCGGCAGCGGCCCGTGGGCCGCTGAGGAAGCTCGGCGGCAGGCTCCAGAACACCGGCTGGGCCGAGAAGATGGCCGGGGCCGCGACGCACAGCATGGCGAACTTCAGCGCCGCGCCGGGCAGGATCACGCTCAGGGTCAGGGCGACGGCGGCCACCAGGGTGGGTCCGGCGATGTGCCAGGCGCTGGCGCCATGGCGCGCGGCGTGGCGCGGCACCAGCCACAGGGCCACGGCGACCAGCATCCACGGGATCACGTTGACCAGGCCGTTGACGGTGTTGGACACGCCGAATGACTTGACGATGGTCGGCAGCCAGTAGCTGAGACCGTAGGCGCCCAGGGGCATGCCGATATAGAGGCCCGCCAGCAGCAGGACTCGAGGATCGAAGATCGCCTTCCAGGCGCCGCGATGATCAACGGAGGCGCCGCCGCGCTCGTGATCCAGCACCTTGGTGATCCACGCCTTGCCCGCCTCGGGCAGCCATTTGGCCTGGGCCGGGCCGTCGGGCAGCTTCCACAGCACGTAGGGCGCCAGCAGGACGGCGGGAACGCCGGTGGCCAGGAACACCCACTGCCAGCCGGCCAGGCCCAGCACCTGGTCCAGGTCCAGCAGCATTCCGCCCACCGCCGAGCCCACGGCGTTGGCCACGGCGCTGGCGACCATGAACAATCCCACCATCCGCGCGCGATGCGCCTGCGGATACCAGAGGGTCAGCACATAGAGCACGCCGGGGAAGAACCCCGCCTCGGTGACCCCCAGCAGGAACCGCAGCCCGTAGAACATCGCCGCGTTCTGGGTGAAGCCCAGGGCCAGGGTCACAAGGCCCCAGGTGAACATGATCCGCGCGAACCAGACCCGCGCGCCCACCCGGGCCAGGATCAGGTTCGACGGCGCCTCGAACAGGAAGTAGCCGATGAAGAACAGCGACGCGCCCAGGCCGTAGGCGGCTTCGCTCAGGCCCAGGGCCTTCACCATCTCCAGCTTGGCGTAGGAGACGTTCTGCCGGTCGATATAGGCGATCAGGTACATCAGGCAGAACAGCGGCATCAGCCGCGCGGTGATCCGGCCGACGGTCGCCTTTTCCATTTGGGCTTCGGCGAGTTCAGACATGAAGGCGTGCTCCGTCGGTCCTGGCGTCCGGCGCCGCGTCGATGCGGCGTGGCGGCGCGGTGGAGTTCCGCTGGATCAGGACATGGTCCAGCACATGGTCGGCCGTAACCCCGCCGTCGGGCTGGGGTGAGCGCAGGGCGCGGATCAGCCGGTCCAGCGCCACAGCCGCCATCTGCCGCACAGGCTGGCGGACAGTGGTCAGAGGCGGCCAAAGGGTCGTGGCCACGGTCGCGTCGTCAAAGCCGACCACGGTCAGGTCGCGCGGCACGTCCAGATGTCGGCGATGGGCCACCGACACCGCCGCGGCGGCCATGTCGTCGTTGCTGGCGAAGATCGCGGTGAGCGTCGGATCGCGGTCCAACAGTTCCTCGGTCGCCGTCAGGCCCGAAGAGTAGGTGAAGGCGCCTTGGGCCAGGACCAGTTCCGCGCCCTCTACAGCGGCGACCGCGGCGCGGGCGCCCTCCAGGCGCTCGGCGCTGGCGGTCTGGTCGGGGTTGCCGACAATGAAGCCGATCCGACGGTGGCCCAGGTCGAGCAGATGCCGGGTCATCGTCCAGCTGGCCTGGCGGTCGTCGATGCGGACGCTGATCGCGTCGGCGGGCGGCCTGCCGGAGGCGACCACGGCGACGGGCAGGTTGGCGGCGCGAAGGATGTCGCGGACGACGGCGGATTCGCCCAGCGGCGGGGCCAGGACCACGCCCTGGACGCCGGTGGCCAGCAGCTTCTCCAGATCCCGCGGCGCGGGCGGGTGGCCGCTTTCGCCCCGCACCAGGATCAGCCGCGCCCCGGCGTTGGTGGCCTCCTCGAACACGCCGACCAGGAAGTCGCTCATGAAGGCGGCGCTGGGATTGGAATAGACCACCCCGATCCGCAGTTCGCCGGCGGTGACCAGGCTGCGGGCCGCCAGGTTGGGCTGGTAGCTCAGCTCCCGGATCGCGTCCTGCACGGCCTTGCGCGTCGTCTCCCGGACGCTGGCTCCGTCGTTGATGACCCGCGACACGGTCATGCGCGAGACGCCCGCCCGTTGCGCGACATCGACGATGGTGGCGCCGCGAGGGCGATCTGGCCTGTTCAATGGGTAACCTTCCCGACGTCCGCCGGCGGTGCGGGTCCATAGGGGCGCGGCGCATCCGCCGACGCAAGCGGCGGGCGAGGCGAGGTCCTGGCTTGGAAAGCCAGCCCTGCGGCCCCGCGGGTCACGCGTCAGCGAATACGGATGCGCGTTGTCGATCTGCTAGGCTTCCGCCCGCGATCTGAAGCTCATCATCTGGGCCGCGATCGCGGCCTGCGTGCGGTTGTGGACGTTGAGCTTGCGCATCACGGCGGTCATGTGCGCCTTGACCGTGGCTTCGGCGATCCCGAGGTCGAAGGCGATCTGCTTGTTGAGCCGCCCGGAATTGACCCCCTCGAGGACCTTCATCTGGGTCGGCGTGAGCTCGCAAAAGCCGATCTTCTGGTCTTCGTCGGCGTCGCGCTGCTTCATTGCGGTCATGTTTACCCCTGCCATTTTCCTCTCCTGACCAGCCGTCTTGCCGCGGCTGGGCTCCGCCTTGGTCGATGCGCCGATCTTTCGCCGGCGGCGGTTCGTGTTCAGCGAACTTAGCGATATTAGTTGGACAGATTCAAGTGCGTTGGTCAATGTTAGCGTGCACAAATGATTTTTGACGGATTGTTTGGCAAAGCTGTCATACAGATTTGGGGGTGAGCCGATGGGAGAACCTGGGCAGATCTGGACCGCGGCGCTGTCCGCGCGGCGCCTGAGAAGGCTTCCGGAAGTCGAAATCCCGCCTTTGGCGATCCTGATGGAACGGCGGCTTTCGGCGCCGGACTGGTCGGCCGCCGCTTTTTGTGGAACGTGAAAGCGTGACCGCGCCGCGGCGGTCGTGTTGGGGATCTGTTGGATGAGCCAAGGCCGCCTGGCTGACCGGGCCTACACCGCCATCGTCGAGATGATCAACACCGACGGCCTGGCGGTCGGCGATCGCCTGCCGTCGGAGTCGCGCCTGGCCGAGACGCTGGGCATGTCGCGCACCATCGTGCGCGAAGCCCTGGTGCGCCTGGCCGCTGACAGCATCACCGAGGCTCGCCGCGGGGCCGGCTCGTTCGTCAAGAATCGCCCGTCGGCCAAGCTGGGCGCCTACATGCCGCTGTCCGAGCTGCCCTCGACCCTGGGCAGCTACGAGGTGCGCTTCGTGCTCGAGGCCGAGGCGGCGCGATTGGCGGCGGCCCGGCGTTCGGCCGAGGAGATGGCCGGCATCGAGGACGCGCTCTCGAAACTGCGCGAGGCCCTGCTGTCGAACGCCCCGGCCCATGCCGAGGACATGGAGTTGCACCGCCGCATCGTGCAGGCCACCGCCAACCCCGCCTTCCTGGTCACCTTCGAGGCGCTGCAGCCCGACGTCGACCGGATCATGCGGGCAGGGGTCGACATCTCGCGATCACGACCGCCGGAAGCGATCGCCGAAATGATGCGCGAGCACGAGATGATCGTCGAGGCGATCCGCGCACAGGACGGCGACAGCGCCGCCCTGGCGATGCGCTGGCACCTCTCGCGGGGTCGAAAGCGGCTAATGCCCTGAGGCGCGCGCCGCTCCGCCGATCTGGCGGGCGTCCGCCTCCAGCCAGACCTGGGCCAGGTCGCACAGCCGCTCGGGCGGCGCGGCGGCGTCCACGGTGAGGACCGCCTCGTCGGCGCCAGGGCGCTCGAGGGTGGCCAACTGGCTGTCCAGCAGGGTGGCGGGCATGTAGTGGCCGGAGCGTAGGGTGAGCCGTCGCAGGAGCTCGTCGTGGCCGGCGTCCAGCAGCACGAAACGGGTCGGGGCCGCGATGGCGCGGCGCAGACGCTCGCGATAGTCGCGCTTCAGCGCCGAACAGGCCGCCACGACCCGTCCACCCGAGGCGACCGCTTCGCCGACGGCCAGGCCCAGCCGGTCCAGCCAGGGCCAGCGGTCGCCGTCGTCGAGGGGCTGGCCGGCGCTCATCTTGGCGACCGCCTGGGCGTCGTGGAAGTCGTCGCCTTCCAGGAACAGGCAGTCCAGCCTCTGCGCCAGCAGGGCGCCCAGCGTCGACTTTCCGCTCCCGCTCACGCCCATGGCGATGATGGCGAGTCCGGCGGGCGGAGCAGGGCGGGGTGGCGACGGCAAGCGGCTTCCTTGAAGGCCGGCCGAGCCTGGCGAATGACCAACCAGCCGGCCGCACGATTGAACTGAGGTTCTACCGGGCCGCCCTTGAGGCGTAACTACGACCATGGTCGAGGATGGCGGGCCTGGGGCGGTTTCCTTATCGGTAAGGGATTGCGACGAGGAGAACGGCATGAGAGCGGTCCTTTTGGCGGCGTTTCTGGCGGTCTCGACCCCGGCCCTGGCGTCCACCGGCTCGGTGCTGCTCACCGCGCCCGACGATCCGCTCGCGATCACCGTCAAGGGCGTGGGCGATGGTCGCGCCGACGACACCCAGGCCGTTCAACAAGCCATCGACGCGGCGCGCGACAAGACCGGTCACGGTCTGGTCTTCCTGCCGTCGGGCCGCTATCGCCTGAGCCGCAGCATCCTGGTGCCGCCGGGCGTCCGCATCTTCGGGGTCGGCGCGACCCGGCCGGTGTTCGTTCTGGCCCCCAACACGCCGGGCTTTCAGAAGGGCGTGGGCACGATGATCGTGTTCACGGGCGGCGACCAATACCAGGTCGGCGACATTCCCGTGCCCGTGCCGACCGTGGTTCCACCGACCGACAAGGTGCGCGACGCCAATTCCGGCACCTTCTATTCGGCCATCGGCAATATCGACGTCGAGATCGGCGAGGGCAATCCCGCCGCGGCGGCGGTCCGGTTCCGCATGGCCCAGCACGCCTTCCTCAGCCACATGGACTTCAGCCTGGGCTCGGCCTTCGCCGGGGTCTACCAGGCCGGCAACATCATGGAGGACGTCCACTTCCACGGCGGTCGCTACGGCATCGTCACCGAGAAGACTTCGCCGGCCTGGCAGTTCACCCTGATCGACTCCACCTTCGACGGCCAGCGCGACGCGGCGATCCGCGAGCACGAGGTCGACTTGACCCTGGTCAATGTGGCCATCAGGAACACGCCGGTCGGCATCGAGATCGACCGCGGCTACAGCGACAGCCTGTGGGGCAAGAACGTCCGCTTCGAGAACGTTTCCAAGGCCGGGGTCGTGATCTCCGCCGAAGACAATGTCTTCACCCAGGTTGGTTTCGAGAACGCGGTGGCCGCCAACACGCCGGTGTTCGCCCGCTTCCGCGACAGCGGCAAGACGGTGGCCGGAAAGGGCCGCGCCTACAAGGTGGCCTCGTTCACCTACGGCCTGACGCTGCCGGGCCTGGGCCAGATGGGCGAGTACAAGACCAATGTCGACATGGCCCCGCTGGCGGCCCTGCCGGCGGCTTCGGCGCCGGCCCTGCGCGCCCTGCCGCCGGTCGCCGACTGGACCAGCGTCAAGACGCTGGGCGTGAAGGGCGATGGCCAGGCCGACGACACCGCCGCCCTGCAGAAGGCGATCGACACCCATCGCGTGCTCTATCTGCCGGTCGGCTTCTACAAGGTCACCGACACCCTGAAGCTTCGGCCCGACACCGTGCTGATCGGCCTGCATCCGGCCCTGACCCAACTGGTCATCCCCGACGACAATCCGCGCCATGCGGGCGTCGGAACGGTCGCGCCGGTGCTGGAAACGCCGAAGGGCGGAGACAACGTCCTGTTCGGGCTGGGGATCTTCACCGGACGCGTCAATCCGCGCGCCTCGGCGCTGCTGTGGCGGTCGGGGGCGGGTTCCCAGGTCACCGACGTCAAGATCATGGGCGGCGGCGGCACGCCCACCATGGACGGCAAGTCGCTCGGCGCGGCCCAGGCCCGCAGCGGCGACCCGGTGGCCGATGGTCGCTGGGACGCCCAGTATCCCAGCATCTGGGTGACCGACGGCGGCGGCGGCACGTTCGCCAACGTCTGGAGCCCCAACACCTTCGCCTCGGCGGGCTTCTACATCTCCGACACCAGCACGCCCGGCCACATCTACGAGGTGTCGGTCGAGCACCATGTCCGCAACGAGTTCGTGCTCGACAACGTCCAGAACTGGGAGTTCCTGGCGCCGCAGACCGAGCAGGAGGTCGGCGACGGGCCCGACGCCGTCTCGCTGGAGGTGCGCAACTCGCGCAACATCCTGTTCGCCAACTATCACGGCTATCGCGTGACGCGGTCGTACCATCCGGCCGAGACGGCGGTGAAGCTGTTCAACTCGTCGGACATCCGCTTCCGCAACGTCCACATCAACGCCGAGAGCGGCGTGGCGCTTTGCGACAAGATCGGCTGCGGCACGTATCTGCGGGCCAGCAAGTTCCCGTTCGAGAACGCGATCCAGGACAAGACTCGCAAGCTGGAAGTGCGCGAGCGCGAGTTCGCGGTGCTGGACGTTGCTGGCAAGTCCGAGCCGATTGCTCCGGCTGGTGGCGGGAAGGTCCAGAAGCTGGAAAGCGGCTTCTGGTCGATCTCCGGCGCCGCCGTCGGCGCGGACGGGGCGCTCTACTTCGTGGAGAAGCGGTTCCAGAGGATCTATCGCTGGACCAAGGCCAAGGGCCTGGAGGTGGTGCGCGACCATTCGCTGGACCCGACCAACCTGGCCGTGGACCGTTCGGGCAAGCTGCTGGTGGTGTCTTCGTACGGCCCGCAGGCCAGCGTCTATTCGATCGATCCGGCCGGACCCAAGGACCAGATGACGGTGATCGCGCCGACGCCGTCGGCTCAGCGCCCCGGCGCGAAGACCCTGTTGCCTGTCAACTGGTGGAACAATGGCGAGTTTCGCGACCAGTACGATCCGGCCACCGATCACTTCACCACCCTGGCCGAGATGTTCGCGCGCGACGTGGCCGCGCCCAAGGCGCAGGAATATGTCTCACCCGACGGCAGTCTGTCGCTGCCCGCCTTCCGAGTGTGGCAGCAAGGGCCTCCGGACCATGTCGGCTGGCGCTGGGCCGACAGCCTGCAGGCTCATGGCCTGATCGGGGCCACGGTGGGCGAACGGGTCTTCGTGACCAACGAATCCGAAGGCAAGACCTACAGCGGCCAGGTCGGCCCCGGCGGGACGCTGACCGACCTGAAGGCGTTCGCCAACCGGGGCGGCGAGAGCGTCGCGGTCGATGGCCAAGGACGGGTGTTCGTCGCCAACGGTCAGATCTTCCAGTACGAACCGGACGGCCGGTTGGCGGGTCGCATCGATGTGCCCGAACGACCGCTTCAGCTGATCTTTGGCGGCGAAGACGACAAGACCCTGTTTGTCCTGACCCACCATTCGCTCTACGCGGTGACGCCCTGACCCGCACTCTGAATACGAAAGGCCGACCATGAAGAGCTGGCTCGCCGCGCCCTGCGCGGCCCTGATCGCGCTGCTGGTGGCGGCGGGCGGACCCGCGGCGGCTTCGGTGTCGGCCTTCACGACCGCGCCCGACGATCCGGCGGCGGTCGTGGTCCGGGGCAAGGGCGACGGTCGCGCCGACGACAGCGCGGCCTTGCAGGACGCGATCGACGCGGCCTCGGCCAAGCCGGGCGGCGGTCTCGTCTTCCTGCCCGCCGGTCGCTACCGGATCAGCCGGACGATCTTCCTCTGGCCCGGCGTCCGCGTGTTCGGGGTCGGCGCCACGCGCCCGCGGATCCTGCTGGGCGATGCGACGCCCGGGTTCCAGAAGGGCGTGGCCAATATGGTGATCTTCGCCGGCGCCAAGCCCGATCCGGCGCGCCGCGTGCCGTTCCCGCCGCCGGGCAGCGTGCCGTTCAACAAGGACGTCGCCGACGCCAATTCCGGCGCCTTCTATTCGGCGATGAGCAACATCGATTTCGAGATCGGCAAGGGCAATGCGGCGGCGACGGCGATCCGTTTCCATGCCGCCCAGCACGCCTATCTCAGCCACATGGAGTTCGACATCGGCTCGGGCCTGGCCGGGCTGTACCAGGTGGGCAACGCGGCCCAGGATCTGCATTTCAAGGGCGGGCGCTACGGCATCCTGGCCGAGAAGACCTCGCCGGCCTGGGGTTTCGTGCTGCTGGACTCGACGTTCGAGGGCCAGCGCGAGGCGGCGATCCGCGAGCACGAGGCGGGCCTGACCCTGGTCAATGTGGCCCTGCGCGACACGCCGGTGGGGATCGACATCGACCGAGGCTATGGCGACTGGCTGTGGGGCAAGGACGTCCGCTTCGAGAACGTCTCGAAGGCCGGCGTGGTCATCTCCAACGAGAACAACGTCTATACTCAGGTCGGCTTCGAGAACGCCGTGGCCGCCAACACCCCGGTGTTCGCCCGCTTCCGCGATAGCGGCAGGGCGGAGCCGGGCAGGGGGCGCGCCTATCGGGTCTCGTCGTTCACCCATGGCCTGACGCTGCCGGGCCTGGGCCGGATGGGCGAGTACAAGACCGAGATGAAGGCCGAGGCCGTCACGGCCCTGCCGACGCGCCGCGCCCCGGCGATTCGGGCCCTGCCGCCCACGTCCGACTGGGTGAACGTCCGCGGCCTCGGGGCCAGGGGCGACAACGCCGCCGACGACACCGCCGCCATCCAGAAGGCCATCGACGCCCACCGCGTCGTCTATTTCCCGACGGGTTTCTACCGGGTCACCGACACGCTGAAGCTTCGGCCGGACTCGGTGCTGATCGGGCTGCATCCCAGCCTCACCCAGATCGTTCTGCCGGACGGAACCCCCAGCTACCAGGGCGTCGGCGCGCCCAAGGCGCTGCTCGCCTCGGCGACGGGAGGCGATGCTTTGGTCTCCGGGCTGGGCCTCAACACCGGCGGGATCAATCCCCGCGCCACGGCCCTGCTGTGGACGGCGGGCGCCAATTCCCTGGTCGAGGACGTCAAGTTCCAGGGCGGCCACGGCACCAACCTCGCCGATGGGACGCGGTTCAATCCGTACAACGCCAACGCCACGGCCGACCTGGACCCGGCCAAGCGCTGGGCCGGCCAATACCCCAGCCTCTGGGTCACCAACGGCGGCGGCGGGACGTTCTCCAACCTCTGGAGCCCCAGCACCTACGCCTATTCGGGGATCTACGTGTCCGACACCGACACGCCCGGCCATGTCTACCAGGCCTCGGTCGAGCACCATGTGCGCACCGAGATTAGCCTCAACCGCGTCGCCAACTGGGAGTTCCTGGCGCCGCAGACCGAGGAGGAGGCCGGCGAGGGCGAGGACACGGTGTCGCTGGAGATCCGCGACTCCCACGACATCCTGCTGGCCAACTATCACGCCTATCGCGTCACCCGCACGCGGCGGCCGGCCGCGGCGGCGGTCAAGGTCTACAACTCGCGCGATATCCGCTTCCGCAACGTGGCGGTGAACGGCGAAAGCGGCTTTTCGACCTGTGACGAGAACGGCTGCGCGACCTTCCTGCGCCTGACCAAGTACCCTTACGAGAACGCGATCCACGACGTCACCAGCGGTCTGGAGGCGCGCGAGCGCCAGTTCGCCGTGCTCGACCTGACGGCCGATCAGCCCCCGGTCGCGCCCTCGGTCTTCCCCGCCGGCGCCCGCGTGGAGAAACTGGCCGACGGCTTCTATTCCCTGGGCGGCGGCGCCGTGGACGCGGCGGGGACGCTCTATTTCACCGATCGCCGCCACCAGCGCATCTACAGCTGGTCGGATCAGCGCAAGCTGTCGATCGTGCGCGACAACACGCTGGACCCGGTCAACCTAGCCGTCGACGGCTCGGGCGACCTGCTGGTGCTGTCATCCGACGGTCGCGACGGCACGGTCTACAGCTTCAAGCCGGGCAGCCCCGACACCGAGGTCAAGGTGATCGCCGCGAGCCCGGCCGCCGAGCATCCGGCGGCGGCGACGGTGTTGCCCGTCAACTGGTGGAACAACGGCGAGTTCAAGGACCAGCTCGATCCGGAGACCTACCAGTTCACCACCCTGGCGCAGATGTTCGCCCGCGACATGGCCCTGCCCAAACCCAAGGAATACGTCTCGCCCGACGGCAGCCTGGTCCTGCCGGCCTACCGGGTCTTCCAGCAGGGACCTTCGGATTTCCGGGGACTGCGCTTCTCGGACGCGCTCGACACCTACGGCTTCACCACCGCCAAGCCTGGACAGCGGGTGTTCGTGGCCAACAACTCCGAGAACAGGACCTACAGCGGGCTGGTCGGCCCTCGGGGCGCGATCACCGACCTGAAGCCGTTCGCCGATCGCGGCGGCGAGAGCGTCGCCACGGACGGGGAAGGGCGCGTCTATGTCGCCAATGGCCAGGTGTTCGTCTATGCGCCCGACGGCAAGGAACTGGGCCGCGTGGACATCCCCGAACGCCCGCTGCAACTGGTCTTCGGCGGGCCGGACAAGCGGACCTTGTTCGTCCTGACCCACCACGCGTTGTACGCCGTGCGCGGCCGGTAGACTGGGAAAACGTCGCCGGTTCGCGGCTCTACCCGGCGGACGTACGACCATGGTCGTAATGGTTCACGCCGTTTTTGTCTGACAGTTTCCTGCAAGGCCATCGTCGATGGACTCAACGAAAAACAGGAGGCTGCAGGATGAGTGTTGTCGGTCGCGCACGCGGGGGATCATCCTTTCTAAGCGCTTTGTTCGCGACCAGTGCGGTCGCGATGATCGTGTCGGCGGGAGCCGCCAGCGCCCAGACGGCGCCGGCCCCTGAGGCGTCGGAGCCGGCGGCCTCGACCGTGACCGAGATCGTGGTCACCGGCTCGCGGATCCGGTCCACCGGTTTCACCGCGCCCACGCCGACCCAGACTCTGGGCCAGGCCGACCTGGAGCGCAACGCCGAGCCGAACGTCTTCACGACGATCGCCCAATTGCCGTCCTTGCAGGGCTCGTCGGGGGCGACCACGGGCACCTTCAGCACGTCGAGCGGCCAGCAGGGCCTCAGCTCGTTCTCGCTGCGTGGCCTGGGCACCATCCGGACCCTGACCCTGCTGGATGGCCAACGGGTGGTTCCGGCCAACATCACCGGCGTTCCCGACATCAGCCTGTTCCCGCAACTGCTGGTCCAGCGGGTCGACGTCGTGACCGGCGGCGCGTCCGCCTCCTACGGCTCCGACGCGGTCGGCGGCGTCGTCAACTTCATCACCGACAAGAAGTTCGAAGGCTTCAAGGCCAATGTCTCGGCGGGCGTGACGACCTATGGCGACAACGAGCAGTTCCTGCTGCAGGTCGCCGGCGGCAAGGCCTTCCTGAACGACCGCCTGCACGTCCAGGTCAGCGCCGAATACGATGACGAGGACGGCGTTCCGGCCGGCGGCTTCGGCGAGGACGCGCCGGGCAGCCGTGACTGGTACACGACCGCCACCCTGGTCAATCGCGGCGTAACCAACGACGGCTCGCCGCAATATCTCTACCGCGAGCACGCCCAAGCCTATCAGTACACCAAGTACGGCCTGATTAGCTCCGGGCCATTGCAGGGCACCGCCTTCGACCAGAACGGCAACCCGTTCCAGTTCCAGTACGGCTCGAACGGCGTGCCGTCCAAGATCTCGCCCCCCCTTCCTGGAGCCGGCAACGTCATCGGCTGTTATTCGCAGGGCGGCTTCTGCGTCGGCGGCGACCTGTCGGGCAATGTCGGCGTCGGCACGTCGCTGCAGTCCGAAATCAAGCGCATGAACAGCTACGGCCGCATCGCCTACGACATCGACGACAACAACGAGATCTATGCGACCCTGAACGTCGCCCGCGTCGAATCCAGCAACCAGCCCAATCCGGGCGGAGCGACGACCGGCCTGACGATGTCGTGCTCCAATCCCTACCTGCCGGCCTCGGTCGCGGCCGCCTGCGCCGCTAACAACATCACCACCTTCACCCTCGGCACCAGCAACGCCCTGCTACCCCACAACATCTCGGTCCATCCGACGCGGACCCAGTATCGCGGCGTGATCGGCGCCGACGGCAAGTTCAACGCCCTCGGTACGGATTGGCATTACGACGCCTATTACACGCACGGCGAGAACACCACGAACATCCACGTCAACAACATCATGCTGAACCCGCGCTACAAGGCGGCCATCCAGGCCACCCTGGTCAACGGCCAGATCGTGTGCTCCGACCCCGTCGCCCGGGCCAATGGCTGCCAACCGATCAACGTCTTCGGCGGACAGCGGCCCAGCGACGCGGCGCTGGCCTACATCACGCCCGAGAACGGTCCGTACCAGCATTCGGTCCAGAAACAGGACGTCGCCAGCATCAACTTCAGCGGCGAACCCATCAATGGATGGGCGGGCCCGGTGTCCGTGGCGTTCGGCGGCGAATATCGCCGCGAGCAGTACCACGTGCAAGGTGACCCCTACGGCGACGGTTCGGCGGCTTCGCCCTACACCGCCGACTATCCGGCCGACCCGGCTCTAAGCACGGCGGGCAACAACTGGTACGCGGGCAACTATCACTCCGGCGCCGGCAAATACAGCGTCAAGGAAGCCTATGCGGAAGTGAACGTGCCGCTGGTGAACTCGGAAGCCGCGGGCAAGGCCAACCTCAACGCCGCCGGCCGCTGGACCGACTACAGCACCTCGGGCACGGTCTATACTTGGAAGGTCGGGGCGACCTGGGACACGCCGATCGACGGGGTTCGCCTGCGGGCCGTCACCTCGCGAGATGTGCGCGCGCCCAACCTGTCGGAGCTCTTCGCCGCACCGGTCACGACCACGATCCCGAACTTCACTATTCCCTCCGGCACTCCCCCGGCCGGCCAGCCCTCCAGCGGCACGGTGCTGATCCTTCAAAACGTGATCGGCAACCCGGACTTGAAACCGGAAATCGCCAAGAACGCGTCGCTGGGCGTGGTCCTCTCGAACCCGAAGTGGCTGCCGGGCTTCAGCGTCTCGGTCGACTGGTACAACATCGTCCTGAACGGCGGCATCTCCAGCCTGAGCGCACAGCAGGTGGTCAACTTCTGCTATGCGGGTCTGACGCAGTACTGCGGCAACTTCAACCTCAACACCACCCCGGGCCCGGCCTACGTCAACGCCCAGGTGTTCAACCTGGCCTCGATCAAGACCAGCGGCTTCGACATCGAAACTAGCTATCGGTTCGACATCCCGAGCGTGCCGGGCCACTTCGACCTGCGCGCCCTGGCGACCAACACCCACAAGTATGTCACCAATCAAGGCTTCCCCGGCGGCTCCGTTATCGATAGCGCGGGCCAGAACTCCGGCAACACGCCGGACTGGAAGGTTCTCGCCGTCCAGACCTGGAGCTCCGACCGCTTCAGCCTCAGCCTACAGGAACGCTGGTTCAGCGACGGCGTCATCGGCGGCCAGTACATCGAGTGCGCCGCCGGCACCTGTCCGGTGGGTAGAAGCGCGGCCGATAACAACAACTATCCGACCATCGACTACAACCAGATGAAGGGCGCCACCTATGTCGACGTGAGCGGCTCCTACGAGATCAAGGACGGGCTCACGGCCTATTTCAAGGTCGCCAACCTGTTCAACAAGGACCCGACGCCGTCGCCGCAGACCAACACCGGTCTGGACGCCAACCCGGCGCTCTACGACCTGCTGGGCCGGTTCTACCACGTCGGCCTGCGCTACAGCTTCTAACTCGAGCCGCCTACCTCCTCCCCCTGGGCGGCCGCCCGGGTCGGCACGGCCTCGCCGCCGTTCCGGCCCGGGTGTTTTTCTCATGATCGGCGTCCGGTTCCTCTGGTCGACCAGTGCGCCGCAACGGTCGCCGGCGAAACGCTCCAGGAAATGACCATGGGTGAAAAAGGGGCGCGGGAGCGCAAGGTTGGGCGCCCGTCCTTGCGGCGGGCGCCCATTCTAGCGTGTCGTGTCCGAACGCGTCAGTTCAGGTCCAGCCGGTCGGCGTTCATGACCTTGTTCCAGGCGGCCACGAAGTCCTTCACGAACTTTCCTTGCGCGTCGGCGCTGGCATAGACCTCGGCGAAGGCGCGCAGCTCGGCGTGCGATCCGAAGATCAGGTCGACGCGGGTGGCGGTCCACTGGGCCTGGCTGCTCTTGCGGTCGTGACCGGCGAAGGCGTTGACGGCCGTGGGGCTCCACGTCGTGCCCATGTCGAGCAGGTTCACGAAGAAATCGTTCGTCAGCGCGCCTGGACGGTTGGTGAAGACGCCGTCTTTGGAGCCGCCGGCGTTGGCGCCCAGGACTCGAAGGCCGCCGACCAGCACAGTCAGCTCCGGTCCGGACAGGCGCAGCAGCTGCGCCCGGTCGACCAGGGCCTCCTCGGGCGCCATGAACTGCGGGCCCTCGCGGCGATAGTTGCGGAAGCCGTCGGAGATGGGCTCCAGAGGCGCGAACGAGTCCGCGTCGGTCTGCTCGGCTGAGGCGTCCGTGCGCCCGGGCGCGAAGGAAACCTCCACGCTTGTGCCGGCGTCCTTGGCCGCCTTCTCGATGGCCGCGGCCCCGCCGAGGACGATCAGGTCCGCCAGCGAGATCTTCTTGCCGCCGCCCGCCGAGGCGTTGAACTCGGCCTGGATCGCTTCCAACGTCGCCAGCACCTTGGCCAGGGTCGGCGGATCGTTCACCTCCCAGTCCTTCTGCGGCGCGAGGCGAATGCGCGCGCCATTGGCGCCGCCGCGCTTGTCGGAGCCGCGATAGGTCGAGGCCGAGGCCCAGGCGGTCGAGACCAGCTGCGCCACGGTGAGCCCCGACGCCAGGATCTTGGCCTTCAAGGCCGCGATGTCCGAGGCGTCGACCAGCGGGTGGTCCACGGCCGGGATCGGGTCCTGCCAGATCAGCGTCTCCTGGGGCACGAGCGGACCCAGATAGCGCCCGATGGGGCCCATGTCGCGGTGGGTGAGCTTGAACCAGGCGCGGGCGAAGGCGTCGGCGAACTGGTCGGGGTTCTCGTAGAAACGACGCGAGATCTTCTCGTAGGCGGGGTCGAACCGCAGGGCCAGGTCCGAGGTCAGCATCTTGGGCGGATGCCGCTTGGCGCCGTCATGGGCGTCGGGAATGTCGGCTTCGGCGTTCTTGGCCTGCCACTGCTGGGCGCCGGCCGGGCTCTTGGTCAGCTCCCACTCGTACTTGAAGAGGTTGTCGAAGAAGTGGTTGCTCCACTTCGTCGGCGTCTGGCTCCAGATCACTTCGGGGCCGCCGGTGATGGCGTCGGCGCCGAACCCGGTCCCGTGGGTGCTCTTCCAGCCCAGGCCCTGGTCCTCAATGTCGCCGCCTTCCGGTTCGGGGCCGACGAACGAAGGATCTCCGGCCCCGTGCGTCTTGCCGAAGGTGTGGCCGCCGGCGATCAGGGCGACGGTCTCCTCGTCGTCCATGGCCATGCGAGCGAAGGTGTCGCGGATGTCGCGCGCCGAGGCGAGGGGATCGGGGTTGCCGTTCGGCCCTTCGGGATTGACGTAGATCAGGCCCATCTGCACGGCGCCGAGGGTCGGATGCAACTGGCGTTCGCCGCTGTAGCGCTCATCGCCCAGCCAGGAGCCTTCGGGACCCCAGAACAGCTCTTCAGGCTCCCAGGTGTCGGCCCGCCCGCCGCCGAAGCCGAAGGTCTTGAAGCCCATGGACTCCAGGGCGACGTTGCCGACCAGCACATAGAGGTCGGCCCACGAGATCTTGCGACCGTACTTCTGCTTGATCGGCCACAGCAGCCGGCGCGCCTTGTCGAGATTGGCGTTGTCGGGCCAGCTGTTGAGTGGCGCGAAGCGCTGCTGACCGCCGCCGGCCCCGCCGCGGCCGTCGGCGATACGGTAGGTGCCGGCGCTATGCCAGGCCAGCCGGATGAAGAGGCCGCCATAGTGGCCGAAGTCGGCCGGCCACCAGTCCTGGGAGTCGGTCATCAGCGCGTGCAGGTCGGCGACGACGGCGTTCAGGTCGAGGCTCTTGAATTCCTCGGCGTAGTCGAACGCCTCGCCCATCGGATTGGAGCGCGGCGAATGCTGGTTGAGGACATCGAGGCGCAGGTTCTGCGGCCACCAGTCGCGGTTGCCCTTGGCGCCGCCGCGCCCGACCGGGCATTGGCCTTTGGCGCTGTCTTCGACCTTGGCGTCCATCGTTTCTCTCCCGCGCTGGCTTTGTGTCTGCTCGCCGACATCGGCGCTCGCCTAGACAACGCTCTTCGGGGCATAGGTAAAATTGATTGTTCCTATCAAAGCGATAGCCAAAACCTTTATCGGTTGATGGAGCCCGGCCACGCTGGGTTTCATCCCCGCGTGGCCGGCGATCTCAGGCGACGGCGCGGCTGGACTTCTGCACCGTGAAACGATTGGCCGGGACGTCGATCCCAGGCTTTCGCGGAAGGTCGCGCCTTCGTAGTCGTCGCGGAAGATCCCGCGCTTCTGCAGCAGGGGAATGACCTGTTCGACCAGCAGCTGGAACTGGCCCGGCAAGGACTCGCCAATCACGAAGCCGTCCGAGGCGCGGCTGTCCAGCCACAGCTCGAACTTGTCGGCGATCTGCTCGGGCGTGCCGACCAGGTCGCCGCGCGGCGTGGCGAAGCGCAGGGCCACCTGGCGCAGGGTCAGGTTCTCTTCCTCGACGGCCTGGGCGATCTTCAGCGTCGCCGACTGCGAGCTGTTGACGCCGCGGCTGAACACGTCGGGGAAGGGCGCGTCGAGGTCGTAGGTCGTCGAAGTCGTGATCGTTGAAACCGCGGCCCAGCATGGCCAGGGCGGACTCGATCGACACCAGCTCGGCCCCTTCCCGCCAGCGGGCTTCGGCCTCGGCCTCGGTGGAGCCGATGATCGGCGCGGCGGCGGGCAGGATGAACAGGCTGTCGGGATCGCGGCCGAAGCCGGCGGCGCGCGCCTTGACGTCGGCGTTGTAGGTTCGGGCGTCCTCGATGCCGCCATGGCCAACGAAGATCGCGTCCGCCCGCTTGGCGGCCAGGTTGCGGCCGTCCTCCGACGCCCCGGCTTGGAAGATCACCGGCTGGCCCTGGGGCGAGTGGGCGATGTTCAGCGGCCCCTTGACCGACAGGAATTCGCCCTTGTGGTCCAGGGTGTTGAGCTTGTCGGGATCGAAGAACACGCCGCTGGCCTTGTCGTGGACCAGGGCGTCGTCTTCCCAGCTGTCCCAGAGGCCGCCGCCAGGGCCGACAGGATGGTGATCGGCTCGAAGCGGTTAAGGTAGTGCGGGCTGGACTTGGCGTTGATCGACGGGGCGTGCCGCTGGTGGCTGTCAGCCCGCAGATCCCCGAGCGGCTTGGCGAGATCCGCGCCCGCCACGGCCTGAGCTTCAAGGTCGCCAGCGATCCCGGCAACACCCTGGGACGGCGGTTCGGGATCCTCTACACGGCCGACGAGGCCAGCCAGGCCGCGCAACGCGCCAAGGGCGGCTCGATCGGCGAGACCACCGGGACCGGGACGTGGGAGCTGCCCCAGCCGACCGTCGTGGTGATCGGCCCCGACCAGGTCGTGCGCTTCGCCGACGTCAGCCCCGACTGGCTGGTGCGCACCGAGGCCGAGCCGGTGATCGCCGCTGTCCGGTCCCTGGCGGCGATTTCGGCGCAGGCTTGATACGACGACGGGATCAAGGCGCGCTGTCGGCCAAGACCTGCGGTGACGGCTAGCCCAGCGCCTGGAACAGGGCCTCGGCGACGTCGCTGGCCCTTTCCTCGGCGACGTTGGTGAAGCTCAGCAGCAGGCCCTGGCCCAGGTCGTGGCTCAGGCACTGGCCCGACAGAGGGGAGGGCTTGAGGCCGGCTTGCAGGGCTCGGCGCGCCAGCTCGACGTCGTCGACCTCGGCCTTGGGAAAGCGCGCCAGCACGTGCAGCCCGCCGGCGCGAAGCACGATCTCGATCCGGTCGCCGAACCGGCGCTCCAGGGCCGCCACCAGGGCGGCGCGGCGAGCCTTGTAGGCCAGCATCATGCGCCGCAGGTGGCGGGCGAAATGGCCTTGCCGCATGAACTCGGCCACCGCCATCTGCTCGAACATCGCCACCCCGCGGTGGCGCAGCTGCTGGGCGGTCCCGGCTGCCGCCGCTAGCTGCGGCGGCAGCACCAGATAGCCCAGGCGCAGCGACGGCAGCAGGGTCTTGCTGAAACTGCCCGCGTAGAAGACGCGGTCCCGCAGGTCCAGGGCCTTGAGAGCCGTCGGCTTGCGGCCGCTGTAGTGGAACTCGCAGTCGTAGTCGTCTTCCAGGACCCACCCTCCCGAGGCGGCCGCCCAGTCCAACAGCTCGCGACGCCGGCGCGGGGAGAGGGCCACGCCGGTCGGGAACTGGTGGGTGGGGGTGACCACCGCCAGTCGCGCGTCGGGCGCGCGGGTTCGGCCCCAGCCGACGCACAGCCCTTCCTCGTCCACCGGCACGGCGGTGATCGCCATGCCGCGCGCCGCCAGCGTCCGCTGGGCGAAGCCGTAGCCGGGATCCTCGGTCCACACCGCGTCGCCAGGCTTCAGCACCAGCTCGGCCGTCAGGTTCAGGGCGTCCTGGAAGCCATGGGTGACGACGATCTGGTCGGTTGTGCAGGTGATCCCGCGCGACACCGCCAGATAGGCGGCGATCGCCTCGCGCAGGGTCGGCAGGCCCATGGGATCGGGATAAAGCATCGCGGCGCCGGACAGCTGTCGGGCCTGCCGAGCGTGGATCCGCGTCCAGGGCTTGCGGGGAAACAGGTCCAGGGCGGGCAGGCCCAGCTGCAGCGGCGACCACTCTGGACCGGACGGCGGGGTCCTGGCGGGCGAAGCGGCCGCCGGTGTCCGCCCCGGCGCCGGGGTCAGGCCGGGCGCGACGATCGTGCCGCTGTGCCGGCGCGAGACCAGGCGGCCTTCGCCGGCCAGGCGGGCATAGACGGCGTCGACCGTACCGCGCGCCACGCCCAGCTGGGCGGCCAGGTTGCGGGTCGCGGGCAGCCGCGCCCCCGGCGCCAGGCGGCCGTCGCCGATCGCGCCCTGGATCCGCTCATAGAGCTGGCGATGCAGCGAGCTGTCGGACGTGCGGTCGACGGCCAGCGCGTCAAAGGGCGGGGGCGCGTTCATTGGCCCAATCATTTTCACCAAAAGCGGCCCTGGGCAATGAGCCAAGAACAATCCCCTATCGCGGGGCTGGAGACGACTTCGGCGACTGGAGACGCCTGTGGACATCTCGAACCCTTCGCCGACCGCTCTCGATCGCACCGACCCCGCTGCGCGATCCTGGATCACGCCCTGGGCGCCGGTCAGCCTGGCGATCCTCTATCCCTGGGCGCTGAAGGCGTTTCATGCGGCGATCACGGCAGGATCGACGGCCGGAACGATCGAAGCGGGGTTTTGGCTGGCCGCCGCCTTCGCCTTGCCGCTGGCCGGCCTGGCCCAAACCTTGAGAGCAGAAGCGCCGACGCCGGCGCGCCGCCTCGGCTTCGCGGCCCTGGCGGCCCCGCCGCTGTTCGTGCTGACCGGCGTTGTCGCGGGCCTGCTGCATTCGCCCGTCCGGGACGTCTGGATCTGGCCCGCGGCCTGGATCCTGGCCGGCGTCGCGGCCTCCCTGGCCAGGCCGGACGTCGCGCCGGCGCCGACACGATCCCCGAGTCGCCTGCGCGTGGTGCACGGCGTCGTGGGGGCGCTGATCCTGCTGTTCGTCGCCTTCCATCTCTCCAACCACCTGATGGGCCTGTTCGGGCCGGAGACGCACGGTCGGGTCATGAAGGCCGGGCGGGTGGTCTATCGGTCGGCGGTGGTCGAGCCGCTGCTGGTCGGCCTGCTGCTGTTCCAGGTGGCCTGCGGCCTGCGGCTGGCCTGGCGTTGGAGCGCGCGGCCGGCGGACCTGGCCCGGACGATCCAGGTCGGCTCGGGCGCCTATCTGGCCGCCTTCATCCTCACCCACCTGAACTCGGCGCTGGTGTCGGCCCGCGCCGTCCACGGGATCCAGACCGACTGGGCCTGGGCCAGCGGGGCGCCGGAGGGCCTGCTGCTGGACGCCTGGAACATCCGCCTGGCGCCGCACTACGCCCTGGGCGTGTTCTTCGTCGTCGCCCACCTGTTCTGCGGCCTGCGTGGCGTGCTGCTGGCCCACGGAACGCCGCCAGCCGTCGCCCAGCGCGTCTGGTGGACCGGTCTGGTCCTGGCGGCGGCGCTGTCGGCGACGATCATCGCCGCCCTGTGCGGCCTGCGGCTGGGCTGATCGGGCCGACCCTAGGCGATCAGCTCGTAGGCCGGCAGGGTCAGGAACTCCTCCAGCGTGTCGGACAGCACCATGCGCGAGAACAGCAGGGCCGCGTCCTCCAGGCGGGGCGAGGGGAAGTCGCGGCGCAGGTCGGCCATCTCCTCGGTCAGCAGGCTGACGAACAGCTGCGAGTTCATCTGGCGGCCGTCGGCGAGATCGGCGCCCAGGCGGATCCACTGCCACAGCTGGGTGCGGCAGATCTCGGCCGTGGCGGCGTCTTCCATCAGGTTGTAGAGCGGCACGGCGCCGCGACCCTCGATCCAGGCCTGGGTGTAGCGCACGCCGACACGGATGTTCTCGCGCACGCCGGCCTCGGTGCGGCCGCCCTGGTGCAATTCCAGCATCTGGGCCTGGGTGATCGTCAGGTCCGTCAGGCGCTTGTCCAACTGGTTGGGCGTCGGCATCAGGCGGTCGAAGACCTCCAGGGCCACGGGCACCAGGTCCGGATGGGCGACCCAGGTGCCGTCGTGGCCGGCTCCCGCCTCGCGCTCCTTGTCGGCCCGGACCTTGGCGAAGGCGGCCTGGTTGGCGGCCTCGTCGCCCTTGATCGGGATCTGCGCGGCCATGCCGCCCATGGCGAAGGCTCCGCGCCGGTGGCAGGTCTGGATCAGCTTCAGCGAATAGGCGCCCAGGAAGGCCTTGCCCATGACCATGGCCGAGCGATCCGGGGTCAGGAACTCGGCGCGGCGGCCCAGCCGCTTGATGAACGAGAAGATGTAGTCCCAGCGGCCGCAGTTGAGGCCCGCCATGTGGTCGCGCAGCTCGTAGAGGATCTCGTCCATCTCGAAGGCGGCGGGGATGGTCTCGATCAGCACCGTGGCCTTGATCGTGCCGACGGGCAGGCCCAGGGCCTCCTGGGCGCGGACGAACACCTCGTTCCAGAGGCGCGCCTCCAGGCGGCTCTCCAGCTTGGGCAGGTAGAAGTAGGGGCCCGAGCCCTGGGCCAGCGTGGCCCTGGCGTTGTGGAAAAAATACAGGCCGAAGTCGAACAAGGCTCCGCTGACGGGCTGGCCATCAACTTCCATGTGCTGTTCAGGCAGGTGCCAGCCACGGGGGCGGATTTTCAGGACGGCTGGGTTGGCTCCCAGCGCATAGCGCTTGCCGGACTTGGGATCGACGTGGGTCAGGTCTCCCGCCCAGCGATCCTTCAGGTTGACCTGGCCGTCCAAGATGTTGGTCCAGGTCGGCGAGGTGGCGTCCTCGAAGTCGGCCATGAACACCTTGGCCCCGCAGTTGAGGGCGTTGATGATCATCTTGCGGTCGACCGGGCCGGTGATCTCGACCCGGCGGTCCTGCAGGTCGGCCGGGATCGGCGCGACGGTCCAGTCGGCGGCCCGCAACGCGGCGGTCTCCGGCGGGAAGTCGGGCAGTTCGCCGGCGTCGAAGCGGGCCTGGCGGGCCGTGCGGGCCGCAAGAAGCTCGCGCCGGCGGGCGTCGAACCGGCGGTGCAGGTCGGCCACGAAGGCCAGGGCCTCGGGCGTCAGGATCTCCACCGCGCGGCCCTCGACAGGACCGTTGATCTGGATGTTGGCGGCGATGTCGAGGGGCATGGCGGGTCCTGTGGTCTCTGTAGAAGGCGTGTCGACGAGGTGTCTTAACTCAGGCGCTCTTGGCGGCGCCATTGGGACGGACGGTCGGGACGATCTGGTCGCCCCAGTTGCCCGCGCCGTCGTGGTGGCGTGAGGTGCGCACCAGCTCGACCGAGTAGCCCGCGGCGATGGCGCGCTGCACCGCCTCGTTCAGCCGGTGAGCCGCCTCGGCCACCCGATCGACCGCTCGCTGCTGGTCAGTGGGGTTCGGCATGGCGGCGGGAGCAAATTGCGTGGCGGTCATGAGGGACTCCTTGATCGGGTGGAAAGGGCAGGGACGTTCCGTCGGCTATTCGGCGGCGAACTGGTTCATGGTGTTGGCGTGGCCGCCAGCCTTCAGGGCGCGCTCTCCGGCGACCATCTCCTTGAAGCTGTCGCCCAGGTCCGAGCCGACCTCGTGCTGGTGCTTGACCGCCGAGACGCCGCGGCGGATCTCCTCGCGCTGCACCGAATTGACATAGGCTTTCATCCGGTCGTCGCCGAAATAGCCGCGCGACAGCTCGTCCATGCTCTTGGCCGTCAGGTGGAAGGTCGGCAGGGTGATCAGGTTGTGGAACACCCCGGCCCGGGCCGAGATGTCGACCTGGAAGCGGGCCAGGCGCTCGTCGGTCTCGCGGCCCAGGTCGCTGGCGTCGAACTCGGCCGACATCAGGGCCGCGCCGTCGGGATAGCTGTCCTTGTGGATCTTGCCTTCGACGATCCACTGCTCGCGCACCTGGCGGCGCAGGTTCAGGGTCCAGTTGAAAGACGGCGAGTTGTTGTAGGTCAGCTTGGCGTTCGGCACGACCTTGCGGATCTCGGCCACCATCGCGGCGATCTCGTCGACATTGGGGGTGTCGGTCTCGATCCACAGCAGGTCGGCGCCGCCCTGGGTCAGCGAGGCGATGCAGTCCTCGATCACCCGGGCCCGGCCGGTGCCCTCCTGGAAGGCGAACAGGCCGTTGGGCATGCGCACGGGCTTTTCGAACCGGCCGTCGCGATACAGCGCCAGCTCGCCCGGCAGGATCGGGTTGTCGGGAGTGATGGCCTCGGTCTTCAGCCATTTGATGTAGTCGCTGGCCAGGTCGCCCGGTTCCTGGCTGACCGGCACCTTCTGGGTCAGCCCCGCGCCCAGGCTGTCGGTGCGGGCGACGATCACGCCCTCGTCGACGCCCAGCTCCTCGAAGGCCAGGCGGCAGGCGCGCAGCTTCTCGATGAAGTCCTCGCGCGGCACGGTGACCTTGCCGTCCTGGTGGCCGCACTGCTTGGCGTCGGAGACCTGGTTCTCGATCTGCAGGCAGCAGGCGCCGGCCTTGATCATCGCCTTGGCCAGCAGGTAGGTGGCGTTCTCGTTGCCGAAGCCGGCGTCGATGTCGGCGATGATCGGCACGACATGGGTCTCGAAGCCGTCGATGGCCGCGATCGCCGACGTCTCGGCCGCCTTGTCGCCGGCCTCGCGCGCCGCGCGCAGCGTCTTGAACAGGTCGTTGATCGCCACCTCGTCGGCCTGGCGCAGCGAGACGTAGATCTCCTCGATCAGGTCGACGACCGAGGTCTTCTCGTGCATCGACTGGTCGGGCAGGTGGCCGAAGCGGTTGCGCAGGCCCGCCACCATCCAGCCGGACAGATAGACATAGGCGCCCTTGGTCGTGCCGCGCAGGCGCTTGACCGACTTGATCATCTGCTGGGCGTGGAAGCCCGACCAGCAGCCCAGCGACTGGGTGAACTTGCCGGCGTCGGCGTCGTACTCGGCCATGTCGGCGCGCATGACGCCGGCCATTTCGCGGGCGATGTCCAGGTGGGTGGAGAAGGTGTTCTGCAGCTTCAGCTGGATGATGTCGTCCACCGCGACGCCGCCCGGCGTGACGCCGTCGGGATAGCGGGCCAGCAGGGCTTGGCGATGTTCGGCGTAGGTCTTGCGCAGCGTCATGGCTCTTTCTCGTCCCATCGTCGGCTCGGCCCGCGAGGGCCGGGCGGAAAAGTTCGTGAGGAGAGCTTGGGTTGCGGTGCGGCCGGCGTCGAACCTATTGAAGGCAATTTGTCACAAACCGACTTTGTAATTCTTGTAAATGCATGACAACATGACCGAATGGCGACCCACGACAAGAAGCTGTTTCTCGGCGGCCGGCTCAAGCGGCTGCGGCGGGACCTGGGCGTCACCCAGAGCCGCATGGCCGAGAACCTGGGCGTTTCGGCCAGCTACCTGAACCTGCTGGAGCGCAACCAACGGCCGGTCACCGCCCAGATCTTGCTGCGCCTGGCCGACGCCTACGACCTGGACCTGCGCAGCCTGTCGGCCGACGATCCGGGCGGCGGGGCGGGGCTGGACGAGGTGCTGGCCGACAAGATGTTCGCCGACCTGGGCGTCAGCCGCCACGAGGCGGCCGAGGTGGCCGAGCTGTCGCCGGGCATCGCCGAGGCCATGGCCCGTCTCTATCGCGCCTATCTCGATCGCGGCCGGCTGATCGACCTGGGCGCCTTCGAGCGTCCGGACGGGGCTGCGCCGGTCTCCTCCCACTCGCCCACCGACTGGGTGCGCGATCTGGTGGGCTCCCAGCGCAACCACTTCGCCGAACTGGAGACCGCGGCCGAGCCGATCGTCGCGGCGATGAAGGCCGACCCGCAGGACCTGGGGCCCGCCGTCCGCGCCCGGCTGCTGGAGCGCTTCGGAATCCAGGTCCGGGTCATGCCGGTCGAGACCATGACCGGCTCGCTGCGGCGCTACGACCACCACCGCAAGCGGCTGATGCTGTCCGAAACCCTGGCTCCCGCCAGCCGGATCTTCGCCATGTGCTACCAGCTGGGCCTGATGGAGGCGGGCGAGACTCTGTCGGCCCTGACCGACCGCTTCCAGGCCCCCGACCGGGCCACGCGCCAACTGCTCAAGGTGTTCCTCGACAACTACCTGGCCGCGGCGATCATGACCCCGTACGAGCCGTTCCTGGCGGCCATGGAGGCCAGCGGCTACGACATCGAGCGGGTGAGGTCGAGGTTCGGGATCAGCTACGAGCAGGCCGCCCAGCGCCTGACCACGCTCAGCCGCCCCGGCTCGCGGGGCGTGCCGTTCTTCATGATGCGGCTGGACGCGGCCGGCAACATCTCCAAGCGGTTCGCGGCCGGGCCGTTCCCGTTCTCGCGGTTCGGCGGCGCCTGCCCGCGCTGGAACGTCCACGACAGCTTCAAGACCCCGGGACGGATCGTCACCCAGGTGATCGAGACCCCCGACCGCGAGCGCTACTTCACCCTGTCGCGCACCGTGCGGCGGGTGTCGGGCCTGCAGGCGGGGCTGGAGGACGAACTGGTCGTGGGGCTGGGCTGCGAGCTCAAGCACGCCGGCAAGCTGGTCTACGCCCGGGGCCTGGACATCGCCGCGCCGGCGGCGGTCGAGATCGGTCCCTCGTGCCGGATCTGCGAGCGGCCGGCCTGTCCGCAGCGGGCCGCCGCGCCGATCAACCGCACCCTGCTGGTCGAGGAATCCAGCAAGGCCGTGTCGCCGTTCCCGTTCGTGGCCTGAGGCGCCTCAGGGCTGCTCGGCCAGGCTGAAGATCCGTTCGGCCGGCGTCCATTTCTCGCCCGGCGCGGCCCAGGGCAGGGCCTTCTGCAGCTTGCCCATCAGCGTTTCCCAGGCCTGGACGTCGGGATCGGCGGCGTCGGCGGCCGCCTTGGCCTGCGGCGAGAAGTCCGGCCCGGTCTCCATGATCATGAACAGGCGCGGGCCGGTCAGCCAGATCTGCATGTCGAGGATGCCCGCTCGTCGGATCGATTCGGTCACGGCGGCCGGAGGGCCGCCCGGGGCGTGCCAGCGCCGGTAGGCCGCGATGGTCTCGGGATCGTCGTGGAGATCCAGCGCGAAACAGCGGCGCGTGGTGGTCATGGCGTTTCCCCTCTCATGTCGCGTGTGACTGCATTTTTCATATTTGACGCGTCACATCATACGTGGTGATTTCGTTCCAGATAAGCAGGGTCGGGTCAACCGTCCCCCCTGGAAGGAAGCCCATGGAACAACGCCACCAGGAGCGGACGGCCATCGCCCCGCTCGTACTCATCGTCGCCCTGTTCTTTTTATGGGGCGTCGCCAACAACCTCAACGACGTGCTGATTCCGCATCTGAAGAAGGCGTTTTTCCTCACCGACCTGCAGTCGGGCCTGGTGCAGATGGCGTTCTATCTGGGCTACTTCTTCCTGGCCCTGCCGGCTAGCGCGGTGATGCGCCGCTATGGCTACAAGGCTGCGGTGATCGTCGGCCTGCTGTTGTTCGGCCTGGGCGCGCTGCTGTTCTGGCCCGCAGCCGAGGCGCGGCAGTATTCCTGGTTCCTGGCGGCCCTGTTCGTCCTGGCCTCGGGCCTGGCCTTCCTGGAGACCTCGGCCAATCCGCTGATCACCGTGCTGGGCGATCCGGCCAAGGCCGAGCAGCGCCTCAACTTCGCCCAGGCCTTCAACCCGTTGGGTTCGATCACCGCCGTGGTGGTGGGCCGCCAGTTCATCCTGTCGGGCGTGGAGCCGACCAAGGCCGAGTTCGCCGCCATGACGCCGGCCCAGCTGCAGGCCTTCCAGACCGCCGAGGCCCACTCGACCCAGGTCCCGTACCTGGTCATCGCCGCCGTGGTGCTGGCCTGGGCCCTGCTGGTGGCGCTGACCAAGTTCCCCCACCAGGCGGGGCGGCCCGATCCCGGCGAGGACGAGGCGGGCCTGCCCGCCGCCAAGGCGATCCCGGCCCTGCTGGCGCGGCCCCGGTTCGTGTTCGGCGTGGCGGCCCAGTTCTTCTATGTCGGCGCCCAGGTCGGGGTCTGGAGCTACATGATCCGCTATGCCCAGCACGAGGTGCCGGGCCTGGGCGAGAAGGCGGCCGCGGCCTATCTGTCGTGGTCCCTAGTCGGCTTCATGGCCGGCCGCTTCATCGGCACGGCCGCCATGAGCCGCGTGAGCCCGTCGCTGCTGATGGGCCTGTTCGCGGCGGTCAATGTCGGCCTGACCCTGGTGGCGGCCCTGGTGGGCGGCAAGGTCGGGCTCTACGCCCTGGCCTCGACCAGCTTCTTCATGTCGATCATGTTCCCGACCATCTTCGCCGGCTCGCTGAAGGGCCTGGGGCCGCTGACCAAGACCGGCTCGTCCTTCCTGGTGATGAGCATTATCGGCGGGGCGGTGCTGACGACGCTGATGGGCGCCGTGTCGGACGCCAGCGCCATCGACCTGGCCATCCTGGTGCCCTGCGCCTGTTTCGCGGTGGTCGGGCTGTTCGGCTTCACGGCCGGCCGCGCGACCCGCGAGGACCTCAAGGCCGCCCCGGCGGGAGCCCACTGATGATGGACGCCCTGGTCTGCGCCGCGCCCGGCCAACTGGTCCTGGAGCGTCGTCCGATCCCCCAACCGATGGACGACGAGGTGCTGATCCGTGTCCGCCGCGTCGGGGTGTGCGGCACCGACATGCACATCTATCGTGGCACCCAGCCGTTCCTGGCCTATCCGCGCGTGATGGGCCACGAACTGGCCGGCGAGGTCGTTCAGGCGCCGGCGGGCAGCGACCTGGGCCCCGGCGATCCGGTCTATGTGATGCCCTACATGTCCTGCGGGACCTGCGCGGCTTGCCGCAAGGCCAAGCCCAACTGCTGCATGAACATCCAGGTGCTGGGCGTGCACCGCGACGGCGGCATGGTCGAGTATCTGGCCGTGCCGCAGGGCTTCGTGCGCCGGGCTGACGGGATCAGCCTGGACGAGGCGGCGATGATCGAGTTCCTGGCGATCGGCGCCCACGCCGTGCGTCGGGCCGTCATCACGCCGGGACAGTCTGTGCTGGTGGTCGGCGCCGGGCCGATCGGCATCGCCGCGGCGCTGTTCGCCAAGCTCCAGGGCGGGATCGTCACGGCGCTGGACGGCCGCCAGGACCGGCTGGACTTCTGCCGCGACCACCTGGGCGTGGACCATGTCATTCCCTTGGGCGAGGACACGCGGCAGGTCTTGTCCGACCTCACCAACGGCGACTTCTTCGACGTGGTCTTCGACGCCACGGGCAACCCCAAGGCCATGGAGGCCGGCTTCGCCTATGTCGGCCACGGCGGGACCTATGTGCTGATCTCGGTCGTGGGGGCGGACATCACCTTCTCGGACCCCGAGTTCCACAAGCGCGAGGCGACGCTGCTGGGCAGCCGCAACGCCACGCCGGAAGACTTCGACGCCGTGGTCGCGGCGATGCGGGCGGGCAAGGTTCCCACCAAGGCGCTTAACACCCACGCCGCCACCCTGGCGGAGGTCGCCATGGCCTTGCCGGGCTGGATGGAGCCGCAGGCCGGCGTCATCAAGGCGATCGTCTCGTGCTGATCGACGCCCACCAGCACTTCTGGCGGGTCGGCGAGAACGGCTTTTCCTGGCCGACGCCGGACCTGGCGGCCATCCATCGCGACTTCGGCCCCGCCGACCTGGCGGCGGTCGCCGCGCCCCTCGGCCTGACGGGCTGCGTGCTGGTGCAGTCCCAGCCGGACGATCGGGACACCGACTGGCTGCTGGCGCTGGCGGCGGACGAGCCGCTGGTGTCGGGCGTGGTGGGCTGGGTCGACCTGGCGTCGCCCGACGCTCCCGCCCAGATCTCGCGGCTGAGCCGACATCCCAAGCTTCGCGGCCTGAGGCCGATGCTGCAGAGCCTCGACGACGACGCCTGGATCGCCGCGCCGGGCCTGGATCCGGCGCTGGACGCTATGGTCGCCCACGGCCTGTCCCTGGACGCCCTGGTCCTGACCCGCCACCTGCCGCACCTCCTGGCCTTGGCGCAGCGTCGGCCGGAACTGGCCATCGTCATCGACCACGGCGCCAAGCCGCCGATCGCCGTCGGCGACGAGGACGGCGCCTGGGCGCGGGGCATCGACGCCCTGGCCGCCCAGCCGCAAGTGTTTTGCAAGCTGTCGGGCCTGTTGACCGAGGCCGCGCCGGGGCAGGGGGCAGAGGGCTTGTCGCCCTATGTCGCCCACCTGGTCGCGGCCTTCGGTCCCGAGCGCCTGATGTGGGGCAGCGACTGGCCGGTGCTGAACCTGGCGGGCGACTACGGCGGCTGGCTGGCCCTGGCGAGGGAGCTCAGCGGACTGACCGACGCAGCCGATCTGGCGGCCCTGTTCGGCGGGACTTCCCGCCGCTTCTATCGGATATAGGGCCATGACCGAGTCCGAAGAACCCTCCGCCAAATACCGCGCTCCGGCGCTCGAGAAGGGCCTGGACGTCCTCGAACTGCTGGCGGCCCGGGGCGAGCCCATGGGCATGGTCCAGATCGCCGCGGCTCTGAATCGCTCGGTCAGCGAGCTGTTCCGCATGGTCCAGGTGCTGGAGCAACGCGGCTATGTGGTCAACACGCCGGCCGGCGACGGCCTGGTGCTGACCAACAGGCTGTTTTCGCTGGGCATGACCCGGGCGCCGGCCAAGAGCGTGCTGGAAGCGGCCCTGCCGGTGATGCGGCGTCTGTCGGAGACCATCGGCCAGTCGTGCCACCTGGCCGTGGCCAGCGCCGCCGAGATGGTGGTGGTGGCCAGGATCGAGGCGCCCGGCAACCAGGGTTTCTCGGTCCGCGTCGGCTACCATCGCGCCATCGTCGAGGCGACCTCGGGCCTGGTGCTCTACGCCTTCCAGCCCGAAACCGTCCGCGACGAATGGCGGGCCCGCCTCGAGCCCACCGTCTCGCGAACGGCCTGGACCAAGTTCGAAGCCAAGGCCGAAAGAGCCAGGGCCGACAAGCACGTCCAGGCGTCCAGCGATGTGACACGGCTGGTGGTCGACCTCTCGGCGCCGATCTTCGGACCGGAGGGCGTGGCCGCGGCCCTGACCTCGCCATACGTCGAAACGCTGACCGCCATTTCCGTGTCCGATACGATCGCCGCCATCCGGGCGGCGGCGGACGAAATCTCCGTGGAACTTGGAGGCCAATTCCAGTGACCCTCGCCGATGCCCCGCAGACGTCTTCCCACGACCGGGCGAAGGGGCGCGGTCGGTTGGACCTGCCGCCGCTGGGCTTTGGCGCCGCGGCGATCGGCAACCTCTACGCCGCCGTGAGCGACGCCGCCGCGCGCGAGACGATCGACGCCGCCCTGGCCGCCGGCCTCGCCTATTTCGACACCGCGCCGCACTACGGCTTCGGCCTCAGCGAGACCCGCCTGGGCGAGGCGCTGCCGGCCAGCGCCAAGGTTTCGACCAAGGTGGGCCGGCTGCTGCGCCCCGCGCCGGAAGCCGACCCGACGGCCGAACGCCACGGCTTCGTCGGCGCCGCGCCGTTCGAGCCGGTGTTCGACTATTCGTACGACGGCGTCATGCGCTCGTTCGAGGCCAGTCTGCGGCGCCTGAAGCGCGACCATGTCGACGTGCTGCTGGCCCACGACCTCGGCGCGGTGACACACGGCGAGGACGACGCCGCGCGGCGACGCCAGTTCTTCGACGGCGGCTACAAGGCCATGCGCGCGCTGCGCGACAGCGGCGCGGTCGGGGCGATCGGGCTGGGCGTCAACGAGTGGGAGATCTGCGACGCTGCGCTGGACGAGGGCGATTTCGACGTCTTCCTGCTGGCCGGCCGCTACACCCTGCTGGAGCAGACAGCGCTGGACCGCTTCCTGCCGCGCTGCGCCGCCCGCGACGTGTCGATCATCGTCGGCGGCCCGTTCAATTCGGGGATCCTGGTCGAGGGCGCCGGGCCCGGCGCCCACTACAACTACGGTCCGGCCTCGGCCGAGATCCTCGACCGGGTCCGCAGGCTGGAGGCCGTCTGCCTGGCCCACGCCACGCCCCTGGCCGCGGCCGCCCTGCAATTCCCGCTGGCCCACCCGCAGGTTCAAAGCGTCATTCCCGGCATGTCCAGCCCGGAGCAGGTGCTCCAGGCCCTGGCCTGGGCCGAGCACGCCATCCCCGACGCCCTGTGGGACGACCTTCGCGCCGAGGGCCTGCTGCATCCGGACGCGCCGACGTCCACGGAGTCCTGATGAGTCTGATCCTGCTGCATCCCGACGACAACGTGCTGGTGCTCAGCGCGCCGGTGCGCGCGGGCCAGGTCCTGACGATCGACGGCCAGGCCGTGACGGCGGGCGCCGACGTCGGGGTCGGGCACAAGCTGGCCCGCCGCGCCCTGGCCGTCGGCGACAAGGTGCTGAAGTACGGCGCGCCGATCGGCTCGATCACCACGCCGGTCGCCGCTGGCGGCCACGTCCACCTGCACAACATGAAGAGCGACTACATCGCCAGCCACACCCGGCAGGCGACGGGCGCGGAAGGACCATGACCATGTCGCACACGCTGCGCGGCTATCTGCGGGCCGACGGCCGAAAGGGCGTCCGCAACGTCGTCGCCGTCGCCTACCTGGTTGAATGCGCCCACCACGTCGCCCGGGCGATCGTCACCAAGAGCGACGACACCGAGGTTCACCTGATCGGTTTCCCCGGCTGCTATCCCAACGCCTATGCGCTGAAGGTCATGCAGGCGATCACGACCCACCCCAATGTCGGCGGGGTGCTGCTGGTCTCGCTGGGCTGCGAAAGCTTCAACCGCGAACAGCTGCGGGCGACCATCGAGGCCAGCGGGCGGCCGGTCGAGACTCTGGTGATCCAGGAGAACGGCGGCACGGCCAGCACCATCGCCAAGGGGCTGCAGGCGGTCGCTCGCCTGCGGGCGGTCGCCAGCTGGGCGCCGCTGGCGACGATGGCGGTTTCGGAACTGGTGATCGGCACGATCTGCGGCGGTTCGGACGGCACCAGCGGCATCACCGCCAACCCCGCCGTCGGGCGGGCCTTCGATCGGCTGGGCGCGGAGGGCGCGGCCTGCGTGTTCGAGGAAACCGGGGAACTGGTCGGCTGCGAGACGATCATGGCCAGCCGGGCGATCACGCCGGAATTGGGCCTGGAGCTGGAGCGCAGCGTCCAGAAGGCCGAGGCCTACTACACGGTCATGGGTTACGGCAGCTTCGCGCCCGGCAACGCCGAGGGCGGACTGACCACCCAGGAAGAAAAGTCGATGGGGGCCTATTCCAAGTCGGGTTCGGCCCCGATCGTCGGCATCCTCAAGCCCGGCGACCTGCCGCCCAGCGGGGGACTCTACCTGCTCGACGTGGTGCCGGACGGCGAGCCGCGTTTCGGCTTCCCCAACATCTCCGACAACGCCGAGATCGTCGAGTTGATCGCCTGCGGCGCCCACATCACCCTGTTCACCACCGGACGAGGCTCGGTCGTCGGGTCGGCGATCTCGCCGGTCATCAAGATCTGCGCCAACCCCGAGACCTATCGCAAGCTGAGCGGCGACATGGACGTGGACGCCGGCCGCATCATGGAGGGGCGCGGGACCCTGGACGAGGTCGGGACCGAGATCCACGACCTCGTCCTGGCCGTGGCGGGGGGACAACGCACGGTCTCCGAGGCCCTCGGCCACCAGGAGTTCATCCTCACCTACAAGGCCTTCGACCCGATCGGTCCGGCCTGTCTTCCGCTTCGGCGGGCCAGTTAGAGAGTAAGCGAGATGGGAAGACTTTCCGGCAAGACCGCCCTGGTCACGGCCGCCGCCCAGGGCATCGGCAAGGCCAGCGCCGAGCTGTTCGCCCGCGAAGGCGCGCGGGTGATCGCCACCGACGTCAACGAGGCCCTGCTGGCGCAGGTCGCCGGCTGCGAGCCGCGCCGCCTGGACGTGCTGGACCGGCGGGCGATCACGGACCTGGCCGCCGAACTGGGGCCCATCGACGTGCTGTTCAACTGCGCCGGCTACGTGCATTCCGGCACCATCCTCGACTGCGACGAGGCGGCCTGGGCGTTCTCCAACGACCTGAACGTCAACGCCATGTACCGGATGATCCGCGCCTTCCTGCCGGCCATGCTGGAGAACGGCGGCGGATCCATCGTCAACATGGCCTCGGTGGCCAGCTCGATCAAAGGCGTCCCTGGTCGTTTCGCCTACGGGGCGACCAAGGCGGCGGTGATCGGCCTGACCAAGGCGGTGGCGGCCGATTTCGTGGGGCAGGGCGTGCGCTGCAACGCCATCTGCCCGGGGACGGTCGAGACGCCCTCGCTGAACCAGCGCCTGGCCGACACCGGTGACTACGAGGCCGCCCGCCAGGCCTTCACCGCGCGCCAGCCGATGGGCCGCCTGGGCAAGCCCGAGGAGCTGGCGCAGCTGGCGCTGTATCTCGGCAGCGATGAATCGGCGTTCACCACCGGCCAGATCCACATCATCGACGGCGGTTGGATCAACTGATCGCGGGTCCTCCACAGACTTTGGGTTGAGGCGGCGCGTTCGTCATAGCAAAGCTTCTCCAAGCGGCGCCATCCGTTAACCGTGCCGCGCTAGGGTTGTGGCCATGCGATCAGATGTCGAATCACGCGCTCTTGAGCAGCGGGCCCATGCCCGCACGCCGACCAAGCGCAAAGCCTATCTGGTCGATGGCCGCAAGGCCTGGAAATGCTCGCTGATCGACGTCGCCGACGGCGGGGCGCGGGTCTCGCTTACCGACATGGGGCTGCCCGAGGAGGGGATCTTTCTCGTGGACTCGATCGCCAAGCGGGTTCACCTGACCCGGGTGGTCTGGCGGTCCCAGAAGGAAGCCGGCCTGCAGTTCATCGAGAGCGAGGCTCTGGACGGGCCGGCGGGCGGCAAGGACGGCGCGGTGACCATCGCCACGCGCTTCGCCTGGCGGCTGAACGGCGCCTAAGCCCGTTCCCCTGGTCGCCGTCGTTCGCCAACGGGCGGCAAAGATGCGGCGGCGCAGGTTTCGACCTTGAAATGCGCCGGCAACGTGGCCGGGCAAGTAAGGCTGTGAGCGACCGCCGGCGCGGCCGCCAGACGCGACCGCAGGAGCATCCGTTTCGCCATTGTGGCGTTTGGTGCTTCGGACCCGGTAGCGTTCGTCCGATCCCCATAGCCCCGCGCGCCTGAGATCTCGATGACCGAACCCCAGCGACCGATCCGCCCCGTCAGCCGCAAGGCGCAAGTCATCGGCGGCGCGATCGCCCTGGCGGTGCTGGCCGGCGCGGTCTGGCTGGCCTGGAGCCTGATGCACGCGCCAAAGGGGCCGGACGGCGGGCCCGGCGGCCCGGGCGGCCCCGGCGGCGGCTTCGGCGGCGGCCGGCGCGGCGGTCCGGCCAGCACCGTGGCGGTGGCGACGGCGACCCAGACCGACCTGCCGGTGGTGATCGAGGCCCTGGGCACGGTGACGCCGGCGGCGACGGTCACCGTCCGGCCGCAGGTGGCCGGCGTGATCACCCAGGTGATGTTCAAGGAAGGCCAGATGGTCCGCGCCGGCCAGTCTCTGGTGCAGATCGATCCGCGCCAGTTCCAGATGGACCTGATGCAGGCGCAGGGGAACCTGACCCGCGACGAGGCCCAGCTGGCCAACGCTCAGGTGACCCTGGCGCGCTACCAGACCCTGCTGGCCCAGGACTCCATCGCCCGCCAGGACGTCGACACCCAGGCCGCCACCGTCAAGCAGCTGCAGGGCACGGTCATGGCCGACAAGGCGGCCGTCGGCACGGCGCGGCTGAACGTCGGCTATGCGCGGATCGTCGCGCCGGTCAGCGGCCGCGTCGGCCTGCGGGTCGTGGACGTCGGCAACTATATCGGCGCGGGCGACGCCAGCGGCGTGGCGGTGATCACCACAGTTTCGCCGATCGACGTCGAGTTCACGGTTCCGCAGGACGACGTGCCGCGGATCGGCGCGCGGGCCAACGGCGGCGCGGCGTTGCCGGTCATCGCCCTGGACCGGACGCGGACCACCACCCTGGACACCGGGACCTTCTCGACCCTCGACAACGTGGTCGACGTGGGCACCGGCACGGTCAAGGCCAAGGCTCGGTTCGCCAACGCCGGCGGGACCCTGTTCCCCAGCCAATTCGTCAATGTCCGCCTGGAGCTGGACACCATCAGGAACGCGGTGGTGGTTCCCGCCACGGCCTTGCGCCAGAGCAGCGACGGCGCCTTCGTCTGGGTGCTGGACGCGGACCAGACGGTGCACAAGCGCAAGGTCGTGGCCGGTCCCTCGACAACCGCCCAGATGTCGCTGACCAGCGGCCTGACGGTCGGCGAGAAGGTGATCACCGAGGGCGGCGACCGCCTGCGCGAGGGCGGCAAGGTGCAGCTGCCGGGCCAGGCCGCCGGCCGGGTGGGCCAGGGCAAGGGCAAGGGGCAGTGGGCCGGCAAGCGCGGCGAGGGCGGCCAGGGGCAGGGCGGCGAGCACCGCCGCCGCCGTCAGCAGCAGGCGCAATAGGCCCGCGCCATGAACCCGTCGCGTCCCTTCATCCAGCGGCCCGTCGCCACGGCGCTGTTCATGGCGGCCATCGTCCTGGCCGGCCTGGTCGGCTTCCGGCTGCTGCCGCTGTCGGCCCTGCCGCAGGTCGACTATCCTACCATCCAGATCCAGACCCTCTATCCGGGCGCCAGCCCCGAGGTGATGAGCCAGACCGTGACCGCGCCGCTGGAACGCCAGCTGGGCGAGATGGCGGGGCTGGCGCGGATGAGCTCGGTCAGCACGGCCGGGGCCTCGATCATCACCCTGCAGTTCAATTTGGGTGAGAGCCTGGATGTCTCTGAGCAGGAGGTGCAGGCGGCGATCAACGGGGCCAACAGCCTGCTGCCGGCCGACCTTCCGGCCCCGCCGGTCTACGCCAAGGTCAATCCGGCCGACGCCCCGGTCCTGACCCTGGCGGTGACATCCGACACCCTGCCGCTGACGCAGGTGCAGAACCTGGTCAACACCCGCCTGGCCCAGAAGATCAGCCAGGTGTCGGGCGTGGGCCTGGTCACCCTCAGCGGCGGCCAGCGCCCGGCCATCCGCATCCAGGCCGACACCCAGGCGATGGCCTCGTACGGCGTCACCCTGGCCAATGTGCAGAGCGCGATCAGCAACGCCAACGCCAACAGCGCCAAGGGCAGCTTCGACGGACCCACCCGCGCCTACACGATCAACGCCAACGACCAGCTGCTGACCGTCGACGACTATTCGAACCTGATCGTCACCTACAAGAACGGAGCCCCCATCCGCCTGCGCGACATCGCCCAGGTGGTGCAGAGCGCCGAGAACACGCGTCTTGGAGCGTGGGCCAACGAGACCCCGGCGATCGTCGTCAACGTCCAGCGCCAGCCGGGCGCCAACGTCATCCAGACCGTCGACGCCATCAAGGCCAAGCTGCCGGAACTGGAGGCGGGCCTGCCGGCCACGCTGGAGGTCAAGGTGCTGGCCGACCGCACCACCGGCATCCGCGGCTCGGTCCACCATGTGGAGATGGAGCTGCTGCTGGCCGTGGTGATGGTCGTGGTGGTGATCTTCTTCTTCCTGCACAGCCTGCGCGCCACCCTGATCGCCGGCCTGGCCGTGCCGATCTCGCTGATCGGCTCGTGCGGGGTGATGTACCTGATGGGTTTCAGCCTCAACAATCTCAGCCTGATGGCCCTGACCATCGCCACCGGCTTCGTGGTCGACGACGCCATCGTGATGATCGAGAACATCAGCCGGCACCTGGAAAAGGGCGTCAAGCCGATGACGGCGGCCCTGCAGGGCGCGCGCGAGATCGGCTTCACGATCATCTCGCTGACCGTGTCGCTGATCGCCGTGCTGATCCCGCTGCTGTTCATGGGCGACGTGGTCGGGCGACTGTTCCGCGAATTCGCCATCACCCTGGCGATCACCATCCTGATCTCGGCCGTGGTCTCCCTGACCCTGACGCCGATGCTGTCGGCCCGCTGGCTGAAGCCGCAGGGCGAGGGGGAAGGTCACGAGCGCCCGGGCCGCATCGCCCGCAAGTCGCAGGCGGTGTTCGAGCGGGTCGAGCATCACTACGAGCGGGGCCTGAACTGGGTGCTGGAGCGCCAGACGGCCACCCTGGTCGTGGCCGTGGCGACCTTCGCCCTGACCGTCTTCCTGTACCTGATCATCCCCAAGGGCCTGTTCCCGACCCAGGACACCGGCCAGCTGCAGGCCCGCACCGAGGTCGAGCAGTCGGTCTCGTACGACCGCATGGCCGGCCTGCAGCAGCAGGCGGCCAAGGCCATCCTCGACGATCCGGCGGTGGAGAGCCTCAGCTCGTTCATCGGCGTCGACGGCGCCAACAACGCGATGCTGCACACCGGCCAGATGCTGATCAACCTGAAGGCCGACCGCGGCGGCTCGCAGGAGAAGATCATGCAGCGGCTGCGCGACCGCGTGGCCGCCGTGCCGGGCGTGCATCTCTACCTGCAGCCGACCCAGGACCTGACCATCGACGCCGAGACCGGCCCGACCCTCTACCGCCTGTCGCTGGAGGGCGCCGACACCGCCACGGTCAAGGAATGGGCCGGCAAACTGGCCGCTCGCCTGGCCAGCGTGAAGTCGGTGCGCAACGTCTATAGCGACGCCGACGCCACCGGGGCGGCGGCCTATGTCGACATCGACCGCGACACCGCCGCTCGTCTTTCCATCACGGCGTCGGACATTGACGATGCGTTGTACAGCGCGTTCGGCCAGCGGATCGTCTCGACGATCTTCACCGAGACCAACCAGTACCGGGTGATCCTGGAGGCCAAGCCCGGCCTGTTGACCGCGCCGCAGTCCCTGGGCCTGCTGAACCTGAAGACCGGCGGCGGCCAGCCCACGCCGCTGTCGGCGATCTCGACCATCAAGGAACAGACAGCCCCGCTGCAGGTCACCCACGTCTCGCAGTTCCCGGCCACCACGATCGGCTTCGACACCGCCCCGGGCGTCTCGCTGGGCAAGGCGGTCGACGACATCCGCGCGGCGATGAAGGACATCGGCATGCCGACGGCGGTCACCCACACCTTCCTGGGAGCGGCCGGGGCCTACGAGAACTCGCTCAGCAACCAGCTGTGGCTGATCCTGGCGGCGGTGGTCTGCGTCTACATCGTGCTGGGCGTGCTGTACGAAAGCTACATCCACCCGCTGACCATCCTGTCGACCCTGCCGTCGGCCGGGGTCGGCGCGCTGCTGGCCCTGTGGATCACCGGCAACGACCTGGGCGTGATCGGCATCATCGGCATCATCCTGCTGATCGGCATCGTCAAGAAGAACGCGATCATGATGATCGACTTCGCGATCGACGCGCAGCGCAACGAGGGCAAGAGCCCGCGCGACGCCATCTTCCAGGCCGCCATCCTGCGCTTCCGGCCGATCCTGATGACCACCCTGGCGGCCCTGTTCGCGGCCATCCCGCTGATGCTGAGCTTCGGCGAGGGCGGCGAGCTGCGCCGGCCGCTGGGCATCGCCATCTTCGGCGGCCTGCTGGTCAGCCAGCTGCTGACCATGTTCACCACGCCGGTGATCTACCTGGCCTTCGACCGCCTGGCCCCCGCCGATCGGGGAATGCGCCGCGAGCCTGACGACCATGTCGCGCCGGACCGCTTGGATCCCGAGCCGGTCCCGGGGGCGCCGTCGTGAACCTGTCGGCGCCCTTCATCAGGCGGCCGGTGGCCACGGTCCTGCTGACCATCGGCCTGGCCCTGGCCGGGATCGCGGCCTTCTTCGTGCTGCCGGTCTCGCCCCTGCCGCAGGTGGACTATCCGACCATCTCGGTCTCGGCCAACCTGTCGGGGGCCAGCCCCGAGACCATGGCCTCCAGCGTCGCCACCCCGCTGGAGCGGCGGCTGGGCGTGATCCCCGGCGTCACCGAGATGACCTCGCAGAGCAACACCGGCTCGGCCCGGGTGACCCTGCAGTTCGACCTCAACCGCAATATCGACGGCGCGGCCCGCGAGGTGCAGGCCGCCATCAACGCCGCCCGCTCGGACCTGCCGGCCACGCTGCGCAGCAATCCCAGCTACCGCAAGCAGAACCCGTCCGACGCCCCAGTGATCATCCTGGCCCTGACCAGCGAGACCAAGACCCCGGGCCAGATCTACGACGCGGTGTCCAACATCGTAGCCCAGCGCCTGTCGCAGGTGACCGGGGTGGGCGACGTCGAGATCGGCGGCGGCTCGCTGCCGGCCGTGCGGGTGTCGGCCAATCCGTTCCTGCTCAACAAGTACGGCATCTCGCTGGAGGACGTGCGCGCCGCGGTCCAGTCGGCCAACGCCAACCGGCCCAAGGGCCAAGTCGAAGGGGCGGGGCGGCGATTCCAGGTCTATACCAGCCCGGGCGGACGCAAGGCGGCCGACTATGCCGGCCTGGTCGTGGCCTGGCGGGGCGATGCGCCGGTGCGGCTGATGGACGTGGCCGACGTCACCGACAGCGTCGCCGACACCCGGACCCTGGGCCTGTTCAACGGCAAGCCGGCGATCATCATCCTGGTCACCCGCCAGCCGGGGGCCAACATCATCCAGACGGTCGACAGCGTCCGCGCCACCCTGCCGGAGCTGCGCGCCCAGCTGCCTGGCGACATCAACGTGGCGGTGGCCAGCGACAGCACCAACTCGATCCGCGCCTCGCTGCACGAGATCGAGGTCACCCTGCTGATCTCCATCGTGCTGGTGGTGCTGGTGGTCAGCGCCTTCCTGCGCAGCGCCCGGGCCACGTTCATCCCGGCGGCGGCGACCATCGTCTCGCTGCTGGGCACGTTCGGGGTGATGTACCTGCTGGGGTTCTCGCTGAACAACCTCAGCCTGATGGCCATCACCGTGGCGACGGGCTTCGTGGTCGACGACGCCATCGTGGTGCTGGAGAACACCGCCCGCCACATCGAGAAGGGCATGGACCGCTTCCAGGCCGCCCTGCTGGGCGCGCGCGAGGTGGGGTTCACGGTGCTGTCAATCAGCATCTCGCTGGTCGCGGTGTTCATCCCGCTGCTGTTCATGGGCGGTCAGGTGGGGCGGCTGTTCCGCGAGTTCGCCGTCACCCTGTCGGCGGCTGTGATGATCTCGCTGGTCATCTCGCTGACCACCACGCCGATGATGTGCGCCTACCTGCTGCGTCCGCCGCAGGAGGGCAAGAAGGAAGGGCGGGTCGCCCGCGCGTTCGAGGCCGGCTTCGACCGCATCCACCGCGCTTACGAGCACAGCCTGGACTGGGCGTTGGCCGCCAAGCCGCTGGTGCTGCTGATCCTGGTGGTGGTGATCGCCATGACCGCCTGGCTCTATGTCGCCGTGCCCAAGGGCTTCTTCCCCCAGCAGGACAGCGGCCAGATCCAGGCCGGTTTGCGCGCCGACCAGAGCGTGTCGTTCCACGTCATGCAGGCCAAGCTGCGCCAGGTGGTCGACATCATCCGCAAGGACCCGGCCGTCGACACGGTAGTCGGCTTCACCGGCGGCGCCCGGGCCGGCGGCGGCTTCATGTTCGTCAATCTCAAGCCGCTGGGCGACGGGCCCGACGACCGCAAGGAGAAGGGCTCGGCGGTGATCAACCGCCTGCGGCCCCAGCTGCAGAAGGTGACCGGCATCAGCGTCTTCCTCAACCCCGTCCAGGACGTGCGGATGGGCGGGCGGCAGAGCAACTCGACCTACCAGTACACCCTGACCAGCGACTCCAGCGACGCGCTGAAGGCCTGGGCGCCCAAGCTGGCCGAGGCGATGAAGGCCCGGTCCGACGTGATGACCGACGTCGACAGCGACCAGTCGGAGAACGGGGTCGAGACCTTCGTCACCATCGACCGCGACAGCGCCTCGCGCATGGGCGTCACGCCGCGGGCCGTCGACAACGCGCTCTACAACGCCTTCGGCCAGCGCCAGATCGCCACGATCTACGAGGACATCAACCAGTACGCCGTGATCCTGGAATGGGACCGCCGGTTCTCGCAGGGGCCCGAGGCGCTGGACGACGTCTATGTGCCGACCACCAGCGGGACCAGCGGCGGGACGACGTCCAGCGGCGCGGCGGTCAATCCGGGCCTGCGCGACGCCTCGACCGGCGCGGCCCTGAACACCGCGCAGACGCCGATGACGCCGCTGACCGCGATCTCCAGCGTCGCTCAGGCCGCCACCCCCACCTCGATCAACCATCAGAACGGCGAGCTGGCCACGACGATCTCGTTCAACCTGGCCGATGGCGTCTCGCTCAGCGACGCCCAGGCCGCCATCAAGCAGGCCGAGGCCGACATCGCCCTGCCGACCAATGTCCGCGGCAGCTTCCAGGGCAGCGCCCGCAGCGCCCAGGACCAGAACAAGCAGCAACCGTTCCTGGTCGCCGCCGCCATCGTGGCGATCTACATCGTGCTGGGCATCCTCTATGAGAGCTACGTCCATCCCCTGACCGTGCTGTCGACCCTGCCGGCGGCCGGGGTGGGGGCGATGCTGGCCCTGCTGGTCTTCAAGATGGAGTTCTCGGTGATCGCCCTGATCGGGGTGTTCCTGCTGCTGGGCATCGTCAAGAAGAACGCCATCCTGATCATCGACTTCGCCCTGGAGGCCCAGCGGTCGCGCGGGCTGACGGCCCTCGAAGCCGTGCGCGAGGCCAGCCTGCTGCGCTTCCGGCCGATCCTGATGACCACCCTGGCCGCCGCCCTGGGCGCCTTGCCCCTGGCCATCGGCTTCGGCGAGGGGGCCGAGCTGCGCCGGCCGCTGGGGATCACCATCATCGGCGGCCTGATCGCCAGCCAACTGCTGACCCTGATCACCACGCCGGTGGTCTACGTCTATCTCGACCGCCTGCGGGGCAAGGCGCGCGACGAGCGCTACCTGGCCCACATGCCCTCCGCGCCGGAGCCCGTCTGATGCCTCACCTCAAGCGCCTTGGCCTCAAGTCCCTCGCGCTCGCCGGCGCCGCGCTGATCCTGCTGTCCGCCTGCACCGTCGGACCGGCCTATGAGCGGCCGGACCTCACAGCCTCGGCCGCCGCCCTGCCGGCGACCTACAAGGCCCTCGATGGCTGGAAGGTCGCCACGCCCGGCGACCTGATCGACCGCGGCGGCTGGTGGACCCTGCTGGGCGATCCCCAGCTGGACGCTCTGGTCGCCCGGGTCAACGTCTCCAACCAGACCATCGCCGCGGCCGAGGCCAGCTACCGCCAGGCCCGCGCCCTGGTGCGCGAGCAGCGGGCCAGCCTGTTCCCGACCATCGACCTGTCGGGCTCGGCGACCAAGACCGGCGGTTCCGGCTCGACCACTTCGAGCTCTGGCGGTTCGAGCCGCGGCCAACGTTACCAGGCCAGCATCGGCGCCAGCTGGGAACCGGACCTGTGGGGCCGCATCCGCCAGGGGATCAACGGCGCCAAGGCCTCGGAACAGGCCAGCGCCGCCGACCTGGCCGGCGCCCGCCTATCGATGCAGGGCGAGCTGGCCGTCAACTATCTGGGCCTGCGCCAGGCCGACGCCGAGATCGCCCTGGTGACCAGCACGGTCGAGGGTTACCAGCGCAGCCTGCGGATCACCCAGAACCGCTATGCGGCGGCCATCGCGCCGAAGTCGGACGTCCTGCAGGCCACCACCCAGCTGGCCGGGGCCCAGGCCGACCTGGAGAGCCTGCGCCAGACCCGCGCCGCCTACGAGAACGCCATCGCCACCCTGGTGGGCGAGCCGGCCAGCGGCTTCCGCCTGGCCGCCGATCCGGCCTGGAGCGCCCGCGTGCCCGAGATCCCGTCCGGCGTGCCCTCGACCCTGCTGGAGCGCCGGCCAGACATCGCCGCCGCCGAGCGCCGCGTCGCCGCCGCCAACGCCGACATCGGCGTGGCCCGGGCCGCGTTCTTCCCGACCATCGGTCTCAGCGCCAATGGAGCGACCAGCGGCTCGGCCTTGGGCGACCTGTTCTCGGCCTCGGCCAACACCTGGTCGCTGGGCCTGACCGCCGCCCAGACCCTGTTCGACGCCGGCGCGCGCAAGGCGCGGGTGGAGCAGGCGAGGGCGGCGTACGACACGGCCGTCGCCGACTACCGCCAGACCGCCCTGGCCGCCTTCGAGGACGTGGAGAACCAACTGACGGCCGCCCAGGTGCTGGAGCGTCGCTACGCCCTGCTGAAGACCAGCTCGGACGCCGCCGACCAGGCCGAGCAGATGATTCTCAACCAATACAAGGCCGGCCAGGTGGCCTATACGGACGTCGTCGCGGCCCAGGCTTCGGCCCTGTCGGCGCGGCGGGCGCTGCTCACGGCCGCCGTGGCCCGGCAGACCACGGCCGTGGCCTTGATCCAGGCGCTGGGCGGTGGATGGAAGCCGCGAGTCTAAAGGACCTTGATGACTCGCCGCGCGGCGCCTGTGGCGTCTTGCCTGCTCGTTTGGCGCCGCTATTTCGGGCAGGCTGTGCAAATACCAGGCTGATTGAGCAACTCCGACCCCGATGAACCTTCGCCGCTCCCACCGGTCGCCGGACGGCCTTAGGGCGAAGGGCATGCGCGTCCTCGTCATCGATCCCGATCCCGCGCGCGCCGCCCTCGTGGCCGAGGGGCTCGCCGGCGTGCAGCCGCTGGAGGTGCGCCGCGCGGCCGTGTTCGACGAGCGCGAGGCCGCGGCCTTCGCCCCCGACGTGGTGGTGATCGCCGCCGACAGCCCCGATCGCGACACCCTGGAAAGCCTGCGCGAGGCCGGCCAGCACAACCCGCGCCCGGTGGTGATGTTCGTCGACCGTTCCGAGCCGGGCCTGGCCGAGCAGGCCGTGCGGGCCGGGGTCGCCGCCTATGTGGTCGACGGCCTGGCCCCGAGCCGGGTGCGCTCGATCCTGGACGTGGCCATGAGCCGCTTCGCCCTGACCCAGCAGCTGCAAGGCGACCTGGCCAAGGCCAAGGCCGACCTGGAATCGCGCAAGACCGTCGAACGGGCCAAGGGGCTGCTGATGAAGGAGCGGGGCCTGGACGAGGACGGCGCCTATCGGCTGCTGCGCAAACTGGCCATGGACCGCGGCAAGCCGATCGGCCAGATCGCCGCCGACCTGCTGGCCTTCGCCGGCGTGCTGAAGGGCGACGCCTCGTGAGCGGACTGGCCGACCTGACGCTGGGATTCATCCCCCTGACCGACTGCGCGCCGCTGGTGGTGGCCAAGGCGCAGGGCTTCTTCGCCGAGGAGGGGCTGGAGGTGGCGCTGAGCCGCGAGGCCTCGTGGGCGACCATTCGCGACAAGGTCGCCTTCGGCGCACTGGACGGCGCCCACATGCTGGCCCCGATGGCCCTCGCCCCCATGGGTCTGGAGGGCGGATCGATGCTGGCCCCGCTGGCCCTGAACCAGAACGGCAGCGCCATCACCGTCTCGACCCGGCTGGCGGCGATGATGAGCGAGGCCGACCCCGGCGCCCTGGCGGCGCCGCTGGTCACGGCCCAGGCCCTGGCGGCCGTGGTCGCGCAACGACGTGGGCAGGGCGCCCCGCCGCTGACCTTCGCCGTCGTCTTCCCGCATTCGATGCACAACTACTTCCTGCGCTATTGGTTGGCCCAGGCGGGAATCGATCCCGACCGCGACGTGCGTCTGGTGGTTACGCCGCCGCCGCGCATGGTCGAGCACCTGCGCGCGGGCGAGATCGATGGCTTCTGCGTCGGCGCGCCGTGGAACGCCGCCGCCGTCGACGAGGGCCTGGGCGAGTCGCTGATCAAGGCCTCGCAGTTCTGGCCGGGCGGTCCGGACAAGGTGTTCGGCGTTACGGCCGCCTGGGCCGCGGGCCATGGCGACGAGCTGCGCGCGGCCCTGCGCGCCCTGATCCGCGCGGCGGCCTGGGCCGACGAACCGGGCAATCACGCCGAACTGGTGGCCCTGCTGTCGCGGCCGGACCATGTGGGTGTCGAGCCCGAGATCGTGGCCCGGGCCCTGAAGTCCGAGATCGTCTTCCATCGCGACGCCGCCGGACTGCCCCGGCGCGAGCACGCCCTGTGGTTCCTGTCGCAGATGGCGCGCTGGGGGCAGGTCGGGCCGGACTTGGACTTGGCCGCCGTCGCCGACCGCGTCTATCGCCCCGACCTGTTCCGCGAGGCGGCGCTGTCGCTGGGGCCGGTGGTCGAGCCGGCCCAGGTGTTCGCCGACGCGGCGCCCCCGTCCTCGGCCCTGTTCGACGGCGCGCCGTTCGATCCGGCCGACGCGCGCGGCTACGCGGCGTCGTTCGCGGTGGGGCGGACGGGTTAGGTTCCACATCGGAACATCCCGGGGCGTTCGCCCCCACGTCCGCCAATCAGCCTGACCTCTTTAGATCAAGCCGCCAACAGACAAGGATGACGGGGAGGAGGTGACGGGCTGCGCTACGGCGGCGAGTCCATCGATCCCGACGCATCGAGCCTGCTCGTTTTGCTCATGTTTCAAGCAGCGCTGCCGCCTAATTGCTGAGCAACTGGACGATGGGGCCTGGATCGCACTGCATCGCAGCATAGCGCGTGACTCCGTCCGGCTTCCGCGCCTTCACTGGGATCAGGCCTCCGGACAACGACGTTCGTGGCTGCCAGAGACGACCGCTCGGATGCGGTCACCCGCCTGGGGCGCTCGCGCCCCGCTCTCGCAGACACCTACATCCGAGGCGCTCCATGATCTCGCGTGATTTCCTGAAGGCCGGCCACACGCCGACCCTGTTCGCCGCCTTCCTGTATTTCGACCTCAGCTTCATGGTCTGGGTGATCCTGGGCCCGCTGGGCGTGGCCATCGCCAAGGACTTCCACCTGGATCCTGCCCAGAAGGGCCTGATGGTGGCCATCCCGGTCCTGGCCGGCGCGCTGCTGCGCCTGGTCAATGGGGTGCTGGTCGACCGCATCGGCCCCAAGAAGACCGGCATGATGGGACAGCTGATCGTGCTGACCGGCCTGGTCCTGGCCTGGTTCCTGGGCATCCACAACTATCACCAGGTGCTGGCCCTGGGCCTGGTGCTGGGCGTGGCCGGCGCCTCGTTCGCCGTCGCCCTGCCGCTGGCCTCGCGGTGGTATCCGCAGGAGCACCAGGGCCTGGCCCTGGGCATCGCCGGCGCCGGAAATTCGGGCACGGCCCTGGCCGCCCTGTTCGCGCCGATCCTGGCCAAGACCTTCGGCTGGCAGAACGTGATCGGCCTGGCGGCCATCCCGCTGGCAGTCGCCTTCGTCGTCTACATGCTGCTGGCCAAGGACGCCCCCGAGCAGCCCGCGCCCAAGAAGCTGGCCGAGTACCTGGACGTGCTGAAGGTTCCGGACGCCTGGTGGCTGATGCTGCTCTATGCGGTGACCTTCGGCGGCTTCGTCGGCCTGGCCTCGTCCCTGACCATCTATTTCAACGCCGAATACGGCCTCTCGCCGGTGGTCGCGGGCTTCTTCACCGCCGCCTGCGTGTTCGCCGGATCGTTCGTCCGTCCGGTGGGCGGGGCCCTGGCCGACCGCTTCGGCGGCGTGCGGACCCTGAGCTTCGTCTTCGCCCTGGCCGCCCTCGGCCTGGTCGTCGCCAGCTTCCAGATGCCCTCGGCCTATGTCGCCCTGGCGGTGCTGATGTTCTCCATGCTGGCCCTGGGCGCCGGCAACGGCGCGGTGTTCCAACTGGCGCCCCAGCGGTTCCGCAAGGAGATCGGCGTCATGACCGGTCTGATCGGCATGACCGGCGGCGTCGGCGGCTTCTACCTGGCCTCCAGCCTCGGCATGGCCAAGAAGATGACCGGTTCCTACCAGATCGGCTTCCTCGGCTTCGCGGCCCTGGCGGTGTTCGCCCTGGTGGCCCTGCACAGCCTGAAGGCCCGCTGGCGCGCCGTCTGGCCGACCCTGCACGGCGACTCCGCCGCTCCGGTTCGCGTCTGATCCTTTTCTCCCTGTGAGCAAAACCATGACCAAGGAAAAGCTGGTCGTCATCGGCAACGGCATGGCCGGTTGCCGGGCGGTCGAGGAAGTCCTCAAGCGCGATCCCGACCGCTACGAGATCGCCATCTTCGGGACCGAGCCGCGGGTGAACTACAACCGCATCATGCTGTCGCCGGTGCTGGCGGGGGAGAAGTCCTTCGCCGACATCGTGATCAACGACGAGGCCTGGTACGCCGACAACGGCATCGCCCTGCATGCCGGGCGGGCCGTCACGGCGGTCGACCTGGAAGGCCGCAAGGTGGTCGCCGAGGGCGGGCTGGAAGTTTCCTACGACAAGCTGATCCTGGCCACGGGCTCCGATCCGTTCCGCCTGCCGCTGCCGGGCATCGACCTGAAGGGCGTGGTCACCTTCCGCGACCTGGACGATGTCGACGCCATGGTCGCCGCCTCCGGCAAGCCGGGCGCCCGCGCCGTGGTCATCGGCGGCGGCCTGCTGGGCCTGGAAGCCGCCTACGGTCTGGCCCGGCGCGGCATGTCCGCCACCGTCGTCCACCTGATGGACGTCCTGATGGAGCGCCAGCTGGACGAAAGCGCCGGCTTCCTGCTGCGCGAGGCGCTGCTGGAGCGCGGCGTCGAGACGGTGATGGGGGCTCACTCCGAGGAGATCGTCGGCGAGGACGGCCGGGTCACGGGCCTGAAGCTGAAGGACGGCCGCGTCCTGCCGTGCGACCTGCTGGTCATGGCCGTGGGCATCAAGCCCAACGCCGCCCTGGCCCGCGCCGCCGGCCTGGCCGTCAATCGCGGCGTGGTCGTCGACGACGCCATGCGAACCTCCGATCCGGCCGTGTTCGCCGTGGGCGAATGCGCCGAGCACCGAGGCAATTGCTACGGCCTGGTCGCGCCGATCTGGGAGATGTGCCGCTCGCTGGCCGAGTCGATGACCGACGGGGAAGGGGCCTATGAGGGCTCGGTCCTGTCGACCCGCCTGAAGGTCTCGGGCGTCGACGTGTTCTCGGCCGGCAAGTTCGCGGGCGGCGAAGGCTGCGAGGACATCGTGTTCCGCGACGCCGGCCGCGGCGTCTACAAGCGCGTGGTGATCGAGGACGGCAAGGTGGCCGGCGCGGTGCTGTTCGGCGACGCGGCCGACGGCAACTGGTACTTCGACCTGATGCGGGCGGGGACCTCGGTCACCGACATCCGCGAAACCCTGATCTTCGGCCAGGCCATCACGGAAGGGCTGTCCGGCCTGGACCCTAACGCCGCCGTTGCGGCCATGCCCGACACGCAGGAAATCTGCGGCTGCAACGGCGTCTGCAAGGGTTCGATCGTCTCGGCCATCACCACCCAGGGCCTGACGACCCTGGACGACGTGAAGGCGGTGACCAAGGCCTCGGCCTCGTGTGGCTCGTGCACGCCGCTGGTCGAGCAGGTGCTGAAGCTGACCCTGGGCGACGGCTTCAAGGAACAGACCGGCCCCAAGCCGATGTGCAAGTGCACGCATCACCCGCACTCGGACGTCCGCAAGGCCATCGTCGAATACGAGCTGAAGTCCATGCCCGCGGTGATGCAGGCCATGGAATGGACCACGCCCGACGGCTGCTCGTCGTGCCGTCCGGCCCTGAACTACTACCTGCTGTGCGCCTGGCCGTCCGAGTATCGCGACGACAAGCAGTCGCGCTACATCAACGAGCGGGTCCACGCCAACATCCAGAAGGACGGCACCTATTCCGTCGTTCCGCGGATGTGGGGCGGCATGACCACGCCCGACGAACTGCGGGCCATCGCCGACGTCGCCGACAAGTTCGCGATTCCTGCGGTCAAGGTCACCGGCGGCCAGCGCATCGACCTGCTGGGCGTCAAGAAGGACGACCTGCCGGCCGTCTGGGCCGACCTCAACGCGGCCGGCATGGTCAGCGGCCATGCCTACGCCAAGGGCCTGCGCACGGTGAAGACCTGCGTCGGCAGCGACTGGTGCCGGTTCGGCACCCAGGACTCCACCGGCCTGGGCATCCGCCTGGAGAAGTTCCTGTGGGGCTCCTGGGCCCCGGCCAAGGTCAAGCTGGCGGTGTCGGGTTGTCCCCGCAACTGCGCCGAGGCCACCTGCAAGGACTTCGGCGTGGTTTGCGTCGACAGCGGCTACGAGATCCACATCGGCGGCGCCGCCGGCCTGCACATCCAGGGCACCCAGGTGCTGACCCGGGTGGCGACCGAGGACGAGGCCGTCTGGGTGATCGCCGCGGCCATGCAGCTCTACCGCGAGGAGGGCTGGTACCTGGAGCGGGTCTACAAGTGGATGGCGCGCGTGGGTCTGGAGAGCATCCAGGCCCAGGTCACCGATCCAGAACAGCGCAAGGCCCTCTACGACCGCTTCGTGTTCTCGCAGCGCTTCGCCCGCATCGACCCGTGGGCCGAGCGCGTGGCCGGCCGCCACACCGAGGAATTCACCCCCATGAGCCGCCGGATGGAGTTCGTCCCCGCATGAACGCCCATGTCAAAGTCCCCGTCTGGGTCGATGTCGGCGCCGTGACGGACGTGCCGCGCCGCGGCGCCCGCCGGGTGCCCAGCCCGCGCGGCGACATCGCCATCTTCCGCACCGGCGACGGCGAGGTGTTCGCCCTGATGGACGCCTGCCCGCACAAGGGCGGACCGCTGAGCCAGGGCATCGTCCACGGCCGGGCGGTGGCTTGTCCGCTGCACAACTGGTCGATCGACCTGGCCTCGGGCGAGCCGATGGGCGCCGACAAGGGCAAGGGCTGCACGCCGGTGGTGCCGCTGGAGGTCCGCGACGGCCGCCTGCTGCTGAGCCTCCCAATGAGCGTCGACGCCCATGGCTGACGGCGGGGCCGCCTCGCTCGTCAAGACAACCTGCCCCTATTGCGGGGTGGGCTGCGGCGTGTCGGGCGCGGTCGGCCAGGCGCCGTCCTCGGACGGCCGGGCCTTGTCGGTGGCCGGCGACGTGGCCCACCCCGCCAACCTCGGCCGCCTGTGCTCCAAGGGCACGGCGCTGGGCGCGACGGTGGGGCTGGAGGGCCGGCTGCTGGAGCCGACGGTCAACGGCAAGGCCGCCAGCTGGACCGACGCCACGGCCCTGGTCGCCAAGCGGTTCAGGGACACCATCGCCAAGCACGGCCCCGACAGTGTCGCCTTCTACGTCTCGGGCCAGATCCTGACCGAGGACTACTACGTCGCCAACAAGCTGATGAAGGGCTTCATCGGCTCGGGCAATATCGACACCAACAGCCGCCTGTGCATGGCCTCGGCCGTGGCCGCCCACAAGCAGGCGTTCGGCGCCGACCTGGTGCCCGGCTGCTACGAGGACCTGGACCTGGCCGACCTGGTGGTGTTCAGCGGCCACAACGCCGCGTGGACCCATCCGGTGCTGTTCCGGCGCATGGAGGCGGCGAAAGCGCGCGGCCAGAAGCACGTGGTGATCGACCCGCGCCGCACCGACACCGCCGAGGGCACCGACCTGCACCTAGCCATCGCCCCGCAGAGCGACGTGCGGCTGTGGAACGGCCTGCTGGCCCACCTGATCCGCATCGACGCCGTCGACCGCGACTACATCGCCGCCCACGTCAACGGCTTCGACGCCGTCGAGGCGGCGCTCGCGGAGCTCGACCAGTCGCCCGCCGCCGTGGCCGCCGACTGTGGTGTGGCGCTCGACGATTTGCTGAGCTTCTACAAACTCTTCGCCGACAATCCCAAGACGGTCAGCCTGTTCTCGATGGGCGCCAACCAGTCGGCCCAGGGCACGGCCAAGGGCCTGTCGATCCTCAACGTCCACCTGGCCACCGGCCGGATCGGCAAGCCGGGCGCCTGCCCGTTCTCGATCACCGGCCAGCCCAACGCCATGGGCGGGCGCGAGACCGGCGGCATGGCCAACACCCTGGCCGGCCACATGGACTTCGCCCCGGTCGACCGCGACCGCGTGGCCCGCTTCTGGGGCGCGCCCGACACTGCCCGGGCCCCGGGGCTGAAGGCCGTCGAGATGTTCGAGGCCATCCACGCCGGCAAGATCAAGGCGGTCTGGGTGATGGCCACCAACCCCGCCGTCAGCCTGCCTGACGCCGGCCGCGTGCGCGAGGCGCTGGAGCGCTGCCCGTTCGTGGTGGTGTCCGACTGCGTCGACACCGACACCACCGCCTTCGCCGACGTCAAGCTGCCGGCCCTGGCCTGGGGCGAGAAGGACGGCACGGTCACCAATTCCGAACGCCGGATCTCGCGCCAGCGGGCGCTGTTCCCCGCGCCGGGCCAGGCGCGCGCCGACTGGCGGATCATCGCCGACGTCGCCCAGGCCATGGGCTTCGACGGCTTCGGCTGGAGCAGCCAGGCCAGTGTATTCCGTGAATGGGCTCGCCTGACCGCCTACGAGAATACCGATCGCGTTCTGAACCTGACCGGCCTTTCGGCTTTGACGCCAGAGTCTTACGCCGGACTCCTGCCAGTCCAGTGGCCGGTGGCGGCGGACGGCCGGGGCACGCCGCGCCTGTTCGTGGACGGCCGCTTCCAGACGCCCGACGGCCGCGCCCGCATGGTCCCGACCCGGCCCAAGGGGCCGGCCGACGCGATGGACGCGGCCTATCCGATGTCGCTGAACACCGGCCGGATCCGCGACCAGTGGCACACCATGACCCGCACCGGCCTGGCGCCTGACCTGTGCCGCCACGCGCCCGAACCGTTCGTCGAGGTCCATCCGGCCGACGCCGAGGCCCTGGGCGTCCAGGACGGCGTCCTGGCCCGGGTGACCACCGTGCGCGGCGAGGCCGTGGCCCTGGCCAAGATCACCGAGCGCCAGCGGCCCGGCGGCCTGTTCATGCCGATGCATTGGACCGACGCCTTCGCGCCGTCCGGCCGCTCCAACCACCTGATCGCGCCCAATCTCGACCCCACCTCCGGCCAGCCGGAGTTCAAGCACACCCCCGCCCGGCTCCGCCCCTATCGCGAGACCTGGAAGGGTTTCTTCCTCACGCGGGACAGCCTCGCCCTTCCGTCGGGTCTGGACCTCGTCTGGCGGCGCATCCCTCAGGACGCCTGCCAGCAACACGAGTTCGCCGGCCGAGGCGACGAAGTCGAGCGCGCCGCCTTGCGCAAGGCCTTGTCGAAAGGCCTTGTCGGCGAACTCGTGACCTATGAGGACGCCGCCACGGGCGCGCGGCGCGACGCCTGGCTGCGCGACGGCCGGTTGGTGGCGGTCCTGTACACCACCATCAGCGGTCGCCTGCCGCCGCGCGACTGGCTGGCCGAGCTGTTCGCCGAGCCGGAACTGAGCCAGGACGCCCGCTCGGCCCTGCTGTTCGGCCGTCCGCCCGGCGCGCCGGTCGACAAGGGGCCGCTGGTCTGCGCCTGCCTGAAGGTCGGCGCCCGCGCCGTGCAGGCGGCCATCGTCGCCGGGGCCGCCAACCCCGACGCGGTGGGCGCGGCCACCGGGGCGGGGACCAACTGCGGGTCCTGCCGTCCCGAGATCGCCCGGATGATCGCCGCGACCGTCGCCGTTCCCGCAAAGGAGCCCGCCCATGTCTGACGCCGCCCAAGTCCTGCTCGTCGGCGCCGGTCCCGGCCCGGTCGACCTGATGACCGTGCGAGCCGTGCGCGCGGTGGAGAGCGCCCAGGCGCTGCTCTACGACGCGCTGATCAGCGACGAGGCCATCGCCCTGGCCCCGGCCGGCTGCGTGCGCATCCAGACCGGCAAGCGGGCGGGCAAGCCCAGCATGCACCAGGACGAGATCAACCGCCTGATGCTGCGCCTGGCGCGCAAGGGCTTGCGCGTCGTGCGGCTGAAGGGCGGCGACCCGTCGGTGTTCGGCCGGGTGGGCGAGGAGTCCGCCTTCCTGCGCGAGCACGGCGTCTCGGTCGAGGTCGTGCCCGGCGTCACCGCCGCCTGCGCCGCCGCCGCCCAGTTCGGCTTCCCCCTGACCCATCGCGGCGAGGCCCGGCGGGTGGTGTTCACCACGGCGCGGCTGGAGGCCGGAACGCTCAGCGGCGACTGGAGCGCGGCCAGCGACCCGGAGGCGACCCTGGCGGTCTATATGGGCGGCGAGGTGGCCCAGGCCCTGTGCGAGCGGATGATCGCCGCCGGCCGCGCGCCCAGCACCCCGGCGGTGGCGGTGGAGCAGGCTGGCGGGGCGAACGCCAGAATCTACCACGGCACGCTGGAGACCTTGGGCGACCGGCTGGACAGCCACGGCGGCCCGGTGGTGATCGTCGTCGGCGAAGTGGCGGCCCAGGCGCTGGGTGCGGCGGAGGAAGACGCGCCCGTCGCGCGCACGGCCTAGCGGCGCCGGGGACATGCCCTTGGGCGTGTCCCCATCCGCCTTCGCGGATCGGAAGGGGGACACGCCCAAGGGCATGTCCCCGGCCGTGCGACGGATGGTCTTGACGGATGCGCCTGTTCGGCCCGCCCATGGGGGATGCTGAACGCGCAACCGACTCAAGGCCCCATCGCCCGCGCCCTGGCCAAGGCGCCGCCGTGGGCGTTCGCGCTGTACGGCGGGTTGGCGGCCTTCGCGGCCTATTTCTCGATGTTCGCCTACCGCAAGCCGTTCACGGCGGCCCATTACGAGGCCATGGCCGGCTGGCCGTTCGCCATCGACTTCAAGGTGGCCCTGGTGATCGCCCAGGTCGCCGGCTACGCGGTCTCGAAGATCATCGGGATCAAGGTGATCTCGGAGATGCGGCCCGAGCGGCGCTGGCGGGCCATCCTGGTGCTGATCGGCGGGGCCGAGCTGTCTCTGCTGGGCCTGAGCCTGGGTCCGGCTGTCGCCGGCCCGCTGGCGCTGTTCGTCAACGGCCTCTGCCTGGGCATGATCTGGGGGCTGGTGTTCGGCTTCGTCGAGGGGCGGCGGCTGTCGGAGGTGCTGGGGGCCATGCTGTGCGCCAGCTTCATCCTAGCCTCGGGCGGTGAAGTCGGTGGGCAAGAGCCTGCTGTTGCAGGGCATCGACGAACGCTGGATGCCGGCCCTGACCGGCCTGCTGTTCACGCCGCTGCTGCTGCTGGCCGTGGCCGCCCTGACCCAGCTGCCGCCGCCGTCGCCGGCCGACGAGGCCGCCCGCGTGCGCCGCGCGCCCATGGACGCCAAGGCCCGCGCGGCCATGTTCGCGGCCCACGCGCCTGCCCTGGTCCTGCTGGTGCTTGTCTATGTGCTGCTGACGGCGCTTCGGGACTTCCGCGACAACTTCGCCGCCGAGATCTGGGCCGAACTGGGCTTCAAGAACGCCGCGGCGATCTTCTCGCTGTCCGAGATCCCGGTCGCGGCCATCGTGCTGGTCGGGCTGGGCGTGCTGAGCCTGGTGCGCGACAACCGCCGGGCCGTTGGCTTCAACTTCGCCTTCGTGGCCCTGGGTTTCGCCTTGCTGGGCCTGGCGACCCTGGGCCGGCAGGTCGGCCTGCTGGGCCCGGTGGCCTGGATGGTCGCCACGGGGGCGGGGATCTACATGGCCTACACGCCGTTCAACGGCATGCTGTTCGACCGGCTGATCGCCGCCACCGGCCAGGTGGGGACGGCGGGGTTCCTGATCTATGTCGCCGATTCCTGCGGCTATGTCGGCAGCGTCTCCCTGCTGCTGGCCCGTTATTTCGCCAGGCTGGAGCTGGCCTGGAGCGGCTTCCTGGCCGGCGCGGCCTACGGGACCTCGGTGATCGGCGTCGTTGGCGTGGGGCTGGCCTGGATGCTGCTGCGGTTGCCGAGGGGTGGGGCGGCTCAGGCGCCGCGTCCGATCGCGGCGGAGACGGCCGACTAACCCTCGCCCAGCATCTCGGCCAGCGCCAGGACCGCGGTCCAGCTCCGACCGGTGATCCGCGCGCCAAGCGTCTTTTCGACCAGGCCGTTGGTCAGTTTCGAGCCGCCGATCCCGTCCGGATAGATCGCGTAGAGCTGGCGGCTTTCGGCGCGCACCTGCTCGCGGCCGCGGATCGCCGCGCGCAGGGCGCCGATCGCCTTCTTGTCCGGCGTGTCCTTCAGGAACAGGGTCATCAGCCAGCCGGGGTCCTGGGCCGCGAACTCGGGGAACGGGTTGGCGGCGACCAGGGCGCGCCAGGCGTCGGCGGTGCGCACATAGACGTCGGTGCGCAGCGCGAACCGGTCCATCAGGGCGGTCTCGATCTGGGTCTGCAGCTCGGCGCCCGTCTGTTCGCCGCTGGCGAACACCAGGTCGCCGACCTTGGGGCCGGTGCGCACGCTGGTGTGGCCCAGCTCGGTCAGCAGGGCGGCCAGCTCATCGGCGGTGACCAGTCGGTTTCCGGCGGCGTTGACGCCGCGCAGCAGGGCGATGTGGACGGTCATGGTCGAGGCCTTTCGAACGAGGCGGTTGTCTAGACCTTCACGACCGCGCCGTCGCGGTTCGATTTAGGCCCTGGCCAGGGCCGCGAAGCCGCGCTCCAGGTCGGCGATCAGGTCGGCCGTGCTCTCCAGGCCGACGTGCAGGCGCAGCAGCGGGCCTTCCAGGTTCACGGGAATGGCGCGGTTCTTCAGCTGCGGGTCGCAATGGATGGCCAGGCTTTCGTAGCCGCCCCAGGAAAAGCCCAGGCCGAACAGGTCCAGCGCGTCGAGGAAGGCGTGGACGGCCTTCTGCGAGCAGGGCTTCAGCACCACGCCGAACAGGCCGCAGGCGCCGGTGAAGTCGCGCTTCCACAGGGCGTGGCCGGGGTCGGTCTCCAGGGCCGGATGCAGCACGCGGGCGACCTCGGGCCGGCCCTGCAGCCAGCGGGCGATCTCCAGCCCCTTGGCCTGGTGGACGGGCAGGCGGGTGGCCAGGGTGCGCAGGCCGCGCAGCACGGTATAGGCGTCGTCGGGCGACACCGACCAGCCGATGTCCCACATCGCGTCGCCCAGCTGGTTGCCGATCACGTTGTCGGCGGTGGCGGCGCTGCCCATGAAGACGTCCGAATGGCCGCCGACATATTTGGTCAGGGCCTGAACGCTGATGGTCACCCCATGGGCCAGGGGCTTGAAGTAGAAGCCGGCCGCCCAGGTGTTGTCGATCATCGTCAGCACGCCGCGGGCGTTGGCGGCCGCGGCGATGGCCGGGATGTCCTGCATCTCGAAGGTCAGCGAGCCGGGCGCCTCCAGCAGGATCATCCGGGTGGCCGGCGTGCACAGGGCCATCAGGGCCTCGGGCGACAGGGCCGGGTCATAGTAGGTGGTCTTGACCCCGAATCGGGCCAGCACCCGGTCGCAGAACCGGCGGGTGGGCTTGTAGGCGCTGTCGACCACCAGGATCTCGTCGCCGGCCTTCAGCAGGGCCAGCATCACGCCGGTGATCGCCGCCAGGCCCGACGGATACAGGGTCACGTCGGGCGAGCCCTCCAGCTCGGCCAGGGCCAGCTGCAGGTTGGCCGGCGAGGACAGGCCGGTGATGCCGTAGGTCAGCTGGCTGTCGTCGTACAACGAGGCGGCGTTGGGCATCAGCACCGTCGAGCCGCGCTGCACTGGCGGATTGACCGTGCGGGCCAGCACCGAGCCGCCCTTGGGCGGGGCGCCCTTGCGGACCAGGCGGGTTTCTTCATCCAGGGGCATGGGGGACTCGGGCGGCTACGGCACGCTTTCGTTTAAGGCGCGGGAGCGAGGCGGTTCAAGGCCTCAGTTCCTCCCCCTGTGGGGGAGGTGTCGCCCACCGGGCGACGGAGGGGGGAGTTTTGAGACGGCGGCATCACTGATCGAGGTCGTATCACTCCCCCCACCGGTCGCTGCGCGACCACCTCCCCCATGGGGGGAGGGTCTGGCTAAGCCACGCCCGTCGCCACAGGCACGTCGTCGCGGCCGCCCCATTCGGTCCACGAGCCGTCATAGACCGCCGCCCGGGGCTTGCCGAGCCGGGCCAGGGCCAGGGAGACCACGGCGGCGGTGATGCCCGAGCCGCAGGTGGTGGCGATCGGCCGGCTAATGTCGATCCCCGCGGCCTCGAACACGGCGGCCAGCCTGTCGGCCGGCAGCATCGTCCCGTCGGCGGCCAGCAGGGCCGACAGCGGCACGTTGCGCGAGCCGGGAATGTGGCCGCCACGCAGGCCGGCGCGGGGCTCGGGATCGCGGCCTTCGAAGCGGCCGGCGGCGCGAGCGTCGATCACCTGCTCGCGGCCGGTCTCCAGGTTGCGCTTCATCTGGTCCAGCGAGCGGACGATGTCGGCCTGGTAGCGCGGGGTGAAGTGGCGCTCCTGCGGCGTGACGGCCAGGTCCTCGACAGGGCGGCCCTCGGCGATCCACTTGGGCAGGCCGCCGTCCAGCACCACCACGTCCTCGTGGCCCATGGCGCGGAATTCCCACCAGACGCGGGCGGCGGGCAGGATGCCGCTGGTGTCGTAGACGACGATTTTCGACCCGTCGCCCAGGCCCAGCTTCTTGACCCGCGAGGCGAACTTGATCGGCGAGGGCAGCATGTGCGGCAGGTCCGAGGTCTCGTCGGCGATCTCGTCGATGTCGAAGAACACCGCGCCCGGAATGTGGGCCAGGTCGTACTCGGCCTTGGGATCGCGCTTGGCGGCGGGCATGTGCCAGGAGCCGTCGACGATCCTGACGTCGGGCGCATCAAGGTGCTCGGCCAGCCAGGCGGTCGAGACGAGGGGATCGGCGTGGGTCATGGCAAGGCCTTTCGGGGTCTGACTCGCCCCTTCGAGAAGGCCGGCAAGATCACGCGATCGGCGTGGCGGGGCAAGGCTTTGCGGGGTGGAGGGGGATCAAAAGTCTGCCTCTCAACATTGTCATCCCGAAAAGCGCGTAGCGCTTGTCCGGGACCCAGGTGAACCGCAAGGCCTTTGCCCAGTCCCCTGGGTCCCGGACAGCCTCTGCGAGGCTTCCGGGATGACAACCGTGGGGGCTTTGAACTTTGGGAAGCCGCGCCGCCCCTCCTTACGGATGGTGCTCCGCCAAGGAGTGCTCGCCGGCCTCCTCGAGGATCTTGTCCTGCACGCGCTGGATGACGTCCCACTTCCTGACGTTCTTGCCGGGGCAGGCGTGGGTCGTGGCGGGGTCCTCGCGGTGCAGTTTCATGCCGGCCGGGGCCAGGCCCAGCACGGCCGAGAGGGCGGCCATGGCGGCGACGGCGTTGTCGCGCACCGCCGCGCCACGGCCCTTGTCGAAAGCGTCCTTGTCGTAGTCGCCCAGCATCTCCAGGCCCAGGGCGATGCTGTTCCAGCTGGGCGAATGAACGCCCGACACCGTCAGCGGCGTGAACACCCAGATCTGCTTGTCGTCGACGAACAGGTGCGGCCCCGCGCTCCATTTGCGGTCGTCGCGATAATAGGCCTCGAGATTGGCGATGTGGGTCCGGGTGAAGCCTTGCGGCCTCTGAGCCAGGGAAGGCGCGCCGGTGTTGTGCAGGACGATGAACTTCGGCCGCCAGGCCGACCAGGTCAGGGTTTCGCAGTAGGTTTCGAACGACTCCGGCGTGAAGCTCCTGCCCACGATTCCCTTCCAAGCCATTCGGCCCTCCTCATCGAGATTGGGACGATCCTGCACTGTAAGGTTGAATGATGCAACTTTGCTATTCAGCGTGCGCGTCGCGCGCCGGCGGCTACATCCAGGGCGGGGTCGGCAGGCCCTTCTCGGCCAGGAAGGCGGGGTTGAACAGCTTGCTCTGGTAGCGCGAGCCATGGTCGCAGAGGATGGTCACGATGGTGTGGCCCGGACCCATGGCTCTGGCCAAGCGCACCGCGCCGGCCACGTTGATCCCGGTCGAGCCGCCCAGGCACAGGCCCTCGTGCTGCACCAGGTCGAAGACCTGCTCCAGCATCTCCTCGTCGCTGATCCGGAACGGGTGGTCGATCGCCAGGCCTTCGAGGTTGGCGGTGATCCGGCCTTGGCCGATGCCCTCGCTGATCGAGGTCCCTTCCGACTTCAGCTCGCCGTCGGCGTACCAGCTGTACAGCGACGCGCCGTGCGGGTCGGCCAGGCCGATCTTCACCGACGGCTTGCGGGCCCGCAGGGCGGCGGCGACGCCGGCCAGGGTGCCGCCCGAGCCGATGGCGCAGATGAAGCCGTCGACCTTGCCGTCGGTCTGCTCGAAGATCTCCGGCCCGGTGGTCTCGAAATGGGCCTGGCGGTTGGCGACATTGTCGAACTGGTTGGCCCAGATCGCCCCGTTCGGCTCGGTCTTCGCAAGCGCCTCGGCCAGGCGGCCCGAATAGCGGACATAGTTGTCGGGATTGGAATAGGGGACGGCGTCCACCTCGACCAGTTCGGCGCCGAGCAGGCGGATGGCGTCCTTCTTCTCCTGGCTCTGGGTGCGGGGAATGACGATGGTGGTCTTGTAGCCCAGGGCCGAGGCGACCATGGCCAGGCCGATGCCGGTGTTGCCGGCCGTGCCCTCGACGATCCGGCCGCCGGGCTTCAGCAGGCCTTTGGCCTCGGCGTCGCGGATGATGCCCAGGGCCGCGCGGTCCTTGACCGACTGGCCGGGGTTCATGAACTCGGCCTTGCCGAGAATCTCGCAGCCGGTGGCCTGGCTGGCGCGGTTGAGGCGGATCAGCGGCGTGTCGCCGATAGCGTCCAGGACGCTGGTCTTTACGGTCATCTCTTCAGTCCGGCCGAGCGGGAGGTCGGCTTGGTAGATCGTGATGCGCGGCCTTCAGGCAAGACCAGTTTTCCTGAAGGCGGCCTCGCCGGTTTCAGCGCAGGTTCAATCCAGCCGCTGGGTGATGATCACGTTCAGCAGCGCCAGGGCCCCGTTGACCGAGGCCGCCGCGCACCAGGCGCCGTGCAGGCCCTCGACCTCGACCAGATGGTTCTCGATGGCGTCGACCATGATGCCCTCGGCCACGGGAAACGAGGCGTCGCCCAGCAGCTGTTCGTCTTCCAGCTCCTTGCACCAGGCCGCGACCGCATCGGTGGCCGTCTCGGCGTCGAACTGGGTGATGTAGGTGCCGCCGTGGAAATCCAGGACGAGGGTGTAGAGGTTCATCGGGCCGACCTCGGTGAGCGCTTGCGGACTGTACGCACACCCAAGGTCGGGATGCATGGCCAGGTTTGCTAGAGCAAGCCGCGCGATAGTAGGAATCGCGCCGCTTGCTCTAGATTTTTGTTTTCGCATCGCTTTTGCGGAAAACCGGCGTCCACTTTTCCGCGCGATGCTTTAGGCCCGGGAAAGGCCCAGCTGGATCACATTGGTGCGCTCGGTGCGGAAACCGGCCTCGCAATAGCTGAGATAGAACCGCCACAGCCGGCGGAAGCGCTCGTCGAAGCCCAGACCCTTGATGTCGTCCCAGGCGGCCTCGAACCGCGCGGCCCATTCGGCCAGGGTGTCGGCGTAGTTCTGGCCGAAGCGGTTGATCTCGGTCCAGGCCAGGCCGGCGGCGGCCGTCTCCTGCTTCAGGCGCGCCTCGCTGGGCAGCATGCCGCCCGGAAAGACGTAGCGCTGGATGAAGTCGGTGTGGCCGCGGTAGCGGGCGAACAGCTCGTCGCGAATGGTGATGATCTGCAGGCCGGCCCGGCCGCCGGGCGACAGCACTTCGCGGATCTTGCCGAAATAGGTGGGCCAGTATTCCTCGCCGACCGCCTCGAACATCTCGATCGAGGCGACGCTGTCGAATTGGCCCTGGACGTCGCGATAGTCGATCAACCGGATCTGCGCCTTATCGGCCAGGCCCTGGTCGAACAGGCGCCGCTTGGCGAAGTCGTGCTGGGCTTGGGAAATGGTGACGCCGGTGACCTTGGCGCCCACTTCCTTGGCCGCGAACTCGGCGAAGCCGCCCCAGCCGCAGCCGATCTCCAGCACGTGCTGACCGGGCTTCAGGTCGATCGACCGAGCCAGGGCCGCGTACTTGGCGCGCTGGGCCTGGTCCAGCGGCTGGCCGGGTTTTTCGTACAAGGCCGAGGAATAGGTCATGCTGGGGTCCAGCCAGCGGGAGTAGAAGGCGTTGCCCAGGTCGTAGTGGGCGTGGATGTTCTTCCTGGAGCCCACCCGATCGTTGCGATGAAAGAGGTGGTGGAGCTTGTTGACAGCCTGCATCATCGGATTGCCCCGGACCAGGGCCGTCAGCCGGTCGAAGTTCAGCGAGAAGGCCTCCAACACCGCCGACAGGTCGGGGGTGTCCCACTCGCCGGCCATGTAGCCCTCGGCGAAGCCGATGTCGCCGGAGGCCAGGGCTCGGCGGATGAACCGATAGTCGTGGATGCGGATCACCGCGTCCGGGCCCGGCCCCTTGCCGACGATTCGCAGGGGCTTGCCCGAGGGCAGGACGAAGGTCAGGTCGCCGGCCGCCCAGTTCTCGACGGCGACGCGGAGAGCGGTGCGGAAGGCGGCCGGGGCGCGACGCAGTTCGGGGTCGCGGGCCGCGGCCGGCCAGGTCGCAGGCAGGATATCGGTCATCGATGGTCCCATCCCTAACTTGATGACGAAAGTAAGAACTCTCGGAACCGACCTGTAAATGGGGAGGACTATCGGTCCTCGCGAGAAATCTCCTCTTCCTTGAGGCCGCGACAGGCCGCGAGCGCGCGTTCGCGCGCCGCCGAACCCCTTACGATCGGTTCGCCATAGATACGCCTGGCGGCGGGGGCGGGTTGCGCCGAAGCCTTCCACGGCTCCTGGCTCAGGCCGTCGGGCGGGCGCGGATCGGTGCGCAACCGGACCCGGACGGGTCGATCCGCACGTTCACGCCGACGCCTTGCCCCAATGCTTGCCCCAGTCCCTTGCTACGTTCGCCCCCTGTGCCATAACGCGAACCATGTCCAGACGCGTCATCCTCGTCACCGGCGGCGCCGGCTTCATCGGCTCCAACATCGTGGCCAAGCTGTGCGAGGACGACAGCCTCGACGTGGTGGTCTGCGACCGGCTGGGCGAGGCGGCGCAGAACAAGTGGAAGAACATCGCCAAGGCGCCGATCGCCGACTTCGTGGCCCCGGAGGATCTGTTCGATTGGCTGGCCCAGCGCGGCGACGAGGTCGAGCTGGTGATCCACATGGGAGCGATCTCCTCGACCACCGAGCCGGACGCCGACCTGATCGTGCGGTCCAACTTCGTGCTGTCGCGCGACCTGTGGCGGTGGTGCGCGCAACATCAGCGGCGGCTGATTTATGCTTCGTCGGCCGCCACTTACGGCGATGGCCTGCAAGGTTTCGACGGCAAGGACGACCTGAAAAGCCTCAAGGCCCTGCGACCGCTGAACGCCTATGGCTGGTCCAAGGCGCTGTTCGACATCTACGCCGTTCGCGAGGCCGCCCGCGGCCATGCGCCGGCCCAGTGGGCGGGGCTGAAGTTCTTCAACGTCTACGGCCCCAACGAGGACCACAAGGGCGGCATGAAGTCGGTCGTCTGCCAGATCTGGCCCAAGGTGGCGGCGGGCGAGGGCGTGCGGCTGTTCAAGTCGCACCACCCCGACTACGAGGACGGCGGCCAGCTGCGCGATTTCGTCTATGTGCGCGACGTCGCCGACGTGGTCGCCTGGCTGGCCAAGAGCCCGCACGTCAACGGGATCTACAACCTGGGTTCCGGCAAGGCCCGCTCGTTCAAGGCCCTGGCCGAGGCCACCTTCCGGGCCGTGGGCCGCGAGCCCGACATCGACTATTTCGACATGCCCGAGGTGCTGCGCGGCAAGTACCAGTACTTCACGCAGGCAGACATGAGCCGCCTGCGCGCCGCCGGCTACAACGCGCCGATGACCTCGCTGGAGGACGGCGTCGAGGACTATGTCTGCGGATTCCTCAATACGGACGATCCGTACCGCTGAAGGCGCGCGGTTGACGGTCAGGCCGCCCGCCGCACGTCGGTGACGGCGAAGTCTTCGCCCTTGAACAGCAGCGGCAGGTCGCGCGACTTGGCCAGGGCGTAGCTGAAGCAGTCGCCGTAGTTTAGGCCGTGAGCGCCTTGTCCAAAGGTTCGGTAGGCCATCTGGGCGACATCGGCCAGGGCCCCGTCGAACGCCACCGTCGTCAGGTTCAGGGCGGCCATCAGGTCCGTCAACTCGGCTGCGCGCACGGCGCCGTAACGGCGGCTGGCGACGATGAAGGCCTCCAGGCGCGTCGGCGCGGCGATCAGCGTGGTTTCCGTCCTGATGATCGCGTCGAGAAAGGTTTCGGCGTCGGGCTCGCCCTGAAAGATCGCGATCAGCGCCGAGGTATCGACGACGATCACTTCGGCAAGCCGTCCTGGTCGTACAGCAGGGCGTCGTCGGAGCCTTCCCGCAGCACGGGCGAGGCCCTGACCCTGGCCTGGATCGCCCGGATCCGCGCCAGCCGCGCGGCCAGGGCTTCCGGCGTCGTTGGCGTGCGGTCGAGTTCGGCGCGCAACGCCCGCGTGACCACCTCGGTCAGGGTCAGTCCCGTCCGCTCCGCCAACTGGCGAGCAAGGCGGTCGGCTTCCTCGCTGCGGATGTACAGGCTCATGGTCCTGTATATACACCCGATCAATACGGCCTCCAAGCCACGCCATGATTGGGAGCGCCGCCATGGTCAAGGGCGTCACCTTCGGCCGCCACGCTCCAGGAGGCTTCAGGCCGTCTCGCGCGACGCGGCGGGTTCGTGTAACCAGGGGCCATGGCCGACCGTTTCAAGGGCTTCAAGCGCTGGATCTTCGCGGGGGCGGTGCTGTTCCTGGCGCTGGTCCTGTCGGCGGCGTTCTACTGGCGCTACGACATCCTGCGCACGACGCTGGACCCCAAGATCCCGTTCCAGACCTACGAGCCGCCGCCGGCCCCCGACTACGCCCGGCCGGAGGCCTGGGCGCTGCTGCCCGAGCATGGCGTGGCCAGCCGGGGCGGCGCCGACGTCTTCTTCGTGCACCCCACCAGCTATGACGGCGGCCGCGACTGGAACGCGCCGTTCGACCAGCCCAAGGCGGCGCGCGACCTGGCCCGGGTCATGCTGCCCAACTACGCCGCCCCGTTCGCGCGGGTCGGGCGGATCTTCGCGCCGCACTATCGCCAGGCCAGCCTCTACACCTTCCTGACGTTGCGCGACGACGCCCGCGACGCCCGGCGCTTCGCCTATGACGACCTGCGCGACGCCTTCCGCCACTACCTCGCGCACGACAACGGCGGGCGGCCGATCGTGCTGGTCGGGGTGGAGCAGGGCGGCATCCTGGCCGAGCGGCTGCTGAACGAGGAGATCGCCCCGAACGCGGCGCTGCGGGGCCGGCTGGCCGGCGTCTATCTGATCGAGACCGTGGTGCCGGCCGACGAGTTCGGACCCGGCGCGCCCGTGCCCGCCTGCGCCGGTCGCGACCAGGCCGGCTGTCTGGTCGCCTGGGCGTCGATGGTCGACGGCGACTTCCAGCAGGCCCAGGAACTGACCAATCGCTCGCTGGTCTGGAACGCCGGCGGCGAGCTGGTCACCCTGGACGGTCGTCAGCCGCTTTGCGTCAACCCGCTGCTGGGGGCGCGCAACGAGATCCGCGCGCCGGCCAAGCTGAACCTCGGGGCCGCCAACGCCACCGGCCTGGAATGGGACTCGAGGCCGGCCCTGCTCAAGCGCCAGGTCTGGGCCCAGTGCGAGAACGGCCTGCTGCACACCGGGCGCCCGAAATCGACCTCGCTGCGCGACAGCGGCTCGTGGACCGACCGCCGCAAGGTGGACGGCTTCAACCTGTTCTGGGCCGACATCGAAGCCGACGCCCTGGCTCGGGTCGCGGCGCTGAAGCGGCGGGGGCCGGTTCCGCAGGCCTCCAGCTAGGCGGTTCTCTGCCCTGCGCGGCTCAACCGGCGTCGTTGAGCGGCGAGGCGGCCTTCCAGTCGAACAGTTCCTGCAGGGTCCGCACCGCCTGGCCGCGCGGCGAGGTCAGGTCGGGGTCGCGGGCCAGGATCAGGCGGGCGTCGTCGGCAGCCACGGCGATCAGGTCGCGATGAGCCACGGGGTCGGCCAGCCTGTAGGCCGGGAAGCCGCTCTGCTTGAGGCCCAAGGGATCGCCGCCGCCGCGCAGCTCCAGGTCCTTCTCGGCGATCTCGAAACCGTCGTCGCTGCGGCGCAGGATGTCCAGCCGCTGTTGGGCCGTCTCCGACAGCGGCGGGTCGTAGAGCAGCACGCACGAGCTCTCGCGGGCCCCGCGACCCACCCTCCCGCGCAGCTGGTGCAGTTGCGCCAGGCCGAAACGGTCGGCGTGCTCTATAACCATGATGCTGGCGTTGGGCACGTTGACCCCGACCTCGACCACGGTGGTGGCGACCAGGACCGAGACCTCGCCATCGACGAAGGCCTGCATGACGGCGTCCTTCTCGGCGGACGGCATCTGGCCATGGACCAGGCCGACGCTGGGGCCGATGGCCTGGCGCAGCGAAGCGGCCCGCATCTCGGCGTCGCGCAGGTCGATCTTCTCGGACTCCGAGACCAGCGGGCAGATCCAGAAGGCCTGGGCGCCGGCCTGGGCGGCGGCCTTCAGCCGGGCGATGATCTCGGGAATGCGCGGGGTCGGCGCGGCGCGGGTGGCGACTGGCGTGCGGCCCGGGGGCTTCTCATCGATGCGCGAGACGTCCAGATCGCCGAACACCGTCAGTTCGAGGGTCCGCGGGATCGGCGTGGCCGACATCGCCACCAGGTGCGCGCCCGCACCTTTGTCCTGAAGGCGTTTTCGTTCATTGACGCCGAAGCGGTGCTGCTCGTCGATGATGGTCAGGCCCAGGGCCTTGAACGCCACGTCGTCCTGGAACAGGGCGTGGGTGCCCACCGCCACGGCGGCCGAGCCGTCGGCCAGCTTGGCCAGTTTCGACGCCCGGGCCGAACCCTTGTCGCGACCGGTCAGCAGGATCACCGCCAGACCCTGCGCCTCCAGCGGCGGGGCCAGGGTTTCGTAGTGCTGGCGGGCCAGGATCTCGGTCGGGGCCATCAGGGCCGACTGCAGGCCGCTGGACGCCGCGTCGGCCATGGCCAGCATGGCCACCACAGTCTTGCCCGAGCCGACGTCGCCCTGCAGCAGCCGGCCCATGCGCTCGCCGCTGGCCATGTCGCCGCGCACCTCGGACAGGGCGCGGATCTGGGCGCCGGTCAGCCTGAAGGGCAGGGCCTTCTCGACCGCGTCCGACAGCGGGCCGGCGACGATGCGCGGCGCGGGGTGCGAGCGCTTGCCGGCCTTGCGCTGGGCCAGGGCCAGCTGGTGGGCCAATAGCTCGTCGTAGGCCAGGCGGCGGCGGGCCACCGACATCGGCGACAGGTCGATCTCGGCCTGCGGGCCATGGGCCAGGGCCAGGGCCTCGCGCCAGGTCGGAAAGCCGTTCTTGGCCAGCCAGGCCCCATCCTGCCACTCTGGCAGGGCGACGGCGCGCTCCAGGGCCTCCTGGGCGAACTTGCGGAAGGTGCGCGAGGGCAGGCCGGCGGTGGCGGCGTAGACCGGCTCGATCGGCGGGATGTCGGCGATACGGTCCGCTTCGAGCAGATAGTCGGGATGGGCCACCTGGATCTCGCTGCCGAACCGCTCGACCTTGCCGCTGGCCGCCCGTTTCGCCCCGACCGGGTGCTGGCGCTCCAGGTGCGGGCCATGGCCCTTGAACCAGGTCAGGGTGACGAAGCCGTGCTCGTCCCAGGCGCGGATCCGCCAGGGCTGGCCGGGGCGCTGCGGCGGCAGGTGGGCGTCGATGGTGACCAGGAAGGTCTGGACCTGGCCGTCGACGGCGCGGTCGGAGGTGGTGGCCGTGCGGCGGATCAGGCCCTGGGGCAGGGTGAACAGCACGTCGCGGACGATCGGTCCGGCCAGGCGCTCGACCAACGGCGCGACGCGCGGCCCCACGCCTTTCAGCGTGGAGACGGGCGTGAACAGCGGAAAGAGAATCTCGGGGCGCATGCGGCTTCCACCATAGCGAAGCCGGCGGCGGATGTGGACGCCGCCGTGTTCTCTTTTCGTGCCGCTGGGCGATTTGGTGGGAAGCTCGACCGTAAAAGGCCGAACGGATCCCGGGGCGTGACGTCGCCGTCTCCCCGAAATCCGAAGGCGGGCGTTATTCGCCCTTGTTCATGGCCGGTTTCAGCGCGGCCACGATGTCCTGAAGCTCGTCCGAGCGCGAGGCGCCCGAGACGTTCAGGCGGGTGTAGAGATACTCGGCCTTGTGCTTCATCGCCGCCTCGGGGAAGCGGTTGCCCGCCCCGTGCAGATTGTTGGCCTCGCCCGCATAGACGACGGTTCCGGTGGCGTCGACAAAGACGAAATTGCCAGCGATCGTCGTCCGAGGATCGCGATCCTCGGCCAGCTTGTAACGGTAGACGGCGCCTGATGCGCCTTGCAGATCGATATAGGGTTTCACTGGACCTCGCCTCACAGCACACGGCGTCGGCGGAGAGGAGGTGAGGGGCGCCGGAGGCCAAATTATGGCCTTAGGCCGCTCACCTTGCTGAGGAATCGCCGCGTACGCTCTTCCTTAGGCGAACCAAGCACTTCGGCGGAAGGGCCTTGTTCGATTATAACACCGTCATCCATGAACAGCGTCCGATCGGCCACATCGCGCGCGAAGTCCATCTGGTGGGTGACGATGACCATGGTCCGCTTCTCGGCGGCCAGGTCGCGGATCACGGTCAGCACCTCGCCGACCAGTTCCGGGTCCAGGGCCGAGGTCGGCTCGTCGAACAGGATGACCTCGGGATCCATGGCCAGGGCCCGGGCGATGGCGCAGCGTTGCTGCTGGCCGCCGGACAGCTCGCGGGGATAGGCGTCGACCCGATGGGCCAGGCCGACCTTGGTCAGCAGGGCCTTGGCCTTGGCGTGGGCGACGGCGGGCTTTTCGCCCCGCACCACGATCAGACCCTCGGCGACGTTCTGCAGGGCCGTGCGGTGCGGGAAGAGGTTGAAGCTCTGGAACACGAAGCCGACTCGGCCCTTCAAGGCGCGGGCCAGGGGTGGTCTGGACCCGGCCGTCACGCCCGCCACGGTCAGGTTTCCGCCGTCGATGAGTTCCAGCCCGGCCAGGCAGCGCAGCAGGGTGCTCTTGCCCGAACCGCTGGGGCCGATCACCGCGACGACCTCGCCGGGGGTGACGGTCAGGTCGACGCCGTTCAGCACGGTCGTGTCGCCGAAACGCTTGAGCAGGCCCTTGGCGTCGATCGCGCTCATCGGCGTTGCTCCGCCTGGCGTTCCAGCCGGGCCTGGCCCAGGGCCAGCAGGCTGGACAGGATCCAGTAGAGGGCGGCCGCCGCCAAGTACATGGCGAAGATCTCGTAGGTGCGGGCGGTGATCAGCTGGGCCTGGCGGAACAGTTCGGGCACCTGGATGGTGGCGGCTAGGGAGGTGTCCTTGACCAGGCTGATGAAGCTGTTGGACAGCGGCGCGACGGCGGTGCGGGCGGCCTGGGGCAGGATCACCCGGCGCAGGGCCTGGCCGCGGCTCATGCCCAGCACGCTGGCGGCCTCCCACTGGCCCTTGTCGACGGCGGCGATCGCGCTGCGCAGGATCTCGCAGGCATAGGCCCCGATATTGATCGAGAAGCCGATCCCGGCGGCCAGCAGCGGCGGCAGCTGCACGCCCAGCTGCGGCAGGCCGTAATAGATCAGGAACAGCTGCACCAGCAGCGGCGTGCCCCGGATCGCCGAGACATAGACGGCGGCGGGCCAGCGCAGGAACGGGCTGCGCGACAACCGCATCAGCGCCAGCCCGAACCCGATCGCCAGCCCGACGCCCATGCCGATCAGGCTGAGCAGCACGGTATAGCCCGCGCCCTTCAGCAGCAGCGGGGCCGACTGCGCGACGAGGTCGAGGGCGGGGGTCATCGCGAACGGGCTGGGGCCGCAGCCGGGGACAGGCGCATGCGCCTGTCCCCGATCCTGGAATGGACCTTCACTTCGTCACGTCCTGTCCGAACCACTTCACCGAGATCGCCGCCAGCTGGCCGTTGGCGCGCAGGGCGTCGATGGCCTCGTCGACGGTGACCTTCAGGGCTGGATCGCGCAGCATGGCCACCCCCATGCCCTGGCTGGCGAACACAGGGCCGGAGGCGACGAACTCAGGCGAGGTCTTGACGAAGTCGGCGGCCACCAGCCGGTCGTTCAGCACCGCGTCGATGCGGCCGGCCTTGAGGTCTTGGTACTTGGTCGGGTCGTCGTCATAGGTGCGGACGACGGCGGTGGGGACATTGGCCCGCAGCCAGCTTTCGTAGTTGGTGCCCAGGCCGACTCCGACCTTCTTGCCCGCCAGGTCGGCCGGCGTGGCGAGGCCCGCCTGGCCCTTGCGGACGATGATCTGGATGCCAGAGACGGTGTAGGGGCGCGAGAAGTCGTACTTGGCCGCCCGTTCCGGCGTGATGGCGATCTGGTTGATGACCACGTCGATGCGCTTGGATTCCAGGGCGCCGAGCAGGCCGGCAAAGGGCGAGGGCCGGAAGTCCGGCTTGACCTTCATCTGCGCGGCCAGGGCCTTGGCGAAGTCGACCTCGAAGCCGGCCAGCTGGCCGTCCTTGTCCTGGAAGTTGAACGGCGGATAGGTGCCCTCCAGGCCGATGCGCAGGGTCTTGGTCGCCTCGACGCGCTTGAGGCCGGTCTCGGCCGCGTCGCCGGCCTTGCCGCCGCAGCCGGCCAGGCCGAGGCCGACGACGCCCAGGCCAAGGCCCAGAAGGAAATCACGGCGGACGGGGAATCGCATGCGGGCCTCGAAAGCGCGGGTCATGACCTATTTCTATACGGCCCGCGCGCCTCCGCCAGGGGCAAGCGCCGTCGCTCGCTCCCGTTGATCGACCTGACGGCGAATTAACCTGACGCGACAGGCCGGTTCTGGCCTTCTGCGGCGACTTGTGTGTCCGGGGAGCGACATGGCCCAAGCGTTCGATCCCGCCGCCGCCACGGCGGCCTATCTGGCGACCCTGCCGCCGGCGGCGCACGCCAAGGCGGCGGCCTACACCCACGGCGGTCACTGGCTGCTGCTGTGGGGGTTTCTGGTCACGGTGCTGGTGTCGTGGCTGATCGTGCGCAGCGGCGTGCTGCCGGGGCTGCGCCGGCGGCTGGAGCGGCGACGCGCCCGGCCGCTGCTGGTCAGCCTGGTGGTGGGCGTTGTCTATCTGCTGATCGACGGCGTGCTCAACCTGCCCTGGTCGGTCTATAGCGGCTGGTGGCGGCAGAAGCAGTACGGCCTGACCAGCCGGCCCTTCACCGGCTGGCTGGGCGAGGCCGCCATCAGCCTGGCCATCTCGGCCGTGGTGCTTGGCCTGTTCTTCGTCGCCCTCTACGCCCTGATCCGCACGGCGCCGCGGACCTGGTGGCTGTGGAGCGGCGGGCTGACCGCGGTGTTCATCACCGTGATGATGGTGCTGGCCCCGATCTATATCGAGCCGATCTTCAACCACTACACGCCGGCCCCGCCCGGCCCGGTGCGCGACACCGTGGCCGCCATGGCCAAGGCCAACGGCGTGCCGGCCGACAAGATCTTCGTCTATAACGGCTCCAAGCAGTCCAACGCCTACACCGCCAACGTCTCGGGCCTGTTCGGCTCGGCCCGGGTAGCGATGAGCGACACCATGTTCAAGCGGGGGGCGGACCTGGCCGAGGTGCGCGGCGTCGTCGGCCACGAGATGGGCCACTACGCCCACCATCACGCCCTGTGGATCGCCGGCGTCATGAGCCTGCTGGCCATCGTCGCCTTCTTCCTGGTCGACCGCCTGTTCGCGCCGGTCGCGGCGCTGATGGGCGCGGAGACGGTCCGCGGCCTGGCCGATCCGGCCGGCCTGCCGGTGCTGAGCGTGATCCTGGCGGTGCTGTCGCTGCTGGGCGCGCCCCTGACCAACAGCCTGATCCGCATCGCCGAGAGCGACGCCGACCGCTACAGCCTCGAGCATGTCGGCGAGCCCGACGGCCTGGCCAAGGCCCTGGTCAAGACCATCGAATACCGCGCCGCGACGCCCGGCGCGGTCGAGGAGGTGCTGTTCTACGACCATCCCGCCGTGGGGCGGCGGATCCGCCGGGCCATGGACTGGAAGGCGGCGCACTTGGCCGCCGCCAAGCCCGGAACCTGACCAGCCTCGAAGCGACCCTTTCCCAGCTTGGAACGCGGGTCGTTCCGGGCGCGTCCAAGGAGATCCGACCTTGAAAATCCTGGCCCTGTTCACCTTGATGGCGTCCGCCGCCCTGGCGCCCGTGGCCGCCTCGGCCCAGACCGCTTCTGCCCCCGCCGCCGCGGCGACGACGACGGCGTCGCCTGAAACCCTCGCCGCGCTGGAGAAGCTCAACAGCGAATGGCTGACGGCCTACAAGACCCGCGACGGCGCGGCGCTCGATCGCATTCTCGCCGACGATTTCGAGGCGATCTATCCGGGCGGACGCATTCTCAGGAAGGCCGACCTGATCAAGACGGCGACCAATCCGGCCCGCACCGTCTCCGACATCGGCTGGGACGACCTGAAGATCCTGGTGTTCGGCGACGTCGCCGTCGTTCGCGCCCGCAGCCGGATCGTCGGCAAGACCGCCGAAGGCGACTTCTCCGGCCGCAACGACTACGCCGATATCTATGTCCGGCGGGCCGGCGCGTGGCGGGCGGTCTCGGCCCATGTGGTGCCGGTGACGGATTAGGGGCGTGATTGCATTGATATCATGTTTGAGGCATTCTTGGACCCATGGGCCAGATCCTCATCCGCAATCTCGACGACAGCGTGATCGACGCCCTCAAGCGCCGCGCGGCCGATCACGCCACCTCGACGGAAGAAGAGGCGCGGCGAGCGCTTGCCGCCAGCGTAGGATTAGGGCGGGAAGCCTTCCTTGAGCGCATCGACGCCATGCGCCGCATGATCGGACCCTTGAGCGGCCCCACCAGCCTGGAAGACCTTAGAGCGGACCGCGCCCGCGACGACGAAACGTGACGGTCGTCATCGACGCCTCGGTGGCGCTCAAATGGGTGCTGGATGAGGAAGGCTCGGATCGGGCCCGGGCCTTGGCCGCGTCGGAAACCATGATCGCTCCCGATCTGTGGCTGATCGAGTGCGCCAACGTCCTGACCATGCGTGTTCGACGTGGCACGATCGCGCCCGACGTCGCGGCGCAGGCTGTTGATCTCATCGCGTCAGCGCCCGTTCGCATCGTGCCCACCCGCGCGTACGTGCCGACGGCGCACGCCTTGTCGGTGGTCTTGAACCAGAGCGCCTACGACAGTCTGTACCTGGCCTTGGCGCTCGGCGAGCGCGCTGTCATGGTCACCGCCGACGCGGCCTTCTTCAGGGCGGCGTCGGCCGTAACGGCCTATGCGTCGTCGGTCAGGCTGCTCTAGCGCCTACCGCTTCCGCACGAACACCGTCCCGGCCGAATAGCCCGCCCCGAAACTGCAGATCAGGCCGGTCTCGCCCGGCGCGAAGTCGTCATTGGCGCTGTGGAAGGCGATGATCGAGCCGGCCGAGCTGGTGTTGGCGTAGTCGTCGAGGATGATGACATTCTCGCCGGGGTCGGGGTCGCGGCCCAGCACCTTGCGGGCGATCATGTCGTTCATGTTGATATTGGCTTGATGCAGCCAAAGGCGCTTTAGCCCCGTGGGCTCGATCCCCAGGTCGGCGGCGTGCTCGAGGATCATCTGGCTGACCATCGGCACCACCTCGCGGAACACCTTGCGGCCTTCCTGCACGAACAGCTTGTCCTTGGCCCCGACCCCCTCCGGGGCGGCGCGGTTGAGGAAGCCGAAATTGTTGCGGATATTGTTGGAGAACTCGGTCTTCAGCCGCGTGCCCAGGATCTCCCAGCCGCCGCTGGCCTGGCTTTCATCTTCCAGGATCACGGCCGTGGCCACGTCGCCGAAGATGAAGTGGCTGTCGCGGTCGGTGAAGTTCAGGTGGCCCGAGCAGACCTCGGGATTGACCATCAGCACCGCCTTGGCGCTGCCGGTGGCGATGAAGTCGGCGGCGGTCTTGATGCCGAAGGTGGCCGACGAGCAGGCGACGTTCATGTCGAAGGCGAAGCCGTCGATGCCCAGGGCCTGCTGCACCTCGATGGCCATGGCCGGATAGGCCCGCTGCATGTTCGAGGCCGCGCAGATCACCGCGCCGATCTCGCTGACCGGCTTGCCCCAGCGTTCGATCGCCTGCTTGGCGGCCTCGACGGCCATTTCGGCCAGGATCGAGATCTCGTCGTTGGGCCGCTCGGGCAGGATCGGGCGCATGACCTCGGGGTCGACGATCCCGGACTTGTTCATCACGTAGCGGGCCTTGATGCCCGAGGCCTTCTCGATGAACTCGGGCGAGGAGGGGGCCAGCGCCGCCACCTCGCCGGCGGCGATCGCCTCGGCATGGGCGGCGTTGAAGCGCTCGACATAGGTGTTGAAGGCTTCGACCAGTTCGGTGTTCGAAACGCTGAACGGCGGGGTGAAGAGCCCCGTGGCGACGATGACGGCTTTAGGCAAGGCGGCGGTCCCGGTGACGCTGGCGCGCCCCCTCTCTGAAGAGGGGCGGGCGCGGCTTGGCTCTGTGGGTCGATCCATAGCACGCCCGGCGCGGGCGTCACCTTTCCCTGCGCGGCAGGGATGTCACACTTCGCCGCTTTCGAAGCCGGACACGGAACGATCTGGCGCGGCCACAATCGCCACGGACATGTCGGGAACGACACGCAATGGCCCCAAACGGCCCAGGGAGGGTCCAATCGCGGCCCCATGGCGCGGCTATCCAGGGCAGGTCGAGGCGCTCCCCCGCCTCGCCAGTGCCAAGGAGTACAACAATGAAAACTCTCATGACGGCGGCCGCCCTGGCCGCCCTTTCGGTCGCTGCTGTCCCCGCCCTGTCGCAAGCCCAGGACACCGGGGTCTACGGGACCCTCGGCTACGCCGGATCCCGCGCCGACGGCGCCGACACCGGCGCGGTTCAGGGCCGCCTGGGCGCCAAGCTGACCCCGCACTTCGGCGTCGAGGGCGAACTGTCCGGCGGCGTCAAGGACGACGACATCGACACCAACGGCGTGCGGTCCAACATCGAGCAGACCCACTCGGCCGCCGTCTACGGCGTGGGCTTCCTGCCGGTGAGCCCGAAGATCGACCTGATCGGCCGGGTCGGCTACGGCAACACCCAGTACAAGCAGACCCTGGCCGGGGTCGAGAGCAAGTTCGACGCCGACAGCGTCAACTACGGCGTCGGCGCCCAGTACAAGGTCGACGACAAGAACGGCGTCCGCGTCGACTACACCCGCCAGCAGTTCCGCGACAACGACGCGGCCGACGCCAACGTGGTGTCGGTGGGCTATGCGCGGAAGTTCTAGTCGGCGGCCAAGACTTGAGACGAAAAGAAGCGCGCCTCCGGACGGAGGCGCGCTTCCTGATTGCCGGAGGGAACGTTCGGCGGTTAGCTGAACACCGCGGCGGTGTCGCCGGTGGGCGAGGCCTTGGGGTCGGGGCCGAACTTGTTGGGGCCGTTCGTGCCGGGCAGCAGGTAGAACACCAGCAGCACCAGGCCGCCGATGCCCGGGATGAGGCTGATCAGCAGCCACCAGGCCGACCGGTCGGTGTCGTGCAGGCGCCGGAAGCTCACCGCCAGGCCGGGGATGATCACGCCCAGGAAGGCCAGCGAGAAGATCCCCATCACCGCCATCGCCGCGCCGCTCGGCCCGTTGGGGCTGAAGCCGCCCACCGCACCCAGCAAGGCGAAATAGACGATCTCGGCGATGACCATCAGCAGGAAGAACAGCCAGTATTCCGAGCGCCGCGCGCGGCCGGAGAACTGAGCGTACTTCCTCAAGGGTTCGAACATCAGCGACATCTGGACCTCCCGTATTTTCTTCCGCTCCCTGGCGGACGCTCAACCTTGGGCAGGAAACGACCAGACGTAAACACCCAAGATGTGGCGAGGGGCCTCCGGGCCGGCGTGAACCTCGCCCTTGACGCTGGGCCGGTGGAGCGTGACGCTGGCGTCAAGAATTCCGGGGAGGACGCGTCGCTTTGGATAAGACGCTGTTGATTCAACTGCTTGGCTCGGCGGTGGCGGTCAGCCTGCTGGTCGCCCTCGCGGCGTGGGCGCGGATCTCGCGCCCGACCCCGCCGCTCGACGCCGAGCAAGCCAATGCCTTGCTGGCCGTGGAATTTCCGGACGATCGCGTCGACGTCCTGTGGATCGCCGCCGACGGCGCGGGCCTGGTGGCGCGGTCGGGCGACCGGGCCCTGGTCGCCTGGCGCAAGGGCGACGGCTATGTGGCCCGCGACCTGCCCTGGGCCGCCGCCCCGGCCGCCACGCCCGTCGACGGCCTTCTCGTCCTGAAGACCACCGACGGCGTGGCCCGCCTGGCGCTGAAGGACGGCGAGCCCTGGCCGCCGCCCCGGTTCGCCGCTCGGGAGGCGGCCGCGTGAAGGCCTTCGATCCCGTCCAGATGGCCATCCCGTTCTTCGTGCTGGCCGTCGTCCTGGAGATCGTCCTGGCCCGGCTGGGCAAGGCCGACGCCCGCTACGAGGCCCGGGACACCGCCACCTCGCTGGTGATGGGCCTGGGCAGCAGCATCGCCGGCGCGCTGATGGGCGGCGTGATCTTCGCGGCCAGCCTCTGGGTCTATCAGCACCGGATCTTCACCATCCCGATCACCGCCGTCTGGGCCTGGGTGGTGCTCTTCTTCGCCGAGGACCTGACCTATTACGCCTTCCATCGCCTCTCCCACGAGCGGCGGTTCTGGTGGGCCAGCCACGTCAACCACCACACTTCCATCCACTACAACCTGTCGACCGCCCTGCGGCAGACCTGGACGGGCGGGATCGCCGGGACCTGGCTGCTGTGGCTGCCGCTGTCGTTCCTGGGGTTCCCGCCGGCGATGGTCGCCATTCAGAAGGGGATCAGCCTGGTCTACCAGTTCTGGATCCATACCGAGGCGATCAAGCGCATGCCGGCCTGGTTCGAGGCGGTGTTCAACACGCCCTCGCACCACCGGGTGCACCACGCCCGCAACCCTCGCTACCTGGACGCCAACTACGCCGGAATCCTGATCATCTGGGACCGGATGTTCGGCACCTTCATCCCCGAAACCGACGAGGAGCCCTGCCGCTACGGTACGGTCAAGAACCTGGCCAGCTTCAACCTGCTGACCAACGTCTTCCACGAGTGGATCGGCGTCGGCCGCGACCTTTGGGCGTCGCGCTCGCCGCGCGAGGCCCTGGGCTACCTGTTCGGCCCGCCCGGCTGGAGCCCGGACGGCTCGCGGGACACCTCCCACACGCTGAAGGCCAGGTGGCGGGCGCGGATGGAGGCCGCCGAACGGTCCCGCGTCGAGGCGCGGAACGACCCGGCGGCCCGACCCGTCAGTCGATCTTGACGAAGGGCGTCGCGCCGCCGGTCACCTTGGGCAGTTCGCCGTTCCATTTCTCGATGGCCAGCTGCTGCAGGATCTGGGGATTGGCGCGGATCGCCTCGCCCTTGATGCGGATGGATTCGGCCTCGCCGCGCGCCTTGGCGATGGCGGCGTTGGCCAGGGCGGTCTCCTTGGCCTCCAGCGCCTTGGCGGCCAGGGCCTCCTGCTCCAGCTGGGTCTTGTTCTGCATCTGCTGGATGATGGCGTCAGGATAGCGGATCGAGCCGATCCAATCCATCTGCGAGACCGTGACCCCGTGCTTGGCCCACTTGCCCGACACCCGGGCGAAGGCGCGCTGCATCACCGCCTGACGACCGCCGCTGTACAGGGTCTCGACCCCGACCTTCTCGGCCTCGGCGGCCACGGCCGAACGCACGTCGTTGCGGATCGGACCGTCCAGCAGCTGGTCGAACGACAGGCGGTAGGTCTGGTAGAGGCTCGGCGCCGACACCGGATTGACCTGCAGCGTCACCGAGACGTCGGCCGTCATCGGCAGGCCGGTGTTGTCGGAGAAGGTGATCTCCTCGTTCTCGTTGCCGCGCTCGTCCTTCTCGCGGGTGTAGCTGTAGGTGCGCTGGATCACCGGATACTGGACGATGCGCTCGCCGACGCCGCGGAAGTACCAGCGGGCGGGCAGGGGTTCGGGAACGACGCCGGCCCCGGAGCCCAGGGTCTTGATCTTCACGCCGGCGTTGCCGGGCTCGACCGTGGTGCTGTGCGAGGCGACGCCGCACGAGCCGACCAGCAGGACCAGCAGGCCGACGCCGCCGATGGCGATCACCCGGCCGGTGTTCTGGATCTTCGAGCGCGTCTTGGCGGCCCGCGCTTGGAAGTCGTTGGTCATTCCCCGATGTCCCCGTTGTTGGAATTCTGGCTCCTGGCTATGTCCCGAATCAGGATGGACGCCAGCTTGCCCAGGCCCATCACCCCGACCGCGAAGGCGATCGGCGCGGCGACCAGGCCGATGTCGGTGGCCGAGCCCCACAGGGGCCCGACAATCACCCGCGGCAGGACGACGGCCAGCGACAGCCAGCCGATCAGATAGGCCGCGGCCTTGGCGTAGATCACGACGTGCTCCCCGTGCGGATGGTCCCGCGTTCGCGCGAGGGTAGACCGGGAAGCTGCGCAGGGCCACGGTTGATGGCGGTCGGGGGGCGGTTGCTGGCCTGGGACGACGGGCCGCTTCCGACCCGTTGCGGACTTCTCAAGCGCCTTGCGTCCTTCGAGGCGCGCTCAGGAGCGCGCACCTCAGGATGAGGAATTCAGCACAACGCTCCTCATCCTGAGGCGCCCGCGCAGCGGGCCCCGAAGGACGCACGACCTGTCCGAAATCGCGCCTGGAGCGCCGTCGCCAAGGTCAACTTTCTGGTAGTGCCCCCAGAGGCGCTCACGACCCTGAGTGGACGTTAGGCTCAGGACTCATTGCTCATGGCCAGAACCACGATTGCGGCGCGGGCCTATTCCGCCCCAACGACCGCATTCAACCCACCAGGCGAAGACTGCCTTCGGTCCTTCGCATTCATTCGGTGCGCCCGATTTCAGGCCGCGAGGAGACTTGTGATCACGATTTAACTTTGTGGTTTTCGGAGATCACCGCAAGGACGCTTCACATGACAGGGGTGATTGATATGAAGCTGAAATCGATGGCGGCGGCCTTGGCGCTCGCAAGCCTGTGCGCGGCTTCCGCCCACGCCGAGCCCGTTGCGTCGCTCTCGTTCGCGGACCAGCTGGCGCAGGCAGGGGCGCCGCTAACCGTGCGGCCGGAGGGCTTCTCGGGTCCGGGAGCCGCGATACTATCGGACGCTATAGACGCCAGCCGCTACGTCCTCATCGGCGAGAGCCATCATTCGCGCGAGATCCCCGCCTTCACCACGAACGTCTGTCGATTGATGGCGCCCGGCGGCCTGACGGCCATGGTCATCGAGATCGGGCCGGAGGCCGCCGGAGCGGTCAACGCACGGCTGAGAGCGCCGGACCGGGAACAGCAGATTTCTGACTTCATGCGCTCCCATCCCGACGCCATGGCCTTCCTCAACAGCCGCGACGAGGGTCAGACGGCGGCCGATTGCGCGGGTGTCGCCGGGCCGGATTTCAAGCTGTGGGGGCTGGACCAGGAGTTCTTGGGCGCGAGCGGCTATTTGTTCGAACAGATGCTGGCGGCCGGTCCAGGGCCGCTCGCCCGCGCCCGGATCGAAGCGCTGGCGGAGCAGGAGCGAACGGCGACGCAGGCCGCGCTCACCTCCGGTTCACCCATGGACCTGTTCCTGCTCAAGGCTGCCGATGCGACGCTGGACCAGGCGGGGAGAGCCATCGACCAGGACGGCGGCGACCGGGCCAAGGCGCTGTTCGCCGCCTTGCGCGAAACACGCGCCATCTATCAGGCCTCGCAGTCCCGTAGCGGCGATCCGAACGGGCGCAGGGCGCGGCTGATGAAGCGGACGCTGGTGACTCATTTTGCCGAGGCGCCGCAGGCACGCCTACTGATGAAGTTCGGCGCCTACCATCTCTACAAGGGCTACAATCCACTCGGCCAGCGCGACCTGGGCAATTTCGTCGCTGAACGTGCAGACGGAGAGGGCGTGAAGTCCCTCCATATCGTCGTCACCGGCGCGAGAGGCGTGCAAGCCGGATACAACGGGGTCGGCCGCCAAATGGCCGTGCACAACTTCGATGCGACGACGGGCAAGGACAGCGACTGGTCCAAGGAGGTGATGCTGGCCCGCCCGTCGGCCACGCCGCCAGGCGACTGGTTCCTGGTGGATCTGCGCCGTTTGCGCAGCGCCGATCTGGAAGCCCTGACGCCTGAATGGCGCGCGCTCATCAGTGGCTACGACCTCGCCGTTGTTGCGCCTGAACTGTCTGCGTCCACCATGCTGGGGGCTCATGACGCCCCTTAGGCTCAGGACTCATTCCTCATAGCCAGACAAGCACGATGGCGGCGAGGGCCATGGCGGACGGAAGACGGTCGCGTTTCCACCCCGAGCTGACCTTCCCGGCGTCCGCACTGAGCGCCAGGCCCAACGGCTGCTTTCGGCGACGGCGCCAAATTCCGAACCCGACCCATTGCGGACTTCTCAAGCGCCTTGCGTCCTTCGAGGCGCGCTCAGGAGCACGCACCTCAGGGTGAGGAATTCAGCACAACGCTCCTCATCCTGAGGCGCCCGCGCAGCGGGCCTCGAAGGACGCACGACCTGTCCGAAATCGCGCCTGGAGCGCCGTCGCCAAGGTCAACTTTCTGGTAGTGCCCCAGAGGCGCTTTCGACCCTGAGCGGACCTTAGGCCCGTAGCCACGGTAGAGATGAGCACGCTTCCGCCTCAGCTCCCTCTAGCGTGTCGTGAAGCCCTGACTGGTGCTCGCAATCCCACCAGCCGCCGTCCATGGGACCGTCGTCTTCCTCGGAAGGCTCGTAGTATTTGCGCCAACGAAGCACGTCGAAGCGGTACATGCCGTGCGGCCCCCGCAAGATAACTGCGTGCCGATGCGGTTCCTGCCCCTGCAACCTCTTGATCTCTGTCCAGCCCGCCTTTGTCATGTGCGCATTGTGAAGCTCGCTTGGAAGGTCGGCAATCCACCCTTCTGAGACTTTCAGAACGTCCGCTCGGCGCAAGCCCGCATCCGCTCGTCGGATGCGGCCACGCTTCAAACCCTTGTAGGATCGGAGCTCTGGCTTCTGGCCGGGTCAAGGACGACGCGCCGCGTCGCCGCGACGCGGCCGCCGGAGGCGGTCCTTGACTCGGCCAGACGCCAGAGCAGGCTCGCCTACAAGGTTTTAAGGCGCGGCCTCGCCGCCGCGGGCGAGATACCACCTCGCGCAAGACGCCGCAAAAAACTTGTCCCCTCCGCTCCAAGCGTGTTTCTCCAGGAAATTCAACGCCCCAACATCACTTATCCTCCCCCTCCCGCGCCGGCGCATAATCGCTGCACCACAAGGCGATGGGGAGGGCGCTAAGGCCTGCGACCTTCGCGGCCTTGGGGGCGGTCGAGCGGGCGTGCTCGTCGGCGGCGGCTCCGCGAGGGGCCGCGACTTTCGTCCATCTGGTGCTGGCCGAGCCCGGAACACGGATACGGCGTTGGACGAGGGGCCGAAGAGGGCGACAGGCTTGCGGTGACGCAGGCGGTCCGGGACCGGGCGACGCAAGCCCGGCCCGCCCGTCGGGGGCTTCGAGCGGCGAGGCGTCAACAGCGCCGACCGCCGCTTGCTCCCGGATAACGACCGCGCGGAGCGTCGGTCCTGGTCGAAACGGTATTGTCTACAAAGCTTCCGGGCCTGGCCCGGCGCTCCGCGTCCCTCCCCGAACTTCAGCGGCCCGCCGCGTGAGGCGGCCAGGCCGTGCCTTCAAGAGGAGACGACATGCCCCGATCCAAGACTCGCGCCCGCCTAAGGGCCGCTCGTCCGCCCGTCCGCGGCGGCCCCGATCCGATGGACGACGACAGCGGGCGCACGGCCGCGCGCATGGACTATCTGCGTCGCGATATCCGCCCTCGGTTGAAGTTGATGGCGGCGGCCCGGGCCGCGCGGGAGGCGGAGCGCGCGGGCGGCGACGATCGGGCGGAGGGTGAGGCCTAGCGATGAACGGTCTGACGCAAGCCCAAGGATCGGGCTTCATCCACGCAGTCTAATCCCGCAGCAGCGGCAGGCTCAGCCCCGTCGCTGGCCGCGCGGCCAGGATCTCGCGGCGGAAGCGGAACAGCTCGGCCGGGCGGCCGCCGGTGTCGGCGTCCTGGCGGCCCAGGCCCTCGACCAGGTCCTCGCGCTCGACCACCCGGCGGAAGTTCTGCTTGTGCAGCGGCACCCCGGCGATGGCCTCGACCGTGCGCTGCAGGGCCGAGAGGGTGAACTCGGCCGGCATCAGCTCGAACACCACCGGGCGGTACTTGATCTTGCCGCGCAGCCGCGACAGGCCGGTGGCCAGGATGCGGCGGTGATCCGAGATCATCGGCTCGCCCAGGGCGGCCGACAGGGCGGCGGGCTCGGCCGGGTCGTGGCCCTCGGCCCGGGCCCGGTCGCGAGCGGCCTCGGGGGCCAGGCCCGCCTCGTAGAGCAGCTCGTAGCGCTCCAGCACCCGTTCCTCGTTCCAGGGCGCGCCGTCCAGGGCGAAGGCCAGGCGCGCGCGCGACCCCTTGCCGACGTCGTCGCCGGCCCAGCGGCGCAGGGCCGGGGCGATGGCCTCGTCCAGCAGGGCGGGGCGGCCGTGGCGCCAGTCCTCCCACGGGAAGAAGGCCGACCACGGGGCCCAGGCGGTGTCGGGGGCCCGGGTCTCGACGGCGGTGGGGGTCAGGCCCAGATAGCCGACCGAGACGACCCGCGCCGCCCCGGCCCCCATCTCGGCGCGCGGCGCGTCGCGGCCCTCGTCGCCGAAGGTGTAGAGCTGCTCCACATAGCCGAGCTGGAAGCGGGTCTGCTCGGTGACGAAGGCCCGCAGGCCCAGCTCGAAGGTGCGGTGGCCGGCCGGGTCGAACGGGCCGAACGGCAGGCCGGGCAGGGGGCTGGCGACGTCGGTGACCGCGTCGTGCGGCCGGACGGTCAGGACCACGGCTTCGCCGTCGCGGATGGCCACCACCACCGCCGACAGGCCGATGACGACCGATGTCGGTCTGGACCCGGTCATTCGGTCTCGAACGCCGCGCCGGGCGCGGACTCGAAGCCGGCGGCGCGCGACAGCACGTGAAAGCGCTGGACGTAGCGGGCCTGGGCCTCGAACGGCGGCAGGGGCAGGATCTTCAGATCGTAGCCGGCCGGCGGCGCGCCGAAGATCGCCAGGGACTCGGCGTGCTCGAACCCGGCCAGCTGGGTGGCCTCGAAGAAGGCGCAGGCCCGGTCGGCCGACTTGATCAGCTTCTTGACCGCCGGCGGCGTCTTCGGCGGCAGGCCGAAGCGGATGTGGATGGCGTCCTCCAGCCGGGCCTCGAAATCCTTGTAGCTGACGCCCAGCGCGGCCTTGAACGGGCTGATCATGTCGCCGATCACATACTCGCTGGCGTCGTGCAGCAGGGCGGCCAGCCGCCATTTCGGCTCGAGATCGGGCCTGATGTGGGCGGCGATCTCCTCGACCACCACGCTGTGCTGGGCCACCGAGAAGCCGTGCTCGCCGGTGGTCTGGCCGTTCCAGCGCGCCACCCGGGCCAGGCCGTGGGCGATGTCCTCGATCTCGATGTCCATCGGCGAGGGGTCCAGCAGGTCCAGCCTGCGTCCCGACAGCATGCGCTGCCACGCCCGGGGCGGAGTTTTATGCAGCCCTTTGGCCACGAGATCGTTCCTTACGGTGAAGGTGCAGGCCTGACCCTGTCTGGACTGGCCCATCGATTGACAAAGATCAATGAGGGGCCGGCCTTTGGCTGTGGAAATGAGCCTGAGGAAACGCCCTCGCCGTTTTGGAAATGCCTGGACCAGGAGATCGATCATGAGCTGGGCGAGAATCATGGCGCCGCTGGCCGGCGCGGCCGCCGACCGGGGCCTTCTGCAATCGGCCAGGGTGCTGGCCGAGGCGTTCGACGCCGAACTGGCCTGTGTCCACGCCCCGGCCGACATGGCCGACCTGATGCCGTGGATGGGCGAAGGCTTCATGGGCGGCGTGCAGGTCACGGCCCTGGAAAGCCTGAAGGAGGCCGCCATCGAGGGCCATCGCGCCGTCGACCGCCTGGTGGCCGAGCTGGGCTACGGACGCTGCAAGGCGATCAGCCTGGACTCGCCGGTCTGGGCCGGCCTGGCCATGGAGGGCCGGCTGTCGGACGTGATCGTCTTCGACAGCGCCGCCGCGCGCGGCAAGGGGCCGCTGGCCGAGTCGTTCCAGCAGATGATCGCCGACGAGCAGCGGCCGGTGGTGGTGGCGCGGCCGGGCCTGAAGGTCGGCGGGACCGTGATGGTCGCCTGGGACGGCGGCAAGGAGGCCAGCCGGGCCATGCGCACCTCGTTGCCGCTGCTGCAGAAGGCCGCCCAGGTGGTGGTGGCCGGCGCGCCCGGCGCCTCGTCGCGCAGCTTCGCCCTGGAGCGGCTGGTCGAGTTCCTGGCGGCCCGCGGCGTCACGGCCACGGCCAAGGTGTTGGACGGAACGGGCAACGACGCCGCGGCCCTGTTGCTGGGGGCGGCCCGGGAGATGGGCGCCGACTTCCTGGTGGCCGGGGCGTTCGGCCACCCGCGCCTGCAGGAGTTCATCTTCGGGGGCACCACCCGAAGCCTGCTGAACAGCGACGGGCCGTCACTGTTCCTGTCGCACTAAACCCTGGTTTTCCAAGCAAGAAGGAGGACGTGCAAATGTCCCTGTCCCGCATCGTCATGCGTCTGGCCCGCAATCCCGGCACCGAGTTCGCGGGGGGCGACGATCACCGCGGCTACGCCCTGACCGCGCCGCTGACCGAGGACGGCCACCTGGACGCGGCCGCCTACGCCAAGGCCAAGGACGAGTGCGTGGTGCGCCGCTTCGCGCCGGACGAGGACGCGGCCGACGGCCGGCTGAACCGTCGTGGCGAGCGCTGGTTCTTCGACTATGACGAGGATGTCGAACTGGACGACGAGCCGGTCCACCGCCTTGGCCAGCACCGCTTCGCCCTGGGCGAATACGTCACCGTCACCGACGACGACGGCCGGCCGCTGACCTACAAGGTGATGGAGGTGACGCCGGTTTGAGGAGGTTTGAACTTGCCCCCACCTGGCGGCTGCGCCGCCTGTCCGCCCCCGTAGGGGGCGGAGCCTCGCGCTTCAGGCTCTTCTCCCTCTGGGGGAAGACGGCCGAAGGCCCGTAGGGGGCAAGTGACGATCACCCCCCCACATTGCGCCTCACCAGGGTCTTCATGTCCTCGAAGATGTCGTGGTCGCTGCCGTCGCGGCCCTTGGCCTTGACCACGGCCACGGCCAGCGGGCCGCCCTTGGGGCCGCGGGCCTCGTAGCCGACGACGCGGTAGCCGCTGGCGGCCTTGTCGCTGGCCAGGATCAGGGTGGCGCGCACGCCGTCGCCGCGCCGGCGCTGGCGGATCTGGGCGCCTTCGTCGGTGGCGTGGATGTCGACGTCGCCCTCCTCGTCGTCGCTGGTCTTGACGCTGACATTGGAATTGCCGCCGCTGACGCGCTCAGTGACCTTCCGGGCCGCGTCGCCGTCGCGGATGGTGACGTTCTTGGCGACCTTGACCTCGGCCGTGTCGTCGTTGGCGTTGATCGTCAGGCCGCCGATCTTGATGTCCGCGCCCTTGTCGTGGGCGTCGATCCGGATGCCGGGCAGGCTGATCCGGGCGCCGTCGCCGCGCGGCTTGCCGTTCGCCGGTGGCGGTGGCGGCGACTTGATGGCCGGCATCAGGGTCTTCAGGTCGGCCTCGATCGGCGCCAGGGCCGCCTCGGCGTCGCCGCCGTTCAGGGCCACCAGCTGGAGGGTCACCTCGGCGTTCTGGCCGGCATAGACGCAGGCCTGGCCGTCGGCGGCGGCGCTGACCCGGGTCAGCTCGCCCTGCTTGTCGGGGCAATCCAGCTTGCTGATCGCCCGCAAGGGCTCGTGCCTGCCCATGCCCTTGCGGTCCTTGTGCGTGACCTCGACCTTGGGCGAGCAGGCCGCCAGGGCGACCAGCGCGGCCAAGCTCGCGGCGGCGGTCAGCGGCAGGTGTCGCATCAGAGGAATCTCCCGTTCGGCGCGAACCTGGGCTGGGAAGGCGCGGAAATCCAATGAAATCGCGGTAACGGCGTCATACGGTCGGCGGCTTCACCTGGGCGTCGATCGCCGTCAGCAGGTCGGCGGCCAGGCGGCGGACCGTCGCGGCGTCGGCGTCCGCATAGGTCACGCGCAGCTTGGCGAACCAGGGGCCGATCTGGACCAGCCACAGGCCCTCGTTGCGGCCTTCCTTGTCGCGCCAGAACCGCCCCTGGCGGCGTGGACCGCCGTCGGACACGGGGTAGGGATCGGCTGCGTCGCCCACCGACGGGGTATGGGCCTTGGCCTGCTCGACATAGGTGTCGAACACGCGGGTCAAGGTGTACTGGGCCGGCAGCTTGGTCAGGTAGAGGGTCGCCGTGGCCGTCGCCGGGGACGACGCATAGCCGCAGCTGACGTCGCGGCCGCCCTGGGCGGCGTCGTAGACGGTCAGGCGGTCGCGCTTGAAGCCGTCGATCGCGGCGGGGCAGGTGAAGCCCGAGGCCGCGTGCAGGGCCCCGCCGTCCGGCTGGTCGCGGAAGCTGTCGTTCTGCGACGTCGCGCTGACGGCCGGAGGGCCGGGACCTGTGCCGGGCGGAGGCGTCGCCCCGGGAGTGGACTTGGGACCATCGTAGGCGTCGGCCTGGACGTTGATCCGGATTGCCTTGGTCCGCTCGTCGCGGCTGACCAGCGGCGGGATCCGACCCAGCAGCGCCGCTGTGATGTCGGCCTTGAACGTCTGGTTGTCGGGAACGGACGGATACAGTCGCAAGGCCGAAGCGCCCGTCTTGGTGGAGACGCCAAGCACGTAGCTGGCCTTGGCCGGAGGCGCGGGGCGCTTCTCGATCTCGGCCATGACCGCGGCGGTCATGTCGGCGAAGGGGGCGACGAAGAAGACCGGCGCGTCGGGATTGGCGGTGCGCGCCACCAGGACCGGCGAGGCGGCCGCGGTCTCGAAGAGCGCATAGGTCGCGCCGCCAGCCTCCAGCGCGACCCCCTCGCACTTGGGCTTGGCCTTCAGCAGCGCCTTGCGCTGGAGCGCCTTGTCGGCGATGGCCGGACCCAGGGAGATCAGGGTGACCAGATCGCTCGACATGTTGGCCGACGGCATGGCGATCGCCTGCACCGGCGGTCGCGGCGGGCAAGCCTCGCGCGCCGTCGCCGGCGCCGCCGTCATGACCAGGCCCAAGGCCGCCCAGATCCAGGATCTCATGTCGCGCGCTCCCCCAACTCGGCTAGAGGTTGGCCGAGCCGGGCGCGGACGTCCAGATACAATCTTTCGGCGAGCTTTACTGCCCCGGGCGGAGGCCCGCCCCCTCGCGGCGGGCCAGGAAGGCCAGGCGCTCGAACAGGTGAACGTCCTGCTCGTTCTTCAGCAGGGCCCCGTGCAGCGGCGGGATCAGCTTGGTCGGATCCTTCTCGCGCAGGGTGGTCTCGTCGATGTCCTCGACCAGCAGCAGCTTCAGCCAGTCCAGCAGCTCGGAGGTCGACGGCTTCTTCTTCAGGCCCGGCACCTTGCGCATGTCGTAGAAGATCCGCAGGGCCTCGGCGACCAGCTTCTGCTTGATGCCCGGGAAGTGCACGTCGACGATGGCCTGCATCGTCGCCTCCTCGGGGAAGCGGATATAGTGGAAGAAACAGCGGCGCAGGAAGGCGTCCGGCAGCTCCTTCTCGTTGTTGGAGGTGATGATGATGATCGGCCGCACCTTGGCCGCGATCGTCTCGTTGGTCTCGTAGACGTAGAACTCGTTGCGATCGAGTTCCTGCAGCAGGTCGTTGGGGAACTCGATGTCGGCCTTGTCGATCTCGTCGATCAGCAGGACGGGCCGGGCCGGGGCCTCGAACGCCTCCCACAGCTTGCCCTTCTTGATGTAGTTGCGGACGTCCTTGACCCGCTCGTCGCCCAGCTGGCTGTCGCGCAGACGGGTCACCGCGTCGTATTCGTAGAGGCCCTGCTGGGCCTTGGTGGTCGACTTGATGTGCCAGGTCAGCAGGGGCGCGTTCATCGCCTTGGCCACCTCGTAGGCCAGGACCGTCTTGCCGGTGCCCGGCTCGCCCTTGATCAGCAGGGGACGTTCCAGGGCCACGGCGGCGTTGACGGCCACCTTCAGGTCGTCGGTGGCGACGTAGTCGGCGGTGCCTTCGAAGCGCGAGCTCATTCGGTTTCCTGACGGCGGCTCCGGCGGGCCGCCTCGAACAGTTGTTCAAATCAGGGCTAACCTACAGACCAAGGGTCCGCCGGATCAAGCCGGCTTATCGTCAGTCCTCGTCATTCGGCTGGGTTTGCCCGGACGACGGCTTGCGATGCCGGCGGGCGACCGAAGGCGGGTCACTGGCCGGAAAGCTGTCCTCCAGCCCCTCTTCGAGTTGGTCTTCGAGATCTTCGGCCGGGTCGTCGCTGTGAGCATTTGGCGTGGCGTCGGGCATGGTCGCTCTCCTGTCGGCCGGCGGATTCGGGCATCGAGCGATCCAGCTTCGACAACGGCCCGCCGGTCTTGAAGATCTCAGCTTTCCTTCGCGTAGCCCAGCGACTCTATGTCGTCATCGGCCAACTCGGTGGATTCGAAGTCCGCGGCGCTGTCGTCGTCGTCCGAGACCGAGTCCTCAAGGTCCTCGTCGTCGCCGGCGATGGCCGCCAGCGGCTCGCGCTCGATGTCCAGGCCCTCGTCGTCGCGTTCGCCCTCGACGTCGTCGTCGATGTCTTCGAGATCCTCGTCGTCGAGCAGGTCGTCGTCCTCGTCATCCTCGTCCGCGTCGCCGTCGGCCTGGGTGACGTCATAGACGTCGTCCAGCTCGTCGAAATTGGCGATGTCCTCGCCGTCGTCGGTCAGGTTCGTCTCGTCCAGGGCTTCGGCGCCGTCCTGGTCGTCATAGTCGATGTCGGTGGGCATGGCGGGCTCCCTGAACTCGAGAAGCGAGGACGGCGCGCCCTCGCGGTCCCGGATTCAACCCGTCGTCCGCGACGATTGTTCCGTCGGTCGATCAGGTGAAGGGCAGGGCGTAGCCCTTGTCCAGCAGACGCTGGGCCATCGCCTCACGCCAGGCCGGCCAATCCTGGGCCAGCAGGCCCAGCCCGACCACGTCGGCCGGCCCGCCGTCCTTGACCACGTGGTGACGGAACAGGGCCTCGCGCTGGAAGCCGTAGCGCTCGTGCAGCTTCCAGACGCCCTCGTTGGACAGCAGCACCTCGCACCACAGCTTGTCGAAGCCCAGGACCTTGAACACGTACTCGATGACCCAGAACTCGATGTAGGAGCCCACGCCCAGCCCCCGGACCGACGGGCTGGCCAGGTAGTAGGCCCAGGCGCAACGGCGGTTGCGCGCGTCGATGTCGGCCAGGTTGGCCAGGCCCACCGGCTCGCCGTCGACCTCGATCACCCAGTAGCGCCGGCGGGCGTCGCCGGCCATGCCGTCGAACCAGCGGTCGTGCTCGGCCTGGCCGATCGTGTGGTCGGAATACATGAAGGCCGCGACCTCGGGGCTGTTGCGCCAGTCCAGCAGCCTTTGACGGTCGGTCTCGGTCACGTCGCGCAGGACGACGGCGTGGGCGGGGCTGCCGGTGGTTTGAGTGCTCATACGCGGCGATCTCCCCCCAGGGCGGCCAGGTCGGGTCGGCTCCGCACGAAGGCGCGCACGTCGTCGGACGTGAAGGCCGGATTGGCGGCGTAGAGTCCATCGTACACGGCGCGGACGAAGTCCAGGTCGTCGGGCCGGTCGACCGTCCAGCGCACGTCGCCCTCATCGGCCGCCTGCTCCAGGCCCTCGACCTTGAAGCGGTTGGGATGGCGGTAGAGGAACGGCGTGACGTGCTCGTGGTCGTAGGGATCGGCGGTCTCGTCGGCGGCGATCTTCAGCGCCACGGATTCGAAGACCTCGACGTCCAGGCCCTTGGCGAAGCTGCGCCGGGCCGGGGTGTTGGAGGTGTAGTCGGCGCCCGAACGCTGGTGCAGGTCCAGGGTCCGGTCGACCAGCTCCGGGTCGGCCAGCGGGCAGTCGGCCGTCAGCCGAACCACGGTCCGAACTGGTCCGAAAGCCTCCATCGCCCCAATATAGCGCGCCAGAACGTCGTCCAGTGGTCCACGAAACACCGGCACGCCCGCGGCGATCAGGCAGACAGCCAACGAGTCGTCGCTGGCCTGGTCCGAGGTGGCGACCACGATCCGGTTCAGCCGGGCAGCCCGCTGGAGCCGCTCGATCTGCCGCAGGATCATCGGGGCCCCGGCCACCTCGGCCAAGACCTTGCCGGGCAGCCGCGTCGACGACATGCGAGCTTGGAGAATGGCGAGCGGCAAGGGCGTATCCGAGGTTGGAATGGGATCTTGAAACCCGAACACCGGCGCTCGTCTAGCGTCGAAATGCGGTGTCCGCGTGGTCCGGCCTTGCCGCTCGACGGCTCAGGCGTGTCAACCGGCCGGGAAGCGTTCGCGCAGGGCCGCGCCGACCGCCTGCATGGTCGGGTTCCAGTCGTTGTAGTCGGCCGTGACGAAGCACCGCGCCTGCGGGTACCAGGGATAGAAGTCGGGTTGGCCCAGCCGAGGCCAGGCCGCCGCGCCGCCCAGCATCCAGATCGGCGCGCCGCAGGCCCCGGCCAGGTTGATCGTGGCGTTCGAGAAGCCCACCACCAGGTCCATGGCGCAGCACAGCGCCGCCACGTCGTCGAGGTCCTGCTTCAGGTCGATGCCCGGCGGCTGCCAGACCTCCACCCCGAACGCTTCGCGGGCCATGGCGATCTCCTCGGAACAGTCGCCGTACTGGATGTTGACGAAGGTGACCCCGGGCGTCTCGAACACCGGCCGCCACAGCAGGAAGGGCGAAAACTGCCGGGCGCGCTCGCCGTCCAGCTTGAGGCTCTTCCACAGCACGCCGACCTTGGGGCCCTTGGGCGCGTCCTCGAGCACGCGCCGCCAATGCTCGACCCGGTCGAGATCGGCGGCCAGGAAGCTGGGACGTCTCGGAAACGAGGCGATGCTGGGCCGGAAGGTCTCCAGCAGCGCCCCCATCGGCGCCCAAAGGTCGATGCCGCTCCAGTCCTCGATGAACGGCGCGCCGCGATAGATGCGGCCCTCGAAGGCGATCGTCCGGTGAGCGGTGATGCTCGCCTGGGGGAAGGAGCGCTCGAACAGCGGGATCAGCCGGCGCTCCACGGCCAGCGACAGCTTGCCGTCCGGACCCAGGGCCTCGACGACGTCCGACAGCAGGTTGGAGAACATCACCTCGTCGCCCAGGCCCTGTTCGGCGCAGATCATCAGGTGCTTGCCGGCCAGGGGCTGGCCCGGTGTCCAGCGGGGGGCGGGGATATTGAACCTGGGAGCTTCGACCAGGTCCTTGGAGAAGCGGGCTTCGTAGGCCTTCCAGCCCTCCTCGATCCGGCCCAGCGCCAGCAGGGCGGTCGCCCGGCCGAACCTCATGGTCGCCAGCTCTTCGGGCGCGGTGGTGTAGGCCAGGGCCAGTTCGCCGTCGTCCAAGGCGCCTTGGACGTCGCCCAGGTCGAGCTTGGCGTAGGCGCGGTTGTGATAGCCCTTGCCGTAGGTCGGCTCCAGCCGGATCGTCTCGTCCAGGAAGGTGACGGCCGTCCGGGCGTCGCCCATGCTGCACATCACGGTGCCCAGGGTGTTCCAGAGCAACGGCACCTCCGGATGGTCCTGGATCGCGGGCCGCAGGATCGCGATGGCCTCTTCGTTGCGGTTCAGGTCGCGAAGGGCGCTGGCCAGATTGTTGATGGCCTCCAGGTCGTCGGGGCGGAATTCCAGATAGTGGATGAACAGCTTGGCGGCGATGTCCGCCATGCCCATGCGCAGGGCCAGCCGCCCCAGGTCGCCGGCGGCCGCGCCGTGCTCGGGCATCAGCTTCAGCGCCGCCTCGTAGCAGTGCATCGAATTGGCGAAGTCGCCGATCTTCTCGCGGGCGATGGCCAGGGCGTGCCAGGCCAGGGCCAGCTTGTCGTCGTGCTTCAAGGCCTTCAGCGCCAGCTTCTCGCCCTTGGCGAAGTCGCCCTTCTGCATGGCGCGGATCGTCTGGTCGAGAAGCTTGGCGGCCTGCTCGCTGCGGAGCTCATGAGCCTCGCGGGTCAGGCGGGCCAGGGCGGCGGCCGAGGCCGAGTCGCCGGCGATCGAATCCCTGAAGCCGGCATGGACGGGCTGGACGGCCGATTCCTGGGCCGCGATCATGGCGCTGGTCGAAATCTGGGGCGCGCTGCTGCGGGACATCAATTGAGGCCTTGGCGATTTGAGAGAGTCATCGTCTGAGGCAGTAGCTCTGGGGTAGTATGCTTAATTGAGTCCTAAGCTGCGGCTCACGGTCGCAGGCCTGGCAAGGAGACGTTAACCGCCTCCGCCTAGCTTCTGCTTCGAAACCGTCATCTCGGCGGGTGGGGCGACGCAGCGATGCAAGAGGGAGCGGCCTTGTGCCATTGAAGCTGTCGCTGAAACCCGGCGAGAAATTCGTGCTGAACGGCGCGGTGGTCCAGAACGGCGACCGCCGCGGCGTCCTGGTGCTCCAGAACAAGGCCTCCGTGCTGCGTGAGAAGGACATCATGCAGCCCGACGAAGCCACCACCCCGGCGCGCCGGATCTATTTCCCGGTCATGATGATGTACCTGGACGAGGCCTCCGCCGAGCGTCAGTACGAGGAATTCGCCACCCGCCTGACAGAGTTCATGGGCGTGGTGCGCAATCCCGACGTGCTGGGCGACTGCATCGCCATCTCCAAGCACGTGATGGCGCGCGAGTATTACAAGGCGCTCATGCTGAGCCGTAAGCTAATCGAATACGAAGATCAGAGGTTGGGGCATGTCTCTTAGGGCCTATCAGCAGACGGCGACGCGGACCGAAAACCCGCGCGAGATGGAGTACCGTCTGTTCGGTCAGGTGACCCGCGCGCTGATGGCGGCGTCCGAGGCTCCGGCCGACGACATCGCCACGCGCATCGACGCGTTGGACTGGAACCGCCGCGTGTGGTCGGCCCTGGCGACCGACTGCTCGCTGCCGGAGAACACGCTGCCGGTGCAGCTGCGCGCCAGCATCATCTCGCTCAGCCTCTGGGTCGGGCGCCACTCCAGCGCCGTGATGCGCAAGGAGGAGGATTTCGAGCCGTTGATCGAGATCAACCGCATGATCATGCAAGGCCTGGCCGGCCGCGCCGACGCCGCCTGACCCAGACGGGGAGGGCGTTTGGCCCCTCCGGCAAACCTTTCCGGTAAAACCTGCCGCCCGGCGAATTCTGCATTCGCCGGGCGGTTTCGTATCTGGCGGTCGTCCAGGAAATTACGAGAAAAATCAGCATTTTATAAAAACTACCGAGGTGGCGCCGAGTGGCCCGCCGCTTGCGATGGGTTTCGCGGGCAAAACGCCCGACCGGCAAAACGCCGGGGCAATCCTCCCAAAATGGCGAGAAACACCATGCTGAACTCGATCAACACCAATGCCGGCGCCATGATCGCGCTGCAAAACCTGAACGCCACCAACTCGGAGCTCCAAAGCACTCAACAACGCATCAACACCGGCAAGAAGATCTCCAACGCCAAGGACGACGGCGCGATCTGGTCGATGGCCAAGATGCAAAGCGCTACGTCGAGCTCGTTGAACGCCGTGAAGGACTCGCTCCAGCGCGGACAATCGACGATCGACGTGGGCCTCGCAGCTGGCGACACCGTCACCGACCTGCTCGGCAAGATGAAGGAAAAGGCCCTGGCCGCTTCCGATACCTCGCTGAACACCGCTTCGTTCAACGCCTTGAAGGCGGATTTCAACTCGCTGCGCGACCAGATCACCAAGGCTGTCACCAACGCCAAGTTCAACGGCGTCAGCCTCGTCGACGGCACCACCACCAAGTTGCAGTTCCTCAGCAACTCGGACGGTGTCGCCTACACGGTGAACGCCAAGACTCTGTCGCTCGTCGGTCTGGGCCTGTCGGTCGCCGCGTCGTTCACGACCGCCGCCTCGGCCAAGTCGATGATCGACATCGTCACCAAGTCGATGACGACGGCGACGAACAAGCTGGCGAACCTGGGCACCAGCTCCACGGGCCTGGACATGCACCTGACCTTCACGGGTAAGCTGCAGGACAGCCTGGACGCGGGTGTGGGCAACCTGGTCGATGCGGACCTGGCCAAGGAAAGCGCCAAGCTGCAATCGCTGCAGACCAAGCAGCAACTGGGCGTTCAAGCCCTGTCGATCGCGAACCAGACGCCTCAGTCGATCCTTTCGCTGTTCAAGTGATCGGCGACTAGGCTTCAAGAAGCGATCAAAGCCGGACGGTCCAAGGGCCGTCCGGCATTTCTTTTTTTGGCGGTCCCGTATTCGTTGAATTGTCCGAATTCAACCTGGATTTGCCCGGCAGAATTTTCCCAGTCGCGCCAAGCTCGGCAAATAATGCCGGCTGAATTTATGGTAAATCAAACCATAACCTAGATATTTCAGGGCGTTGGCAATTTCTGCCTACCGGGCAGATTTGGCCCGATCCTTGCTGCCTGGTTCCTCGAGCAAAATGCTCCCGGCCGTCAAAATGACGCCGGAACCCTTGAATAGGAACTGTCGCGATGCCGCTGAATAGCATCAACACGAACGCTGGCGCGATGATCGCCCTGCAAAACCTGAACGCCACCAACAGCGAGCTTCAGGTCACCCAGCAACGGATCAACACCGGCAAGAAGGTCGGCAACGCCAAGGACAACGGCGCGATCTGGGCGATGGCCAAGAACCAGTCGACCACCGCCAACTCCCTGAACGCCGTCAAGGACTCGCTGCAACGCGGCCAGTCGACCATCGACGTGGCCCTGGCCGCCGGCGACACGGTCACCGACCTGCTGGGCAAGATGAAGGAAAAGGCCCTGGCCGCTTCCGACACCTCGTTGAACACCGCCTCGTTCAACGCCCTGAAGTCGGACTTCACCTCGCTGCGCGACCAGATCACCAAGGCCGTCACCAACGCCAAGTTCAACGGCGTCTCGATCGCCGACGGCACCACCACCAAGCTGGCCTTCCTGGCCAATTCGGATGGCTCGCAGTTCACGGTCAACGCCAAGACCCTGTCGCTGGTCGGCATCGGTCTGTCGGCCAACGCGTCGTTCACGACCGCCGCGACCGCCAAGTCGATGATCGACCTCGTCAGCAAGGCCCTGGGCACGGCGACCAACAAGCTGGCCTCGCTGGGCACCAGTTCGACGGGCCTGGACACCCACCTGACCTTCGTTGGCAAGCTGCAGGACAGCCTCGACGCCGGCGTGGGCAACCTGGTCGACGCCGACCTGGCCAAGGAAAGCGCCAAGCTGCAGTCGCTGCAAACCAAGCAGCAGCTGGGCATTCAGGCGCTGTCGATCGCCAACCAGTCTTCGTCGTCGATTCTCAGCCTGTTCCGATAGGAACGAAGAAGGGGGCGGGCCTTCGGGTCCGCCTCCGCCTTTCTCTCGCGCTCACGCGCAGGGGAAGGGACCACTAGAGGCGCCGCCGCGAACCGGCCGCGATAGGAGTCATGGAAAACAAAGTCGCGTTGACGTCCGTCATGCCCGAGCCGTCCACGCTCCCCGCGAACACCGCGTCCACCGTCCCGGGCCATCCCGCGGGCGGCCTTTTTGCGTCGTCGCCCCGGGAAGCCGCGCCCGCGGAAAAGCCCGCCTTGGCCGACGGTCCCCAGCCAGGGGACCTGCGCCTGGTGATCGAGCAGGACAGCAAGACGGGCACCTACGTCTACAAGACGGTGGACCGTCGGACGGGCGACATCCTGCAGCAGTTTCCGCGCGAGGAGGTCCTGCGCTTCAAGCAGGCCGAGCACTACGACCCTGGCGAGGTCTTCGACGGCTTGACCTGAGCCGGCCGGGCTCGGGCCGGGCTCGCCGCGGCCTGGCGTCGCAGGCGAAACATGGTTTACGCGCGTTAACCATATTCTTACTCCCTCAGTCCCATCTTCGCGGTCGACCTGCTCGGCCGCCGAATCGCGTCCCGAGCCCAACTGGCAAGAACCGCCGTTCGGAGACCGTGATGACGCTGAGCGTGAACACCAATCAGCCCGCGCTGATCGCCCTGCAAAATCTGAACAAGACCAACGACGACATGTCGGGCGTGCAGTCCCGCATCAATACCGGTCTGGCGATCTCCAGCGCCAAGGACAACGCCGCCGTCTGGTCGATCGCCCAGGACCAGCGCGCCGACCGCTCGGCCCTGAACGCCGTGAAGATGAGCCTGGACCGCGCCACCTCGATCACCGACGTGGCCCTGGCCGCCGGCGAATCGGTCTCCGACCTGCTGACCCAGATGCGCGAGAAGGTGGTCGCCGCTAAGGACACCTCGCTGTCGACCTCGTCGCGCACGGCCCTGAACGCCGACTTCCAGGGGCTGCTGAAGAACCTGACCCAGGTGATCAACAGCGCCACCTTCGACGGCGCCAACATCCTCAACGGCAGCGAACCGGCCAACATCACCTTCCTGGCCGACGCCGACGCCGCGACGGCCATCACGCTGAACCTGCAGAACCTGTCGCTGGGCGGTGCGATCAACACCCTGTCCACGACCGACAAGATCCTCACCATGACCCAGGCGGCGGCGGTGTTGACCCGTCTGGACACCACCATGACGCGGGTGAACCAGGCGGTCGGCTCGATCGGCTCGCAAGCCAAGCAGATCGACGCCCACAACACCTTCGTCTCCAAGCTGAACGACGTGCTCGAGACCGGCGTGGGCAACCTCGTCGACGCCGACATGGCCAAGGAGAGCGCGCGGCTGCAGGCCTTGCAGGTCAAGCAGCAGCTCGGCGCCCAGGCGCTGTCGATCGCCAACCAGGCCCCGCAGATCATCCTGTCGCTGTTCAACGGCGGCAACTAGGCCTGAGGCCGCCGGCGCGCTAGACTTTCCGACACCAGCGTTGGGAGAATCGACCCGGTATGATCGAGCTTCGCGATCTGACGGACGGCGACGAGGCGGTCCTGTTCCAATGGCGGGGCGAGCCGGAGGTCGACCGGTGGATGTCCGACGCGGCTTTCCCGAGCCGCGAGGCCCATGCCGCATGGTTTCACGCCCTGCGGACCGATCCCGACATGCGCGGCTGGATGATCGTCCGCTCGGGCGAGGCGTCGGGCCTGCTGACCTTGACCGGCCTGCTCAGCCATCACCGCCGGGCGGGCTGGAACTGGTTCCTCGGCTCGGCCGAGGCGCGGGGCAGGGGCGTGGGTCGCGCCGCCCAGGTGCTGGGGCTGGACCGGGCCTTCGGCGAGCTGGGCCTGCACAAGGTGTTCGCCGAGGTCATGGCCGACAACGACGCGGCGCTGAAGGCCCAGGCGGCGTCCGGCTTCCGGCGCGAAGGCTATCTGCGCGGCCATGTCCTCAAGGACGGCCAGCCGCGCGACGTGGTCCTGCTGGGCATACTGGCCGAGGAGTGGCGCGAGCTGCGTGGCGAAGTCCGGCGCTCTCTCACGGACGCCCACCTGATCGCCGCCTGATCCGGCGCGTCTTCACACCTCTTAACGAAACGTCAGCGTTCATCGCCGATAAACGACTCAAGGGGCGTATTGCGTCCCGGTGGGACTCGCTGTGATCACTTTCGATTCCAGTCTGCTGCTCGGCTACTACCAGGCCAAGACCGCTGGCTTGGCCGCGAACGCGACCGCGTCGACCAGCGGCGTCTCGTCCTCGTCCTCGTCCTCGTCTTCCTCAACCACCAAGACGGTGCCCAGCGCGCCCTGGACCGGCGTGGCCACCGAGCCCAGCGACCTGGTCAAGGCCGCCCTGAACGGCCGCAAGTTCGTCGACGAGGGCGCGGCCGTCGCCGCCGCCCCGACCATCTCCGGCGACTACAAGAAGCTGTTCGCCGCCTACCAGGCGCTCAACACCCTGTCGGCCATCGCCAACCGGTCGGACGAAAAAGGGGTCACCGACAGCGAGATCAAGCGGCTGCAGACGGTGTTCAGCAAGGGGCTGAACGAGGTCAACAGCTACGTCCAGAACCTCAGCACCGACGGCATGCGCCTGACGACCGGCGCGGTCATGACCAGCGACAAGTCGACGGTCGGCGTGCCCAAGAGCAATTACACCTACGTCACCAACAAGATCTACAGCGGCCAGATCGACGATGAGGTCCCCACGTTCAAGGGCGCCGTCAGCTTCACGATGAACATCAAGAAGTTCGGCGTCGCCACCGACGTGACCATGGACCTGTCCGAAATGGGCGCGACGAAGCGGACGATGGCCAACGTCGTCAGTTTCTTCAACGACAAGTTGGCCGCCGCCGGTTTCGACACCCAGTTCGCGGTCTCGCGCACCGTGGGGGCCGAGCGCACCACCACAGTCAACGGCCAGACCGTCAAGTTGCCGGCCACGGGCGACGATTTCGCCTTGCAGGTGAAGGGCGACCTGACCGAGACCCTGACCTTCTCGGCCCCGGCCCCGAAGCCGGCGGTCTACATCACCACGGCGGCCGGCAATCCTGATCCGGACAAGAACACCTCCACCGACGACGCGGTGATCGAGAACACCCTGACCAAGTACGGGCCTGGCGCGGGCGTCACGCCGGGGACCAAGGTGTTCTCCGATACGCTGGAAGGCACGGTCAGCACCGTCCACAAGACCATGACCGGGCCCGACGGCTCGCTCTATGTGCTGGCCGACGTCGATGGCGCGACCAGCAGCCAGACCATCAAGGGCGACCAGGACGTCGCCCTGCTGAAATACGACTCGTCCGGCAAGCTGCTCTACGCCCGCACCCTGGGGGCTTCGAACACCGCCACCGGCTACAACATGGCCATTTCCGACGACGGCCAGGTGGCGATCGCCGGCTCGGTGGCCGGCGGGCTTTCCGGGGCCACGAACGGCCCGATCAATTCCGACCCGGCCGGCACGCTGACCGACAGCTTCGTCACGCTCTACGACGCCAAGGGTGACGAGACCTGGACGGTCCGCCGCGGCGGCATGCTTGAGGACGCGGCCACGGCCGTGGCCTTCGGCGACGACGGCGTGGTCTATGTGGGCGGCCGCGCCAAGTCCGACATCCCCGGCTCGGCCACCGGCGCCACGGCGGGAGGCTACGACAGCTACCTGACCGGTTTCGCCACCGACATCTCGGGCACGCCCAAGGCGTTGTTCACCACCCATTTCGGCAGCGAGAACGACGACACGGTCACCGGCATCGTCGTCGACGGCGGCAAGGTGGTGGTCGCCAGCAAGGAAGGCAGCGAGGCCATGCTTCGCAGCTTCGACGTCGCCACCAGCGTCGTGACCGAGAACCGCACCTATCTGAACGACAAGGAAGTCTGGGTCACCGCGCCGGTCACCTACACCAAGGCGGCGACGTTCACCGCGGGCGCGACCCGCGACCTGGGCACGCTGAAGGGCGGCAACATCGCCGGCCTGACGATCGACAACGGCCAGCTCTACATCGGCGGCTCGACCACGAATGGGGCGCTGGACGTCAACAACAAGACCAAGGCCGCGTCGGGTGGTTCCGACGGCTTCGTGGCGCGCCTGTCCCTGGACCTGACCGACAAGAGCCAGGACACCCTGGCCTATTACGGCGGGACGGGCGACGACACGGTCACCGGCATAGCCGTCTCCAACGGCCAGGCCTGGCTGGTGGGCTCGGCCGGCAAGAACCTGGCGGGCCTGCCGACCGTCGGCGACAAGGACGGCTATGTCGCCCAGATCGACGTCGCCACTGGCGCGGCGACCTGGGAGCAGCGGCTGACCGGCAAGGACGGCTACGCCACGGCGACCTCGATCGCGGTCGACGCCTCCGGCTCCAGCGCGCTGGACCTTTTCGGCATCCCGCGCGGCAAGATGGACTTCACCCAGACCGACAAGATCGTCTCGGCGACCTCGGCTCGGGCCGGCGACACCTTCCAGGTCCGCACGCGAGCGCGCGGAACCCTGACCACGATCAAGATCGCCGCCAACGACACGCTCGACACCCTGGCCGACAAGATCCGCAAGGCCACCGGCTATGCGGCCAAGGTCGAGTTCAGCAGCGTCGGCAACAATCGCACCCTGCGGATCAGCCCCTCCCAGACCACCTCGACCGTCGAGATCCTGCCCGGCAAGGGCGGCACCGACGTGCTGGAGTCGCTGGGGTTGAAGCCGGGCGTCGTGCGCAACACCAAGATCGACCACGGTCAGACCGTCTCGGCCGACGGCAAGGGCCCGATCTACGGCTTCTCGCTGGACACCGGCCTGGACCTCACCGACGACGTCAGCCGCAAGGCCGCCGTGGCCGCCATGACCAAGGCCCTGTCGGCGGTGCGCACCGCCTACCGCGAGATGGCCGACACCGCCAACGGCGTGAAGCGGGCCGACGCGACCGCCTCGTCCGGCCATGTCGACGGCCCGGTCCCGGCCTATCTGACCAACCAGATCGCCAACTACCAGGCCGCTCTGAACCGCCTGACCGGGGGCGGCTAGGGCGCGTCAACGCCATCCTTCGAAGGTCTCCCGAGCCTTCTGCGCGCCTGGACTTGAAAGCGTCATCGGCGCGTCGTAGCCAGGGATCATGGAACTTCTCAAAGATCGACGCGTGTTGCTGGCCGGCGGCGCCGCCCTGGCCCTGGTCGCGGGCCTCGGCATCGCCCTGGCCCTGATGCACGGCGCCAAGCCGCCGACCGAGGACCCGCCGGCCTCGCGCTCGGGCCTGATCGTCGAGACGGGAAGAGCCGACGACACCAAGCTTGACGCCAACCGTCCGCTGCGCTGCTTCGTCGGCGGCCAGTTCGTCGGCGAGACCACCCTGGCCGAGTGCGCCAAGAAGAACGGCGTGGCGACCGGCGCCCTGGACGTCGGCGTCGACGAGACCGGGGCCCTGGCCGCCGCCGACCAGGCTGGCCTGGTGCTGACGCCGCTGCCGCCGCCCGCCGAGGCGCCGACCGTGTCCGCTCCCGCCGCGCCCGCCGCCATCTCGCCCCCGGCCGTGTCCAGCACGCCGCTGGCCGTCTGCTGGCGCTACGCGGGCGGCGAGTGGCGCAAGCTGCCCGGCGAGATCACCGTCAACGCCTGCGCCCAGCAGATCTCCAGCGGCAAGTGCGAGAAGGCCGGCGGGGCCACCTACGGCCGCTGGGGCGACGAGACCATCCGCCTGGTGCCGGGCAAGGTCGAATCCTCGTCCGACAACCGCACCTTCCATCCGATCATCGACCTGGGGCCCAACTGTTCGGTCCCGTCGGCCTAGAGAGAGCTCAAGACCATGCGCCTTCCCGTCGTCGCCCTCTCGCTCGTCGCCGCGACCGCCGCCCTCGGCCTGACCGGTTGCGAGAAACAGACCAAGGCTCCGTTCCAGGCCGGCGTCTGCCTGCATGTGATCGAGCAGAAGGACGGCACGCTGAAGTTCAACCCGGTGGCCCAGAACGTGCCCAGCCTGGAACTCTGCGCGGCCGAACTGGAGGGCATGCGCCTGCGCTTCGCGCGCCTGGGCAGTCCCAGCCGCGAAATGACCGGCGCCTACCAGGGCAAGTTCATCTTCCTGCAGAAGGAAGGCATCTATCTGGGCGACACCTACGAGGGGGCCCGCTTCATGTCGCTGGTGCGCACCGGCGACGGCCGCCTGGCGGTGCCGGGGGCGATGCCGGCCCAGTAGGGCCGCCTTCAAACCCGGGGATAACCGCCTCGGTCCACAGGAACGTTACGAGAACAAAGCTTGCGTTCTGACTTAAGAACCCGTTAACGTCCGCCCCAGATGCCGGCGCGTTGGTCGCCGGGCGTGAAAAGGAATCTTCCCCATGGCGGGCAGCGTCAACAAGGTCATTCTGGTCGGCAACCTGGGGGCCGATCCCGAGATCCGCACCCTCAGCTCGGGCGACCGCGTCGCCAACCTGCGCCTGGCCACCTCGGAAAGCTGGCGCGACCGCACCTCGGGCGAGCGCAAGGAAAAGACCGAATGGCACCGGGTGGTGATCTTCAACGACAACCTGGTGAAGGTGGCCGAAAGCTATCTGCGCAAGGGCTCGACGGTCTATATCGAGGGCGCGATCCAGACCCGCAAATGGGCCGACGCCTCGGGCGTCGAGAAGTATTCGACCGAGATCGTGCTGCAGAAGTTCCGCGGTGAACTGACCATGTTGGGCGGCCGCGGCGACAACGCCGGCGCCTCGTCGGGCGGCGGCTATGACGAAGGCTACGCCGGCGGCGGCGGTGGCGGCGGCAACTTCGGCGGCGGCGCCCCGCGCAGCCAGCCCAGCGGCCCGCGCGAGAGCTTCTCGGCCGACCTGGACGACGAAATTCCGTTCTGACCAGGACCTGGGACAAAAATGTAAATAAGCGGCCATTCCTCCCGGAATTGGCCGCTTTTTATTGCATCTGCCCAATTCCAATCCGTCGAACTAGCGTGGGTAAGACCCAGCGACATAGATCGTCGCGCTTGACCCATCTGGCTGCCTGGTCGCTGGATTGCGCAAGGACAACCGGCCTCTTGACCTCCACCAGGAGGGCTTTCCGAGGCTTGGCGGTTGGCGTGCAAGCCTCGACCCATGTCGGCCATTTGAGGACGGGACCGACTCCATCAATATCTGGAGCTGTAATATCCCTCCCAATCACCACCAATGCGCGTAAGCTTGGTCGTGGCGCGCCGATGATCGAAACGGCGGAGAGCGGGGAGCATGAGCCAGACCCATACCGAACTGCCCTTGCCTCGGGCCGCGGCGATCGCCCTGGCCGCCGTCGCGCTCACGGGCGGCGCCCTGCTGGCGATCGGCCCTGGCGACTATCCGGACCTGCACACCATTCTGGACACCAGCCTGGCCCTGCTGCTGGGCGTGGTGGCGCTGCTGCTCTGGGACATGGGGCAGCACGCGGGGACGTCGTTTCCGAAATGGCTCGCCATCACCTTCGCCGCCACCTTCGTGCTGGCGGTCATTCACGTGCTGGTGACGGTCGAGTGGTCGGGTTCGCTGGCGGTGATCGCGCGGTCGAAGGCCGTCCTGCGTCCCGCCACCTGGCCGCCGGCCACCCACCTGTTGCCGATCGGCGTCGGCTGGGCGCTGTGGCGCCTGCGGCGCGGCGTCACCGGCCGGTTGGCCCGATACGCCCTGGTCATCACAGCCCTGGGCGCGGGGCTGTTCGTCGCCTTTCAGCACCTGCCGACCTATCTGCCGCCCGGCCTGCTGGGCGTCACCCGCCCGGCCCTCGTCCTGGCGCCGTTGCTGTGGGCGGGCGTCGGCGTGGCGGCCTGGCGGCTGCGGGCCCTCGACCGCCTGGCCGGGTCGCTCGCCTGGATGGCCGGGACGCTGGTCGCCGCCAATGTCGTGATGCTCTATTCGCGCGCGCCGGCCGACGGACCGGCGATGGTCGCCCACCTGGCCCGGGCTGGCGGTTTACTGGTCCTGCTGCTCTCGGCCATACAGGTGGCCTCGCGCGACATATTGGAGCGCATCGGCGCCGAGACGGCGTTGTCGCGGCTCAACGCCGAACTGGACCAGCGCGTGGTCGAGCGAACGGCGCAGCTCGAAGCGGCGAACGCCACCCTGGAAGAGGAGATGCGGGCGCGCCGGCAGAGCCAGCGGTTGCTCGACGCCATCATCGAGAGCTCGCCGGCCGTCATCTACGTCAAGGACCTCGAGGGCCGCTACCTGATGGTCAACCGCCGCTATGCCGACATCTTCCATATCGACCGCGATGCGATGATCGGCAGCACGGACCATGACATCTTCTCCAAGGACGTCGCCGACGCCTTCCGGGCCATGGACGTACGCGTCGCCGCCGCCGACCTGCCGCTCACCGAGGAGGAGGAGGCCCCGCACGACGACGGCCCGCACGCCTATATTTCGGTGAAGTCTCCGCTGCGGGATGAGGCGGGCCAGGCCTATGCGGTGTTCGGCATCTCGACCGACATCACCGAGCGCAAGCGGGCGGAAACCCGGCTCCGCACGCAATTCGAGCGCCTGAGCCTGCTGGACGAGATCACCCGCGCCATTGGCCAGCGGCAGGATATCCAGAGCATCTTCCAGGTCGTCGTGCGCAGCGTCGAGGACCAGCTGCCGGCCGACTTCGCCTGCCTGTGCCTCTATGACGACGTCGAGCGGGCGCTCACGGTCGCCGCCGTCGGGGTCAACAGCCAGGCCCTGGCGTTCGAACTGGCCATGCCCGTGCGGGCGCGCGTCGACATCGACCAGAACGGCCTTTCGCAATGCGTCAGCGGCCGCCTGGTCTATGAGCCGGACATCGCCGAGGTGCATTTTCCCTTTCCGCAGCGGCTCGCGGGCGGCGGCCTCCGCTCGATGGTCTGCGCGCCGCTGCAGATCGAGAGCAAGGTGTTCGGCGTGCTGGTGGTGGCCCGGTTCCAGCCCGAAGCCTTCGTCAGCGGCGAATGCGAGTTCCTCCGCCAGCTGAGCGAGCATGTCGCCCTGGCGGCGCACCAGGCCCAGCTGCATGGCGCGCTGCAGGCGGCCTATGACGACCTTCGCCAGTCCCAGCAGGCGATCCTGCAGCAGGAGCGGTTGAAGGCCCTGGGTCAGATGGCCAGCGGCATCGCCCACGACATCAACAACGCGCTGTCGCCGGTCGCGCTCTACACCGAGTCCATGCTGGAGACCGAAACGGGGCTCAGCCCGAACGGCCGCGGGCGGCTGGAGATCATCCGGCGAGCCGTCGAGGACGTGTCGCAGACCATCGCGCGCATGAAGGAGTTCTACCGCCAGCGCGAACCGCAGCTGGCCCTGGCCGCGGTGACGCTGAACGACCTGGTGCAGCAGGTGGTCGACCTGACCCGGGCGCGGTGGAGCGACATGGCCATGGAGCGCGGCGTGGTCATCGAGGTCCGGGTCGAGCAGGCCGTCGACCTGCCGGCGGTGCTCGGCGTCGAAAGCGAGATCCGCGAGGCCTTGATCAATCTGGTGCTGAACGCCGTCGACGCCATTCCGGACGGCGGCCTGCTGACGTTGCGCACCCGGCTGGCCGGCGACGCCGTCGCGGTCGAGGTCCAGGACAACGGCGTGGGCATGGACGAGGAGACGCGCCGGCGCTGCCTGGAGCCCTTCTTCACCACCAAGGGCGAACGCGGGACCGGGCTTGGCCTGGCCATGGTCTATGGCGTGGTCCAGCGCCACGGCGCGGAGATGGACATTCGCCCGGCCCCTGGCGGCGGCACTCTGGTCAGCTTGAGCTTCCCCGTTCCAGCCCACGTGTCGACCCCGGCCGACGAGGCGGTCGCGCCGGTCCTGCCCAGCCGGCTGCGCCTGCTGCTGATCGACGACGACCCGGTGCTGCTCAAGGCGCTGGGCGACACCTTGGAGGCCGACGGCCACCACCTGACGATCGCCAATGACGGCCAGGCCGGCATCGACGCCTTCAGCGCCGCCCACCATCGCGGCGAAGCGTTCGCCGCCGTGATCACCGACCTGGGCATGCCCTATATCGACGGTCGCAAGGTGGCGGCGGCGGTCAAGGCGCTGTCGCCGTCCATGCCGGTGCTGTTGCTCACCGGCTGGGGCCAGGGCCTGGCGGCCGACGCGGAGATCTCGCCGCATGTCGATCGGATCCTCAGCAAGCCGCCCAAGCTGCGCGAACTGCGCGCGGCCCTGGCGCAACATTGTCCGGCGGGGGAAGGTTGATGGAAGGCGGCGGCGCGGAAATGACGGGCATGGCCGGTTCGCGGCGGCCTCGGATACTGATCGTCGACGACGAGCCGGCGATCGTCGAGGCGCTGCGCGACACCCTCAGCGATCGCGGCTACGACCCCGTCGGGTTCACCGACGGGACGGCGGCCCTGGCGGGCCTGGAGGCCGGCCGGTTCGACCTGCTGCTCGCCGACCTGTCGATGCCGCGGATCGGCGGGGTCGACCTGTTGCGCGAGGCCCAGCGGCGTGACCCGGACCTCGTCGGGGTGATCATGACCGGCGACGGCACGATCGCCACGGCCGTCGAGGCGATGAAGACCGGCGCGCTCGACTACATTCTCAAGCCGTTGAAGATGAGCGTCATCCTGCCGGTCCTGGCGCGGGCCCTGACCGTGCGCCGGCTGCGAACCGAGAACGCGGCGCTGGAACGCAGCGTGCGCGAACGCACCGCCCAGCTCGAAGCGGCGCTGCGCGACCTCGAAGCCCAGACCGCCGAGCGGCTGCGGGCCGAACAGGCGCTGATGCAGGCCCAGAAGCTCGAGGCGGTCGGGCGGCTGACCGGCGGCGTCGCCCACAACTTCAACAACCTGCTGATGGCCATCGACGGGGCGTTGCAGTTGCTCGACAAGCGGCTGGACCCCGAGCATGTCGGCCGCAAATACGTCGACTGCGCCCGGCAGGCGACCGAGCGGGGCGCCAAGGTCACGGGCGAGCTCCTGGCCTTTTCACGCACCCAGCGGTTCGATCTGCGGCCGACGGAGATAGGCGGCGCGCTCCGGGCGGGCCAGTCGATCTTCGCCCAGGCCGCCGGTCCCACGGTCCGGTTCAACCTCGACCTGGGCGACGACGACATCTGGGCCATGACCGATCCGGACCAGCTCGAACTGGCCGTCGTCAACCTTGCGATCAATGCGCGTGACGCCTTGCCAGACGGCGGGGACATCACCTTGGGCCTGACCGTCGAGGACGCCGTCGCGCCGACCGTGGCGGTCTGGCTGCGCGACACCGGGACCGGCATGTCAAGCGAGGTCGCCGCCCGGGCCCTGGAGCCGTTCTTCACCACCAAGGAACGGGGCAAGGGGACCGGCCTGGGCCTGGCCCAGGTCTACGGATTCGCCCGTCAATGCGGCGGCGAGGTGAGGATCGACAGCGCGCCGGGGCTGGGCACGACGGTCACCATGGTGTTGCCGCGCACGGCGGCGCCGGCCGTCCTGGATGCGCCGCCCAAGGCCGCCGCGTCCAGGATCCTGGAAGGCGGGGCGGAGGGCGTCCGGCTGCTGGTGGTGGACGATGACGACGCCGTGCGCCAGATCCTGGTCGACGGCCTGCGCCTGGAGGGCTTCGAGGTGGCCGAGGCCGCGGACGGCGAGACCGGCCTCCAGGCGCTGCGACGCGACCCGCCCGACGCCCTGGTGGTGGACTACGCCATGCCCGGCATGAACGGGGCGGAGGTCGCCAAGCAGGCGCGGGTTCTGCGACCCGGCCTGCCGGTGGTGTTCTGCAGCGGTTACGCCGACACCCTGGCCCTGGACGACATCGAGGACGCCCCCCTGGTTCGCAAACCGGTCGTGGTCTCGGCGCTTGGACGCATGGTGGTCGATCTGATCGCGCGGCAGGGCGGATGATCGCGCGATCTCTGGATCGCGCCGGATCTTTTCGCCGGCTAGCCGCAAATCGCAAAGGCCGGAAGTCGCGATCATGTCACGCTGTGACATGGCCGAGGGAAAGCGCGTCAGCCCCACTTCGGGGCGGGCAGGGTGGTGAACGAACCGCGGCCTAGCCTCTCGCGGGCAAGCTGTGGCACGTTGCGTCTATGAAGGTCGGTTAGCGTCCGCGAGGGCGCCGGAGCGGTCATCCGCCCTCATGGTTTCGTGGCCCGGGGAGAGCTTTGGCGTTCCGCTTCGCGGGAGTTCTCGCCAGCCGCTGAATGTCGCCATTCTGGAGGCGATCCAAGGGCCCTTATCTGGCGCATTTGAGCTCTCCTCTTGCGAGTAGCGCGCTTGTCGGCGCCGGCGGGGGTGCGGCTTGGCCGCCTTCCTGCCGCGAGAACAACTTTCGGCGCTCGCTGACGCGTTCCGGTTCACAACCGATGGCGATGTCATCAAGTTGTGATCAAGCCGTGGTCTTCCGGCCCATGTTCTGGGTTGGGCGGGCGCGTGGAAGACAGTCGCGAAGCGATCATCGATTGGGTCGCGCTGCATATTCTACCGCACGAAGCCTATGTCCGCGCTTAATGTTCTTTGGTCGCAACAATAGTCTGCTTTTCGGCTCGGTCGCTGCAGCGGTGCTTGCGCTTCCGATGGTCGCGCAGGCCGAGGCCCGACGGTTCGACGTCCCCGCCCAGGCCGCCGCCACGGCCATTCCCCAGTTCGCCCGCCAGGCCGGGTTTCAGATTCTCGTCGATGAGGCGCTGACGCGCGGCGTCCGCACCAGCGCTGTGACCGGCGCGATGGACTCCCGCGCGGCGCTGGCCCTGCTGCTCGACGGGACGGGCCTGAGGGTCGCCTCCCAGGACGGCACTGTGGTGACCTTGGCGGCGATCGGCGGGCGATTTCCCGCCGAGACCACCCACGAAGACTCCGTCGCGGTCGACGCCATCGTCGTCACCGGCACCGCGCTCCAGAACCAGCAGGCCATCGCCACCCGCCGAAATTCGCTGACCGTCGTCGACGCCCTGGCGCAGGACGACACCGGCGACCTGGCCGATCAATCCCTGGCCGAGGCCCTCAGCCGCGTGCCCGGCGTCAGCACCATGCAGGTGCTCTACGGCGAGCAGGAGAGCCAATATGTGGCGGTGCGCGGCATCACGCCCGACCTCAACTACGTCTCGGTCGACGGCATCGGCATGATCTCGGTCGCCAACCAGGGCGCCGGCCAGCGTCGGGTGGACCTGGCGTTGATCCCCAGTCAGGCGGCCCGCAAGACCGAGATCTACAAGACCTTCACCGCCGACCAGGACGCCGGCGCGATCGGCGGGATCATCAACATCGTGCCCTACAGCGCCTTTGGCCTGGGCAAGGACAAATTCTACATCGACACCTTCGTCAGCTACGTCACCGACAACGACGTGCCCGGTGGCAACAGCCTGGGCGGCTACAAGGACTCGCCCTGGAGCGGCGGGATCAAGAGCCTGTGGACCCACCGGTTCGGTTCGGACCAGCAATTTGGCCTGGTGCTCAGCGGCGCCTACCAGCAGCGCTCGTACGACGACGTGAAGCGCAATCCCAACGCCCGGACCTACTACACGTCCACCGGCGCGGCCACGACGCCCGACAACCCCAACTGGAACGGCTTCGATCCCGCGCCCCAGGCCCTGGTCGACTACGAGTTCACCAGCTTCATCAAGACCTATGGCGGCTCGGCCACCTTCGAGTTCCAGCCTTCGTCGCGCTGGTACAGTTCGCTGATGGTGTACGACTACAAGCAGACCGAGGACCAGACCAACAACGTCTTCACGCTGCGGGGCTTCACCGGTCTGACCAACCAGACCCAGCACACCGGCACGCTGAAGATCCCCGACGTCCGCACCGCGTTCAACTACGATCGCTTCGAGAACGAGGCCAAGGGCGCGATCTTCAAGACCCGCTACGACCTCGACGAGTCCACCAACGTCGAGTTCCGCGCCGGCTACAACGCCAACACCTTTTACGATCTGGAATGGGCCAACGCCTACCAGTACAAGCCCGCCGCTCTGTCGGTGAACTACGACATGTCCGGCGAGTCAGTGAAGTTCGACCTGGTCGGGACCGAGGGCCTGACGACAGCCGGCAACTACGCTCTGCTCACGGCTGGCGACACCCTGACCAAGGCCAAGGGCGAGGCCGCCGAGGCCAGGCTGGACTTCACGCGCAACTTCGCAGCCGACACCCGCGGCCTTGGCTTCAAGGCGGGCGTCGGCGTCCGCGACTTCGATGTTCGCCGCGACCTGGATCAGACCGTCTACACGCCGGGCAAGTCCGGCCTGGCGGGCTATGACTATCTGCCGGACGGCTACATCCCTTGGATGTGGAACTATCCGGTGCTGTGGATCAACTACGCCAAGTTCCGCCAGGACGTCCTGCCGGGACTGGCCGTCAACAAGGCCTCGTCGGCCAGCGCCTCGGCTGCCTCGGACTACCGGTACGCCGAGACCATCGGCTACGGCTACGTATCGGGCCTCTACGCGCTGGAGAAGACCCGCTTCATCGCCGGCCTGCGCCTGGACCTCGCCGACTACTCGGCCGAGGTGCCGCGCGCCGTCGGGGGCGTCTACCAGCCTGGGACCCAGCGCTACGAGGGCGACTACAGGCACCTGCTGCCGTCGCTCAACGTGGTTCACGACTTCAGCGAGACCCTCCGCCTGAAGGGCGGCTACAGTCGCACCCTGGGGCGCCCAGCGCCCGAGGACATCGCCCAGGCCGAGTCGCGCAACGACCTCAACCTGACGATCTCGCGCGGCAATCCCGACCTCAAGCCGCGCCGCTCCGACAACTTCGACCTGACGCTGGAGCACTACTTCAACGGCTCCAACGGCCTGGCCAGCATCGGCGCGTTCTATAAGGGGATCAAGGACGACATCTACGCCCTGAAGGACGAGCAGTTGGTCGACGGCGTCCAGTACGTGGTCAGCACCCCGATGAACGCCAACAAGTCCAAGATGCGCGGCGTCGAGGCCCAATATATCAACAACGCCATCCCGGGCTTGCCGGGGTTCCTGAAGGACAAGATCGGGATCGCCCTGAACGCCACGCGCACCTGGGGCGACATGGACTACATCGTCGACGGCAAGGTGCTGCACATCGACCGCCTGCTTTACCAACGCAACTGGATGGCCAACGCGGCGGTGTTCTACAAGCTGCCCCGAGATGGGGAGGCCCGGGTCGGCTATAATTGGGGCGACGCCTATTACGACGGCATCGGCGCCAATCCGTGGCTGAACCGCGGTCCCGAAGCCCGAGGCCAGATGGACGCCACCCTTCGCTACCGCGTCGCCGGCGATTGGATCGTCAAGCTGCAGGCCAAGAACGTCCTCAACGAGGATCTCTATCTTGGCTACGACCAGAACCTCAAAGAGCGCCGCGCCGAGATGAAGAAGGGCCGCTCCTTCTTCCTCAACGTCATCTATCGGCCCTGATCACGCTTCCGACCGCCATCTCGCGCGGGCCGAACAGCGATCCGGCCCGCGCCTTCTCTCAGGACGCCTCCCATGACGATTGAACGCCGCACGCTCATCACGGCCATGGGTGGCCTGACTATGTTCGCCGGACTGACCGGATCGCGGACCTGGGCCCAGACCATGGCGAGCAAGAGCCTGGGCGCCTATCCGTTCACGCTTGGGGTGGCGTCGGGCGATCCCGCCCCGGACGGGTTCGTGATCTGGACTCGACTGGCGACCAGGCCCCTCGAGCACGGCGGCGGCATGCCGATGCGCGCCGTGCCCGTGGGCTGGGAAGTGGCCGAGGACGAGGGCTTCACGCGCATCGTGGCGTCCGGGAGCGAACTGGCGCGGCCGGAGCTGGGGCACTCGGTCCATGTCGAGGTGGGTGGGCTCAAGCCCGCCGCGCGCTACTGGTATCGGTTCTCCGCCGCCGGCGAGATGAGCGGGGTGGGCACGGTACGATCGGCCCCGGCCGCCGGCGCGCGAACCGACCGCCTGCGCCTGGGCGTGGCAGGCTGCCAGCACTACGAGGCCGGGCTTTTCACGGCCTACCGCCATCTGAGCCAGGAGCCCGACCTGGACGCCATCTTCCACTATGGCGACTACATCTACGAGGGCGCGGCGGGGAAGACCTGCCCGGCGACCGGGGTTGGCCCCGATCGCCGCAAGACTTGCTTGCGCGAGCATGTCGGCGACGAGATCTACACGCTGGACGACTATCGCCGCCGCTACGCCCAGTACAAGACCGATCCCGACCTGCAGGCGGCCCACGCCTCGGCGGCGTTCCTGTCGTCGTTCGACGACCACGAGGTCGACAACAACTGGGCCGGCGACGACGACCAGGACGCCACGCCCAGGGAGCTGTTCCGCCTGCGCCGGTTCGCGGCCATGCAGGCCTGGTACGAGAACATGCCGGTCCGTCGCGCCCAGTTTCCGGCCGCGGGCCTTCTGCGCATGCACCGGCGCATCGACTACGGCGATCTGGTCCGGGTCCATGTGCTGGACACACGTCAATATCGCAGCGGCCAGATCTGCGGCGCGGAAGCAAACGATCGCTGCCTGCCGATCGCCGATCCGTCCCGTCCCTCGATCATCGGCCCGGCGCAACAGGCCTGGCTCGAGGAAGGGCTGGGCAATGGCATGCGCTGGAACCTGCTGGCCCAGCAGGTGATGGTCATACCGCTGCTCTATCCCCCGTCGCGCGGCGCCGGCCGCACCAACCTCGACAGCTGGAGCGGCTATCCCGCCAGCCGCGAGCGACTGGTGCGCGCCATCCAGGACCGCAAGCTGACCAACGTGGTGATCGCCACCGGCGACGTCCACCAGCATCATGCGGGGGTCGTGCCGGCGCGCGACGACGCCTGGGACGGTCCCGCCGTGGCCACCGAGTTCGTGTCGTCATCCATCAGTTCGGGCGGCGACGGGGTGGTCCTGGCCGACAGCTGGAAAGACGTGCCCGCCGAGAATCCGCATTGCCGGCTCTTCGACGCGCGGCGCGGCTACCAGATCTTCGATATCGGTCGCGACAACTGGCGCACGGACGTCCGGGTGGTCGATCGCGTGACGACACCCGGCGGCGCCCTCTCGACGGCGGCGCGCTTTGTCGTGGAGCAGGGAAGGCCGGCCCTGGGCGTTGCCTGAGTCGATTAGCATGAAGGCCAAACGACGCGTCCGCGGCGATCGGCTTGCCACTCCAGCGGGAAGAGCCGAGCCACGCCCTCCCTGACGCTGATTCATCTGGCCTTGGTAGCGGCCCGAACGGTTGGGCGAGCGCGGACCGCGCGGCAGTGGATGGCGCGCTCAGGCGGGCGGTGGCGTGATCGGCCCATGCGATTTGGGCCCTATCAGACGGCCAAGCGCGCGGGTCTGCGACAATGGCCGGCGTTTCGACGCCGGCCATTTTGCGTTAGAGGCTTTGAGCGATTTTCGTCCGTTCACCGCCGCGTGCATTGAATTTCGGAGGTCGGGGCGCCAAGTCGGGGCGCTGAAGTTGGCGTGGGCGCGAGGACGACGTGGGATCATCCCCGAAAGACGAGGCCGGCCTGGTCCGCCAGGCGCACAGCCTGACGGCGGACCTGACGACGCCCAACCGCGGCGTCTACTGGCTCGACCTTCTGCTGACGGCGGCGGCGGCCTGGGGCGGCCTGGCCCTGGCGGCCACCACCCACGGCCTGGCCATCGGGCTGGTCGCCGGCCTGGTCGGCCTGCTGGCCCTCTATCGCGGCCTCAGCTTCATCCACGAGATCAGCCATCTTCGCCCCAAGGACGTGCCGGGCTTCCGCCTGGGCTGGAACCTGCTGATCGGCGTGCCGCTGATGACTCCGTCGATGATGTACGAGGGCGTGCACAACCTGCACCACGCCAAGGACCGCTTCGGCACCGCCCGCGACCCGGAATACCTGCCGCTGGGCCGCTATTCGCCGTTCAAGCTGGCGCTGTTCGCGGCGATCTCGCTGTTGGCCCCGCTGGGCGTGATCCTGCGCTCGGGGATCCTGATCCCGCTGTCGTTCGTGGTCCCGGCCGTTCGCCGGCTGGTCCGCACCAAGCTGTCGGCCCTGGTGATCAATCCCGACTTCGTGCGCGAGGACAACGACAAGACCCGGCCCGACTGGCTGGCCCAGGAGGTGGGCTGCTGGCTGTGGTGCTGGGGCGTCGCGGCGCTGGCCGTCACCGGCGTCGTGCCGGTGCGCGTGGTCCTGACCTGGTTCGCGCTGTTCTCGCTGGCCACCTTCATCAACCAGCTGCGCACGCTCGTCGCCCACTATTGGGAGAACGACGGCGAGCGGATGAGCTTCGAGGACCAGTTCCTCGACTCGGTCAACGTGCCGCCGCCGGCCCTGCTGCCGTTCCTGTGGGCGCCGGTCGGCCTGCGCTACCACGCCCTGCACCACCTGCTGCCACGCCTGCCGTACCATAACCTGGGCAAGGCCCACGCCCGACTGTCGGCCCAGCTGGCGGCGACTTCACCCTACCATCGGGTCGAGGAGAAGGGCCTGTTCCTGGCGCTGGGCAAGCTGTTCCGCCGCGCGGGCGCGACGCCGGCGGTCGAGACCGACGCGGTCGAACGCCAGAGCGCTTGACCGGGGACGGATGCCGACCGGCTGCGCTGATCAGCGCCGCGCTTCATCGACCCTGACCTCCGAGGTTGTTATCCCGGAAGCGCGCAGCGCTGTCCGGGACCCAGGTGAACCGCAAAGCCTTCGCCCAGTCCCCTGGGTCCCGGACAGCCTCTGCGAGGCTTCCGGGATGACAACGGGAAGAACGGTGAGGTCGTTCTACGCGCCGAGCGCCGCGACCACCGTCTCGCACAGCCGGTGGGTCTCCAGCGCGTCCAGCGCCGAGAGCCGGCGGCCGTCGCGCACCGCGCTCAGGAACGTTTCGCACATCGCCTCGAAACCGCGCTGGCGGCCGACCGAGGTCCAGTTTCCGCGCCGGGTCACGGCTTCGGTCGCACCCTGGTCGATGACCTGGTCGATGTCGACGATCTTGCGCTTGAGCCCCTCGCCGGAGACCTCCAGCGTCTCCTCGCTGGCCCCGCTGACCCGGTTCATGATCCCGACCGCGTCGCGCCCGCCGCCCGACAGCGACAGCATCACATGCTCCAGCCGCCCATCGGTCGTCCGGCCGCGCACCTGGGCCTGATCCGCGCCGGGCGCCAGGAACCTCAGGGTGTCGACCACGTGGATGTAGTCGTCGAACACCGCCCGGCGCACGTCGTCCAGAGGCCCGGGGCGGTTCTTCTGCATCACCACCAGCGGCAGGTTCAGGGCGGCGGCGTCGCGATAGGCCGGGGCGAAGCGACGGTTGAAGCCAACCATCAGCGACACGCCGCGCGCCTCGGCCAGATCGACCAGGGCCGCGCTGTCGGCGGCGGTGTCGGCGATCGGCTTGTCGACCAGGGTCGGCACGCCGGCCTCCAGCAGGCGGCGCACGATGTCCGGGTGGGCCGCGGTGGCCGCGTGGACGAAGGCTCCGTCCAGGCCCTGGGCCAGGGCGGCGTCGAGGTCAGCGTGCAGTCGATCCACGCGCCAGGCCGCGCCCAGTCCGGCCAGGGCCGCGGCGTTGCGGGTGACGAAGGTCAGTTCGATGTCCGGACGCGAGCCCAGCACGGGGAGGTAGGCCTTCCGGGCGATGTCGCCCAGGCCGATCATGGCGATGCGAAGGGGGGCGATGCGGAGAGGGGCTGGGGTCATGGTGTTCTCGGACGGGCCAGCAGGTGCTCGGCCAGGGCGGCGGCGTCCCAGGCCTGGGCCCGGGGCGCGAGGAACAGCGGCGCGCCGGCCAGGAACGGCGACAGCGCCTGGGCGGTCTGGTCGAGGTCGGGGGCGTCGAGGCTCTCGCTGATCACCACGGCGGCGACCTCGGCCTTGGCGGCGCGCAGGGCCACGAGGGCGGTCAGGACGTGGCTGATGGTGCCCAGGTAGGAGCCGGCCACCAGCAGCGCCGGCGCGCCCAGGGCGGTGATCATGTCGAGATTGGTCTCGCCGTCGGTCAAGGGCGACATCACCCCGCCGGCCCCCTCGACCAGCAGAAGGCCGTCGCGGAGCCCGGCGGCGCGGGCCACCGCGTCGATGACCATGTCGTCCAGCCCCAGGGTCTGCCCCTCCAGCCGGGCGGCGATGTTGGGCGACAGCGGGGCCCGGTAGCGGCGCGGGGCGATGCGGAACATGCCGCCCGGATCGCCCAGGGCGGCGGCCAGACGGACCGGGTCGCTGGCGGCCGCGTCCTTGGGATCAAAGCCGCTGACCACCGGCTTGAAGGCGTCGACGACGGCGCCGCGAGCCTTCAGGGCGCGGATCAGCGCGCAGCTGACATAGGTCTTGCCGACGTCAGTCCCCGTGCCGGTGACGAACAGGGCCGGCATCAGGCGCGCGCCTTGACATAGGGCTTCACCAACTGCGCCAGACGGGCGATCTCGGCGTCGGGGTGCTCGGCGCTGAAGGCGATGCGCAGGCGGGCCGCCCCGGCGGCGACGGTGGGCGGGCGAATGGCCACGACCAGGAATCCCTCGGCCTCCAGGGCGCGCGAGGCGTCCAGGGCGTCCTGGGCCTCGCCGATGATCACCGGCACGATCGGGCTGGCGGCGGGCGGCAGGCCCACGGCCTTGGTGAAGGCCCGGGCCTTGGCCAGGGGCAGGGCGGTCAGGGCCGGGTCGGCCTCGACGATGTCGAGCGCGGCCAGGGCGGCGGCCGCGGCGGCCGGCGGCAGGCCGGTGGTGTAGACCAGGGTGCGGGCCCGGGTCTTCAGCAGGTCGACCACGGCCCGCGAGCCGCAGACATAGCCGCCGTACGCGCCCAGAGCCTTGGACAGGGTGCCCATCTGGAACGGGATCTGGGCCTCGGGGAACAGGGCCGCCGAGCCGCGGCCGTCGGCCAGCACCCCCACGCCGTGGGCGTCGTCCGACAGCAGCCAGGCGTCGTTGGCCTCGCAGACCGCCGACAGCCAGTCCAGCGGCGCGATGTCGCCGTCCATCGAGAACACCCCGTCGGTGGCGACGATGGCGTGGCGGGCGCCGGCCCGGTGCTCGGCCAGCAGGGCGGCCAGGTGGTCGGTGTCGTTGTGGGCGAACGGGATGACCCGCGCGCCCGACAGCTGGGCCCCGGCCCAGATGCAGGCGTGAGCCAGCTCGTCGACCAGCACGATGTCGCCCTTGCCGGCGAAGGTGGGGATGAGGCCGGTGTTGGCCAGGTAGCCCGAGCCGAACACCGCGCAGGCCTCGGTCCCCTTCAGCCGCGCCAGGCGGGCCTCCAGTTCCGACAGCAGGGGCGTGTCGCCGGTCACCAGCCGCGAGGCGCCGGAGCCCGCGCCGTAGGTCTCGATCGCGGCCTGGGCGGCGGCCTTGACCGCCGGATGCTGCGACAGGCCCAGATAGTCGTTGCAGGAAAAGGACAGCAGCCTGCGGCCGTCGCGCTCGACGAAGGCGCCGGCGGTGCGCTGGGTGGGCTTGAGCCGGCGCATCAGGCTGGCGGCCTCAAGGCGCTGGATCTTGTCGGCGGCGTAGGTGTCCAGACTGTGCATGGCGGTTCCCGTTTGCCCCCCGGTGCGGGAGGGCATAGGCAGTGCGCCCCGCCGAAGCAACGAAGGATCGCGCCATGACCGTTGAAAGCCCAGACTGGCTCGCGGCCGGCGCTCCGCACGTCTGGCGGCCTTACTGCCAGATGAAGACCGCCCGCCCGCCGTTGCCGGTGGTGGCCACGCGCGGTTCGCGGCTGATTCTGGACGACGGGCGCGAGCTGGTCGACGGCCTGGCCTCGTGGTGGACCGCCTGCCACGGCTACAACCACCCGCACGTCGCCGCCGCGATCCGCGACCAGCTGGAGCGCATGCCGCACGTGATGTTCGGCGGCCTGGCCCACGAGCCGGCCTATCGCCTAGCCCGGCGCCTGGCTGACCTGCTGCCGGGCGAGCTGAACCACGCCTTCTTCGCCGAGTCCGGCTCGGTGTCGGTCGAGATCGCCATGAAGATGGCGCTGCAGTTCCACATCAATCGCGGCGTCGCCGGGCGGACGAAGTTCCTGTCGTTCCGGGGCGGCTATCACGGCGACACCCTGGCGACGATGACGGTCTGCGATCCGGACGAGGGCATGCACAGCCTGTTCTCGGGCGTGATGCCGGCCCAGGTGATCGCCGACCTGCCAGTGGACGCCGCGTCCGAGGCGGCGCTGGACGCCTTGCTGGCCCAGCGGGGCGGGGAGATCGCCGCCATCCTGACCGAACCCCTGGTCCAGGGCGCGGGCGGCATGCTGTTCCATGACCCCGCGGTCCTTCGGGTCCTGCGCCGCCTGGCCGACCGGCACGGCGTGCTGCTGATCTTCGACGAGATCTTCACCGGCTTCGGACGCACGGGCCCGCTGTTCGCCATGCAGGCGGCCGGCGTCGAGCCGGACATCGTCACCCTGTCCAAGGCCTTGACCGGCGGGACCCTGCCGCTGTCGGTCGCCGTGGCCTCGACCCGGGTGTTCGAGGCCTTCTGGTCGGACGACGCCGGGGCGGCCCTGATGCATGGCCCGACCTATATGGGCAACGCCCTGGCCTGCGCGGCGGCCAACGCCTCGCTGGACCTGTTCGAGGCCGGCGCCTGGCGGGCCGAGGTGGCGCGGGTCTCGGCGGCCCTGGCCGAGGGCCTGGAGCCGGTTCGCGCCGCGCCGGGCGTGGTCGACATCCGCGTGCTGGGCGCGATCGGGGTGGTGGAATTTGACGCGCCGGTGGCCGTCGGCGCCCTGTGCGACGCCTTCGCGGCCGAGGGGGCCTGGATCCGGCCGATGGGCAGGACCGTCTACCTGACCCCCGCCTTCACGACGCCCGACGCGGATCTCGCGATCCTGACGGCCGCGATCCGCAAGGTCGTGGGCGCCGGCGGGGTTGAAGGAAACGGCGGGGTCTGATCCAAGCGAGGCCATGTCGTCCAGCACGCCCCTCACGGCGATCGAGCGCCTGGCCATCGCGGCCATCATCCTGACCTGGGGCCTGAACAACGCCGCGGCCAAGGTGGCGACCGCCGAGTTGCCGCCGATGATGGTCGGGGCCCTGCGCTTCGCTCTGGCCCTGGCCTTCCTGGCGCCGTTTCTCAAGCCGCCGTTCCCGTGGTCCAAGCGCCTGGCGGCCATCTGCCTGCTGTCGGGACCGATCCACTTCGGGATCATCTACATCGCCTTCGGCCTGGCCAAGTCGCTGAGCCCGCTGGTGGTGGCCACCCAGCTGTGGATCCCGTTCACCGCCCTGTTCGCCTGGAAGATGCTGGGCGAGACCATGAAGCCGCTGGCCGTGGCGGGCCTAGTCGTGGCCTTCGTCGGCGTGGCCTGGATGAGCCTGGACCCGCACGGGGCGGCCGACCTGCCGGCCATCGCGCTGGGCGTGGTGGCCAGCGCCTGCTGGGCCCTGGCCACGGTGCTCGTCCGCCAGACCCCCGGCGCCAAGCCGCTGCAGGTCCAGGCCCTGACCGCCGTCGTCGCCGCGCCGGCGTTGCTGGCCATGTCGTTCGGCTTCGAGGACAATGTCGTCGAGCGGGTGCGGACGGCCGCGCCGATCGCCTGGGCCTGCGTGGCCTTCGCCGGCGTGGTCTCGACCATCGGGGCCAGCGCCCTGCTGTTCTGGCTGGTCCAGCGGCGCGAGGCGGGGCGGGTGACGCCCTATTTCCTGCTGACGCCGCTGGTGTCGTGCACGATCGGCGTGCTGTTCATGGGCGACGCCCTGTCGCCGCAGCTGGTCATCGGCGCGGCCGCGACCATGGGCGGCGTGGCCCTGGTGGCCCTGACGGCCAAGAAGGTCGTGCCGGCCGAGGGCGAGGCGACCTAGGCGCGGTGCGTCCTTCGAGGCCCGCTGCGCGGGCGCCTCAGGATGAGGAGCTTTGTTGCTGCTGAATTCCTCATCCTGAGGTGCGAGGCGAAGTCGAGCCTCGAAGGACGCAGGGCGCTACTTCACCACCCCGCAGGCCACCCGCGCCCCGGCTCCGCCGATCGGCTGGGTCTTGTAGTCGTCGGGGCTGGCGTGGACGACGATGGACGAGCCGTCGGCGTCGAGCAGGGCGGGGCGGCCGCCCGCGCCGTTCAGCGACACCAGGGGCGAGAACAGCTCGACCGTCGCCGAGCCGTCGGCCGCCGCGAACAGGTTGGGCAGGTCGCCGTTGTCGTTGCCGTCCGGGTTCAGCAGGCCGTGGACCACGGCGGTCGTGGTGTGGACGTGGGCGCCGGCCGACTTGAAGTCGGGCGCACCGCAATCGCCCTTCTCGTGGAAGTGCAGGCCGTGCCAGCCGGGCGTCAGGCCCTTGGCCTCGATGCGCAGCAGCACGCCGTGCGGCGCGTCGGTCAGGGTGGCGGTCCCCAGGGCCTTGCCGTCGGCGCCCTTCAGCTCGGCGGTGGCGGCCTGGGCGGTCGAGGCTTGGACGGCGGTCGCGGCGGCGATCAGGCCAAAGGACAGGGCGAGGGCGGTCAAACGCATCTGAAACTCCCGGAAAACCAAGGGTTGGGGCCGTGAAGGTGGCGTCTTGGCGAGGGGAATGCTAACTGTTTTTGACGGTTCCGTGTTCGATTCTGACGGCGAAAAATTCCCTTGAGCGACGATCAAAACACCATCCCCGGGTCTCCGGCCTCGCCGGCGTCCCGCGGGGACGTTACCCCCATCAATATCGAGGACGAGCTGCGCCGCTCCTATCTCGACTATGCGATGAGCGTGATCGTCAGCCGGGCGCTGCCGGACGCCCGCGACGGCCTCAAGCCCGTGCACCGCCGGGTGCTGTTCTCGATGCACGAGCAGGGCCAGACGCCCGAGCGGCCCTACGTCAAGTCGGCCCGCGTGGTCGGCGACGTGATGGGCAAGTACCACCCGCACGGCGACGCCTCGATCTACTTCACCCTGGTGCGGATGACCCAGTCGTTCTCGATGGGCCTGGTGCTGATCGACGGCCAGGGCAACTTCGGCTCGGTCGACGGCGATATGCCCGCGGCCATGCGCTACACCGAGTGCCGCATGGCTCCGCCGGCCATGTCGCTGCTGGCCGACCTGGACAAGGACACGGTCGACTTCCAGGACAACTACGACGGCAAGGAGCAGGAACCCGTCGTCCTGCCCTCGCGGATCCCCAACCTGCTGGTCAACGGCGCGGGCGGCATCGCCGTCGGCATGGCCACCAACATCCCGCCGCACAATCTGGGCGAGGTGATCGACGCCTGCCTGCTGGTGATCGACCAGCCGGACGTCACCACCGACCAGCTGCTGGACCTGGTGCCGGGTCCCGACTTCCCGACCGGCGGCGAGATCATCGGCCGGGCCGGCCCGCGCCAGGCGCTGCTGACCGGCCGCGGCTCGGTGGTCATGCGCGGCCTGGCCACGGTGGAAGAGATCCGCGCCGGCCGCGAGGCCATCGTCATCACGGCCATTCCCTACCAGGTGAACAAGTCCAACCTGGTCGAGTACATCGCCGAAATGGTCCGCGACAAGCGGATCGAGGGCATCTCCGACATCCGCGACGAGTCCAACCGCGACGGCATGCGCATCGTGGTCGAGCTGAAGCGCGACGCCTCGGGCGAGGTGATCCTGAACCAGCTCTACCGCTTCACGGCGCTGCAAAGCTCGTTCGGCGTCAACATGCTGGCCCTGAACCGCGGCCGCCCCGAGCAGATGGGCCTGCGCCAGCTGATCGAGCTGTTCGTCGCCTTCCGCGAGGAAGTGGTGGTCCGGCGGACCAAGTTCGAGCTGGGCAAGGCGCGCGACCGCGGCCATGTCCTGGTCGGCCTGACCATCGCCGTGGCCAATATCGACGAGTTCATCCACATCATCCGCTCGTCCAAGGACCCGACCGAGGCCCGCGAGCGGCTGGTGGCCAAGTCATGGCCGGCCGGCGACATGCTGCCCCTGGTCGAGCTGATCGCCGACCCGCGCACCGTGCAGGAAGAGGGCGGGCTGATCCGCCTGACCGACGAGCAGGCCCGCGCCATCCTGGCCCTGACCCTGTCGCGCCTGACGGGCCTCGGCCGCGACGAGATCGGCAACGAAGTCGCCACGCTGTCGGAAGCCATCAAGGGCTATCTCGACCTGCTGTCGGACCGCGCCAACATCATGGCCGTGGTCCGCGAGGAACTGGTCGAGGTGCGCGAGAAGTTCGCCATCCCGCGCCGCTGCCAGATCGTCGATGGCGACGCCGACATGGAAGACGAGGACCTGATCGTCCGCGAGGAGATGGTCATCACCGTCACCCTGGGCGGCTACGTCAAGCGCACGCCGCTGGCCGCCTACCGCACCCAGCACCGGGGCGGCAAGGGCAAGGCCGGCATGGCCACCAAGACCGAGGACGCCGTCACCCGCGTGTTCTCGGCCTCGACCCACGCCCCGCTGCTGTTCTTCACCTCGGGCGGCAAGGTCTACAAGATGAAGGTCTGGCGCCTGCCGCTGGGCGTCGCCAACAGCCGCGGCAAGGCCTTCGTCAACCTGCTGCCGATCGAGCCGGGCGAGACCATCACCTCGATCCTGGCCCTGCCGGAGGACGAGGCCACCTGGAACAGCCTGGACGTGATGTTCGCCACCCGCTCGGGCAGCGTGCGCCGCAACAAGCTGTCGGACTTCGTCGATGTCCGCCGCAACGGCAAGATCGCCATGAAACTTGACGAAGGCGACGGCATCGTCGGCGTCGCCGTCTGCGACGGCAGCAAGGACATCCTGCTCAACACCGCCTCGGGCCGCTGCATCCGCTTCTCGGCCGACGAGGTGCGGGTGTTCGCCAGCCGCGACTCCACCGGCGTGCGCGGCGTGCGCCTGGCCCAGGGCGACAGCGTCATCTCGATGGGCGTGCTGCGCAATGTCGACGCCACCCCGGCCGAGCGCGCCGCCTACCTCAAGCACCAGCGGGCCCTGGCCCGAGCCCTGGGCGAGGAAGGCGACGAGGCTCCCGCCGCGCCCGAGGAGGGCGAGGAAGAGGGCGGCGAGGCCAGCCTGACCCCCGAGCGCATCGCCGAGCTCGGCGCGGCCGAGGAGATCCTGCTGACCGTGTCGTCTGAAGGCTTTGGCAAGCGCACCAGCGCCTACGACTACCGCCGCACCGGCCGCGGCGGCCAGGGCCTGACCGCCCAGGACCTCAGCAAGCGCGGCGGCAAGCTGGTGGGCTCGTTCCCCGTCGAGGAGGGCGACCAGATCCTGCTGGTCACCGACGCAGGCCAGATGATCCGCGTGCCCGTCTCGCAAATTCGTGTTGCGGCGCGGAATACTCAAGGCGTAACCATCTTCCGCACCGCCGCCGACGAGCACGTCGTCAGCGTCGAGCGCCTCGCCGAAGCCGGTGGGGACGACACTAGCGGCGACGACAACACGGGCGACGAAAACGGGGCGGACGAGACCTCGTAAGCGACCCAGAGCAAGGGCCAGCGGGCTTAGGTCCGGTGAGGGAAAAGCATGCGGATCGGTCTCTACCCGGGCACCTTCGACCCGGTCACCAACGGTCACCTGGACATCATCGGCCGGGCGGTCAAGCTGGTCGACAGGCTGGTGATCGGGGTGGCGGTGAACATCGGCAAGGGGCCGCTGTTCTCGCTGGACGAACGGGTGGAGATGGTGCGGCGCGAGACGGCCCACCTGACCAGGATCGCCGAGATCGAGGTGCGGCCGTTCGACAGCCTGCTGATGCATTTCGCCCGCGAGGTCGGGGCCCAGATGATCGTACGCGGCCTGCGGGCCGTGGCCGACTTCGAGTACGAATTCCAGATGACCGCCATGAACCAGCAGCTCGACCGCGAGATCGAGACCGTGTTCCTGATGGCCGACCCGCGCCACCAGGCCATCGCCTCGCGCCTGGTCAAGGAGATCGCGGCGCTGGGCGGCGACGTCCACAAGTTCGTGCCGCCGGGCGTGGCCGAGCAACTGCTGGGCAAGCTGGCGAAATCGTGAGGCGGCCGCTCGGCGGGGCCGGGTCCTGCGTTGGTGAGGGGCCGGCCCATGACCCGTTGCGGACCGTTCGCGGCGCCGCTTACGCCTTCGGCCTCGTAATCTAGATGTCGTTGGTAACCGCCAAACCGCGACCGGTTGGCGCGAAGGTCTCCACGATCTTCATTCTCGGACTATGCCATGCCTGCTTCATGGCTTGCCGTAGAGGGCGAAGGCGAGGTCGATGGCGGCGCCGGACCTGTCCTTGAGCGGCTGGCCGTCCCCGAGCGCGGCGCCGGCGGCATAGATGTCGCCGCGGCTGGCGCGCAGATAGACCGTGAGCGCCTGGCGCTCGCCGCTCAGCTCCAGCACATAGCGGCGCCCCGCCTTCAGCCGGACCGGCGTGGCGGTGGCCAGATCGAAGCTCAGCAGGCCCGCCCCCTGGGGCTGGTAGGCGATGGCCAGGCCGCCGGGGGCGCCGAGCAGCTCGGTTCCGCGGTCGACGCCTTCCGCCTCGCCCAGGTCTCGCAGCGACAGCCGCAGCGAGCGCCCGTCGCCCGTGCCCAGGCCGTCGCCCGCGTAGAGGCTGATGCGGGCAAGCGTCATGTCGGCGGGCGGCACGAAGGTCTGGGCGATGCGGCTGAGGCCGCCGTTGCTGTTGAAGCCCACTGGCTCCGGCGCTTGGTTGAAGGGGTCGGCCACCGACGCCAGCGCCGGCGCGCCAGGCCATGCGGTCGGATAGCCCTGCACGAACTGCCGCACGCGCACGGCGGGGTCCGAGTGGCCGTAGTCGATGGTCGGCGCCGGCGCGGCGGGCGGGGGTGGCACGCTGATGCCGGCCTCGGTCTGGGTGATGGGCAGGATGCCGCCGTCCGCGCCGTAGTGCAGGTACTCGATCGTGACGCTGCGGCGCGCGCCGGCGCCGGTCTGGCCGTCGGGCAGGGTCAGCGTGCCGTTGTGATACAGCAGATAGGACCGGCCCTTGAAGTCGAGCAGGCCGGGATGGATGGTGTAGCTGTTCTTTACCGGGCCGGTGATGAGGCCGCCGTAGGTCCATGGCCCGCGCGGGCTGGGCGCCGTGGCGTAGGCCAGGTGCTCCCACACGCCCTGATGGGCCATCGCCGCATAGGTCAGGTAGTAGAGGCCCTTGCGCTTGGACAGCCACGGCCCCTCGGTATAGTTGGGCAGGGCGATGTTCTCGATCGGCCCGTCCAGCTCCGTCATGTTGGGCTTGAGCCGCGCCAGGTGGAGCACCGGGTTGCCCCAGGCCAGCCAGGCCGTGCCGTCGTCGTCGACGAGGACGGTGGGGTCGATGTCGTCCCAGGCATAGGGGCCGGGCGTCATCTGGTCGGTGACCAGCGCCGAGCCGCGCGCGTCCTTGAAGGGGCCCAGCGGGGTGTCGGCCACCGCCACGCCGATGGCCCTGCCCGGGTGGCGGTCGTCATGCGTCACGGTGGCGTAGAAGTAGAAGCGCCCGTTGCGCTGCACCGTCTGCGCCGCCCAGGCTTCGCCCACCGCCCATTTGAAGTCGGTCGGCTTCATGATGGCGCCGTGCGACGTCCAGTGCTTGAGGTCGCGCGAGGAATAGACGCGCCAATCGTTCATGCGGAAGAATTCGTCGCCCTTCGCCTCGTCATGGCCGACATAGAGGTAGGCGGTGTCGCCCACCACCAGCGGCGCGGGATCGGCGGTGAAGACGTCGCGCAGCAGCGGGTTGCTGCCCGGCGCGGGTTCGGCGGCCAGCGCGCTGGCGGGCAGGGCGATGCACAGCAGCAGGGCGCCGCGGGCGAGCCAGGTCCGGAGCGGAGCGGGGCCAGAGCCGACACTTCCGCGCGATTTCGATCCATGCCGCATGACGCTTCCCCGTTTGCGCCTTGCTACCGCACCGAAGGCGGCGCCTACAAGACGTGAGTCCAATTTTTGTCAGACAAATAACGCCATGGCCGGGGCTCTCTTTGCTTGGGGAAATGTTGGCGCATCAGGGGCTCAAAACCCTTGGGTAGGTCGATTATTCCACCTCTTCCCCAATCGCCATCAGGCGTCGGGAAAATTACTCAGACATTTTGGAGGCGTAAAGCGGTTGCGGCGGCCGACCGTCGCGTGCGGCGGATTCCGAGCTCTTGCCCTGGGGCCGGTTAGCCCATCACCGCCCGCGCCAGCGCCTGGAATCCCGCCACGTCGATGGTCTCGGCCCGGGCGTCGGGATCGATGCCGGCTTTCTCGCACAGCGCCCCGCCGCCCAGGCCCTTGAGGCTGGAGCGCAGCATCTTGCGGCGCTGGCCGAAAGCGGCGGCGGTGACCTTTTCCAGGGCCGCGACCAGAGCCTTGTCGGGCGCCGGCTCCAGCGGGACCAGGCGCACCACGGCCGAGGCCACCTTGGGCGGCGGGGTGAAGGCGCGGGCCGGCAGGTCCATGACCACCTTGGCGCTGCAGACGGTCTGGGAGACCACGGCCAGGCGGCCATAGGCGTCGTCGTCGACGTCGGCGGCGATGCGGTCGGCGACCTCCTTCTGGAACATCAGGGTCATCGACAGCGGCCGGAATGGGCCGGTCAGCCAGTTGATCAGCAGGGGGGTGCCGACGTTGTAGGGCAGGTTGCTGACCATGTGGGCCGGACCGCCGGCGACGGCGGCCATGTCGACCTTCAGGGCGTCGCCCTGGACGATCTCCAGCCGGCCGTCGGCGGCGGCGCCCAGGTCCTCAAGCAGCGGGATGAAGCGCTTGTCCATCTCGACCGCCACGACCCGCGCGCCGGTCTCCAGCAGGGCCCGGGTCAGGCCGCCGGGGCCGGGGCCGACCTCGATCACCACGTCGCCTTCGCCGACCCCGGACAGGCGGGCGATCTTGCGGGTGATGTTCAGGTCCAGCAGGAAGTGCTGGCCGAAGCTCTTGTTGGCCAGCAGGTCATGCTCGGCGAGAACCTCGCGGAGCGGCGGCAGGTCGGCGAGGCTCATGGGCGTCTCGAGAGTTCAGGCGGCCTAAAACTAGGCGATGGCGCGGCGGTCGGCGATCTCGGCCGCCAGGCGGATGGCGGCGACCAGGCTGTCGGCCCGGGCCAGGCCGCGGCCGGCGATGTCGAAACCCGTACCATGGTCGGGCGAGGTGCGCACGATCGGCAGCCCGAGGGTGACGTTCACCCCGGCCCAGAAGTCCAGCATCTTGACCGGGATCAGCGCCTGGTCGTGATACATGCACAGCACCGCGTCGTAGGTGGCGCGGGCCTCGGCGTGGAACAGGCTGTCGGCCGGGGCGGGGCCCTTGACCTCTACGCCCCTGTCCCGAAGGATCCGGACGGCGGGCTCGATGATCGCCGCCTCCTCGCCGCCCAGGGCGCCGCCTTCGCCCGCATGCGGGTTCAGGGCCGCCACCGCCAGGCGCGGAACCGCGATGCCGAAGTCCTTGCGCAGGGCCTCGACGGTCACCAGGCCGGCGTTGACGATCGCCTCGATCGACAGGGCCGCGGGCACGGCCGACAGCGGGGTGTGGATGGTCACCAGGGTGGCGCGCAGGTCGCGGGCCGCCAGCATCATGACCGGCCCGTGCGGCGGCTGACGCTCGCCCACATGGGTCAGTTCGGCCAGGAACTCGGTGTGGCCTGGAAAGGCGAAGCCGGCGTCGTACAGCGGAGCCTTGGCGATGGGGGCGGTGACCAGGCCGGCCACGGCGCCCGACAGGGCCAGGCCCGCGCCGGTCTCGATCCAGCGGATCACCTGGGGCGCGTGGGCGCTGGACGGCTTGCCGGCCACCACGGGGGCCTGCAGCGGGATGTCCAGCACGGGCAGGGCCTGGCCGAACACCCTGATCGCCTCGACCGGCCCGGTGACCGCGCGGACCTTCACCCCGCCGCCGGCCGAGGCCAGCAGCTGGGCGTCGCCCACCACCATGAAGCTCGGCCCCTCGGCGCGCAGCACCGACCAGGCCTTGGCGATGATCTCCGGTCCGATGCCGGCCGGATCGCCTGCGCTCAGGGCGAGGGCCGTGGTCTTCACCGGGTCTCGATGGTCGCCGAGTTGCGCAGGTCTCGCAGATAACGTTTGGAGATCAGCGCAAGCTGTTGGCCGCGCAGGCGGTTTTCGATCTGGTCGTGCGTCGGCGCCTGGGCGCCGGACTGGCGCTTGCCGCAGACGGCGATCAGGTGAAAGCCGGCGTCGGTGCGGATCGGGTCTGAGACCTGGCCGACCTTGAGGGTGTTGGCGGCTTCCTGGAAGGCCGGCGCCAGGTCGGTGATCTCGGCCTCGCCCAGGTCGCCGGCCACCACGCCCTCGACCTTGCCGGCCGTGGCCTCGAGGGTCTCGCAGCTGGTGATCTTGGGCTTGAGGTCGACGAGCAGCTTCTGGGCGGCGTCGACCTGGGGCTGGGTCGCGTCCTTGGGCAGGGCGATGGCCACCTGCTTGAGGTCGACCAGGGCGGTCTTCGCGCCCGAGCGCTTCTCGCGCAGATAGACGATGTAGACGCCGTCGCGCACCTGGATCGGAGCCGACAACTGGCCGGGGCGCAGCTGCTCCAGCGCCGCGTCGACCTCGGGCGGCATCTCGCCGGGGCTGACCCAGCCGGCGTCGCCGCCGTTGGCCGCCGTCGGCGAGGCCGAGAACTGGCGGGCCACCGCGGCGAAAGGCGCGCCCTGCTGCATCTGGGTGACCAGCTGCTTGGCGCCGTTCTGGGCCACTTCCATGCCGCCGACGCGGCCGGCGTCGATGAAGACTTCGCTGACCTGGTACTGCGGCTTGCTGGCGGCTTCGGCCTGGCGGCGCTCGAAGGCCTTGATCTGATCGTCGCCGATCCGCAGGCGCGAGCCATAGCGACCGCTGATCCAGGCCTGCCAGCTGCTGTCGGCGCGGATCTGCGCCTTCCAGGTGTCGATTCCGACGCCCTGGGACTGCAGCTGCTGGGTCAGCTGCGCCCCGGTCATGTTGTTGCCCTTGGCGATGTCCTCGATCTGCTCCTCGACTTCCTTGTCGGTCGAGATGATCGTGATCTTCTGGGCCTTCTCCACCCGACGCAGTTCCTGCATCTGGACGTGCTCGTCGATCAGCGAGCGCAGGGCTTCCTGCTCCAGTTGGGGCAGGTTCTCCTGGGTCGGCTGCAGGCCCGAGGTGACCATCAGCAGGCGCATGCGCTGCATCAGGTCGTAGCTGGAGACGATGTCGTCGTTGACGACGGCCGCGACGCTTTCCGACAGCGGATTGGCGCGCGGCGCGGCTGCGGCCGGCGCGGCCGGCGGCGCATCCACGGTCGGGGTCGCCGCGGGTGCGGCCTCCTGAGCCAGGGCCGGCAGGCCGAGGCTCGCCACGGTCAAGGCGAGGATGGAAGCGGTGCAGGCCGCCAGTTTCGTCACGCTACGCGCAGACCGCATCGGTATTGTCGTTCCTCTAGACGCGTCCAAAGGAAGGCGCGCGCTTAATCGCGCGTCCCCCGACGCGGTGACATTCTAATCGCTGTACAGTGTGTCGCCCAATGTGGCGAGCGTTAGGCGCAGCACCACGGACTCGTTGGACTTCAACTTCAGGCCGCTGGTCGTCTGGGTGTAACGATCTTCGTTCTGGTAGATCATGTCGACGCGGACGCAATCGTCCTTGTAGTAGACGCCGAGGTCGCGACGGGTCCAGGACCATTTGCTGGCGCTGGAGGTCAGGCCGAAGGCGCGGGCGTCCTGGTAGGACAGGCGGCCCAAGGCGGTCACGCCCCAGTTCTCGCGGATCTTGTAGTCGCCGACGAAATCCAGGTTTTCCTGGCGGAAGCCCGAGGTGTCCTTGTTGTCCTTCAGGTAGCGCAGGGAGCCGAAGCCGCGGGCGACCGAGGCGTCGAGGCCGGCTTCCAGACGGTTGAGCTTGCTGGTGTCGTCGTCGAAACGGGCCCGGGTGAAGGCGGTGATCCCGCGGATCGGCGTCACAGTGGCCGCCACGACCCAGTCCGAGGCCTTCTGGTCGAGCCCGGCCCGGGTCGGCATCAGCGGATCGATCTTGGTGCGCAGGCTCCGGCCCAGCAAGACGCTGCCGCCTCGGCCGTCGGCGAACTTCACCGTCGCGCGACCGCCCACGTTCATCCGCGTGCCGCCTTCATAGAGGTCGAAGCCAGGCGACTTGTTGACGTCGAACAGGTTGGTTTCGTCCAGTTCGAAGTTGGTGCTGTCTTCGTTGAAGTAGATCGGATTGCCGGCGGGATCGCGGGCCACGACGATCGGCACCCGCGAGCTGTCGGAACCGGTCGCCAGTTGGACCAGGGGTTCCAGCACCACGCTGCCGCCGTCCTTCAGCGGCTTGAAGAAGGGCATGCTCAGGTCGACCCCGGCGACGCCGAGCCCGCGCGAGTAGTTGATGTTGGTGGTCGTGTCGCCCACGGCCAAGGCGCCGGTCGGCAGGAAGACGTCGCTGACGCGATAGGAGTCCCCGCGCGCCTGGGCGAAGGGCTCGACACGCAGGCCCGAGCCCAGGATCATGCTGGCGCGCCATTCGCCCTTGATCGAGCCGCGGGCGGAATCGACCCCGTCCTGGCCCCTGTAAGCGGCGTAGGCGTAGGGCGGCTCTCCGAATTGCGACTCCGAGCGCGTCAGGACCACGCCGGAACCCTGGACGCGAAGGCGGCCGCCCAGGATGTGCGATTCCGGCTCCCAGCGTCCCTCGACCATCGGCCCGATCAGCGGGAAGGCCCCACTGTTCTCGAACTGGTTGGCCAGGCCGGCGGAGTTGACCTGGACGACGCGCAGGCCCTGCACCGAGATCATCGAGGCCGAAAGATAGGAGCGTTCCGATTGCCGGGTGGTGTAGATCTGCGACATCAGGCGATGGTCGTCGGCCGAGAATTGGCCGCGCTGCTGGTAGACTTCGTTGATGTCGTAGTCGTCGAAGATCAGCGCCTGCGAGGCCCGTTCGGCGCTGAAGCCCCACTTCCACTTCTCGTCGATGTCGAACAGCCCCTTGGCCAGGATGTAGCTCTTGGCCGTCGCCTCGCCGAAGCGGTCCCCGTGGTTGTCGAAGTCCTTGTCATAGGTCAGGCCGACCCGCGCCTCGACATAGCCCGAATAGAACCGCTTGCGGTACTGGGCCTTCAGGAACGGGTTAACTTTCGTGTTGAATTGAGGGGTTACCACCAGATCCTGAGACGGCGACAACGCGAACAGATAGGGCTGTTCATAGACAAAACCACGCTTCTTGGAGACGCTGATCTTGGGCACCAGGAACCCGGAGCGGCGCTCGGTCTGGGGGTCGGGGTGCCAGAAGATCGGCAGGTACATCAGCGGCGCGCCGAACACTCGGATGGTGGCGCCATGGTAGTAGACCAGGTGCTTGTTCTTGTCCTGGACCACCTTGTCGGCCTGGATGCTCCAGGTCGGGTTGGGTTTTGCGGCGCAAACCTCGCAGGGGGTGTAGATCGCCTTGTTCAGCTCGGTGATCTTGTCATTGCGACGCACGGCGCTGTCGCTGGCGATCTTGATGTTCTTGTCCAGGCGGGCCGAGAAGCCGCGGGCGAAGCCGGCCTTCAGGTCCTTGTCCATGGTCATGTCGTTGGCGAATTCGGCGGTGCCGTCGGCGTTGATCAGCGTCACGTGGCCGTGGGCGGTGACCACCTCGGTCTTGGTGTCGTAGACCACCTCGTCGGCGCGCAGGGTGCGGCCCTGGTAGCGGGCCTCGACGTCGCCGCGGGCGATCATCTTCTGATTGGCGTCGTCGCGGATCAGGAGGTCGGATTCGAGATAGTAGCCGGTGTCGCCCAGCCCGTCGTCGACGGCCGCCGCGGGCGCGGGGGCGGCGGGAATGGTGGCGAGCGGCTGCTGCGCCTGCGCCGAGGCGGCGAGGGCGAGCCAGGCCGCTCCGGCCAGCAGGACCGCGCGGCCCGTCTCTTTCGCGCCCCAGCGAAGCTCCATCATCAAAGTCCTCGATCCCGGCGACACAGACTCAACCATCCTCGGTATAGCAAAGCAGCGTCAGACCCGCCAAAAGCGCCACGATCGGCGGGGTCCACGCCGCCATGGCCGGCGTCAGCACGTCGGCCTTGCCCAATGCGCCACATAGCTCGTTAAAGAAGAAGAAACCAAAGCCCAAGGTTACGCCCGCGCCCGCCAGGCCCGCCAGCCCGCCCAGCCGCATCAGGCGCAGCGAGAAGGCGGCGGCCAGGACCGACATGGCCGCGAACAGCAGCGGCGTGGCCAGGACCTGCTGCAGCCGCAGGCGGAACGGAATCGACGAGAACCCCGCCGCCTCGGTGCGCTTGATGGTCTCGGGCAGCAGCCAGACGGCTATGGACTGGGGATTGTTGAACCGCTCCGACGCGGTGCGATCGTCGAGGTTGGACGGCATGGTGTAGGTCTCGGAGCGGATCGCCCCGGCCCCGGGCATGGCCACGCGCACGCCCGACAGACGCCAGAAGCCGGGTTCCAGCCGAGCCTCGTCCGCCTCGATCCGCTGGGCGAACTGCAGGGACCCGTCGGGCTGGACGGCATAGACGAACAGCGACACGCCGCGCAGGCGGACCGCGCCCTCCACCTGGTCGCGCGCCCGGGCACGAATGACCACCTGGGTCTTCTCGTCGCCCTGGCGCAGCCACAGGCCCTTGGGCGCCGACTTCAGGTAGCTTTCCATCAGCGCGTTGCGCGAGGCCTCGAACTGGGCGCTCATCGCCGAGGTCAGCGGATTGAGCAGGGTCAGGGTCAGCAGCCCCATGACGAAGGCGGCGACGGCCGCCGGCATGATGAACCGCCAGGCCGAGACCCCCGCCGCCCGCATGGCGATCAGCTCGCTGCGCCGGTTCAGGCCCACGAAGGCGCCCAGGGTTCCGAACAGGAAGATGAAGGGCGTCAGCACCAGGATCGTGGCGGGGGCCTGCAGCACGGTCAGGAACAGCAGTTGGGCGAAACCGACGTCGGTCCGGGTGCCGACGTTCTTGGAAATGTCGACGAAGGCGATCAGCATGACCAGCGCGGCGACGACCGCGAGGGCGGCCGCCAAGCCGGCCAGCGTCTTTCTGAGCACATAGCGCTCGATCATGCCGACGCCGATCATTGGACCCCCTGCGGTTGGAGGGTGTCGTGCGAGCCGATGGCGATGTAGCGGGCCACCTTCTGGCGGAAGATCTGCCGCAGGCCCCACCAGATCGCCGCCAGCGGCACGGCGTACTGCAGGGGATTGAGCCAGACGTCATTGTCGCACGCGGCCTTGACGCCGAAGCCGACGATTTGCACCAGGGCCGCGGCCGCGCCGACCATGGCGATCCGCCGGCCGTAGCCCATGCGGCTGAACGAGCCGCCGATCACCGCCGCCACCGCCATCGACATCATGGCCAGGTTGTAGAGCGGGCTGGCCAGTCGCCAATGGCCCTCGGATAGGAGCTTGTCGCGGTTCTGCTGCTCCCACTCCTGGGTGAGATCGGGGAAGAACAGTTCGTGCGGGTAGCGGTCGCCGATCTTGTAGTGCAGCAGCTCGTCGCTCTGGAACAGCGAGCTGAGGTCGAAGGTATATTCGTCCCACGACAGGTACTGCAGCACGCCTGAGCTGGAGAACTCCTGGTTGGAGCCCTTGCGCAGCACCAGGACCGGCAGGCCCTTGCGTTCGGCGATGACGCCTTCGCGGGCGGTGTAGGTGACGGCCCCGCCGCCCGCCTTTTCCTGGTGGATGAAAAGGTTGTGGATGATCTGGTCGCGGTCGATCGTCTGGGCGTAGACCGTCAGGCCCGGCCCCGGTTCGGTAAACTCGCCCGGCCGCACCAGGGTCGAGGCCAGGTCGGACTTGATATCGAAGAAGGTCTCGCGAATCGCCCGCGAGCTCCACGGCGCCGCCCACAGGCTCATGACCAGGGACAGCAGGGTCGCGAACACCGCCAGGCGCATGGCCGGGGAGATCACGCGCCAGCGGCTCATGCCGCCCGCGAAACAGACCACGATCTCCTGTTCGGTATGCAGCCGGTTCAGGGCCACCAGGGTGGCCACGAACAGGGCGATCGGCAGAATCATGCCCAGCAGCTGGGGCAGGGCCAGGGCGATGATCTTGAGGAAGACCATCGCGCTCTGGCGCTGCTCGATCAGCACGTCGAACTCCGACAGGCTGCGCGCCAGCAGGGCGAGCGCCACCAGGGCCAGGGTCGCCAACAGCGTCGGGCCCAGCAGCTGGCGGAAAAGATAGCGTTCGATCAGGCGCATCGAGGTTGGGCTGGGGACCGGGGGACGAAAAACGGCGGAGTCGCGCGGCGCGCCCCCAGGGAAGGGTCCCTTCTACACGGCGTGTTCGCGTACGCACAACCGCTCAAGTCAGGCGTAAAAGCGGCGCTCGCCCGCGTCGCGCCAAGGCCCCTGACGATTGGTGCTTTTCTTCGCTTCGGGTTTGCGTCAATCCAGCGGGCTGAAGGTCCTGCTAGGGCTCCACCGGTCATCAGGAGCGCGTCATGCGTATCGAGTTCGTCACCGCCGACACCCAGGCCGGCGCCAACGCCGCCCTGGCCGTCCTGGCCTATGAAGCCGCCGCCCTGTCGCCGGAGGCCAAGGCCGTCAACGAGGCGACCGGCGGGGCCCTGGCTCGCGCGGTGGCCGGCGGCCGCTTCACGGGCGCCAAGGGCCAGACGCTGGACCTGGTCGCCCCCGCCGGACTTGAGGCGGCTCGCGTGCTGCTGGTCGGCGTCGACGGCGACGGCGCCTTCGAGCCGGAGGCGGTCGAGCTCGCCGCCGGCCACGCCTTCCAGGCCCTGAAGGCGTCCGGCGTCACCGAACTGGTGCTGAAGCTGGGCGGCGGCGACGCCGAGACGGCGGCCCGCGCGGCCTTCGGCGTCAAGCTGGCGGCCTATCGCTTCGACAAATACCGCACCACGGAGAAGGCCGAGAAGAAGCCGTCGGTCAGCGTGGTCAAGGTGGCCGCCGCCGATCCGGCCAAGGCCCGCAAGGCGTTCGCTTCGCTGGAAGCCGTCGCCGACGCCATCCTGTTCAGCCGCGACCTGGTCTCCGAGCCGGCCAACATCCTGCATCCGGAAGAATTCGCGGCCCGCGTGAAGGGCCTGGAAAAGCTGGGCCTGGAGGTCGAGATCCTCGGCGAGGCCGAAATGGCCAGGCTGGGCATGGGCAGCCTGCTGGGCGTGGGGCAGGGCAGCCGGCGCGAGAGCCAGCTGGTGGTGATCAAGTGGCTGGGCGCGTCCGACAAGTCGGCCCAGCCGGTGGCCTTCGTCGGCAAGGGCGTCACCTTCGACACCGGCGGCATCTCGATCAAGCCGGCCGATGGCATGGAGGACATGAAGTGGGACATGGGCGGCGCCGCCGCCGTGACCGGCGTCATGCACGCCCTGGCCGGTCGCAAGGCCAAGGTCAACGCCATCGGGATCCTGGGTCTGGTCGAGAACATGCCCGACGGCGCCGCCCAGCGCCCCGGCGACGTGGTCACCTCGATGTCGGGCCAGACCATCGAGGTCATCAACACCGACGCCGAGGGCCGCCTCGTCCTGGCCGACGCCCTCTGGTACTGCCAGGACCGCTTCAAGCCCAAGTTCATGATCGACCTGGCCACCCTGACCGGCGCGATCATCATCTCCCTGGGTCACGACCTGGGTGGTTTGTTCAGCAATAACGACGGCTTGTCGGAGAAACTTCTGGTTGCCGGCAAGGCCGAGCGCGAGCCGCTGTGGCGCATGCCGATGCCAGCGTCCTACGAGAAGCAGATCGAAAGCCCGATCGCCGACATGAAGAACATCGGCGGCCGCCCGGCCGGCTCGATCACCGCGGCGCTGTTCCTGCAGAAGTTCGTCAACGGCGTGCCGTGGGCCCACCTGGACATCGCCTCGGTGGCCTGGAAGAAGCCCTCGACCGATCCCACCGTCCCTGACGGCGCGGTCGGCTTCGGCGTGCGCCTGCTGAACCGCCTGGTGGCGGACGCCTACGAAGGTTGATCTTGACCGCCGCGCCCTGCGACATCTGGTTTTACCACCTCGAGCGCAGCGCCTTGGAAGAGGTGCTGCCCGGGCTGCTGGAAAAGACCCTGGGGCGCGGTTGGCGGGCCCTGGTGCGCGGCGGCGATCCGGCTCGCCTGCGCGCCCTGGACGCCCACCTGTGGACCTGGCGCGACGACAGCTTCCTGCCGCACGGCCTGGACGACGAGCCGATGGCGGACCGCCAGCCGGTGCTGCTGAGCGACAAGCTGGACAACCCCAACGGCGGCCAGGCGTTGTTCCTGCTGGACGGGGCCGAGCCGGGCGACCTTTCGGCCTTCGAACGGTGCATCCTGCTGTTCGACGGACGCAACGAGGAGGCCCTGCGCCTGGCGCGGGGTCGATGGAAGGCCTTCAAGGGCGCGGGCCATCCCGTGTCCTACTGGCGCCAGGGCGCCGAACGCGGATGGGAGAAGCAGGCATGAAGCGGTTTGTGTGGGTCGGCGCGGTGCTGTTGCTGGCCTCCTGCTCCAGCGGCGCGCCAGAGCCCGCGCCCATGCCGCCGCCGACCACCCCGACCGCCCCGCCGGCCGTCGCCTTGCCAGCCAAGCCGCCGGCGGCGGTGGCGGAAAAGGACCAGTGCGGCCTGAAGGACGCCCAGGCCTTCGTCGGCAAGAACCGCACAGACTTGCCGGCCCCGGTCGATCCGTCGCGCTGGCGCGTGGCCTGCACGACCTGCCCCGTGACCATGGACTACCGTCCCGACCGCCTGAACATCCTGTTCAATCCCGACACGGGCGTGGTTCAGCAGGTCAAGTGCGGCTAGGAAGGGCGGGCCCATGGCCTGACTGTGGCGGCGCGGCGGTCGAGGTGAACGCCCCCCGGTCGATCGCGCCGGCAGCCCCGGTCGCAAGGCGGAAGGGTTCATGATGACCAGGCATCGACTCTACGGAACCAGCTTCGCGAGCGTCTATCCGCTCTATGTCGCCAAGGCGGAGAGGAAGGGGCGCACCAGGGCCGAGGTCAATGAGATCATCCTCTGGCTGACCGGCTTCAGTCGCGAGGCGTTCGACGCGCAGCTGACCAACAAGACCGACTTCGAGACGTTCTTCGCCACGGCGCCGGGCCTGAACCCGGCGCGGGCCAATATCAAGGGCTTGGTCTGCGGCGTCCGGGTGGAGGAGGTCGCCGATCCGCTGATGCGGGAGATCCGTTATCTGGACAAGCTGGTCGACGAACTGGCCAAGGGAAGGGCGATGGACAAGATCCTGCGGCGCTGACGGCGTCGCGCGACAGGAAAGGCCTATCGCGTCCCCACGCCCGGGAACAGCGCCGGTTCGCCGTCGAAGATCCCCAGATAGCCCAGCTCGCCGAGCAACGGCGTCAGCGTGTCGGCGTAGTCGTCGGCCTTGAGCGGAAGCGGGGCGGGGCGTCCGCTCTGGTCCTGCAGGCGATAGACCGTCCACATCCTGCCCTGGGGCGGCGGGGCGCCCGGCTGCAGGTAGCGGTGCTCCCAGCCGACCAGGGCCGGCGCGCGGCCGATCTCGACGTCGAACGGGCGGTCGCGGAACGCCAGGTCCATGTCCAGTCGCATGGCCTCGGCCAGGCGCTGGTCCAGCCAGTCGCCGAAGGCGGCCAGCACCACGGGGGCGGACAGGCCCTCGGGGTTGGCGACGATGTGGTTGCGAGACACAGGGACTGGGCTCATGCCCGCAGGGATATAGCTGCTCCTCTGACGGAATAGCTAAGAGACGTGGTTGACGCGGTGTTCACCACGCCCTCTGGGTTGCGCCGCCTAGAGCAAACCGCGCGATATAGGAATCGCGCGGTTTGCTCTAGGCTTTTGTTTTCACATCGCTTTTTCGGAAAACCGGCGTCCGCTTTTCCGCGCGATGCTCTAGGGCCGGCCGCCCGACATGAGCATCATGCGACCGGCCCTAGTTTCTTGTTTTCCGTCGCTTTCCGGAAAACCGGCGTTCACTCTAGAAAATATAGTCGTTGGAGGTGATCGAAGCGGTGTTGGTCAATTGGATGACCATGTCGCCGACGCCGTCCCCATGCAGATCGACGAAGACGAAGGTCGAGCCGCCGCTGCTGAGCACGCCGATGGTGTCGCTGGCGCCGGTGCGCACCGCCGACAGGTCCAGCTTGTCGATCCCCGACTGGAAGTCGAAGATCGAGTCGGCGCCCGCGGCGTTGGAATCCGTGGCGGCCAGGTACTTGAAGACGTCCGCGCCCGCGCCGCCCCACATAAGGTCGCTGAGCCCGCCACCGGTCAGCGTGTCGGCGCCCCCGCCAGCCTGCAGGATGTCGGTCTGGGCGCCGCTGACCAGGACGTTGGCCGTGTCGTCGCCGATCACATAGGTGCTGAGGTTGGAGCCCAGCACCAGGTCGTTGGCGTTGACATCGCCGGTGGCGGCCAGCTGGCTGGCGCCGCCCGGACCGTTGATGAACAGGAAGCTGGAGCCGCCCGACCGCACGATGCTGACCTCGGTCGGCGCCAGGCCGGTCAGGTCGATCTTGTCGCTTCCCGTCTGGAAGTCGAAGATCGTGTCTGACCCGGCGGTGTTGGAGTCCGAGGCCAGCAGATACTTGAAGGTGTCCGCGCCCGCGCCGCCCCAGAGGGCGTCGCCGCCGCCGCCGCCGGTCACCAGATCGACGCCGTCGCCGGCCTGGATCACGTCGTTCAGCGCCCCGCCGGTCAGGGTCTCGGAATCGCCGTCGCCGATCAGATAGACCCCGCGCGGGGTCTGCAGCACCAGGTCGGAGATGTTGACGTCGCTGTTGACGCCGATCTGCATCGCGCCGTTGGGGGTGTTGGCGAAGATGAAGGTGGCCGAACCCAGGCGCACCAGCGACACCTCGGTCACCGACAGGTTCAGCTCGATCTTGTCGACGCCGCTGACGAAGTCGGTGATCACGTCCTGGGCCGCGCCGGTGGAGTCCAGGGCCTGGGTATAGCGGAAGATGTCGGCGCCGGCGCCGCCGGTCAGGTTGTCGGCCCCGCTGCCCCCGAGCAGGATGTCGGCGCCGTCATAGCCCAGAAAGTTGTCCCGGCCCGCCGCGCCGATCAGCAGGTCGTCGCCGGCCCCGCCAGTCAGGTTCACGCCGGCGGCCGAACCGCCGGTCACCACGTCGGCGGCGTTGACGTCGGTCAGCGAGGCCAACTCCAGTTGGTGGCCCAAGCCGTCGGTGGCGTAGATGAAGCTGGAGCCGCCGCTACGCAGGATGGTCACCGTGTCAGGTGCGATGGCGGTGAAGTCGATCTTGTCGACGCCGGTCTGGAAGTCGGTGATCAGGTCGCTGCCGCCCGACACGCTCTGGGCCAGGCTTTCGTACTTGAAGTTGTCGGCGCCGGCCCCGCCGGTCAAGGCGTCGCCGCCCAGGCCGCCGATCAGCACGTCGTCGCCCGCGCCGCCGTCCAGGGTGTCGTTGACGGCGCCGCCGATCAAGGTGTCGGCGCCGGTGTCGCCGACCATGGTCACCGCCACGCCCTGACCGGCGACGAAGATGTCGCCGCCGTTGATCACGCCGTTTACGCCGATCACGGTCTGTGGGCCGCTAACGCTGTTGGCGAAGACCAGAGTGTCGGCGCCGACCCGCACCAGCGAAACTGCTGTCGGGGCCAGCGCTGTCAGGTCGATGCGATCCAGCTTGGTCTGGAAGTCGGTAATGGTGTCGACCGCCTCGCTGGTCGACTGGCCTGGACCGAAGGCGAAGGTGTCGGCCCCGCCGCCGCCGGTCAGGGTGTCGGCCCCCAGGCCTCCCCACAGCACGTCTGCCTCGCCCAGGCCGACCAGGACGTCGTCACCCGCCGCTCCGTCGAGTTTGGAGCCGTCGAAGCGGGCGGTCATCGTGTCGTTGAAAGCCGACCCGGTGACGTTCCGGATGCCGATGAGGGTATCGTTCCCGCCGCCGCCGGTCGCGCTACCGGCGTTGAGCGCCACAGCCACGGCCGCCGTGGCGTCGCGATAATCGACGGTGTCGGTGATGGTGGCGGCGTCCGCGCCGGCCGCGCCGTAGCCATAAAGCGTGTCGTCGCCCGCGCCGCTGACCAGGGTGTCGGCGCCGGCGCCGCCGCGCAGGGTGGAGCCCGCCGCGCCCGCGAACAGGATGTCGTCGCCCTCGGCGCCGTAGACCAAGGCCGCGCCGGTTCCGTGCAGTTCATCCGCGCCGCTGGTCCCATAGAGATAGGTGGCTGGCGGAGCATAGCCGACGAAGTCGGCGGCCGAGAGCAGGCTGGCGTCCGTATTGGGCAGGCGTGCCAGGATGAAGTTCCAGTTGTCGGACGAAAAGAAGATCGTATCGGCGCCCTGCTGGCCGGCATAAATCGTGGTCTGATTGTCTCCGCTGGCATTGCGGCTGCCACGCACATCGAGCTTGTCCTCGCCGATCACGAAATCAGTAATGATGGCGGTCGCCATGGGATTGAAGATGGCGAAGGTGTCGTGGCCCGCGCCGCCAGTCAGCCGTACGGTCGTGTCGGTGCCGGGGGGCGCATAATAGGTGGCGGGGCGTGTTTCAACGGCGTTGCGTGGCCCCGTGCCGATGGTGATGACGTCGTCACCGGCGCCGCCGTCGATGATCGCGTGGGACACCGCGCGGAGCGTGTCGGCGCCATCGCCGCCGTTGATCATCACCGCGTCGCCGTCGATGGCGACCAGCGCGGGGTAGTAGCCAATGCCTGTGCCGGAAAACCCGACCGTGATGGTGTCGTCGCCCGCGCCGCCGTTCAGGACGTCGCCGTTGCTGTTACCGTTGGCAAGCAGGGTGTCATTGCCGTCGCCGCCATCCAGGATGTCGCCGACATTGGCGTAGGTGTAGCTTTGATTGCCGCTGGTGACGATGTCGCCGCCGACGTCCAGCGTGTCGTTACCCGCGCCGCCCGCCAGGTGGTCGCCGAACAGTGAACCGACAAGCTTCTGGATGCTGACCAGTTGGTCGTTGCTGTAGCCGGTGTCCTGGTAGGCCGTGGTGGCCAACGAGACGGTCACCGCCGTGGTGGCGTCCAGATAGGTGGCGGTGTTGAACCCCGCGCCGCCTTCCAGCCGGTTCTTGCCGGCGCCGCCGTTCAGGACGTCGTCGCCGTCCAGGCCGCTCAGCAGGTCATCGCCAGCCAAGCCATTGATCGTGTCGGGGTCCGCTGTGCCCGTGAGCGTGTCGTTGCCCGCCGTACCGTTGATCGTGGCCATGACCAGAACTCCCCTGAGGCTTCGAAGCTTAAATATAAAAGCGGCCGGAGACTATCGGTTCATCCGCCCATTGCAACCTCAAGTGAGGTTCGCCCAACAGGTCTGATGAGATGAGTCCGATCAGGCCTCGGCCGCGGCCAGCTCCTCGGCCAGGCTCATCCAGGTGGCCTCGGCCTCGTCCAGCTTGGCTTTGGCGGCGTCGCGGCGCTTGGTCAGTTCGGCGACCTTGGCCGGGTTCTTGTATAGCGCCGGATCGGCCAGTTGGGCGTCGAACTCGGCGACCTGGCGGGTGGTGCGGGTGACGACCTGCTCGGCGGCCTCGATCTTGCGCTTCAGCGGCTCGATGGCGACGGTCTTCTTCGGCGCGGCGGCGGGCTCGGCCTTGGCCGGCTCGCGGGCCACCTGGGTCGGTTTCACCGCCTGCTTGGCGCGGTCGAGCACGAACCTGGCGTACTCGTCCATGTCGCCGTCGAACGGCTTGACCGTGCCGTCGGCGGCCAGCCACAGGCGGTCGGCGACCAGCTCCATCAGCGAGCGGTCGTGGGTGATCAGGATCACCGCGCCCTCGTAGTCGTTCAGGGCGTCCAGCAGGGCCCGACGGCTGTCGATGTCCAGGTGGTTGGTCGGCTCGTCGAGGATCAGCATGTGCGGGGCGTCCATCGCCACCAGGTTCAGCAGCAGGCGGGCCCGCTCACCGCCAGAGAGGCTCTCGACCTTGGTCTCCTGCTTCTCGAAGCCCAGGCCGAACTGCGCCAGTTTCGAACGACGCGAGCTTTCCGAGGCGTCCGGCATGGCCCGGCGGATGATCTCCAGCGGGGTGTCCTCGGGATCCATCGCCTCGATCTGGTGCTGGTGGAACCAACCGACCTTCATCTTGCGGTCGCGATGGAACTCGCCCGACTGCACGCCCAGCGCCCCGGCGATCATCTTGGCGAAGGTCGACTTGCCCGCGCCGTTGACGCCCAGCAGGCCGATGCGGTCGTCCAGATCCATGCGCAGGTTGAGGTTCTTGAGGATGGGTCGGCCTTCCTCGTAACCGACATTGGCGCGTTCCAGCCGGATCAACGGCGGCGGCAGCGGCCGCGGCGGCGAGGGCAGGGTGAAGGGGGCGACGCGCTCCTCGATCGTGGTGGCCACCGGCTGCATCTTGGCCAGGCGCTTCATGCGGGACTGCGCTTGCGCCGCCTTGGAGGCCTTGGCCTTGAAGCGGTCGACGAAAGCCTGCAGGTGGGCGCGCTCGGCGTCCTGCTTGGCCTTGGCCGACAGCTGCAGGCGGGCCTTCTCGGCGCGGCGCTGCTCGAAGTCGTCGTAGCCGCCGGTGTAGAGCTCCAGCTTGCCGCCGGCCAGGTGCAGCATGTGGGTGCAGCTGTTGTTGAGCAGCTCGCGGTCGTGGCTGACGATCAGGGCGGTGTGCGGGTACTTCTGGAGGCGGGCCTCCAGCCACAGGGCGCCTTCCAGGTCCAGATAGTTGGTCGGTTCGTCCAGCAGCAGCATGTCGGGCTCGGCGAACAGCGCCGCGGCCAGGGCCACGCGCATGCGCCAGCCGCCCGAGAACTCGGCCATCGGCCGGGCCAGGTCCTCCTGGGTGAAGCCCAGGCCGACCAGGATTTCCGAGGCCTTGGCCGGGGCGGCGTCGGCGTCGATCTCGATCAGCCGGGCCCAGATCTCGCCCATGTCCTCGGGGGCGGCGGTGTCCAGGCTGGTCAGCAGCCGGTGGCGCTCCTCGTCGGCCTCGAGCACGGTGTCCAGCAGGGTGAAGGGCGTGGCCGGGTGCTCCTGGTCGACCGAGCCGATCCGCGCGCTCTTGGGCAGGCTGATCTCGTCGTCGCCGGCGTGCAGCTGGCCCAGGATCAGCTTGAACAGGGTCGACTTGCCCACGCCGTTGCGACCGATCAGTCCAACCTTGGCGCCGGGCGGCAGACTCACGCTGGCGTGGTCGAAGAACCGCCGACCCCAGGCGTCGAAGGTCAGGTCGTTGATCTGGAGCATTTGATTTAAGGTTACGCGGCGGGTTGGCGGGGAGGAGGCGCCCGGCTATAAGCCCGCAACCTCCCAATCGACAAACTTTCTCTGTGAGATTTTCGGATCATGACCGAACGCACCTTCTCGATCATCAAGCCTGACGCCACGCGTCGCAACCTGACGGGCAAGATCAACGCCGTCATCGAAGAGGCCGGTCTGCGGATCGTCGCCCAGCGTCGCGTCAAGCTGACCGAAGCCCAGGCCAAGAAGTTCTACGAAGTCCACGCCGAGCGTCCGTTCTACGGCGAACTGGTCGCCCAGATGACGGCCGAGCCGGTCGTCGTCCAGGTGCTGGAAGGCGACAACGCCGTCCTGAAGTACCGCGAAGTGATGGGCGCCACCAACCCGGACAACGCCGACGAAGGCACGATCCGCAAGCTGTTCGCCCTGTCGATCGGCGAGAACTCGGTCCACGGTTCGGACAGCCTGGAGAACGCCGCGATCGAGATCGCCCAGTTCTTCAAGGACGAAGAAATCGTCGGCTAAGGCTTTCGCCTTATCGACAGCAAGAGGCCGGCGGAGCGATCCGCCGGCCTTTTTGTTGCGAAGGCCGCCCCGGATCGGTGACGATCAGGTTGGTATCGAACCGGGGCAACGACCATGAAGGACTATCGCCGCCGCGACGTCGCCCTGGCGGCCGGGCTTTCGGCGGTCGCCGGTTATGTCGACGCCATCGGCTTTCTGAAGCTGGGCGGGTTCTTCGTCTCGTTCATGAGCGGCAACTCCACGCGGCTGGGCGTCGGGATCGCCACCGGCCAGTGGGCGACGGTCCGCACGGCCTTGACGCTGATCGGCCTGTTCGTGGCCGGCGTGGTGCTGGGCGCGCTGGCGGCGCGGACGGCGGGCGAGCAGCGGCGTTCGGTGGTCCTGGCGCTGGAGGCGGCGCTGCTCGCCGCGGCGGCGGCCCTGATCTCCGCCGGCTTCGATTCGGTCGGCGTGGCGACCATGGTCCTGGCCATGGGCGCGGAGAACGCGGTGTTCCAGCGCGACGGCGACGTGGGCGTCGGGCTGACCTACATGACCGGCGCCCTGGTCAAGGCCGGCCAGCGGATCGCCGCGGCCCTGGCCGGCGGCGACCGCTGGGCCTGGGGCCCCTATGCCCTGCTGTGGGCGGGCCTCAGTCTCGGCGGCGCCCTGGGCGCGGCGGCGTATCTGCGGGTCGGCGTCCTGGCGCTGTGGGCGGCGGCGGGACTGGTCGCGATCCTGGCGGCGGTCAAGGCTTGGCGGGAGCGGCGGGCGGCTTAGAAGGTTTGGGCAGTTGAACGGTTCAGGTTGGGAACCGCCGTGCGTCCTTCGAGGCCCTCCTCTGGAGGGCGTCTCAGGATGAGGAATTCAGCAACAACGCTCCTCATCCTGAGGTGCGTAGCGTAGCGAAGCCTCGAAGGACGCACGGCGCTCGCCGAAGAACAACCTTCAATGTCTACCGTCCGCGGCGCCTGAGTACTCGCCGGGATGACGGCTCACCCGGTCGGCGCCTTCGCCGCCTCGGCCGCGCGCAGCAGGCGCAGGACGTTGCCGCTCCAGATCTTTTCCAGGTCGGCCTTGGTGTAGCCCTCGGCCAGCAGGCGCTCGCTGATCTTCCAGTAGCTGCTCGCATCATTGAGGCCCGTGACCCCGCCGCCGCCGTCGAAGTCCAGGCCGATGCCGACATGGTCGACGCCGGCCACCTTCAGGGCGTGGTTCAGGTGGTTCATGAAGTCCTCGAAGGTGGCCTTGCGGACCGGCCACTTGGCCTCGATCGCCTTGTATTCCGCCATGAAGGCGGCGCGCTGGTCCTCGGTCATTTTCGCGCGGGCCCCGGCCTTGGCCATCAGGGCGGCCATGGCCGCCTCGCGATCGGGGTTCTTGGGGGTGTCGATCAAGTAGCTGGAATAGGCGTCGACCTGGATCACCCCGCCGCTGTCGGCCAGGGCCTTGATCCTGGTGTCGTCGATGTTGCGCGGATGGTCGAACACCGCCTTGCAGCCCGAATGGGTCAGGATCACCGGGGTCTTGGACAGGGCGATCAGCTGGTCCAGCACGTCGTCGGACGAGTGCGAGCCGTCTAGCACGAGGCCCAGGCGGTTGGCCTCGGCCACGAACTGCTTCCCCAGAGGCGACAGGCCATGCCACTCGGGCTTGTCCGTGGACGAGTCGGCCATGTCGTTGTTCTTGAAGTGGGCCAGGCCGCTGATCCGCACGCCCATCGCGTAGAAGGCCGACAGCAAGGTGACGTCGCCGTCGATTGGGTAGCTGTTCTCGATGCTGATGAACACGACGCGTTTGCCTTGGGCGGCGATCGTCGCGGCGTCGTCGGCCTTCAGAGCCAGGCCGAACTTGTCGCCGTGCTTGGCGACCATCTCGCGGATCTCGACGCCGCGGATCAAGGCCGCGTCGCGGGCGGCGCGGGTCGCCTCGGGCGTGCGCGGCCCCTGGGGCGTGTAGATGGCGAAGAAGCCGCCATCCAGCCCGCCCTCGACCATGCGCGGATAGTCGATCTGCGAACCGTCCTTGGCCGCGTCGTGGCGGTCCAGGATGTCCCAGCCTGGTCGGCCGAAATTGGCCGGGGTGTCCAGGTGGGTGTCGAGAGTCAGCAGGCTTTCGTGGATAGCGCGGGCCGAGGCGGCGGTTTCGGCGGCCTGGGCGTTTGGGGCGGCGCTGGTGACCAGGGCGAGGGCTGAGACGGCGGCCAGCAGGATGGATCGGGTCATGGATGCACTCGAACGCTGTCCGGCCGGTCCCCCTTTTTTGCTTGAGGGGGACCGGCCGGAACGTGGACCTAGAAGTCGGCGGAGAGGGTGAACTGGATCGTCCGGTGCGAGCCGGGCCGGAAGCTGGCCGGGGTGGTCACCGTGGTGTTGATGGTGCCCAGATAGTCCTTGTCGAAGATGTTATCGACATTGACCCGCGCCTTGATCTGCTCGAACGGCCCGGCTCCGAAGCCGTCGCCCAGGTCGAGATAGGCGTTGACGATCGTATAGCCCTTGGTGGTCTCGTTGTTGATGAAGTTGGTGAAGCGGTCGTCGATGTGGCGGGCCGAGACGTTGAACACCACCCCGTCGGTCGGCTCGACCGTCACCCCGCCCTGGAACAGCCATTCGGGGAAGTCCGGCACGACCTTGCCCTTGGTCGCCAGGGTGACGGGCGTGGCCGTGGCGCTGGACCGATAGTTCAGGACGTCGTCCTGGAACTTGGACTTGTTGTAGGAGAGGTTGGCGTTGAAATAGATCTTGCCGCCCAGCAGGTCGGGCTTCCATTGACCGCTGAACTCGGCGCCCGACGCCTTCACCGCCCCGACATTCTGATAGAAGCTCTCCAGCGTAACGCTGCCGGGCACCACGGCGTTGAACTGCTGCAGGCGGTTCTTGAACTCGGTCTTGTAGGCCACGAACGAGGCGTTGAAGGTCGAGCGGTTGGCCCGGTAGCCCAGCTCCAGATTGGTCGAGGTCTCGGGCTTGGGGCCCGGCGCGCTGGGGCTGGCGGCCGAGAACACGTCGTCGGCGCCGCGCGGCAGGGCCATGTTCTCCGAATAGGACGCGAAGACCTGGTCGCGCGAATTGACGCTGTAGACCAGGCCGACCTGAGGCAGGAAATCATCCTTCCAATTGGCGTCGATCGACGGCGTCCGGCCGGTCCGGTAGTCGGCGATCTGGCGCTTGCCGTGGATGTTGTAATCGACGTCGAGCGTCTTGAAGCCCAGCTCCAGCTTCAGGTTCTCGTCCAGCAGGCTGAGGGTGTCCTTCAGGAAGAACTGGGTCGTGTCGCGGGTCGAGACATAGTCGCGCTGCAGGTGGACCGGTTCGTTCAGCAGCGGCGCGCCGTCGGGGTCGCCGTTGACGGTGTTGTAGCGCGCCTGGGTGCGGTGATAGTCGTCCTTCTCCAGCCAGACGCCGGCCTCCAGCTTGTTGAAGCCGAACTTCCAGCTGCCCTTGGCCGTGATCCCCTTGCGCGTGCCGTCGATGGCCGAGAGGCCGTACTGCAAGCCCTTGGGCGCGGTCAGTCCCGTCAGGCCGGCGGCCACCTCGGCGTCGTAATTGCCCTTGGAGGTCGCATAGTCCTCGGGCGAGACGCCATAGCCGCCCTTGTCCTCGTAATAGGCCGTCGTGGTCAGGTCGATCGCGTCGGTGATCGGGGTGTTCAGGGTCAGGCCGTAGAGGTGGTCCTTCCGCTTGTTGACCGCGAACTTGTAATAGTTGGCGTAGTTGGGGTTCGAATAGACGATCCCCGCCACGGTCTGCGGCAGGCTGGCGGTCGGGACGATCAGCGGCGTGCCGAGCGGCACGGACAGCGGTACGGCGCCCAGATAGGCGAAGCTGCGGCCCTTGCGCCCGAAGATGTCGCCCGCCGTGCCGGCGTACTGCGCCTTGGTGATCGAGGGGCTGTCGTAGTCGTAATAGTCGTTGTGGACGGTCTGGAAGCTGAGGTCGCCGCCGTTGGGCAGGTCGTAGCGCAGCTTGCCCTCGTAGTGCTTGCGGTCGATCGTGCCCGGGCCGCGCCACAGGTCGCCCTTGATCCACGAGCCGCTGACATAGCCCGACAGCGGGCCGACCTTGCCGGACTCCAGGCGCAGGAAGCCGCGCTTGAGGGCGTCGCTGCCGAGCGTGAAGCTGGCCGAGCCGCCGGCGGTCTCGGATGGCTTCTGGGTGAAGTAGTCGACGATCGGGCCCAGCGAGGCGTAGCTGGGCAGGGCCACGTCGCCGGCCCCGGCCGAGGCCGTCACCCGCAGCAGGTTCTCGTTGTCGACATAGCGGTAGATCGGGCTGCCGCCGAACTGGTCGCTGCGGCCCATCGGGATATTGTCCAGCAGAAAGCCGATCTGCTGGAAGTTGAAGGCCCGCACCGAGACCGAGTTGCCGAACTCGTACATGCCCAGGGCGTCATTGGCCTGGACGTTGAAGCCGGGCAGGGACTCCAGCATCTTCAGGCCGGTGACGCCGGCCGGGGCCGACAGCAGGGCCTCGCGGGTGATCGACACCGTGGCGGTGGCGTGGTCGGTGCCGATGGCGACGCTGGCCTCGGACACCCGGGCCCCGGTCACCACCAGTTCGTCGACCGTCGAGGCCTTGTCGGCCTCCTGGGCCAGGGCCGGCGTCGCGCCGCCCAGCACCGAAGCGGCCAGCAGCAGGGCCCGGAAGCGGCGCAGGGCCGGCGAAGGACGCGTGTTCGTCATGACTATCCCCAATCTTTTTGACGGGGGCAAGCTCGGCGGTCCGTCTATCGCGGTAAATTCAGAAAAGCTGTTTGCGACGACAAAATAAAAGCAAGTCCAGGCCGTGCGCACTCGTGTCTAAATTATGAACATTGGAAATGGTTTATATTGGTATTGCAAATGGATATCTCACGATAACCGTTCAGGTCATCGTGTTGAGGTGGTGTGAGCTTTTTCGGAATGGAGCGTCAGGACGTCTGTTCAGGTCATGGGCAGCCGAGGGGTGTCGCGACGGACCGTCGTGGCCCGCCTTCCGCACCCCCGCTGTCCTTGGCGCCTGAGAGATTCAGCGATGCGGAATCGCCTTGCTCCTTCGGCGAGGGCGCACGCAGACGCGCCCTGCTTTCCAGCGTTTCGAGGCCGTCGCGGTCCTTCTGCTTGAGCGTTTCCGGGGCGGTTTCGCCTTCAGCGCCGGGCCAGGCCCGGTCTCTCCCGCGAGAGCGCCCCCAGCAGGATCCGCAACCGGGCTTGCGTCAATTCGTGGCGACACGGCGCGCGCGCCAAGAGGCCGGGGCGCCGTTTTGAAACGCAACCCGCGCCGCTTTTCGCGGCGTCCAAGGTGCGCCTTGTTCGCCCTCGTGCAAGTCGGGGCGCTTAGAGTCCGCGCACGAACTGCGCCAGGGTCGCCGGATACAGCTGGTGCTCCTGCTCCAGCACCCGGTCGCTCAGCATGTGCTCGGTGTCGCCCGGCAGGATCGGCACGCGGGCTTGGCCCAGTACGGGGCCCTCGTCGACGCCGGCGGTGACCAGGTGGACGGTGCAGCCGGCCTCGACCTCGCCGGCGGCCAGGGCGCGGCCGTGGGTGTCCAGGCCGGGATATTTCGGCAGCAGGGACGGGTGGATGTTGAGCATCCGGCCCGCCCAGGCCTCGACCAGGAACGGGGTGAGGATGCGCATGTAGCCGGCCAGGGCGACGACCTGGATCCCGCGTTCGCGCAGGGCGGCGTCGATGGCCCGCTCGTGGGCCTCGCGGTCCTTGCCGAAGGCGCGTTGGTCAACGGCCAGGGCCTCGATCCCGGCCTCCGCCGCCGTGACCAGGCCGCCGGCCTCGGGCTTGTTGGACAGCACCAGGGCGACCGCGAACGGGCAGGCCGGGTCCTGGGCGGCGCGGACCAGGGCCTCCATGTTGGAGCCCCGGCCGGAGATCAGGACGGCGACTTTGGTGCGTTGGGTCAACGGAAGTCCCCCTCCGGCCCTCTGGGCCACCTCCCCTAGAGGGGGAGGATTTGCGATGCTGGATCCTCCCCCTCTGGGGGAGGTGGCGGCGAAGCCGACGGAGGGGGTTAGCCCGCTACCAGCTGCCCACAGATGAAGGCGTCTTCGTCCGCGTTCAGCAGCGCCGCCAGCACCGGCTCGGCGTCGGACGCCGCCACCACCAGGATGAAGCCGACGCCGCAGTTGAAGGTGCGGCGCAGCTCGTGGTCGGAAATGCCGCCCTCGCGCTGCAGCCAGTCGAAGACCGGGGGCAGGGGCCAGGCGTTCCAGTCGAACTCGGGGACCAGGCCCTCGGCGATGCAGCGCGGCGGGTTCTCGATCAGGCCGCCGCCGGTGATGTGGGCGCCGCCCTTGACGCGGCCCGACTGCAGCAGGGGCAGGATCGACTTCACATAGATGCGGGTCGGGGCCATCAGCGCCTCGGCCAAGGTCTTTCCCTCGGCGAACGGGGCAGGAGCGTCCCAGGCCAGGCCCGAGCGCTCGACCACGCGGCGCACCAGGCTGTAGCCGTTGGAGTGCGGGCCCGACGAGCCGACGCCGATGATCAGGTCGCCGGCCCGCTGCCGGTCCAGCTTGGGCAGCACGCCGTCGCGCTCGACCGCCCCGACCGAGAAGCCGGCCAGGTCGTATTCGCCGTCGCCGTACATGCCCGGCATCTCGGCCGTCTCGCCGCCCACCAGGGCCGCGCCGGCCAGCTTGCAGCCGTCGGCGATGCCGGCCACCACGCTGGTGGCGGTCGCGACGTCCAGCTTGCCGGTGGCGAAATAGTCGAGGAACAGCAGCGGTTCGGCGCCCTGGGCCAGCAGGTCGTTGACGCACATGGCCACCAGGTCGATGCCGACCGTGGCGTGCATGCCGGTGTCGATGGCGATGCGCAGCTTGGTGCCGACGCCGTCGGTGGTGGAGACCAGCAGCGGGTCGTCGTAGCCGGCCGCCTTCAGGTCGAACAGGGCGCCGAAACCGCCCAGGCCCGCCTCGGCGCCAGGGCGTCGGGTGGCCTTGGCCAGAGGCTTGATCGCCTCGACCAGGGCGTTGCCCGCATCGATATCGACGCCAGCCTGGGCGTAGGTGAGGCCGTTCTGGGGGTCGCTCATGCGCTTGCTCTGGCTCGAAGACGGCTCAACGAGCCGTTTTTGAAAGGAAACTTGCCGCCCCCCCCAAGCTTGTGCTTGCAGACTCGGGGGTGCGCGAGGCTATTAGCAGCCGATGACGACGATCACCACTACCGCCGCGCTGGCGGCGTTCTGTAATGAGTTGAAGGGCCAGCCCTTCATCGCCGTGGACACCGAGTTCATGCGCGAAACCACCTACTGGCCCAAGCTGTGCTTGATCCAGGTGGCCTCGCCGGACACCGAAGCCTGTATCGACCCGCTGGCCGAGGGCATCGACCTGGCGCCGTTGCTGGACATCCTGCGCGACCCGTCGGTCCTGAAGGTGTTCCACGCGGCTCGCCAGGACGTCGAGATCTTCAACAATCTCGACGCCATGCCGACGCCGCTGTTCGACACCCAGGTGGCCGGCATGGCCGCCGGGTTCGGCGAACAGATCGCCTACGACGCCCTGGTCCGCCAGATGCTGAAGATCGAGCTGGACAAGTCCAGCCGCTTCACCGACTGGGCCCGCCGCCCGCTCAGCGACGCCCAACTGACCTACGCCGTCGCCGACGTCACCCACCTGGCGACCCTGTTCCCCATCCTGCGCGACCGCCTGGACAAGGCCGGCCGCCTGGCCTGGGTGGAAGAGGAGATGAAGGCGCTCAACGACCCGGCCGCCTACGACGTCGATCCGGAAAAGGCCTGGCGCCGCCTGCGTCCGCGCAAGACCGGGGCCAAGTACCTGGCGGTGTTCAAGGCCGTGGCCGCCTGGCGCGAGCGCACGGCCCAGACCCGCGACCAGCCGCGCGGCCGCATCCTGAAGGACGAGGCCATCGACGAGCTGGCTACCCAGGCCCCGACCAGCCTGGAGGGCCTCAACACCCTGCGCAGTGTGCCCAAGGGCTTCGGCGGCTCCAAGTTCGGGCCCGACCTGCTGGCGGCCATCAAGGCCGCCCTGGCCGATCCGGAAGGCTACGCCCCCGTGCTCGACAAAGCCGGTCCGCCGCCGCCCGCCTCGGCCGGCGCCGTCGTCGAGCTGCTGAAGGTGCTGCTCAAGGCCCGGGCCGAAGAGGCCGGCGTGGCCTCCAAGCTGATCGCCACGGTCTCGGACCTGGAAAAGATCGCCGCCGACGACGAGGCCAACACGCCCGCCCTGGTCGGCTGGCGGCGCGAGGCCTTTGGCCTGGACGCCTTGAAGATCAAGCGCGGCGAACTGGCCCTGGTGCTGGACGGAGCCCGCGTGCGGGTCGTCGAGGTCCGACGCGCGGCGCCCAGGGCCGACTAGGACCTGGTCCTTCTCTCCTTGCGGGAGAAGATGGCGGCGCGGCCGCGGAACGAGACGCCCAACAAAAGCGCCGCGACGGTCCTTCGACTGTCGCGGCGTCTTTGTTTCCGAGCCCTGCTTGCCGTAGCCGGGCGTCAGCGTCCTAACGGGCGATGTGCGGGACAAGATTGCTGGCCGCCAGGGCCAGCGAGGCCAGCACCACGCCGTGGAACACGCAGCCGACGATCACCGTGCGCTTGACCGACCAGCCGGCGTCGGCCGCGAAGGCGCGGGCCAGGTCGTTCTGCAGGCGGCGGGCCGGGCCGACCACCGAGACGTCGTCGGCGCCGGCGAGCCGCAGCTGAGGCCGCGCGCTCGGCGCCGGAAAGGCGATGATCTGGTTTTCGACGTGTTCGACTTCGACGATCCGCTGCTTCTGCATGGACGCTCTCCCCCGTTGTTGATCGGTGGAGCTTGCGGGAGCCGTGGATAACAAACCGTGCTCGGCGAGCGCTGTTATGCTGCGGCGGCGTGTCGCGGCGGCGTCGCCTCGGGCGCCAGACGGAGAAAAGAAAGGGCCGGCTCCTTTCGGAACCGGCCCCGTCCATTCGTCTCGGGCGTAAGCTTAGTAGGTGAAGCGCACGCCCACCTTGAAGGTCCGGCCGATCAGGCCGGGATAGTGGAAGGTCGTCAGGAAGTTCGGGGCGCTGGCGTAGGCGCCCGGCGCGACCGGGGCCTTCTCGTCGAACAGGTTGCCGACGTGGCCATAGACCTGGACCGAGTCGGTGATCTGAGCGGTGCCGTTCAGGTCGACGTTCACGAACTTCTTGATGTAGCAGAACTTTTCGCCCAGGGCCTTGTCGCCGGTCGCATACTGGTTGGCGGTGATGCAATCGGTGCTGGTCCGCTGGTCAGCGGCCACCGACTTGATCTTGCCGACATAGTAGGCGGTCGCCGACAGGCTGTAGCGGCTCCACTCAATCGTGTTCTGCCAGTTGCCGCGCCAATCCGGCGTGCCGTTGCCCGAGGACAGCTGGTACGGGCCCAGCGTGCCGGCGTACTTCTGCACGCCATTGGACGTGTGCAGGTCGTACTTCAGCACGTGGGTGACCTCGACGCGGCTGGTCAGCTTGGCGTCGAACGGCAGGTCGGCCTTGGCGGTGGCCGAGAAGTCCACGCCCGAGGTCTTGGAGAAGTCGGCGTTCACGAACGGCGCGTTGATGATCAGCACGCGGGGCAGGGCGTTCGGGAACAGCGGGTCGATGGCGTCGACCAGGTTGCACGAATAGCCCGGACCCACGGCGGCCACGGCGGCGCAGCCGCTGGTGACGGTCGTGCCCGTGTAATAGGCGTTGCGGGCCTTGGCCAGCAGCGGACCGGCCACGATCAGGTCGGACTTCTTCACGTCGTAGTAGTCGACGGTCAGGCTGAGCCAGGGGGTCGGCTCGGCGATCACGCCCAGGGTGAAGCTGCGCGACTTTTCCGGCTTCAGGTCCGGGTTGCCGACATAGCCGCCGCCCAGCGAATAGGCCTGGGCGTAGGGGTTGGGGTTGTTGGTTGGCGGCGCGGTCAGACCGCCGTGGGCGTTTTGGAAGGTTTCCGGCGGAGTGAAGGTCGAGAAGCCGGCATATTGGCTGCGCGCGCCCGATTCCGCGAAGGTCGGAGCCCGGAAGCCCTTGGAATAGGTGCCGCGGAACGCCAGCTGGCGCAGCGGCGTGTACTTGGCGCCGATCTTCGGCGAGAAGTGGCTGAAGCCTTCCGAATAGTGGTCGTAGCGGCCCGAGGCGTTGATCTCGAGCTGGTTCAGGACCGGCGCGAGCACTTCGAAATAGCCGGCCGTGACGGTGTGCTTACCGAACGCCGACGAGGTGGTCAGCGAATAGGTGTCCAGCTTGGCGTTCTGGTTGTTGTTGACCAGTTCTTCCTTGCGGACTTGACCGCCGACCGCCAGCTGCATCGTGCCGCCCGGCAGTTCCCACAGCTCCTTCGTGATCGAAGCGTCCAGCGAGTACATCGTCGAGTGCGACGGCGTGGTCACGGTCGGCGAGATGAAGTCGCGAGCGGCCTGGGTGTTGTTGCCCGGGTTGGCGAAGTCGTAGCTGCCGGTGTTGATCGACTTCAGCAGGTTGGCGATGTTCAGGTAGCCGTATTGCTCGATCTTCAGGTTGTCTCGAGCCGCCACCGCGTCCACGCGCCAGTTCCAGTCGCCGCCGATGTCGCCCTTCAGGCCCGCCGCGCCGCGATAGACTTCGTTGGTGCGGTCGCTGCCGGCGGGGATGTCGCCGAACAGGTAGTAGATGCGGGCCGCGCCGTTCGAGGGATCGTTGGCGAAGGCGGTCGCATAGGGATTGTTCGGATTCAGGCGACGGTCGGCCGCCGTGGCGCAGTTCGCGCCGGCCGAGCAGATGTAGACCGGCAGGACGATGCCGGGGTTGGTCGAGGCCAGGGAGGCCGAACCGCCGAACGGCTGGGTGTTGCGCAGGGCGCGCGGCTGGTTCTTGATGCTGACGAAATCGTACGAATAGCTGCCAGTGACGTAGCCCTCGACGTTCTCGCCCAGCTTGAAGCTCAGGCGGCTGTTCAGAGCGTAGCGCTCCTGCTTCGGCTGGATCTGGTTATACAGGTCGACCAGGTCGTACTTGCAGCCCGTGCCGCGCGAGCCGCCCGTGGTGGCGGTGTAGGTCCCGGCCAGGCAGGTTCCCAGGCCCAGCGACGTGTAGTTGCTGTAGGGCTGGGTGACGCCCTTGGAGTCGATATAGGTCCCGTCGGCGAAAGGCTGCACGCCGCCCGACAGCGGGTTGTTCAGGTCGCTCTGGGTGGTGCGCACGACGACGGCGGTCGGCGTGGCGGTCGTCAGCGAGCTATCGGCGGTGTTGTTGTCCAGGCCGCCGATCGGGCGCAGGTCCTGGGTGTTGTAGGGGAAGCCGCGGCTGTGGCTGCTGACGCGGCCGTCCTTCTGGTACTCGCCGTTGACGTAGAAGTTCCAGCCCTTCTCGGCGTAGTCGCCGTAGCCCAGGGTCAGGTCGAAGCGCTGGTGGCGCGCGTCGCGTTCCTGGCTTTGGCCGAATTCGGCGCTGCCCGAGACGCCTTCGAACTGCTTCTTCAGGATCAGGTTGACGACGCCGCCGATGGCGTCGGCGCCATAGCTGGACGAGGCGCCGTCCTTCAGGACTTCGATCCGGTCGATCAGGCTGAAGGGGATGCTGTTGAGGTCGACATAGGCGTTGTGGCCGTCGTCGTTGATCGGGAAGTTGGCCGAACGCAGGCCGTCCACCAGGACCAGGGTCGACGAGACGCCCAGGCCGCGCAGCGAAACGGCCGAACCGCCGGCGCTGAAGCCGCTCTGGAATCCGGTGCCGATCGAGCCGGCGCCGTCGGCCGAGACCGAGCGGATCGCATCCGTGGCCGTCGTCATGCCGGCGCGCTGCAGGTTCTGCGAGGTCAGGACCGTGACGGGCGAGGGGGTTTCGGTGTCGGTGCGGCGGAACAGCGAACCGGTGACGACGATTTCCTCGACCTCGGTCTGGTCGGCCGGGGCGGCGGTCTGGGCGGAGGCCTGGCCGGCGGCGAACAGGGTCGCGGCGGCGCCGCAGATCATCGTCGTGGCCATCAGCCGCGCGCGCGTGGGTTTAGTTCTCAAGTCGGTGACCCCCAGAAATATGCAGGCGCGGTTCGTCGCGCCGCGATGACTGCGACTTAGCTTTCCTAAGCGCGGTTGCAGCAGGGCTATCGATGATTGGGACGATCGGTCAATAGTTGTCGCATTAATGAAATGTAACGTGGCTATTTTGACACAATTCGGCACGAGTTGACCCGCAATGTTGCGGAGTCGAAATGTCCATTTCAATGCGTGAAATTACGCGGATCGACGGATTTTCGGCCTGAACCGGGCCGGCGCAATCCTGAGGTGCGCCTTGTGAAGGCGGTTTTCAAAGTGCGGTGATTTTAAGCTTCAAGCCTAGGATCGTCGCCAGGGCGCCCGCTCTCTTGGCGGTCTGCTCGCCCAACAGCAGGTCGGCGTAGCCCGGCTCGGCGGCCAGCAGCAGGTCGCCCTTGTCGATGGCGAGTCGCGACCGGGCCAGCAGCGGCGCGCTGCGGCCCGACAGGTCGCAACCCAGGCGGATGGCCGCGCCCAGGGCCCGGGCCCGCTTCAGGCGGCCGGGCGACAGCAGGCGCTCCAGCACCTCCAGTTCCGGCGGGGTGAAGGCGCTGGCGTGGCGGGCGAAGGCCGCGGCGGCCAGGAAGGCCCGCTCGGCGTGGGTCTGGCCGGCGATCGGCGCCCGCAGCACCTGTTCGAACACCAGGTCGGCGCGATGGTCCGGGTGCAGCCGCGCGCCCAGGTCGGCCAGGCGGCAGGCGGCCGAGGCCAGGACGGGGTCGCGTTCGCCGAAGCACGGCGGCAACTGGGCCAGGGCCGGCGCCAGCCAGGCGTCCAGCGCCGCGCCCAGTTCGTCGGCCACGCCCTGCCGGGCCCCCAGGGAGGCGCAGCCTTCGACCAGCGGGTCCTGCCGGCGCACGCGGGGCGGCATGGCCTCAAACAGCAGGCCCTCGCGCACGCCGTAGGCCGAGATCTCGATGCGCTTGAGGTCCAGGCTCTCGATCAGCTGCTCCAGCACCACGGCGGCGTAGGGCAGGGTCTCCGAGCGCTTCTTGCTCATGCCCTCGATGCGCTCGAGCGAGCTCCTGGACTGGTGGGCGACCAGGCGGGCGGCGTCCAGGGCCTCGGCGCGGCCGATGCTATACTGGTGGACCACGTGCAGCGGATAGCCGGTCAGGCGCATGTGCAGCAGGGCCAGGTTGCGCCAGGCGCCGCCGACCGCGTGGAAGACGTCGGTCTTGAAGGCCTGGGCCACCGGCGCCAGGCGCTGGGCGCACAGCCGCCGCACCCGCTCCGGATCGAAGCCCTCCGACAGGCCCAGGCTGAACGGGCCCAGCGGCAGGGTCACGCCCAGGCCGGCTCCGGTGGTCTCCAGGCGGATCAGCTCCAGGCTGGCTCCGCCCAGGTCGCCGACCACGCCGGTGGCGTCGGGCGTTCCGGCCAGCACGCCGACGGCGGCGTAGCGGGCCTCTTCCTCGCCCGACAGCACGCGGGTGGAAAAGCCGGTCTCGGCCTTGATCCGCTCGACGAAGGCCGCGCCGTCCTTGGCCTCGCGCACGGCGGCGGTGGCGGCGATGAAGGTCTCGGCCGGCTTGACGGCCTCCAGCACGGCGCGGAACCGTTTCAGGGCCGCCAGGGTTTGGGCCACGCCTTCGGGATTGAGCCGGCCGCCGGCCCCCAGGTCACGGCCCAGCCCGGCCAGGACCTTCTCGTTGAACACCGTCCAGATGGCGCGGCCTTCCAGCCGGTACACCACGAGGCGGACCGAGTTGGAGCCGATATCGATAACGGCCGCGTCGCGCGGCGCCGCAAAAGGCATGGAGCTGGTTTAGCCTATTGGGCGGGGAGGGGAAGCCTTGAAACGATCCGTCACCCCCGCCGAGGGCCGACATGGTCGAAGGCCTGCGGCAGGTCCTTCACCTTGTGGCCCCGGCCCGACAGGCTGGGATTGGTCATGAAGTATTCGTGGGCCGAGAAGGCGCCCTTGCGGTCCCAGGCCGGGTCGCGGGCGTAGTGGCCCTCGGCGTCGAGGTTCCAGCTCTGGGCCTCGTCGTTGAGGTTGGCGACCATGATCTGGTTGAGCACCTGCTGGTGCACGGTCGGGTTTTCGACCGGCACCAGGCTCTCGACCCGGCGATCCAGGTTGCGCGGCATCCAGTCGGCCGAGCTGATGAACACCCGGGTCTGGGCGCTGGGCATCGGGCCGCCATTGGCGAAGGCCACCACCCGGGCGTGCTCCAGGAACCGGCCGACGATCGACTTGACGCGGATGTTCTCCGACAGCCCCTTGATGCCCGGACGCAGGCAACAGATCCCGCGCACCACCAGGTCGATCTGCACCCCGTCCTGGCTGGCGCTGTAGAGGGCGTCGATGATCTGCGGGTCGACCACGGCGTTCATCTTGGCCCAGATCGAGGCCGGCTTGCCGTCGCGGGCGTTGCGGGCCTCGGCGGCGATCATGGTCAGCAGGTCCGGCTTCAGCGTCTCCGGCGAGAACGACAGCTTCTCCAGGCCATGGGGCTGGGCGTAGCCGGTGATGAAGTTGAACAGCTTGCCGCCGTCCCGGCCCAGGGCCGGATCGCAGGTGAACAGGCTCAGGTCGGTGTAAACCCGCGCCGTCTGCGGGTGGTAGTTGCCGGTGCCGAAGTGGCAGTAGGTGCGCAGAGCCTCGCCCTCGCGCCGCACCACCACCGACAGTTTGGCGTGGGTCTTCCAGTCGACGAAGCCGAACACCACGTGGACGCCCGCCCGCTCCAGGTCGCGAGCCCACTTCAGGTTATTCTCCTCGTCGAACCGCGCCTTGATCTCGACCAGGGCCGTGACGTTCTTGCCGTTGTCGGCCGCCTCGATCAGGGCCGCGACGATCGGGCTGTCCTTGGACGTGCGGTACAGGGTCTGCTTGATCGCCAGCACATTGGGGTCGCGCGCCGCCTGGCGGACGAACTGCACCACCACGTCGAAGCTCTCGAACGGGTGGTGGACCAGGATGTCCTTCTCGCGGATCGCCGCGAAGCAGTCGCCGCCGTGGTCGCGGATGCGCTCGGGGAAGCGGGCGTTGAACGGCTTGAACTTCAGGTCCGGGCGGTCGGGCGGGATCAGCTCGGCCATCTGGGCCAGGCCCAGCTTGCCGTCGACCAGGATCACGTCCTCGGGCTGGGCGCGCAGGCCCTCGATGATGAACTCGCGCAGGTCGTCGGGCATGGTGGTCTGGATCTTGACCCGCACCACGCGGCCCAGCCGGCGCTTCTTCAGCCGCGCCTCGAACTCGCGCACCAGGTCCTCGGCCTCTTCCTCGATCTCCAGGTCGCTGTCGCGGATCAGGCGGAACAGACCGCGGCCCTCGACCTCGTAGCCGGGGAACAGGTGGCCCAGGAACAGGATGATGAAGCTCTCCAGCGCCACGATCCGCCGCTCGCGCTTGCGCGTGCTCTTGGCCGGCGCCTGGCTAAGCTCCCAGAACCGCTGCACCTGGCTGGGCACCGGCACCAGGGCGTAGAGGTGCTTGTCGTCGGCGATGCGGCGCAGCTTCAGCGCCAGGCAGAAGCCCAGGTTGGGGATGAACGGGAACGGGTGGGCCGGGTCGATGGCCAGCGGCGTCAGCACCGGGAACATCCGGGTCAGGAACAGCTCCTCGGCCCGCTCGCGGTCGGGACCGACGATGTCCTTGGCGTCCAGCAGCTTGAGGCCCTCGCCCCACAGCTCGGCCCGCACCTGGGTCCAGATCCGCTGCTGCTCGGCCATCAGCTCGGCGGCCGAGGCGTTGATGCGCTGCAATTGCTCGCCCGGCGTCAGCCCGTCCTGGCTGACCACCCGCACGCCCTCGCGCACCTGGCCCTTCAGGCCGGCCACCCGGACCATGTAGAATTCGTCGAGGTTGTTGGCGCTGATCGACAGGAACCGCAGCCGCTCCAGCAGCGGGTGGCGCGGATTGCCGCTCTCCTCCAGCACCCGCACGTTGAAGGCCAGCCACGAGGTCTCGCGGTTGAAGAACCGCTCGGGCGAGCCCAGCAGCTCGTCGTCCAGCCGCAGGCCCGCCAGGTCCGGCGCGGCCGGCGAGGGCGCGGCGGGCAGGTCGAGGGCTGTGGCGGCGTCGGTCATGGGGGTCTCCGGTCTACTGTGCACAGAGTGACGGAGGGTGGTGACAGGAGCAAGACAAACGCACCCTCTCCCATGGGGAGAGGGAGGGGCCCGCCGCGCAGCGGTGGGAGGGTGAGGGGGTAAGACGTCAAACGGCGTGCCGGCAGAGCGAAAACGGTGAGGGCGTAACCCCTCACCCTCCCACGCTCTTCGAGCGCGGGCCCCTCCCTCTCCTTATAGGAGAGGGTTATTCTTCCTCGTCCTCCGCCTCCCCGAAATCCAGCACCGCCAGCGCCAGGGCCTTGTTGACCTCGCGGCCCTGCTGGATCGACGCCTCGTCCAGCGCGCTGACCGCCGCCAGGGCCGCCGGGGCCGACCTCGGCAAGCGCGCCATCAGGTAGGGATAGAGGTCCGCCGCCGGCCGGATGCCCGCCGCCTCGAAGCCGCGCCGCAGCACCGCCTCCAGCACCACGTCGTCGGGCTCGGCGATCCGGGCCACGGTCAGGGCGTTGAGCCGCGAGCGCAGGTCGGGGACGCCCGCGTCCCAGGCCACGGGGGCCAAGCGGCCGGTCAGCAGCAAGCTTCCGCCGTCGACCCCGGCCATGTTGATCAGGTGGAACAGGGTCTCGTCGTCGACGAGGTCGCCTTCAGAGCGGCGGTCGGCGTCCTCGACCAGCAGCGGCTGGCCGCGCAGGGCGGCCAGGTCCAGCGGCCCGTGACCGGTGGAGGCGGCCTCGACCACCACGGCCGAGGTCCGCCGCGCCCAGTCACGCGCCAGATGCGTCTTGCCCGTCCCCGCCGGCCCGACCAGGGCCAGCCGCCCGTCGGGCCAGCCCGGCCAGGCGTCCAGCCCCTCCAGCGCCTCGGCATTGGTCGGCGACGACGCGAACGACTCCCGGTCCCAACGGGGCGGGACGGTCAGCGGCAGTCGGAACTGGCGAGGCAAGGCGGCGTCCGGACAGGGTTACTCGGTTACCGGAGATATAGGGCCGGGAGGCGGGCAGGGCGAGGTGGGCGGACGGTTTGGCTGGGGATGAGGGGCGGGGAGGTGTGGATGGGAGCTGCGACCGCTCCCCCGACCGTCCGTCATTCCCGCCCTTGTGGCGGGAACCCCTCGCCCCGACGCATGGGCGATGGAGTGGCGCGCCAGCGCGCCAAGGCTAGGTCGCAGCAGCGATGGCGTCAGCTTGTCGGCAAGAGGTGACGGCGAATTTCGACCCTTACCGGGCGCTCGCACTTGGTGTCGGGCCAACTGTTCAACTCATGGAGCGTATCGCTCCCCCGACAGAATGTTCGACATAGGCTTGCCTTGCCCGTGCCCTTGGTCGCCAAGCTTCCAGCCCGCCGGGCAACCGCCAATTCGCCTGTAGCGGCGGGATTGAACGACCTTTCCCAGGGATGATTGAAGCGGGATCAAGGCAAATCTGACAGTGAAATCACTCTTCCGATCGCCAGTAGTATTCACGCTCAGTCCATATAAATCACCAAACGCTTCGCACTTGCCAAGGTACTCATCTTCCTTGAACGTTGTGACCAAGGTCTCCTTGCAAACCTGACCATTAATCTCGGCATTCGGGCGAGAAAACAGCTCAACCACGCTGCTATCGGCGCAAAAGAGGACCGAGCCGGCACGCCCGCCGGAGTCATCGACAACGTCTGCGCGCCAAAACGATGGGCCCAGCAACGCTTGCCTCGCCTTCATATCTTCCTGGTGCTGCTGATCGGGGGAACAGCTCAAAAGCATTGGCCAGCTTGTCAAAACAACTGCCAGGAACCGAAGCATTAGTCACCTTTGCGCAGGACTATGTGCATTCGTATTACATGCGTAATTTTTTGAGTCAACTCGACCTTCGCGCTCGTTCGCAATCCACCCCAAGCAGACGATCAGCACGTCCGTTCTAGGCGCCGACAACCCACCTCAAACCTGCCGAGGGACCGGCGTCCAATTGAACACCCCCTCATACAGATCGTCCCAACGCGGGTTGTCGCGTTCGATCAGGTTGATCTTCCACTGGCGCGGCCAGCGCTTGATCGAGGTCTCGCGCTGGATGGCGTCGGTCATCCGGTCATGAATCTCGTACCAGACCAGACGCTTAAGGTCGTAACGCCGCGTGAAGCCGCCCACGCCTTCGCGATGCTGGATGATACGGCTTTGGAAGTTGGCGGTGACGCCGGTGTAGAGCGTGCCGCGATAATGGTCGGTCATCATGTAGACGGCGATCCAGGCGTCGGTGGCGACCATGGGGGCCTGCAAGAGAAATTAAATCTACAGGTTGATCTTATTCGGTGAAGCTCAACCGTCAATCTGCTGAGAGTCCCGAGTGTGGCGCGCGGGCGCGCCAAGGTGTCTCACCGTCGGCTGAGCCAGGGGTTCCCGCCACAAGGGCGGGAATGACGAGCGGTGGGGGCCGGCGGCGGGACACGCTATATGTGTCAAATGACCGCCTCTTTCTCCCAAGACCTCGCCGCTTGGCGCGCCCGCATCACCAAGCCCGCCGGGCCGTTGGGCAAGGCCTCGCGGGCCGTGCAGCGGAAGATCAACACGATCATTCCCGAGAAGGTCCACGCCGCGATCACCGCCGCCATGGAGGCCATGACCCGGGCGATCCTGACCGGGGCCGACTTCGCCACGGCGTCTCCGCTCCAGAACGCCACGCTCGAGCAGCGCGAGGCCAAGGTGGCGACCGCGATCCAGGGCTGGAAGACCGCCGCCGGGGCCGAGGGCGGGGTGGCCGGGGCGGGCGGGTTCCTGCTGGCGGCGGCCGACTTCCCGCTGCTGATGAGCTTCAAACTGAAGCTGCTGTTCGAGATCGCCGCCCTCTACGGCCATGATGGCGGTGTGCTGAGCGAGCGGCTCTATATCCTGCACATCTTCGAGCTGGCCTTCTCGGACGTCGAGCACCGCCTCAAGGTGCTGGAGGCCATGGACGACTGGGACGCGCGCGCCCACCCCGCCGACCTGAAGGGCTTCGGCTGGCGCTCGTTCCAGCAGCAGTACCGCGACCACATCGACCTGGCCAAGCTGGCCCAGCTGCTGCCCGTGGTCGGCGCCCCGGTCGGGGCCGTGGTCAACTGGCGGCTGACGGCGCACCTGGGGAAGACGGCGATGATGGCCTATCGGATGCGGTGGGCCGGTGAAGCCAAGGGCGCCGCCTCGCCCCCTCTCCCAGCGGGAGAGGGAGGGGCCCAAGCGTAGCTTGGGAGGGTGAGGGATTACACCCTGTCCGGTTTCACGCGGAGTCTGTGCCGGCGCGCCGGCTGGCGGTTTACGCCCTCACCCTCCCACCGCTGCGCGGCGGGCCCCTCCCTCTTCCCACGGGAGAGGGTTCGAAATGACTTATGCTCGGCGGATAGCCAGCAAAGTCTCACGATTTCAACGCCCTGAACTTTCTCGACCCCAATTTGTCCCCACCTTCCAAACCCGCCTTATCCTGATCCCACCTCGTGGCATGGAAAGGGCGCATGGCCAGCGACCGATGCGGCGGCGGGGGGCGATCGAGCGGGATTGGGCTGGAGGGGGTTACTCCAGCGTGTCCGGGGAGCCTGGCGTTGCAGGCCCCGCCCGCCGTCGGCGTCGACGGGGATAAAGCGCGAGTATGCCCATAGGCCCGCGCCCCCGGCGTCTGGTCCGGTCGGAAACGACCAGGACCGGGTCCGGCTAAGCCTCAACAGGGCTGCCCACCGGACGCTGGCGGAAAACGACCGCGCGGAGCGGCGGCTTCGTCGAAACGGCTACTACTCAAACACTCCGGACGTCGTCCGGCGCTCCGCGTCCCTTTCCATACGCTCAGCGGTGATCCGCGTGAGGTGGCGAGGCCGTGCCAACCAGATCCTCCCCCTGTGGGGGAGGTGTCGCCCAAAGGGCGACGGAGGGGGGAGTCATCGGATGATGGCCACAACCCGAATCGCCGATCCTAAAACTCCCCCCACCGGCCTTCGGCCGCCTCCCCCACGGGGGGAGGGACTTTGCCCCAGAATCCTTGACATCCACGCCCCCCCATGCGCCTTTCCGCGCCTTGCAAATCACGCGTTCCAAAGACTTTTCATGACCTCGACGCACGCCTATCGCACCCATACCTGCGGCGCCCTGCGGGCTTCCGACACCGGCAATCCGGTCCGCCTGTCGGGCTGGATCCACCGCAAGCGCGACCACGGCGGCCTGGTCTTCATCGACCTGCGCGACCATTACGGCCTGACCCAGCTGGTGCTGCACCCCGAGACCCCCGGCTTCGAGGTGGTCGAGCGCCTGCGCGCCGAGAGCGTGATCCGGGTCGACGGCGAGGTGGTGGCCCGCGACGCCAGCGTCGTGAACCCCAACCTGCCGACCGGCGAGATCGAGATCCGCGTCTCGGCCGTCGAGGTGCTGAGCGAGGCCGCCGAGCTGCCGCTGCCGGTGTTCGGCGAGCCGGACTATCCCGAGGAGATCCGCCTCAAGCACCGCTATCTGGACCTGCGCCGCGAGACCCTGCACAAGAACATCGTGCTGCGGTCCAAGGTAATCCAGTCGATCCGCTCGCGGATGTTCGCCCAGGGCTTCAACGAGTTCCAGACCCCGATCCTGACGGCCAGCTCGCCGGAAGGGGCCCGCGACTTCCTGGTGCCTTCGCGCCTGCATCCGGGCAAGTTCTACGCGCTGCCCCAGGCCCCCCAGCAGTTCAAGCAACTGCTGATGGTCTCGGGCTTCGACCGCTATTTCCAGATCGCCCCCTGCTTCCGCGACGAGGACCTGCGCGCCGACCGCAGCCTGGAATTCTACCAGCTCGACGTCGAGATGAGCTTCGTCACCCAGGAAGACGTGTTCGCGGCCATCGAGCCGGTGATGCACGGCGTGTTCGAGGAGTTCTCGGGCGGCAAGCCGGTGTCGCCGATCGACGGCGTCCATACCTTCACCAACGATTTCGGCGCGACGCTGGAGCACAAGGGCTTCGAGCGCCTGACCTACGCCCAGTCGATGGCCTGGTACGGCAGCGACAAGCCGGACCTGCGCAACCCGATCAAGATGGCCGACGTCTCCGACCACTTCCGTGACGGCGGCTTTGGCCTGTTCGCCAAGATCCTCGGCGCCGACGCCAAGAACGCCATCTGGGCCATCCCGGCCCCGACCGGTGGCAGCCGCGCCTTCTGCGACCGCATGAATTCCTGGGCGCAGGGCGAGGGCCAGCCGGGCCTGGGCTACGTCTTCTGGTCGGAAGACCAGGGCGGCTGGGGCGGTCCGATCGCCAAGAACCTGGGCGAGCCGGTCCAGGCCCTGATGGAGTCGCTGGGCCTGGGGCAGGGCGACGCGGCCTTCTTCGTGGCCGGCGACCCGGCCGTGTTCGCCAAGTTCGCCGGCCTGGCCCGCACCCGCGTCGGCACCGAGCTGAAGCTGGTCGACGAGGAGCAGTTCAAGTTCTGCTGGATCGTCGACTTCCCGATGTTCGAATGGAACGAGGAGGAGAAGAAGGTCGACTTCTCGCACAACCCGTTCTCGATGCCGCAGGGCGGTCTGGAGGCCCTGGAGACCCAGGACCCGCTGACCATCCGCGCCTACCAGTACGACATCGTCTGCAACGGCTACGAGCTGTGCTCGGGCGCGATCCGCAACCACAAGCCGGAGATCATGCTCAAGGCTTTCGAGACCGCCGGTTACGGCGCCGAGGTGGTCGAGGCCCAGTTCGGCGGCATGCTCAACGCCTTCCGCTTCGGCGCCCCGCCGCACGGGGGCCTGGCGCCCGGCATCGACCGGATCGTCATGCTGCTGGCCGAGCAGGTCGCCATCCGCGAGGTGATCGCCTTCCCGCTGAACCAGCAGGGCCAGGACCTGCTGATGAACGCCCCGGCCGAGGCCCAGGACCGGCAGTACAAGGAACTGCACATCCGCTCGGCCCCGCCCATCAAGGTGTAGGCCTGGCGCGGTCGGCCCCCTACGAAAAAGCCCTCCGGTCCAGAAGGATCGGAGGGCTTTCTTGTCTTGCGGGCGGGGCTTGGCCTAGTTGTCCAGCTCCCTGACAGGCTTGGGCGGGGCCGGCGGGCGGGGCGGCCTCGGCGGCCGGGGAACGGCGGCCAGGCGGGCGGCGGCGGCGATCTCGGCCCGATGGGCCTCGACCTGGGCCCGGGCGGCCTCGGCCTGGGCGCGTTCGAAGCTGGGGCTGACGCGGACGCGGACATTGCCCGAGCAGTTGCGGATGGTCAGGCCGCGCGGCAGCCGGGTGCCGCCGTCGCCGCAGGCCTCGTCCAGCTGGTCCTGGTCCAGGCCCCGGGCGTTCGACAGGTCGGCCCCGCCCAGATTGGCGCCCGACAGGTCGGCGCCCGCGAAGTCTGCCCCGCTGAACATCGCGCCGCGCAGCATCGTGCCGGTGAACTCGGCGTCACGGAACGAGGCCCGCTCGAAATTGCCGCCGATCAGATTGCTGGCGTTCAGCTCGGCCGAGCTGAAATTGGCGCCCCGGGCGTTGACGCCCTGCAGGTTGGCGCCGATCAGCTCGCTGCTGGACAGGTTGGCGCGTTCCAGATTGGCGCCCTGGAAGCTGGCGCCGTGCAGTTCGCTGCTCGACAGGTCGACCCGGCCCAGATCGGCGCCGATGAAGTTGGCGCCGCTGCTCTCGATGCCCGACAGCCGGGCGTCGGTGAAGATGGCGTGGACGAACTTGGCGCCGCGCATCTCGGCGCCGCGCAGGTCGGCCCGCGACAGGTCCGCGCCGGTGAAGTCGGAGCCGAAGAAGCTGGCGCCGCGCAGGTCGGCCCCGATCAGGTTGGCCTTGGCGTAGTTGGCGCCGGTGAAGCGCGCGCCGGTCAGCTTGCGGCCCGACAGCTCGCAGCTCACGCAGGCGCCGCCCAGCGAGATCATCCGGGCCACGTCCTTGTCCTCGACCCCGGCATAGGCCTGGTGGGCCATGGCTGACAGGGCGAGCGACAGAGCGGCGACCGTGATCCGCAAGCGGGACATCGAAACCTCCAGACCGGTCAAGATAAGCGACCGTGTGGGTTACGATTTGGGGCCCGCGACGTCCAAGCGCCACTTAAATCGCGGTAATGACGGAAGTTTAACGGCAAGCGGGCACGGAAAGGCCGCGCGGCAAGCGGGTGGACATATCGCCGCAGGCCCGGTTCAGCTGGGCCTGAGTCAGGCCCACCGCGCGGTCCATCTCGGCCCCCGACAGGTTCGCGCCGGCCAGGATCGCGCCCCGGAAGTTGGCCCCTTCCAGATAGGCGCCGACCAGGCTGGCGTTGGTCAGGTTGGCCCCGGCGAAGCTGGCCCCGCCGAACACGCCGCCATAGAAGTTGACGTCGCGCAGGTCGCCGCCGGCGAAGCTGGTGCGGTTCATCTCGGCCAGGCTGAGGTCGGCCTGGCGCAGGCGGGCGCCGGCCAGGTTCCGGCCCTTCAGCACCTGGCCCGACAGGTCGGCCTGGAACAGGTTGCAGCGCGGGCAATTGGCGCCGCCGCGGACCTGGGCGATCTGGCTGGCGTTCTGGGCCATCGCGGGACCGGTCAGGACCAGGAGGCCGGCGGCGGCGAGGATCGGGAGCAGCGGTTTCATTCTGGCACGGGTCTTTCGACGGGAACGGCGATCAAGCATGGCCACGCAAGCTTAAGGCCAGGCAAACGGCTAGCCGGCGTCGCTCTCGCCGGCGGAAGCGTTGGCCTGGGTTCCGCAGCTGTCGCAGACCACCAGCCCGCCCTTGCGGCTCAGCGCCAGGTCGCCACAGGCCGGGCAGACCTCGCCGCCCTTGGCCGCCTGGGAACCCGCTGGGCGGGGCTCCTGGTCGCGGCGACCGCCGAACGGCAGGAACACCAGGTTGTCGGGCGCCGCGCCACGCGAGAAACCCTTGGAGATGAACTTGCTGGCGGGCAGGGGTTCGGCCTCGACCTCGCCGTCCGGCGCGCCTTCGCCCCGGCCCAGGCCGTCGGCGTTGAACTCGCCCGGATCGGCGTTGGCCAGGTCGTCCCGGCCCAGGTACGAGACGCCGAGCTCGCGGAAGATATAGTCGAGGATCGAGGTCGCCGACCGGATGGAATCGTTGCCGGTGACCGGGCCGGCCGGCTCGAACTTGGTGAACACGTAGGCATCGACGAACTCGTCCAGCGGCACGCCGTATTGCAGGCCGATCGAGATGGCGATGGCGAAATTGTTCATCAGGCTGCGGAAGGCCGCGCCTTCCTTGTGCATGTCGATGAAGATCTCGCCGACCTCGCCGTCCTCGTATTCGCCGGTGTGCAGATAGACCTTGTGGCCGCCGACCGCGGCCTTCTGGATATAGCCCTTGCGGCGATCGGGCAGCTTGCGCCGGGCGCGGCCGCCACGCTCCACGACCCGCTCGACCACCCGTTCGACGATACGCTCCTTGACCGGGGCAGGCTCGGCGACGGCGATCTCGGCGCGAGCCGCCCTGGGCGCCTCAACTTCGGCTTCGGGCAGGGACAGGGCGAAACCCGCCGGCGGCGCGGCGCGGTTCAGGCGCAGGGCCCGGACGCCGGCCCGCGCCGCCGCGGCCTGCAGGCGGGCGGCGTCGGCCGGACGAGCGTCGAAGGGCAGGTCCAGCACGGCCGGGCTGGCCAGGCAGGTGAAGGTCTCCACCGCCGCCTGCATCGCCAGCCGGTCGGCAAGGACGGGGGCCTCCACGGCGGTGAACAGCGCCCGCAGTTCGCCTTCCAGGGCCTCGCAGTCGGAGAGCCTGCGCGCGCCCAGCGCATGGCGCTCGGCCGCCTCGATCTCGGCTTCGGAAAAGCCGGCGAAGGCCAGGGTGTCGAAGTCGGGGTCGGCGAGGCTGTCGGCGGGAACGCCCAGGACGTCGCTGAGGAAGCCCGCGCCGATCACGGCCGGGGCGAAGGCGGCGCGCAGGTCGTCGGCCTGGCGCAGGGCGTCCTCGGCCAGTTCGATCTCGTGGGCGGTGAAGCCGCGGGCGTGCAGGACCATGTGGTCGATCGCCGGCGCCTCGGCCAGCGAGCCGTGGCCCATGGCGTGACGGCGGGCGGCGTCGAAGTCGGCGCCCGCTTCGGTCAGGCAGAGGTGCGCCGCGGCGCTGAAGGTAGGGACCAGCAGGCCGTCGGCGGTCTGGGCGGTCGAGACCGGTGTGGCGGCGGCGGCATGACCCAGGGGCTTGCCGCCCAGCCGAAGAGCCGCCTCCGTATCGGCGAAGGCGGCGACCAGGCGGGACGAGCGCAGGCCATGCTTGCGCGCCAGGCCATGGGCGACGGCCAGGGCCGCGGCGGCTTCGGAGGCCAGGGGCGAGCGCAGGGCGGCGGCGCGCACGCGGCGCTCGGCCAGGCCGCGCAGCACCGTCTGGCGCTCCTGGGCGAAGGCCGGATCGGCGCCAAGCGCGGCGGCGGCTTCGGCGATGGCGCTGAGCGCGGCGCCGACCGCCAGGGCCCAGAGCGCCGAGGCGGCGTCGCGCCCCAGTTCGCCCGCGGCGGAAAGGCCCTGGGCCAGCAGCCAGTCGCCGACCCCGGCCAGGCCGATCTCGGCCGGGCGGTCGCCGCGCTCGATCTCCAGGGCCGTGGCCCACAGGCCGACCACCTGGTTGAAACCGGCCGTGTCGAAGGTTTCACCGTGCTGGAAGGCGGCGACGTCGATCGCCGCGCGAACCGGCGCGCCTCGCGCCAGCGCGTCGGCGTCCTCGGGCGACAGGGCCAGCACCAGGGCGCTGGTCTCCCAGCCGACCTGGGCGGCGAAACTGGCCGCTTCGTCGACCGCCGCCACACCCTGGCGGGAAGCCGAGGCGACGAGCGGGACGGGGGCCTTCGCGTCCGGCTCGATCAGGCCCGTGCGGGGCGCGCCGGCCAGGGCGATCGCGTCGAGGATCATCCGGTCGTCGGCGCCCAGGTCGCGAGCCCGGCGGGCGGCGCGGCCGAGCGCGCTGTTCTTGGACGGATCGGCGCAGGCCTTGGCGTCGCCATGGCAGCGTTCCACGGCGTCGCCGACCTGGGCCAGGGCCGCGTCGAGGCGAGCCGCGGCCCTGGCGGCCAGGCGCGCCGATCGCCAGTGCGTCAGGTGCCCCTCGGCGGCTGGCTTGAACTCGATTTCCCCGATGTCGGGCAGGCGCTGCGGCGCGGTCGCGCCGCCGGCCGGCGAGGCCGCACCCGTCAGCATGGTGGCCAGCAGGGCGTCGCGGAAGGCGTCGGCGTCGGCGGCGTCGCCGAACAGGCCGTCGGACAGGCCCGTCCTGGCCAGGCGATCGGCGTAGCGGGCAGGGCCGCCGCCCAGCGGGGCCTGGGCATCGATCACACGGTCGTTCTGGTCGCGAGCGGCCCAGTCCAGCCAGGCTTCGACCCGAGCGTCCGTCCAATCCTCAGGCGCCAATACCTCGATGACGGCGTCGGGGCGCTCGATCTCGCGCAAGGCGATGCGCGAGGCGGAGGCGGGGTGTCGGGACTGGATGCGCATGGGCGATTCCGCGGCCTGGGCGCCAGGGTGCGCCAAGAATTAGCCATCCTAGATCGCCGAACGGCGGCCTTCAATAGATGTGGGGTGTCGCAACCTCCTGATCCACAAGATGTTGAAGCGCCAACGTCGTGCCGGATGCTGGACGCTGGGAAGTCGCCGACCTATAGTCCGGCCGCTTCGCAACGCCCTGGCGTTGCCCGAAACCTCCCGAACCCCGGGACCCTTGCGAGATTGGTGCTGACGCGGTGCTGAAAGCGATCTTCACATGGTGGAACGGCGCGACCATCGGTCAGCGCTTCCACATTAGCCGTCGTGGCGTGTTCGTGGGCCAGGACGACTACGGCAACCGCTACTTCGAGGCGCGCGACAACAGCGACAGCTATGACGACCGCAAGCGTCGCTGGGTCATCTATGACGGCTATGCCGAGGCCTCCAAGGTGCCGCCCGAGTGGAGCGGCTGGCTCCACTACACGTTCGACGAGCCGCCGACCACGGCGCCGCTGAAACGTCGCGCCTGGGAAAAGGACCACCATCCGAACCTGACCGGCACGATCCACGCCTGGCGTCCGAAGGGCTCGCTGACCCGCGGCGGCGAACGCGCGGCGGCGACCAGCGACTACAAGCCCTGGTCCCCCGAATAGGATGAAGCTCCGCCGGTCCTTGACAGGCGTGGCGATGCTGGCCCTGGCGGGTTCGCTCGCCGGCGGCGGGGCCTGGGCGCTGCAGAACGCGCCGCAGCAACCGCCGGCCGCCCAGACGCCCCCGACGGCGCCCGCACCGGCCCCGATCACCGCGCCACAGCAGTCGCACCCTGCGCCCGGACCGCGTCCAGCGCCGCCAGCCGCCGCGACCTCGGCTTCCACGACAGCCGCGCAGGCTCAGCCCGCGGCGATCGCAAAACCGACAACAACGCCCGACAAGCCGGCCGAGCCCCTCAAGCGGGCGCGCTCGTCGGTCGCCATTCTCCAGGCGCTGGACAAGGTGACGACCGAGACGATGCGGTTCGAGGCGCCGGTCGGTCAGCCGATCCGCTACAAGACCCTGATCTTCACGGTCCGCGCCTGCGAGACGACCGCGCCCGACGAGGACGCTCCGGATTCGGTGGCCTATGTCACGGTCGACACCCAGCCCAAGGCTTTGCCCGGTCGCGTCGCGCCGCCCGGACGCCAGATCTACAAGGGCTGGATGTACGCCAATTCCCCGGGCCTGAACCCGCTGGAGCATCCGGTCTATGACGCCTGGCTGATCGCCTGCAAGACCTCGGCTCCAGTGGCGCCCGCCGTCAGCCGGTAGAAGTCGGCCTGAGCCGTCCAAGCCCGCCCCAGCCGGCGACGATAGTCGGCGCGCGAGATCTCGGTCGTTCCGAACTGTTCGAGATGCTCGGTGATGAACTGGGTGTCCAGCAACTGATAGTCGCCGGCGATCAACCGGCCCGCCAGATGGACCAAGGCGACCTTGCTGGCGTCCCGGCGGGTCGAGAACATGCTCTCGCCGAAGAAGCAGGCGCCGAACGCCACGCCATAGAGCCCGCCGACCAGTTCCTCGCCGTCCCAGCACTCGACGCTGTGCGCCAAGCCCCGCGCGAACAGTTGGCCGTAGAGCCGCTGGATCGGATTGTTGATCCAGGTCTCCAGCCGCCCCGGCCGCGCGGTCGCGCAGGCTTCGACCACGGCGTCGAAGGCGGTGTCGATGCGGATCTCGAATGGCTGAGCGCGGACCGTGCGAGCCAGCCGGCGCGGGACGTGCACGCCGTCCAGCGGCAGCACGCCCCGGCGTTCCGGGTCGATCAGGAAGATGCTCTCGTCCTGGCGAGCGTCCGCCATGGGAAAGACGCCGCGCTCGTAGCAGGCGATGAGATCATCGACCGTGAAGGCGTCGTCCATGGCGTATCGCAGGCCTAGCCCTGCGCCTTGATCCAGCGCTCCAGCCAATGGATGTCGTAATCGCCGGCCAGGATGTCGGGTTGCACCAGCAGGTCCTGGAACAGCGGGATCGTCGTCTCGATGCCGCCGACCACCATCTCGCCCAGGCAACGCCGCAGGCGAGCGATGCATTCGGCGCGGTCGCGGCCATGGACGATCAGCTTGCCGATCAGGCTGTCGTAATAGGGCGGGATCGCATAGCCGGTGTAGATCGCCGAATCCAGCCGCACGCCCAGGCCGCCGGGGGCGTGGAAGTCGGTGATGGTGCCCGGCGAGGGCGTGAAGGTGCGGGCGTTCTCGGCGTTGATCCGGCATTCGATGGCGTGGCCTTCGAACACCACCTCGTCCTGGGTGAACGACAGCGGCAGGCCGGCGGCGATGCGGATCTGCTCGCGCACCAGGTCGATGCCGGTGATGGCTTCGGTGACCGGGTGCTCGACCTGCAGGCGGGTGTTCATCTCGATGAAGAAGAACTCACCGTTCTCCCACAGGAACTCGATGGTGCCGACGCCGAGGTAGCCGATCGCCTTGACCGCATCGACGACGATCTTGCCGATCTTGGCGCGGTCGGCTGCTCCCAGAGCAGGCGAGGGGGCCTCTTCCAGCACCTTCTGGTGGCGGCGTTGCAGCGAGCAGTCGCGCTCGCCCAGGTGCGCGACGTTGCCGTGGCTGTCGGCGATGACCTGGATCTCGATGTGGCGCGGCTTTTGGAGATAGCGCTCCATATAGACGGTATCGTCGCCGAACGCCGCGCGGGCCTCCGAACGAGCCGTCGAGACGGCTTCAGCCAGGTCCTCGCGGGTCTGGGCGACCTTCATGCCGCGCCCGCCGCCGCCGGAAGCGGCCTTGATCAGCACCGGGAAGCCGATCACGTCGGCGGCCGCGAAGGCTTCCTCCTCCGTCGCCACGCCGCCGTCCGAGCCGGGGACCACCGGGATGCCGGCGTCCTTGACGGCCTGCTTGGCGGTGATCTTGTCGCCCATCATCCGGATGTGCTCGGGCTTGGGTCCGATGAAGGTGTAGCCGTGGGCGCCGACGATCTCGGCGAAGCGGGCGTTCTCCGACAGGAAGCCGTAGCCCGGGTGGATCGCCTGGGCGCCGGTGATCTCGGCGGCCGCGATGATCGACGGGATGTTCAGGTAGCTCTTGGCGGCCGAGGCCGGGCCGATGCAGACGCTTTCGTCGGCCAGCCGCACCCACATGGAATTGGCGTCGGCCTCGGAATGGACCGCCACGGTGGCGATGCCCATTTCCTTGCAGGCGCGGTGAACCCGAAGCGCGATCTCGCCTCGGTTGGCGATGAGAATCTTGTCAAACATGCCGATTACTCGACGATGACGAGCGGCTCGCCGAACTCGACGGGCTGGGCGTCTGCCACCAGGATTTCGACGACCTTCCCGGCCTTGGGGGCCGAGATCGGGTTCATGGTCTTCATGGCTTCGACGATCAGCAGGGTCTGGCCGGCGGTGACGGTGTCGCCCACCTTGATGAAGGCGTCGGCGCCGGGCTGGGGCGACAGATAAACGGTGCCGACCATTGGCGACTTGACGGCCTCGCCCGCGTGGGCGGCTGGCGCGGGCGCGGCGGCTTCGACGGCGGGCGCGAGGGCGGCCGGAGCCGGCGCGTAGGCCGGGGCGGCGGGAGCGTGGACATATTGCGTCGCCGCGGCGGCGACGGTCAGTTCGCGGGCCACCCGGATCTTCAGGCCCGCGTGCTCGACCTCGATCTCCGACAGGCCCGTGTCCTTCAGGATGTCGGCCAGCTTACGGACCAGGCGGGCGTCGATCGACGGGGTCTCGACCGGATCGGCGGGGGCCTTGGGATTGGACATGGAAGCTTACCTTGCTGTCTTCTGAAGCCGGGGTCGCCGGCTAGTTCGCGCCGATCAGGCCGGCTGCGGCCTCGATCGCCAATTCATAGCTCGCCGCGCCAAAGCCGGAGACGATCCCGGTCGCCGCGAGCGAAACGAAGGTGTGGCGGCGGAAATCCTCACGCGCCGCCGGGTTCGACAGGTGACACTCGATGACCGGTATATTCAAGGTCTTCAGGGCGTCGAGGAGGGCGATCGACGTATGTCCATAGCCCGCCGGATTGATCACCAACGCGCAGGCTTCCGTCCGGGCTTCCTGAACCCAGTCGATCAGCACGCCTTCGTGATTGCTCTGCCGGAAGACGACGGAAAGACCCCGAGCGGCCGCCCGCGCCTCGCAGCGCGTACGGACATCGTCGAGCGTGTCCTTGCCGTAGATCTCGGGCTCGCGCGTTCCCAACAGGTTGAGGTTGGGTCCGCTCAGCACATGGATCGGTTTTACCATTCGGCTCCGCCGTCGATTCCGGGAGGTCTTGTATAGCCGGTTCCCCCGCGTCACAAGCAGGGCTCGCTTCGGAGGTGACATGAGGCTTCTACTGAACGGCGAAGAACGGGAGATCGCCGGCATTATCAGCATCGCGGATCTCGTGTCCGCCCTGGGCCTGGACGCCCGCAAGGTGGCGGTCGAGCGCAATCTCGAGATCGCCCCGCGCTCGACCTATGCCGACACGGACCTGGCCGACGGCGACCGGATCGAGATCGTCACTTTCATCGGCGGCGGCTAGGCCTGGGCGTTTGAAACCCTGGGCGCGGAGGCGTAAACCGGGCCCATGAACGCGCACGTGCCCCCCGAATCCGCCATCGCCACCGTCGAAGACGACTCCTGGACCGTCGCTGGCCGCACCTTCCGCTCGCGGCTGATCGTCGGCACCGGCAAGTACAAGGACTACGCCACCAACGCCGCCGCGGCGAAGGCGGCGGGCGCCGAGATCGTCACTGTGGCGGTGCGCCGCGTGAACCTGACGGACCCGACCCAGCCGCTGCTGGTCGACTATGTCAAACCCACCGAATTCACCTTCCTGCCCAACACCGCCGGCTGCTTCACCGGCGAGGACGCCGTGCGCACCCTGCGCCTGGCCCGCGAGGCCGGCGGCTGGGATCTGGTCAAGCTGGAAGTCTTGTCCGATCCCGAGACCCTCTATCCCGACATGGAAGAGACCCTGCGCTCGCTGAAGCTGCTGGTCGCCGAGGGCTTCCAGGTCATGGTCTATTGCTCGGACGACCCGGTCTACGCCCGCAAGCTGGAAGAGGCCGGCGCGGTGGCGATCATGCCGCTGGGCGCGCCGATCGGCTCGGGCCTGGGCATCCAGAACCGCGTGAACCTGCGGATCATCGTCGAGAACGCCAAGGTGCCGGTGCTGGTCGACGCCGGTGTGGGCACGGCCTCGGACGCGGCGATCGGCATGGAGCTGGGCTGCGACGCCATCCTGATGAACACCGCCATCGCCGAGGCCAAGGATCCGATCCGCATGGCCAGGGCGATGAAACACGCGGTGATCGCCGGTCGCGAAGCCTATCTGGCGGGCCGGATGCAGAAGCGGCTCTACGCCGACCCCAGCTCGCCCCTGGCCGGCCTGATCTAGACTTTCTTGGCCCTGCTCGCCCGGGCCTGGTCGATCGCCAGGTTCAGGGCGTGCATATCGGCGCCGGGGATCATCTGGTCGCCGACGAAGAAGGCGGGCGTGCCTTCGATGGCCAGGGCCTCGGCCAGGGCGTGGGTGTCGGCCAGGTGCTGGGTGACGGCTTCGGAGGTCCCTGATGCGCGGGCCTTGGTCAGGTCGATGTCGAGCTGCTGGGCGACGCGCATGACGCCGGCCTCGTCGAGGCTCTTCTCGGCCATCAGACGCTTGTGCAGTTCGATCGTCTTGCCCTGGTCCTTGGCGCCCAGGACCATGCGGGCCGCGACCTCGGAGTCGTGGCCGAAGATCACGAAGTCCTTGAACACGAAGCGCACGTCCGGGTTCTTCTGGATCAGCTCGACGATCTGCGGCGCGGCCAGCTTGCAGTAGCCGCAGCGGTAATCGAAGAACTCGACAACCGTGATCGAACCGTTCGGATTGGCCACGAAGTCGCGCGGATCACGTTCCAGCGCCTGACGATATTTGTTGATCGCGCCTCTGGCGTTCTTCGTCTTCTCGGCGGTCTGCTTTTCCTGCAGCTTGGCGCTCATCTCGACCAGCACCTCGGGATGCTCGATCAGATAGGCATGGACCTTCTCGCCGAACGCCTTGTCGGCGTTGGCCTGTCCGCAACCGATCAGGGAAAGGGCGGCGATGGACGCGGCGGCCAACGCCAGCGGACGGGTCTTCAGGGGCATGGAAATCTCTGGAGGAGGGCGGCCTAGCGGCGCAGGCCCGAGGTGACGGCGCCTTCCTTGGCCAGGTCCTTGAGGTCCTGGTTGGAAGGGTTGGAGGTCAGGACGATGTCGGTGGCGCGACGCCACTCGACGCTGTCCTTCTTGAGCAGTTCGCGGGCCCGCATGGCGAAGACCCGGGCCTCCTGGGTGGCGCCCATGTTGAAATACTGCTCAGCGGTGGCGAGGCGCGCCTGGCCGTCCTCGCCGCGCTTGTCATAGGCCTGGGCCAGCAGACGCCAGGCGACGGAGTTGTCGCTCTCGTCCAGCAGCGAGCGCTTCAGCTCGTTGATGCCTTCCTCGACCTTCTTGGGATCGTCGAGCCCGATCAGGGTCTGGCCCAGATTGACCCGCAGCAAGGCGGCGTCGGGCTTCAGCGCCACCGAACGGCGCTGCGGCTCTTCGGCGTCCTTGACGCGGTTGAACTCGAACAGGATCTGGCCCTTCAGCTCCCAGAGGTAGGGATTGTTGGGGTTCTCGGAGATCAGTCCGTCGAGAATCTTCAGGGCCCTGTCGGGCTCCTTCATCTGGTAATAGGCGATGGCGCGGGCGTAGCGGGCCGGGAAGCCGCGGTCGCTCTCCTTGTACTTCACGATCGCCACGCCGGGGTTGATGAAACCCTCCAGCTTGGCCTTCATGATCTCGTGCTCGGCCAGCGACTGCGGATCGTCGACTGTGTTGTAGTGCGGCAGCTTTTCGACGCGGCCGCGCAGGGCGTCGATCCTGTCGCCCGACAGGGGGTGGCTGCGGAAATAGGCGAAACGCCGCGACTGGTCGAAGACCTCCTGGTAGCGGAAATTGTCGAAGAACTCGACCAGGCCGCGGCCCGACTGGCCGGTGGCTTCGAGGAAACCGGCTCCGGCCTGGTCGGCGCGAGACTCCTGGTCCCGGCTGTAGCCCAGCGCGCCCAGCTGGCCGAAATAGGAGGCGTTGCCCAGCAGCACCGCCCCGGCGTCCGGAGCGCCGGCCAGGGCGGCCAGGACCCCCAGGCCCATGGTCAGGATCATCGGCTTGAGGCCGGCGCGCATCATCTCGCCCGACCGCAGCGGGTGGGCGCCGGCCAGGTGTCCGGTTTCGTGGGCGATGACGCCCTTCAGCTGGTTGGGCGTCTCGGTCTGCAGGATCAGGCCGGTGTTGAGGCCCATCATCAGACCCTGGGTGGCGAAGGCGTTCAGTTCCTTGTCGCCGAACAGCAGGATGCGCACGGTCTTGGGATCCAGCCCGGCCGCCGCATAGATCGGGTCGGCGTCGCGATGCAGGATCTCCTCGATCTCGGTGTCGCGGATCAAGGGAGCGCCGTCCTGGGCATGCGCCGAAGCCGCGGGAGCCAAGGTGGCCATCAGCAGGGCCAGCGCCGAGAGCGCCGATCCCGCCTTGCCGCCAAACCTCCTGGAAGCCGCCCAACTACGGGAGGTCATCGAAGCTCTCCTGGTCGCGCCCCCGCGCTCAAGCCGGCAGTCTAACGCGGTTCTCGACGCCCTGGGAACATCCCGTTGAAGGCGTTCCCTGGATATAGGCGTGAAGCTCGGCGGGACCAGGGCCCGCCGAGCTTCATCCAGGATCGTCAGCCCCGACGCCACCAGCCGCGCTTGGGCTTCTCCGGTGGAGTCACGATCTCGGCGGGGTCGGGCTCCACGGCGACCGGAGCCGATTCCACCGCCGCGACCGGTTCCGGTTCGGCGACCGGAGCGGGGATCTCGACTTCGGCCGCGACCAAGGGCGTTTCCTCGACCGTTTCGACCGCGGGCGCTTCGACCGAAGGCGCTTCGGCGACGGGCGCCTCGACGGCGGTTTCGGCCAGAGCCTCGGCGTCGGCGGTCTTGCGGCCCCGGCTACGAGGACGACGCGCCTTCTTGGGGGCCTCGTCCTGAGCCGGCAGTTCGACCCAGACATCGGCCGGCGGGCCCTCGATCACGGCCGGGGCCAGGGGCGCGACCTCCAACTCGGCGACGTCGACGCGCGGGGCGGGGCTGTATTCGGCGCGCGGCGCGTCGGACGTCTCGATCCGCTCGCTGCGTTCGCCACGTCCACGCCCACGACGGCCGCTCCGCTCACCGCGCTCGGCGTGTTCCGGGCGCTCGGCCCGTTCGGCGACCGGCGCTTCGGCGCGTTCCGGACGCTCGCTGCGTTCCGGGCGATCATTGGCCGGACGGCGCCCGTCCAGGGCTTCGGGATCATGCCAGACGAAGGCGGTCTCGCCGAACGGCACCCGCGGACGGGTCCAGGTGAAGGCGTCGGCCGGACGATCGCCGTCCTCGCGACCGCCGCGACGGCCGCCGCGACGACCCCGACGGCGACGGCGGCGACGCGATTCCTCGTCCTCGCCCTCGATGTCGCCTTCAGCGCGATCGGCGCCCTCGGCGTCGTCTTCATCGTCTTCGCCAGCGGCCTCGACCTCGGCCGGAGCCTCGTCACGATCGTCGCGGCGGCCGCCGCGGCGACGGCGCTTGCGACCGCGTCGGCCTTCGTCTTCCGAGGTTTCGATACGGGCCGGACGCGCGACGCGGGGCGCGTCGTCATCCTCGCTCTCGTCCTCGTCCCCAGCGACGATGTCTTCGTCTTCCTCGTCCTCTTCGTCGTCGAAGGCCTCGTCGTCATAGACGGGCTCGGGTTCGATCGGCGCGAAGATCTGCGGGGCGGGGCGCTCGCCCAGCTCCGTGCGGTCGATGTCATGCTCGGCCTGGTGCAGGCTGTCGTCGACCAGCACCGTGACGAACAGGGCGTGGGTCTGCTGCAGGCGCAGCAGGTAGGCGCGCTTTTCGTTGAGGATGTAGATGCCGACCGGACGGCTGACCTTCAGGGTGACGGCGCCGCCGCCCTTCAGGGCTTCGACCTCGACAGCGCGCAGGGCGGCCAGGGCGCTGGATTCGACCGAGCGGACGCGGCCAGTGCCGTCGCAGTGTTCGCAGACGTGGGTGGTGCCTTCCAGCACGCCGGTGCGGCGGCGCTGGCGGCTGATCTCCATCAGGCCGAACCCGCTGATCTTGCCCATCTGGATGCGGGCGCGATCGTCCTTGAGCGAGTCCTTGAGGACCTTCTCGACGGCGCGGTTGTTCTTGCCTTCATCCATGTCGATGAAGTCGATGACGATCAGGCCGGCCAGGTCGCGCAGGCGCAGCTGGCGGGCGGCTTCTTCGGCGGCTTCCAGGTTGGTCTTCAGCGCCGTGGCTTCGATGTTGCGTTCGCGCGTCGCCTTGCCCGAGTTGACGTCGATGGCGACCAGGGCCTCGGTCTGGTTGATCACCAGATAGCCGCCGGACCGCAGCGGCACGACCGGCGAATAGATCTGGGCCAGGTGGTCCTCGATCTTGTGCTTGACGAACAGCGGAGCCGGTTCGCGGTACGGGAAGACCTTCTTGGCCTGGCTGGGCATCAGCATGCGCATGAAGTCGCGCGCTTCCTTGTAGCCGGCCTCGCCCTCGACCCAGATGCCTTCCAGGTCCTTGTCGTACATGTCGCGGATGGCGCGCTTGACGAGGTCTTCCTCCTCGTAGATCAGCGCCGGGGCGATCGAGTGCAGGGTGTTGTCGCGGATGTTCTCCCACAGCCGCAGCAGGTACTCGTAGTCGCGCTTGATCTCGGCCTTGGTGCGCTTGGCGCCGGCGGTGCGGACGATTAGGCCCATGCCCTGCGGCACGTCCAGGCCCTGGACGACGCTCTTGAGGCGCTTGCGGTCGGTGATCGTGGTGATCTTGCGGCTGATGCCGCCGCCGCGGGCGGTGTTGGGCATCAGGACGCCGTAGCGGCCGGCCAGCGACAGATAGGTGGTCAGGGCAGCGCCCTTGTTGCCGCGCTCTTCCTTGACGACCTGCACCAGCATGATCTGCCGGCGGCGGATCACTTCCTGGATCTTGTACTTGCGCATCAGGCGGCGCTTGCGGCGCGCCAGTTCTTCCTCGACGGCGTCTTCCTCGTCGTCGACCGCGTCGCCGTCATCGTCCTCGCGGGCGTGATGGTGATCGTCCTCGTCGTCGTGCGAGTCGTCGCGCATCAGCGCTTCGCGGTCGGCGACCGGGATCTGGTAATAGTCAGGGTGGATTTCGTTGAAGGCCAGGAAGCCGTGACGGTTGCCGCCATACTCGATGAACGCAGCCTGCAGGCTGGGCTCGACGCGGGTCACCTTGGCGAGATAGATATTTCCTCGGAGTTGCTTTCGGGTCTGGCTCTCGAAATCGAATTCTTCAACCCGCGTACCGTCCACGACCACCACACGCGTCTCTTCGGCGTGGGCGGCGTCGATCAACATCTTCTTCGACATAAAGGGTATCTCCACGGCGCGCGGCGAACGCGAGGTTCGGGCGCCGATATGATTGAAAGGCGCGCACGTCACCGCCCGTCGCCCCGCCGAAGCGGTTGCGGAAGGTCGGTCGCCAGAGGCGGTCGGGTGCGGCGCAGCCCATAAGGTTTCTGTGTTCCTTAAACGCGCCGGAGGGCGCGGATCGGATGGAGCGTCGACGCCGGAGCGGCTTAAGGATCCGACGCGAACCCCGCGGGTCGATCCAGGCGAAGGCTTCGCGCCTCACGCTGGTAATCGAGCCCAAACTCGTTTCAGTCCGGCGGTTCCGGTCATGGACGAATTGCATCCAAGGAATGCAAGCCCGTCCGTGAGATAGGAGCCGCTCACGCCTTCCGCCATGACGATCACGGCGCTCAGCGCGCGGACCATAGTGTAGCAACATCGTATCGCAAAAGAAAAGCGCTCGACTACGGGCCTATGCGCCGCCGTGTCGCGGCTTGGGTTAACGCTTTCTCTACCCGAAAATGCGGATATCAGTTTCGGTTTAGGTTAAGCGCCTTCGGGGGCGACGGACGGCATGAGCAGGATCTTGATCTCGGCGACTAGGACGGGGTGGGCGCGGGCGGCGATGATCGTCGGCGGCCTGGCCCTGGCTGGCGTCGCCGTGGCCATGGCCCAGGGGCCCGCGCCCGCCGCCGGCGTCCAGAAGGTCCGCTTCGGCGGCGACCGCAACGAAACCCGCATCGTCATCGACCTCGATCGCGCCGCCACCGGCAAGCTGCTGGCCGACGGCGCCGCCGATCGCCGGATCGTGATCGCGCTGCCCAACGTCTCGACGGCCGGCGATCTGCAGGGCGCGGGCCAGGGCCTGGTCGAGCGCTGGGCGATCGACGAAGCCGCCGGCGGCGCCCGCCTGCGCCTGGACCTCAAGGCCAACGCCGAGGTCCGCCGGCGCTTCCTGTTGCCGCCGGGCGACGGCGCTTCGGCCTATCGCTATGTCATCGACCTGAAGTCGACGGACGCGCCCGGCGCGGTCCGGACGCCAGAGCTGAAGCCGATGCTGGTCTCGGCGCCCCTGAAGGCCCCGGCGCTGCGCCTGAAGAAGGTGATCGTCATCGACGCGGGTCACGGCGGCAAGGATCCCGGCTCGTCGGGCGCCAAGATCGCCGAGAAGGACGTCACCCTGGCCGCCGCCAAGGCCCTGAAGGCCAGGCTGGAAAAGTCCGGCCGCTACACCGTGGTCATGACCCGCCAGTCCGACACCTTCGTGCCGCTGGAAGCCCGGGTTCAGATCGCCCGCCGGGCCGACGCCGACCTGTTCATCTCGCTGCACGCCGATTCGGGGCCCGACGCCACGACCCGCGGCGCCAGCGTCTATACCCTGTCGGAAAAAGGCACCGAGCGCGTGGCGCGGGTGCTGGAGAAGGACGATTGGCTGATGAAGGCCAATCTGCCGGGTCGAGATCGCGCCGTCAGCCAGATCCTGCTGGACCTGTCGCAGCGCGCGACCAAGAATCGCTCGGCCGCCTTCGCCGAAACCCTGCTGCAGTCGGTGGGCGAGGAAACGACCCTGCTGCGCCGCAGCCACCGCGACGCCGGCTTCATCGTGCTGCTGGCCCCCGACGTGCCGGCCGTGCTGCTGGAGATGGGCTTCATCACCAATGTCGACGACGAGCAGCTTTTGAAGTCTTCCGCCGGGCGCGGGCGACTGATGGACGCCGTCGCCGGGTCGATCGAATCCTATTTCGCCGCCGAGACGCGCCTGGCCGCCCGCTAGGGCCGAAGCCTCGACGCTGGCCGTTGGCGCCTCGCCCGATGCGCGCTAGAGCCATCGGGAGGAGGGCGCTTCGGACGCGGCCGCTCCCCGTGACCGCAAAACCGCTTACGTTTTTGCCGATCGCGCTCTAGAGGATTCGAACGGAGCGGGCGAAAGTGCGTCGCCCGACGGAGGCGGCGTGGACGTGAAGCCCAGACAACGATGGATCGCCATCGCCGGTGTCACGGTGCTGTCCGCGATCGCCGTGGCCGGCTTCGCCATCGCCATCTACGCCGCCTGGCTGTTCCACGACATGCCCGACGCGGGCGAACTGCAGGACTATCGTCCGCCGACCGCCACGCGCGTCTATGCGTGGGACGGCACCCTGATTGGCGAATATTCCAAAGAGCGCCGGATCTTCGTGCCCTACGACCAGATCCCGACCCAGCTGGCCCAGGCCTTCCTGGCGGCCGAGGACCACAACTTCTTCAAGCATGGCGGCGTCGATGTCGGCGGTTTCTCGCGGGCCATGCTCAACAATGTCGGCAACGCCGCGCGTGGTCGGCGCCTCGAGGGCGGCTCGACGATCACCCAGCAGGTGGCCAAGAACGTGCTGCTGACCAGCGACGCGACGGTCGGGCGCAAGTTCAAGGAAGCGATCCTGGCGCACCGCCTCGAGCAGTCGCTCGACAAGCAGCAGATCCTCGAGCTGTACCTGAACGAGATCTGGCTGGGCTATCGCTCGTACGGCGTCGGCGCGGCCGCCTACAACTATTTCGGCAAGTCGCTGCCCGAGCTGACCCTGGCCGAAAGCGCCTTCCTGGCGGCGCTGCCCAAGGGGCCGGACAACTATCATCCGATCCGCAACAAGGCCAAGGCCAAGGCCCGCCGCGACTGGATCCTGGGCCAGATGGCCGACCTGGGCTGGGTCAGCCAGGCCGACGCCAGGAGGGCGATGGCCGAGGACCTCGTCGTCCAGCCAGCCCCCAAGCGCGCCGCCTATCGTGACGCCGACTATTTCGTCGAGGAGGTGCGCCAGCGCGGCGTCGCCACCCTCGGCCCGCGCCTCAACGAGGGCGGCTACTATATGCGCACCACTCTGGATCCCCGGCTGCAGACCGCGGCTCGGGTGGCGCTGATGGAAGGCCTGGAAAAGTACGACCGTCGCCATGGCTGGCGCGGCGCCTGGGGCCATGTGGAAACCCTGGACGTCGACTGGGAAAAGCAGGCGCTGAAGAAGGCCCCGGCCGCCGAGCGCCGCGGCTGGCGGCCGGCCATCGTCACCTCGGGCTCGGGCGGCGTCCGCCTGGCCAAGGGCGAAGGCGAGGGGACGATCGCCGGCGAGGACATGGCCTGGGCCAACGCCACCAAGGGTCTCAAGGTCGGCGACCTGGTGTTCGTCGAGAAGCCGGACGGCTCGGCGGCCTATCGCCTGCGCCAGGTTCCCATCGTCAACGGCGCCCTGGTGGCCATGGAGCCTTATACAGGCCGCGTGGTGGCCCTGGTCGGCGGCTACAGCTTCTCGCTGTCGAACTTCAATCGCGCCACCCAGGCGATGCGCCAGCCGGGTTCGGCCTTCAAGCCCTTCGTCTACGCCACGGCCCTGGAGAACGGCTACACGCCGGCCAGCGTGGTGGTCGACAGCGCCATCACGCTGAAGGGGGCCAACGGCCAGGACTGGAGCCCGGAGAACTATCACAAGAAGTTCTACGGCGCCCTGCCGCTGCGCAAGGGCCTGGAGCAGTCGATCAACGCCATGACCGTGCGCCTGGCCCAGAGCGTCGGCATGAAGAAGATCGTCGAAACCGCCAAGAAGACCGGCGTGACTCGCGACATGGCCCCGGTGCTGGCCATGGCCCTGGGCGCGGGCGAGACCACGCCGTTCAAGCTGACCACGGCCTACACCCCGTTCGTCAACGGCGGCCGCCGCGTCGAGCCGCACCTGATCGAACTGGTGCAGGACCGCGAGGGCAAGGTGATCTTCCGCGCCGACAAGCGCGACTGCGTCCGCTGCAACGCCGGCTTCAACGGCGACGAGAGCCCGCGCATTCCGGCGCTGGGCGAACAGGTCATGGACCCGATCACCGCCTACCAGATCACCTCGATGCTGCAGGGCGTGGTCCAGCGCGGCACCGCGGCCCAGGCCAGCTCGCTGGGCTATCCGCTGGCCGGCAAGACCGGCACCACGAACGAATACCGCAGCGCCTGGTTCATGGGCTATTCGCCCAGCCTGGTGGTCGGCGTCTTCATCGGCTTCGACGACAACCGCTCGTTGGGCGAGGGCGAGACGGGCGCGACCGGCCCGGTGCCGATCTTCATGGACTTCATGCGCGAGGCGCTGAAGGGCCAGCCCAAGACCGAGTTCAAGGCGCCCGCCAACGCCAAGTTCGCCATGGTGCGCGGCATCCGCGAGGCGTTCCGCCCAGGCACCGAGCCAAAGGTCTTCGTGCCGACCGAGACCAGCGGACCGCAGCCCTACGGCCAGGCCTGGCCGGACGGCCAGATCGGACCGGCTCCCACCCAGGGGCCCGCCAAGCCGCCGCCCCAGGCGCCGGACATCAGCGGGCTCTATTAATCGTCGCCCAATTCATCCGGGGTCATTGCGCCGACTCCGGGCGCGGGCTATGTCCCGCGCCCTTCAACACTGTCACGGAGCAACGTGATGAGACCGGATGTCGAGGCCTCCGCGGCTGACATCGAGCAGTCCGTTGGGCTGCTCAGGAGGCGTCTTTGACTGGGATGTCGCCCTTAGAAAGCTCGATGAGCTGAACGCCCGGGTCGAGGACCCGACCCTTTGGGACCGCCCGGCGGAAGCCCAGGCCGTCTCCCGCGAACGCGCCGGCCTGGCCGCTCGCGTCGAGGCCGTGCAGGTGCTGGAACGCGGCCTGAAGGACGCGCTGGAATACGCCGAACTGGCCGACATGGAGGGCGACGAGGCCCTGCTGGAGGACGCCCGCGCCCAGCTCAAGGACCTCAAGGAACGCGCCGGCCGCGCCGAACTGGAGGCTCTGCTGTCCGGCGAGGCCGATGGCAACGACTGCTATGTCGAAATCAACTCCGGGGCCGGCGGCACCGAATCCTGCGACTGGGCCGGCATGCTGCTGCGCATGTACAGCCGCTGGGCCAACGCCCATGGCATGAGCGTCGAACTGGTCGAAGAGACCTCGGGCGACCAGGTCGGGATCAAGTCGGCGACCCTGCTGGTCAAGGGGACGAACGCCTATGGCTGGCTGAAGACGGAGGCGGGCGTCCACCGCCTGGTGCGGATCAGTCCCTACGACGCCGCCGCCAAGCGCCACACCAGCTTCGCCTCGGCCTGGGTTTATCCGGTGGTCGACGACACGATCGAGATCGAGATCAACCCATCGGACGTGCGCACTGACACCTATCGGGCCTCCGGGGCCGGCGGGCAGCACATCAACAAGACCGACTCGGCCGTGCGGCTGACGCACATCCCAACCGGCATCGCGGTGGCCTGCCAGGCCGGCCGCTCGCAGCACCAGAACCGCGAGGAAGCCTGGAAGATGCTGCGCGCCCGGCTGTACGAGGCCGAACTGCAGAAGCGGGAAGCCGCCCAGCAGGCGCTCGAGGACCAGAAGACCGATATCGGCTGGGGTCACCAGATCCGCAGCTATGTCCTGCAGCCCTACCAGATGGTCAAGGACCTGCGGACCAATGTCGAGACGTCCGACACCCAGGGCGTCCTGGACGGCGACCTCGACCAGTTCATGGGCGCTTCGCTGGCCCAGCGGGTAGGGGCGACCCGGGACGCCCAGATCTAGAGCAAACCGCGCGATATAGGAATCGCGCGGTTTGCTCTAGATTTTTGTTTTCGCATCGCTTTTGCGGAAAACCGGCATCCACTTTTCCGCGCGATGCTCTAGCCTGGCCGCCGGCCGCAAGGCAAAACGCCCCGGAGCGATCCGGGGCGTTCTTGTTTCTAGCCGGCGGGCTTGGATTCCAGCATCGCCGGGGGAGCCGGTTGGGCCTGTGGGGCGGCTGGACGCTGGAACTTCAGGCTACGCCCCTGGAAGAAGGCCCCGGTTTCCATCGCCAGCTGCTCGTGGGTGATGTCGCCGTCGATATAGGCGGTGCCGTAGAGGCGAACCTGCTTGGCGGTGATCGCGCCGACGACGCGACCGCGGACCTCGACCGCCTCGGCGTAGATCGAGCCTTCGACGTGGCCGGTTTCCCCAATCGTCAGCCGGCCTACCCGCACGTCGCCGCGCACCACGCCGTCGATCTGCAGTTCGCCGTCGCCGGTGATGCCGCCTTCGATGGTGATGTCGGGGGAGACCAGGGACGCCACCTTCGGCTGGGCCTTGCGGCCGGTCTCGGCCGTGGCGGGCGCCATGGACATGGGCAGCGGTTCGATATGAACCGAGCCCTTGGACGCCTTAGCTTGCTTGCTGAACATACTCACCAGCCTTCAAGAAGCGGTTCGGGTTCTGAGCCCGACCGTTGACCCATACTTCGTAGTGCAGATGCGGACCGGTCGAGCGGCCGGTCGAGCCCATGGCCGCGATGCGCTGGCCGATGGCCACGCGCTGGCCGACCCGGACCGAAGAGGCCTGCAGGTGGGCGTAGCGGGTCTTGAAGCCGTTGCCATGGTCGATCTCGACCACGTTGCCATAGCCCGAGCGCACGCCGACGAACGAGATCACGCCCGGCGCGGTCGCCATGATCGGCGTGTAGAACGCGCCGGGGAAGTCCAGGCCGGAATGGAAGGCCGGGCGATGGGTGAAGGGATCGAAGCGGACGCCGTAGCTGCTGCTCAGCGCCGGATTGTTGGTCGGCCGGTAGAAGGGCAGCTGTTGCGAGGCGGCGCTCAGCTGGCGCATGTCCGACATGTCGGTGGCCGCGTGCTGGATCCGGCCGGCGAAGTCCTCGTCGACGTCGAGCACGGCGGCCAGGGCTCGGGGGTCCTTGGCCTCGATCAGCGGGCCGCCCAGCGAGCCGCCGTCGCGGCTGACGAAGTCGCCGGCGTCGAGGCCGGCCATCCGCATGGCCAGGCGCAGGCGCTCGGCCCGGCTCTTGGCGAAGGTCTCGGCGGCGTCGATCAGCCGCTCCTGGTCCATGCGCGTGGCCTGGATGCGCTCGACCGGCGAGGCCCCGGGCAGGCGCGGCTTGGCGACCTGCAGGGCCTGGGCCGCGCCCGGCACGCCGCGGAAGTCGCTGACCAGCAGGGCCAGGGCGGCGTGGCGTTTCTCGACCGAGTTGGCCAGTTCGTCCAGCGAGCCGCTGCTGGCCGACAGCTGCACCATGGCGCTGTTCAGGCGGGCCTGGCGATCGGCGTTGAGGCGCTCGTAATAGGCCTTCTGCTTGATGACCACCTGGTCGGTCGAGCTGACCGACAGGACGTTGACCATCATCGAGGCGGTGCAGACGCCCATCCACAGGGCCGCCGCGGCGACGCCGGCGGCGCACATCAGCTGCTTGCCGGTGGAGAAAACGTAGCCGCGCATCTCGCCGCCGGAGCGCACATAGAGGTGCCGCTCGGGGAAGAGGTCTTCCAGGGATTGTCGGATTCGCTTGAAGCGCGTGATCGCCATCGCCCTAGGAAACCCCCGTTTTCAAGGTCCCGGCGATATGCAACGAGAAAGCGGAAACGCGCAAGATACTTCGCGCCAAGCATGGACGCAGGGCGGCTTTTTGCCTTGGCGATTCAATCGTTAGAAGGTTCCGTGCCCGAGTTCCATCGTCGGCCCGCGGCATTGTTGCGATGACCGCACGCCTGAGGCGGGAAAGCCACACCGTTATTTGCCCGCGCCTTCTTTCAGGGCTCGCGCCGCCGCCAGCACCGCCTTGATGTGGTTGGGCACCTTGACCTTGCGCCAGACGTTGCGGATCACGCCCTCGCGGTCGATCAGGAAGGTCGAGCGGTCGATGCCCATGTACTTGCGGCCGTACATGCTCTTCTCGACCCAAGCGCCATAGGCCTCGACGGTCTCGCCGGTGGGGTCGGCGGCCAGCTCGACGGTCAGGTCGTGCTTCTTGCGGAACTTGGCGTGCGAGGCGACGCTGTCCTTGGAGACCCCGACGATTACCGCGCCCAGCTTGGCGAATTCCTCGACCTCGGACGAGAACTGAAGCGCTTCCGAGGTGCAGCCGGCGGTGTCGTCCTTGGGGTAGAAGTAGAGCACGACGGCCTTGCCCCTCAGGCTGGAAAGGCTGATCCGGCCGGTGTCGGTGGCCAGGTCGAAATCAGGGGCCTTGTCGCCGGGCTGCAGGTCTTGCGTCATTGTCATGTCCTCAACTTTGAACCGCTCATCCCGGCGAATGCCGGGACCCAGATGGAATGGCGGTGCGGCTGACGCCAGAAGCTCCGAGCCATTCCAGTCATACCCACCGCCATGGGATCTGGGTCCCGGCATTCGCCGGGATGAGCGGAGATTAGATGGGTTTCACAAGCACGATCTTCTTCTTGCCCGCCGCCAGCTTGACGACGCCGTCGACGAGGTCGGCCTCGGTGACCACGCGGTTGGCGTCGGGCTCGGCCTTGTCGTTGACCTTGACCCCGCCGCCCTGGGCCAGGCGCCGGGCCTCGCCGCGCGAGGCGGCCAGGCCGGCGTCGGCGAACAGGTTGGCCAGGACGATCCCGGTCTTCAGGTCCGCGGCGGCGACCTCAAACGTCGGCAGGTCGGCCGACAGCGCGCCCTGCTCGAAGGCCTTCTCGGCGGCGTCGCGGGCCTTGCGGGCTTCGTCCTCGCCGTGCGCCATCCGCGTCGCCTCGTCGGCCAGCACCTTCTTGGCCTCGTTGATCTGGGCGCCGGGCAGGGCCTCCAGCTCGGCGACGCGATCCAGCGGCAGGTCGGTGAACAGCTTCAGGAACCGGCCGACATCGGCGTCCTCGGTGTTGCGCCAGAACTGCCAGTAGTCGTAGGGGCTCAGGGCGTCGGCGTTCAGCCAGACCGCGCCCGACATGGTCTTGCCCATCTTGGCGCCCGAGGCGGTGGCCAGCAGCGGGGTGGTCAGGCCGAAGGCGGCCTTCTGGTCGACGCGGCGCGTCAGTTCGACGCCGTTGAGGATGTTGCCCCACTGGTCCGAGCCGCCCATCTGCAGCACGCAGCCGTGGGCGCGGTTCAGTTCGAGGAAGTCGACTGCCTGCATCAGCATGTAGTTGAATTCGAGGAAGGTCATCGGCTGCTCGCGCTCCAGCCGCAGCTTGACCGAGTCGAAGGCCAGCATCCGGTTGACCGTGAAGTGCACGCCGTAGTCGCGCAGGAACTGCACGTAGCCGAACTTGCTGAGCCAGGCGTCGTTGTCGACCATGATGGCGTCGGTCGGCCCGTCGCCGAAGGTCAGGAACTTGGCGAACACCTGCTTGATGCCGGCGATGTTGGCGGCGATGTCGGCGTCCGACAGCAGCTTGCGGCTCTCGTCCTTGCCGGTCGGGTCCCCGACCTTGGTGGTGCCGCCGCCCATCAGGACGATCGGCTTGTGGCCGGCCTGCTGCAGGCGGCGCAGCATCATGATCTGGATCAGGCTGCCCACGTGCAGCGAGGGCGCGGTGGCGTCAAAGCCGATATAAGCGGTGACGATCCCGCCGGCGGCGGCCGCGTCCAGCTCGTCCGGATGGGTGATCTGGTGGATGTAGCCGCGGGCCTGCAGGGTCTGGAGGAATTCCGACTTGAAGGACGCGGCGGCGGACATGGCGGGACTCTCTAGTTCGGGCGCGCGGGATTCCGGCGCCGGGCGTTCGGGTGACCGCGCGTCTAGCACGGGGGAGGCGGTCTGTGGCGAGGGTTTCATCGTGGAAGTCTCCTGGAAAGGGATCCGGAGACGTTCGCTGGCCTGACGCGTCGCCGGTGGGGCGGGCGCATCGACATGATCGGTCGACGTCCCGCTAGGACAGCGGGCGGTAATAGGCGCGGGTCGGGCGACGGCGATCGATCATGGGGCCTAGCTAGCCGGGCCGGGGCGTGGCAGTCAACCGGACCATGCGTATCCTGGGATTCATGACCGGCACCTCGCTCGACGCGGTCGACATGGCGGTGCTCGAGACCGACGGCGAAACCATCCAGGCCTTCGGGCCGGCGGGCGAGCGCAAGCTGCGCGAGGAGACCCGCGACCTGCTGCTGGTCGCCACCGAGGTCGCCCGCGGCTGGCCGCGCGACCGGCCGCCGCCGGAGATCTTCGAAGAGGCCGCCCAGGCGGTGGCCGACGAGCATTTCCAGGCCGCCGAGAGTTTCCTGGCCGAGCATGGGCTGGCCTGGGCGGAATTTGACCTGCTGGGCGTGCATGGCCAGACGGTGCTGCACGAGCGGCCTCATCCGGGCCGGATCGGCCGAACCGTACAGTTGCTCGACGCCGAGGGGCTGGCCAGGGCCTGCGGGCGGCCGGTGGCGTTCGATTTCCGCACCGCCGACGTTGCGGCGGGCGGGCAGGGGGCGCCGCTGGCCCCGGTCTACCACGCCGCCCGGGCCCAGGCCTCGGGCCTGGCGGCGCCGGTGGCGGCGCTGAACGTCGGCGGCGTGGCCAACATCACCCTGATCGGTCCCGACGGCGACCTGCTGGCCTTCGACACCGGCCCGGGCAACGGCATGATCGACCTGATGCTGCAGGCCCGGGGCCTGGGCCGCTTCGACGACAACGGCCGGCTGGCGGCGGCGGGCCTTGTCGACGACGCCGTGCTGGCGACATTCCTGGCCAGCGACTATTTCTCCGGACCGGCCCCCAAGTCGCTGGATCGCTACGATTTTCCGCTGCATCTGGTCGACCACCTGTCGGCCGAGGACGCCGCCGCGACCCTGGTGGCCTTCACCGCCGAGGCGGTCGTCAAGGCCTTCGAGCACGGCCAGCATCCGGACGCCCTGATCGTCTGCGGCGGCGGCCGTCACAATCCGCAGATCATGAAGGCCCTGGCCGACCGCGCCCCGGTGCCGGTGCGCACCGCCGAGGCGGTCGGCTGGCGCGGCGACGCTATTGAGGCCGAAGCCTTCGCCTTCCTGGCCGCCCGCACCGCGCGGGGCCTGCCGATCAGCTTCCCGGGAACGACCGGGGTCGCCGCGCCAATGACGGGCGGGAGGATCGCAAGGCCCTAAAGCCGTCGCTTGCCCTTACGGATAGCTCAGCGGTCTTCCGCATGAGGGCGCCAAGCCGCGCGCCGGAAACTCGCCGGAATCTTCCGCTCTAACGCGGCGCCACTTGTCGTCCACGCGGCGGCGTTCTACGCCGTGGGGTCAGTTCTATCGGGGATCTCCATGAAGCTTGCGTCCATCGCCGCCGTCCTGGCGCTTACCGCGGCCTCGGCCGCCAGCGCCCAGCAGGCCTCCGACTGGCGGACGCCCGACCCCGAGAACATCCTGGTGGTCGACACCAACAAGGGCCGGATCATCGTCGAGCTGTCGCCCGAGACCGCGCCCAACCACGTGGCGCGGGTGCGCGACCTGGCCAAGGCCCACTTCTACGACGGCCTGACCTTCTTCCGGGTCATCGACAGCTTCATGGCGCAGACGGGCGATCCCAAGAACGACGGCACCGGCGGGTCCGACCAGCCCAACCTGGCGGCCGAGTTCCTGTTCCGCCGCGGCCCCGGCTACGCCCCCGCGGGCAAGGCCGGGACGGTCGAGATGGGCTTCGTCGGCGCGCTGCCGGTGTACAGCCAGAACAGCGCCCTGGCGGCCATGACCGCCGACGGCAAGGTCGCCGCCTGGGGCGCCTTCTGCCCCGGCGTTCTGGGCATGGCCCGGGCCAACGACCCCGACAGCGCCAACAGCCAGTTCTTCTTCATGCGCCAGCATTACGCCTCGCTGGAGAAGACCTACACGCCGTTCGGCCGCGCCCTGACGGGCCTGGAGGCCATCCGGGCGATCAAGACCGGCGAGCCCGTGCCCGATCCGCAGGACAAGATGCTGACCGTCCGCGTGCTGTCCGACCTGCCCGCCGCCCAGCGCCCGTCCATCCAGGTGATGGACACCCGTTCGGCCGCCTTCGCGGCGCTGGTCGAGAAGAAGCGGGCCGAGATGGGCGGCGCCTTCGGGCCTTGCGACGTCGACGTGCCGGTGAAGGTGAAGTGATGGTCCGCCCGCCGGTCGCCGCCGTCGCCGTCCTTTCGAGCCTCGTCGCGCTCGGCGCGGCCCAGGCCGCGCCCAAGGTCGCGCCGCCGACAGCCGCCGAATGGCGGGCCCCGGCGCCCGAGGACGTGGTGGTGATCGACACCAGCAAGGGCCGGGTGATCCTGGAACTGGTCCCCGAGGTCGCGCCTGGCCACGTGGCGCGGTTCCAGGAGCTGACCCGCGAGGGAGTCTATGACGGCCGGACCTTCTTCCGGGTGATCGACCGCTTCATGGCCCAGACCGGCGATCCGGACGACACCGGGGAGGGCGGCACGAAGAAGCCCAACCTGAAGGCCGAGTTCACCTTCCGCCGCGACGCCGCGACGCCGTTCGTGGCCGCCGCCGCCCCGGCCGGGACCGAGGTGGGCCTGCTCAAGTCGCTGCCGGTGGTCAGCCAGGCCTGGAGCTGGGCGCAGGTGACCTCGGACAAGAAGGTCTCGGCCTGGGGAACCTACTGTCCCGGCGTGGTCGGCGAGGCCCGCGACGAGGACGTCGATTCGGCCAACAGCCAGTTCTTCCTGATGCGCCAGCCCTATCCGTCGCTGGACAAGCGCTACACCGCCTTCGGCCGGGTCCTGGTCGGGCTGGACGTGGTGCGGGCCATCAAGACCGGCGAGCCCGTGGCCGCGCCGCAGGACCGGATGATCAAGGTGCGGCTGCTGGCCGACATCCCGCCGGCAGAACGGCCCAGCGTCCGGGTGGTGGACGCCGCCAGCCCCTGGTTCAAGGCCGAGATCGCCCGCAAGCGCGCGGCCCGGGGCGCGGACTTCTCGGTCTGCGACCTCGATCTGGCGGTCGATGTCCGCTAGCCATGAAGCGGGGCCGTGGCGATTGATCCGCGTTCGGGATGCAACCGCGCGGTTTCCCCCTCGCGGAAAGCGGGCTAGAAGCCTTGCGACTCCTCCAATCCTCAAGGGATGACCATGTCGGCCGACCTCGAAAACACCCTGTTGCTGACGCTCGAGACCGGGCCCGTCACGATCAAGCTGCGCCCGGACCTGGCCCCTGGCCATGTCGAGCGCATCAAGGAACTGGTCCGCGAGGGCTTCTATGACGGCGTCGTCTTCCACCGCGTGATCCCCGGCTTCATGGCCCAGGGCGGCGACCCGACCGGCACCGGCCGCGGCGGCTCGGCCAAGCCCGACATCAAGGCCGAGTTCTCCAAGGAGCCGCACGTGCGCGGCGTCTGCTCGATGGCCCGCACGCCCGATCCGAACTCGGCCAACAGCCAGTTCTTCATCGTGTTCGACGACGCCACCTTCCTGGACAACCAGTACACCGTCTGGGGCCAGGTGGTCGAAGGCATGGAGAACGTCGACTCCCTGCCGACCGGCGAGCCGCCGCGTAACCCCGGCAAGATCCTCAGCGCCAAGATCGCCGCCGACGCCTGAGCGTCCCGGCCTTGAAACTGAAAAGGGCCCCGGGAGACCGGGGCCCTTTTTGCTGGGCGCTCGCCGGCTGATCGGCCTCAGCGAGCCAGGGTCGCCACCACCGGCCGATGATCCGAGCCCAGGCTGGGGCCGCGCTCGACCTTCACCGTCTTCCACGCCTTGCCGGCATAGACCTGGTCGATCGGCAGGACGGGGAACGGGGCCTTGGCGATGCGAATGAACTGGCCGGTCGGCCAACTGGCCAGGGCGCGGGTGCGGCGCTCCAGGCCCAAGGCCTTGTCCTGCCGGCGCAGGCTCCACGACCACGGGGTGGCGTTGAAGTCGCCGGTCACGATCAGGCTGTCTTTGGCGAAGGGCGCGACCTTTTCCGCCAACAGGCGGCTTTGCGCCTGCCAGCGGCCGGCCGGGATGGGCCAGACGAAGTGCGTCCCCACTACGGTGAAGTCGCCGCCGGGGTGGCGCAGCGTCGCCCGCGTCGCGACCAGGCTTTCGCCGTCTCCATAGAAATCGTGCTCGTCCACGATCGGCCACCGGCTATGGATCCGGGTGTCGCAGCCGTATTTGGCGTGGCACTTGGTGCTGTACGGATAAGCCGTCTTGAGCGCGCGCAGGACCCGCCAGGCGTTGCCGCCGGACTCTTCGGTGATCACGACGTCGGCGTTTTGCTTCAGGATCCAGGCCGCGGTGTCCTGCGGGGCGTCGTTCTCGGCCCACAGGTTGAACTGGATCAGCTTCAGCGTGGCGGCGCCCTTGGCCGGCGTCTCGGGCGGTCGGAGCCTCGACAGCAGCTCGGGCGCCATCAGCACGACCAGGGCGGCGATGCCCAAGGCCGCGACGGCCACCAGCGCCCGACGCTCATCGTCGCGCGAGGCCAGGACGGCCAGGACCAGGCCCAGCAGGCTGCAGACCATCCACAGCGGCGCGGCGTGGGTCAGGGCGTCGAGCCGGTCGCTGAACGCGCCGGCGAGGCACGCCAGGCCGGCGACCGCGCCCACCAGGCAAAGCATGAGCGCGGTGCCGCGCAGGAACAGGTTGGCGAGGTGGAGGATCAGCCGCATCTCACGCCCTTAGCACGACTGCATGACGTTCGCGCCCGGCGGGTCGCCGCCGAACGCTCTGAAACCGACGCTGCGGAATTGGCGGTCACAGACCTGCATCCGACCCGTCATCGCGGGCTTCGGTTCAGCGGCCTCGAGCGCGGCTGAATCAGGGATATCCATCGAAGCCTGGCCGGGTCGCGCCGCCTCGGCGCTTGACCTCGACGCCCCGTCGTGGCCTTGAAGCCGCCCCATGCGCCTGTCCGACTTCGATTTCCACCTGCCTGACGAGGCGATCGCCCTGCGGCCGGCCGAGCCGCGGGATTCCGCGCGGCTGCTGGTCGTAAAGCCCGGGGAAGGCCTGGAAGACCGGATCGTGCGCGAGTTGCCCGACTTCCTGCGGCCGGGCGACGCCCTGGTCTTCAACGACACCCGAGTGATCCCGGCCCGGCTGATGGGCCGGCGGGCCGGGCGCGAGACCGGGGGCGGGGACGGATCGCCGGTGGCGGTCGAGGCTACCCTGCACCGCCGCATCGCGCCCGACCGCTGGCTGGCCTTCATGCGTCCGGGCAAGCGCCTGAAGGCGGGCGACCGCATCGCCTTCGGTCACGACCAGGACCGCGCCTGCCAGGCCGGCCTGCTGGACGCCACCGTGGTCGCCAAGCACGAGGGCGGCGAGATCGAGCTGGCTTTCGACTTCGCCGGCGTCGACCTGGACCTGGCCGTGGCCGCCCACGGCGAGATGCCGCTGCCGCCCTACATCGCCGCCAAGCGGGCCGAGGACGACCGCGACCGCGCCGACTACCAGACCGTCTACGCCCGCGAGGACGGCTCGGTGGCCGCCCCGACCGCCGGCCTGCACTTCACCCCCGACCTGCTGGAGCGCCTGAAGGCCCGGGGCGTGTCGCTGCACTTCGTCACCCTGCACGTCGGGGCGGGCACCTTCCTGCCGGTCAAGACCGACGTGATCGCCGAGCACCGGATGCACGCCGAGTTCGGCGAGGTTCCCGCCGCGGTGGCCGACGCCCTGAACGCCGTCCGCGCCGCCGGTGGGCGCATCGTCTGCGTCGGGACCACCAGCCTGCGGCTGCTGGAGAGCGCCACGGGCGAGGACGGCGTTGTGCGACCGTTCGCCGACGAGACGGCGATCTTCATCACCCCCGGCTACCGCTTCCGCGCCGCCGACGTGCTGATGACCAATTTCCACCTGCCCAAGTCGACCCTGTTCATGCTGGTCAGCGCCTTCGCCGGCCAGACGACGATGAGGGCGGCCTACGAACACGCGATCGCCACCGGCTATCGCTTCTATTCCTACGGCGACGGCAGCCTGCTGTTCCGCGCCGATCTTGAGCACGCCTGATGGTCGCCTTTCCCTTCGAGATCTCCGCCACCGACGGCGCTGCCCGCACCGGGGTGCTGAAGACCCCGCGTGGCGACATCCGCACCCCGGCCTTCATGCCGGTGGGCACGGCGGCCACGGTCAAGGCCCTGACCGTCGACCAGGTTAAGGGCACCGGCGCCGACATCATCCTGGGCAACACCTACCACCTGATGCTGCGGCCGACGGCCGAGCGGGTGCAGCGCCTGGGCGGGCTGCACAAGTTCATGCGCTGGGACAAGCCGATCCTGACCGACAGCGGCGGCTTCCAGGTGATGAGCCTGTCGGGGATCAGCAAGGTCACCGAGGAGGCCGTCACCTTCTCCAGCCACATCGACGGCTCCAAGCATGTGCTCAGCCCCGAGCGGTCGATGGAGATCCAGGCCGACCTGCTGGGCAGCGACATCGTCATGCAGTTGGACGAGTGCGTGGCCTGGCCGGCCGAGGAGGCGAGGGCGCGCCAGGGCATGGAGCTGTCGGCCCGTTGGGGCAAGCGCTCGAAGGCCGCTTTCGGGACGCGGGATACGCAGGCCCTGTTCGGCATCCAGCAGGGCTCGACTTTCCGCAACCTGCGCCAGGAATCGTCGGACCGCCTGCGGGAGATCGGCTTCGACGGCTATGCCCTCGGCGGCCTCGCCGTGGGCGAGGGACATGAAGCGATGTGCGAGGTGCTGGACTACGCCCCGGCCATGCTGCCCGCCGACCGGCCGCGCTACCTGATGGGCGTGGGCAAGCCGATCGACCTGGTCGAGGCGGTCTATCGCGGCGTCGACATGTTCGACTGCGTCCTGCCCACCCGCTCGGGCCGCCACGGCCAGGCCTGGACCTGGGACGGGGCGATCAACATCAAGAACGCCCGCTACGCCGAGGACGAGGACCCGCTGGACGAGGCCAGCGAATGCCCGGCCAGCCGCGACTATTCCAAGGCCTATCTGCGCCACCTGTTCAAGGCCGAGGAGATCCTGGGCCAGGTGCTGCTGTCCTGGCACAACATCGCCTTCTTCCAGGCCCTGACGGCGGCCATGCGCGCGGCGATCGCCGAAGGCCGGTTCGAGGCGTTCCGCCGCGACTTCGCGGCGCGTCAGCGGGGCGGGTAGGGCGGCGGGGCGAACACCCATTCCGAAAAGAGCGGACGCAGATCCCGGCCGCTGGACGCTTCCATCGCTCTCTGCAGGTCCAGGCTGGTGACCGTACCGCCGGCATGCGCGCGGGTGTAACGTCGCAAGCCGGCCCAGAAGGCGTCCTCGCCCAGCACGGCGCGCAGATGGTCCATGAAGAGCGCGCCCTTGCTGTACTGGACCGCCCGACGCGTCGCCAGGGTTGGGTAGGGCCCGTCCCAGGCCAGCGGCTTGTCGAAGCCGGCGGCCCGCGCCCTGTCCAGCCGGCTTCGCGCCACGGCCAGTTCGGCCTCATAGGCGGCGCGACCGTAGCGGTGCTCCTTCCACGCGGCCGTCATGAAGGTCGTAATGCCCTCGTTGAGCCAGAAGTCCTTGAGCGTGGCGCAGGTGACGAGATTGCCCCACCATTGATGGGCGAGCTCATGCACGATGGCCCAGTCTTCCGCCGGATCGCCCTCCGTCGTCGGCAACGCGTCGATCCCCAGCACGGCGTAGGAGGCCGCCTCCTGCGCGTCCCGGCCCTTGACCAGAAGCTGGCTGTATTCCGGGACGGGAAGAGGCATGCCCGCCTTGCCCGACAGGAACCGGACCATGCGGCGGGTCTCGGCGAACCGCCGCTTCAGTTCAACCGGTTCGGCCACTTCGCTCAGATAGGCGAGCCTGGCTGATCCGACGCGGTCGTCCGCGCGGGCGAACCGGCCGACCGCGAAGCCGAAGAGATAGGCCGAATAGGGCCGGGACGCCGTCCAGCGGTGGATTTCCCCGCCGTCCGGGGCGGGCTTGCGGGCGATCCTGCGGCCGACGGAAAGCGTGTCCATGCCGGCCGGGACGTGCAGCGTCAGCGAGAACGCCGCCTTGTCGCCGAACTGGTCCTGCAGGCAGATCATCCAGTCGCAGGCGAAATAGCTCGTGTAGAGCGAGGTCGCCGAACCGGCCAGCCCGCGCGCTGGTCGGCCATGATAGGTCAACGCCAGCTCGACGGTGCGGCCGCGCGCGAGCGGCTTGGGAAGGTCGAAATGCAGACCGTCGTCCTGGGAGCGGACGGTGACGGGCGCGCCGTCGAGCGTGGCGCCGTCGACGGTCAGGGCGTTGCCCGAGAAGCCGAGGCGCTGGAGTCCGTCACCCGTGATGCGAAGCCGGATCACCTCGCGGCCAGCGACGGTGCGGTTCTGGATGTCAGGCTTCAGGGCGAGGTCGTAGCGCACGACGTCGAAGCCCTCGCCGGGCGCGGCGGCGGCAGGCCGCGGCGTCATGAGCAGGGCCAGGGCGATCACGACCGCTATCTTGGGCAAACCCACCGCGACTCCATCCGGCTGATTGGGATATCGAGCGAGCCCTACCAGATCTTGTAGAACGGCTTTTTCTTCTTCTTGGCCGGCGGTGGAGTCGGCTGTTCCGGTGGCGCCGCGACCGCCGGCGCGTCGGCCACGGAGCCGTCGGCGGCGGGCGTCTCGACCACCGGCGTGTCGGCGGCGGGCTCGTCCTTCATCCACGGGAAGCGCTTCTCGACGATCGGCGCGGCGGGCTTGGCCAGGTGCTGGGGGGTGGCCGGCGGATCGCAGCCGCGCGCCTCGCCCAGGCCCTTCAGATAGGCGCGGCGAATCGCGCCCGAGGCCATGGCGCTCTGCACCAGCTTGTCGTGCTTCTCGGCCCCGCTCAGCTTGCGGACCCAGCCGCGCATCGGGATCAGGTCCTGGGCGGCGCTGGCCATGGCGCCGAAGGCCGCCGAGCCGGCCATGCGCTTGCCGCGGTCCATGAGGTCCTCGTTCTCCTCCGGCGGACGCCGATCGACGTCCTCGCCCAGGGCCAGGTCCAGCGGCGCGACCATCGAGACCAGGATCTCGCAGCTGATCTTCTTGCCGGGCGGACGGGCGTAGGGATCGGCCATGGCCTCCAGCAGGACCGGCGGGATCTTGGTGCGCAGCAGGTTCATGTCGCGCAGCGGGGCGCCGGCGGCCCCGGTGATCCCGTCCTTGTTGGCGTCCGAGGTCGTCTGGATCTTCTGCGGCGGGGGCTCCGACTTGGACGCGCAGGCGGCCAGCAGGGGAACGACGACGGCGAGAGACACGAGACAGCGCATAGCGCCAGCCTAACGCCAGGATGCGGCGTTCGTCATCTCCCCTCCCGAGCGAAAGCGCGCTTGCGAGCTGGGCGGCCCCCGACTATGGTCCGCGCCGCTTCCACCGGCCTCCCGCCGTGTCGATGCGGGCCGGTAGCTCAGTGGTAGAGCATTCGACTTTTAATCGAATGGTCCTGGGTTCGAATCCCAGCCGGCCCACCAACCTCCCTTTGAAATGATTGGCGAAAATCACCGCTTCGGCGGCCTGGGCGGCGGCTGGTCAAGAGCCGCGCCCTAAAGACGCGCGCCGCACCAGGGCGCCGCCGCGCCGGGTCTCCCCGAAGCCACCCCGCCGAATCGATTCTTCGGGCAGGAGAAGGGCTTTGACGCTGGCCGTTTGGGCGTGTCGGTTGCAGGCGACACTGAAGGTTGAATCGTCTAGCAGTGGTCGTCGGGGCGATGTGGAGCGGGCGTGTGGCGGTGGGGGCTGGTGTGGATCGCGACGCGGCGTCGCCGGGCCTCGACGGCGCGTCGGACGCCTTCGCGCGGGCCCACGACGCCCTGCTGCGCGGCAAGGACCTGCAGTTCGAGCCGACCGCCGCGCCCAAGCCGCCCGACGTCCCTGACTGGCTGCTGGCGGTCGGCAAGGCCCTGGGGGCCGCCGCGCCCTACCTGACCTATGTCTTCTGGGGCTGCCTGATCCTGGGGGCGGCGGTCATCCTCTATTTCCTGGGGCGCGAGCTGATCGCCACGCGCTGGCCGTCGCTGAAGCCGCACAAGGGTCCCGTCCTGGGCGACGAGGCCTGGCGGCCCAGCGCCGCCAAGGCCCGGACCCTGCTGGAGGACGCCGACCGGCTGGCCGCCGCCGGCCGCTTCGCCGAGGCGGTGCACCTGATCCTGTTCCGCAGCATCGAGGACATCGAGGGCAAGCGCCCGGACCTGATCAAGCCGGCCCTGACCAGCCGCGACATCGCCCAGCTGGACGGGGTGCCCGAGCGGGTGCGCCGCACCTTCAGCCAGATCGCCCGGGTGGTGGAGCGCAGCTTCTTCGGCGGGCGGCCGGTCGGCGCCGACGAATTCGCCGCCTGCCGCCAGGCCTATGAGGGCTTCGCCTTCAACGAGGCCTGGCGATGAGCGCGGTGGAGACCACGACCCGGACTGACGTCGTAGGCGACGGCGACAAAGGGCTGTTCTCGCCCAAGGTCGTGCTGGGCATGATCGTGGCCGGGGTCTTCGCCTTCTCGGCCTTCGTGGTGCTGTCGACCTACGCCCCGGACCTGCAATCGGGCGACAACGGCCGGGCCCACGCCCTGTCGAGGTCGGCGATCGGCTATGGCGGCATGGTGCGCCTGCTGCGGAATCTGAACGAGCCGGTGATCGTCAGCCGCCGCGACCTGCGTCGCGAGGAACCGGCGCTGATCGTCTTCACGCCGGAGTCGAACCTGTCGCGGGACGCCTACGTCAAGGCCGCCCAGCTATCGTCGCGCACCCTGGTGGTGCTGCCCAAGTGGACGGGCGGACTGGATCCGCGCCATCCGGGCTGGGTGGGCGGCCTGGAGCCCGTCGTACCGCGCGACCTGGCCGGGCTGCTCAAGGCCATAGGGATTCCCAAGGCCTCGACCACGATCGACAAGGACGCCGCGCCGCAGAGGCTGATCGGGGCGCCGGACAGCCCAGCCGAGGGGCTGGTGCTGGAAACCGGTCCGATCCGCAACCTGCAGACCCTGTCCGGTCCGGGCCTGACGCCGGTGCTGGTCGACGGCAAGGGCCGGATGGTCCTGGCCCGGCGCGCGCCGACCGAGACCTACGTCCTGGCCGACCCGGACCTTCTGAACACCATGGGGCTGAAGGACGTCCGGACGGCCCGGGCCGGTGTCGAGATCCTGCGGGCGCTGCGTGACGACCGGTCGGGCATCTATCGGCGCGACACCGGCCGGACCATCGCCTTCGACGCCACGCTGAACGGCTTCGCGCGGTCCCAGAGCCTCCTGAAGCTGGCCTTCGAGCCGCCGTTCGTCGGGGCGACCCTGTGCCTGGTCGGGGCGGCCCTGCTGATGGGCCTGCACGCCGCCGCGCGGTTCCGGGCCGTGCGGCGCGGCGAGCGGGCCCTGGCCCTGGGCAAGGACGCCCTGATCGACAATTCCGCCGGCCTGATCCGCATGGCCCGCCGCGAGCCGGCCCTGGCCCCGCGCTACGCCGAGCTGCAGCGCGCGGCGGCCGTCCGGGCCCTGGGCGGCGCGCGGCACGGCGGTTCGCGCCTGGAGGGCCAGGCCCTGACCGATTTCCTGGACCGCCAGGGCCAGCGCTTCGGCGCGGCCGACAGCGCCTCGGCCCTGGACGAGGAAACCCGGACGGTCCGTTCCTTGGGCGACCTGATGAAGGTCGCCGTCAAATGGCATCAGTGGAGACTGGAGATGACCCGTGAACGTCGCTGAGGTGCAGGCGCTCGCCGGCAGGATCCGCGCCCAGACGGCCAAGGCCGTCGTGGGCCAGAACGACACCATCGACCTGATGCTGACGGCCCTGTTCGCCGGCGGTCACGTGCTGCTGGAAGGCCCGCCCGGCACGGCCAAGACCTTCCTGGCCCAGTGCTTCGCCCAGGCGGTGAACCTGGCGTTCGGCCGCATCCAGTTCACGCCCGACCTGATGCCGGGCGACATCCTGGGCGCCAACCTGTTCAACTTCCAGACCAGCGCCTTCACCCTGGTCAAGGGGCCGATCTTCTGCGAGCTGCTGCTGGCCGACGAGATCAACCGCACCCCGCCAAAGACCCAGGCGGCCCTGCTGGAAGCCATGCAGGAGCGCAACGTCACCCTGGACGGCGAGCGCCACGCGCTCAGCGACCGGTTCATGGTGGTGGCCACCCAGAACCCCCTGGAGCAGCAGGGCACCTATCCGCTGCCCGAGGCCCAGCTGGACCGCTTCCTGTTCAAGCACGTGCTGGCCTATCCCAGCCTGGCCGAGGAGACCGCCATCGTCGCCAGCCACGGCGGCCGCACCGGCCAGCCGTCGCCCGAAGCGTTCGGCGTCGAGACGGCCGGCGACACGGCCACGATCGGCGAAGCCGTGGCCGCGGTGGCCTCCGTGCGCCTGACCGACGACATCGTCCGCTACATCGTCGGCGTGGTGCGGGCCACCCGCGACACCGGCGAGCTGTCGGGCGGGGCCTCGCCGCGCTGCGCGGCCATGCTGGCCGTCGCCGCCCGGGCCCGCGCCGCCCTGGAAGGCCGCGACTACGTGATCCCCGACGACGTCAAGGCGCTGGCCCTGCCGGCCCTGCGCCACCGGGTGATCCTGTCGCCGGCCGCCGAGATCGAGGGCCGCAAGGTCGACGACGTGGTGCGCGGCCTGGTCGACCAGGTCGAGGCCCCGCGATGAACCCCGTGGCGAACTGGGCGGGCTAGGGGCGGAACGTGCGGATCTATCCCACGGCCAGAGCGATCTTCCTGATGGTCCTGGGCGCGCCCCTGGCCCTGGCGGCGGCGCTCGTCTCGGCGCGGCTGTGGCTGGTGGGGCCGGCCTGGATCGCCCTGGTCGCGGCCCTGCTGTTCGTCGACGCCCTGCTGGCGCCCGGCCGCCGCCGGATGCAGCTGAGCCTGACAGCCCCCGGCTCGATGGCCAGCGGCGCGACCAAACCGGCCCTGCTGCAGGCCTCGTTCCCGCGCGGCGTCGCGCCGGGGAGCGTGGAGTTCGCCATCGACCTGGACGACCGGCTGTCGGCCGAGCCGGCCCATGGCCGCGCTCGCACCCGCGAGCGCCAGGCCGCCCTGCCGCTGAGTCTGACCGCCGTCCGGCGCGGGGAGGGCAGGGTGCACCGCGTCTCGGCCCGCTGGCGCGGTCCGCTGGGCCTGACCTGGAAGCAGCGCGACGACGCCCTGGACAAGGTGATCCCCGTCACCTTGGACATCGCCGCCGTCAAGGAGGAGGCCCTGCGGCTGTTCTCGCGCGACCCGTCGGTCGGCCATCGCCTGCAGCTGGACATTGGGGGCGGCAGCGACTTCCACGCCCTGACCGATTTCCGCCCCGGCATGAACCGCCGGGCCATCGACTGGAAGCAGTCGGCCCGCCACGGCGCGCTGCTGGCCAAGGAGTTCCACGTCGAGCGCAACCACCACATCGTGGCGGCCATCGACACCGGCCGGCTGATGAGCCAGTCGCTGCTGGGCCGGCCGCGCCTGGACCACGCCTTGAACGCCACCCTGCTGCTGGCCTATGTGGGCCTGAAGATGGGCGACAAGGTCGGGCTGTTCGGCTTCGACGCCCGCCCCAATGTCTCCAGCGGCGTCACCTCGGGCCCCAACGCCTTCGGCGCCCTGCAGCGCCTGGCCTCGAAGATCGACTATTCGACCGAGGAGACTAACTACACCCTGGGCCTGACCCAGCTGTCGGGCCAGCTGTCGCGGCGCTCGCTGATCGTGGTGTTCACCGACATCGCCGACTCCACCAGCGCCGAGCTGATGCTCGAGAACGTCGGCCGCCTGCTGCGCCAGCACCTGGTGCTGTTCGTGATGATGCGCGACGAGGAGCTGGAGGCCATCGAGCGCAAGGCCCCCGAGAGCGCCGACGACGTCTCGCGCGCCGTGGTCGCCGCCTCGCTGCTGCGCGAGCGCGACGTGGTGGTGACCCGCCTGCGCCGCATGGGCGTGGAGATCGTCGAGGCGCCGGCCGACCAGGTCGGGCCGGCCCTGCTGGCGAGCTATCTGGACCTCAAGCGCCGGGACCTGCTCTGATGGCCGAGCTGCACCTGAAGAGCTACCGCTTCCGGGCCGAGCGCGAGGACGACTGGCGGCGGCTGGAGAAGCTGCTGACCAAGGTCGGCAAGGGCTCGGCCAAGGCGCTCAGCGACGAGGAACTGCTGGCCCTGCCGGTGCTGTACCGCCAGGCCCTGTCCTCGCTGTCGGTGGCCCGCGCCACCTCGCTGGACCAGGGGCTGGTCGACTATCTGGAGAGCCTGAGCACCCGGGCCTATTTCCTGGTCTACGGCACGCGGTCCAACTTCGTCGAGCGGTTGGGCGGCTTCTTCGGCCATGCCTGGCCGGACGCCGCCAAGGCGCTGTGGCGCGAGACCCTGGCCAGCTTCCTGCTGACCCTGGTCGGGGTGCTGGCGGCCTATTTCCTGACCCTGCACGATCCCGACTGGTTCAGCGCCTTCGTGCCGGGCGACCTGGCGGGCGGGCGCGGGCCGACGGCCTCTGTCGAGGCCATGCGGGCCACGCTCTACGACCACGGCGAGCACAAGGGCCTGTCGGTGTTCGCCGCCTTCCTGTTCACCCACAATTCCGGCGTGGCGATCTTCGCCTTCGCCCTGGGCTTCGCCTTCTGCCTGCCGACCTCGATGCTGATGGCCTACAACGGCGCGATGCTGGGGGCCTTCCTGGCGGCGTTCGGCATGAAGGGCCTGGGTTTCGAGGCTGGCGGCTGGCTGGCGATCCACGGGGTGACCGAGATCTCGGCGGTGATCCTGGCCGGGGCGGCGGGCCTGCGGATCGGCTGGACCCTGGCCTTCCCGGGCGACCTCAGCCGGCCGGCGGCCATGGCCCAGGCGGGACTGCAGTCGGCCACCCTGATGGGCGGGGTCGTGGTCATGCTGTTCTGCGCCGGGATTCTGGAGGGCGTCGGACGGCAGGTGATCCAGAACGACTTCGCCCGCTACGGGATCGGCCTGGCCACCCTGGTCGCCTGGCCCGCCTACCTCTACCTGCCGCGCCGCCGGAGCGTCGTCGGATGAAGGCGGCGCGGAAGAAACCCAAGACCGTCGCGACGGTGGCGACCGGCGACCCGACGACCGGCGACGACCGCCGGGCCCGTTCGCTGGTCACGCCCGAGGGCGTCGACCTGAAGCTGCGCCTGGGCGACGCGGGCGAGCGCGCTTCGGCCCTGCTGATCGACCTGCTGATCATGGTGGCCGCGCTGATCGCCTTCGCCCTGCTGGCGGGGCTGGCGATGATCGGCTCCAAGGGCAAGGGCGGGGAGGTGATCGGCACGGTGGCGGTGCTGGTCTTCTTCGTGCTGCGCAACCTCTATTTCGTGCTGTTCGAACTGACGCCCGGCGCGGCCACGCCGGGCAAGCGGGCCATGGGCCTGCGCGTGGCGGCCCGCAACGGCGGCCGCCTGACCGCCGACGCCATCTTCGCCCGCAACGCCATGCGCGAGATCGAGCTCTACCTGCCCATCAGCTTCCTGGCCGTGCAGGGCGACCAGGTCGGGGCGTGGATCAGCCTGGCCGGCCTGACGTGGTGCGCGGTCTTCATGCTGTTCCCGCTGTTCAACCGCGACCGCCTGCGGGTGGGCGACCTGGTGGCCGGCACCTGGGTGGTCAAGGCCCCGACCCGCAAGTTGGCGCCGGACCTGGTGGAGACCTCGCGGCCTTCGGTCGGACGCTTCAAGTTCACCATGGCCCAGCTCGACGCCTATGGAGTCAAGGAACTGCACGTGCTGGAGGACGTGCTGCGCCGCTACGAGACCAAGACGATCGCCCTGGTCGCCGCCCGCATCCGCCTGAAGATCGGCTGGAGCGCCGCGCCCGACGAGTCGGACGGCGACTTCCTGGCCGCCTACTACGCCGCCCTGCGCGGCCGCCTGGAGTCGCGGCTGCTGCTGGGCAAGCGGCGCAAGGACAAGTTCGACAAGAGCTAGGCGAAGACTTCGGCCAGGCTTTCGGCCGGCGTGCCTTCCTTGCTCCAGCGCAGTTCGTAATAGATCGAGACAGCGAGGAGCGCGTTGACGATGCTTAACAGGGCCTGCATCGTCGGCTCCGCGATCGCGTCGACGACGGGGTTTCCGACCGCGCTGGCTGCGAGTTGGATAAGCCAGGCAAAGACGAACCAGACCAGGCCGACCGCCAGCGACAGTCCGAAGATCGCGCCGCGCCGCTCACCCGTCAGCCTGTTGCTGCGTCGGATCGCGTCCCATACGCCCAGGCGTTCGGTCACCATGGCCGGAACCACCACCATCCACGCCAGGGAGAGGATGACGCCGGGAATGACCAGCAGGACGAATCCTCCCAGGATTCCCAGGCTGGTGACGACGCCGAGCGCCAGCAGGGTCAGGTAGTCGCGGGGGCCGCCGAACGACGCGGCGCCGGCCGCGTGGGGGCCTTCCAGCCCGCTCAGGGCGCTGCGAGAGATCGCCGCCTGCAAGGCGACCGAGCCGAGCATGGACACCAGCAGGCTGACTAAGAGCATGATCCAGGTATTCGGGGCGGCGTAGCCTGTCTCGGGCCTGCTGAAGACCCCGGTCAGGGCGTTCATGCCCCGGTCGGGCAGGGCGACGAAAAGCGCTGAAAACAGCATGATCTTGAAAGCGTCGCGCCGGAAGATCGTCGTGGCGTGCTTCAACACGCGCGCGGCTTCGAAGCCCCTTTGCACTGCGGCGTCGGTCATGTCTGGAAAGCCCCCGATCTAGGCCGCGATTCAGCCATGCGATGAACCCGGTGTCCATGGTTCGCGCGTCTATCCCCGCGATCATCGAAACAACATCGAAAAAAATCAAAGCCTTGGAGGAAAACGCACGTTTCCGATCCTTGGGTTTCCAGCCTGTCCCATAATGCTCCCACCTGAAGGCACGGGGAGGGCGCACGTACGGCGACCGATGCGGCTTTCAGGGGTGGACGAGCGGGAAGGCCTTGTCCGCCGTGCTTCTTCGGAAGCGTCCAGGCTGGTTCGGAGCAGGTTCGCCTCAGTCGCGACGAAACTCCGGCGCCCGGATAGGCGGATCTGGCCAGCAGGCATGGGCTGAAATCGCCCGTGCGGTCCGGAGCACGCCAATGCTCCGCCCGTCGGGGGCCTCCATCGGAGCGGGTTAAAAATCCGCGACCCGAAGGCTTCCGGATAACGGCTCCACGCGAAGCGCCTGAACTTCGTCGAAACGGTACAAACATCAAAGCTATTCCGGGCGAGGCCCGGGCGCTTCGCACCCTTCCCATTAGCTCAGCGGGGTTCCGCGTGAGATCACACCCACTTGCTCCCACCTGACCGCTGCGCGGTCTGTCCGCCCCCAGAGGGGGCGGAGCGCTCTTCCCCCTCTGGGGGGAAGACGACCGCGAAGCGGTCCGTAGGGGGCAAGTGATCGCCGCACGGCTTTGCCTCCACAGTTTTTCTGTCCTCCCCCCTCGACGATCTCAATTGACCCGACTGGCCGTGTAGGGATTTAAGCCGCCCAGCTTCACAGCGCCTTTCGCCATTTGGCGGCTTGGCGCGTTCCTGTTTTCATGGCTCCTTCCAGGGGCCCGACGCGGATGCTGGACGACGATCACCCGATGACCGCCGAAACGATCTCCGCACCGCCCTCTTCGGCGAACAAGACGCCCGCCCCGCGCCGGCCGCTGTTTCGCCGGCGCTCGGCGATTCCGGGCTTCGGCCTGACGTTGGGCGTGACCCTGACGATCCTGTCGCTGATCGTGCTGATCCCGCTGTCGGCGGTGGCCATCAAGGCCTCGGCCCTGTCGCCGGCCCAGTTCGTCGCCGCCGCCTTCTCGGAACGGGCGATGGCGGCCTATCGGCTGACCTTCGGCGCGGCCTTCGTGGCGGCGGTGATCAACGGGGTGTTCGGGGTGCTGACCACCTGGGCCCTGGTGCGCTACGAGTTCCCCGGCAAGGCCGTGGTCAACGCCCTGGTCGATCTGCCGTTCGCCCTGCCCACGGCCGTGGCCGGCATCGCCCTGGCCACGCTGTACGCCCCCAACGGCTGGGTGGGGCAATACCTGACCCCGCTGGGGATCAAGGCGGCCTATAACCCGATCGGCGTCACCATCGCCCTGATCTTCATCGGCCTGCCGTTCGTGGTCCGCACCCTGGAGCCGGTGATGCGCGACCTCTCGGCCGACGTCGAGGAAGCCGCCGCCAGCCTGGGCGCGGGCCGCTTCGCCACCATCGGCCGGATCATCCTGCCGGCCCTGGGCCCGGCCTGGCTGACCGGCTTCGCCCTGGCCTTCGCCCGCGGGGTCGGCGAGTACGGCTCGGTGATCTTCATCGCCGGCAACATGCCCTACAAGTCCGAGATCGCGCCGCTGCTGATCATCATCCAGCTGGAGCAATTCGAATACGCCAACGCCGCGGCCATCGCCCTGGTCATGCTGGGCGTCTCGTTCCTGATGCTGCTGGTGATCAACGCCATCCAGGCCTGGTCGCGGAGGTTCGTCTGATGGCCGTCCCGACCAGGGCCAACTTCCGCCATCCGACCGACGATCCGCTGTGGGCCAAGATCGTGGTCGTCGGCCTAGTCCTGCTCTTCCTGGGCCTGGTCCTGATCCTGCCTCTGGTCGCGGTGTTCGCCGAGGCCCTGCGCAAGGGCCTGGGGCCGGCGCTGGACGCGATCACCACGCCCGACGCCTGGGCCGCGATCAAGCTGACCCTGATCACGGCGGGGATCACCGTGCCGTTCAACGCCCTGTTCGGCCTGTGCGCCGCCTGGGCCATCGCCAAGCACGACTTTCCCGGCAAGCCCCTGCTGATCACCCTGATCGACCTGCCGTTCTCGGTGTCGCCGGTGGTGGCGGGCTTGATCTACGTGCTGGTCTTCGGCCTGCAGGGCTGGTTCGGCGAGCACCTGATCGACCACGACATCAAGATCATCTTCGCCGTGCCCGGCATCGTGCTGGCGACGATCTTCGTGACCTTCCCATTCATCGCCCGCGAGCTGATCCCGCTGATGCAGGAGCAGGGCGTGTCGGAGGAGGAGGCCGCCGTCTCGATGGGGGCCTCCGGCCTCTACACCTTCTGGCGGGTGACCGCCCCCAACGTGCGCTGGGGCCTGCTGTACGGCGTGCTGCTGTGCAACGCCCGGGCCATGGGCGAGTTCGGCGCGGTCTCGGTGGTCAGCGGTCACATCCGCGGCCTGACCAACACCATGCCGCTGCACGTGGAGATCCTGTACAACGAGTACGACTTCGTCGCCGCCTTCGCCGTCGCCGCCTTGCTCTGCCTGCTGGCGATCGTGACCCTGGTGCTCAAGAGCCTGCTCGAGATCGCCCAACCCGACGTCAAGCGCGGCGGCGGCCACTAGATGACCGGAACGAAGACGCTCCCATGACCATTTCCATCCGTTCCGTCGAAAAGAAGTTCGGGCGCTATCCGGCCCTGAACAGCGTCGACCTGGAGATCGCCGACGGCGAGCTCGTGGCGCTGCTGGGCCCGTCGGGCTCGGGCAAGACGACCCTGCTGCGCACCATCGCCGGCCTGGAGTTCCCCGACGCCGGCCAGGTGCTGTTCGCGGGCCAGGACGTGACCTTCGCCTCGGCGGCCGCCCGCCGCGTCGGCTTCGTGTTCCAGCAGTACGCGCTGTTCAAGCACATGACCGTGGCCCGCAACATCGCCTTCGGCCTGGACGTGCGAAAGGGCCGGGACAAGCCGCCCAAGGCCGAGATCGCCCGGCGGGTCGACGAGCTGCTGAAGCTGGTCGAGCTGGAGGGGCTGGGCAAGCGCTACCCCTCGCAGCTGTCGGGCGGCCAGCGCCAGCGCGTGGCCCTGTCGCGCGCCCTGGCCGTGCAGCCCAGCGTGCTGCTGCTGGACGAGCCGTTCGGCGCCCTGGACGCAACCGTCCGCAAGTCGCTGCGCAAGGAACTGCGCCGGGTGCACGACGCCACCGGCGTCACCACCATCTTCGTCACCCACGACCAGGAAGAGGCGCTGGAGCTGGCCGATCGCGTGGCGATCCTCAACGCCGGCCGCATCGAGCAGATCGGCACGCCGCACGAGGTGCACGACAATCCGGCCACGCCGTTCGTCTGCGGCTTCGTGGGCGAGGCCAACCGCTTCGAGGGAGCCGTTTCGGGCAAGCGCTTCACCGCTGGAACCGTCGTGCTGCCGGCCCCGGACGCCGCCGACGGCGCGGCCATCGCCTTCGTGCGGCCGCATGACCTGGTGCTGGACGCCGGGGGCTTCGCGGCCAAGGTCGAGCGGGTGGTGATCCAGGGACCGCTGGCCAATGTCGATGCCGCCTTGCCCGACGGCCGCCGGATCGAGATCTGCGCCGCCCGCGACGAGGCCGCCGAGTTCAGCGGCGAGATCAAGCTCTCGGCCCGCCGCACCCACGTCTTCGCGGCTTAAGAGGCGGGTCCTTACTGCTGCTGCTGCTGGCGTTGCTGCTGTTCGCGGATGGCGTCGGCGCTGGCCCGGCGGCGGTTGGCCGAGCCGAACGGGGCCGAGGGACGGGGCAGGCGCAGGAATTCCGGCTCTGCCACCGCCGCCCGGGCCCGGCGCACCGAGACGCCGACCGCCAGGTGGCTCTCCGAATCCCCCTTGTAGACGCCGCGCGACGGGGTGACGTCGCCGTAGTCCCGGCCCACGGCCACGGCCACGTGGCGCTCGCCGGCCATGACATTGTTGGTCGGGTCGAAGCCCACCCAGCGGTAGCTGGGCAGGAACACCTCGACCCAGGCGTGGGTGGCGTCGGGGTCGGAACGGTCGCCGGCCTCACGGTCGGTGAACAGATAGCCGGAGACGTAGCGGGCCGGGATGCCCCAGGCGCGGCAGACAGCCAGCATGATGTGGGCGAAGTCCTGGCAGACCCCGCGGCCGGCGCTCAGCGCCAGGTCGATCGGGCTGTCGGCGTCGGTGACTCCCGGCTGGTACTCGAAGGCCTTATAGATCGTGTCGCACAGGGCCTGGACCGCCGAGAACGGGTCGCGCCGGCGCAGGGCGTCCAGGTCGTGCTCGGCGATGAAGGTCTCCAGGGCGGGCGTCAGGTGCACGAAGCCATGCGGCTGCAGGTAATCGAAGCACTCGCCCTTCACGAAGGCGCTCTTCAGCCGCTCCCATTCACCCATGTCCAATGGTTGGGGCCATTCGTGCACCGGTTCGGTCTCAACGGCCGAGCGGGCGATGATCGTCAGGCCGTCGTGCGGCTGAGGCACGTCGAAATGGTAGACGGCGTTACCGAAGCTGTCGGCGTAGGAGAAGATCTGGGCGGCGGGCTCGATGTCCAGCTCGAAGCTGACCAGCCGCTGGCGCGCGCCTTTCTGGGGCTGCATCCACAGCTCCATCAGGCTTTCGCGGACGGGCCGCTCGTAATGGTACTGGGTGACGTGGCGGATCTCGAGAAGCACAGGCGTTCGTCCTAAGCAGGCAGGCGCATTTCAAGGGGGTAGGCGACGAAGGTCTCGTAGATCGCCAGGTGGATGCGGGCGCATTCGTTGGCGACGGTGGTCAGCAATTCGCCGGCGCCCTGGCTCTCCAGCTCGCCGACATCGGCGAACTCCAGCCGCGCCTTCAGCCGGCCGGCCAGCCGTTCGGGCGCCGCGCGGCCGGTGGCCTCGACGTGCCGGGCCAGCTCGCTGAGGTGCTTTTCGATCTGGCTGGTGGCGAAACGGATCGAGCGGGGGAAGTCCTCGTCGAAGACCATGAACTCCAGGATGTGCCGCGGCTCGATCTCGGCGGTGTAGACCCGCAGATAGGGCTCCAGCGCGCAGCCCATCCGCAGCAGGCTGACCAGGGCGAGGTGATCGTTGACCTTGGGGCTGTCCTCAGCGAAGCAAGCCTCCAGCAGGCCGGCGATCAGCTGGGCCCGCTCCAGGTACATGCCCACCATCATGAAGCGCCAGCTCTCGCCATGGCTCATGGTGGTGTCGGCCGCGCCCTTGAACAGGTGCACGTCGGCGATGATGTCGTGCAGGAAGGTCACCGAATTGTCGGCGAACTCGCGGCCGGCGTTGCGGTCGATGACCTTCAGGTACAGAAGGTTCAGCCGCTCCCAGGTCTCGGTGGTGATCTGGTCGCGGACCTGGCGGGCGTTCTCCCGGGCCCGCGACAGCGACGAGACCACCGAGTTGGGATCCGAGCGGTCCAGGACCAGGCCCTTGGCCGCCTCGAACGCGCCGGCGGTCAGGTCGGTCTCGCCAACCGCCGACAAGGCGATGCGCACGGCCTCGGCCCCGGTGTCGGTCTGGTCGAGCGTGGCGTTGAGCATCACCGTCGACAGGCGCGACAGGTGTTCGGCCCGCTCGATGTAGCGGCCCAGCCAGTAGAGGCTGTCGGCGACCCGAGCGAGCATCATGCGAGCGACTCCTTGTCAAAGAAGGGCGCGAGCATCATTGGCCGGCTCCCTTTTCGTGGCCGTTGTGGCCATTGCCGTTGTGACCGTTCTCCTCGGCCAGCACCCAGGTGTCCTTGCTGCCGCCGCCCTGGCTGGAATTGACCACCAGCGAGCCGCGCTTCAGCGCCACGCGGGTCAGGGCGCCGGGCGTGACCACGGTCTTCTCGCCCGACAGGATGAAAGGGCGCAGGTCGACGTGGCGCGGCTCGATGCGGCCGTCCACCAGGCAGGGCGCGGTCGACAGCTGGATGGTCGGCTGGGCGATGTAGTTGGCCGGATCGGCCTTCAGGGCGTCGGCGAACTCCGAGCGTTCGCGGGCCGAGGCGTGGGGCCCCACCAGCATGCCGTAGCCGCCCGAGGCGCCCACCGCCTTGACCACCAGCTTGTCGAGATTGTTCAGGACATGGCTCAACTGGGCCGGTTCGCGGCACAGGAAGGTTTCGATGTTCGGCAGGATGGCGTCCTCGCCGAGGTAATAGCGGATGATGTCTGGCACGAAGGCGTAGACGGCCTTGTCGTCGGCGACGCCGGTGCCTGGCGCGTTGCACATCACCACGTTGCCGGCCCGGTAGGCGTTGAACAGGCCCGCCGCGCCCAGCGAGGAGTCGCGCCGGAAGGTGAGGGGGTCGATGAAGTCGTCGTCCACCCGGCGATAGATCACGTCCACCCGGCGCAGGCCCGTGGTGGTGCGCATGTAGACCATGTTGTCATGGACCACGAGGTCGCGGCCCTCGACCAGCGGCACGCCCATCAGCCGCGCCAGATAGGCGTGCTCGTAATAGGCCGAGTTGTAGACGCCGGGGGTCAACACCACGACCTGCGGATTGGGCCGCCAGTCTGCGCTCATGCTCTTCAGCGTCGCCAGCAGCAGGTCGGGATAGCGCTCGACCGGCCGCACGCCCGCCTCGCGATAGGCGCCGGGGAAGGTCCGCTTGGAGGCGTCGCGGTTGGCCAGCATGTAGGACACGCCGGACGGCACCCGCAGATTGTCCTCCAGCACGGCGAACTCGCCGTCCTGGCCGCGAATCAGGTCGCTGCCGCAGACGTTGGCGTAGGCCTTGTGCGGCACATAGAGGTTCTGCATCTCGCGACGGTACGAGGGCGCGCCCAGCACCAGTTCGCGCGGCACCACCCCGTCCATCAGGATCTGCTGCTCGCCGTAGATGTCGGCCAGGAACATGTTCAGCGCCTGCAGGCGCTGGGTCAGGCCGGCCTCGATCTTGGCCCATTCCTGGGCCGGCAGGATGCGCGGGAACAGGTCGGTCGGGATGATCCGCTCGGTGGCGCTGTCGGCCCCATAGACGGTGAAGGTGATGCCTTGCAGCAGGAACGAACGTTCCAGCATCCGCTGGCGGTCGGCCAGTTCGCCGGCGCCGAGGGTGGAGATCCGGCTCTGCAGGGCCGCGTAATGGGCCCGCACGTCGCCGCCGGGGGCGATCATCTCGTCATAGGCCGCGCCGGGCAGATAGGCCGCCCCGGTCATCGGCAAGGTGGGAGTATCGTCGATGTCCTGGATTTTCGCCGCCACGCCCGTGTCCACTTTGTCCGCCCTTCGCGCCGCAGTGAGGCGGCGCGTCCCGATCCAGCCTAGAACGCGCGAAGGGCGCAAGCGGTGCTTTTCTTGCCGCGATGACGAAATGTGCGGCCCTGCCCAACATTTGGGCGCCGCTCTGACGCGCGTCGGATCATGGCCGGGAGCGTTTGGTTACATTTCACCGCGTGACAGCCGGCGGGGGGGCGATTACAGGGGGTTCGGGGCGCTGCGCGGGAACTGGAAGGCTTGGTGCGTAAGAGATTTGCCCTTGGCATGACCGCCGCGACCTTGATGGTCGCTGGCCATGCCAATGCGGCCGAGCCCGCGGCCACCATCACCGGCGTCGAGGACCGTGCGCTGCGCGAGGCGATCCAGCGCGCCATGACCGAGGCCAAGCAACCCGCGCGCAGCCGCTCCGAAGCCCGCCGCCGGGCCCGGGACGCCGGAGACGAGGCGGTCGCCGTGCTGCGCTCGGAAGGCTACTACGGCTATGTCGTCGAACCCGACGTCTCCGAAGCCGATCCGCCCCGCGCGATTCTCAAGATCACCCCCGGTCCGGTCTTCGTGATCGCCGATCCCAGGCTGGCCTGGAGCGGGGCTCCGCCGGACGAAGGCGTCGCTCAGCGGGCGCAGAGCGTGATCCGGTTGACGCCGGGCGCGCCGGGCCGGGCCGCCGACGTGCTGGCGGCCGAGGGGCGCGTGATCTCCCAGGTGCAGCAGCTGGGCTATGCCGACGCCGCGGCCGAACCGCGCGAAGTGGTCGTCGACCACGCCGACCACACGCTGCGCCCGACCTTTCACATCGCGGCCGGCGACCTGACCCATGTCGACGGCATCCAGGTCGTGACGCAGGGCCGGTCCAAACCCGCCTGGGTGCAGCACCTGGCGCCCTGGAAGTCGGGCGACATCTACGAGCCCGACGACATCGCCGAGCTGGAGCGCCGGCTGCGCGACACCGGCGTCTACGACACGGTCTCGGTCTCGCTGGCCCCCAAGGACAAGGCGCTGGCCGATGGCCTGCGGCCGGTGATCGTCACCCTGGCCGACCGCAAGGCCAAGACGATCGAACTGGGCGCCAGCTATTCCAGCACCGACGGACCGGGCGTCGACGCCAAGTGGATCCGCTACAATCGCCTTCACCGGGCCGACACCACCACCCTGACGGCGCGGCTGGCCAAGCTGGACAGCCGGCTGGAGGCCGAGCTGGCCCTGCCGCACTGGCGACGCAGCCAGCAGACCCTGAAGCTCAACACCGCCATCTTCCGCGACAACACCGACGCCTATACCGAAACCGGCGCCCATATCGGCGCGGACCTGACCCGGCGGCTCCAGCCGACCATCTACCGTACCTACGGCGTCTCGCTGGACGTCTCGCAGATCGATTCGCCGACCACCACCAACGGTGTGACCGCCGACGTCAGGCAGAACTTCGCCACCTTCACCCTGCTGGGAGCCCAGGCCTGGGACCGGTCCGACAGCGTGCTGGACCCCACCAAGGGCTGGCGGCTGGACGTGCGGGCCGAGCCCACCGCGATCACCGGCGACCTGACCATGGCCTTCATGAAGGTCCAGGCCCAGAGCACGGCCTATCTGCCGTTCGGCGACGGCGCGCGCACCGTGCTGGCAGGCCGGATCAAGGCCGGGCAGATCCTGGGCGGCACCATGCCGGAGGTGCCGGCCTCCAGGCGCTTCTACGCCGGCGGCGGCGGGTCTGTGCGCGGCTTTTCCTATCAAGCCATCGGGCCGAGGATCGATAACACCAGCACGCCGCAAGGCGGCCTGTCGCTGCTGGAAAGCTCGCTCGAGCTGCGCCACAAGTTCACCAACACTTGGGGGGCGGTGGCCTTCATCGACGCCGGCGCCGTCGGGGTCGACAAGTGGCCCAACGGCGACGATTTCGGGGTCGGCGTAGGCGTGGGCGTCCGCTACGACCTGGGTTTCGGACCGATCCGGGCCGACATCGCCATGCCGGTCAGCCGGCGATCGGGCGATCCGGCGTTCCAGGTCTATATCAGCATCGGGCAGGCCTTTTGACCGACGCCCAAAAACCGCCTGGCGGGCCACCGCCCGAGGACATTCCGGAAGCCGTCGCCGAGACCGCGACCAAGGTCGCGCGCAGGATCGGCTGGCCGGGCCTGATCATCATTGTCTCGGTCAGCCTGGTGGTGCTGGTCGCGGTGTTGCTGGGCGGCGTGCGGTTCGGGGCCATTACCCCGCAGGGCCGCGCCTTCCTGGAGGCGCGCACCAGCGGGCTGAAGCTGGGGCGCATGGGCCGGCTGAAGATCGAAGGCCTGACCGGCGACATCTGGAGCGCGTTCGGCGTTCGCCGCCTGACGATCAGCGACGAGAAGGGCGTCTGGCTTGACGCCGCCGACCTCTATGTCGATTGGCGCCCGGCCGAGCTATTCTACCGTCGCTTCCATGCCGATGAGATCACGGCCCGCCAGGTCGTGGTCCTGCGCCGTCCGACCCTGACACCGAAAGGCAAGTCCAGCGCCGCGCCGCTGTCGGTGGACCTGGATCGCGTGGCCCTGCGGCTGGTCACCCGTCCGGAGTTCAGCCGTCAGGCCGGCGACTTCGACCTGAGCGGCGACTATGAGTCCGAGCGGCAGGGCGGCCAGAAGGGCGCCCTGCGAGCCTCGAGCCGCACGCATGTCGGCGATCACCTGAAGCTGGTCTTCGACCTGGGACGCGACCAGACCCTGCTGCTCGACGCCGAGGCCCAGGAAGCCAACGGCGGGGCTCTGGCCGGGGCGATGGGCCTGTCACCCGACCGGCCCTTCGACCTGAACGCCAAGGCGCACGGCACCACGAGCCAGGGCGCCTTCACCGTCCTGGCGCGGTCCGGCGACGCCACGCCGCTGAAGGCCGGCGGGGCCTGGACGCCGCAAGGCGGTTCGGCGACGGGCCATGTCGACCTGGCCGCTTCCACCCTGACCGACCGCGAGGAGAAGATGTTCGGGGCCGACGCCCGCTTCTCGATCGTCGGGCGCAAGGCCGGGGCGTTCAGCGATCTCGACCTGAAGATCGACAGCCAGAACCTCAGCTTGACCGCCCACGGACCGGCCGACCTGGGCAAGCGGATCACCGCGCCGGCCGGCCTGGCCTTCAGCGCCAAGGTCGGCAACCTCTCGCGCCTGACGCCGCTGCCGACCATGGGGGCCGGCGTTGCGGACGGGGTCCTGCACCTGACCGGCGACGGCCTGCTGATCGACGGTCGCGTGGACGTTCGAGACATCTCTCTGCTGGGCTACCGCCTCGCCCGGGTCAGGGGACCGGTTACCGTTGGCTGGAAACGAGGTGAACTGAGCCTCAAGGGCGCGGCCACCAGCGAAGGCGGCGGCGGGCAGGGGCTTCTGGCCGTGCTGGGTCGCGCGCCGTCGGCCCAGTTCGAGGGCGCGAAGCTGAAGGACGGCCGCTTCCTGATCCGCTCAGCCAAGGTCCAGGCCCCGAACCTGACCGTCGTGGCGGAGGGCGAACGGGGCGTCCTGGGCGATCTGTCGTTCAAGGGCGAGGCGAAGGTCGCCTCCCTGGCCCCGGTGCGCGCCGGCATGGCTGGGCAGGCGACCGCCAAATGGTCGGCCAGCCAGGGCGTCGACAAGCCGTGGATACTGACCGTCGATGCGCGCGGGGGCAATTTCGCCACGGGTCTGCCCGAGTTGGATCGCCTGCTGGGCAAGACCCCGCGGCTGAACGCCCGGGCGTCCTGGGCCAACGAGCGGCTGTCGGTCGCCGACGCCAAGCTGGACGGGACGGCCGCGTCTGTGCACGCCTCGGGCGTGCTCGGTCCCGCGGCGGCTTTGGGCTTCAAGCTGGACTGGACGGCCACCGGCCCATTCATCGCCGGCCCCGTCGAGGTCGCCGGCAAGGCCAAGGGCACGGGCGCGGTGACCGGGACGCTGACGGCCCCGAAGGCCGACCTGATCGCCGACTTTGACTCGATCGACGTGCCGCGCCTGCCGTTGAAGGACGCCCATGTGGTGCTGTCCTTCGCCAAGCGACCGGACGGCGGCGACGGCGTGGCCTCGATCGCGGCCGGCAGCCAGTACGGTCCAACCAAGGGGCGCGCGGCCTTCAGTTTCGCGCCGGGCGGGCTGGAGCTGTCCGACCTCGATGTCGACGCCGGTGGCGCCAAGGCTAAGGGCGCGGTGTCGCTGCGCAGCGGCCGGCCGGCCACCGCCGACCTGGTGGTGGCCGTCGGGCCCGGGGCCTTCCTGACCCAGGGTCGCGTCGCCGGCACGGCCAAGATCACCGACGGCCCGGCGGGGCCCGTGGCCCAGCTCGATTTGGCCGCCGACGACATCGTCGGCGGGGCGTGGAAGGTCCGGCACGCGGCCGTCAAGGCCGCGGGTCCGATGGCCCGCCTGCCGCTGACGATCGACGCACGAGGCGAGGCCCCCTCGGGGCGCTGGAAGCTCAACGGCTCGGGCGTGCTGACACAGTCGGACGCGGAATACCTGCTGGCGCTCGACGCGGCCGGCGCGATGGCGAGGACCGAGATCAAGACCCGCGAGACCGCCCAGATCCGGTTCGGTGGACCGCGGACCAACGCCCGCCTGCGCCTTTCGGTCGGCGACGGCGCGGCCGATCTCGACGCCGACGTCGGCGGCGACCTGGCCACGCTGCGCGCCCAGCTGACCGGGGTCAGCCTCACCGCGATCAATCCCGACATGGCCGGCAAGGTCGACGCGCACCTGTCGCTCAGCGGCTCGGGCCCCACCCTGACCGGCGACTTCGACGCCAACCTGATCGGGGCCCGCGAGCGAGGCCCTCGCACCGACCGCGCGCTGAACGCGCAGATCCGCGGCGTGCTGCGCGACAACACCATGACCATCAACGCCAGCAGCACGACCACCCAGGGCCTGCAGGCCAAGGCCGAGGTCACGCTGCCGACCGAGGCCTCGGCCAAGCCGTTCCACCTGGCGATCAATCGCCAGCGTGCGGTGCGCGGCCAGTTCACCGCCCAGGGCGAGATCAAGCCGTTGTGGGACCTGCTGGGCAGTTCCGAACGCAGCGTGTCGGGCAAGATCGACGCCGAGGGCGAACTGGCCGGGACCCTGGCCGATCCGCGCCTGACCGGCCGGGCCAGCCTGGAGGGCGGCCGAGTCGACGACGGCCAGACGGGCCTGAGCCTGCGCGACGTGATCGTGCGCCTGGCCCTGGCCGACAACGCCATCGACGTCAGCCAGGTCTCGGCCAACGACGGCCAGGGTGGCGCGATGTCGGGCTCGGGCCGGATCAGCCTGGCCCGAGGTGGCCTGGGCAGCTTCAAGCTGGACCTGAAGGGCTTCCGGGTCATCGACAACGAACTGGCCTCGGCCACGGCCAGCGGCCAGACCACGGTCAATCGCGGCGCCGACGGCAAGGTCAAGATGGCGGGCGCCCTGGTCATCGACCGCGCCGACGTCTCGGCCCAGACCAAGACGCCGGCCGGCGTGGTCTCGATGGATGTCATCGAACGCAACCGGCCGGACGAGATGGACCAGGGCGTCGAAGCCCGAAAGGTCGTTCCGGGCAGCGGCATGCTGCTGGACGTCACCCTGACCGCGCCGCGCCGGATCTTCGTGCGCGGCCGGGGGCTGGACGTCGAACTGTCGCTGAACGCCCATGTCGGCGGCTCCACCAACAGCCCGGTCCTGGACGGCGAGGCGCGGATGGTGCGCGGCGAGTACGATTTCGCCGGCAAGCGCTTCGAGTTCGACCAGAACGGCACGGTGCGCCTGGCCACCCAGCTGGACCGCATCCGCCTGGACCTGACCGCCACCCGCGAAGACCCGGCCCTGACGGCCGTGGTCAGGGTGCAGGGCACCGCCGCCAAGCCGGAGATCACCCTGACCTCCAAGCCCGAACTGCCGCAGGACGAGGTGCTGTCGCAGGTGCTGTTCGGCTCGTCGGCCGCCAACCTGACCCCGATCGAGGCGGCGCAGCTGGCCTCGGCCCTGGCCGCCCTGGCCGGCGGCGGCGGCTTCGACGTGATCGGCAACCTGCGCAGCCTGGCCGGGCTGGACCGCCTGTCGTTCGCCGAGAGCGCCACGGGCATGACCGTCTCCGGCGGCAAGTACGTGACTGACGACGTCTATGTCGAGATCATCGGTGGCGGACGCGAAGGCACCTCGGCCCAGGTCGAATGGCGCGTGCGCCGGGCCCTGTCTCTGGTGTCCAAGATCGGCAGCCAGGGCGACGCCCAGCTTTCGGTCCGCTGGAGAAAGGACTACAACTAGGCCGCTCCGCCAGCGGCCTTCGGATCCCGGAGGCGGACGCACGCGGCGACCGATCCGGATCCCGACCCAGGCTTGGCCGCGGGGCGGACCTTGTTCGGAGCAAGGCTGTTGCGCGGGCGACCGGTTTCCGGGTTCGAGGAAGCACGAATTGTCCGCGGCCCTTGGTTTAGTTTGAACTGAGGGAGACAGTGGATTCATGCGACTCAACGACGAGGATCGCGCCGTTCTGCGACATCTGGCTGGCCAGGGCCCGCTGATCATCGATCGCGCGGTCGCCTGGTGCGCCATCAACTCGGGAAGCCGGCACCTGGCCGGCCTCGAGCGCCAGCGGCAAGTCTTGCTCGACGCCTTCGGAAACCTGCCGGCCGCGCCGACCGACATCCCGCTGGGCGCCTCGCCCGAGGTCGGGGCCGACGGTCGCGTCGGCGAGCAGGCGCATCCGGCGGCGATCGCCGTGGTCGTGCGGCCCGAAGCGCCGGTCCAGGTCGTGCTGACCGGCCACTACGACACCGTTTATCCCGAGACCTCCGGCTTCCAGACGGTCACGACGCGCCCCGACGGCGCGCTGCACGGTCCGGGGATCGCCGACATGAAGGGCGGGATCTCGGTGATGCTGGCGGCGCTGGAGGCCTTCGAGCGCCATCCGCTGGCCCACAAGCTCGGCTATCGCGTGCTGCTGTCGCCGGACGAGGAGATCGGCTCGGTCGCCTCGGCCCCGATCCTGGCGCAGTTCGCCCACCTTGGGCATGTGGGCCTGACCTACGAACCGGCCCTGGCCGACGGCGCCCTGGCCAGCGCCCGCAAGGGTTCGGGCAATTTCCATATCGTCGTCCACGGCAAGGCCGCCCACGCCGGGCGCGACTTCGCCGCCGGTCGTAACGCTGTGATGGAGGCCGCCCGGATCGCTCAGGCCCTGCACGCCCTGAACGGCCTGCGCGAAGGGGTGACCTGCAACATCGCCAAGATCGACGGCGGTTCGCCGCTGAACATGGTGCCTGACGTGGCCGTGGTGCGGTTCAATGTCCGCTTTCCCGCCGCCGAGGACGCCGCCTGGTTCGAACGCGAGGTCGAGAGGATCGTCGCCGCGACCGGCGACGGGCTGCACGCCCACCTCCATGGCCGGATCACTCGCGGCGCCAAGCCGTTCAACGCCGCCCAGCAACGCCTGTTCGGGGCGGTGAAGGACGTAGGCGCGCTGCTGGGCCAGGACATCGCCTGGAAGCCATCCGGCGGGGTCTGCGAGGGCAACAACCTGTTCGCCTCGGGCCTGCCCAATGTCGACACCCTGGGCGTGCGCGGCGGCGACATCCACAGCGAGGCCGAGCACGCCTGGCCCGACAGCTTCGTCGAGCGCGCCCAGCTGTCGGCCCTGATCCTGATGAAACTGGCCAGCGGCGAGATCGACGGTCTGGCCCTGCGCGCCGCCATGACCGACCTCGCGGAGACCGTCTAAGCATGCTCGTCGTCCGTCCCGCGCTGCCCGCCGATTTCGACAACCTGATGGAGTTGGCCGTACTGTCGGGCCGTGGCTTCACCAGCCTGCCGGCCGACGAGCAGACCCTGCGCTCGCGCCTGGCCCTGTCCCAGGCCAGCTTCCATTCCGAGGTCGCCGCGCCCGAGGCCTGGTACACTCTGATGCTCGAGGATCTCGAGGCCGGCGACATCGTCGGGGTGGCCGGGATCAAGGCGGGGGTCGGCCTGAAGCGGCCGCACTTCTCGTTCCGGGTCGTGACCCTGGCCCAGTCCTCGCCCACCCTGGACAAGCGCTTCGACCACCGGGCCCTGGTGCTGGTCAACGAATGCGCCGGCTGGTCGGAGGTGGGTTCGCTGTTCCTCAAGCCCGAGCGCCGCAAGGGCGGGGCGGGGCGACTGCTGGCCCAGTCGCGCTACATGCTGATCGGCCTGGAGCCGCAGCGCTTCGCTGAGATGGTGCTGGCCGAGCTGCGTGGCTGGTTCGACGAGGATGGCGGCTGTCCGTTCTGGGACCATGTGGCCAGCAAGTTCTTCCGCTTGGAGTTCGACGAGGCCGACCGGATGAGCGCCTCCACCGACGGCCAGTTCATCCTCGACCTGGCGCCACGCCACCCCATCTATGTCGAACTGCTGCCGTCGGCCGCGTCGGAGACCCTGGGCCGGGTGCACCGCGAGGGCGAGGCGGCCCGAGCCATGCTGGAGGCCGAGGGCTTCCGGTTCTCGGGCCTGGTCGACATCTTCGACGCCGGTCCGACCGTGGCGGCGCGGCGCGACGACATCAAGACCGTGCGCGAGGGGCGGCGATTGCGCGTGCGGCTGGGCGAGGACGCCTATGGCGAGGAGGCCCTGATCTCCTCGGGCGCGGTCGCCAGCTTCCGGGCGGTGCGGGCCCCGGTGCTGATCGACGGCGAGACGGCGATCATCGGCCGCGACGCGGCGGCGGCCCTGGGCGTGAGCGAAGGCGAGATGGTGCGGGTGAAGGCATGAGCGGCGGCGTGTTCATCGACGGGGTCTGGCGCGTCGGCGCCGGAGCGGAAGCGGTTTCGGTCGATCCGGCCACCGGCGAGGTCATCTGGCACCAGGCCGCGGCCGGTCCGGCCGACGTGGCGGCGGCGGTCGCGGCGGCCCGCAAGGCGTTCCCGGCCTGGGCCGACCTGCCGCGCGAAGAGCGGATCGCGGTCCTGCGCCGCTACAAAGATGTGCTGGTCGCCCGCACGACGACCTTCGCCGAGGCCCTGAGCCGCGAGACCGGTAAGGCGCTGTGGGAGACCAAGGCCGAGTTGGGCTCGATGGCGGGCAAGGTCGACGCCTCGATCAAGGCCTATGAGGAACGCACCGGCGAGCACGAAAACGCCATGGTCTTCGGCCGGGCGGTGCTGCGCCACCGGCCGCACGGGGTGATGGCGGTGCTGGGGCCGTTCAACTTCCCGGGCCACCTGCCCAACGGCCATATCGTGCCGGCCCTGCTGGCCGGCGACACGGTGGTGTTCAAGCCGTCGGAGGAGACGCCCCTGGCCGGCCAGCTACTGGTCGAGGCGCTGGAGGCGGCCGGCGTTCCGCCCGGCGTCGTCAACCTGGTCCAGGGCGGGCGCGAGGTCGGTCAGGTCCTGATCGACCAGGAGATCGACGGCCTGCTGTTCACCGGTTCGGCCGCCGCCGGCGCCGTCTTCCGCCGCCATTTCGCCGACCGGCCGGACGTGATCCTGGCCCTGGAGCTGGGCGGCAACAATCCGCTGGTGGTCTGGGACGCCGGCGACGCCGAGGCCGTGGCGGCCCTGGTCGTGCAGTCGGCCTTCATCACCACCGGCCAGCGCTGCTCCTGCGCCCGGCGGGCGATCGTTTCGGACGACGCGGCGGGGCGGGCGGTGATCGACGCTGTGGCGGCCCTGTCCGAGCGCCTTGTGATCGGCCCATGGAATGGCGGCGAGGAGCCCTTCATGGGGCCACTGATCTCGAACCGGGCGGCCGCCATGGCTCTGGCCAGCGCCCGGGCCATGCCCGGCAAGGCGGTACGCGCCATGACGGCCGTAGACGGTCTGAGCGGGGCGTTCGTCTCGCCGGGCCTGGTCGACGTGACCGGTGAGACCGTGCCGGACGAGGAACTGTTCGCCCCCCTGCTGCAGGTGCGTCGCGTGGGCTCGTTCGACGAGGCGATCGCCGCCGCCAACGCCACGCGTTACGGCCTCTCGGCGGGGCTGATCTCCAATGAAACAGCCCATTGGGACCATTTCCTGAAGCGGATCCGGGCGGGGGTCGTCAACTGGAATCGCCCGACCACCGGCGCGGCCGGGACCATGCCGTTCGGGGGCCTGGGCAGCTCCGGCAACCACCGGCCCAGCGCCTACTACGCCGCCGACTACTGCGCCTATCCGGTGGCCAGTTTCGAGGCGCAGGGCGTGGCCAATACGCTGGGCGATATCAAGGGCCTGCGCGAATGACATCACGCGCGGTCGAGGCCAACTGCGACGGCCTGGTCGGGCCGACCCACTCCTATGTTGGTCTGTCGCCGGGCAACATTGCCAGCCAGGCCAACGCCGGCGAGGTCTCCAATCCGCGCGCCGCGGTGCTGGAGGGCCTGACCAAGATGCGCAAGCTGGCCGACTGGGGCGTGCCGCAGTTCGTGCTGCCGCCGCACGAACGGCCGGATCTGGCCCTGCTGCGGTCGATCGGCTTCACCGGCTCCGACGCCCAGGTGCTGGAAACGGCCTGGAAGGACGCGCCGGCCCTGGCGGCGGCGGCCTGCTCGGCCTCGCCGATGTGGGCCGCCAACGCCGCGACGGTCACGCCCAGCGCCGACACGGGCGACGGCCGCATCCACTTCACCCCGGCCAACCTGCTGACCAACCTGCATCGCAGCCTCGAAGGGCCGCAGACCGCGCGCGGCCTTCGCCGACTGTTCCCGGACAAGGCCCGGTTCGCCGTGCACGACACGCTGCCGGCCCAGCCGCACTTCGCCGACGAGGGCGCGGCCAACCATGTGCGGCTGTGCGCCGACCATGGCGAGGCCGGCGTGAACCTGTTCGTCTGGGGGCGCGAGGCCTGGGAGCATTGGGACGGCCGCTATCCCGCCCGCCAGACCCGCGAGGCCTTCGAGGCGGTCGAGCGTCGACATGGCGCGGCGCGCGGCGTCTTCGCCCGCCAGGGCCGGGCGGCGATCGACGGCGGGGCGTTCCACAACGACGTGGTCTGCGTCGGCACGCGTGAGTGCCTGCTGTTCCACGAGCGCGCGTTCGAGGACCGCGCGGCGATGGAGGCCGACATCCGCCGCGCCGCCGACGGCCTGTTCGAACCGGTCTTCGTCGAGATCAGCGAGGCCGACCTGCCGATGGACGATCTGGTGAAGAGCTATCTGTTCAACTCCCAGCTCCTGGTCCTGCCGGGCGAGGACCGCTTGGTGCTGCTGGCGCCCGGCGAGACCCGCGACAACCCCCGCGCCCACGCCGCCGCCCAGGGGCTGGCCAGCTCGAACGGCCCGATCGGCCGGGTGGAGTATGTCGACGTCCGCCAGAGCATGCGCAACGGCGGCGGGCCGGCCTGCCTGCGGCTGCGGGTGGTGCTGACCGAGGCCGAACTGGCCGCGACCAATCCCGCCCAGCGCTTCGACGCCGTCCTGCATGGGCGCCTGAACGCTTGGGCCGAGCGTCGCTATCGCGACCGCCTGGCCCCGGCCGACCTGGCCGACCCGTCGCTGATCGTCGAAGGCCGCGAGGCGCTGGACGACCTGACGACGATCCTCGACCTTGGCGGCGACTTCTACCCGTTCCAGAGGGCCGCCTGACCATGAGCGACTTCACCATCCGACCCGCGACCCCCGCGGACGCGGCCGCCGTCCTGGCCCTGCACCGCAAGGTCGCCGCCCAGCCTGGCGGCCTGGCGCGGCAGCCCGAAGAGGTGACGGCCGACTATGTCGCCCACGCCCTGGCGGCCGCGGCGGACGGCGGCGTCAATCTGGTCGCGGTGGGCGCCGATGGGGCGCTGTGCGGCGAGCTGCATGTCGAGCGGATGAAGGTGGCGATCTTCGCCCATGTGCTGACCGACCTGACCGTGGCGGTCGACCCGGACTGGCAGGGCAGGGGCGTCGGCTCGGCCCTGTTTCGCGCCCTGATCGACACGGCGCGGACGATGACGCCGCCGGTCGGCCGGATCGAGCTGTGGACCGGCGCGGCCAATTCCGGCGCCCAGCGGCTCTACGAGCGGCTGGGGTTCAGGATCGAGGGCCGGATGATCGGGCGGGGGCGGCTGCCGGACGGCACGGTCGACGACGACATCGTCATGGGACTGTTGCTGGATTAGCCGCGCAGCGCCGTCAGCGCCTGCGGGAAGCGCCGCGACAGCGGCACCTCGACGCCGCCGAGCTCGATCGCATAGTCGCCCGAGCCTTCGGGGCGCAGGCCCGTCACCCGGCTGGGATTGACCAGCCAGGAGCGATGGGTGCGCACGAAGCCGTGCTCGGCCATGCCGGTCTCCAGGGCGCCGAGCGAGGTCCGCATCAGCGGTCGCCGGCCGTCGGCCAGCAGGAACTCGGCGTAGTTGCCGGCCGAGCGTACGGCCAGGATCTCGGCGACAGGCACGCGGACCAGGCGGGCGCCGTCGCGGATGTCGAAACTGGCGGCGGCTGTCGCCGTCGGGGCGTGGGCGGCGGCCTCGCGGGCGCTGCGTCTCAGCGACAGATAGAAGATGATTGAGGCCAGGCCGTAGGCCAGCAGGTCCTTGCGGAACTCGTAGGGGAATTCCGTCGACAGCGGTCCGAACCGGTACGGGCCGTCCATCAAGGCCAGATAGGTCAGCTTCCGCAGGGCGACGAAGCCGGAGACGTGCAGTACCGAATAGAGCACGACCGCCGCCAGGTGGACGGGCAGGGCGCGCCACCAGCGCGGCTCCGTCCGTGTGGTCCACACCGCCACGGCGGCGGGGAGCGTGAAGATCACCATCGTCACCAGGGCGCTGCTGGCTTCCCAGATCGCTGGGGCCAACGTGCCGAGGCGCGGTGCGTCATGGCGGACGGTCAGGACGTTGACCACGGCGATGCAGGAGACCAGGCCCGCGCCCAGCAGCCAGGCGCGCCAGACGCCCTGGCGTTCTTCGCCGCTCATCCCGAAAAGCGCGCCGCTCGTCCCTGGGCGTTTTCCGCTCGTCCCTGCCGGCGGCCGCCCGTCCCCCGGCGCTTGGCTGGCGTCGGTGGTCCGGGCCACGACGTTCGCATCGTTTTTCACGCCGGACGCCCCGTCATGCCCTTGACCGCTTCAATCCCTGACCGCCGCTACGACCTCGACTGGATTCGGGTCGGGGCGTTCTTCCTGCTGATTCTGTATCACGTCGGCATGTTCTACGTGCCGTGGGACTGGCACGTGAAGTCGCCGCATCCGGTCGAAAAACTGGAATTGGCGATGTTCCTGACCAATCCCTGGCGCCTGACGCTGCTGTTCCTGGTGTCGGGCGCGGCGACTCGGTTCATGGCCGACAAGGTCACGGTCGGGAAACTGACCAGGTCGCGGATCGCCCGCCTGCTGCCGCCGCTGCTGTTCGCGATGGTCGTGATCGTGCCGCCGCAGTCCTACTATCAGATCGTCGAATACGTGGCCGCCCATCCGGGGACCTCGTTGACGGTGGATAATTTCTGGGTCCGGTACATCACCGCCTCGGGCCACTGGTGCACCCCCGAAGGTTGCCTGATCACCCCGACCTGGAACCACATGTGGTTCGTGGCCTACCTGCTGTTCTACACCCTGGTGCTGGCGGGCCTGCTGCTGGTCTGGCGGCGGCTGGGCGCCCATCTGCAGGCCGCCGCCGAGGCGGCGCTGCGCGGCTCCGGCCTGATCCTGTGGCCGATCCTGTTCCTGGGCCTGCTGCGCGCCACCCTCTATCCGCGCTTCGGCGAGACCCACGCCCTGGTGGGCGACCACTATGTCCACGCGGTGTCGTTCTCGGCCTTCCTGCTGGGGTTCGGCCTGGCCAAGTCCGAAGCGCTGCGCCAGCGGCTGATCGCGGCGCGCTGGCCGGCCCTGGTCCTGGCGGTCGCGGGCTATCTGGGCTGGGCGACCTACGCCTATGTCTATCGCAACGACACGCCGATCCCGCCCGAGTGGCTGCGGCCGATCATGCGCTTCGTCCAGGCCACTGACGCCTGGTGCTCGATCGCCGCGATCCTGGGTTTCGGGGCCAAACATCTGAACCGGGGCGGACCCGTCCTGCGCTACCTGACGCTCGGCGTGTTCCCGTTCTACCTGGTGCACCAGACCCTGATCGTGGTGATGGCGCACCACCTGGCCAAGCTGGGCCTGCCCCAGTCACTGGAGGCGCTGATCCTGGTCGTCCTGACCTTCGCCGGCTGCTTCGCCACCTACGAGATCGTCCGGCGCGTCCCCGGAGTGCGGCTCCTGTTTGGCCTGAAGAGTCAGCCGCCCGCCGAGGCCAGCCGCCCGCCGGTCTTCGCATAGGCCTGGGTCCCGGCGGTGATCAGCCGGTCGGCGCCAGTGATCTCGGCGATGCCGAGGTCGCCGACGCCGACCAGGCGGTCATAGAGCGGGCCGAAGTCGCGCAGGGTCACCTCCTGCAGGGTCTGGATCGACGGGATGACGAAATAGACCTGCTGGAAGTCGTCGATCCGATAGGGCGTGCGCATCACCCGCTCCAGGTCGAAGCCGATGCGGTTGGGGGAGGGATCGTCGAGGGCGAAGATCGACTCGGCGCGGGAGGAGACGATGCCAGCGCCGTAGATGCGCAGGCCGGCCGGGGTCTCCATCAGTCCGAATTCGACGGTGTACCAGTAGAGCCGAGCCAGGTTGGCCAGCCGGCCCAGGCCCAAGGCCCGCTGCCCGCCCTGGCCGTAGGCCTGCATGTAGTCGGCGAACACCGGGTCGGTCAGCATCGGCACATGGCCGAACACGTCGTGGAAGACGTCCGGCTCCTGCAGATAGTCCAACTGGTCGGGCTTGCGGATGAACTGGCCGGCCGGGAAGCGGCGGTTGGCCAGGTGGTCGAAGAACACGTCGTCGGGCACCAGGCCGGGCACGGCCACCACGCTCCAACCGGTCAGGCGCTGGAGTTCCTCGTTGATCCGCCGGAAATCGGGAATGCCCGAGCGATGCAGGTCCAGGGCGTCGAGGCCGCGCAGGAAGGCGTCGCAGGCCCGGCCCGGCAGCAGGGCGGTCTGGCGCTCATAGAGGGTGATCCAGACCTCGTGCTCGGCCTGGGCGTAGGTCTCCCAGCCCTGGTCGATCGTCCAATCGGCGGCCGCGCCGGGAGGCGGGCCGCTGCCAAAACCGTCTGCGCTCATGAAGCGACGTTACGCCCGCCCGGCGGCAAATTCCGTTCGGATTTTGCGCGAGAACCGAGATCGCTCGGAGAGAGTTTGCGTCTAGTGCGAGATCCGGGGGCGAAGCTTGTAGGCGCCGTGGTCGAAGCTCTCGAAAATCACAGCCGCCTGGGGATGGCCCACCGGCTCGCCGGTTTCGTCGGCCAGCAGGTTCTGCTCGGAGACATAGGCGACATAGGTGTTGTCGTCATTCTCGGCCAGTAGGTGGTAGAATGGCTGGTCCTTGGTCGGCCGGATGTCCTCGGGGATGGAGTTCCACCATTCCTCGGTGTTGGCGAACACCGGGTCGACGTCGAACACCACGCCCCGGAACGGGAAGATCCGGTGCTTGACCACCTGGCCGATCGCGAATTTGGCAAGTCTCGAATTCATGTCGAGCAGCCTACACGAGTCTCCTGACTAGAACCTGAACGTAGACTTCCGTCATCGGATAACAAGGCGAGGCCTTCCGGCGCGGGAATCTCGCCGCTATGCTCGCTTCCGAAGTGAGGTGGTTCGGCATGAATCGCCTGCGAGACAAGGTGGAACGACCATGTCGGAGGCGCCGAGCGCGCCCGGCGCGCCTCAGCCTTCGGGCTCGGGCCGGCGCCGGCCGCCGGGCGAGCAGTCGTGCTATGCGGCGCTCGACCTGGGTACGAACAACTGCCGCCTGCTGGTGGCGACCCCTTCGCCGCGCGGCTTTCGCGTCGTCGAGGCCTATTCCCGCATCGTGCGTCTGGGCGAGGGGCTTTCCCAGACGGGTCAACTCTCGGACGAGGCCATGGACCGCTCCATGGCCGCCCTGAAGGTCTGCGCCGAGAAGATTCGCCGCCGCAAGGTCGTGCGCGTGAAGGCGGTGGCCACCCAGGCCTGCCGGGGTGCGACCAATGGTCCCGACTTCGTGCGCCGCGTGGCCGAGGAGACCGGCCTGCGGCTGCAGATCATCACCCCCAAGGAGGAGGCCCAGCTGTCGGTGGCCGGCTGCATGAGCCTGTTCGACCGCGACGCCGAGGCCGCCTTGGTCGTCGATGTCGGCGGCGGCTCGACCGAGCTGTCGTGGGTGGACCTCAAGGGCGGCGGGCTGGACAGCAAACCGCGCCAGTTCGCGGCCTGGAAGCTGCCGATCAAGGCCTGGCTGTCGATCCCGATCGGCGTGGTCACCCTGGCCGAGCGCTTTCCCGAGGGCGAGCGGGTGGAGGAGGGCTGGTTCCGGGCCATGGTCGACGCAGTCAAGGCGCGGATCGAGGCCTTTCCGCACGCCGAGCCGATGCGGCGGCTGTTCGAGAACGGCCGCGCCCACATGGTCGGCACGTCCGGCGCCATCACCAGCCTGGCGGGCCTGCACCTGGGCCTGCCGCGCTACGACCGCAACATCGTCGATGGCCTGTGGATGCAGCGCCACGAGTGCGAGGCGGCGGCCGATCGCCTGCTGACCCTGACCGCCCGGGAGCGGGCCCTGGAGCCTTGTATCGGCGCCGATCGCGCCGATCTGGTGCTGGCCGGAGCGGCGATCCTGCAGGCGGTTCAGGAGCTTTGGCCGTGTTCGCGCGTGCGTGTCGCCGATCGGGGGCTTAGAGAGGGGCTCCTGATGTCCCTGATGTCCGATCAACAGCAAAAGCCGCGCCGGCGTCGGCGAGGCGGCGCGGGTCGGGCGTCCCGCCCCTCGACGGTGAACGCATGAACGACGAACCTCCCCGCAAGCGCATGGTCAAGCCGCCGGCCGGCGGCAACGAGAGCGGCCGCGCCAAGCCGGCGCGCCTGAAGACCGCCTTTGGCCGCACACCCTCGCAGCAGGCCTGGCTGGAGCGCCAGATCAACGACCCGTTCTCGGCCAAGGCCCGCGCGCTGGGCTATCGCAGCCGCGCGGCGTTCAAGATCAGCGAGATCGACGACAAGCACCGGTTCTTCAAGAAGGGTGCGAAGGTCATCGACCTGGGCTGCGCGCCGGGCGGCTGGCTGCAGATGGCCACCGAGCGTGGGGTGACCGATATCGTCGGCGTCGACCTGCTGCCGGTCGATCCGGTGGCGCCGGCCCATATCCTGGAGATGGACTTCACCGACCCCGCCTGTCCGCCGAAGATGCTGGAGCTGCTGGGCGGCGCGCCGGACCTGGTGATGTCGGACATGGCCCCCAACACCGTCGGCCACCGAGAGACCGACCACCTGCGGATCGTCGGCCTGATCGAAATCGGCGCCGACTTCGCCATTGAGGTGCTCAAGCCCGGCGGGGCCTTCGTCGCCAAGGCCTTCCAGGGCGGCGAGACGGCGGCGGTGATCGCCCAGCTCAAGAAGCACTTCGACAAGGTCGTCCACTTCAAGCCCAAGGCCAGCCGCAGCGACAGCTCCGAGGTCTTCCTGGTGGCGACGGGGTTCAAGGGGCGGTAGAGCGCCCCAAGGAGTTCCCGATATTTCGAGCTGATAAAATAACGTCTAAATTGAATTCGCATATCCGGATCTCGCCCAAGAAGAGATCGGTTAGATTGCAGGGAAATTAAATCCTCCATTGGATGTGTTTTCCTTGTCTTTTTCCCACTGAAACTGACTGCGGGACGAAATTTGCATTTCGAACTCTTGTGGTGACGAGATTCTGCGCGTGACCATCGTTAGGCGTATTCGACGCGTCACCACGAGAGGCTGTTAGATGTCAAAATCGCTCTGTATCGCCATCGCTCTCGCCATTGGACTGGCGGCCTCCTCGCCGTCCGCCTTCGCCGCGCCCTGCAAGGACGCCAAGGGCAAGTTCACCAAGTGTCCGGCCGCCGCCCCGGCCAAGCCGGTCAAGTGCAAGGACGCCAAGGGCAAGTTCGCCAAGTGCTCCACGCCCGGCGCCAAGCCCATTCCCTGAGGCGATCCGGCGGCGTCGAGCTTCGTTCGACGCCGCCGACCCTGAACTTCCGGCCCCCTCGTCACCATTTATGCCGCCAAATCAGGTCGACACGACGGCCCTGCATAGGTATACGCGGCTCGCAAAATGGAGACTCCAATGGAGATTCGCGAAGGGCTCACCTTCGACGACGTTTTGCTCGAACCCGGTCCGTCAGACGTCATGCCTACCCAGGTGACGACCGAGACCAAGTTTACGCGTGAAATCAGTCTGAACATCCCGCTCGTGTCCGCCGCCATGGACACGGTCACCGAAAGCCGGCTCGCCATCGCCATGGCCCAGGCCGGCGGCATGGGCATCCTGCACCGCAACCTGACGGTCGAGGAACAAGCCGACCACGTGCGCGAAGTGAAGCGCTACGAAAGCGGCATGGTCATCAATCCGCTGACCATCAATCCCGAAACCACCCTGGCCGAGATCCGCGAGATCAAGGCCCGCCGGAAGATCTCGGGCTTCCCCGTGGTCGAGCCCAAGAGCGGCAAGCTGGTCGGCATCCTGACCAACCGCGACATGCGGTTCGAGGGCGACGACAAGGTGCCGGCCTCGGCCCTGATGACCCGCGAGAACCTGATCACGGTGTCTGAAGGCATCGATCACCGCGAGGCGCGCGAGTTGCTGCGCAAGCACAAGATCGAACGCCTGATCGTCGTCGACGAAGCCTATCGCGCCGTCGGCCTGATCACAGTCAAGGACATCGAGAAGGCTCAGGCCCACCCCCTGGCCGCCAAGGACGACAAGGGCAGGCTGCTGGTCGGCGCGGCCTCGACCGTCGGCGACGCGGGCTTCGAGCGCTCGATGGGCCTGGTCGACGCTGGCGTCGACGTGGTCGTCATCGACACCGCCCACGGCCACTCCAGCCAGGTCGCCCAGGCGGTCAGCCGCCTCAAGCGCGAAGCCAACCGCGTGCAGATCGTGGCCGGCAACATCGCCACCTACGACGCCGCCCGCGCCCTGATTGACGCCGGCGCCGACGCGGTGAAGGTGGGCATCGGTCCGGGCAGCATCTGCACCACTCGCATCGTCGCCGGCGTGGGCGTGCCGCAGCTGACCGCCATCGCCGAAGCCGTCCGCGCGGCCCGCGAGAGCGGCACCCCGGTCATAGCCGACGGGGGCATCAAATATTCGGGCGACCTGGCCAAGGCCATCGCGGCCGGGGCCTCGACCGCCATGATGGGCTCGATGTTCGCCGGCACCGAAGAGGCGCCCGGCGAGGTGTTCCTGTACCAGGGCCGCTCGTACAAGAGCTATCGCGGCATGGGGTCGGTGGGCGCCATGGCCCGCGGTTCGGCCGACCGCTACTTCCAGAAGGACATCACCGACAGCTTCAAGCTGGTGCCGGAAGGCATTGAAGGGCAAACGCCTTTCAAGGGCCCGATAGCCCCGGTGCTGCACCAGCTGGTCGGCGGCCTGCGGGCGGCGATGGGCTATGTCGGCGCGCCGGATATCCTGGAGTTCCAGAAGCGGGCCCGCTTCGTGCGGATCACCGGCGCTGGCCTGCGCGAAAGCCATGTCCACGACGTGATGATCACCCGGGAAGCGCCGAACTATCCGAGCGCGGTCTAGCCGGTGCGGATGGCTCTCGAACTTCAGATGCTGGGCTGGGCCGTCGTGATCGGCCTGGTCCACCTGCTCTGGGCGGCCGCGGCCGCCCAGCCGCAGCGCGGTCTGAAGTGGAACGTGGGCCCTCGCGACACGCCGGTGGTGCTGACGGGCATGGCGGGGCGCCTCGAGCGCGCCTTCGCCAATTTTCGCGAGACCTTTCCGCTCTTCGCCGCCGCCGTGCTGGTCGCCTATCTGGGCGGTCGGCTCGGCATGCTCGCGGCCCATGGAGCGGTGCTCTATGTCGGCGCGCGGGCGATCTACATCTTTCTCTATGCCTTCGGCGTGCCGGTCATCCGCTCGCTGGTCTGGCTGGCTTCCCTGATCGGCATCGGCCTGATCCTGGCGGCCTTGGTGATCTGAAAGCAAATATGCGCGACGGCGGCAGACTAGCAGCGGCGATCGAGGTCCTGACCGAGATCGAGACGCGTCATTTCCCCGTACGGATGGCGCTGAAGCGCTGGGGCGAGAGCGCCCGCTATGCGGGGTCCAAGGACCGCGCCTTCGTCTCGGGCCTGGCGCTGGACGCCCTGCGCCGCAAGCGCTCGCTGGGCTGGATGATGGGCGACGACAGCCCGCGCGGCGTGGTGCTGGGCGTGCTGGCCCAGGACTGGAAGTGGTCGCTGGACCGTATCGCCGAAGCCGCTGGCGAGGAGCACGGACCGGGCGTCCTGACCGAATTGGAGCGCGAGCGCCTGGTCTCGCCTCGGTCGCTGGCGGACGCGCCGGCTCCGGTGGCCGGCGACTACGCTGACTGGCTGCAGCCGCACCTGGCGCGCGCCCTGGGCGCCGACCACGGGGCCGAGATGGCCGCCCTGGCCGAGCGCGCGCCCGTCGACCTGCGCATCAACCTCCTGAAGACCGATGTCGAGCGCGGCGGCAAGGCGGTGGCCCTGATCGGGGCCGAGCCGGCCGGTGTGCTGGACACCGCCTTCCGCATCCCCGCGCCGGGCGCCGCCGACCGTACGCCCTCGGTCGAGGCCGTGCCGGCCTTCTCCAAAGGCTGGTTCGAGGTTCAGGATCTCGGCTCGCAGATCGCCGCCGCCACGGCCGGGTTGATCAAGGGCAAGCAGGTGCTGGATTTCTGCGCTGGGGGCGGGGGCAAGACCCTGGCCCTGGCCGCGGCCATGGGCAACAGCGGCCAGATCTACGCCCACGACAGCGATGCCCGTCGCCTGGCCGACACCATCCGCCGCGGCCAGAGGGCAGGGGTCCGTAACCTGCAGATCCGCTCGCCGATCGAGGGCGAGCCGCTGAAGGGTCTCGAAGGCAAGCTGGACCTGGTGTTCGTCGACGCCCCGTGCACCGGCTCGGGCACCTGGCGACGCCACCCTGACGCCAAGTGGCGGCTGTCGCCCGACCAACTGGCCAAGCGCCAGATCGAGCAGGACGCGGTGCTGGCCGACGCCGCCGACTTCGTGAAGCCGGGCGGCCGCCTAATCTATGTCACCTGCTCGCTGCTGGCCGAGGAGAACGAGGACCGCGTGGCCGCCTTCGTCGAGCGCCATCCGGGCTTTTCGGTCAAGCCGATCACACTGGCGGGCGTCGAACGGCACCTGACGACGGAAGGCTATCTGCGCTTGACCCCGCATCGCGCCGGCACCGACGGCTTCTTCGCCGCGGTGATCGAGCGCGGGTCCTACGTGCCCTAGAGCCCGCCCGACCGCTCACGGTTGGGACGAAAGGGCTCGCAAAGAACGATATTGCTCCCGACAGGGAGACCGAACCGAAACAATGACGCTGGAGAGCTGCCGCCCATGACCGCCGAACCCCACCACCAGCGCGTCCTGATCGTCGACTTCGGCAGCCAGGTGACCCAGCTGATCGCGCGCCGGGTGCGCGAGGCCGGCGTCTATTGCGAAATCCATCCGTTCGACAAGGCCGAGGCGGTCGTCGACGACTACGCCCCCAGCGCCATCATCCTGTCGGGCGGTCCGGCCAGCGTGCTGGAAGAGGACAGCCCCCGCATCGGCCGTAAGCTCTTTGACCTGGGCGTGCCGATGCTGGCCATCTGCTACGGCCAGCAGCTGCTGTGCGACCTGCTGGGCGGCAAGGTCGAGGGCGGCCATGCAGGTGAGTTCGGCCGCGCCGAGCTGACCATCGGCAAGCCGAGCCCGCTGTTCCAGGGGCTGGCCGGCGTCGGCGAACTGGAAACCGTCTGGATGAGCCATGGCGATCGCGTCACCGCCATCCCCGAAGGTTTCGAAGTCATCGCCACCTCGACCGGCGCGCCGTTCGCCGCCATCGCCAATGACGTCAAGAAGATCTACGCCGTCCAGTTCCACCCCGAGGTGGTGCACACGGTCAACGGCTCGCGGATCTACAAGAACTTCCTGGCCCTGGCCGGCCTGAAGGGCGACTGGACGATGGCGGCGTTCCGCCAGGAGATGGTCCAGAAGATCCGCGATCAGGTCGGCGACGGCAAGGTGATCTGCGGCCTGTCCGGCGGCGTCGACAGTTCGGTGGCGGCCGTCCTGATCCACGAGGCGATCGGCGACCAACTGACCTGCGTGTTCGTCGACACCGGCCTACTGCGCAAGAACGAGGCCGATCAGGTCGTCACCCTGTTCCGCGACCATTACAACATCCCGCTGATCCACGTGGACGCCGGCGACCTGTTCCTGGGCGAGCTGGCCGGGGTCAGCGATCCCGAAACCAAGCGCAAGACCATCGGCCGGCTGTTCATCGACGTCTTCGACAAGGAGGCGGCCAAGATCGAGGGCGCGGCGCTCCTGGCCCAGGGCACGCTCTATCCCGACGTGGTCGAGAGCGTCTCGGCCCGCGGCGGCCCCTCGGCGGTGATCAAGAGCCACCACAATGTCGGCGGCCTGCCCGACTTCATGAAACTGAAGCTGGTCGAGCCGCTGCGCGAGCTGTTCAAGGACGAGGTCCGCGCCCTGGGCGTCGAGCTGGGCCTGGCGCCGGCCTTCGTCGGCCGCCACCCGTTCCCGGGCCCCGGCCTGGCCATCCGCATCCCCGGCGAGATCACGCCCGAGAAGGTCAAGGTCCTGCAGGACGCCGACGCCATTTACCTCGAAGAGATCCGCAACGCCGGCCTCTACGACAAGATCTGGCAGGCCTTCGCCGTGCTCCTCCCGGTCAAGACGGTGGGAGTCATGGGCGACGCCCGCACCTACGAGAACGTCCTGGCCCTGCGCGCGGTCACCTCGACCGACGGCATGACGGCTGACTTCTTCGAGTTCCCCTGGGACGTGCTGGGCAAGACCGCCACCCGGATCATCAACGAGGTCCGCGGCGTCAACCGGGTCGTCTACGACGTCACGTCCAAGCCGCCCGGCACGATCGAGTGGGAGTGAAAGGGGCGTCATTTTGGGGCTATCGGGCGCTATCGAAAATAGCACCTAAGCCACTGAAACAAAACGTGTTTTTGTTCAAGGGGGAGCGCTGGCAATCGCCGGCGCTCTTTTCGTTTGACGGTATGGCTGACGGCAAGCCGCCGATCTTGCCCAATTGACCTTTGGCGATATACCGTCAGAAAAATACGTCATGACGGCATTTTTCGACCTTAAGTCCCTGAAATCGCAATCGAAAACGTGAAATCATCGGGCCATTTTTGGCTGACGTATCTTCGCGCGGCTTTCGGCTGGTTTCGGGCTAGCCGGAGACCGTCCATGCTCAATGACAGCGAGCTTAAAAGCTTGAAACTACAGGGTAAAATCTACAAGGTCGCTGACCGTGACGACATATAGGTCACGGTGTTTCCGACCGGCTCCATCACCTTCCGTCTCGACTACCGTCTTAACGGCCGGCGCGAGAGCCTGACGCTTGTTCGCTACGGCCCCGACGACCACACTGTTCCGGGCTCGCGAACTGGGGATGGAAGCCCGAAAGGAGGTCAGGGAAGGGCGCTCGCCCATGATCGATAAGCAGCGCTCCAAGGCCAAGCTTCAAGCCGCTAGGACCTTTGGCGAGTTTGCCGAGGAGTAACTTGAGAACGGACGAATGGCCGACGGCACGCGGGCCATGCGTCGGAGCATCTATGAGCGCGATGTCGCCGCACCTTTTCAGAACCGGCTGCTGACCGAGTTCGAACCAACCGACATCCGCAACCTCTGCCAGAAGATCAAAGACCGCGACGCTCCGGCCACAGCCCTCTAGCAGGTTCCTATCGAATGTCCTGCCCTTGGACACTAGCTCGGCTATTGGAGCATATCCAGAACACTGAAGTTGGGTGCGCAATCGTTTATGCGAGCGCTAGCCGGATCACCCATGGGGTTTTGGGCGCGGCCACATGACGTTGATCCGGGTGTCGAGGCAGATCGACGAGCGCGACGTCGCCGCGGTCTTCCAAATCCGTCTGCTCACGAAGATCGAACCGGTCGACCAGGCCAGCGCCGCGGCACGCTGGCCGCAGAGGGAATGTCGAGCCGTTTGATCTGGCGCAGGACGGCCCCGCCAGTCTGAGCCAGAGTGAGGTTTGGCCTCTCAAGCGAACGAGGACTGGGTGTGGCGGCGGAACCTTTCGAGCGGCTTGGGCTGGCCTTGGCGATCGGCTTCCTAATCGGAATTGAGCGTGGCTGGCGCGCGCGCGACGTCGCCGAAGGGGGGCGTGCCGCCGGACTGCGGACCTACGCCCTGTCGGGTCTGCTCGGCGGGGTCTCGGGGATGCTGAGCCAGATCCTGGGCGGCTGGGCCATGTTGACGCTTGGCTTGCCGTTCGCGGCGGCCTTCATCCTCTTCAAGCAGCGGGAACAGCGCGATGACAACGACCATTCGGCCACCGCCATCGTCGCGGGCCTGTTGACCTTCGGCCTTGGGGCCTTGGCGGTGATTGGCGATGAGCGCGTCGCCGCCGCCGCCGCCGTGGCGGTCGCGGGCCTGCTGGCGGGCAAGGAGGTGCTGCACACCTGGCTCAAACGCCTGACTTGGCCCGAACTCCGAGACGCGCTGGTCTTGCTCGCCATGACCTTCGTGGCCTTGCCGCTTTTGCCAAACCGCCCCTTTGGCCCCTACGGCCTGGTCAACTTCGCAGAACTCTGGGTGCTGACCATCGCCATGGCGGCGATTTCCTTTGTCGCCTACGCCGCGATCAAGGTGTGGGGGCCGGCGCGGGGCGCCTTGCTGGCCAGCGCGGCTGGAGCGCTGGTCTCGTCGACAGCGGTGACCTTCTACCTGGCTCGACTGCAAAAAGAGGTCCCCAACCCCTTCGCCCTGGCGGGCGCGGCCCTGGTCGCCAGCGCCATCATGGCGATCCGGCTGGGGGCCATCACCTTGGCGCTCTGGCCGCCTTTGTTCTGGTCGCTGTCGGCGCCGCTGGGCGTGTTCGCCGCGCTCTCAACGGTCCTTGGCTTGGGGGCGACCGCCTTGGCGTCGACCGGCGAGGCCGCGCCGTCGCCGTCCTCGGCCAAGAACCCCTTTGAACTGGGGCTGGTGCTGAAATTCGCTCTGGTGCTCGGCGTCATCATGGCGGCGTCAAGGGTCGCCGCCGGCCTTTACGGTCCGTCCGGCCTTCTGCCGGTGGCGGCGCTCGGCGGCCTGGTCGACGCTGACGCGGTCACCCTGTCGGTCGCCCGCATGAGCGCGGGGGGCATGGCCATCGGCGTCCCCGGCCAGGCGGTGCTGCTGGCCGCCACGGTCGACAGCTGTTCGAAGATGGTCATCGCTTGGGGGGTGGGCGGCTCGCGCTTTGGCGCCTTCTATGCGGCGGGAACCCTGTTGGCGCTGGCCGCAGCGGCCGGCGTCTGGGCGTGGCTCTGAAGCCTCTCGTCGCGACTGGCCCGGGGCGCGGCGGTGTCTCGCGGCCCAAAGTGATCGAGATCAAATCCGCGATCGGCGCTGTCGCCATATTACGCAGAGCGTCTTTCCAACCCGTCTTATGGGGGTTCGGCTCTGTGGATTGATGGCGAATGGAGCCTGTCGTGTCGAAGCCGTGGATAAAGCCGCTTGGCCGTACCGATCCGCCGCCGCCTGGCGCGCCCGCCGAACCGGCCGGTTTTGACAAGGTGCGTTTCATCAACGGCGCGGCGCAGGACGATCCGGTTTGGCCGTTCGGTGGCCTGCGGCCCCGCGACCAGGCGGCGGCGATGAAAGACCTCAACGTTCTGGCGCTTTCTGGCGGCGGGGCCGGCGGGGCGTTCGGGGCCGGAGCCCTGGTCGGTCTCACCGAGACAGGGACGCGTCCGGTCTTCGACCTGGTGACGGGGGTCAGCACCGGCGCTTTTATTGCGCCCTTCGCCTTTCTTGGACCAACCTGGGATCATCGCCTGACCGAGGCTTATTGCGACGGCCACGCCGCCGACCTCCTGGCGCTCAAGGGCCTGAGGCCGGGCGCGAGCCTTTTCGGCGCCGAACCGCTCACGGCGCTTGTCGGACGCTACATCGACGCGCCGCTGCTGGCGGCGGTCGGGGCGGCCCATCAGGCTGGGCGGCGGCTCTTTGTCGCCACCGCCAATCTGGACACCGAGGCCACATCGATCTGGGACATGGGTGCGATCGCCAGCCGGGGCGGCCAGGCGGGGCTGGCCCTCTTTCGCGACATTCTCGTGGCTTCGGCCAGTCTTCCAGGGTTGTTTCCGCCCAAGATGATCGCGGTGGTGAGCCAAGGTCGGCGCTACGAAGAAATGCATGTGGATGGCGGGACGATCAGTCCGCTGTTCGTGGCGCCCGAGCCCCTGGCGTTCACGCGGCCGCCCGGGCGGCCGGGCCGCGGCGTCGAGGTCTACGCCCTGGTCAACACAACGCTCGATGGCGGGGCGGCGACGACGTCCATGAGCGTGATCCCCATCCTGATGCGTAGCTTCGAACTGATGCTCAAGACCTCCTATCGCAATGCTCTGCGGACCGTGGCCGCCTTCTGCGAGATCAATGGATTCGCGCTCCACACCGCCTGCGTGCCCGCTGAACTTGGCGGCGTCAGCATGCTGCGCTTTGAAGGCCCGGCCATGACCGACATGTTCGATCGTGGCGTTCGCGCCGCCCGAGACGGCCGGTTATGGTCGACCGTGACCGCGCCAGCCGATCGCGCCGCGTCGGCGGCGGCTTCCTGATCGCGCCATTCTACGCTGACGCCTGTGTCTCGACGCAAGGTGCGCGGAACTGGCCGTTGGCGTCGGTTCGACGATTGTTGATCACCATCAAGTCGGAGGCGGCGGTGAGGGAGAAGATGATAGGCGCGCCAGTCGCGCGCCTTCATCCCGATGGAGCTTCACCCATGAGCGCTCGAGCCGACAAACCTGTCTCGCCGGTCTTCACCCGGCCCCGCGACGTCGATGGCGACGCCATCACGGCCGCGTTTCAAGACGGCGCCTCGCCAAGGACTGCCGGGCCTGAGGGCAAGGCCATCGCTGCCGAGCCTTCCTGCTTCCGGGCCGAGGCCTAATGTTGGCGATGGTTCTGGAGGGCGGCCGCTTGACACCCGCCCTGCGTCACACGCCAAGGCCCAGCGCCGGTGAGGTTCTGCTGCGCGTGCGGTGCTGCGGTGTCTGCCGCACGGATCTTCATCTTTTGGACGGCGATCTGCCCGTCCGGAACGGCGTCGTTCCAGGACACGAGATCGTCGGCGTGGTGGAAGCGCTCGGGCAGGGCGTCACGAGCCTGGCCTTGGGACAACGCGTCGGCGTTCCGTGGCTCGGCGGCGCCTGTGGGCGTTGCCGCTTCTGTCGCCAGGGTGCGGAAAACCTCTGCGATCTCGCGCGGTTCACCGGCTGGACGCGCGATGGCGGCTATGCGGAAATGACGGTCGCGGACGCGCGCTTCTGCTTCGTCCTACCCGACGGGCTCGACGATCTCGAGGCCGCGCCGCTGCTCTGCGCCGGCCTGATCGGTTTTCGTGCCTGGCGCATGGCGATGCAGGGACGGGTCGTCGATCGGCTGGGGCTCTATGGCTTTGGCGCCGCCGCCCACCTCCTGGCTCAATTGGCGATCGCCGAGGGGCAGAAAGTCTACGCCTTCACCAAGCCCGGCGACCTGGCCGCCCAGGACCTCGCGCTTGAACTGGGCTGCCTGTGGGCGGGCGCGTCGGACGCCGCGCCGCCCGAACCGCTGGACGCCGCCATCCTGTTCGCGCCGATCGGCGCGCTCGTGCCGCTCGCCTTGCGGGCGGTCCGCAAGGGCGGCGGCGTGGTGTGCGCGGGGATCCATATGAGCCAGATCCCGGCCCTCGACTATGCCGACCTGTGGGGCGAGCGAACCCTGGTCTCAGTGGCCAATCTCACCCGCGCCGACGCCCAGGACTACCTGCCGCGCGCCGCCGCTGCGGGCGTCCGCCCTCACGTCAAGGTCTACGGTCTGCGCCAGGCCGCCCAGGCGCTGGCAGACTTGCGCGCCGGCGCCTTCACGGGGGCGGCGGTGTTGCGGATCGATCCGCCCCTATGATCGGACAAGCCGTTGGATGACGTCGTCGGCGTGCGACCGAGCCTATGTTGCGGTTGCGGTTGCGGTTGCGGTTGCGGCTGCGGCTGCGGTGTCGGCGAAGGCGAAGAGCGAAAGATCGGCGCCGTCGACCATCCCGTGCTCGACGAAGGCGTCGAAATTGATCACCGATCGCCAGTAGGCTTCGTCGACCAGCCCGACCGACTGGGTTCAAGCGGTTCTCCCAGGCGGATGGCTCGTCCACCCGCAAGCATGGCGGCACGGGCCTGGGCCTGGCGATCTGCAAGGGTCTTGTCGACGCCATGGGCGGTCGGATCGGCGTTTCCAGCAAGGCCGGACAAGGGGCCAGCTTCTGGTTCGAGGCACCGGCCGCCAGGAGCACGCGTGGGACTGTCGAGAGCGACCGCAGCGCGATCTCCATCCCCGATGGGATGCCGCTTTCTGGTCGTCGATGACAATGCGGTCAGTCGCGACCTAGAGCATAGCGCGGAAAAGTGGACACCGGTTTTCTGCAAAAGCGACGCGAAAACAAAAGTCTAGAGCAAGCGGCGCGATTCCTATATCGCGCGGCTTGCTCTAGGCCCGGGCGCAGGACGGCGCGGTTAAGCTGACAACACCTATCGGGCCGACCCATGTTTCACGCGCGCGGTGGCCAGGGCTTTGGCTACGGTCGTCTTGAACCGCACCTGTGGTGGCCGCAGGCCGTGCATCAGCAGAACCCGGCGTACAGAACGCCCGGCGCCGGCGAAGTAGACATCGACGCCGTGACGGCGGACCTTGTGGACGAAGGCTTCGAGCGTGGCCGCTGCGGTGGAGTCGAGCACGGGCACGACGGAAACGTCGATGACATAGGCTTTGGGATGCTCGCCGATGCTGTCGAGCGCCGCCGCGACCGCTGCCGCCGCCCCGAAGAAGAACGCGCCCGACAGCCTGAAGACGACGATGTCCGGATCGGTCGTCACGGCCGCATCATAGGGCTCGCGGAGATCATTGGCCGCATCGGGCAAATCCGGCTGAAGGAGCGGCCGCACGGCCTCGACCTCGACGGCCTGGGCCATGCGATGCAGGAACAAGAGCGCCCCGATCGCGAAACCGATGAGGATGCCCTCGGTCAGGCCACGGAACATCACCAGCAGGAAGGTGACCACCACCACCACGGCGTCACCGCGCGAGGCGCGAACGAGGGTCGCGAAGGCATGCCGTTCGGCCATGTTCCAGGCCACAACGCCGAGCACGGCCGCAAGGGCGGCGAGCGGAATGTAGCTGGCCAAGGGCGCGGCCACGAGCATGAACAGCAGCAGGAAAGCAGCGTGCAACATGCCGGCGATCGGGCTGCGCGCCCCGGCCCGGACATTGGTGGCGGTGCGGGCGATCGTGCCGGTGACGCAGATACCGCCAAACAGCGCCGCGCCGATGTTCGCCGCGCCCTGGGCCACCAGTTCGCAGTTGGAGCGGTGACGCCGGCCGCTCATGCTGTCAGCGACCACGGCCGAGAGCAGGCTTTCGATGCCGCCAAGCAGGGCAAAGGATAGCGCGGCCGGCAAGACCTCGATGATCTTGGCCGCCGAAGCGGCCGGCAGATGCGGCGCGGGCAACGCGCGCGGGATGCCGCCAAATACGCTGCCGATCGTATCGATCGGCAGATGCAGGACCTGGGTCAGGCCAGCCGCCAGTACGACCGCGATCAGGAAAGCCGGCCAGTGGGGACGCAGTCGCCGCACGGCGAGGATGACGATGATCGAGGTCAGCGCCACGGATGCCGCCGCCAGGTTGAGGGTGGGCAGCGCCACGCCCAGGGCCGCCAGCTTGTCCAGCAGCGGCCCCGGTTCCTTGCCCACCAGGCGCAGACCCAGGAGATCCTTGATCTGACTGGCGAAGATGATCACCGCGATCCCGGCGGTGAAGCCGACCGTGACCGGATAGGGAATGTACTTGATGAAGGCGCCCAGCCGCAGGACGCCGACAGCGAGCAGGATCACCCCAGACAAGGCGGTGGTCAGCACCAGGCCGTCGATTCCATGCTGCTGCACCGTGGCGCTGACCAGGACGATGAACGCCCCGGCCGGTCCGCCGATCTGGAACCGGCTGCCGCCCAGCGCCGAAACGATGAAACCGCCGATGATCGCCGTGTAGAGCCCGCGGTCGGGAGTCACACCGGACGCGATGGCGATGGCCATGGAGAGCGGCAAGGCGACGATCGCCACGGTAAGGCCTGCCACGACGTCGGCCTTGAAGTCCCGCACGCCATAGCCCTCGCCCAGCACGGTGAGGAGCTTGGGCGTGTAGAGGTCGACGACGGTAGGAGCCTGGGCGACCATTGAAATCCGCTCCATCGGCTGGCGACCTTGACGGTCGTCGGCCCACGATCACGCTCTTCTGATGTATCTCACATCACCATAGATCGCACCGCGATCACCGGTCTACAGATGAAGACCCCGTTCTTGGTCGGCCAGAGGCGTCAATCCTTGGCGGCGGCGGCCCGACGGCCCACGACAAGGGTGTTGCCGACATCGCCGTCTAGCACGGAGATTAGGACGACATCGAAACCCGACCGGCGAAGCGCTCTGGCGATCCATTGCGTCGACCACGACAGCGGCGCGTCGGCGACGTTCCAGACGATCAGACCACCCGGAGCCAGGACGTTGGCCAGCAGATCCCCGATGCCGCTGACCAGGATAGCAGCGGGGATTTTGGGGCCGCGAAAGACGTCGATGGCCACGGCGTCCCACTGGCGCGTCGTCGATAGCAAATAGGTCACCGCGTCGGCGTGGACGCACTCGACGGCCTCGGGCAGATGAAACCATCGGCGGGCGATCTCGAAGGCCGGCGCCCAGTCGTCGATGGCGGTCACCTGTCCGCCGCGCCGAGCGATCCGGGTGGCGAGCGCTCCGCCGGCGGTGCCCAGCAGCAGGACGTTCTCCGCCGCGCCCAGCGCCTGCTCCATCGCCGTGATGTAGTCGAGGCAGTTGTCGCCGTTGCTGTCGACGTGGGTATAGAGCACTTGGCCGTCGAAATAGAGCCTCCCGCCATCTCGCCGAAGCTCGACCACCCGGACGCTGCGCGCTCCATCGTCGTGTCTATGCAGAACTATCATTAGTCATAACGATCTAAATTTGTTCAAGAACGATGGGCCAAGAGGGCCATGCCCGATCATTCCTGGTTGTTCTTCGCAATGGCGCTACAGAAGCCGCGGACTCGATCGCGCACGACATCGCGCATGAGGCGAAATGCGCCGAGCATCGCGCGTTCCGGCAGAGTGGTGTCGATCGGCGTGTAGATCGCCCAATCTACCCGGCTTGCTTTGCGATAGGCCGAAGGGAAATCCAGATCGGGTTCGAGTACGACAAGATGATCGATGTCGTCCGCGTCGATCGAGAGCAGCGATTTGCTGAAGTGACCGGTGATGCCGATGCCGGATTCGACCATTACCCGAATGGCCCAGGGACTGAGCAGATGGGGCGCAACGCCTGCGCTACTGACGCGACAATTATCAGGCAAGAGATCGCGCGCGAAGCCTTCGGCGATCTGCGACAGCACGTCATTGCGGCGATCGGCAAAGAGGACGCCGCAGGGGCGCTCCACCAGATGCCCCGCGGCCGCCATGGCGCCGGGCTCAGGTGCGGCCGGCGAGCCAAGACGCTCCGAACCACTCACGCCGACGCTCAGGCCGGGATTTCCGGACAAGCAAAATGCCTCCCCCTGTTGGCGAGCCGCCATTGAACCCTCCTCTGCGGATGTAACCGAACCGAAAATCACCCGGTCGCCAGTCGCCGACCACGGTTAATCACCTCGATTATGATGTTTGAAGTGTCTATATAGCTGCTCCAGAGCGCACGCGACCAAGAATGCGCCGCCACGCAAATGCAATGCCGACGCCCAAGGGCAGTTGACCGGACGATCAAGGCGAGCCGATCGGGTCAAGGCTTCAAACTCCGAACAAAGAACCAGGGCGATCGCCGCGCCGAACCCGCCAAGGGTCGTGATCATGGCCCAGTCCCACGTCGTCGGGATGGCGTACCGACGGTGACGCCTCGGCCGTCGTTTGAGGACGCTCATTGGATATCTAGGCTCGGGTCTTGTGGAGGCGCCGCCAGCCTTATCTGGGCCTCTGTTGGTAGCTGCGCGCGCCCTTCGGCGGGCTTGGCGATCGCCCACAGCACGCCCACGACCGCACCCTTGACGATCGGCAACAACACCAGTGAAAGTACGACCAAGCTTGGGATGAGGATCGCGACCACGACCGCCGCCGGCCATTGCCAGATGAACGGGAATGCGAGCAAGGGGGCCACGACCAGGTGGCCGACGATCAGGATCGTGAAGTAGGGCGGAGCGTCGTCGGCGGGATACTGGCCGTTGTTGTGTCCGCAAACCTCACAGGTTGGCCGGATCTTCAGATAAGCGGTGAACAGTCGCCCTTCTCCGCAATCAGGGCATCGGCCGCGGGCGCCGCGCTTGAGACCCATCAACGCAGGGCGACGGTGACCCCGTGGGACGACGCTCGCTTCCGAGGGAACTGGCGGGTGTTGAATCTCACGCACCGTAGGAGACCAGCAGGCGATGGCCACAGGCGAGTTCGTCGCCCAGGGCAATCCAATCCAGGTCCGCCGCGGCGAGGGTTCGCTGAAACGCGCTCCAGTCGGCGCCCAGGCGCAGCCAATTGGAGACCTTGATCACTACGAGACCTTGATCACTCAGCAATCCGATCGTTTCGCGCCAAAAGGCCTCGGAAAGGTAGGCCGCCGGCGTGGCCTCGGAATCCTGGAAGTCGACCACCACCGCGCGGAAGGACCTCTCGGGCGCGGCCGCGACATAGGCGGCGGCGTCGCTGTTGACGACCTTCAAGCACGGCGGGGCCCCAAAGAACAGTTGAGCCAGACGTTTGGCCCGGGGATCGATATCCACGGCGATGACGTCGATGCCCTTGCGATGCAGCATCGTGGCGACTACGCCGCCGCCATGTCCCAGGACCAGGACCCTTTCAGCTCGCTCCTGTGCGAGGACATCGACGACGGCGTCGAAACTCGGCATCAGATTGCGGCCGCGATTGTCGACAAGCGACTGAAGCTCGCCGTTCCGGCGATAGCACACCGCGCGGTCCCGACGCCGCAGGGCGACCGAGATCTCCCCCAAACCGCCCTTGGATCGGTGTAGTTCGATCATCCGCCGACCGTTTCGTCGATCCAGGCGGGCAGGACGCCCCGGTAATGCGTCGTCATTGCGGGCCTCCAAAGTGCGATCATGAATCGTGATGCGATCTTCGCGCCAGGCCAAGGTGCGGGGTGTCGTATGGTTTCGCCTAGCTTAAGTGATGTGAAATATATCATTACCAATCTGAAAACAATCAACTGTGACGCCTTGACGCCCGGTAGCGGTAAGCAGTAGCCAACGCGCCAGACGAGCCTTGCGGCCAAAGCCGACGACCGACCGCCAGTTTGACCAGTCGGCCAAGACCCGTCGCGAGAGAGGGCGCGCAACTTTTCGCGCGCGGTTGCGCGGTTGAGGGCGCCAGGAGAGCGACATGCGAGATTCCGCTGATTTGGCTACCCTGCGGCAGGACGTGATCCTGCTCTCAGGCGAGATCGTGCTTGAGGGCTGGGCCGCCAAGCGCAAGGACTCGCACGGTCAGGTCAGCGGCTTGGTCCTGGTCACCAGCGAGCGCCTGTTGTTTGTCGGGGCCGATGGTCACGACTTGGCCTTGCCCATCTTCAAGATCGATACCTTGGAGGTCATCGCGCCAGACACGTTCGCCGTGGTGATCTGGTTCGGTCGCCTGCAGTTGGCGTTTGACAACCCAGCGGCCGCTGGCGCGGCGTTGAATGTTCTGCGCCAGGACAACCGCTGGGCGGCCACCGAGATGACCACGCTTCCGGTTTGTTCCGACATGGGCTCCGACGCGATTGCTGAAGCGGCCTAAACCCGTCCGCCGAGGGCAGGCCGCCTTCGAACATCATGACTTGATGATGGTCAGAACGTCACTATAGATACCCAAATGATCACCGGCGCACAAATGAAGGCTGCTCGGGCGCTCCTTGGCATTGACCAGAAGGAGCTTGCTCGCCTCTCGGGCGTCTCCGTGCCGACGATCCAGCGCATGGAAGCCAGCGACGGCATCGTCAGAGCGGTTGTAGATAGCCTCGAAAAAGTGGTCAACGCCATCAATGCGGCGGGGGTCGAGCTGATCGCGGCCGGCGCGCGCAGCGAGGGCTCAGGACGCGGCGTCCGCCTGCTGGAGCGACAATAGGGTTTCACGGAGCGTCAGAGCCGAGACGGCTGTTGATGACCGACTATCAGGGTGTTGTCACCGTCGGTGTCCAGCACGGGCGTCAGCGCCGTCTTGAAGCCGGCCCGCTTCAAGGCGGCGACGACACGCTCGGACGGCCAGGACAGGGGATGGTCGGCGACGTTCCACACCGCCACGCCGCCCGGCCGCAAAACCTTCGCAAGCAAGAGGCCAATGTCACCGGCGAACATGGCCGAGGGGATTTCACCGCCCCGGAACACGTCGATGGCGACGCCATCCCATTGCCGCGCGGTCGTGCGCAAGAAGTCCAGGGCGTCGGCGTGAACACACTCGACCTCGTCGGGAAGCTGGAACCATCGCCGGGCGACATCGAAGGCGCCGTCCCAGCAATCCACGGCGGTGACCTGTCCACCGCGGCGGCTGATTTTGGTCGCCAGCGCGCCGCCGGCCGTGCCGAGCATGAGCACGTCATGCCGTTCGGCCAACAACTCACCCATCATCGTGATGTACTTCAGTCGATTTTTTCCGTTGCCGTCGACCTGGGTGTAAAGCGCGCTTCCCTCGTAATAAAATCGCGCCCCGTCGAGGGTGGATTGATAGACGCGAACCTTTCGCGCGCCATCGTCGTGTTTATGCAAAATTCTCATGAACAGGACCGCTGCTACGATGTCGTCCCAAACGCCGAGCGGACTGATGCGTCGCCAACGGGCTAGAATCCCGGCGCGATTCACGACGGCGATGGAGATGCAAGACATCATCAGCGATATTCTGAATATCACAATGGCGACTTGCCTTGCGGCGATCGATAAACTAGCTGAAGACGCCGCCGTTCACAGCAGGCAACCGCGCCAGCATGGGGAAGGGTCGAATTTCGCAGGGTAGCGCGACCTCGTGACTCGCTATGGCTTCAAGATCCGGGCCTTGGCCATCTGCTTTGCCGGGCTGGCCGGCTACGTGGACGCGCTGGGCTTCATGAAGCTTGGTGGTTTCTTCGTGTCCTTCATGACTGGCAATTCGACGCGTCTGGCGGTCGGCCTGTCGACCAACCTGGGCAACGCCGCCATGGCGGCGTCGCTGATCCTGACGTTTCTCTTCGGGGTCATTCTCGGATCGCTTGTCGCTCAAGCCTCCAGACACCATCGGCGCGCCGCGGTGATGTTCTTCGTGTCGGCCCTGCTCCTGGTCGCCGCCGTGCTCAACGCCCTGGGCTTCGAGCACGGCGCCATCGTCGCCATGGGCCTGGCCATGGGCGCCGAAAACGCGGTCTTCGAGCGCAACGGCGAAGTGAGCATCGGCTTGACCTACATGACCGGAACCCTTGTCAAGCTCGGCCAACACTTGGCGATGGCGTTCATGGGGGGCAGCAAGACGGCATGGGCGCCGTACTTTCTGCTCTGGAGCGGCCTCGTCGCGGGAGCGGTCCTCGGAGCTCTGGCGTATGGCCATTTTGGCTTGAACGGGCTTTGGTTGGCTGCCGTCGGCGCCATGCTCCTGGCCTTCGCGACGGCGCATCTCGGACGGGTCGAGACCTCCTGATCAACATCGCTGCTGGCCGCGCGAACGGAGGGGGACCGGCTGCGCGGCGAGGTCATCGAGCGGCTGCTGTGCGATCTGGCCGTCGATCTGGACGTCGTCGCCGCCCGACACGGGCGCGACCTTGGCGCCTTCGCCGCAGACCTCGAGCGCCTGGAGGGGCTTGAGGCCGACGGCATGGTGCGCCGCCAGGGCGCACGGTTGGTCATGACCGAGCTTGGGCGGCCGTTCGTCCGCGTCGTCGCCCAAATCTTCGACCGGCACTCCAATGTCGAGCAGTCGTTCTCCCGCGTCGTATAGTTTTCGCGGCGTATGATACAGGTCAAATTTGGACAGATTGGCACAGCGTAAGAAAAAAATATCAAGACGGGTCAAGAAAAACGCTCGTTCGGAGAAAATGGTAGAAGATGAAAGCAGTTATGATGGCGGCGTTGATAGCTGTCAGTCTTGGCGTGGGCGTAGCCCAGGCGCAGGACTTTCAACCTAAGGCTAAGGGCGACCTGATTGTCCATCTGCGACTGACCGATGTGGCGTCCGGCAAGGATTCGGCCATCCTCACCGCTGCGGGCGCCGCCACCGGCCTGAAGACCCATGTCGGCGACGACGGGATGCCGACCTCGGGCCTTATCTACTTCCTGACCGGCAAGGTCGCGGTCGAGGCGATCCTGGGCACGACCGAGCACAGCATCCGCGCCCAGGGAGCCGGAACCGACGTCCTGGTGCACAAGACCTGGATGCTGCCGCCGGTGGTCACCCTGCAATACCACCCGCTGCCGGCCGGCCGGGTCAGTCCCTACGGCGCGGCACGGTGGAGCAGTGGGGTTGAGCGAGACGGCCTGCCGGCTGTTGTCGGGTGGAGCCATGCCAGGCGTCACGCCAGGCCGGAGCCGAAGAGATCGTCCAGACGCACGCGCACCTGGTCCAGCACGTCGACGACGGACTCGGCGCTGATGTTGGAGACGATGGAGCCAAAGTGCTTGTGGTCCAGGACCCGCAAGCCGCAGACGCCCGACAGGTGCAGGTCGAACACCGTCATCAGGGCCTTCAGGGCCCCGGTGGTGTTGACCCAATCCTCGGGCGCGCCGGAGGTCGAAAAGCTGAGCAGGGTCTTGTCGTCGAGCAGCGATTCCGTGCCGCCAGCGCCCGGCGCATAGCCAAAGCCCATGCTGAACACCCGATCGACATAGCCCTTGAGAATGGCGGGAGGCGCGTTGAACCAGAAGGGATAGACGAAGATGAAGCTGTCGATCTCGCTGATCAGCCGCCGTTCGGCGACCACGTCCGCGGCCGGATGCGCGCCCGATGGGGAGGGCAGTTCCTCGGCCTTCAGGCGCGGGTCGAAGTCCAACCCATAGAGGTCGCGCAGGACCACGTCATGGCTGGTCGCGCGCAGGTGCTCGACGCAGGTGCGAGCGATGGCCGCGCAAAAGCTTGTGGGCTTGGGGTGGGCGAGAATGACGGCGTGTTTCATGGGGGGCGGTTCCCAGGCAGCGAGCTTGCTGATGGCGCAGACTAGTCGCGCAGGCGGGGGGCAATTTGATCCAGATCAGGGAAAGGGGCGCCGCCTGGCCGATCCTGTCGGCTGCAGGAGGCGACGATGATCACGGATGGACGAACCTTGGTGGTGGCGGCCGACGGCGGACGGGCCCGGCTGTTCGAGGAGCCGCGCCGCGGCGGGCCCCTGACCGAACATCCCGACTGGCTGGCTGGCCTGGCGCCGCAGGTCTTTCCGCATCCCGGCTCGGGCGCGGTCCATGACCGGATGGGCTATGCGACCCACGGCGTCGCCACCGTCACCGCCGCCGACAAGAGCGCGCGCGACTTCCTGGCGCAGCTTGTGGCGCGACTGGAAGGTCTTGTCGCCGAACATCGCTTCGATCACCTGATTGTCTTCGCGCCGCCCCGCGCCCTGGGCATGCTGCGTGGGGCGCTGCCCCAAGCCCTGCGCCGGCGCCTGGCGCTCGACCAGGCCCACGACCGGGTCGATGCGGACGCCGAGGCCCTGCGCGGGGCCGTGCGCGCGCTGCGGCGTGGCGCGCCGTGAGCCCCATTCCCTTTGGCGCGGTTCAGTCGCGCCGCGTCCGACCTAGCCCATCTCCGCGAGATTCCATCATGACTCCGATCCTGTCCCTCCACGGCGCCGCCGGCTGCGTCACCGGCTCGTGCGCGCGCCTGCAGACGCAGGAAGCCACGATCCTGGTCGACTGCGGCATGTTCCAGGGATCAAAAACCCTCAAGGCGCTGAACTATGGCGAATTTCCCTTTGATCCGCGTCAGGTCGACGCCGTCCTCCTCACCCACGCCCATGTCGACCATTGCGGCCTGCTTCCCAAGCTGATGCTTGCGGGCTTCGAGGGGCCGATCTATGCGACGGCGGCGACGCGCGATCTCTGCGCGGTGATGCTGGCCGACGCCGGCGGTATCCAGGAAGGGGAGGTGGCGGCGCTCAACCGCCGCAATCAGAGACGAGGCCTGGCCCCGGTAGAGCCGATCTACACCGAGGCCGACGCGGCCCGGGTCATGAAGCAGTTTCGGAAGGTCAAGCTGGGCGAGCCGGTGGCGGTCGCGCCCGGACTCTCGGCGGTCTATTGGGAGGCGGGTCACATCCTGGGCTCGGTCTCGATCGAGGTTCTTGTCGGCCCGGCCGGCGCCGAAAAACGCTTGCTGTTCTCGGGCGACCTCGGTTCGGGCGGCAGCGATTTCGTGGCCGACCCGCAAGGTCCCAAGGGCGTCGACCACCTGATCGTCGAATCCACCTATGGCGACCGCGAGCGCGTGGCCGCCAGCGGCGCCGCGCGTCGCGCGGCCCTGGCTGAGGAACTCAAGGCGGCTCACGCCGCGGGCGGGCCGCTGCTCATCCCCGCCTTCGCCCTGGAGCGAAGCCAGGAACTGCTGGTCGACCTGCTGCAGCTGATGGAGGACGGGGACGCGCCGCGCGGCGACATCTTTCTGGATTCGCCTCTGGCCATCGAAGCCTCCAAGGTGTTCCTCGATCGGGGCTGGAACCCCGCCCTCCAGCGCAATCCGTTCGAGCCGGTGCGGCCATCCGAACATCTGCGCTTCCTGGACAAGCCCTGGGATAGCGACGGCCTGGAGCGCCTTTCCGGCTGGCATGTGATCCTGGCGGCCAGCGGCATGTGCGACGCCGGGCGCGTGCGCAAACACCTCAAGAGGCTGCTGTGGCGCAAGGAGGCGACGGTGCTGCTGTGCGGATTCCAAGCCGCTGGCACGCTGGGCCGGCTCCTCGCCGACGGGGCGCCGCGGGTTAGCATCCAGGGCGATGAGGTGCGGGTTCGCGCGCGGGTGCGCAAGCTCGACGCCTATTCAGCCCATGCCGACGCGGTGGCCTTGACCCGCTGGGTGCGCGATCGCTCGCCCATCGCAGGGTCGATCCTGCTGGCCCATGGCGAGCCGGACGCCGCCGCCGGACTGCGCGACCGATTGATCGCCGCCGGTTTCGACGCGAACGCCATCTTGATACCGGACCTGGACGACGGCTTTGACCTGACCGAGGGCGGCGCGATCCCAAGACAGCCGTCGCCGGCCCGGCTGCCGCCCCACGCCGCGACCAAACTCGACTGGCACAATCACCGGGTCGCCTTTCAGATGGCGCTCAACGCCGCCCTGGAAGGGGCGCATGACGATGCCGCCCGCGAGGCGCTGCTGCGCCGCCTCAATGCGGTCGTCGATGGCCAATTCGGCGATGAGGGCCCCTGGGCGCGGGCCAAGATCCATTTGCGCGAACTTGACCCAGGTCAACAGCCAGCGTCGCAAGAAGGCGTGCTCTAGGCCGTCACCCACCCTTCTTCGCAAGGCAAAACAATGTCAGCTCGCAAGATCAAGACGCTCACCCGCGACGGCCGCGACGCCTTTGAAAACGTCACCGATCACCTCAAGGCCATGGTCGATCACCTGGGGCAGGACACCAGCGACGCGGTCTCGGTGAGCGCGGTGGCTCTGGGCCATGCGGCCATCGAACTGGTCGGCGATGTCCAGACCAAACTTGATCGGCTCGAGACGGCGGCGGAGCGACAGATCCGGCGCCATCCCAGTGAAGCCGTGGCCGCCACCGCAACCGCTGCGGCTCTGGTCGCCGCGGCGGCCGCCAGCCTCATCACCTATGCGGTGACCCATCGCTCCCGCGCCGCATAGCCTGGTCGCATCCCATGTCCTGGTGAGGCGCAGAAGCCCATGACGGATCGCTCCAAGGGCTTGGACGAGGGCGAGGCGACGCGTCGCCTCGCCCTCGTCGGTCCCAATCAGATCGATCCGCCGCGCACGCGTTCGGTGGCGCAGATCGTCCTGGCGACCATCCGCGAACCGATGTTTGGCCTGCTCTTGGCGGCTTCAGGTCTATACTTGGCGCTTGGCGATCTGGCCGAAGGCCTGCTGCTGACCCTGGCGGCCGTCGCCACCATCGTTCAGGTCGTGTTCCAGGAAGCGCGTAGCGAACGGGCGCTTCAGGCGCTGCGCGACTTGGCAGAGCCCATGGTGCGACTGGTTCGCGACGGGGTCGAGCGCCTGTCGCCAGCGCGTTCGCTCGTGCCTGGCGATGTCGTCCTGGTGGGCGAGGGGCAGCGCGTGCCCGCCGATGGTCGACTGATCGACGGCGAACTCCTGACCATCGACGAGGCCGCCCTGACGGGCGAATCCGTTCCGGTCCAGCGCGCGCCAAGCTTGGCGCGCGACCGGTCCGGCGCGATCTTCGCCGGTACGCTTGTCGTCTCGGGCCAGGGGGTGGCCGAGGTGACCGCCACGGGACCGCGAACCGCCATCGGCAAGATCGGCGTGGCCCTGGCGACACTGGAGACAGCTCCAGCGCCGTTGCAGAAGGCCATCACGCGGCTGGTAAGGTGGCTCGGTCTGGCCGCCGGACTGTTCTGCCTATTGGTCATCGTCACCTACGGTTTGATGCGCGGCGACTGGCTGGAGGCCGCCTTGGCCGGCATCACGGTTGCGATCGCGATGATCCCCGAAGAGTTTCCGATGGTCTTGGCCGTCTTCCTGGCCCTGGGCGCGTGGCGACTTGGCCGTCACAAGGTGTTGGTTCGCCGCGGCGCGGTGATCGAGACTCTCGGCGGCGCCACCGTCCTCTGCGTCGACAAGACCGGAACCCTGACCGAGAACCGCATGAGCGTCGCCGCGCTCTGGGCGCAGGGCGTGCGGTGCGCGCCTTCGGCCAAGGGGGCGTCCGATCCGCACCCGCTGTTGGTCGCCGCCAGCCTGGCCTGCGCCGCGCGGCCGGTCGATCCGATGGATCGCGCGCTCAGCGCCCTGGCCGGGCCACCCGCCGATGCGCGCCTGGAACGCGTCTGGCCCTTGCGGACAGAGCGCCTGGCCGTGGTCCAGGCCTGGCGGCGCGCCGACCAGAGTCTGTTGCTGGCCGCCAAGGGCGCGCCGGAAGCGATTTTTGCCCTATGTCGTCTCGCACCCGAAGAGATGGTGTCCGTCCGCGCGGCGCTTGAAGTCCTGGCGCTCGAAGGCCTGCGCGTGCTGGCCGTCGCCGAGGCGCTTGGCGTTGTCGACGCACCGGAGGAGCCAGAGGCCGCCAGGTTCGTCTTTGGCGGTCTGGTCGGGTTCGCCGACCCGCTGCGCGCTGACGCGGCCGACGCCGTTCGCGAGGCGCGGACGGCCGGCGTCAAGGTGATGATGATCACCGGTGACTATCCGGCCACGGCTCTGAACATCGCGCGCCGGGCCGGCCTTGACGTGGAGGCTGGCGTCCTGACCGGCGATGACATTGCTCGGCTCGACCAGGCGGCGCTGCGGACTCGCCTGGCGAGCGTTCGGGTCTTCGCGCGCGTGCGACCTGAGCAGAAGCTGGCCTTGGTCGAAGCCCTCAGGGCCAACGGCGAGATCGTCGCCATGACCGGTGATGGCGTCAATGACGCGCCGGCCCTGGAGGCGGCCCATATCGGCATCGCCATGGGGCGGCGCGGGACGGACGTGGCCCGAGAAGCCGCCGACCTGATCCTGCTGGACGATAGCCTGGCCTCGATCGTCGGCGGCGTCCGGCTGGGCCGTCGAATCTATGACAATCTGCGGCGCGCCCTGACCTATGTCACCGCCATCCACGTACCGATCGCCGGCCTGGCCCTGGCGCCGGTGCTGCTGGGCGCGCCGCCGATGCTGTTTCCGGTGCAGGTGGTGTTTCTCGAATTGGTCATCGACCCGGTCTGCTCCCTGGTCTTCGAAGGCGAACCCAGTGATCGCGACAGCATGAAGCGACCGCCGCGCTCGCCCCGGGCGAGCCTGTTTGGCGCGCGGCAGATCGCCCATGGGGCCCTGCAGGGGATGGTCATCTTGGCCGCGGTGCTGGCCCTCTATCTCTGGGGCCTGACCTGGATGTCCGCCGCCCAAGCGCGGGCCGGCGCCTTCGCGGCTCTGGTGGTCGGCAACCTGACCCTGGCCATTACCACCGCTACAGGGCGCGACGGCCGGCTGCTGGATGCGCGACACTGGGTATTCTGGACGATCGCCGCGGTGGCCGGGGCCATCCTGCTCCTGGTGTTGTTGACGCCGGGGCTGGCGGCGCTGTTTCGGATGGCGGCGCCATCGCCGGGGTTCGTGGCGATTTGCGTTGTGGCGGGCAGCGCGGCGGCCGGCTGGGCCTGGCTGCCGAGGATGGTGCGGCGGACCTGATCCAGATCAAGGCCGGGGGAGGCGGCGAGGTCCGAAATGGCGGCCGAAAGGGAGCCTCCTGATGGCGTACAAGGACTTTCTCCTCCAGCTGGACAGCTATCCGGAGCCGACCTCGCCGGCCGTGATCGAACGCGGCGTCTGGTGGGCGCGGCACCTGGGCGCGACTCTGACGGCCTTGGCTGTCGATATCCAGATCCCGGTCCACAGCAACAGGATCGCCGACTATCTGATCGGGCTGACCGACTTGGCGCGGGCCGAGGAAGCCAAGTCCCATCGCCAGGGACAGGATGTCTTGGAGCATGCCGCCGCTTGCGCCCTGCGCGCCGAGGTCGAGTTCCTCGCCCAGACCCATCGGGCTCACCTGTTCGACGTTGGCGAGCATATCGCCAGGATGGCGCGGACCCGCGACCTGTGCATCGTGCCCATCAGCGGGCGGTTCGACGAGCAGCAGGGCGTGGTCAGGGCCGTGGTCTTCGGCTCGGGCCGTCCGACTCTGATCCTCGACGAAGCCATCGTCGAAGCGCGCACCAGCGGCTGCGCGCGGGTGGTGATCGCCTGGGACGGCGGCGCGAGCGCCGCGCGCGCCCTGGCCGACAGTCTGCCGGTCCTGGCCAAGGCCGACGCGGTCACGGTGCTGACCATTAGCGGCGACAAGCCCGGGGTCGATGACCAGGCGGGCCTGGACGTCGTGCGCCACCTGCGCAGCCACGGGATCGCCGCCCATGCCAAGGCGCTGGCGTCCGACCACGGCTCCGCCGGGGCGACCATCGAGCACTATGTGCGCCAAGTCGACGCCGACCTCCTGGTGATGGGGGCCTATGGCCACGCGCGCCTACGCGACTTCGTGCTCGGCGGCGCCACCGAATACCTCCTGCACGCGCCGCCGACCGCATTGTGGATGGCGCATGCCTGAGACGCCCCGACCAGCGATCACGCACGTGGGCAGGTCAGTTCCTGGAGAGCCCGATGAAATCCGTCCTGCTGCTCATTCACGCCGACGTCGGCCAGGAAGCCAGGCTGCGCACCGCCTTGGACCTGGTGCGCGCCCTGCAAGGGCACTTGGTGTGCCTGGACGTGGTGGCGTTTCCGACTCTGGCGGGCGACGTCACCGGCATGGCGGCCGGTCTGATCCTGACCCGGGAATGCCACGCCGCCGCCGACAATCGCAGGCGCCTCGAAGACCGGCTGGCGCGGGAGGATATCGCCTGGACCTGGATCGACACCGCTGGGGGCGTCGCCGATTGTCTGCTGCGTGAAGCGGGCCTGGCCGATCTGATCGTCGTCAATTGCAAGCGGGACCATTGGCTATCGACCGATCCTCGGGCCGCGGCGGCGACGCTCGCGCTTAAGGCCCGCTGCCCGGTGGTGGCCACCCCTGATCATGCCCAGGGTTTGGATCCAACTGGTCCGGTGGTGGTGGCCTGGGACGGCTCGGCGCCGGTCATGGCCACTCTGCGCGCCGCCGTCCCGCTCCTGACACTGTCCCGCCAGGTGCGGCTGGTCACGGTGGGGGAAGATCAAGGCGTCGCGCCGGAAGCCGCCGCGCTCTACCTGGAACGTCACGGCGTCACCGCCCAGTTGGACCGTCGCGCGGCTTTGGGAGAGGAGCCTGACGCGGTGCTTCTGCGGATCTGCGCTAAGGACGAGGCCGCCTACTGCCTGATGGGGGCTTTTGGCCACGGGCGCATGTCCGAAGATCTGTTCGGCGGCGTGACGCGGCGGATGCTCGACGCCGCCGCCCTGCCTCTGGTACTCGGCCACTAGCTCAAGATGGGTCCGCGCCTGTGGCGCCTGGCGCCAGCAGGTCCGCGGCTTCCTGGAGGATGGGCGCCTGGGCCGGGAGAATCTTCCGCAGCGCGACGGGCAGGGGGAAATAGGCGGCCTGGTCGACTTCGGGGACATCCCGCAACCGGCCCGATCGTGGCGGCCACTCCAGCCGAAACGTTTGGCTCTTGAACTGGGAAAGGTCCAGATCGGCCCGGACCAGCCAGGGCAGGATAACCTTGCCGCGATAGGCCAACCGCGGCGTCAGGGCGAGCAAAGGACCGTCCAGATCCAGGCCGATCTCCTCGCGAAATTCGCGCCGCGCCGCGACCTGCGGATCTTCCCCCGCCTGCACCAAGCCCTTGGGCAGCGACCAGGCGCCCAGATCGCGCGAGCGCCAGAGAGGTCCGCCCGGATGGACCAGCAGGAACGCTGGCTGATCACCCTCGAGCCGGTAGGCGAGAATGGCGGCGCTTTGTCGAGGCATGGACCTTCCAACGCCATTCGGGGCGGAATGTTCAGGCGCGGCGCCGACCGTGCCGTGGCATCGCCCGCGATCAGCCGGCGACTAGGCGTTCACGGGTTCGAGGCGCCAATCCTGCCGCACGGCGAACTGCTGGATCCGTCCGGGGGGCGATCCATAGTCGATCAACGACACCCATTGCGGCGTGAACCGCAGCAGGGCCACGGCGTGCCCGGAGGGGTGGGGCTCGAAGCGGGCGAACTCGGGCGTTCCCCAGATTCGGCGATTGAGCGCATCGACCCAAAGCGGATCATCGATCAAGGTCGCGCGGCCGGCAAGGGACAGGCCCTGAGGCGGACCGTCGGCGTCGCCGCCGATGGCGATCGAGATCCGAGGGTCGGCGGCGATATTGGCGCGTTTCTGGCTGTCCTGCGCCACCAGGAAATACAGCGTCAACCCGTCGGCGAGGTAGTTCACCAAGGTCGCCTGCGGCCAACCATCGGGGCGCAGCGTCGCCACGCTCATCAGATGATGACGGGCCAGGATCGCGCTGACCTTGGTCTCGGGAGATGGCGGCTCAGGCGGTGGCGCGGGCGATGCGATTGGATCTTGAGCCATGAGGTCCTCCTATGGACTTCGCGCGGCTTGACCTGAGCCGCTCAGGCCGCAGCCAGATCGGCCAGGCGATCGGGCGCGCGGATGCGAAACCGCCGGCAGCCTTCCAAGGCCACCAAGCCATCGGCCTGAAGTTGGGTGATCATTCGCGACACGGTCTCGATCGTCAGGCCCAGATGGTCGGCGATGTCCTGGCGGCTCATCGCCAATTCGTTCCAGGCCGCGTTCTGGCGCTGGGCCACATCCGACAGGAATCCGGCCACTCGTTCGTAGGCGCTCTTGCGCGCCAGCAGCATCATGTGATCTTGAGCGCGGCCCAATTCCTGACCCGTGGCGCGCCAGATCAGACGCTCCAGACGCTCGCCCGCCTCCCCGTAGTGCTTGATAGCCGAGCGTTTGGCCACCAGGATCTTGCTGTCGCACAAGGCTTCGGCCGAGGCGCGGTGGGTGGGGCCCGTCTCCAGGCCAAACAGGTCGCCAGGATAGTAGAAGCCGGCGATCTGCCGGCGCCCGTCAGCGAGCAGGCGGGAGGCGCGGACCGCGCCGCGCTGGACCTGGTAGACCATATCGGTCTCCTCATCCTGGGCGTAGATTTCCTCGCTGGTGGAGAAGTTCATGCCCACGCCGATCGCGCCGAAGACCTCGATGGGCGAAATCATCGGGGCGCGTGGATCAGTAACGTCGGCGCAATCTCGCAGGAAAGCTGGCATGGACATCACGCGTCTCCTTGAGCGGTCGTCCTCAGGGATAGGTGAACGGCGCCTGACCGCCCATTGGGATGTTTACGTAGTCGCGGCTCAAGCCCGGTCATGGACCCGCCGTCCTCCGTATAAACCCGGATACCGGGGCGCGGATCGCGCGCTTAGCGTCTCGGCGTTGGATTCACGGAGGCGACCATGAAAACGGTTCTGTTGCTCGTGCATGACGACGCCGGCCAGGAGGCGCGCCTGCAGGCGGCCCTCGATCTCACCCGCGCTTTGAACGGGCACCTGCGATGCGTGGACGTGACGCCGGTTGCCGACTTCGCCGGCGACGTCGACGGCGCGGCCCAAGCGATGCTCCTTGCCGAGGAGCGCAAGACGGAGGCGGCCAACCGGATCGCCGTGGAAACCCGCTTGGCCCATGAACAGACGCCGTGGGACTGGATCGACGCCACCGGCGACGTGACGCGATGCCTGATGCGCGAGGCCGGCCTGGCGGATTTGATCGTCGTCAACTGCAAGCGTGACCGCCTGCTCCAGGTGGAGCCGCGCGGCGTGGTCAGTAATATCGCCACACAGGCCCGCTGTCCGGTCCTGGCGGTCCCCGACAATCTCCGTGGCGTCGATGTCACCGGCCCCGTGGTGATCGCCTGGGATGGCTCACCGCCCGTGATGGCGACCCTCAGGGCGGGCGTGCCTCTGTTGAAGCTTGCCGCCTCGGTCGAGCTCATCACCGTGGGCGAGCAAGATGGCGCGCCAGCCGAAGCCGCGGCCTCCTACCTGTCGCGCCATGACATTCATGCCACGGTTCGGCGCATCGCGGCTGGCGGCGACAAGCCTGACGCCCAGATCCTCGAGGCCTGCGCCGCCGCCGGGGCCGGCTACTGCCTGATGGGCGCCTATGGCCACGGACGCCTGCGAGAGGAGCTGTTTGGCGGCGTCACCCGACGCCTGTTGGACGCGGCGCAATTGCCTCTGCTCTTGGGGCGCTGATGCCCGGCGCGCTCGCAAGCCGGAGCGACCTGATCGGCCGCCCGGCCGTCGGTCGACCCTGGCCGGCGCGGATGTCCTTGACCCTCGTCTTGGGGAGCGGCCGGTACGATCTGGCGTGTTGTCGCCGTCGCGTCATGGGCGGATGATCGGCGCGAAAGGCGGTCCAGGAGGGAGCTCGATGTCCGAGCTACGCAGGTCGAGCCATGGCGATCACATCCTGGCGGTCGTTTCCGATCGCTCGGCCGCGGCCCGCTCGGCCCTGGCGGCCTCATGGGTGCGGTCGTCGGCCTGGTATGGGCTTGATCCTGAAAACACCGGCGCGCCCCGCACCCTCGGCGCGAATGAACTGGGCCAAGCCCGTGAGCGGATCGAGCCGTTGCTGCACGCCGCCCAGGCCAATCTCGATCGCTTGTTCCTGGCCGTCGGCTCGACCGGCTGTTGCGTGTTGTTCACGGACCATCACGGCGTCCCGGTAGACCGGCGCGGCGTGGCCTCCGACGACGACACCTTCCATCGTTGGGGGCTGTGGACCGGGGCGGTGTGGAGCGAGCAGGCCGAGGGCACCAACGGCATCGGCACCTGCCTAGCCGAGGAACGGCCCTTGACCATCCACCGTGAACAGCATTTTCACGCCCGCAATACCACCCTGAGCTGCACGGTGGCGCCGATCTACGATCATCAGGGCCGCCTGGCCGCTGCGCTCGACGTTTCGTCGTGCAGGGCTGATCTGACCGAGGGCTTTGTCGGTCTGATCGCCACGGCGGTGGCCGACGCCGCCCGGCGGATCGAAGCGGAGAACTTTCGCCGGGTCTTTCCCAAGGCGCGCGTGCTGTTCGCCGGCGACCCGGAGCGGGGCGGCGGGCTTCTGGCCGTGGATCGCGATGACCTAGTGGTCGGCGCCACGCGCGCGGCGCGCCTAGCCTACGGTTTGACCGACGCCCGGCTGGCCCAACCCTTGCCCGCCGACACCTTGCTGTTTCCCGACGAGGATCGTGGCGAGGATCTGAGCGAATTGGAGCGCTCGGGCCTGCAGCGGGCCCTGGCGCGCACCTCGGGCAATGTCTCGGCCGCGGCCAAGGCGCTGGGCATCAGCCGCGCCACGCTGCATCGCAAGCTGGCCGGTCTGGGCCTGCATCGGCGCGCTTGAGAGCGCTTTCTGTCGCAGACTTGCGACAGTCGCGGGCGACCTTCCTTGGCGGGGGGACTGACAATCGGCGGCGACAGGCCAATCCTTCCTCAGCGACGCCGAACACGGCGCGATCCGGAGGAAGTCATGACCAAGCCCCAGTTCACTCGCACCGCCAAACCGCCGTTCAAGACCCGCTACGGCAATTTTATCGGCGGCCAATGGGTGGAGCCCATCGCGGGTCGCTATTTCGAGAACAGCTCGCCGATTAACGGCCGTGTCCTGTGCGAGATCCCCCGGTCCGACGCCGCCGATGTGGAGATGGCCCTGGACGCCGCCCACGCCGCGAAGGCGGCATGGGGCGCGACCAGCGTGACCGAGCGCGCCAATCTGCTGAACCGCATCGCCCAGGTCATGGAAGACAGTCTGCCGCTGTTGGCGGCGGCCGAGACCTGGGACAACGGCAAGCCGATCCGCGAAACGACGGCGGCCGACCTGCCGCTGGCCATCGACCACTTCCGTTATTTCGCCGGCTGTATCCGGGCGCAGGAAGGCGGCGTTTCCGAGATCGACCACGACACCGTCGCCTATCATTTCCACGAGCCGCTGGGCGTGGTCGGCCAGATCATCCCCTGGAACTTTCCGCTGCTGATGGCTTGCTGGAAACTGGCCCCGGCTCTGGCGGCCGGTAACTGCGTGGTGCTCAAGCCCGCTGAGCAGACCCCCGCCTCGATCCTCGTCCTGGCCGAGCTGATCGGCGACATTCTGCCGCCCGGCGTGCTCAACATCGTCAACGGCTTTGGCCTGGAGGCCGGCAAGCCCCTGGCCTCCAGCCCACGCATCGCCAAGATCGCCTTCACCGGCGAGACCTCCACGGGCCGGCTGATCATGCAGTACGCCAGTCAGAACCTGATCCCGGTAACCCTGGAGTTGGGCGGCAAGTCGCCCAACATCTTCTTCAAGGATGTGATGGCGGAAGACGACGACTATCTCGACAAGGCCATCGAGGGCCTGGTGATGTTCGCCCTGAACCAGGGCGAGGTCTGCACCTGCCCCAGTCGGGCCCTGATCCATGAAGACATCTACGAGGCCTTCATGGCGCGGGCCCTCAAGCGCGTCGAGGCCATCGTCCAGGGCGATCCGCTCGACCCGGCCACGATGATCGGCGCCCAGGCGTCCGGCGAACAGCTGGAGAAGATTCTCGGCTACATCGACATCGGTCGCCAGGAGGGCGCCGAGCTTTTGACCGGCGGCGCGCGCGCCGACCTGCCGGGTGACCTGGCCGGCGGCTTCTACGTCCAGCCGACCGTGTTCAAGGGCCACAACAGGATGCGGATCTTCCAGGAGGAAATCTTCGGTCCTGTGCTGTCGGTGACCACCTTCAAGACCGACGAGGAGGCTTTGGCGATCGCCAACGACACCCTTTACGGCCTGGGCGCCGGCGTCTGGAGCCGCGACGCCAATCGCTGCTATCGCTTTGGCCGCGCCATCCAGGCCGGCCGGGTCTGGACCAACTGCTATCACGCCTATCCCGCCCACGCGGCGTTCGGCGGCTACAAGTCGTCGGGCATCGGCCGCGAGAACCACCGGATGATGCTCGACCACTACCAGCAGACCAAGAACCTGCTGGTCAGCTACAGCCCCAAGAAGCTCGGGTTCTTCTAGCCTCGCGCGTCTAAAGGCGGCGTCGGTCACGCCGACGCCGCGGCTCATTTCGCTGCTCAGTCAGGGCGTCTCGCTGGCCAGCTTGAGGAGAGCCGATCTCCCACGCGGCTTTGGCGAGTCGCCGGGCGGGGGCCCGGGTCGGTCCTAGGCCTCGATGCTGGCGTCGATCCGACGTTCGACGATCCGCAGGCTGGTGTCGTCCGGGCAGATCCGGGCGGTAAAGCCCATGTCGCGCTCGAGCTGAAGGGCGGCGACATGGTCGGCGCTTTCCAGCGAATGGACGACCTTGATGCCCCGGGCGCGCGCATAGGCCAGGACGTGGTCGAGCAGGGTCCAGCCCAGGCCGTGGCCCTTCAGGTCGCTGCGCACCGTGACGGCCACCTCGGCGCGCTCGGGATCGGCGCCGGAGGCCAGCATGGCGGTGGCGATGACCGTCCGGCCGTCGGCGTCGAAGGCCAAGAAGGTCATGGTGCGGCGGTAGTCGACCTGGGTCATCAACGCCAGCCGGTCGGCGTCCACGGTGCGCAGGGGCGATAGAAACCGCAGTCGCAGGTCTTCAGCGTCGAGCTGCGCGAAGAAGGCCGCCACGGCCGGGGTGTCGTCGGGCCGCACCGGCCGGACATGGAAAGCCAGGCCGCTTCGGGTCCGCAGATCGGCGGCCCATTCCATGGGCACGGGCTGGATGATCAGCCGGGAGGTGGGGCTGGCGTCCTGGGTGATGACGATGCGGGCGTCGAGCGCCAGGACGCCGTAGGCGTCGACGCGCAAGGGGTTGATGTCCAACTCCACGATATCGGGCAGGTCGACGGCGATCGCCGAGAGCGCCTCCAGGGCGGCGGCCACCCCGCCGATGTCGGCCTGGGGTTCGTCGCGATAGCCGGTCAACAGGCGCGATACCCGGGTCTTGGCGATCATCGCCTGCGCCAGCTCGCCGTCGAGCGGCGGCAGGCCCAGGGCGCGATCCTTGAGCACCTCGACCGCCTTGCCGCCGGCCCCGACCATCAGCACCGGACCGAAGGTGGCGTCTTGCGCCAGGCCGACGATGAGTTCGTGGGCGCGCCGCAGCGGGATCATGGTCTCCACCGCGAACCCGGTGATCACGGCGTCAGGGCAGGTTCTCGCGATGCGCGCGACCATGGCCGCGGCGGCCGCGCTGGCGGCCTCGGCGTTCGGGAGATCGAGGGCGACGCCGCCGACGTCGGACTTATGGCTGATCTGCGGCGAGACGATCTTGACGGCGTAGGGCGGGGCGAGTTCGGCGCAGATCCCGGCGACGTCCTGGGCGGTGGCGGCCAGGCGGGTCGGGACGGTGGCGACGCCATAGGCGTTCAGCAGCGCCTTGGCCTCGACCTCGTTGAGCAGGGTGCGGCCCTGCGACCTTGCGGTTTGGATCAAGTCCAAGGCCGCGCTGCGGTTACCGACGCGCGCGTCGTGGCGAGCTGGCGCGGCCATCAGGCTGGCCTTGGCGTGCCGGGCGGCCAGCAAGTGGCCGAAGGCTCGTGCCGCGGCGTCCGGGGCGCCGAACATCGGAACGCCGGCCGCGCTGAGGATCGGCCCGGCGGCGTCCTGGTTGGCGTCGCCCAGCCAGCAGGCGATCACCGGCTTGCTCAGACCCCATCCGCGAGCGGTCACGACGCTGGCGGCGACGCCCCGGGCGATGTCGCCCGGGTTGGATAAGGCGGTGGGACAGTTCATGACCAGAACCGCGTCGACTCCGGCGTCCGCCAGCACCGCGTCGAGCGCTAGGCGATAGCGCTCGTCCGACGCGTCGCCCATCAAGTCCACCGGATCGCCATGTGACCAGTCGGCGGGGAGGACGGCGTTCAGGCGGTCCAGGGTCTCCGGCCCGAGTTCGGCCAGGACGCCGCCGCTCGACGCCATGGCGTCCAGGGCCAGGATGCCGGCCCCGCCGCCATTGGTGACGATGGCCAGACGCTCGCCGGCCAGGCCCCGCCCGGCGCGCAGCACCGCGGCGGCGTCGAAGAGGTCGGTCAGGGTTTCGACCTGGACAATGCCTGCCCGCTCGAAAGCGCAGGCGTGGACGTCATAGGCGCCGGCCAAGGCGCCGGTGTGGGAGCGAACGGCCTTGCCGCTGGCGGCGTTGCGCCCGGCCTTCAAGGCGATCACCGGCTTGATGCGCGCCGCGGCGCGGGCCGCCGACATGAACTTGGCCGCGTTGGTGACGCCCTCGACATAGAGCAGGATGGCGTCGGTATGAGCATCGGCGGCGAAAAGGTCGATCAGGTCCCCCAGGTCGACCTCGGCCATGTCGCCCACCGAGACGATGCCGGAAAAGCCAAGCTGGCGAGTATTGGCCCAATCGATCACGCCGCTCACCAGGGCGCCGCTCTGCGAGATCAGGGCCAGGCCCCCAGGTTGGGGCGCGCCGCGGGCAAAGGAGGCGTTGAGGCGCGCATGGGGAGCCAGCAGGCCCAGACCATTGGGGCCGATGATCCGCAAGCCGAAGGGCCTGGCGGCCTCCAGCATGGCTTGGCGCAAGCCGTTGGCTTGGGTCAAACCCGCCGAGAGGATCGCGGCGATCTTAACCCCGGCCGCCCCAAGTTCGGCGACGACCTGAGGGACGGCGGCGGCCGGGACCGCCACCACGGCCAGGTCAGGGGGCTCGGGCAGGTCGGTGATGGTCGCCGACCAGATTGTTCCCACCACCGACTGCGGGCGCGGATTGACCAGGTGGACCGGACCGGCGAAGCCTCCGGACAGCAGGTTCTCGACGATTACCTGGCCCACGGAGCCTGGGCGATCCGAGCCGCCGATCACCGCCACCGAGGCCGGAGAGAGCAGGGGGGAGAGGTTTTGCAGGGACATGGCGGCCTCAAGCGTCAGGGCCCGTCGGGGGCCGTCAACAAGCAAGGGATACGCCGCGGCGATTGCGCGCCATCCGTAGACTCCCGCATGTGGCTTGGCGCGAGCCTCGCCGAACCGGTTTGTAAGCCGCGATGCGAGGGGGCATGCTTGGGCTAGGATTCCGCCCTGGGGCGAACCGGTTCGAGCACGGGGAAGGTGAAGATAACATGGCGTCCGGCTCGGGCCTCCCGCAGGACCAGATGAAGGGCTACGGCGTCGCTCTGGCGGCCTTCGCGCTCGCCACCGGGATACGTTGGCTATTGGCCCCTTGGCTGGGAGATCATGGCGCCTATCTGCTCTTCACCGCGCCCATTGTCGTCGCCGCGATGTTCGGCGGCGTCGGCGCCAGCCTCGGCTTTACGCTGCTAGGTCTGATCGCCGGACTGATTTTCAGTGGTCGCGACCGACTGGACGCCTTGGCGCTGGCGGAGGCTCTGACCTTCTTGCTGGCGGCGACGGGCATAGTTCTGGCGGGCGCGAAAATCGGACGACTGCGGCCGACGGGCGGCCAGCAGGGCGCTGCGGTCAGGGCTCGGCAAGCCGAAGACCTCGCCAGCGAACTCAACCTGCTGATCGACGGCGCGACCGAGTACGCCATCTCCATGCTCGATCCGCAGGGGCGGGTGCTGATCTGGAACGCCGGCGGGCAGAGACTGATGGGTTGGAGCGAGGCCGAGGTCGTCGGCCAGGACGTCGCGGCGTTCTATCCGCAGGACGCCCGGCAAGCCGGCAAGCCGCGGGCCGACCTCGCCAGGGCCCAGGCCGAAGGCAAGATCGAGGAGGAAGCCTGGCTTCTGCGCAAGGACGGTTCGGAGTTCCTGGCCCACGTCTCGATCACCGCGCTCCATGATCAAGCCGGCGCCCTGCGGGGTTTTGGCAAGGTCCTGCGCGACGTCACCGACCAGCGCGCCAGCGAACGGGCCCTGGACGCCGGCGCCGAACATCTGCGGTCGATCCTGTCCACCGTGCCCGACGCCATGGTGGTCATCGACGAGCGGGGCAAGATCCTGTCGTTCAGCGCCGCCGCCGAGCGCCTGTTCGGCTTTCAAGAGGCCGAGGTGCTGGGCGAGAACGTTCGCCGCCTGATGCCCTCGCCCGACCGCGAGCGCCACGACGCCTATATCGAGCGTTACCTGACCACGGGCGAGCGCAAGGTCATCGGCATGGGGCGCGTCGTCGTCGGCATGCGCAAGGACGGCACGACCTTTCCGATGGAGCTGTCGGTCGGCGAAGCCATTGGCCATGGCCCCCGGGTGTTCACCGGTTTTGTCCGCGACCTGACCGACCGCCAGCGCACCCAGGCCCGCCTTGAAGAACTCCAGGCCGAGCTGATCCACATCGCCCGGGTCAGCGGCATGGGGACCATGGCCTCGACCCTGGCCCATGAGCTCAACCAACCGATCACCGCCGTCGCCAACTATGTCGAGGCGGTGCGCGATCTCCTGGTCAAGCCGGACCCCGACGACTTGCCGATAATCCGCGAGGCTCTCGGCGACGCGGCCGGCGAGGCTATGCGCGCGGGCCATATCGTTCGGCGATTGCGCGATTTTGTCGCCCGCGGCGAGGTGGAGAAGAGCGTCGAGGACCTGCCGTCGGTCATTCAGGAAGCCGCCGCCCTGGGCTTGATGGGGCCCCGCGATCAGGGGCTCGATCCGATTTTCGAACTGGACGCGAACGCCACGCCCGTGCTGATCGATCGCGTGCAGATTCAGCAGGTGGTGATCAACCTGGCGCGCAACGCGGTCGAGGCCATGAGCGGCGCCGAGCAGCCCAAGCTCTGGCTTTCCACGCGTGACCAAGGCGACGGCCTAGTGCGAGTGACGATCGCCGACAACGGCCCTGGTGTCGCCGAAAGCATTGCCGGCCAATTGTTCACCGCCTTCGTCAGCACCAAGACCGAGGGCATGGGGCTGGGGCTGTCGATCTGTCGCACGATCGTCGAGGCCAATGGCGGCCGCATCTGGCATGAGCCGCGCCCTGGCGGCGGCTCACAGTTTCATTTTACCCTGGTCAAGGTCGAGAAGGAGGCGACGCCATGAACGAAAGACGGATGATCCACATCGTCGACGACGAGGAGGCGATCCGTCGCTCGGCCGGCTTCATGCTCAAGACCTCGGGCTATGCGGTGTCGACCTACGCCTCGGGGGACGCCTTCCTGCAGGCGGCCAAGGACGCCGAGCCGGGCTGCGTGCTGCTGGACGTGCGGATGCCGGGCATGGACGGTCTGGAGGTTCAGAAGGTCATGGCCGAACGCGGCATCGCCATGCCGGTCGTGGTCCTGACCGGCCATGGCGACATTACCGTGGCGGTCCGCGCCATGAAGGGCGGGGCGGTCGATTTCATCGAAAAGCCGTTCGAGAAGGCCGTGCTGCTGACCGCTATCACCGCGGCCTTCGAGCGACTGGACGACGTCGAGGCGAGGGCGGCGCGGGCGAGCGACGCGGCCATCGCCATCGCGGCCTTGACCAGCCGCGAACAGGACGTGCTCAGGGGCATGGCCCAAGGTCTACCCAACAAGACCATCGCCTTCGACCTGGGCATCTCGCCGCGCACCGTCGAGGTCCATCGCGCCAACCTGATGGCCAAGCTGCAGGTCAAGAGCCTCTCCGAGGCGCTGCGGATCGCCTTCGCCGCCGGTTTGCAGGACGAGGTCTAAGGGGCTCTACGTAACGACCGCGTCCGAGCCCTATGGCATGCCCAGGCCGTGACCCCTTCTGGTCGCGGCAAGTTGGCCGACATGACGCAAGCGCTTCCCATCAAGCATGAAGGCCGCGCGCGGCTGCTGCTGGTCGAAGACGATCCTGGCGTGCGCCGCTCGCTGCAGTTGCTCCTGCACGGGCGAGGCTTCGAGGTGCGCGCCTACGCTTCGGGCCTGGCCCTGCTGGCCGATCCCACGGCGCTTGGCGCGGTGTGCCTGGTCGCCGACTATCGCATGCCCGAGATCGACGGCCTTCTGATCCTGGGACGGTTGCGTGATCTGGGATGGCGAGGCCAGGCGTTGCTGATTACCGCCTTTCCTTCGGCCCGCTTGGTCGATCAGGCCCTGGCGGCGGGCTATAGCCGCGTGATTGAGAAGCCTCTGGTCGACGCCGCCCTTGTCGAGGCCGTCGAACGCGCCGTGGGCGCGCGCTGACGCCACTACGTATTACTCCCAACTGCGAGGGGTCTCTGGCGGCGGTATCAAGCCGTGACGACGAGGCGGCCATTCCATCCAGGCCGCGTCTCGACATCACCTGGAGGGACACCATGGACAAGACCATGAAAGCCGCCGTCGTTCGGGCCTTTGGCCAGGCGCTGGTCGTGGAGGACGTCGCGCGGCCCAAGCCCGGTCGCGGTCAGGTGCTGGTCAAGATCGCCGCCTGCGGGGTCTGCCACACCGACCTGCACGCCGCCCACGGGGACTGGCCCATCAAGCCCAGCCTTCCGCTCATTCCGGGTCACGAGGGCGTCGGCACTGTGGTCCAGGTCGGCAAGGGCGTGGAGCACGTCAAGGAAGGCGACCGGGTCGGCGTGCCGTGGCTGCACACGGCCTGTGGCCATTGTGTCCACTGCCTGGGCGGTTGGGAGACGCTCTGCGAGGCGCAGCAGAACACCGGCTACTCCGTCAACGGCGGCTTCGCCGAATATGTGCTGGCCTACGCCGACTATGTCGGCCATCTGCCCGCCAATCTGAGCTTCCTGGAGATGGCGCCGATCCTCTGCGCCGGCGTCACCGTCTATAAGGGCCTGAAGGTTACCGACGCCAAGCCCGGTGACTGGGTGGCGATTTCCGGTATTGGCGGGCTGGGCCACATGGCCGTGCAATACGCCAAGGCCATGGGCTTCAAGGTCGCCGCCATCGATATCGACGAGGACAAGCTTCGTCTCGCGCGGAGCCTGGGCGCCGACATTACGGTCAACGCCAAGCAAGCCGATCCCGGCCCCCATCTGCAGACGGAAATCGGCGGCGCCCAAGGCGTCCTGGTCACCGCCGTATCGCCGATCGCCTTCTCCCAGGCCCTGGGCATGGTGCGGCGAGGCGGCACGGTGTCGCTCAACGGCCTGCCGCCCGGCGATTTCCCGCTGTCGATCTTCGACACGGTGCTGCGCGGGATCACCGTGCGCGGCTCCATCGTTGGCACGCGGCTGGATTTGCAGGAGGCCCTGGCCTTCGCCGCCGACGGCCGGGTGCGGGCCACGGTCCACGCCGAGGGGCTGGACAACATCAACAGCGTCTTCGAGCGCATGGCGCGCGGCGAGATCGAAGGCCGGGTGGTGCTCGATTTCGAGGATCGGCTGTGAAGGGCGACAGGGCGATCGGTGCAGGGCTTCTCGCCATCCTGGCCGTGGGTTTGGCGGCGGCGGTTCAAGCCTCCCCCGAACCAGCACGGCGATCGCTGTCCCCGCAGGCGCTTGGCGGCCAACGGATCGCCCAGCGCAATTGCGGAATCTGCCATGCCGTGGACGCCAGGCCCAGTCCGCTGGCCGACGCGCCGCCCTTCGCGACCCTGTATCGGCGCTACCCGCCAGGCGGCCTCGACCAGATCCTGACCGAGGGTATGCTGGCGCCAAGCCGACCACCCGAGGAGGGCTCGCCGGACCATCATCCGCGCATGCCGATGGTCGAGCTGGATGACGACGAGGTCGCCCAGTTGAAGGCCTATCTCCGAAGCCTCGATCCTCGGCCTCGGGCCGAGCCGAGAGAGGGCGCGTTTTAAGAAGCCCGCCCGGGGGCGCCGATCGCCCTCGCGGCGGCGAAGTTTTCCCGCTGTTGAGCAAGATCAAGATCGCGGGCGCCGTGTCGAGAGATCATCAGTTCCGAACAGGAGGTTCGCGTCATGACCGTTCTCCAACTAACCTTCGTCATCCTGAACGTCGTCGCTTTCGCGACCTTCGTCCTGACCTTGAGCGCGGTGTCGGTGCAAGCCGCCACTGGCGAAGGGCCGGCCATGCGCAAGTCGCCAAGGTCCTGGGACCGGAGGACCGCGCGATGACCCGCCCGTCTTCCTTCAAGCTTCGAGCCGCTTTGGTCGCCGGCCTCGTCGTTCTGGCCGTGGCGTCGGTGGCCGGCTGCCAACTGCGGCAGTTTCGTCAGCCCTATCACGAGCCGGCCGTGCGGCCGCTGATCCTTCGCTAAAGCGGGACAGCCAAGGAGATCTTTCCGATGACCTATCCCCGCGGACATGCCTGTCAACGCCCCTTGGACTCCGTGGCGCGACGCGCGAAGAGACGAACCGCACGGCGATCGCGCCTTGATCCGCGCTGGATCTTTCCGAGCTTGGCGCTGGCCGCCCCGCTGGCGGGCGGGGCCTCGGCGTCGCTGTTGCAGGTTTGCTTGATGCTGGGGGCCGTCGCCGGCCTCATGGCGGTCAGATCGACCGGCGCCTTCTGGTCTCTGATAGCCTGGGGCGCCGTGACCGGCGGCTTTGGAGCCGTGCTGGCCTTCCTCGATGCTCCCAATGGTCAGAGCCTCACGCTGGTGGTTCTGCCGGTGGCCGCCGTGCAGGCGCTGGCGCTGCTGGGCGTTGGACGTCCCGCGACGAGCGCGGGGTGGCGGGCGCGAGGACGGGTGCTGTTGTCGCTCAGCGGTCCGCTGGCCTTGGCGGTTCTGGCTGTCAACGCCACACCTGACTGGCGCAGCCTTGGAGCGGCCCTGGCGGTGGCGCTCAATCTGGCGGCCTTGCCGCTGGTCCTGGAGGCGCGTCGGCGCGCCAAGTCATGAGCGAGGTTTGCGCCGACCTGCCGCTTCCTGCGCGCCGGGATGGACGATCGACCGGCTGGCCACGCGCACGACGTCACCTCTGGGTCGCCGCCGTCCTGCTCGGCGTCGCGGGCGCGCTCGTCTGGCCTGCTCAGAAGGTACTTCGTCTGGCGTCGTCGGTTCCCTTCGATACCGTACCGCCGGTCTCTCCCGCACAGCCCGCGCCCAGTGCGATCCTGATCGACCAGACGCTCATGGCGTGGAAGACGCTCGAGGCGACCCTGGAGCCCTGCGATCTAGCGGTGGCCCAGGTCGATTCCACGCCGCCCGCTCCGGAACAAGCGCCCGCAGCGGCGCGACGCGCGTCGACCGCCCGCGACGCTTGCCGCGGCGCTGGCCTGAACCTGCTGGCGATGCGACCGCCGCAAGCCGCTGCGGACACCGAACGCGCCGCCTTCAACGAGGCCCTGATGCGTTGCCAGTACGTCTATCTGGTGGAGGGCAACAGCCATGGGCGACTGGCCGAGGTCTTGAAGACCAGCGCGGTGGGCGCGGCGATGTTCGAAGCCTGGGCCGATGTCCAGGAAGCCAATATCGACGCCCTGGGTTGCCGAGTCGGTTTTGTCATGGCCGCCCGCCGGTCAGGCTTGCCCTCGTCTCTGTTCGAGCCGGCCGCGCCGATCAGGCCTGTCGCGGCGACCCGGTCAACGCGGCGCCTGCACGCGTGATCGATTAAGATCCGCGCACGTGGTTCCTGGCCGCCGGGCTCTCGGCGCTGACGGGTTTCGTCGACGCCCTGGGGTTTATGAGCGGCGACTCGACGCGTCTTTTGGGGGGCGGTTTGGCCCTAGCGGGTCGACGGTGTCGCCGCCTCGGAGGGTTTGGCGCTGTCGAGCGTACGAATATAGGCCGTCAGGGCGGCGATTTCGGGGGAGGTCAGCATCTTGGCCGGCATGCGGTAGTGACCGACCTGCGAAATGGTCTCCAATTCCCAGTCCAGCCGATAGTTACGGTAACGCTCGGCGACGCTCGAAAAGGATGGAGCTCCGGTGGCCGGAGCCCCGCCGCCTGGGCCCACCGCGTGGCAGGCCGAGCATTCGCCGAGGGCGAGGGCCCGTCCGGATTCGACCAGGGGCAGGTCGGGGCCGGGATACAGGGGCTCCAGAACGGCGCAGCCGGCCACGAGGCCGGAGGCCAATACTACTAGGCTCCAAAAGATTCGCCTGGAGCGGGGGGATGGCGGATCGTCGGCGCGCGGGCTCATAGCGTCGCCAAGGCTTGGGGCCAGAGCGAGCGCAAGGGCAGGGGGAGTTGCCGCAGCACCTTGACCAGCAGGTCATGGTCCATAAGGTCCGTGAGGCCCCGCAGGACGCCGCGCGCCAAATTCTCGGTCTCGATCGGGAAATCCGGCGGCAGGGCCGCCTCGATCCGCGCGAGGAACGCATCGACGTCCCGCTCCAGGGTCGGGGTCTGGCTGAGGCGCCATCCCTCTGTGAAGACGCCCCGCATCAGCATCGGCAACTGAGCGGCGAAGTTCATCGCGGGGTCGGGCGCGAGGCGGTCACGCAGGGCGTGCAGCGTTGCGCGCGCGCCCAGATAGGCCTGGTGGCGATCGCAGGGCTCAAGCTCATGGGCGATCACTTTCAGCCAGGCGTTGGTTTCTTGAACCGTGGTGTCGAAAACCGGAAGACTGCTGCTCATGGGACCCTCCAGGATCATGGCCGACAGTCTTGGCGCGGCGCATCACGACCGTGTTGACAGGGATCAAATCAGAGCCGGTCGTTCGCACTACCAAGGTGGCTGCGACACACTGGAGAGACCGCGATGAGCGCCAGAGCATGGGGCCTGACTTTGATCATCGCCCTGGCCGTGGCGGCGACCGGCGCTGATCGGCCACCGACCAGGATCGTCGATCCCTTGCCGCGCGAGCCCCTCGCCCTGGGGGAGGCCATCGCCAAGCGCGACTGCGGCGGATGCCACGCCATTGGGCGCTCGGACGAAAGCCCCTTGGCCCAGGCGCCTCGACTGCGTGACCTTCACCGTCGCTACCCCGTCGAGCAACTTGGCGAGGCCTTCGCCGAAGGCATCGTCGTAGGGCATGGACCCATGCCGCAATGGGTCTTTCAGCCTCACGAGATCGAGGCGCTTACCGCCTATCTGAAGAGCTTGGAGCCAGACGCTCCGGCGCGAACTCCCCGGCCATGAGACGCGCCGCGGGGTTTCCGTAAAGTCACGGGTTTGCCCGGATAGACCGGAACACCGGCCGCTCATGGTGATGATCCTGACTCCGATATCGCGGTCGGCGTGGCGGTCTAGCGAGACGTTCCCGCGCCTGGAGGAAGTTCTATGAGCGACGAAGGTCACGCCCCCGGCCGCCACCGCCACGATTATCCTGGCCACGACACATCGTCGAACGGCATGGCGGTCGATCCGGTTTGCGGCATGACGGTCGACGCCGAAGCAGCGCGGTACCGCGCCCAATGGAGCGGCCACAGATTCGTCTTTTGTTCGACTGGGTGCAAGACCAGGTTCGAAGCCGAGCCGGAGCGTTATGTCGGCCCCAAGAGCGCAGCGGCGGCGGGCACGGTCTTCACCTGTCCCATGCACCCGGAAATCCGCCAGGTTGGCCCGGGCGTCTGCCCGATCTGCGGCATGGACGCATTCGGTATCCTCGGGCCGATGATCGCGCTTCTCAGTGGGCGGGACGTTTCGCGCGCGGAAGCGGCGCCGCGTATTTGGGATCTTGGATCAGAAACTTTTGAGGCGCTTTGAAAGGCATGGCGTCGTTGGGCCATGCGCATCGGGTTCCTCTTCAACCACGACCAAGTCCATCAGGTGGCCCACAGCCTGCCGATCGCGCTGGCCCTAGCCCGAGGCGGGAGCGATTTCGAGGTCATGGTCGCCACCACCAACCGGCGGCTGACCGCCGAGGTGATCCGTCTGGGCGGGGGCATGGTTGGCCATGGCGTGCGCCTGGTCGAGTTGGTCTTGACCAAAAGCACGTCAAGGCTTCTGGCGGCCACGACCGAGGCCATACTTCCGACGACCAAGCTCCTGGTGTACGGCGACAATCTCGACTTCTTCCGATCGCTCGACATACTGGTGGTCGCCGAGAAGACCTCGCTGATCCTGAAGACCCGCTACGGGCTAAGCAACCTCAAGATTGTACACACCCGCCATGGGGCCGGGGATCGCGCCATCGGCTTCGACAAGGCCAGCGCCGGCTTCGACCACGTTCTGGTCTCGGGTCGCAAGGTTCGCGACCGGCTGGTTCACGAAACCGGTGTCGACCCAAGCAGGATCTCGATCGTCGGCTATCCCAAGTTCGATCTGCTGCCGGCGCGGGGGGCGACCCACCCGCTGCTCGACGACGGCCGGCCGGTGGCGCTGTACAACCCGCACGTCTCGCCGCACCTGTCGTCCTGGTACGAGGTCGGCCGTCAGGTGCTGGACTGGTTCGTCGCGCATGACGATCACCACCTGATCTTCGCGCCGCATGTGATGCTGTTCGAGCGGCCTTTCGTGGCGACGATCGACAAGCTGCGGCTCGACCGCGCCGGGCGGATCGAGGAACGCTATCTGCGCGCGCCCAACATCCACATCGACCTGGGCAGCCGGGCCTCGACGACCATGGCCTACACTCAGCGCGCCGATCTCTATCTTGGCGACGTCAGTAGCCAGGTTTACGAGTTCATGCTCAAGCCCCGGCCGTGTGTCTTCCTCAACAGTCACCGCTTCGCCTGGGCCGGCGATCCCAACTTCCGCCATTGGCGCGCAGGCCCGGTGATCGAGGACGTCGCCAATCTTGGCGCGGCCATGGAGCGGTCCCGCGAGCAGCACGAAACGGTGTGGCGCCCGGTGCAGGAGACCCTGTTCAGCCAGAGCTTCGACCTGACCGAAGAACCCTCGGCCGAGCGCGCGGCCCGCGCCGTGGCGCGGTTCGCCGGACAGGCCTGGCCCGATCCGCTGGCGGTCGATCTTGATGACGCGGCCCAAGGCCGAACGGGGACGTTCTGATGCGGATCTTCTATGTGATCAATTCCCTAGAGGGCGGCGGGGCGGCTTTGCCGGTCCCGGCCGTGGCCAAGGTGCTCGCGGCCCAGGGCGCGAAGGTCGAGATCCTGGCCCTGACCCGCCGTGACGGCCGGGCGTTGCCGCCGATGATCAGGGAAGGGTTGAACGTTCGTGTCCGACCCGGCGGCGAGAAGGATCATCTCGACGCCCTGGCCTGGCTGGACAGGATCGTCGCCGAGGAGCAGCCGGACCTGCTGTGGACCTCTCTGACCCGCGCGACGCTGCTAGGCCAGATCGTCGGCTCGCGCCGGGGGGTGCCGGTGGTCAGCTGGCAGCACAACGCCTTTTTGAAGCCGGCCAACCGCCTGCTGCTGCGCGCGACGCGGCGGTTGTCGAGCCTGTGGATCGGCGACTCCCACAGCGTCACGGCCCTGACGGCCTCGCGCCTGAAGGTGAAGGCCGACCGTCTGGCCACCTGGCCGCTGTTCGCCGCCGATCCGGCCGCGCCCCAGGCCAGGCCCTGGCGGCCCGGCGAGACGCTTCAACTGGGCGCGCTGGGGCGCTTGCATCCCGCCAAGGGCTATGACGTTCTGATCAAGGCCCTGGCGCATTTGCGCGCCACCGGCTTCAAGTCCCCCACGCCGTTCGAAGTCCGGATCGCTGGGGAGGGCGCGCAACGAGAACGGCTGCAGGCCATGATCGACCAGGCTGGTCTGGACAACGTCTTCCTCACCGGATTCTGCGACACGCCGCGCGAGTTCCTGGCCGGACTGCACCTTTATCTCCAGCCGTCGCGGCGCGAAGGCCTGTGTATCGCGGTGCACGAGGCGATGCAGGCCGGCTTGCCGACCCTGGTGACCGCCGTGGGCGAGATGCCCTACAGCGTGGTGGACGGCCTAATGGGGCGGGTCGTGCCGCCCTGCGACTCCGAAGAGCTGGCCAAGGCCTTGAAGTGGTTTCTGCGCGCCCCCTACAAGCTGGCGAGAATGGGCGAGGTCGCCCGATCGCGGGTGCTGGACAGGTTCGGCCAGGCGCACTTCGCCGCCACGGGCGCCGAGATCTTCGCCCAGCTTCCGGTGAGGCACGACGTTACGCTTGCGGCCGTCGGGAGCCCGGCGGCGTGAAGCGTCCCGTGACCTCGTCGTGGAGCCCTGTGGGTCCGATGGCCATATCGCCCGTTCACCGGCGCAGGCTCCTGCAGGGGCTGGCCGCCAGCGCCGCTTGGCCCGTGGGGGCCGTAGCGGCGACCGGCGACGAAAAAGTCAATTTTGTCGCCGTTGGCGATTGGGGGCGAGAGGGCCAACGGTCACAAGGCGTCGTCGCCGAGGCGATGGGCGCTGCTGCGGCGGAGATCGCCAGCCGTTTCGTCATCTCGGCCGGCGACAACTTCTATCCGGCGGGCGTCCGGTCAGTGACCGATCCTCATTGGCGGCGCTCGTTCGAGGACGTCTATACGGCGGCGGCCCTGCAAACGCCTTGGTACGCCGCGCTCGGAAATCACGACTACCGGGGCGTCGCCCAGGCTCAGGTCGATTATACGCGCCTTAGTCCCCGTTGGCGGATGCCGAGTCGTTACTACAAGGTCGCGGGCGAGGTTCTGGGAGCCAACTTCCTGGATCTCTTCGTGATCGACACCTCGCCCCTCGTCGATCGCGGCAACTATGACGAAATGCTGCAGCAGTTGGCGCATGGCCATCTGGAGGCCTACGACGGCGCCCGCCAGATCGCCTGGCTGCGGGACGAACTCCGCAGATCGACCGCGCTATGGAAGGTCGTGGTGGGTCACCATCCGATCTATTCGGGGGACCACGGCGATTCCGCCGAACTCGTCGCCCAGGTCGCCCCCTTGCTCGAGGCCCATGGGGTCCAGGTCTATATCAACGGCCACGACCACAACTTGCAGCACATCCGACGTGGCCGGGTCGACTACGTCTGCACCGGCGCGGGCGCGGACGCCGTCGGGAGCGTGGCGCCGGTGGAGGGCACCCGCTACTGCCTGTCGCGACCGGGCTTTGCGATGTTCGGACTCGATCGTGAGATGCTGCGATTGGAGTTCCGCGATCTCGCGGGACAAACGCTCTATCAAGTGCGGCGCCGACGCGCCGATTGATCCTGGAGCGGGGACGTCGGCGAGGTTCTTCACCTAAGGCGGAATTGTTTTACTGGCTGACCTTCACCCTCTCTCAGACGCTCGGCGCGGCTTTAGGGGGCTGGACCGACAACACCGCGTCGCTGGGTTACCTTGGCGCCGCGCTGATCTTCGCCGGCCTGCTCAGGGCGGTCAGGCCTCTCTATTTCTGGACCTCTTTCAACCGCGTCGCCCTGTTCCGGAGCGCCTTCACCTGACGCGCGCCCCGGGACGTCGGTTGGCGACTTTCTCGACAGATCGCTCGACCACGGCGGACCGGCGCTGGGCCGTCCGATCGCGACGACCGTCCTGACCGCGGGAATAGTTCGTCCGATCGCCCTGCCGCCGCTCCGTCGCCATTCAGTCAGCGCGCGGGGCTAGCGTGCCCCGATCCAGCAAATGGTGGTTTCCGCCTGAACCGTTGAGGTGGTCGCTTCAGCCCGTCGTCGTTGGAACAGGAGGACGTCACCATGACCCAAGTTCGCGACCCTGTCTCTGAAAAGGCCCTGCTCGACCTTGCGGCCCGATCCATCGGTCTGGAGGTGGATGGCCTGGGCCGGACGGATCTGCTCGACGACCTTGAGATTTCGACGAGCGACCTCCTGGCCTTGGTCGCCGCCTTGGAGGACCAATGCGACGCGATACTGCCTGACTGCGACCTTGCCCGTTGTGAGACGCTGGGCGACCTGATCGATCATCTGCGAGCACACACGGTTCTGGACGCCGTGTGGACGCTAGATCGCCGTGCCGACCAGACGGCCGATGCCGGCCGTCACGATCATGGCCAGCGCCCCCCAGAAGGTGACCCTCGCCGCCGCGCGCCAAGGCGGCGCTCCACCGGCTTTCGCCCCGGCCACGCCGAGCAGCGCCAGGCAAGCTAGCGCCACCAGCACGACGCTGGGCACGATCGCCGGGGTAGGCGCAACGGCGGCGACAATCAAGGGGGCGGCCGCCCCGGCCGTAAAGCTGGCCGCCGAGGCTAGGGCGGCCTGCACTGGCCGCGCCGTCGTGGCCAGAGAGACGCTCAACTCGTCGCGGGCGTGGGCGTCCAACGCGTCCTTGGCCATCAGCTGCTGGGCCACGATCTTGGCGGTCTCCGGCTCGAGGCCTCGCTGGACATAGATCTGAGCCAGTTCGGCGTGCTCGGCCTCGCCGTCGCTTTTGAGTTCCGCGGTTTCGCGCGCGATATCGGCCTTTTCGGTGTCGGACTGCGAGCTGACCGAGACATACTCGCCGGCCGCCATCGACATGGCGCCGGCCACCAGCGCGGCCACGCCCGCGACCAATATTTCGCTCGACTTCGCGGAGGCGGCGGCGACCCCCACGATCAGGCTGGCCGTGGAGACCAATCCGTCGTTGGCGCCCAGGACGGCGGCGCGCAGCCAGCCGATCCGTGAGACCAGGTGGGCTTCGGCGTGGCGGTAGGACCTGGGCATGGCTTTTGTCCTGGAAGGGCGACCTTGCCGCCTAGTAGGTGACGCGGATGCTGAGGGAGAGGGTGCGAGGGCGAAGCGGGGTGACCTGGTCGGTCGAACGGAGTGAAAACGGGTTGCCGTAGGCGAAGGTGTCGCCGCGCGCGTTGGTCGGATTATCCAGGGCCAAGGTCGTGCGCCAGCGCGGGGTGGCCAGACCGAGGGCTAGGCGGCCGGTCGCGTAGCCGCCCATCAACGGCGAGGTCGTGGCGTCGAAGGTGAGGCGGGAATGGCCGACATAGGCGTAGCGGCCGTCGAGCTCCAAGGTCATGTCCGAGCCTAGCGGCCAGTCGTAGTGGGCCGTCACGCCGCCGGCGCGATGGGGCACGCCAGCCAGGCTCACGTCCTTTCGGACAGGGAAGGCGGGATTGGCTTTTTCCAGTTCGGGCGCGTTGACCAACAGGTTGGCCCCCAGCTGCAGGCGTCCCAGGCGATAGCCGCCCTCGAACTCCAGACCCAGGTTGCGCCCGTCGCCGATGTTGGCGGTGAAGGGCAGGCCCGAAGGCAACAACTGGTCGCTCTGGATATCCTTCCAGCTGGCCTGGAAGGCCGCGGCCCGCAGACGTAGACGGCCGTCGAGCAGGGAGACCTTGCCGCCGGCCTCCAGGCTCCAGAGTTCGTCGCCATCATAGCGGCGACGCGGCTCGGCCTGACCGCGGGCCGAGAACATTTGACCGGACGGTCCCGTGGTGTTGAAGCCGCCAGCCCTATAGCCTTCGGTCGCCTGGATATAGATCAGCGCGCTGGGTGACAGGGCGTAGGACACGACTATCTTGGGCGCGAAACCGGACTGGTCCAGGCTGCCTGAAAACGATGCGATCGGTCCAGCCTGGTCGGAGGTCTGACTGTTCACGCGTGTCTTGGAGGTGAACAGCCGACCGCCGAGCGTGACGCTTAGGGATCGCCCGATCGGCAAGGTCGCCTCGCCATAGAGCGCCGCCTCGTCCAGCGTGTCGCGCCGCGTCTCCGCCAAGGCTTGAACCGGGGCGTCGGCCAACCGCGTCAAGGCCAGGTCGATGTCCTGATGGGTACGCGCCAGAAACGCGCCGACCAGCCATTGCACCCGGGCTTCTTCTGGCGAGGCGAGGGAGCCCTCGGTCACCAGGCTATGGGTGCGGTCGTCGTCGTCATAGGCCGCTGGGCCCGGCGCCAGCGCGATTGGCGGCGCGGCAGTGGCGTCGTAGCGGCTGGTGATGTCGTGATTGACCGCCGAAATCGTCCACCGCGCCTGGATCCCGCCGATCTCGCCTTTCAGGTTGAGGTGCGCCTCGGCGAAGTCGTTGTCGTGCGGTTCGCGCACCTGGTTGCGGCGGGTATAGGGCGCTTGCGTCGCCAGGGCGTATTGGGTGTCGTCGGAATTGATGAACTGGGCGGCGCCGCCACCCGTAAGGGTCCAGCCGCCGCCCAGATCGACTTTCACGTTCAGGCGGCCGCCCGAGCGAAGCGCGCGATTGACGTTCTTGAGGTCGAGGTTGGCGTCATCGATATAGCCGCCTTGCTGGTCGCGATAGAGCACGGCGCGGACCGCGCCGCGGCCGTCGAGGATCGGCAGGTTGACCATGCCGGACAGGCCGTTCGAGCCGTCACCGCCTTGCGTCGCGCCGACATTGCCCGCGATCCAGGCCTCGAAGCGATCCGGGGCCGGCGGTTCGGTGACCAGGTGCAAAACCCCGCCCAGCGAACCGGACCCGTAAAGCGCGCCCTGCGGTCCGCGCAGGACCTCGACCTGGGTCATGTCGATCAAGAGCAGGTCGGGGTCGGGGGCGTTGTAGGTCAGCCGGGTATCGTCGAGATAGAGGCCGACCATCGACTGGGTGCGCCCGGTCAGGGGACCGTCGGACAAGCCGCGCAGCATGATCTTGTCGCGGCCGGGACCCAGATTGGTCACGGTCATCGCGGGCACGGCGAGCGCCAGATCGTTGGCGTCGCGCAAGCTCTGTCCCGCGATCGCCGAGCCCTCGACCGCGCTGACGGCGTAGGCCAACCGATCGGCCGGGGTCGGGCGGCGCGTGGCGACCACGACGAGTTCGTCGAGCGCGGCGGAAGGGGTGGGCTCTGGTCGAGCCCCCCTTACGGCGGCAGGCTTGGCGGGCGGAAGCCTGACGATCTCGATGGCGCCGGCGTCGATCATTCGAAAGCCGCAGCCGGTGCCCGCGAGCAGTTTGGTCAGGCCGTCCTGGAGGGTGAAGCGTCCTCGCAAGGGCCGGCTGGTCGTGGCGCAGCCGGCGGCGGCCTGCGTGCTGATCGAGGCGCCGGCCTGGACGGCCAGATCGACCAGCGCCGACTTCAGGGGCTTGCTTGGAATGTCAAAGCTCAGGCGGGGCTGCGCCGCCGAGGCGGGATCGTTCCATCCGGCCACGCACGCGAAGCTGGAAGCCAGCGCCCAGCGCCGCCATGCGTCAGCTCGCGACAAAACGCCCTCCGACTTCCAGGACGGCGCTACCGTAGTTCGATTTGTCGGTCGGTGCGATGCACGGACAGCGAGAAATAGGTGGCCAGCCGTTTGACCACCAGATTCTGATCGCCCAGCTCCAGAACGCCCGAGAAGCGCTTGCCGGCCATGGCGGGCGAAACTTTGATCGGGATGGGATAGCGGCGGTTCAGATCGGCGACCATATCGCCCAAGGTCTCGTCGTCACAGACCATCCGACCTTGGGTCCAGGCGAAGGCGGGGTTGGGGTCGGTCGTGGTTTGGACAGATCTTGGCGCGCCCTCGACATGGCTCAGGCTCTGACCGGCGACGAGGCGGGCGACGGGTGTCGGTCCTTGGGCGGGCTGGCGCACTTCGACGATCCCGCGACGGACAGTCACGCGCACGGTCTTGTCGTAATGCCGGATATTGAACTCGGTGCCGACGACCCGCACCTGCTGGTCGCCCACAGAGATCAGGAAGGGTCGGCCGGGATCCTTGGCGACATCGAAGGCGGCCTGGGCGTCGGCCATCTCGACGCGCCGCGCGCGCCAACCCAGCCGGACGGTCAGGGTGGAGGCCGAATCCATGCGAATGTGGGTGCCGTCGGCCAGGGTCACCTGCCGCGTCTCGCCAGGTTCGGTCTGATAGACCGTCGGCGTCCCCTGATAGCCGCGCCAGGCCATCGGACCGACAACGATCGCCAACACGGCTGCGGCAGCCACGGCGGCCGCGGCGGACCAGACGGGCAGGGCGGCGCGACGTCGCAATGGCACGACCCGCGACGACGCGGGCCTCAGGGCCGGGGCGATCTCGACGGCGCGCTCGGTCAGTTCGGCCGCGACGCGCTCGACCTCTTCGAAGGCGGCGAGATGATCATCGGACACTTCAAGCCAGGCGGTCAGCGCCGCCCAGTCGTCGGCCGTGACCTGATCCGACTGGACGCGGACCAGCCACGCGACGGCCTCGTCGCGCAGGGCGTTGTTCGCCGTCTTGCCGTCCGCGCCGTTCATCGGTGCTCACCGTTCCTCAAGGCCCTGGCCTCGTTGCTCGCCCCAATGACGCCACAAACGCTCAGGCGCCTCCAAACTTTCTTGAGACTGTTTCGAAACCTCATCGGCCCACCTTGGCGAGGATGCGTTTGAGGCTGGTCATGATGTACTTCTCGACGCTGGACCGCGACACGCCCATGGCCGCTGCCGTCTCGGCGTGATTGAGGCCTTCCAGCTTATGCAGGCGGAACGCCTCCTGCACGGCGGGCGGCAGGTCGTTCACGACCGCCACGATCTGGGCCAGGCGCTGGCGGGCCGCCAGGGCGTCGTCGGCGCGGGGCTCGTCGGCCGTCTCCCAGTCCGTGGCGCTGGAACCGCCCGCGCCGCGCCATTGGGCGTCGCGCTGGCCGGCGCGACGCTGAGTCTTGATCCGGTCCAGCATCAGGTTCGTGCCAAGCCGGTAGAGATAGGCGGCGGGATTGTCGATTGGCGCGACGGGCGGCGGGGTGATCTTCAGATAGATGTCCTGCACCAGATCCTGCGCGGCTTCCTCGGATCGCAGCCGTACGCGGAAATAGCGCACCAACTCCTCCCGTCGTTCGAGATAGCAGGCGAGCAGGGAATGGACGGCGCTGTCGTCCAAGGACTCGATCCACGCTCTGGGCCCATGGCCGTTTGGACGCCGGGAATCCGGCGACCCGGGCAGTCTTTCCGATGTCGCCTCCGGCCGCAATCGCAATCCCTTTGAGGAGGTTTCGAGCTCACGTCGTCATGGCTCATCGAAGGGCGTCCAACGCCCGCCAGGACGTGGAGACTGGTCTTGCTGGAAGTGATGATGCTGGACGACGGCGCCCCCCGCGGCAGCCTGAAGTTCGACGAGGCGCGCATGCGGCGGTTCACCGGCCTGGCGCCCAAGGTGATCTCGATCCATCATCTGATGCGCCCCGAGCGCCTGAGGGTGGAGGCCTATCTCGAGGCCGCCTACGCCTCGGCCTTCAACGGCATGATCCGTCGGCACTATCCGACCTTGATGAGCGTGCAGGACGGCCAGGGCCGCATCCACGCTGCCGTCGGCTTCAGGTTCGCGGCGCAAGACCCTCTCTTCCTTGAGCAATATCTCGACGAGCCGGTCGAGGCCGCGATCGCCCGCAAGCTGGGCGCGCCGGTGGAGCGCGGCGGCGTGGCGGAGATCGGCAATCTGGGCTCCGGCAGCGCCGGGGCTTCCATGTTCCTGTTCCTGGCCCTGGCCCGTCATCTCGACCAGAACGGCTGCACCCACGCGGTGGCCACGGCCACGCGCCAACTGCGCCGGAGCTTCGGCCGGGTCGGCTTCGAGACCCAGGTTCTAACCCGCGCCGAACCCTCCCGCCTGGGCGAGGCGGCCGCCGAGTGGGGCGCCTATTACGAGCGCGATCCCGAAGTGCTGGCCGGCGCGATCGGCCCGGCCTTGCAGCCCCTGAGCCAGATCCTGGTGGCCGAGCCCGTCCCGGTCCAGACCATCCGCCCCCGTCTTCATCCAGCTTGCCCGGAGGTCAGCCAATGAGCCTGGTCCTGGCGGCGATCGACACCTACGCGGCCGCGACGCCCGAGGCGATCGCGCTGAGCACCCCATCGGCGACCTGGACCTACGCTCAGCTGCGCGAGGTGGTGAACCGGACGGCGTCGGCGCTGTTCGCCTTCGCGCCCTTGGTCCGTCCCGGCGCGCCGGTAGCCGTGCGCCTGCCCAATGGGCTCGCCTGGGTGATTCTGGACCTGGCCCTGATCCGTCTGGGCTGGCCAAGCTTGCCGCTGCCCGGCTTCTTCACTCCGGCTCAGCGTGACCACGCCCTGGCTGACGCGGGCGCGACCCTGTTGATTGAGGCGGCCGACGGCCAGGGCGAGGGGCGGATCGTGGTGGCGGACACGCCGCTCGTCGTGACGCCCTGCCTGACCGCTCCTGTGCCGCTGCCCGAGGGCACGGCCAAGATCACCTACACGTCGGGCTCGACGGGCCAACCCAAGGGCGTCTGCCTGTCCCAGGCCCAGATGGAGGCAGTGGCGGCCTCCCTGGTCGAGGCGATCGGCGCCGACTATGCCGGCCGGCATCTGCCGCTGCTGCCTCTGTCGATCCTGCTGGAGAATGTGGCCGGCCTCTACACCACCTTGATCTCCGGCGGGCGCTATCATGTGCTGCCGGCGGCGGCGCTGGGGTTGGACAATCCGTTCCGCCCGGATCTGGCGGCCCTGGCCGGGGCCATCGCGGCCGAGGAAGCGACCAGCCTGATCGTCGTGCCCGAGCTGCTGCGGGCCCTGCTGATGGTCATGACCTTCACCGGCGCGCGCTTTCCCAAGTTGAACCTGGTGGCGATCGGCGGGGCCAAGGTGTCGTCGCAACTGCTGAGCCAGGCCGACGCCCTGGGCCTGCCGGTCTATGAAGGCTACGGCCTGAGCGAATGCGCCTCGGTGGTGGCGCTGAACACACCCGCCGCTCGCAAGGTCGGCGCCGTGGGCCGGCCCCTGTCGCACCTGACCGTCGAGATCGCCGCGGACGGTGAGATCGTCGTCGGCCCCCATCCGTTTCTCGGCTACGCCGGCGGCGAGCTGAACGCTGGCGCGGTCCGCACTGGCGACCTGGGCGGGCTCGACCCCGACGGCTTCCTGCGCATCGAAGGCCGGCGCGGCAACACCATCATCACCGCCTTCGGCCGCAACGTCGCGCCCGAATGGGTCGAGAGCGAGCTGCTGGCCCAGCCCGAGATCCGCCAGGTGGTCGTGTTCGGCGAGGCGCAGGCCACGCTCGGCGCGCTGATCGTGCCGCTGCTGCCCGACATGGACGAGGCCGCCATCGCCCAGGCCGTGGCCCGCGCCAACCAGGCCTTGCCCGACTACGCCCAGGTCAAGCGCTGGCAGGTCCGCGCGCCGTTCGACCCGGCCGCCGGCGAACTCACCAACAACGGCCGCCCCCGTCGGGCGGTCCTGCTGTCGCGCCACAACGACTTCATCCAAGCCTCGCAACAGGAGCCGACTTGATGTTCTTCCAGAGACTGGTCGCCGAAACGGCCGAGGGTCAGCAGGCCCTGGCCGGCGTGCCGCAGATCCAGGATGGTCTGACTGGCGCGATTTCGCGCGACACCTACATCGCCTACCTCACCGAGGCCTACCATCACGTCAAGCACACCGTGCCCCTGATGCAGGCCGCGCGCGCGCGCCTCGACGACGGCCACGATCGCTTCCGCCATGCGCTCGACGAGTACATCGCCGAAGAGACGGGCCACGAGCACTGGATCCTTAGCGACATCGAGAACTGTGGCGCCGACGCCGAGGCCGTGCGCCTGGGGCAGCCGCGCGAGGCCACCAGCCGAATGGTCGCCTTCGCCTACGACTACATCGCCAAGGTCAATCCGATGGGGTTCTTCGGCATGGTCTTCGTGCTGGAGGGAACCAGCGTGCGCCTGGCCACCCAGGGCGCGGAGGCCGTCGCCAAGAACCTGGGCCTCGGCCCCGAGTGCTTCAGCTATCTGACCTCGCACGGCGCGCTGGACATGGAGCACCTGGTCTTCTTCCAGAAACTGATGGACGAAGTGACCGACCCCGACGACGAGGCCGCGATCATCGCGGTCGCCAAGGCGATCTTCGAGCGCTTTGCCGACGTCTTCCGTTCGATCCCGCACGATCGGGTGGCCTATGTTTAGGGACAAGACCATCCTGCTGACCGGCGGCGCCGGCGGCCTGGGCTCGCTGATCTCCTCGCAGTTGATGGAGGAGGGCGCCAAGGTCGTGGTGCTGGATCGCGCCGAACCCGCCAATGGCGCCGCCTTTCTCAAGCACGACATCTCAAGCCCCGACGGGATCGAGGCCGCCGCCGCGGCCGTGGCGCGCCGCGATTGGGACATCGTCATCAACCTGGCGGGCATCCAGCATTTTGGGCCGTTCGAGCGCCAGACGCCCGAACATCTGATGGCCAGCTATCTGGTCAACCTGGTCGCGCCGGTGCGGCTGGCCCAGGCCGCGCTGCCGCGCATGAAGGCGGCGGGCGGTGGGCAAATCGTCAACGTCGGCTCGATCTTCGGCTCGATCAACTTCGCCCACTTCGTCACCTATTCCAGCGCCAAGGCGGGCCTGCGCGGTTTCAGCCAGGCGCTGAGGCGCGAGCTGTCGGGCACGGGGGTCGACGTCACCTATGTGGCGCCGCGCGCCGTGAAGACGGCCTTGAACTCGCCGGCGGTGATGGAGTTCGCCAAGCTCACCCAGATGAACATGGATCCGCCCGAATTGATCGCCGCGCGGATCGTCGAGGCTGTCCGAGGTCGCAAGCGCGACGTCTATTTCGGCTTTCCCGAAAGCCTGTTCGTCCGGATCAACGCCATCTTCCCGCGCCTCGTCGACGGCGCCCTGTCAGCCAACGACCGCAAGGCCGCGCGGCTGTTCTCTCACTGACATTCTGGAGTCTTCCATCATGAAACTTTCCATGCTGGCCGTGGTGGCGGCCGTCGCTCTGGCCGCCACGCCCGCCCTGGCCGCCGATCCGGTTTTCGACGCTCGCATCGACGGCCTGGCCCGAACCTGGGCCCACGTGAACTACGAGGTTCGCGACAAGTCGGCCCAGGCGGCGGAAGCCGCCAAGCTGGCGGCCGAAGCTGACACTCTGGCCAAGCAGTATCCCAACCACGCCGAGCCGCTGGTCTGGGAGGCGATCTCCACGGCCACCGAGGCCGGCGCCAAGGGCGGCATCGGCGGTCTGGCCCTGGCCAAGAGCGCGCGCGGCATGCTGGAGCGGGCCGAGAAGATCAATCCCGCGGCTCTGGGCGACGGCTCGGTCTATACCAGCCTGGGCTCGCTCTACGCCCAGGTGCCGGGCTTCCCGATCGGGTTCGGCGATGCGGGCAAGGCGCGGGCCTATCTGACCAAGGCCCTGGCCGCCAATCCCACCGGCGTGGATTCCAACTTCTTCTACGGCGACTTCCTGATGCGCCAGAGCGACTACGCCGGGGCCGAGGTCGCCCTGCAACGGGCGATCAACGCGCCGGCGCGTCCGGGCCGCGAGGTGGCCGATCTCGGGCGCAAGGCGCAGGCCGCCGCGCTTCTAGCGACCGCCCGTCAAAAGGCGCATGGCTAGGGCATGGCTACGGCAAGCGCTTTCGACGCGACCCAGCGACGCGTGTCCCTCAAGCGTAGCGGGACGCTCGCCGCCGCGCTGCTGCTGATCGCCGCGCTGCTCGGTGTCGCGGTTCGGGCGTCGGGCGGGGTGACGCGGTTTGACGACGCCTTCGCCACGGCCGCCTGGCGCCTTCGTCAGCCCTGGCTGGACGAGGCGATGATGGCGCTCTCCGGGTTTGGCGATGGCTTGCCGCGCTGGTGTGTCACCGCTCTGGTTTCGGCCTATCTGGTGATGGCGCGACGTTGCCGCTGGGCCTTGGCGCTCGCGGGGGCGATGGGCGCATGCGCATTGCTTGCCCCTGCCTTCAAGCTGGCCTTCCATACCCCACGACCTTCGCCGCTCTACGCCGGGGTCGATGCGTTCAGCTTTCCCAGCGGCCATGCGGCCTCCGCGGCTGTGCTCTATGTCATCCTGGGCGCGCTGGCCGCGGAGGGGGTGACGAAATCTTGGAGGCTTTCGGCCTTGGGAATGGCGGCGGCGATGGTCACCTCGATCAGCGTGTCGAGGGTCTATCTCGGCGCCCACTGGTTGTCAGATGTCCTGGCGGGCGTCGCGCTGGGGTCCGCCATCGCCATCGCCGCCATCGCCCTGGCGCGACGCGCGGAGGCAGGACAGCCCATCGCCGATGGTCGCAACAGCATCGCGATCGCCGTCTGTCTTGTCGTTGTGGCGGCGGGGACGGGGCCGATCGTCGTCGCCAAGGCGCATCGGCTCTATGCGCCCTTCCTGAGCCGAAACGTGACTCGGCCTCTGCCGCCTTGGCGTTCATCGCCTTGACGACATCGCACGCGCCTCGGCCACACAATGGGCCTTGGACGGAGGACCGAGCCTAGCGCATGGACGAAAATAGGGTCGCGTGGCGCTTTGCGTTTCAACGCCACCCAAAGCTGGCCGCCATCGTCGCGGCGTCTGGCTGCCCTTCGGCGCCGAAATCGGTTGGTGGTTGCCGGAAGGTGAAATGGCCTACTGGAAGGCCCGCATCGATTTCTGGGAGAAAGACTAGGGTGAATTCGCCGATGGCGACCCATGACGCGTCACTCAACTACCGGACCGCCAGCGTCCGCCAGGCGACATAGGCCGCTGTGACGACGATCATGGCGGCAAACAGGCGTCGCGCCAGCAGCGCCTTGACGACGAGGACAGGCGCCAGGCGCGCGCCGATCGCCACGCCGGCCGCGCCGCCGGCGACCATGGCCAGGAGGATGGGGACATCCATCAGGCCAGAGGCCGCGTAGCTGGCGCTGGTCGCCGCGCCGAACAGGGTCACCGAGACCAGGGACGAGGCGGCCGCGTTGGCCAGGGTCATGCCCGTCGCGGCCATCAGGCCCGGGGCGATCAGGAAGCCGCCGCCGATGCCGAAGAAGCCCGCGGCCAAGCCCGTCAGCGCGCCGACCGGCGCCAACCGCATCGCCTTGCCGCTGTCGATCTGGACGTCAGGATCGCCGGGCGAGCCTGGCTTGCGGAACATGGCCAAGCCCACCGCCGCCATGGCCACCGCGAACCAGATCAGCAGGGTGTCGCCCGGCAGCGCCTTGGCGACATGGGCGCCGACCAGCGACCCGGCGAGGCCCGGTGCGCCGAAGGCCAGGGCGCAAGGCCATTTGACGCGACCAGCCTTGGCCTGGGCGGCAAGGCCCACAGCGGCGTTGACCGCGACGGCGGCGGCCGAGACGCCGATCGCGACATGGGCGTCCTTCATGCCCACCGCGTAGAGCAGCAGGGGCGTGGCGAGCACCGAACCGCCGCCGCCAAAGAGGGTCAGCAGCAGAGCGACCAGCCCTCCGCTCAGGGCCGCGACGCCATAGGTCCAGGCTTGGTCCATGACCTTACGCCGTCCTTGGCCGGTTCCACGGCGCCAGAACCAGCAGCCGGGCCATGCCGCAAAAGCCAGTGGTTCCAGCCAAGGTCAGACCCCCGCCGACGAAGGCCGAAATCCCGAAGAACCAGGGCGAGACGACAAGGCCCAGGACCACCCCGGCCAGCACCAACAGGCCGGCGACGATCTGCACCTGGCGCATCATTTCGAGCGGCGCCTTGGTGTCGACATCGACGGGAAGGCCGGCCGCGTCCCAGGCGTCCAGGCCGCCTTCCAGAACATAGGCGCGCGCGCCGCAGGCCGCGGCCAGGCGCGCGCCATTGGCGCCGGTGCGCTGGCCTGAGCGACAGCTGAAGATCACTTCCCGCGCGTCCGGCAGGCCCAGGCCCTTGGCCGCCAGGTCCGAGAGCGGCCGCGACAGCGCACCCCGCGCCCGTCGCCGGGCGAATTCGTCCGGCTCGCGAATATCGACCAGGACCGCGCGGCGGTCGGCCAGGCGCTGGGCGGCGTCATCAGGTTTGAGGGAGATCAGGGGAGAGGTCATCGGGGGCGCTCCTGCCAGGGGGACAGAAGATCTCCGCGAGCGTGCCGACCACCTTGAGGGCGGCGGGATCGGCGATCCGGTACCAGACGCTGGTGGCCTCACGGCGCGTGGCCACGACACCTTCGTCGCGCAGCACCGCAAGGTGTTGCGACAGCGCCGACTGCGACAGGCCGACGAGGGGCAGCAGTTGCCCCACCGACCGTTCGCCATCGGCGAGCTGGCACAGGATCATCAGCCGCCGCTCGTTGGCCAGGGCGCGCAGGAGCTTGGCGGCTTCCGCGGCGCTGGCCTCGAACTGGCGGACATCGAAACGCGAGAGATCGAACATGAACGCCATATATTCACTTGTGCTAAATTAGCAAGTGCTCATATTAAAGGCTGTGCCGACTGGAGACTCCGACCATGCGACCTGACGTTCAGGCTTTTTTCGATTCGGCCACCTTCACCGCCAGCTATCTCGTCGTCGATCCGGCGACGCGAACGGCGGCGATCGTCGATCCCGTGCTCGACTTCGAGCCCAAGGCCGGGCGCCTCTCGACCGCCTCTGCCGACGCCATTCTGGCCGCCGTGAAGGAGCAGCGCCTGACTTTGGCCTATGTGCTGGAGACCCACGCTCACGCCGACCACTTGTCAGCGGCCGACTACATTCGGGGCAAGACCGGCGCCAAGATCGTCATCGGCGCCCGCATCGTCGAGGTGCAGAAGGTCTTCATCCCGGTATTCGAGGCCGATGAAACGGCCGACGGCGCCGCCTTCGACGTCTTGATGGAGGAGGGCGAGACCCTTGCGCTGGGCGACCTTGCGATCGGGGTCCTGCACACGCCCGGCCACACCCCCGCCTGCCTGACCTATCTGATCGGCGACGCGGCCTTTGTCGGAGACACCCTGTTCATGCCCGACTACGGCACGGCGCGCGCCGATTTTCCGGGCGGCGACGCGCGTACGCTCTACCGGTCGATCCGAAAGGTGCTGGCCCTGCCGCCGTCGACGCGGATCTTCGTCGGCCACGACTACCTGCCGGCTGGTCGCTCGGATTATCGCTGGGAGACCACGGTCGCCGAGGAGCGCACTCATAACGTCCATGCCCATGACGGCGTCGGCGAGGAGGCGTTCGTGGTCCTGCGCCAGGCCCGGGACGCCACCCTGGCGGCGCCGACGCTCATCCTGCCGGCGTTGCAGGTGAATATCCGCGCGGGCGCCTTGCCTGAGCCTACTGCCGCTGGCAACGTGTTCCTCAAGCTGCCCGTGACGGGGCTGGCGGCGATGGGCAGCTGAGGGCCCCATGGGTGTTGCGGCGCTCTGGGCCTGCTGGCCAGAAACCTCGCCGATCGCTCGGTCCAACGCACGGGCGCCTTAGTCGAGTTCACTTGCTCAACCACCTGGCTTACGAATTGCTGAGCCTCGTGGCCGCCTTGGAGGATCAATGCGGCGTCGTCCTACCAGCGGGACCTAACCATCCGGTGGCGATCGTCCACCGCGGCCGCGTGCCAGGTGAGCTTGAAGACGCCGGCCATCAGCTTGCCACGGGGAGCGCCCGTGATCGTCCTATGGTCCTTGGAGGCGCGGGTCTTGATCGGGGCCTTCATGCCGTCGGTCATCGCTAGCTCGAACGTAGAGAAAGCGGGAGTGGTCAGGCCGATGGCCTTGGGCGCGGCGACCGTCGCGTTGGCGGCCTAGTCGGAAGAGACGAGCTTGGCGTGAGCATTGGCCTGGCCCGCGATCAACAGAGTCGCGGCGACGGTCGTGGCGAGAAGGGCGGCGTGGGGCGCATGGGCTTGTCCTTCGGCGGGTTCTTACTCCCCACACGCGTCGGCCGCACACCTCCCTCACTTTTTAGGCGTCTTGTCCGCGTCCGGCTTGCGCATCTGGTCCATCATTTCCACGCAGTGCTTTTGGCGCTCCTCGCTCGTCATTCCAGCGTGGCTGGTCATGGGCGCAGCGCCGGGAGCAGGTTTGCCCTCCGTTCCCGACATCTTGTCCATCATCGTCTTGCACTGCATGGCGTCGGGCATCGTGGGGGGAGCCGGGGGAGTTACCGGCGTCGTGACGGACGGCCTTTCGACTTCGGGGTGATGAGCTGAATGATCAGTCTCCTGGGCGATCGACGCGCTGGCGAGGCCAAAGCCGACGAGGCCAGCGGTGAGGAAGAAGGCGAGGCGCATGATGGTGTTCCTTGTGCCAGCACAATCCCTCACGGTCAGGAGGCCTCGGTGTTGCGGTGGATCAAATCCATCGCGCCTATTTCGTGAATGATGCGGTCCTTGGGCTTGCGGCCAAATCTAGTTGGTGGCGCGCTCCAGGAGTTGAACCAGTTCCGCCACCTTGGCGCGGCGCTCTTCCTCGCCGCCGCTGATCATCGCCGTGGTGACGCAGTGATCGATGTGCTCCTTGAGCATCTCGGTCTCGACCACCCGGATCGCGGCGCGGGCGGCCTGCAGCTGGGTCAGCACGTCGATACAGTAGCGATCGTTCTCGATCATACGCGCGATGCCACGGACCTGGCCTTCGAGGCGGTTCAATCGGTTCAGCAGGCGCGGCTTGTTTTCGCGGATCATTCGAAGCTCCTGGACGTTGGTTAAAGATATACCCCTAGGGGGTAATTGCAATTCACCGATTCTGAGCATATCTCTCGCTCGATATAATGCCCCCAGGGGGTATGGAGGATGCGTCCATGCGACATGATCCGCACGACCATGCACTTCACCACCACGCCGAGCCCTCGGCCGGCGCGAGCGAGACCGACGGGAGGGTCAAGGATCCTGTCTGTGGGATGACCGTCGATCCGAAGGTCACGGTCCATCACGCGGCGCATGACGGTCAGCCCGTCCGTTTCTGTTCGGCGGGATGTCGCACGAAGTTCGTGGGCGATCCGGACAAATACCTGAACGCCAGTTCCCACTCCGCCGCGCCGCCGACATCGCCTGACGCCCTCTACACATGCCCCATGCACCCGGAAATTCGCCATGTCGGGCCCGGCTCCTGCCCGATCTGCGGCATGGCGCTGGAACCGATCACCATCACGGCCGAACACGGACCCAATCCCGAATTGGCGGACATGACCCGGCGATTCTGGTTCGGACTGGCCTTGGCCGCGCCGGTGTTCGCGCTGGAGATGGGCGGCCATTTGACCGGCCTGATGATGCTGATGGATCGTCAGGTCTCGAACTGGATTCAGCTCGCCTTGGCGACACCCGTTGTCTTGTGGGCGGGCTGGCCATTCTTCGTTCGAGGCTGGACCTCCTTGGTCACCCGGCGCCTCAACATGTTCACCCTCATTGCGATCGGCGTTGGGGTGGCCTGGACCTACAGCATCGTCGCGGTCCTGCGGCCGAGCTTGTTTCCGCCGACCTTCCAAGATGTGACAGGCGCCGTACCGGTCTATTTCGAGGCTGCCGCCGTCATCACCGTGCTCGTTCTGCTGGGACAGGTTCTCGAACTGCGCGCCCGCGAACAGACCAGCGGCGCCATCAAGGCCCTCCTCAATCTCGCGCCCAAGACGGCGCGGCGCGTTCGTGGCGACGGCGTCGATGAGGAGGTCACGCTCGACCTGATCCATGTCGGCGACCGGCTTCGGGTGCGTCCCGGCGAGAAGGTGCCGGTCGATGGCGAGATTCTGGAAGGGCGCGTCTCGATCGACGAGTCCCTGGTGACGGGCGAGTCGATGCCGGTCACCAAGGAACCGGGCGCCAAGGTCATCGCCGGCGCCATCAACAAGACCGGCTCTTTCGTGATGCGCGCCGAGAAGGTCGGGGCCGACACCCTGCTGTCGCGCATTGTTCAGATGGTCGCCGAAGCCCAGCGTAGCCGCGCGCCGATCCAGCGGATGGCCGACCAGGTCTCGGCCTGGTTCGTACCCGCCGTGCTGGCGGTCGCCGCGCTTGCCTTCGCCGCCTGGGCCATCATGGGTCCTGATCCGCGCCTGTCCTACGCTCTGGTGGCGGCTGTTTCGGTCTTGATCATCGCCTGTCCGTGCGCCCTGGGCCTGGCGACACCCATGTCGATCATGGTCGGCGTCGGCAGGGGCGCTCAGGCCGGCGTTCTGATCAAGAACGCCGAGGCGCTGGAGCGCTTCGAGAAGATCGACACGCTCGTCGTCGACAAGACCGGCACCCTGACGGAGGGCCGTCCGGCCTTGATCGCGATCACTCCGGCCGCCGGGATCGAGGAATCCGAGCTGCTGCGTCTCGCCGCGAGCCTTGAGCGCGCCAGTGAGCACCCGTTGGCGGACGCCATTTTGCGCGCGGCCAAGGACCGAAATCTGACGCTGTCGGAGACCAGCGACTTTGACTCGCCGGTCGGCAAGGGCGTGCTTGGCGTCGTCGATGGCAAGCGCATCGTGCTCGGCGGGCCGCGTTTGATGACGGAGCTTGGCTTGAACATGTCGCCGCTCGAGGCCGAGGCCGAACGTCTTCGTCGTGATGGCGCGACGGCGATCTTCGCGTCGATCGACGGGCGTCTGGCCGGGGTCTTGGGAATTGCCGATCCAATCAAGCCGACCACCCTGGAGGCCGCGCAGGCGCTGAAGGCGGTTGGCGTCCGTCTGGTCATGATGACGGGGGACAACCGCACGACGGCGCTCGCCATCGCCAAGCGCCTGGGCATCGACGAGGTCGAGGCCGAGGTCTTGCCCGAGGACAAGGCCAAGGTCGTGCAGAGGTTTCGGAGCGAGGGGCGATCAGTGGCCATGGCCGGAGACGGCGTCAATGACGCACCGGCGCTCGCGGCGGCGGAGGTCGGCATTGCGATGGGCGCGGGCGCGGATGTCGCCATTGAAAGCGCGGGCGTCACCCTGCTCAAAGGGGACCTGCTCGGCTTGGTCCGTGCGCGCCGGCTGTCCAAGGCTGTGATGAGCAATATCCGGCAGAACCTGGTGCTCGCCTTCATCTACAACGTCGCTGGCGTGCCGATCGCCGCCGGGGTCCTGTACCCTTCGATGAAGCTCCTGCTGTCGCCTCAACTCGCGGCGGCGGCGATGGCCCTGTCCTCGTTCAGCGTCATCCTCAATGCCTTGCGGCTTCGAGGGGTGAAGCTATGACGCGGCTGTTTGGCTTGCGGCAGCGCTGACGCGAGCAGGACGGGGCTTGGCGCCGGTGAACGCCTTCGCCACGACGGCGGAGGACGGAATACCCTCCAGCTCCTCGGGGACCGGAAACAGGTTCATCGCGTCGACGACGGTCTTGCCCTTCCAACTAGAGCGGGTTGAGGTTTAGCTGAATCGCGGGATTCCCAAATCAGCTAGGGTCTGATTCAAGATGCTGGCTGGGAAGGAGGCCAGCATGGATGGGCAAGCCCTGTTCGTTGGATCTTCGTGAGCGCGTGGTGGCGGCGGTTGAGAGCGGCGGCCTGTCGCGCCAACAGGCCGCGGCGCGGTTTGGCGTGGCGCCCAGTTCGGCGATCAAGTGGGTGGCGCGGTTCCGGGCGACCGGGAGCGTCGCGCCGGCCAAGATGGGCGGCTACAAGCCAAGGACGCTGCGTGGCGAGCATGCCGACTGGCTGGTCGCCCGCTGCCGGGAGAAGGACTTCACCATCAGCCAGTTGGTGGAGGAGCTGCAGCGGGTGCGGGGCCTGAAGGTGGACCGGCGTTCGGTCTGGGAGTTCCTGCACGCCCAAGGCCTCAGCTTCAAAAAAAAGCCTGTTGGCCAAGGAGCAGGATCGGCCTGACGTGGCTCGCCGACGTGAGCAATGGCGCAAGTATCAGGGGCGCATCGACGCTGATCGCCTGGTGTTTATCGACGAGACCTGGGCCAAGACCAACATGGCGCCCCTGCGCGGTTGGAGCCCTCGTGGCGCCCGACTCAAGGCCAAGGCCCCGTTCGGCCGATGGAAGACCCTGACCTTCATCGCCGCCCTCAGGCGCGACCGGATCGATGCGCCCTGCCTGCTCGATGGCCCGATCAACGGCCAGATCTTCCTGGCCTGGGTGCGGACCTTCCTGGTCCCCACCCTTCAAGCCGGCGACGTCGTGGTTATGGACAATCTGGGCAGCCATCGCGGCAAGATGGTCCGCCAGGCCATCCGCCAAGCCGGGGCCAGGCTCCTCTTCCTGCCCAAATACTCCCCCGACCTGAACCCCATCGAGCAGGTCTTCTCCAAGCTCAAGCACCTCCTGCGAAAGGCTCAGGCCCGCTCACACAATGGCCTGCTCAAGGCCACCGGCATGCTCCTCAACGCCTTCCCTCCAGAAGAATGCGCCAACTATCTCAGAAACTCAGGCTATGCCGCCTAATCTCAACACGCTCTAGGCAGCGCCTTGGCGACGTCCGGATGCGACTCGAAGCGGACCGCCAAGAAGACGATGTCCGCCTTGATCGCTTCCGCCAGTGTCTTGGGGAGGATCGTGGGGCCGATCGCGGCCGTATCGGCGGCGAAGCTTTCCGGGTCGCGCGTGGTTGCGACGGAGACTTCGAGGCCGTTGCGGGCGGACGCCTTGGCCAGGGCCTGGCCGATCCTGCCGAAGCCGATAATTGCGTAACTCATAATACTTCTCCGATCCGTGTTGATCTTGATTTCCTGGCTTTCAGCGGCGCTGGGCTATCGCGCTGGGCTATCCGTTTTCGGTGCGTGGCGATTTTCGCGCAGGCGTCGCGCCGCCACGGAAGTTCCCGCCGATTGGCCGCTTCTCGCGGTCCGGCGCGAATTCAGATGGCCGAGAAGCCGCCGTCGACGGACAACTCCAGCCCGTTCACGAAGCTCGAATCGTCTGAAGCGAGAAACAGCGCGACCGCCGCGATTTCCTCGGGACGACCCATCTTTCCCCGCGGGATCAGGGATTCGAACATCTGCTTGGCTTCCTCGGTGAGAACCTGGTCCTGCATCGGCGTGGCGATCGGCCCCGGGTGCAGCACGTTCACGCGGATATTCCTGCCCTTCAGTTCGTTGAGCCACCCGCGTGCGAAGGCGTGCAGCGTCGCCTTGCTCGCCGCATAGACGCTGTAGCCAGGAAAGCCTTTGATCGAAGCCACCGACCCGGTCATGAAGATCGAGCCGCCATCGTTGAACAGCGGCAGCGCCTTCTGGACCGTGAACAGCGTGCCGCGCGCATTCAGGTTGAAGGTCGCATCGAAGTGTTGCTCGGTAATCTCGCCCAGCAGGGCGGCTTCGCCCGTGCCGGCGCTGGCGTACAGGACGTCGATCTTGCCCTTTTCCCGCTTGACCGTGTCGAACAGGCGGTCGAGGTCGTCGAGATTGGACACGTCGCCGCGCACGCCGGTCACGTTCCGGCCGATCAGTTTGACGGCCTCGTCCAGCGCCTCCTGTCTCCGCCCCGTGATGAAGACGTAAGCGCCTTCTTCAACGAACCGTTTGGCGCTCGCCAGCGCCATGCCGCTCGAGCCGCCCGTGACGACGGCAACCTTACCTTCAAGCTTTCCCATGACTTCCTTCAAACTCCGTCTTTGGTCGTTCGGGGAGATCCCCGAGGACCTGGAAGTAAGTCTGTCGGGTCAGGCTTTGAGTGCGGAAGCGCGCACATCGGTGGTGCGAAATCGAACCGGCTGGACGGGCGACGCCGGCCGCGACGATCGGTGTCCGCCGTTCAGAAACTGGGCCACGTTGTTCGGTATGGGCTATGATGGCGGCCCATACTGGTGTTCGATGCGTTCGCTGCGGGCCTTGGAAGCTGCACCACGCGGTGCCGGAATGCACCATGATCGACTGGGATGACGTTCGCTATTTTCTGGCCGTCGCGCGCGGAGGCTCGCTGCGAGCCGCCGCCGAGCGCCTCGGGGTGAACCACTCGACGGTGCTGCGACGCATCGCTCAGCTTGAGGAACACCTCGGGGCGCAGATGTTCGAAAAGCTGCCTTCGGGCTACCGTCTGACGGCCGCGGGCGAGGAGGTGCTCGAACTCGCCAACCAGATGGAGGCCTCGTCGCACCAACTGGAGACCCGTGTCTTCGGTCGCGACCAGAGCGTGCGCGGGCTTCTGCGGGTGACGCTGCCGCCGCCCCTGGCGACACACCTGCTCATGCCAGACTTCGCCGATTTCGTGCGCCTGCATCCGGGCATCGAGTTGGAAATCTTGTCGTCTGGCGAGTTGGCGAATCTGACCAATCGAGAGGCCGACGTGGCGATCCGCGTCGTCTACAACCGCGAAGCCTTGCCGCTCAATCTTCACGGCCTGAAGGGGCCGGAGGTGTTCGGCGGCTTCTACATCTCCGGCGACCGCCTCGCTGCGTGGCGCGCGGGCCCGCCGGATCCCAGATGGATCGCCGTAAGTGGTCATGGCGTCCCGGACTGGGCCCGCGAGAGTGAGGTTCGCACCACGGGGGTCCCATTCAGGACCACGGACGGCGAGGCCCAGATCGTCGCCGTGCGGCAAGGTATCGGCATCACGACGCTGCCGTGCTTCGTCGGCGATGCCGATCCCCTGTTAGAGAGAGTGCCGGGCAGCGACCTACACTTGTATGGACCGGTTTGGCTTCTCACGCAGGGGGAGACCCGCAAGACCAAGCGCGTGCGGCTTTTCACGGAGTTCATGTCTCGCAGGCTTGCCGCCTACGCTCTACTTCTAGCGGGGCTTTCCGTCGTGCGAGACTGACGCCCGGCAAAGCCCGGCGACGACCGGCGACGACCGGCTTGCGCAGGACTGCGTTCGGCGAAGCGTCCCGCCCAGCCGTTCAGGGAGCAATATGCGCCGCGTTTGTTTCCTCAGGCCGCGCGGCGGGCGTAGAGGAACTCGATCACCGCGGCCCGGGCGTGGACGTAGGTCGGGTTCTCGGCGACGGCCAGGCGGTCGCGCGGGCGGTCCAGGGCGACGTCGAGCACCTGGCCGATTGAGGCGCGCGGGCCGTTGGTCATCATCACGATGCGGTCCGACAGCAGGGCGGCCTCGTCGACGTCGTGGGTGATCATCAGCACCGTGTTCTTCAGGGCCGCATGGATCTCCATGACGCTGTCCTGCAGGTGGGCGCGGGTCAGGGCGTCCAGGGCTCCGAACGGCTCGTCGAGCAGCAGGACCTTGGGCTCCATGGCCAGGGCCCGGGCGATGCCGACCCGCTGCTTCATGCCGCCGGAGATCTCCGAGGGCCGCTTGTCCATGGCGTGGGTCATCTTGACCAGGTCGAGGTTGTGCAGCGTCCATTCGCGGCGCTCGGCGGCGGACTTGGTCTTGCCGAACACCTTGTCGACCGCCAGGCTGACGTTCTCGCGCACCGACAGCCACGGCAGCAGCGAGTGGTTCTGGAACACCACCGCCCGGTCCGGGCCGGGGGCGTTGACCTCCTGCTTGTCGAGGATCACCGCCCCGGTGGTCACCGGCACCAGGCCGGCGACGACGTTGAGCAGGGTCGACTTGCCGCAGCCGGAATGGCCGATGATCGAGACGAACTCGCCCTTGTCGACCCGCAGGTCGACGCCGGTCAGCACCTCGGAGCGGGCCGAGCCCTTGGCGAAGGTGACGCCGACGGCTTCGATGGAGAGATAGGCTTTTGCCATGGTGGAGTGTCCTAGCTCGCCGCGCTGCCGCGCGAGATGATGCGGCCCAGCAGGGCCACCAGACGGTCGAGGAAGAAGCCGGTCAGGCCGACCCAGGCCAGGGCCACGACGATGTCGGAGATCCGCCCGGAATTGTACTGGTCCCAGATGAAGAACCCGACCCCGACGCCGCCCAGCAGCATCTCGGAGGCGACGATGGCCAGCCAGCTCATGCCGATGCCGATGCGCAGGCCGGTGAAGATGTAGGGCGTGGTGGCCGGCAGCAGGATCTTGAAGAAATACTCGGCCGGCGACAGCCGCAGCACCTTGGCGACATTGACATAGTCGGCCGGGATGTTGCGCACCCCGACGGCGGTGTTGATGATGATCGGCCAGATCGAGGTGATAAAGATCACGAACAGGGCCGAGGGCTGGGCCTGCTGGAAGGCGGCCAGCGAGATCGGCAGCCAGGCCAGGGGCGGCACGGTGCGCAGCACCTGGAAGATCGGGTCGAGGCCGCGATGGGCCCAGCGGTTGGCGCCGATCAGCACGCCCAGCATCACGCCGCAGACCGCCGACAGCGAGAAGCCGACGCCGACCCGGCTGAGGCTGGTCAGTACGTGCCAGAACAGGCCCTTGTCGACCCCGCCCCGGTCGAAGAACGGGTCGGTGATCAGGTCCTTGGACTCGGCCCAGATGTGCAGCGGCGAGGGCACGCCGGTATAGGAGTCACCGGCCATGCCCTGCCAGATGCCCAGCAGGACCAGCAGGGTCACGGCCGGCGGGATCACCGCCGCCGCCGTGGCCCCGGCCCGGCGGCGCAGTTCCGACAGCCGCGAAGCCCGGGGCTCGGGGGCCGGGGCCGGCGGCGGGGCCGCCGCCTTGACCTCTCCCATGGCCCCCGCCACGGGTTCGGCCGGTGAGAACGAGGGCTTGGGAAAGGTCATCACCGCGCTCCTAGACCAGTTTCTTGATCGGCTGGCTGGCCAGGTAGGCGCCCGGATTGGCCGGGTCGAACACCTTGCCGTCGAAAAACCGCTCGACGCCGCGGCTGTCGCCGGCCGGGCCGGACTGCCCGATGGTCTTGGCGGCCGCGCGCCAGATGTCCGAGCGGTTGACCTTGTTGACCAGGGCCTGGGTGTTGGTCTTCTGCGGCAGCACGCCCCAGCGGATGTCCTCGGTCAGGAACCACAGGTCGTGGGACTTGAAGGGGAAGCTGGCGCTGTCGGCCCAGAACTTCATGTGGTGCGGCGAGTTCTTCAGGGTGCGGCCGTCGCCATAGTCCACCGTGCCCTGCAGGCGGGGCAGGATGTCGCCCATCGGCACGTTGACGTACTGGCGTCCCGAGACGATCGAGCACATGGCCGGCAGGTTCGCGGCCTTGTCGCACCACAGCTGCGCCTCCTGCACGGCGGCGGTGATCGCCTGGGCCGCGCGGGGATATTTGTCGACCCAGGCGGCGCGCATGCCCAGCGCCTTTTCCGGGTGGTTCATCCACAGTTCCGAGGTCAGGCAGGCGGTGTAGCCGACATGCTGGTTGACCAGCTGGCCGTTCCACGGTTCGCCGACGCAGAAGGCGTCCTGGGTGCCGGCCTTCATGTTGGCGACCATCTGCGGCGGCGGGATGACGATGGTCGAGACGTCGGTCTCGGGGTTGATGCCGCCGGCCGCCAGCCAGTAGCGGACCCACAGGTCGTGGGTGCCGCCGCGGAAGGTCATGGCCACCTTGGCGATGTTGCCGGCCGCCTTCAGCTGCTGGAACTTGGCCTTGGCGCCGGCGCTGTTGAGGCCGACCTTGACCGCCTTGAGGTCGTTGCCGACCGAGATGCCCTGGCCGTTGGTGTTGAGCCGGGCCAGGATGTACATCGGCGTCGGCGCGCCGCCGGTGATCGCCCCGGTGGTCATCAGATAGGGCATGGGCGAGAGAATGTGCGCCCCGTCGATGCCGCCGCGTTCCGAACCCAGCACCAGGTTGTCGCGGGTGGCGCCCCACGAGGCCTGCTTGAGGACCTCGACATCGGGCATGCCGTGCTTGGCGAACAGGCCGCGCTCCTTGGCGATGATCACCGGCGCGGAGTCGGTCAGGGCGATGAAGCCCAGCTTGGCCTTGGCCACTTCCGGACCCGAGCCGGCGGCGTGGGCCCCGGCCGGGAAGGCGGCCCGGGCCGCCGCCACCGTGGCGGCGGCGGCGATCAGGGCGTGGCGCCGGGTCAGGCCCGTTTCGGGGCTGGCGGCGGCGGCGACGGTCTTGTCGGTCTTGGTCATGATCTTCAATCCCGCTCGGGTCAGAGTTTGTATTCGAGGGTGAACCAGGCCTTGGTCCGCGAGGCCGGCGGCGTCGCCGTGCCCAGCGGCACGGTCTTTTCGCGCTGGAAGTCGGCGTACTTCAGCTGGATCGAGAGCTTGGGGGTGATGGCGGCCGTGAACTGCAGGTCCCATTCGCGGCCGAGGTCAGCGCCGGTCCGCTGGTCGTCGAAGTCGTGGTAGCGGACCAGGAAGTCGGTGTTGAAGAAATAGGTCCGCTTGAAGCGCGGCTTGACGTTGAACGTCAGGTTGGCGTCCTCGATGCCGTCGACGAAGCTCTTGTTGCCGCCCGGCGAGACGAAGGCGTCGGACCAGCCCTGGAAGGCGTGGACGGTGGCCAGCGGCGTGGTGAAGCCGCGGGTCCCGTCGCCTTCCAGCGACTCGTAGCTGGCCTTGACGGTGTAGATGTCGAAGGTGCCGGCGATGTCGCCGCCGAAATAGGCCAGGTCGAAATTGGGCGTGTTGCCGTGATAGTCCGACTGCTTGGCGTAGGTGGCGTTGTAGGCCAGCTGATAGAGGCCGACCCAAGTCTTGCCCGAGGCCTTGACGCCCTTGGTCAGCGACGAGTTGACCGCCGAATTGCCGAAGTCGAGGGCGTAGACGAAGCCCTGCAGGCGCAGCATCTCGGCCGGCGACCAGGTGACGTTGAGCAGGTGGCTGTCGCTGTCCCAATCCTTCAGCTCGCCGAGGATGCGGTTGACGTGGGTGACATAGGCGTAGGTGCCCTTGATCCGACCGAGGGCGAAGTCGGTGCGGATGGCGTCGAAGGTCTGCTCGTCCTGGCGCCAGCCGACATTGCCGACGAAGCGCTGGTCGTCGAGCAGGATGCGCTGGCGGCCGGCCGTGACCTGCAGGGCGGCGCTGGGCGTCCAGGTCAGCTGGGCGCGGTTCAGCTCGGTGACGTCGGGGTCGTTGACCACCGGATAGCGGGCCTTGTCGGCGCCGTTCAGCGGGGCGGTGGCCACGCCGGGAACGTTGACGGCGTAGTGCTCGGGGCCCGCCTGGCGGACGTCCTCGAACTCGATCAGGCCCTTGACGCCCTTGAACTCGCCGGTCTCCCAACCGAGGCGGGTGCGGATGGTGAAGGCCGAGGCGTCGTCCTTCAGGGTGGCGGTCTTGGTCTGGTCGACGTTCTCGTAGCGGGCCCGGACCTCGAGGATCAGCTTGCCGGCCATGATCTGGTCGCTGATGGTCGGCGGCGGAGCGGGGGGCGGGGGCGGCTCGACGACGTCCGCGACGGGTTCGGTGGTGGCCGGAACGGGCTCCGGCGCCGATTGCGCATAGGCCGTTCCGCCCAACATCAGGGCGCAGAAAGCCGTGCTGCAACGCAGCATTCCTCGCAGTCTTGTCATGCTTTAGTCCCCCAATAGACCAAAAAAAACGCCCGGCGGGATCGCTAGGAGCGATCTCTCCGGACGTCGTTGTCCAAACGGTACCGCACGGCTGCATCGCCCTACGGCGGCCCTCTCGGGCCATCGCGGAACGTCGTTGTCCCGCGTGTCGGGATCAGGAAGGGGCCGGTCGGGCGGCGCGGCAATCCGAAAACTCCACCATGTCGCATCGCAGCATGAAAACGCGGCGATTTGCATAGCAGCGGTGCACGGACGATGGGGACGTTGCCCGGATTTCGCGCGTTTGACCCGCGTCGCGGCCGGGCCGGCGGGCGGTCCGGGCGCTAGCTTTTCGGCAGGAAGGGCGCCCAGGCTTCGACCAGCACGCCGGGAAAGGCGCTGGTCAGCGAGATGTGGCCGCTGACGAACTCCAGGCGTAGGCGCATGCCCGCCAGCCCGACGCCGGTCGTCGCCGAGGCGCTTTCCGCCAAGCCCACGCCGTAGTCCCGGATCGACAGCAGGACCATCTCGCCGGCCTGGCGCAGGCCGATCGTGGCGCGAGGGCTGCCGGAGTGCCGGTGCACATTCGCCAGGGCCTCCTGGGCGACGCGATACAGCGCCACCTCGGTCGGCCGGGCCATCTTGGGAAAGTCGTCGGCGATGTCGATCTGCAGCGACAGCCCCGTGCGCCGCGCGAAGCCTTCGGCCATCTGCCGGATAGCAGGGCCGAGGCCCATCTCCTCCAGGGCCGGGGGATGCAGCACGTAGGACAGGCTACGGATCTCCTCCAGGGCGTTGACCAGCAGAGCCTCGATCTCGCCCCGGATCTTTTCGGCGCGGCCCTCCACCTTCATCGCGCCCAGCATCAGCTTGGCGCCGGTTAGATACTGGGCGGTGCCGTCGTGAAGCTCGCGGGCGATGCGCCGGCGCTCGTCATCCTCGGCGTGCAGCAGCGCGGCGGTGGCGCGTCCCAGGGCCGCCTGGGCGTGCCGTTGAACGGTGATGTCCTCCTGCGCCACGATCACCAGCGTGCGCCCGTCGCTGGAGACGCGGGTGGCGGTCATCCGGGCCCACAACGGTCCGTTGGCCAGGTCCATCTGGTATTCGTGGCGGAAGGGGCCCGGCTCGCCCGCCAGCAGTCCTCGCAGGCCCACGGCTGCTTCGCCGGCGCCCAAGCCGTCGCAGAACCCAACATAATTCAGGCCCAGTCCATGGTTTTCCACCGGTAGCGCGTTGAATTCGGCAAAGCGCGCCCAGGCGTCATTCACAGCGATGATCTCGCCCTCGGCGTTCAGGATCGCCACGTTCGCCGTGACGGTGTCGAGGACGGATTCGGGCAAACCAGACGCGGACCATGCGCTCATCTCGTGAGCCGTGTGCATTCAGTGTCGAGCCTTATGTTTGATCGTTCGTGGCGCCCCAGCGGTTATGCGAGATTCGCGGGATGAGGACGCGACAACATCGCGCATATTTTTCAGCGCCCGCTGCTTCGGGGGAAAACTACATTTTTCGAGATGCAGTGGTTGGAATAGATCCTGACGTCGGTCACGAACGACAGGGAAGATCTCCTTCCGGAACATTTCGAGCGACGCTTCGGGCGACGGGAAATCGCACCCGCTTGTCGCCCAAGGCTAGACCTTTGCGGCCATTCGCCAAGCGGGAATAAGATCCAGCGCTGTGCTCGCAGGATGTGCTCGTGGCGCCATTTTCGGAATCTCGGCAAGATGCCCTGGTGTCCGACCAGTTTTCCCTCTTCGACGCGCCGGCGATCACGGACCGGCTGTTCTTCGCGATCTTTCCCGATCCGGCGACGGCGGCGACCATCGCCCAGCGCGCTGACGCCTTGCGGGGCGCGCACCAACTGACCGGCCGACCGCTGGCGCCCGAGCGGTTTCACATCACCTTGCATCACCTGGGCGACCATGCCGGCGTGCGGCGCGACATCGTGGCGATGGCCAGCCAAGCGGCCGAAGCGATGACGACTCCGTCCTTCGAGGTCGCGTTCGATCGCGCCGCCAGCTTCCACAACGGCGGCAACAACCCGTTCGTCTTGCAAGGCGGCGACGGTCTCGAGGCGCTGAAGGCTTTCCAGCGCGATCTCGGCCTGGCGATGGCGCGGGCCGGCCTGGGCAAGCTGGTGGACAGGAGCTTCACGCCGCACGTGACCATGCTCTACGATCGCCGGCTGGTCGCCGAGCAAGCCCTTTCGCCCATTCGCTGGACCGTTGGCGGCTTCACCCTGGTCCACAGCCTGTTGGGGCGAACCGAGCACATCCCGCTGGCGCGATGGGCGTTACGCTGAAAATGGCGAGCGATCCGCGATCGGACCGAACCAAACGCCGCCTGGCGCATTGTCCAGCGGTATCCCCTTGATTTGAATTCGCCCCGGGGCCTCCAAGCTCCGGGGCGCTTGTCGCTCAGACGACCGTCGGCGGCTTCAGCAGGGCCGCGACATTGCCGAGCGCTTCGCGCAGCAGCGACGCCTTGGCCGGGCCGCCCAGCGAGATGCGCAGGCCGGCGGGGGCGTCGGGCGTGACGGCGAAGGCGTTCGCCCCGACCAGCGCCAGGCCGCGCGCCGCCGCCAAGGCGCGAAGACCGCCCGCGTCGAGGCCGGCCGGCAGGTCCAGCCAGACATGAAGCCCTTCGGCGTCGCCACGGGCTGCGGGCAGGAGCTCGGCGGCGATGGCCCGGCGCGCCCGGGCTTCCAGCCGCACGCCGGCCAGAATCCGCTCGGCGGCGCCGTCGCGGATCCAGCGCACGGCCACCGCCGTGGTCAGCGGCGATCCCATCAGGGCCGTGGCGTGCAGGGCGTCGGCGATCTGCTGTGCCATCGCGTCGGTGGGAGCCGCCAGAAAAGCGATGCGCAGGCCCGGCGACAGCGTCTTGGACAGGGTGGCGATGTGGAAGGTCCGCGCCGACGCCAGGGTGGCGAGGGCGGGCAGTGGGGTGTCGAACAGGCGACTGTAAGGGTCGTCCTCGATCAGCCAGACCGCGCTGGCGGCCACGACGGTCGCGACCTCGCGGCGGCGCGCCAGGCCCATGGTGGTGGCGACAGGGTTGCGGGTGGTCGGAACCAGATAGACGGCCGCCGGCCGGTGCTCGGCGCAAAGCCCGGCCAAGGCTTCAGGCAGGAAGCCTTCGTCGTCGACCGGGCAGGCGACCAGCCGCAGGCCCAGCCGGGCGGCCAGGGCGATGATCCCGGGATAGGTCAGGGGCTCTACCACCAGGGCCCCGCCCGGCTTGGCGACCGTGGTCAGAACCGCCGTCAGGGCCGACTGGGCGCCGGGGCAGACCACGATCCGTTCGGGCCCGACGTCGCCCAGCGTCGCCGCCAGCCAGGCCGCACCGGCCGCGCGCTGTCCCGGTGTCCCGGGACCGGCGTGATAGGCCATCAAGGTGGCGACGTCGGTGCGGTCGAGGATCGCGGCGGTCGTCTCCTTCAGCAGCGCCGCCAGCGACACGCCCTGGGGCGGCGGCGGCAGGTTCATGCTGAGATCGACCAGGCCGGTCTCGTCGTCGGCGGCGCGGCGGCGCACGAAGGTGCCGCGGCCCACCGCGCCCTCGACCAAGCCGCGGGCTCGGGCGGCGCCATAGGCTCGGGTGACCGTTGTGAAGTCGATGCCCAGCTGATCGGCCACGGCGCGCTGGGGCGGCAATTGATCGCCCGGCTGCAACTCGCCCTCGCGGACGGCCGTTTCAAGAGCCTCGACCAGCGCCAGATAGATCGGCCGGCCTTGGCCGGGCCGGATGCGCCGCAGCCAGCCAGCCGTGGGGCGATCCCGCGTCATGGTTGCTTTTCCATGATGCGATACATACATTCGATGATTAATGTATGCAACAAGGCGCTCATTGTATGGAACGGCCGCTCACCACACCCTTCGACAGCCCGACGAGCCTGCGGGCGGGCTTGCTCTGCCGCTGTCCGCGCTGCGGCGAGGGCAGGCTGTTCGGCGGCTTCCTGCGCCTGGCCAAGCAGTGCGACCGTTGCGGGCTGGACTACGGCTTCGCCGACCCAGCGGACGGCCCGGCCTTCTTTGTCATGACCGGCATGGGCATCCTGGTCATCGCGGTCTGGGCGTGGGCGGTGATCGCCTGGAGCCCGCCGCTGTGGGTGCAGTTCGCGACGGTCTTTCCGGCCCTGCTGGTCGGATGCTTGGGCACGTTGCGGCCGGTCAAGGCCTGGTTGGTCGCCGAGCAGTACATCCACAACGCCAGCGAAGGCGGGGCCTCCAGCGTCCAGGAGCGGTAGGCGAGGGTGCCCGGGCGGGCGTTCTTCACGGTCGCGATTCTGTAAACTGGCCTGACCTGTCCTCTGATTTCCCCCTCTGCGCTCAGAGCGATCTGCACCGGCATCGGTGCCAGGGCCGGGGTCATCGACGAGACCCCTGCCGTCAGCCTCGTGTTCGCCGATCCGCCGGAGATCCAGGAAGCGCGGTTCGTGCACGCCCATCCGGCCGAGATGTGGACCGAGGAATACCAGGCCGACATGGTCGACTGGCCGGCGCGGCTGTGTCTGCCGGTGTACTTCAGCCGGGCGCTGAAAGAGCCTCGCGTCGAATCCGCCTAGGACGGCCGGCCCGAGCACAGCGGCGCGGCGACGATCTCGGCCATCACGGTCCGATCGTGGGCCTGGGCGCGCTGGCGATAGTGCTCCAGGTGGTGCGGAACCAGAACCGCCAGGGCCGTGGCCGCGCCGCCGGCGAGGATCGCCACCGGCCACGCGCCCAGCAGAGCCCGCAGGCCGCGCGCCGAGGCGCCGGTCAGCAGGGCCAGCAGTCCCAGCGCGCAGCACAGCATGGCGGACGCCTAGGCCGGAACCGCTTCGCCGTGACAGGCCTTGGCCGGCGCGGCGTCCTCGTATTCGTCGTGGCGGCGCATCCAGTCCATGGAGCCTTCCTCGTTGCGGCCCAGGGGCGCGCGGTCGAGGATCATGTAGGTCCCGATCAGTTCCTCGCCGCCGCGGCCGTAGCTGGAATAGGTGTGGAACACCTGGCCGGTGTCGTCCTTGTAGAACGAACTCATGCCGGGCAGTTCGTTGGCGTCCTCGCCGGCGGGCTCGAAATTGTAGGTGGCGCCGGCCGCGATCGTCTGGGGCGTGAACGACACGCCGAAATCGTAGTTGAAGTCGCTCTCGAACGATGAGGCCCACGGGAAGGTCCAGCCCATCCGGGCCTTGTAGGCGGCGATCTTGTCCAGCGGCGCGCGCGACACGGCGATCAGGGTGACGTCGTGATGGTTCAGGTGGGGCAGGGTCCCGTCCAGGTGATCGGCCAGGAACGAGCAGCCGGGGCAGCCGGCGTCCCATTCGGGCGGCAGCATGAAATGGTAGACCACCAGCTGGCTTCGGCCGTCGAACAGCTCGGCCAGGGTCTTTTTGCCGCTCGGCGTATCGAAGGCGTAGACCTTGTCGACCTTGACCCAAGGCAGGGCCAGCCGCTCAGCGGCGTTGCGGTCGCGCAACTGGGTCTCTTCCTTCTCGTGGGCCAGCAGCGCCTTGCGCGCCTCCAGCCATTCCTCGCGCGATGCGACCTTGTGGTTGGGCATGGTTGTTCTCCCTGGTGCGTGAGCCCGCCAGCCGTTCGGCCTTGACAGAAAGAGTTGATATCAACATAAGTGCGAGGTGTCAAAGCCGCTGGAAGTGCCGTTCGCCGCCACCCTTCACGTGAGGGACACCTGCCTGTGCCTCCACGCCCAGCGCGCGGCGCGAGCCCTGGCGCGGCGGTTCGACCAGGCCCTGGCGCCGTTCGCGATCACCAACGGCCAGTTCTCGCTGCTGATGTCGCTGAACCGGCCCGAGCCGCCGACCATCGGCTCGGTGGCCGGCCTGCTGGCCATGGATCGCACCACCCTGACCGCCAACCTCAAGCCCCTGGAGCGGCGCGGCCTGTTGAGGGTCGACGTCGATCCGCTGGACCGGCGCAGCCGTCGCCTGTCCCTGACGCCGGCCGGCATGGCTCTGCTGGCCCAGGCCCTGCCGGCCTGGACGCACACCCATGCCGAGGTCGAGGCGGGCCTGCCAGATGGCGACGGCGACGCCCTGCGCGCGGGCCTGCTGGCCCTGGCCTGACCGTTCGCGGACGGACCGCGCGTTCGCCGCCGCCTTTTTCCGTTTTGCCCGGCGGCGCGCGAACTCTAGGCTGGTCGGACTCGAGAATCTGACGCGCACGGAGCAATCAGAGGTGACCACCACGATCTACGGCATCAAGGCCTGCGACACGATGAAGAAGGCGCGGGACTGGCTGGACGGTCACGGGGTCGCCTACGGCTTCCACGACTACAAGACGACGGGAATCGATCGTCCGCGCCTGGAGGCCTGGAGCCGGGTCGTGGGCTGGGAGGCCTTGCTGAACAAGGCCGGGACGACCTTCCGCAAGCTGCCGGACGCCGACAAGCAGGGGATCGACGAGGCCAAGGCCATCGCGCTGATGCTGACCAATCCGTCGATGATCAAGCGGCCGGTCGTTGAGGCGGGCGATCAACTGCTGGTCGGATTCAAGCCTGACGTGTATGGTCGCGCCTTGGGTTCAGGGGGCTGAATGGACGCCCAGATCGATCTGGTCATCTTCGACTTCGACGGGACTCTGGCCGACAGCACGGCCTGGGCCATCCGCGCCGTCAGGCCGCTGGCCGAACGCTTCAAGTTCAAGGCGGTCACCGAGGACGAGATCGCCATGCTGCGCGGCCGCACCAGCCGCGAGATCATCGACTATCTGGGCCTGCCGCTGTGGAAGGTCCCGCTGGTCGCCGCCCACGGCAAGAAGATGATGGCCGCCGAGGCCCACGCCATCCCGCTGTTCTCGGGCACCGGCGACCTGCTGCGCGGCCTGTCGGCGGCGGGCCTGCGCCTGGCGATCGTCAGCTCCAATTCCGAAGCCACCATCCGCTCGATCCTGGGGCCTGACCTGGCCGCCCTGGTCGACCACTACGGCTGCGGCGCGGCGATCTTCGGCAAGGCCGCCAAGTTCAGGGCCGTGGTCAAGGCCGCGCGCATCGCCAAGAACCGGGTGCTGTGCATCGGCGACGAGACCCGCGACATCGAGGCGGCGCGCGAGGCGGGCCTGGCCTGCGGCGCGGTCGATTGGGGCTACGCCACGCGGCGCGCCCTGGCCGACCACGGCCCGACCATGATGTTCTCGGCCATGGACGAAATTATTTCCCGGGTCGCCGCATCCAATCAACGGGTCGGCGCCGACTAGTCTTCAGAAAACGGCGCGAAGGGTCGCGTCGATCTGGAGATTGAGACCGATGGACGAGCTGTTCCGCTCCTATTGGTGGCTGGTGTTTCCCCTGAGCTGGGGCGTCTTCGGCGTGTTTCAAAGCTGGCTGGCCTATCGCGCCCGCCGCGACGCCCTGGACGTGCTGCGCTCTTACGCGGCGGCCGGCCACGAGCCGCCGCCGGCGCTGGTGGCGCGGCTCAACGCCCGCTGATCCCTCAAGGTTTCAAGCCGACATTTCGAGGCGCGCGACGCGCCCCTGGAGACCAAGACCATGGAAGATATGTTTCGACAGTTCTGGTGGCTGATCTTTCCGCTGAGCTGGTTCGTGTTCGGCGCCTATCAAAGCTGGCTGTCCTACAGGGCCAACCGCGACACCCTGGACCTGATCAAGACCTATGCCCAATCGGGACGCGAGCCGCCGCCGGAGCTGATGGCCAAGCTTAGCAAGCGCTGGAACGATGGCGACGATCTGGGCGAGGTGGACGACGACGACCGCTTCCGCCGTCGCCATCGCCGCCGCCACTGGCGCCAGCACACCTGGTCGCGGGTCGCGCTGTTCGGCTGTCTCTGCGCCGGCTTCACCTTTGCGGCGGTCACCAACCTCTATGACGCCGGGCCGGCGTTCGTGATCGTGTCCTTCGTCATGGCCGCCCTGGCCGTGGCGGCGGCGGTGTCGATCCTGGTGGATCGAGGACCGCGGGTCTGATGGACGCACCGCTCGTCCGGGCCGCGCGGGACGGGTCGCAGTCCGCTTTCGCCCGGCTGGTGGCCGCCCACGAGCGGAGCCTGCGCGGGTTCCTGCGCAAGAGCGGTTTCGGCGACGCCGACGACATCGCCCAGGAAGCCTTCCTGGCGGCCTGGTCCAGTCTTGACCGGTTGCGAGACGACGAGGGCTTTCGCGCCTGGCTGTTCGGGATCGCCTGGCGCAAGGCGCTGGACCACGGCCGGTCCGCTCGCCGCGCCGCCCGTCGCGACGAGGCCTGGCGCGAGGACCAGGCGGCCGAGGCGCCGCGCGCGGCCGATCCGGCCGACCGCCTGGCGCTGGAGACGGCTCTGGCCGGCCTGCCGCCCGACCAGCGGGCCTGCGTCACCCTCTGCCTGGGCCAGGGCTGGTCGCACGGCGAGGCGGTCGAAACCCTGAACCTGCCGCTGGGCACGGTGAAGTCGCATGTGAACCGAGGACGTGAGAGACTGTTGGCCGTATTGGGAGACGCGTCATGACCCCCGAAGATCGCCTGGCCGCCTTCCTGTCCGCGGACGCCGCTCCCGCGCGGCCGACGGTGGACGCGGCGTTCGTCGCTGAGGTGATGCAGCGGGTGGCCCGGCGGGAGTTGCAGCTGAAGCTGGCCTCGGCCGCCGTGACCGCCGCCGCCGCGGGCGCGGTGCTGTGGGCCTGCGCCCCGGTGCTGGACCTGGCTGTCCACGCCCTGGCCCCCGTCCTGCTGCCGGCCGCCGGGATCCTGACCCTGGCGGCCGCCGCCGGCCTGCTGGGCGCGCAGGTCCTGGCCCGTCGCTAGCCTTACGAAAGTTTCATCCGGCCCGGCGCCTCCAATCGCCATGGCCCAGGTCTCTTACCTACAGAAGGCGAGGGCGAAGCGCTCCCGCCAAGCATTCGAGGGGATTTAGGTCATGGGCCCTGACGTTCTGGTTCCATTCGGCTTCTTTTTTGCGCCGGTCATTCTGGTTTTGGCGCTGGTCTTGGTTCCGAAGTGGTTGCGGAGCCGCGAACGGCTTCAAGCGCAACAACTTATCCGTATGGCCATCGAGCGCGGTCAGGAGCCGTCGCCACAACTTTTTGAGGCTTTGACCAAGGATGTCGCGCCGGTGAAAGTGCCGTCTGCGCATCGCGATATGCGGATCGGCGTCATTCTCCTAGCCGTGGCGGCGGGCATTGCACTCACAGGCGTCGCGCTGGGCAGCATTGACGACCATGCCATGTTCGGCACCGTCAGCGGGGCGGCCATCCCGGGCATGATCGGCCTGGCCTTCGTGATCCTCAGCTTCTTCAACCCCAACAAGCGCCCGCCCGAAGTTTGAGCGCGGACAAGGGGGAGAGGGGACCAAGCTCATGGGCACTGAACGCCCACCCACCGGCCACGACGTCGAGCTGGCCGCCCTGGCGGCGGCCGGCGACCGGCGGGCCTTCGGCGAGTTGGTGCGCCGCCACGGCTCGGCCGTGCGGGGTCTGCTGCGCCGGCTGGGGGCCGATCCGGCCACCGCCGACGACATCGCCCAGGACGCCTTCCTGGTCGGCTACGAGCAGATCGTCGACTATCGCGGGGAAGGGGCCTTCGCGGGGTGGATCAAGAAGATCGCCGCGCGGCTCTATCTGCGCAAGGTCAAGCGGGAGGCGCGGTTCGTGCTGACTGAGGCGCCCGAGGAAACCGCGCCGGTCGGATCGGACGGACCCGGCGCGACCGCCGACCGCCTGGACCTGGACGAGGCGCTCAAGCATCTGTCCAAGGCCGAGCGCCTGTGCGTTTCGTTGTGCTATGGGGCCGACTGGTCGCACGCCGAGGCGGCCGAGACCTTGAACATCCCCCTTGGGACGGTCAAATCCCATGTCAAACGTGGTCTGGATAAACTCAGAATCCGGATGGCCCCGCCGTCCGACAGCGTACCGATCGACTCCGCGAGGAGGGAAAACCGTGGCTGACCTGGATTTCGAAACCCAACTGACGCGCCTCTACGGCCAGGCTCCGGCGTTCCGCGACGCGGAGCTGTTCGCCGAGCGGGTGACCCGGAAACTGGATCGCGGCTGGGCGCTGCGCCGGGTGCTGATCGGCGCGACCGGCGTCGTGGCCGGCGTGGCCGCCGCCGTCCAGCTGGTCGGCGCACGGTTCGCCAACGAGTTCTCCGAAATGTCGAAGGAGGGCGCCGACCAGCTGACCCTGGGCGTGGACAAGCTGACCCATCGCTACGATCAGCTGTTCCCCCTGGGCGGCTCGGAGACCCTCTGGGTGGGCGTGGCCCTGGCGGTGCTGGCCCTCGCCTTCGCCGTGACCCGGCTGGTGGACGAGGTCTAGGCCCGTTTCGGCGAAGTTTTCACCGATAATGTTGCGACGCCGAACGATCTGGCGGAAAACCGCGTGCGTCTTTCGCCGGAGTGCCGATCCTGTCCGCCCATCGTGAAGAGAAGGTCCGCCGCCTGGCGGCCCCCGACATCGCCGCCCGCAAGGGCGGCGAGCCCATCGTCTGCCTGACCGCCTACACCGCGCCGATCGCCGCGGCCCTGGACGAGTCGTGCGACGTGCTGCTGGTCGGCGACTCGCTGGGCATGGTCGTCCACGGGCTGCCCAACACCGTGGGTGTGACCCTGGACATGATGATCCTGCACGGCCAGGCGGTGATGCGCGGCTCGCGCAAGGCCATGGTGGTGGTCGACATGCCGTTCGGCTCGTACGAGGGCGCGCCGGAGGAAGCCTACGCCAACGCCGTGCGGATCATGAAGGAGACGGGGTGCCAGGCGGTCAAGGTCGAGAGCGGCCCCACCGTGCCGGCCACCATCGCTTATCTCGTGCAGCGCGGCATTCCGGTCATGGGCCATGTCGGCCTGCGGCCCCAGGCGGTGCTGGTCGACGGCGGCTTCAAAGCCAAGGGCAAGGACGAGGCCGGCCGGCTGAAGGTGCTGGAGGAAGCGCGCGCCACCGCGCAGGCCGGGGCCTTCGCCGTCGTGGTCGAGGGCGTGGCCGAGAGCCTGGCGCGCGACGTGACGGCCGCCATCTCGGTCCCGACCATCGGCATCGGCGCCTCGGCCGGCTGCGACGGCCAGATCCTGGTGGTCGACGACATGCTGGGCCTGTTCGACTGGGCGCCGAAGTTCGTGCGCCGCTACGCGGACCTGAAAGGCGAGATCGAACGCGCGGCCGCCGACTATGCGCGCGACGTCAAGGCGCGCACCTTCCCGGGCGAGGCCGAGACCTACTACGCCAGGAAGAGCTAGGCCCCGACGGGTCGGGAGCGGAAAGACCGGCGACTGTACCGGTTCCGCCCCGTTGCGGCTGGCTCGGACACGCTATAGGTTCGCCGCCTCGGTGGGTCCGCTCACCATGGTTTTCATTTCGCGTGTCGATTCCGGAGCAATTCGGGCTCGACGCCTCAGGGCGCAGTTTTCGCCCTCTATCGGAGCCTCGTTCGTGGTCGATGTGTTTGACGAGGTCGAAGAGCAGCTGCGCTCCGACCGCTACAAGTCCCTCGCGCTGAAGTCGCTGCCCTGGGTGGGCGCGCTGGCCGCGGTGGCGATTCTGGGCGCGGGCGGCTGGATGGGCTGGACCAGCCACCAGCAAAGCCAGACCAACAAGGCCACCGAAGCCTACCAGGCGGCTCTGACCACGGGCCAGAAGTCGGGCCTCGCCACGGCCTTTCCGGCGTTCGAGGCGATCTCCAAGACCGGCACGCCCGTCTACAAGGCCCTGGCCCTGCTGCAGATGGGCGGTGTCCGCCTGGAGCAGAACAAGACCGCCGAGGCGGTGGCCTATTTCGACCAAGCGGCCAAGCTTTCGCCCAATCCGGTGCTGGCCGACCTCGCCGGCCTCAATTCCGCCTTGGCGCTCATCGACACGGCTCCTTACAAGGACGTCGAGGCGAGGCTGACCCCGTTGATGGGCGAGAAGAGTCCCTATCGCGTACAGGCCAAGGAAGCCCTGGCCTTCGCCAAGCTGCGAGCCGGCGACCTGGCCGGCGCGCGCGGCGACTTCCTGGTGCTGTCCAGTTCGCTCGACAACTCCTCGGATGAGATCCGCGAGCGCGCCCGGGGCGCGATGGCCATGATCGATTCCGGCTCCGCCAAGGACCTGCCGGCCGTGGTCAAGACCGCCATGGCCCTGCCGCCGTCCGCCGCGCTCTCGCTTCCGACCGGCCCGCAGGCCGACGTCGCCCCCAATACCGCCCAATGAGCCGACGCCCCATGACGACCAAGCGCTATCTGCTTCTCACCGCGATGATGACCGCCGCGGTGTCGGTGGCGGGCTGTTCGACGATCTCCAAGCTCAATCCCTTCGACAAGAAGGAAGCCAACAAGACCTTGGCCACCCAGGGCCAGCGGATCTCGGTCATCGCCTTCGACCAGAAGGTCGAGCCGGCCGAGGCGCTGAAGGGGGCCGACTTCTTCCTGCCCGAGCCGGCCGTCCAGGCCGACTGGCCGCTGCCGGGCGGCAACGCCGAGCAGTCGGTCGAGCACGTGGCGGCCGCCGCCAATTTCGACATCGCCTGGCGCAAGGGCTTCGGCCAGAAGGCCAACCGCAAATATCACGTAACCGCGCCGCCGGTGGCCGCCGATGGCAAGATCTTCGTGATGGACGGCGAGGCCACCGTCAGCGCCCTCGACGCCAAGAGCGGGGCGACGATCTGGCGCAAGGACCTGCGTCCCGCCAAGGCGCCCGGCAAGAAGCGCGGATTCTTCGGCATCGGCGGCAGCAAGGCCGACCGCACGGGCTTCGGTGGCGGCGTCGCCTACGCCAACGGCAAGCTGTACGTCGCTTCGGGCTTTCGCTTCGTGGCCCAGCTGGACGCCGCCACCGGCGCGGAAGCCTGGCGCCAGCAGACCAGCACGCCGGTCCACGCCGCGCCCACCGTCGCCGACGGCCGGGTGTTCGTGATCTCGACCGACAACGAACTGCTGAGCTTCAACACCGCCGACGGCGCGCCGGGCTGGACCTACCAGGCCTTGATCGAGCCCGCCCGGATCCTGGCGGCCACCAGTCCCGCGGTCAGCGGCGACACGGTCGTGGCCGGATTCGCCTCGGGCGAACTGGTCGCCCTGCGCGCCAGCAACGGCAACGACCTGTGGAGCGAAGCCCTCAGCCGCGCCAGCCGCACCAACGCCCTGTCCGAGATCCGCGACATCGCCGGTCGCCCGGTGATCTTCAAGGGCGACGTCTTCGCCGTCAGCCACTCGGGCGTCTTCTCGGCCACCGACCTGCGCACGGGCCAGGCCCGCTGGAGCCTGCCGGTCACCGCCATCACCAGCCCCTGGGCGGCCGGCGACGTGGTCTTCGTCGTCGACAAGGCCGGCCAGGTGATCTGCGTCTCGCGCGAGGCCGGTCAGGTCTATTGGATCCGCGACCTCAACAACACCGACAAGCTGAGCAAGAAGCAGAAGAAGAAGCGGGCCAAGCACCCGGTGGTCTGGTCGACGCCGATCCTGGCTTCCAACCGTCTGATCACCGTGTCGAGCGAGGGCCAGGCCGTGGCGCTGAACCCCAAGACCGGCGAGACGCTGAAGACCTTGAAGGTCGGCCAGTCGGTGCTGCTGGGCCCGATTGCCATGGGCGACACGGTCTATTTGGCCACCGACGAGGCGGATCTGATCGCCATTCGCTAGCGTCATTCCGGGCCCGCCCGGACCCACAATCCAAGCAACGCGAACCCGGGCTGGTCCTCACCAGTCCGGGTTTGTCGCTTTTGTCCTCGAAATCGACTAATCACAGCCCATGCCTTTGAAACTCGCGATCGTCGGCCGCCCCAATGTGGGCAAGTCGACCCTGTTCAACCGTCTGGCCGGCCGCAAGCTGGCCCTGGTCGACGACCAGCCCGGCGTCACGCGCGACCGCCGGTTCGCGCACGGCCGCCTGGGCGACCTGGACCTGGAGCTGATCGACACCGCCGGCTTCGAGGATGTCACCGACGAGAGCCTGGAGGCGCGGATGCGCGCCCAGACCGAGCTGGCGATCGACGAGGCCGACGTCAGCCTGCTGGTGTTCGACGCCCGCGAGGGCCTGACGCCGCTGGACCGGATCTTCGCCGAGATCCTGCGCAAGCGGAACAAGCCGGTGCTGGTCGCCGCCAACAAGTCCGAGGGCAAGGCTGGCGACCACGGCGCGGCCGAGGCCAACGTCCTGGGCCTGGGCGAGCCGATCCAAATCTCCGGCGAACACGGCGAGGGCATGGCTGAGCTCTATGCGGCCCTGCTGTCCGTCGCGCCCGAAGAGCTGCAGACTGACCACGACGAGCTGGACGACGACAAGCCGATCAAGATCGCCATCGTCGGCCGCCCCAACGCCGGCAAGTCGACCCTGATCAACCGGCTGATCGGCGAGCAGCGGCTGCTGACCGGTCCCGAGGCCGGCATCACCCGCGATTCCATCTCGGTCGACTGGGACTGGGGCGGCCGCAAGGTGCGGCTGGTCGACACCGCTGGCCTGCGCAAGAAGGCCAAGGTCAACGAGAAGCTGGAAAAGCTCTCGACCGGCGACACGATCCGCTCGATCACCTTCGCCGAGGTCGTCCTGCTGGTCATGGACGCCACCCATCCGTTCGAGACCCAGGACCTGCAGATCGCCGACCTGGCCGAGCGCGAAGGCCGCTGCGTCGTCTTCGTGCTGGCCAAGTGGGACCTGGTCGAGGATCCGGGCGCGACCCTCAAGGGCTTCATCGAGCACGCCGAGCGCATGCTGCCCCAGCTGCGGGGCACGCCCGTGATCGCGCTGTCGGGAGAGACCGGCAAGGGCGTCGAACGGCTGATGCCCGCTGTGCTCAAGAGCCACAAGGACTGGTCGACCAAGGTCAAGACCCGCGACCTGAACGACTGGCTGCAGATGGCCATGCAGCGCCACCCGCCGCCCAGCGTCGGCGGCAAGCGCATCAAGCCCAAGTACATGGCCCAGACCAAGGCCCGTCCGCCGACCTTCGTGCTGTTCTCCAGCCGCGCCGACCAGATGCCCGAGCAGTATCGGCGCTACCTGATCAACAGCCTGCGCGAGAGCTTCGACCTGCCGGGCGTGCCGCTGCGCATCACCCTGAAGTCGGGCGCCAACCCCTATGCCGAGGGCGAGGCCAAGGGCCACTCTGGCAAGGGCAAGCGGGAGTTCGAGCGCAAGGAGCGCGAGAAGGAGCGGATCCGCGCCTCGCGCAACACCGTCAAGAAGTCGGTGCGCGTGGCCGAAGCCGCGGCGGCCACCGCCGCCCAGGCCGCGGGCCTGCCCGTCCCAGCCCCCAGCGCCGGCAAGCCGGCCTCGAAAGCTTCCAAGGCGCCCAAGCCGAACGAGATCGCCGCGGCGCCCGCCGCCGAGCCCGGCAAGGCGGCGGTCAAGTCGGTCAAGAAGCAGGGTCCCCGCGCCCAGAAGAAGCCCACCACGCCCAGCTACAAGGTCGGCTTCAAGGCGGCGGGCGGCAAGGCGGCGGGCTCCAAGACCGCGCCGCGTCGTCCCGTGGCCGGCGCCCGCACCGTCCGCGGCAACAAGGCGCCGCCCAAGGGGCGCTGACCCGCCCTGGAACGGCGGCGTGGGCGGGGCCATTTGCGATGGCATGGACCCGCGACAAGCCAGCCTGTTCGACGACCCGGCGCCGGGACCGCCGGGCTTCGTCTATCGGTCGGAGATGATCGATCCGGACGAGGAGGCCGCGCTGGCCGAATCCCTGGCGGGGCTCGACCTGCGGCCCTTCGAGATGCGGGGCTATGCCGCGCGCCGGCGGGTGGCGTATTTCGGCCGGCGCTATGAGGAATCCACGAAGGGACTGGAGGACGGTCCGCCGATCCCGGACTTCCTGCAGCCCTTGCGTCAGCGGGCTGCAGCGCTTGCTGGCCTGAGGCCGCAGGCCCTGGTCCACGCCCTGGTCAACGAATATCAGACCGGCGCGCCGATCGGCTGGCATCGCGACCGGCCGGCGTTCGGCCAGGTGATAGGCTTCTCGCTGTTGTCGCCATGCCTCATGCGCTTTCGGCGGCGACGCGAGGCCGGCTGGGAGCGACGATCCCTGACCCTGGAGCCCCGCTCGGCCTATTGGCTGGCGGGCGACGCCCGCTCCGTCTGGGAACACAGCATCCCGCCGGTCGACGCCCTGCGCTATTCGATCACCTTTCGCACCCTGGCATAGGGGCTGCCGAGGTCAGCCGATGCTGGCGGCCTCCTGGCCGCGTTCCTTGAACCGCACGACGCCCTTGGGCGGCACGCGGTCGGGGCGGGCCAGGTCGACGATCAGCGGAACGAGGGTGTCGGGCGCGGGGACGGTCTGGGGATCCTCGCCCGGGAAGGCCCCGGCCCGCATCCGTGTGCGCATGGCGCCGGGGTCGACGCAGACGGCGCGCACCGTGGTGTTCTCCATCTCGTCGTCATAGCAGCCGACGACGGCCTCGAGCCCGGCCTTGGAGGCCGCGTAGCCGCCCCAGAAGGCCCGGTGAGTCTTGGCCAGGCTGCTGGTCAGGAAGATGGCCCGGCCGGCCTCGGCGCGACGCAGCAGCGGGTCCATGGACCGGATCAGACGCCAGTTGGCCGTCAGGTTGGTGGCCATGATCATGTCCCAGCCCTTAGGGTCCAGGTGGCCGACCGGGGTCAGCGCGCCCAGCACGCCCGCGGCGCCCACCAGCACGTCCAGCTTGCCATAGCGCTCGTAGAGGGCCGCGCCCAGCTGGTCCAGGCCGTCGGGTTCGCGCAGGTCCAGTGGGACCAGGGTGGCGTGCTCGCCCGTCGCGGTCAGGATCGCGTCGTCCAGGGCCTCCAGGGCCCCTTGGGTGCGGCCCACGGCCACGACATGGGCGCCCGCCTGGGCCAGGCCGAGAGCAATAGCCTCGCCGATGCCACGGGTGGCGCCGGTGACGAGGGCGATGCGGCCGGCCAGGGGCTTTTCGGAGTCGGAAGTCATGGGCGGGTTCTAAACAGAACCGTTTCGTGATGAAACGAAATCGTTGGTAACACCAACAAAACGCGTGGTGGCGCCAACGGATTCCCTTGGTGTCAGACCTCGTCCGCCGGCCGCGCGCCGTAGCGCTGGGCGATCACCGAACAGGCCATCAGCTGGATCTGGTGGAACAGCATCAGCGGCAGGACCAGAATGCCCGCCGTCGGGCCGGGGAACAGGATGCCGGCCATCGGTACGCCGCTGGCCAGGCTCTTCTTCGAGCCGCAGAATACGATGGCCACCTCGTCGGACTTGGAGAAACCCAGCGCCCGCGAGCCGAACATGGTCGCGGCCATGATGACCGCCAGCAGCGCCATGCAGACGACGAGCAGCAACAGCAGCTCGGGAATCGACACCTTGTTCCAGATGCCGTCGATCACCGCGGCGCTGAAGGCCGCATAGACCACCAGCAGGATCGAGCCGCGATCGACCCGGCCGACCAGGGCCTTGTGCCGGTTTATCCACGGTCCGACCCAGGGGCGGACAAGCTGGCCGACCACGAACGGCAACAACAGCTGGATGATGATCGGCCTGATCGACGCCCAGGCTCCGCCGGTCTCGCCGTGAGCGTGCATCAGCAACCCCACCAGCACCGGCGTCAGGAAGATGCCCAGCAGGTTCGAGGCCGAGGCGGCGCAGACGGCGGCGGCCACGTTGCCTCGGCCGATCGAGGTGAAGGCGATCGACGACTGCACGGTCGAGGGCAGACAGCACAGGAACAGCATGCCGGCCGACAGGGTGGGCGACAGCAGGCCGGACCGGCTGATCAGCAGGCCCAGGGCCGGGAACAGCACGAAAGTGAAGGCCAGGATCGTCAGGTGCAGGCGCCAATGGGTCAGGCCCGCGACCACGGCCTCGCGCGACAACTTGGCGCCGTGCAGGAAAAACAGCAGGGCGATGGCGATCTTGACCACCCAGCCGACGATCGTCGCGGCCTCGCCGCGCACCGGCAGCACCGAGGCCAGCACCACCATGCCGAACAGGGCCAGGATGTAGCCGTCGATCTTCAGCTTGGCGAGGAGGTCTTTGAGCAAGCGCGGCATCCTGTTGGGGGCTGCCCTGCGTCCCTTGAGGCCGCTTCGCGGCGCCTCGGGATGAGGAACAGTAGATCTGGCTCAGCGCTCCTCATCCCGAGGAGCGAGCCATCGGCGAGCCTCGAAGGACGCGGGAACTAGGCGCTGACCAGCAGCGACAGCTGCTTCTCGGCCTGGTCGTTGCGGCCCTCGGCGATCTCGCGGTCCGTCAGCCGAGTGGGGTAGTCGCCGGTGAAGTAGTGGTCGGTGAACTGCGGGTGGGCCGGATCGCGGGGGCCCGCTTCCAGGGCCTGATACAAGCCGTCGACCGACAGAAATCCCAGGCTGTCGACTTCCAGGAACCGCGCCATCTCTTCCAGCGACTTGGTGGCGGCCAGCAGCTGTTCGCGCTCGGGCATGTCGATGCCGTAGAAGTCGGGCCACTTGATCGGCGGGCTGGCCGAGCGGAGGTGGACCTCCTTGGCGCCGGCCTCGCGGACCATGCGGACGATCTTCAGCGAGGTGGTGCCGCGCACGATCGAATCGTCGATCAGGATGACGCGCTTGCCCTCGAGCACGGCGCGGTTGGGGCTATGCTTCATGCGCACGCCCAGTTCGCGCACGCCCTGGGTCGGCTGGATGAAGGTACGGCCCACATAGTGGTTGCGGATGATGCCGAGATCGAAGGGCAAGCCGCTTTGCCGGGCGAAGCCGATGGCGGCGGGCACGCCGCTGTCGGGAACCGGCACCACGACATCGGCCTCGACGCCGGTCTCGATGGCCAGGCGCTGGCCCATGCGCTTGCGCACGTCATAGACCGAGCGGCCGTTCACGACGCTGTCGGGGCGGGCGAAATAGACATATTCGAACACGCAGGGCCGGGCGGCGACGGTCTGGAACGGGCGCAGCGACTTCACGCCGGTCTCGGAGATCACCACCATCTCGCCGTGCTCGACGTCGCGCACGAAGCGGGCGCCGATCATGTCCAGAGCGCAGGTCTCGGACGCCAGGATCGGCTGACCGTCCAAGTCGCCCAGCACAAGCGGGCGGATGCCCAGCGGATCGCGCAGGCCGATCATCTTCTTGTTGGTGATGGCCACGATCGCGTAGCCGCCTTCGATCTGGCCGACGGCGTCGATGAAGCGGTCGACGATCCGAGCCTTCCGCGAGCGGGCGATCAGGTGGAGGATCACCTCGCTGTCGCTGGTCGACTGGAAGATCGCGCCTTCCTGAACCAGCCGCTCGCGCAGGGTCAGGAAGTTGGTCAGGTTGCCGTTGTGGGCGATGGCCACGCCGCCGGTCTCGAGATCGGCGAACATCGGCTGGACGTTGCGGATGCCGCTTCCGCCGGCCGTGGAATAGCGGGTATGGCCGATGGCCATGCCGCCGGGCAGGCGCTCGACCAGGTCGTTGCCGGTGAAGGCGTCGCCGACATGGCCCATGTGGCGTTCGGTGTGGAAGCGCTGACCGTCGAAGGCGGCGATGCCGCAGGCTTCCTGGCCGCGATGCTGCAGGGCGTGCAGACCCAGGGCGGTGACCGCGGCGGCGTCACGCACGCCATAGACGCCGAAGACCCCGCACTCGAGGCGTAGGGTGTCGTCTTCCGGATCCCGCCAGGGCCTGGACGAGAAGCGGTCGGTCGACTGGCCGAAAGACGTCATCGAGATTTCTCCACCAGATCGTCGACGGAACGACGCTGGTCCTTATCATAACCTGCTTCGCCCGGCTTGCGGTCGGACGGTTTGTCGCTGGCGCCGTCATGCACGGCGTCCTCGATGGCGGGAGCCAGCTTGCCGGCCAAGCCCGCGCCCTTCGGGGCGAACACCTTCAGCACGCGGCCGGCGGCGTTGGACAGCGGATACAGCGCCGACTTCGACATCCAGCTGGGCACGCGGTCGGGCGGGGTGGCCATGTGGAACACCAGGCTGAACACCCCCAGCACCACCAGGCCGCGCAGCAGGCCGAACGCCAGGCCCATTAGGCGATCCAGCGTGCCCAAGGCGCCGTCGGCGTGCAGGGTCTTGGTGATCTGGGCGCCGATCAGGCGCAGTAGGACGAAGGTGATCACGAAGGTGACCAGGATGGCGGCCGCCGTGGCCGCCCAGTCAGGGTCCATCAGGCCGCGAAACAGCGGTCCGGTGACCCGCAGGGCCAGCAGGGAGAGCAGGGCGGCGACGATGAACGACAGGGCCGAGGTCAGTTCCCGCGACGCGCCGCGCGCGAAGCCGACCAGGGCCGAGACCAGCAGGATCAGGCCGAAGATGATGTCGAACGGCGTCACGTCAGCTGGCCCCAGATTTCGTCGCCGATGCGGCGCACCGCGTCGGCCAGGCGCGCAACGCCCGCCACGGGCAAGGCTCCGCCGCCCTCGGGCAGCCCCGACAGCGGTCCAAGGGCCCGGCCAAAGCCGAGTTTCGCGGCCTCTTTCAAACGTGTCTCCATACGGCTCACGGGCCGCACTTCACCGGAAAGGCTGACTTCGCCGAAGACGACGCAGTCCTGCGGCAGGGCGATGTCGAGGGCCGAGGAGGCCAAGGCCGCCGCCGCCGCCAAGTCCGCCGCCGGCTCGGTGATCCGCAGGCCGCCAGCGACGTTCAGATAGACGTCCTTGTTGCCAAAACCAAGGCCGCAACGCGATTCAAGCACAGCCAAGACCATGGCCAGGCGCCCGGAATCCCATCCGACCACGGCGCGCCGGGGTGTTCCGTACGCGGATGGCGCGACCAGGGCCTGAAATTCGACCAGGACGGGTCGAGAACCCTCTATGCCGGCGAACACCGCCGCGCCGGCCGCCCGCTCGCCGCCCTCGTTGAGGAACAGGGCCGAGGGGTTCTTCACCTCGCGCAGCCCCGAGTCGCCCATCTCGAACACGCCGATCTCGTCGGTGGCCCCGAACCGGTTCTTGGCGCCGCGCAGCACCCGGAACGGATAGCCGCGTTCGCCCTCGAAGCTGAGCACCGCGTCGACCAGGTGCTCGACTACCCTGGGACCGGCGATCTGGCCGTCCTTGGTGACGTGGCCGACCATCAGGATGGCCACGCCCTGCTTTTTGGCCAGGCGCACCAGTTCGCCGGCGCACGCCCGGACCTGGGTGACCGTTCCGGGCCCGGCCTCGTGGGCGTCGCTCCACAGGGTCTGGATCGAGTCGATGACCACCAGGTCGAACTTCTCGCGCTTCAGGCCGTCGAGGATGTCGCGCAGGCTGCTCTCGGCGGCCAGCTTCACGGGAGCCTGGGCGAAGCCCATGCGGTCGGCGCGGCCGCGGATCTGGGCCACGGCCTCCTCGCCAGAGATATAGGCGCAGTGGGCGCCGCTCAGCGAGGCCTTGGCCATCACCTCCAGCAGCAGGGTGGACTTGCCTACGCCCGGGTCGCCGCCGATCAGGATGGCCGAGCCGGGCACTACGCCGCCGCCGCAGACCCGGTCGAACTCGTCGACGCCGGTGATGATCCGGGGCGGGGCGGGGGTGTCGCTCTCCAGGCCGGTGAACTGCAGGCCCCGTGTACGGCTGGCCTTGGTGACCGACAGAGCGCCGGGCGCGCGAACGCCGGTTTCTTCGACCAGACTGTTCCAGCTCTGGCAGGCCGAGCACTGTCCCGACCACTTGGTTGAGACCGCGCCGCAGGACTGGCAGGCGTAGACGGCGCCGTCGCGGGCCATGGATGCTCCTGATTCGAAGGATGACGGGAGACTACAGCCTGGTGGTCCCCTGCGCCAAAGACGGACGCATCCCGCCGGCCCTAAACCACCTTTCCACAGAACGATGTTCTCAACCTCCCATGGTGATGGTTATACAGGGACCGCGTCGGGGGACGTTCAGGATTCGCGGAGGAGCGATCGTATGACTGTCATCGAACCCGGGGCTTCGTCGTCCGACCTCGTCGGCCGCGTCAAGCGCCTGCTGCTGTCGCCTTCGGCCGAGTGGGAGCGCATCGACGCCGAACCGGCGACGATCAAGGGCCTGTATGTCGGCTATGTCTGCATCCTGGCGGCCATCCCGCCGGTCGCCGGCCTGATCGGCGGACAGGTGTTCGGCATCGGCGGCTTCGGCTTTCACATGAAGCCGGCGCTGGTGTCGTCGATCATCAGCGCCGTGATCGCCTATGGTCTGAGCCTGCTGTCGGTGTTCCTGGTGGCCCTGATCATCGACGCCCTGGCTCCTAGCTTCGACGGCCAGAAGGACCGGATCCAGGCCTTCAAGGTCGCGGCCTACAGCTATACCGCCGCCTGGGTGTTCGGAATTCTGGGGATCTTCCCGCCGCTCGTCATGATCGGCGCCCTGGCCAGTCTCTATGGCTTCTACCTGCTGTATCTGGGCCTGCCCAGGCTGATGAAGGCGCCGAAGGAGAAGGCGCTGGGCTACACGGCCGTCACCATCCTCTGCGCGATCGTGCTGTCGATCGTCATCGGCGCGATCACCGGGGCCGTGGCGGGCGCGGCGATGTTCGGCTCCGGCCTGGCCAGCCACGCCGCCAATACCGGGACCATGTCCGGCACGATGGAGGTCAACGGCGCCAAGGTCGACCTGGGCAAGCTGGACGCGGCCAGCAAGAAGATGGAAGCCGCCGCCGCCCGGATGGAAGCTGGCAAGGACGCTCCGTCTATCCCGGCCGAGACCCTGAAGGGCCTGCTCCCCGGCGCCGTCGCCGGGTTCCAGCGCACGGGCCTGGAGACCAATTCGGGCGGGGCTGGCGGCATGTCGATGGCCGTCGCCACCGGCGACTACCAGAAGGACGGCGCCAGCTTCCGCCTGGCGGTCACAGACCTGGGCGCGATGGCGGGCATGGCCGCCTTGGCCAGCGCGGTCAACGCCCAGTCCACCAAGGAAACCCAGACCGGCTACGAGAAGTCGGGCACGGTCGACGGCCGGCTGACCACCGAGGAGTGGGACCGCGAGGCCAAGTCCGGGCGCTACAGCATCCTGGTCGGCGAGCGCTTCTCGATCGAGGCCAACGGCAACGCCGACAGCGTCGACGTGCTGAAGCAGGCCGTGGCGTCCGTTGATGCGGGGCGGCTGGAAGGGCTGGCGCGCTAGGTCAGCCGCCCTTGACCACGCGTCGCGCCCGGGGCGCGATGCGGGTCAGCAGTTCGTAGGCGGTCGTCCCGGCGGCGGCGGCGGCGTCATCCACCGGCAGGTCAGGGCCGATGATCTGCATCATCGCGCCCGGGCGTGCGGCGTCGCAGTCGGTGATGTCGACGGCGATCAGGTCCATCGACACCCGGCCCAGCATCGGCCGTCGGGCGCCGTCGAACCAAACCGATCCGCGCGGATGGGCGGCGCGCGGCACGCCGTCGGCGTAGCCGGCAGCCAGGATGGCGACGCGGGTAGTGTCCTGGGCGGTGAAGGCCGCGCCGTAGCCGATGCTCTCGCCGCGCGGCACGACCCGGGCCTGGAGGATCGGCGCCTCCAGCGTCGTCACCGCCTTGATGCGCGTGTCGGGTACGTCGCGCGGGCCGCCGCCATAGAGGCTGATCCCCGGGCGGCACTGGTCGAAGCGAAAGGCCTCGCCCAGGAAGATGCCGCCTGAATTGGCCAGGCTGCGACGGGCGTTCGGGAACAGGGCCGCGGCCTCGACGAAGCGAGCCAGCTGGCGGGCGTTCAGCGGATGGTCGGGCTCGCCGGCGCAGGCCAGGTGGCTGATCACCAGGGTGATGTTCAGGAACTTCAGCCGGTCCGTGGCCCCGGTCAGGACCGCGGCCTCCTCGGGGCGCAGGCCCAGGCGGTTCATGCCGGTGTCGATGTGCAGGGCGGCGTCCAGCACGTGGCCGCGGGCATGGCTGTTCCAGGCCTCGATCTGCGGCAGGCTGTTGAGCACCGGCGTCAGGCCGGCCGCTTCGATGGCCGGGGCCGCGCCGGGCGTGACGCCGTCCAGCAGGTAGATCGTCGCCGCGCGATCGCCCAGCGACCGGCGCAGGGCCAGGCCCTCCGACAGGCGGGCGACATAGAAGCTCCGCGCGCCCTCGTCCCACAGCCGCCCGGCCACCAGGGCCGCGCCCAGGCCGTAGCCGTCGGCCTTGACGGCCGGCGCGATCTCGGCCCCGCCGGCGGCGGCCTTGAGCACGGCGTGGTTGGACGCCAGGGCGTCCAGATCGAGGGTGAGGCGGCTGGCTTCGGTCACGGGGCAGGGCGTAGCCGAGCGCGCCGCCCAAGGCCAGTCCAGATCCTGAGGATCTTCAGTGGCGGGCCGGGAAGTCGGTCGCCAGGCTCTCGACGCCGCTGGCCAGGATCTGGACGCCGATACACAGCAGCAGGAAGGCGACCAGCCGCGACATGACGCGGGCGCCGGAGACGCCGAGCAGGGCCATGACCCGGTCCGAAGCCCGGTAGAGGCCCCAGATCGACAGGGCCACCGCCAGCGCCGCCAGGCTGGCGCCGAGGAAGAACGGGATCACCGTGTGCCCGCCCGCCGGCCGCTGGGACGACAGGGCGATGGCCACCGCGATCGAGCCCGGCCCGGTGGTGAACGGCATGGTCAGCGGGAAGAAGGCGATGTCGTCGGTCTTGCGCTCGGCGGGCGAGGCCGCGTCGCTCTTGCGGTCCTCGTGCGCCTCGGGCTCCATCAGCAGGCCCCAGGCGCGGATCGCCACCACCAGTCCGCCGGCCACGCGCAGCGCGCCCAGGCTGACGCCGAAGAAGTTGAGGATGTAGCCGCCCAGCAGCAGCGACCCCAGCAGGATCAGCAGGGCGTTGACCGCGATCCGCAGGGCCAACCGCCGCCGCTCGTGTGGCGTGCGGTCGGCCAGCACCTGGTGGAAGATCAGCGAGGCGCCGACCGGGTTGACGATCGAGAACAGGGCCGGGAAGGCCAGCAGGAACGCGCCGACGACCGTGGAGGTCGGCAGGGGATTGAAGTCCATTGGCGGCCTCGTTCAACGGCACCCGCCAACGTGGCCGAGTCCCGCCGCCCACGTCAAACCCACTGTCGCTATTCGTCCGAGCCGCTGCGCATCTGGTGGAAGTAGTGGTCGCGGGCCAGGTTGCCGAAGCGGGTGGTGTCGCTGTTGAACGACAGGCGCACGGTGCCGATGGGACCGTGACGCTGCTTGGCGATGATCACCTCGGCCAGGCCCTGCAGGCGGTCCATGTCCTCCTGCCACTGCAGGTGCTCGGGCGTGCCTTCGCGCGGCTCGGAGCGGCCGACATAGTAGCTCTCGCGATAGACGAACCAGACCATGTCGGCGTCCTGCTCGATCGAGCCGGATTCGCGAAGGTCGGACAGCTGCGGACGCTTGTCCTCGCGCTGCTCGACCTGACGCGACAGCTGCGACAGGGCAATGACCGGGCAGGCCAGCTCCTTGGCCAGGGCCTTCAGGCCCATGGTGATCTGCGAGACTTCCTGCACGCGGTTGGCGTTCGAACCGAGGTCCGAACCGGTGACCAGCTGCAGATAGTCGACGACGACTAGGTCCAGGCCGACCTGGCGCTTCAGGCGACGGGCCCGGGCGGTCAGCTTGGCGATCGAGATGCCGCCGGTGGCGTCGATATAGAGCGGCGCTTCCTGCAGCTCGATGGCCGCGTCGCGCACCCGGCCGAACTCCGACGCGTCGATCTCGCCCTTGCGGAGCTTGTCGCCCGATACGCCCGAGGCGTCGGCCAGCATACGCAGGGCCAGCTGCTCGGCGCTCATTTCCAGCGAGTAGAAGGCCACGACGCCGCCGCTGACGGTCTTCTTGGTGCCGTCCGGCTGGGGCTCCCAGGCGTATTTCTTGGCGACGTTGAAGGCGATGTTGGTGGCCAGGGCGGTATTGTGCGTCACCACATAGTCGTCGGTAATGTAAAGGCGACTTGGATGAGAAACCGTGATGCACTGGGCCTCCGCCGTCCTGCTCGGCGATACGGACCTGATCACCGGCATCCTGCGGCGACGGGGCGATGCGGAAAGGCGGGCGACCTTCTCGGGAACCGTGAACAAGGTTTCAGGTGAAGGGTGATAGATGTTGACTGTCCAGGCTGAAAGCCCGGCCTTTAGCTCGCCATTTTGCCGATAAGACGTCGAGCGGCTGCGAATTGTCGCCCAACCGCCAAGCGAACGGGCCAGTTCGACGACGCCGCGAGCGAGGAGTTCGCTTGTGCTCGCAAAGCGGATCGAACCCCATGTCTCCACCCAACCATCAGTGTCCAAAAGGCCGCGCAGAAGGTCCAGACGCGCCTGTCGATGAGCGGTCAGATACAGGTCCGGAATGAACTTGTCGGGGCTCCCGACCTCCCATAGCCCCAAGCCGGCGAGTGCTTGCTTCAGGGGATTTGGGTTGACGCCTTGGACGCCGGTGCGATGTGCGCCGCCGACTTGCACCACACGCCAATCATAACCGCCGGCCGCGCGCAGCTCGAACGTCTCGCCGAGTCGATCTGAGAGTTCCTCCAACATCGTCTCGCTTGCCGTCGAGAAGCGTGGCGACCCGCCCTTCAGATTGCCGTCGCCCAGGAGAGCGCCAAGCACCCATGGATCGACCGGCAAGGTTTGGCTGTGGCCGAAATGACCGGAACAGGGATCGACCCACAGCCGGCCCTGATAGCGCTTCCGTTCCAGCATGACCATAATGGCGGCTGTTGTCAGGACGCGCGGCCGCTCCCAGCCGCGATAGTGAACTTGCCAGAGATGTTCGGCGCACGCTTCGGCCGAGCGGCCGTCTGAAAACGTGAGACGGTAGATCTCCTTCTCGCCCTGGGGATAGAGTCCGGTGACTCGCGACGGCTGACCGTCGATCGACGCCAAATCATCGCCCAGCCGAAGATCGCCCATACGGGTCCAGCCGGTCGTTGTCTTGATGCGCGCCTCAAGAGGTTGGGCTTTCCCCATCGACGGGCGGCCGGCCAGGACGATCAGGTCGGAGGGGTGCAGGCCGCCGATCTTGGTGTCCAGGTCGATCAGGTCGGTGGCCAGGCCCGACATGCCGCCGTCGCGGCTGTAGGCCTCGGCGGTCATCTCGACCGCGCCGCGCAGGGCGTCGCCGAAGCTGACGAAGCCGGAGCTGGCCGCGCCGCTTTCGGCCAGGGTGTAGAGCTGCTGTTCGGCCGCCTCGATCTGGTCGCGGGCCGGCAGCTTGACGTCGTCCTTGCCGACCCCGCCATGGGCGGTGGAGGCGATCTCGCCGCCGATGCGGATCAGGTCGCGGCGCAGGGCCAGGTCAAACACCGCGCGGGCGTAGTCGCCGACATTGGCGGCGGGCGGGGCCCGGTCCACCAGGTCGGCCAGGTAGCGAAGGCCGCCCAGCTCCTCGAACGCCGGGTCGTGCTTGAACTCGTCGGCCAGCAGGATCGGCTCGGCCAGCTGGCCCTTGCGGATGTGGGTTTCGATCGAGCCGAACAGCCGGGCGTGGAAGGGCTCGTAGAAATGGCGGCCCTGCAGGCTGTCGGTCAGGCGCTCATAGGCGGCGTTGTCGTACAGCAGCACGCCCAGCAGCGCCTGCTCGGCTTCCAGGTTGTGCGGTGCGACGGCGACGACGATGTCGCCCATCGGCGAGGGTGGGCGGAGGTCTAGAGCGGGGACGAGAGACATTGGCGCAAGTTAACGCGGAGCCCTCCCGCGCGCTTGGCTCGCGTCGTTGGGCGCCTCAGATGAATGGGGATGTTCTGTGTATATCCCGGTGACGCCAGAAACGGACGCACGAAGACGGCGCGGGGATCGCTACCCGCGCCGTCTCGATCTCGCCTCGGGTTCTACCAGTTGTAGCTGACCCGGGCGTACAGGAACCGGCCGTTGAAACCGAACGGCGAGTAGCTGGGGAAGCCGATCGAACCGCTGGGGCTGTTGATCAGGGCCGGGGTTTCGCGCGGATACTGGTCGAACAGGTTGTTGACGCCCAGGGCCAGGCCCGCCGGGCCGAGCTTGTAACGGCCCTCCAGGTCGACGATCGTGCGATGGCCGGTCTCGTAGTCCAGGGTCGGGTTGTTGTTGGGAACCAGGACGCTGTCGTAATAGGTCGCCTTGGCCGTGACGCCGAAGTCGCCCAGGCTCCAGTCGGTGTTGAACACGAACTTCTGGTTCGGGGTGCCTTCCTCATAGGTCAGGACGTTGCCGCGATCGAACAGGAACGGCGGCTGGCTGACATTGGTGATGGTCGGCAGGCTCGGAGTCTTTTGCACGTCGGTGCCGTTGAAGTTGGCGGCGACCGTGAAGTCGTAGCGACCGGCCGTCTCGGTCTCCAGCTTGTAGCGCCCGACGATGTCGACGCCCCGGGTCCGGGTCTCTACCCCGTTGAGGAAGAACCGCGCGGCGCTGACGCCGTAGTTCTGCAGCAAGCCGGTGATCACCGCCGCCGTCGCCGCCGGGGTCGACGGATTGGGCAGGTTCTCCGACAGCACGATGCGATCGTCGATGTCGATCTGGTAGGCGTCGATGGTCAGCTCGAATGGACCGGTATGGAAGACGATGCCGGCCGAATAGTTCATCGACTCCTCGGCCTTCAGCGGCTTGGCGCCCAGCGCCACCGCGATCGGGCTGTCGACCGTGAAGGTGCCCGACTCGACCAGGATCGAGCCCGTCGGGGTCGCGACGTTGTTGGTCGCGGTGTAGCTGAAGTACTGCTGCTGCAGGGCGGGGGCCTTGACGCCGCTGGAGATCGCCGCTCGGAGGGCCAGGGCGTCGTCGACGTCGAAGCGGGCCGCCAGCTTGCCGGTGACCTTCGAGCCGAAGTCCGAATAGTCCTCGTAGCGCGCGGCGGCGTCGAACGAGAGGCGCTGCGTCAGCTTGCCTTCCAGATCGACATAGGCGCTGACGTTGTGCCGGGTCTTGTCGACCACGTTGGAGGGGCGGAAGCCGCCGAAGCCCTGGGACACGGGTGCGCCGGCCAGCGGTCCCTTGGTGTAGGAGGCCGGCTCGCCCTGGTGGACCGAGAAGCCTTCCTCTCGATATTCCAGGCCGAAACCCAGGTTGGTCGGCTCGATCAGGCCCAGGTCGAAACCCTTGCTCATATTCAGGTTGACCAGGAACTGGTCGTAGTCGAGCCCGCCGGCCTTGAAGGTGCGAGGCGAGGCCGCGCCGTAGGTCGAGTTGATGGTGTTCTTGATCGTGTATTCGAGCTTGTTCTTGCCGTAGCTGACGCCGAGGTCGGTGGCGAAGCCGCCCAGCTCGCCCTTGATTCCGCCGGCGATGTTGTAGTCGTCGATCTCAGTGGCGATGATCGGTAGAAAACCGCCCGGATAGACCGCCGGAACGTTGTTGGAGTTGTTGTAGGTTCGTGCGGTGGCGGCGGACTCACTATCGCGATGCTGGTAGCCGCCATAGCCGTACAGCGACCAGGTCTCGCTTACCGGCAGCCCGGCGTTCAGATAGATGGCGCTGCTCTCCAGCTTGGGATCGCCGTAGCGGCCCAGCACGACCGGGTGGCCGTAATCCGGAGCCGAGGCCAGGTTGACATAGTCCGACCGGTTGGTCGGGTGGCGGTTCACATACTCGCCCATCACGGTCAGGAAACCGTCCTTGCCCAGGGGCAGGCCCTGCCAGGCCGAGACCGACTGGGTTAGGCCGTCGTGGGCCTTTCGATCGCCGCGGGCGGTGTCGACGTCAGTGTTGTAGATGCCGTAGTTGTACGTCGCGCCGCCGCCGCCGCGGGCCTCGCGCAGGCGCAGGTTGATGACGCCGGCGATGGCGTCCGCGCCGTACTGGGCCGAGGCGCCGTCGCGCAGCACTTCCACCCGTTCGACGGCGACCGTCGGGATCGAGTTGAGGTCGAAGGCGGTCGAGCCGCGGCCGATCGAGCCGTTGATGTTGACCAGGGCGCCGATGTGGCCGCGCATGCCGTTGATCAGCACCAGGGTCTGATCCGGGGCCAGGCCCCGCAGCGTGGCCGGACGCACGTGGTCGGTGCCGTCGGTGATGGCCGGGCGCGGGAAGTCGATGGCCGGGGTCAGGTTCGACAGCGCCTGGGCCAGTTCGGCGCCGCTGCCCTGGCGAGCCAGGGCCTGGCCGCCGATCACGTCGACCGGCGCGATGGTGTCCAGGCGCGTGCGCCCCGGCGTGCGGGTGCCGGTGACGACCAGTTCCTCGACCTCGTTGGCGCCGGCGCCGGGGTCCTGGGCCTGGGCGGCCGCGAAGGCTGGAAATTGCAGGAGCGCGCCGGTCGAGACGGCGGCCAGCAGAAGGTGACGACTGCGCATGTGGTCCATTCCCCTACGTTTTGCATGCTGCGTTTTCGCTTTGCACGCGAGTGACTCGTGCAGGAAAGCGCCCATTCGCACCTGTCGTAAACGAGTAAATTTCTGGGAACGGCCAAAGAAAAACGGCGCGGATCGCTCCGCGCCGTTTCCGATAGTTCAAGCTACTGAAGCGTTTAGGCTTCGTAGTGGTCGCCTTCGAACGAACCAGCGCCGCCTTCGGCCATGTCTTGGGCGGCTTCGGCGTCAGCGGCGCGGTCTTCCTCGAACTGAGCGGCGATGACGTTTTCGCCGCGCGCTTGGCGATCGGCTTCGTCCTGGCTGCGCGCGATGTTGAGGGTGACCGTGACGGTCACCTCGGCATGCAGTCGCACCTTCACTTCGTGGACGCCCAGCGTCTTGATCGGCTTGTCGAGGACGATCATCGAGCGATCGACCTTGCCGCCTTCGGCCTTGATGGCGTCGGCGACGTCGCGGCCCGCGACCGAACCGTACAGCTGGCCGCTTTCGCCGGCTTGACGGATCATCACGTACTGCTTGCCGTCGAGTCCTTCACCGGCCTTGCCGGCGTTCTCGCGGTTCTTGACGTTGCGAGCTTCGATCTCAGCGCGCTGAGCTTCGAAGGTCTTCAGGTTGGCCGAGTTGGCGCGCAGGGCCTTGGAGCGCGGCAGCAGGAAGTTACGGGCGAAGCCGTCCTTCACCGTGACCACGTCGCCGAGGACGCCGGTGCCTTCGACGCGTTCGAGCAGAATGACTTTCATCGTGGTGTCTCCCTTACTTCACGACGTAGGGGAGCAGAGCCAGGAAGCGGGCGCGCTTGATGGCCTTGGCCAGTTCGCGTTGCTTCTTGGCCGACACCGCGGTGATGCGCGACGGCACGATCTTGCCGCGTTCGGAAACGTAACGCTGCAGCAGCTTCACGTCCTTGTAGTCGATCTTCGGGGCGTTGGCGCCCGAGAACGGGCAAACCTTGCGGCGACGGAAGAACGGGCGGCGAGCGCCGCCACCGGCGGCGGGAGCGCCGGCTTCGGGAGCAGTGGTATCGGTCATGATCTCTCTTCTCCCTTACGCGGCCGGCGCGAAGTCGTCGCGCGGGCGCTCGGTGCGCTCGCCACGTTCGCGGTCGCGACGGGCCAGAACCGGCGACAGCTCCAGGTCCAGCTCTTCGACGCGGATGGTCATGAAGCGCAACACGTCTTCATTGATCAGCAGCTGACGTTCCATCTCCTTCACGGCCGCGGCCGGAGCGTCGATGGCGAGCAGGGAATAGTGGCCCTTGCGGTTCTTCTTGATGCGATAGGTGAGGTTACGCAGGCCCCAGTATTCGATCTTGGCGATGTGACCGCCATTTTCTTCCAGGAGAGCCTTGAGTTGCTCGTTCAGAGCTTCGGCCTGTTGCGGCGAGATGTCCTGCCGCGCGATGACCACGTGTTCGTAGAACGCCATGTTTTCCTTCTTCCGGCTTGGAAGGCGGCGCGGGCGACGGCGGAAGTCCGTCGACCACGATGGATCCTGCATGCCGAGCGGGAAATCCCGACCCATAGGGCTGCGTGCAAGACCGCCATCCGTGAGAGGGCGCGCTAATACAGGAAAGGGCGCGCCGGCACAAGCCGCTGAGCGGACTTGCATCCTCAGGTGGCTATGAGACAAGGAGAATGACGTCACCGTTGGGGGATCATCATGAAGCGTCTCGCCATTCTTGTCGCCGCCGCGGCTCTGTGCCTGGGCGGCGGCGCGGCCCAGGCGCGGCAGGCGCCGCCGCCGGCCGCCGCCACCGCTTCCAAGGCCACGCCCGAGACCCGCGCCCTGGCGGCGCGCTATTTCGAGGCGATCCACTACGATAAGATGCTGGGCCAGATGATGGAGCAGATGGTCCCCGTCATGGTCCAGACCCTGCGCAAGCAGACGCCGTCACTGACCGACGAGCAGAGCCAGCTGGTCAGCGAGACCGTGGTCGAATCCACGCGCGAGATGACCGAAAAGATGAAGGCGCCGATGATCGACGCGGTGGCCGAGGTCTTCACCGAACAGGAGCTGCGCGACCTAGTGGCCTTCTATGAGGCGCCGTCCGGCCAAGCCCTGATCGCCAAGACGCCTGAGCTCACCCAGAGGATGATGGCGCAGATGCCGGCGATCATGGCCGAGACGCAGGGCAAGATGCTGCAGAAGCTCTGCGCCAAGCTGAACTGCACCGGTTCCGCGCCTGCCCCGAAGGCGTCGAAGTCCTGATCCCGCCCGAAAAGGGGGCTGTCGAACAACTGTCATATAAATTAGGCGGCGCAAGGCTTCAGCCTCTCGCCGCCTTGTGCTATCGGGCGTTCATGGGGTTCAGGTCGACTTCCCTGATGGTGGTCTTGTTGTCCGTCGCCGCCGCACCGGCGATGGCGGGCGATATCGTGCGCAAGCCAGACCTGGCGGTCTGGGGCGCCGACGGCCACTTCCAGGGCTATTCCGCCGCCCAGACGCTGGACCTGTCGACCGACGCCGAGAAGGCGACCCTCACGGCCAAGGTGGCCGGCGCCCTCGACAACCCGACCTACAACTTCGACCTCAACCTGAACCAGAAGCCCGACGAGCACGCCGCGGCGAATCGGGCGGTCGGGGTGGGCGCGTCCTGGAACGCCCGCGAGGCGGCGATCCGCTCGTCCCTGGCCCGCTCGTTCGGCTTCGGCCTGCTGCCCAAGGCCAACTATGTGCGGCTGTCGATGGACATGAACGCCTCCCAGCCGATCTATCTGCGCGGCCGGGCCCCGGTGACCCGGGCCAATGTGCGGTCCGAGCTGACCCTGGACGGCCGTCCCGTGGCTTCGATCGCCGTCGGCGGCGGGACGATGGGCGACGAGGGCGTCGACTTCAGCCTGACCCGGCCGTTCGACATCCCCGCCGAGTTCACCGTCAGCCTGCGGGCCGCCGACGAGCGGGTCCAGGACGGTCGGCTGATGGTCAAGCTGGTCCGCACCACCTGGTAGGCCTCTAGGCGGTCTCGGCCGCCTTCACGGGCGCTGCGCGACTCGAATGTCGGACCGCCTGGGCGAACCGCTCCAGATAGAGCGGGTTCTCGGTGCCCATCAGCTTGTCCCACCAGGTGAAATACAGCCCGTAGTTCCAGCCGGCCTGGGCGTGGTGCAGGTCGTGGTGGGTCACTGTGGTCAACCAGGGCAGCAGCGGTCGACCGTCGCGCGTGGCCGGAAACAGCTCGTAGCCGCTGTGGCCCACGGTGTTGCGGACGATCTGGTGCAGCATGAACAGGCCCGCGACCGGCCACTGGGTGGGTACCACCAGCATCCACAGCGGCACGAACAGCGCGTTGATCGCCGCCTCGCCCAGGTCGAAGCTGTAGGCGGTGAACGGCGAGGGGCTGTTGGACCGGTGATGGCGGCGGTGGAAGGTCCGAAACAGCCGCCGGTCGTGGATCAGCCGGTGGGTCCAATAGAACCAGGCGTCGTGGGCGACCACCATCAGGAGCAGGCTGGCCCAGAACCACACCGGCCCCAGCTCGCGGGCGATGTAGGGGCCCGGCATCAGGCCGGCGTGGAACAGGCCGAAGCTGAGCAGGCCGACCGTCGAGAACACCAGGATCGAGCGGATCGAGCAGACGAACTCGACCAGTAGCTGGCGCGCGGGCGGGCGACCCTCGCGGATCTTGCGGCCGGCCAGCGGAACCGCCAGCACGACCCACAGCGTCAGCCAGACGCCGACCGCGAAGATCACGTAGCGGCTGACGTCGGTGAACGTGGCGTGCAGCCAGTTTTCGGCGAGGGGTAGAAGGAACGACATCGGGATTCCTCGGATGAGCGATGTCCCGAGGAGGATCCAGGCGGGCGCCGTCTGTCGCGCCGATGATGAAATCAGGCGGTCTTGTCGGCTTTCGGCGACGGATCGCCGGTTTCGACCAGCCTCAGCCGGGTGGGAGCAGGAGTGTTGGCGATCCGCCACTCGGTCGGGGTGACGCCGGTGGCGGCGCGGAAGGCCCGATTGAAAGGACCCAGCGAGGCGAAGCCCAGGTCGTAGGCGATGGTCGAGATCGACTTCAGGGCCAGGTCCGGGGCCGCCAGGGCGAGCTTGGCCGCCTCAATGCGGCGGCCGTTGACGTAGTCGGCGAAGTTGCGGTGGCCCAGCACGCCGTTGATCAGCCGGCGCAGCCGGTGCTCGGGTGCGCCGACCAGGGCCGCCAGGGCGCTGATCGACAGGTCCTCGCCGCGCCACACCTCGTCGTCGTCCATGGCGCTGGCAAGGCGGGCCAGCACCAGGCGGTCGGCGGGGGTAAGATCGAGGGCGGCGACGGGCGGCGACGGAGCCGCTTCGTCCGTCTGGGGGATCACCACCAGCAGCGGTTCGGCGCGCAGCAGGGCGATCGAGGCGGCGGCCGCCAGGGCGGCCAAGGCCAGGGCCTGCAGCAGGCTGGCGGCGGGCAGCCCCGGCAGTCCGCCGATCCAGGCCATGTCGCGGACGCTGAGCAGCAGGATGTAGCCGGCGGCGGCGATCATCACCGGTCCGCGAAGCTGGCGGCGCTGGTCCACCAGATCGCCGCGCCAGCCGCGCCAGATCACCAGCAGGGCGTGCGTCACCAGGCCGACCGAGGCCAGGTTGAAGGCCAGCCAGAACGGCCTGCAGATCGTCAGGGGCATGGAACGGGCCAGGAGCCACAGCGCCACCAGCCCGAGGGCCGGCCACAGCCGATGGAGCGAGAAGCGCCGCTCGTCGGTGAACAACGCATAGGCCAGGGCCCAGAACAGGCCGGTAGTGGCCACCGACAGGGCGCAGACGATCGGGAAGGCGGCCGCCGCGCCGCCCGGCCTATAGCCCTCGACCACATGGGCGATGGCGCAGGCGAAGAACAGGCCGCCCACCCAGCGGGCCGGCGTCACGCGGCGGTCCAGGACCAGGGCCAGCCCCGTGACCGCGAAGCCGCCGATGGCGGCGCCGCGCGCCAGGGTCTCCAGAAGGATCATATCGACCATGGCCATGAACCTAGACGTCGCGCGCGCGGGCCGCTGCGGTCCGCGCGCGCCGATTTCGCAGGAGACTGGCCGAAACCGGAATTATTTCTTCTTTCCGGCCTTGTAGGCCTTCACCGCGTCCATCGTCTGGGTGACGTGGCCCTGGAAGTTCAGGTCGCTGTAGGCCAGCAGGATCTTGCCGCCCGGCGCGATCACATAGGAGGTGCGGTTGGACAGGTTGTCCTTCATCGGCAGCACCACGTCGTACGTCTTGATCAGGTCGGCGTTCGCCGCGGCCACGGCGAACTTGTCGCGGCAGTGTTCCTTGGAGAAGTCCTTGATGCGGTCGACATTGCCGCCGGTGACGCCGATCACGGTCGCGCCCAGCTTCTCGAACTCGGGCGTGGCCTCGGCGAACTCGTGGGCCTCGGCCGTGCAGCCCGAGGTGTAGGCGGCCGGGAAGAAGTACAGCACCACGGGACCCTTCTTCAGCGCCTTGGACAGGGTGAAGGAAAAGTCGTTGCCGGCCAGGGCGGCGGGGGCGGTGAAGTCGGGGGCCTTCTCGCCGACCTTCAGGGCGGCCAGGGCGGGGGAGGCGGCCATCAGGACGGCGCAGAGCGCCAGGGGACGAGCGAGACCGGTGAGCAGGCGTTGCATGCATAGGCTCCAGGGGAAGGCGAGGGCGCAGCCAGCTGCGTCACGATTTCAATAACGCCATTCTTCCGGCTTCCAAACGGCAACCTGCGCCCTTAAGTCCGAAGGCTGGAACGGGGAGGCGACCATGGCGCTCGGCGAGACGGACATCCCAACCCTGGCGGCCTGGGCGGGCGGGCCCGACGCCTTCCGGACGCTGTTCGAGGCCTTCTACGCCGCCGTGCCCAACGACCCGGTGCTGGCGCCGGTGTTCGCCGGCATGAACCCGCGCCACGCCGAGCACGTGGCCGCCTTCGTCACCGAGGTGTTCGGCGGTCCCAAGGCCTATAGCGAAGCCGGCGGCGGCCACGCCGCGATGATCGGCCATCACCTGGGGCGTCACCTGACCGAAGAGCAGCGCCGCGCCTGGGTGTCGCTGATGCTGGACACCGCCGACGCGGTCGGCCTGCCGGCGGATCCTGAGTTCCGCGCCGCCTTCGTCGGCTATCTGGAGTGGGGCACGCGGCTGGCGGTGATCAATTCCGCGCCGGGCGTAGCGGCCCCGACCGACGACCCGCCGATGCCGGTCTGGGGTTGGGGGCCGCCCGGCGGGCCCTGGCTGGCCTGAAGGGCGGTCGACCATCGCGCGCGGCCTCCCGTCATGGTAGAACGTGGGGGCAGGCGGAGGCGGCTCGAATGTACGGCGCGATCCTTTCCAAGACGGTCCTGGCCAAGACGGTCCTGGCCATGGCGCTGCTGACGGCGACCATGGCGCATGCGGAGACGCCGACGGCCCGCAGCTTTCGGCCGCCGCCCTCACGGGTCGCGGTCCCGTTCACGCCGCGTCCGGCGCCGCCGCGGCCGATCTTCGTCGCTACCCGGACGCCACACTGTCCGAAACCGCCGCCCAAGCCTCCGGTTTCCGCCAGCCTTCCCAAGCCGGACTACAACAGGCGGACCATGAGGCTGGTCCAGCAGAACATCGCCATTATGGCCGCCATGCGCGCCGCCGAGACGCTGCGTCGCTGCGATCCGTCGTGGAGCGCCAGGAAGCTGGCGCGCAAGGGCTGTTCGCCGGCCGCGCGCCCGTCCGAACCCGTGCTGGACATGGCGCCGCCGCCGCCGCTCGCCTCGGGAACGGTCGTGGCGACAGCTTCGGAGGCCGCCGCCGGCCAAAACTGATCCTTGCCCGTGGCGCGGCGATCCCATAACCCTCCCGCCCTTGGATTTGTAACGAAGGAGCGGGCCCATGAGCATCGCCTTCATCTTCCCGGGTCAGGGCAGCCAGACGGTCGGCATGGGCGCCGACCTGGCCCAGGCCTTCGCCGCCGCCCGCGAAGTCTTCCAGGAGGTCGACGACGCCCTGGGCCAGAAGCTGTTCAAGCTGATGAGCGAGGGGCCGGAAGGCGACCTGACCCTGACCGAGAACGCCCAGCCAGCCTTGATGGCCGTCAGCCTGGCCGTGACCCGCGTGCTGGAGCGCGAGTTCGGCGTCGGCGTCGACCGGGCCGCGTTCGTGGCCGGCCACAGCCTGGGCGAATACAGCGCGCTAGCCGCCGCCGGTTCGATCACCCTGGCCGACACCGCTCGCCTGCTGAAGCTGCGCGGCCAGGCCATGCAGCGCGCCGTGCCGGTAGGCGAGGGGGCCATGGCTTCGCTGATCGGCCCCAAGACCGACCTGGCCCTGGCCGAAGCCGCCGCCGCCACCGGCTCGGAAGTCGGCGTCTGCGTCGTGGCCAACGACAACAACAACGGCAACGTGGTGATCTCGGGCGCCAAGGCCGCCGTCGACAAGGCCATCGAGAAGGCCAAGGAACTGGGCGCGCGGGCCATTCCGCTGAACGTCTCCGCGCCCTTCCACTGCCCGCTGATGCAGCCGGCCGCCGACGAGATGGAAGAGGCCCTGGCCCGCACGACCATCATCGCCCCGCGCGCGCCGTTGGTGGCCAATGTCACCGCCTCGCCGGTGCATGATCCCGACGTCATCCGTCGGCTGCTGGTCGAGCAGGTCACCGGCCGTGTGCGCTGGCGCGAGAGCATGACCTGGCTGGTCGGCGAGGGCGGCGTCACCCGCTTCGCCGAGGCCGGCGCGGGCAAGGTGCTGTCGGGCATGGCCAAGCGGATCGCTCCGGACGCCGAAGCCGTTCCCCTGAACAGCCCGGCCGACCTCGAAGCCTTCGCCAAGTCGCTTTAAACGCCAACGTCGTGGTGGCGTCCTCGTCCGAAGTTTATCCTTAGGCCAGCCAGAGGCTGGACCCGAGGGACAAGCTCAGGATGAGGACGACTGACGCGGCGGTTCATTTGAAACCCTCATCCTGAGCCAATCGAAGGACGAGGGTTTCACCCACTATCCTCCGGACGGAGAAACCAAATGTTCGATCTCACCGGCAAGACCGCCCTCGTCACCGGCGCCACGGGCGGCATCGGCGGGGCCATCGCCAAGGCTCTGCATCAGCAGGGCGCCCATGTCGTGCTGTCGGGCACTCGCGAACCGGCCCTGGCCGACCTAGCCGCCCAGTTCGGCGAGCGCGTGTCGTTTGTCGCGGCCAACCTCTCTGACGCCGCGGCCGTCGACGGCCTAGTCGCCAAGGCCGAGGAAGCCGCCGGCGCGCCGCTGGACATCGTGATCGCCAACGCCGGCGTCACCCGCGACGGCCTGATCGTCCGAATGAAGGACGAGGACTGGGACACCGTGATCAAGGTGAACCTGGAAGGCTATTTCCGCCTGTCGCGCGCCGCCGCCAAGGGGATGATGAAGCGCCGGGCGGGCCGGATCATCGGCATCACCTCGATCGTCGGCGTCACCGGCAATCCGGGCCAGACCAACTATGCCGCCTCCAAAGCCGGCATGATCGGCTTCTCCAAGGCCCTGGCCCAGGAGCTGGCCAGCCGCAACGTCACCGTCAACTGCGTGGCCCCAGGCTTCATCGCCAGCCCAATGACCGACGCCCTCAACGACCAGCAGAAGGCCGCCATCCTGTCGACCATTCCGGCCGGTCGGCTGGGCGAGGGGAGCGATATCGCCGCGGCGTGCGTTTACCTGGCGAGCGACCAGGGCGGTTACGTCACGGGTCAGACCTTGCACGTCAACGGCGGGATGGCCATGATCTGAGGCGTCGGCTTTTCCTGGGCTGGACGCCTTTCTGCTTGGAAAGACGAAAGCCCACATTTCTAACCGGACGTGCCGCTAGTCACTCGAAAAAGAACGTGATAGGCGGTGGCCCGACAATTCCCGTGGGTGGTGAAGGTTCGCCCCCGCCGCCCGCGGAACTGCAAGATTCAAAACGAGGGACTAAAAGAATGTCCGACATTCTCGAGCGCGTGCGTAAGATCGTCATCGAGCACCTGGACGCCGATCCGGAAAAGGTCACCGAAAAGGCCAGCTTCATCGACGACCTGGGCGCCGACAGCCTCGACAACGTCGAGCTGGTCATGGCGTTCGAAGAAGAATTCGACATCGAAATTCCGGATGACGCCGCCGAGCACATCCAGACCGTCGGTGACGCCGTGAAGTTCATCACGGAAAAGACCGGCGCCTAAGGCGTCGGGTTCGCGCAAATTCCGCGGACAGCACTATCAACCGCCGCGTCGCACGGGCTCTTGCCATCGTGCGCGCGGCGGTTTTCGTATGTGGCCGAGATTCGCGGCCTTCGGGGGAATGCCGGATTCGTCCAGAACCCCCATATGTCCGCGATACGAAGGTTGGGAGTGATCCATGCGTAGAGTCGTCGTCACCGGTATCGGCCTGCTGACCCCCCTGGGGCACGGCGTCGACGTGACCTGGAAGAACATCCTGGCCGGCAAGTCCGGCGCCAACCGGATCTCGGCCTTCGATCCGACCGAATACGCCTGCCAGGTGGCCTGCGAAGTGCCGCGCGTCGACGGACGCGGCGGTGGCGGTCCGGACGTCAAGGGCGCCTTCAATCCCGACCTGACCATGAGCCCGCGCGACCAGAAGCGGGTCGACGACTTCATCCTCTACGGCATCGCCGCCGCGGACGAAGCGGTGAAGGATTCCGGCTGGGTGCCGGAAACCGAGGAAGACAAGTATCGGACCGGGGTGATTCTCGGCTCGGGCATCGGCGGCCTCTCCACGATCGCCGATACGGCGCTTGAGCTGGAAGCCAAGGGCCCGCGCCGCATCAGCCCGTTCTTCATCTCCTCGGCCCTGATCAACCTGATCTCGGGCCAGGTCTCGATCCGCTACGGCTTCAAGGGGCCCAACCACGCCGTGGTCACCGCCTGCGCCACTGGGGCCCACGCCATTGGCGACGCCACCCGGCTGATCAAGTACGGCGACGCCGACGTGATGGTCGCCGGCGGCGCGGAAGCCGCCGTCTGCAAGGTCGGCATGGCCGGCTTCATCGCCTGCCGCGCCGTCTCGACCGACTTCAACGACACCCCGGAAAAGGCCTCGCGCCCCTACGACAAGGATCGCGACGGCTTCGTGATGGGCGAGGGCGCTGGCGCCCTGGTGCTGGAAGAGTACGAGCACGCCAAGGCGCGCGGCGCCAAGATCTATGCCGAGGTCATCGGTTACGGCCTGTCGGGCGACGCCTACCACATCACCGCCCCGTCGGAAGACGGCGACGGCGGCTTCCGGGCCCTGTCGGCGGCGGTCAAGGACGCGGGTCTCCAGCCCTCGGACATCGACTATGTCAACGCCCACGGCACCTCGACCATGGCCGACGGCATCGAGGCCAGGGCCGTCGAGCGCTTCCTGGGCGACCACGCCAAGAACGTGGTGATGTCGTCGACCAAGTCGATGACCGGCCACCTGCTGGGCGCGGCCGGCGCGATCGAGGGCATCTTCTCGATCCTGGCCATCCGTGACCAGGTCGCCCCGCCGACCATCAACCTGGACAATCCGGACGTGCACGTCGCCATGAACCTGGCGCCGAACAAGGCCGTGCCGCACAAGATCGACGTGGCGGTGTCCAACAGCTTCGGCTTCGGCGGCACCAACGCGGCCGTCGTGTTCCGCAAAGTCTCGTGAGCCGCAAGCCCTCGCCAACACGCCGCTCTCCACGGCCGGCGCCGAAGAAGACGGGGGCTCCCCGCAAGGCCAACCCACGCCGGCGCGAGACCGCGCCGGTCGGACGTCGCATCGCCGCCATGGGCGCGGGCCTGCTGACCATGCTGGGTCTGGCCGCCGTTCTGGTCGTTCTGGGCGCGGTGTGGATCTACCAGGGGCCCGGCCCGGCCGCGCGGTCGGGGGACGTCACCACCGTCGTCCTGCGGCGCGGCGCCAGCCTGCCCGAGATCGCCTCCAGCCTGGAGCAGGCGGGGGTGATCCGCTCGTCCTCGCTGTTCCTGACCGCCGCCCAGACCACCGGCGCGGCGCGCAGGCTGAAGGCCGGCGAATACGAGTTCGCCTCGCGCGCCTCCCTGCGCCAGGTGTTGGCCAAGATCCGCGACGGCAAGATCGTCCGCCACCAGGTGACCATCGCCGAGGGCCTGACCTCGGACATGGTCGTCGACATCCTGATGCGCGCGCCCGAGCTGACCGGCACCGTGCCCACCCCGCCGGAGGGCTCGATCCTGCCGGAGACCTACCAGGTCCAGCGCGGCGAGGACCGGGCGGCGGTGCTGCAACGGATGATGGACGCCCGCGACGAGGCGCTCGACCGCCTGTGGGCCGCCCGCCAGCCGGGCCTGCCATACGAGACCAAGGACCAGGCCGTGACCATGGCCTCGATCGTCGAGAAGGAAACGGGCCTGGCCCGCGAGCGCCCGCACGTGGCGGCGGTGTTCATCAACCGCCTGCGCCAGGGCGTCCGCCTGGGCAGCGACCCGACCATCATCTACGGCCTGACCCGCGGGCGGCCGCTGGGCCGGGGTATCCTGCAGTCGGAACTGCAGCGCCAGACGCCCTACAACACCTACCTGATCGAGGGCCTGCCGCCGACGCCGATCGCCAATCCGGGCAAGGCCGCCCTGGCGGCGGTGCTCAATCCGATGAAAAGCGACGACCTCTATTTCGTTGCCGACGGCACCGGCGGCCATGTCTTCGCCTCGACCTACGAGGAGCACGAGCGCAATGTCGCCAAGTGGCGGCAGGTCGAGCGGTCGAAGGCGGCGGCCCAGGCCGGCGTTGCAGGGGCCGCGAAAGGCCCGCCGCAAGCGCGATCGGGCGCCGGAGGCTAGGATGGCGCTGTCAGGCATGACCGGCTTCGCCCGCGTCGAGGGCTCGCACGGGGCCTGGTCGTGGGCGGTGGAGGCGCGCAGCGTCAACGGCCGCAACCTCGAGACCCGCTTTCGCGGCCCGCCGGGCTTCGAGAGCCTGGACCGGGCCGCCCGCGACGGCGCCCAGGCCCGCTTCCAGCGCGGTCAGCTGACCGTCAACCTGCAGGCCAAGCGCGTCGAGGCGCAAGGCGCCGTGCAGATCAACGTCGAGTTGCTGGAACGCTACCTGAAGGCCGGCGCGCCCTATGTGGCCACCGGCATGGTCGCCAAGCCCACGCTCGACGGCCTGCTGGCCCTGCGCGGCGTAGTCGACGCTCGCGACGAAGAGGACGCCGCCGAGGATCGCGCCGCGGTCGAGGCCGCCATGGCCGCCACGATCGGCCAGGCCCTGGACGGCCTGAAGGCCGCGCGACTGGAGGAAGGGGCGGCTCTGGGCCCGATCCTGACCGGCGCCGTCGACCGCATCGAGGCCCTGACCCAACTGGCCTCGCGGGAAGCCGCCGGCCAGCCGGCCGTGCTCAAGGACCGCTATGCCCGCAAGCTGACCGAGCTGATCGGCGAGGCGGCTTCGGAAGAGCGCATCATCCAGGAGGCCGCCGCCATGGCCGTCAAGGCCGACGTCCGCGAGGAACTGGACCGGCTGACCAGCCACGTGGCCGCCGCCCGCGCCCTGCTGGCCGTCGACGCCGCCGCCGGCCGACGCCTGGACTTCCTGTCCCAGGAGTTCATGCGCGAGGCCAACACCCTTTGCAGCAAGTCGGCGCTGACCGCCTTGACCACGCACGGCCTGGATCTGAAGGCCACGATCGAGCAATTCCGGGAACAGGTTCAGAATGTCGAATAATCCGCATGGACGCACGCGCGGCCTGCTGCTGATGGTCGTGGCCCCGTCGGGCGTGGGCAAGACCTCGCTGACCCGCCGTCTGGTGGCCGACCACAACGACCTGCACCTATCGATCAGCGCCACCACCCGCGACCCCCGTCCGGGCGAGCACGACGGCCGCGACTACCACTTCGTCGGCCGCGACACGTTCCAGGCCATGATCCGGGACGACGCCTTCCTGGAATGGGCAGAGGTCTACGGCAACCACTATGGCAGCCCGCGAGCCCCAATCATGGAGGCGCTGGACCGCGGCGAAAGCGTGCTGTTCGACATCGACTTCCAGGGCGCGATGAAGGTCCACGCCCAACTGCCCGAGGACTCGGTGCTGATCTATGTGCTGCCGCCGTCGCTGGCCGAGATGAGCCGCCGGCTGCACGCGCGCAGCCAGGACAGCGAAGAGGTCATCGCCAAGCGTCTCGCCCGCGCCAAGGACGAGGTCGCCGCCTGGGAGCGGTTCGACTACGTCATCCTCAATGACGACTTCGACAAGGCCTATTCGGACCTGGCTCACATCTATCACGCCGAGCGCCAGAAGCGTGTTCGCAACCCGTGGATCGGCAACTTGGTGGGGGATTTGCTGAGGGAAGAGATCTAGATCGTCGTGACGATCTAGGACTCGCCATGGGCGGAGGTTCTGATCCAACGCCGCCTTTTGGAGGCGGCGTTGGTGATATTCATTGAACGCCACGCGGGGATTCAGGATGGTCGATCACCCTCGAAACAAGCTTGGCCAAAATTTCGCCTTGAGAGCGCGATGACTTCTAGGACATCCAGAAGTTTAATGCGGGGCGCGCGATGATCGGATGGTGGCTGGCGACGATGTTGTTGGTTCAGGCCGCGCCGTCGTCGTCGTCTGGCCCTCCGCCGCTGGCGCCGGCGGTCGCCGCTCGGATCGCGCCAGTCGCCCAGGCCATCGAAGCCGAACGCGCCGCCCAGGCCGTCTTGCCGCCTCCCGTCGGTGACGCCGAACGACTGGTGCGCATGGCGCGGCTGGAGCAAGCTGGCCGCAAGGCGCTGATCGCCATCGACCTGCACGACCTGGCGCAACCCGAGCGAGACATGGCCCAGGCCGCCATGTGGGCGCCTATCAACGCGGTGGACCAGGCCAACCGAATCGAATTGTTGCAGATGGCGCCCCCTGAAGGCTGGTTCTACCTCAGCCGCTATGGCGAGCCAGCCGCGAACGCCGCCTTTCTGATCGTGCAGCACGGCGATCTCGATCTGTGGCGACGTTTCGTGCCGGTGCTTGAACCCCTGGTCGCCAAGGGCGAGGTCGATGGCCAGGCCTACGGCCTGATGTATGACCGTCTCGCAATCCACGAGGGACGACCACAGCGCTACGGCAGTCAGATGACCTGCGAGGCCGGCAGGTTCGTCGTCGACACGCTGGAGGATCCCGCTCACGTCGACCAGCGCCGCAAGGCGATGGGATTCGTCCAGACCTTGGCCGAGTACGAACAGAACTTCGCCAACTATCCGCCCTGCTGAGGGCGTCCGCTATCCTCAATGCAGCTTCAGCCGTCCCGCCACCCGCTGCTGCAGCAGCCGCGCCAGGGCCAGGACGATGGTCTTGGGCGTGCCCATGATCGCCCGGTGGTGGTCCAGGTGCAGCGAGATATAGGCCCACTTGGCGATCAGGCCCTCGACGAAGAAGTTCGGCCCGCCCAGGCCGCCCATCAGGGCGCCGACGCCCTTGTTCTCGCCCAGCGACAGCAGCGAGCCGAAGTCGCGATAGACGAACGGCGCCTCCACGCGGCGCTGGCCCATCCGGGCGATCAGGGCCTTGGCCAGGTAGCTGGCCTGCTGGTGGGCGGCCTGGGCGCGGGCGGGGATGATCCGCCCCTCCTTGCCCGCCGTGCCGACCCAGGGCGCGGCGGCGCAGTCGCCCAGGGCCCAGACGTCCGTCGCCGAGGTCTCAAGCCGCTCGTTGACGACGAACTGGTTGGTCCTGTTGATCTCCAGTCCGTAGTCGGCGTTGGTCGGCGCGGCCTTGACCCCGGCGGCCCAGACGATCAGGTCGGCCGGGATGTCGCCCTGGCTGGTCTCCAGGCGGTCGGGGTGGACGGCCACCACCTTGGCCCCGGTGTGGACCCGCACGCCCTTGCGCTCCAGGGCCACGGTGGCCTGGTCGGAGATCTTCTCGGGCAGACCGCCCAGGATGCGCGGGGCGGCCTCGACGATGGCGATGTCCAGGCGAAAGCGCTGCTCCGTGCCCAGGCTGCCCAGCAGTTCGCGATGGGCCTCGATCAGTTCGGCCGATAGCTCCACGCCGGTGGCCCCGCCGCCGACGATGGCCACGCTCATGCTCTTCTCGGCCGCGAACGAGGCCTTCATGAAGGCCGCCAGCAGGCGGGTGTGGAAGGCCTCGGCGTCCTCGGTGCGTTCCAGCAGGTGGGCCTGGTCAGCGCCGGGCGTGCCGAACAGGTTGCTGCCGCTGCCGATCGCCAGCACGCCCCAGCTGAAGGTCACCCCCCGCTCGGGCACCAGCACCTTGCCGCCCTCCGCCAGGATGGGCTTGAGGCTCAGGCGCTTGGCGACGGGATCGAAGCTGTCCAGTTCGCCCAGCAGGAAGCTGAAATGGTTGGCGCGGCCCAGGATCGAATAGGACAGGCCCTCCTGGTGGGTGTCCAGCGTGCCGGCCGCCACCTCGTGCAGGGTGGGCTTCCAGATGTGAAAGCTGGAGCGGTCGATCAGCAGCACGCGTTCCTTGCCGGCCTTGGGGCCCAGCTTGCGCCCCAGCCGCGCCGCCAGCTCCAGGCCGCCGGCTCCGCCGCCGACGATCACGATGTCGTAGTGCATGCCCGCCATCCAGAAATTCCTCAGACGGTGAATATATAGGGGTGAAGACGGGCCGTGTCAGGCCAGGTTGAGCTGCCAGGACACGCCGAACCGGTCGTTGACCCAGGCGAAACGCCGGCTGAAGCCATAGTCGCCCAGCGGCATCAGCTCGGCCCCGCCGTCGGCGAGGGCGGCGGCCAGGCGCGCGATCTCGTCCTCGGACTCGCAATCGACGAACAGGGACGAGGCGGGCGTGAAGTCGAAGGCGTGCCTGACGAAGCTGTCGGAGCAGAAGACCTCCTGGCCGCCGATCCGAAAGCGGGCGCGGATCACCGTGCCTTCGGGGCCGGGGCCGGCGGGGCCGTAGCGCTCGACATCGAGGATTTCGCCGTCGGGGAACAGCGAGACGTAGAAGGTCATCGCCGCTTCGGCGTCCCGCGCCTGAAACATCAGGAACGGCCGTATGGTCTGGCTCACCGTCGCTCTCCCGGAACGCTGTTCCGCGCAGAATGACGGTGAGTTGTCTCGAACCGCAAGCCCAGTGGTACCGGTAACCCGCGGTTCGCGACGGTTAGGGCCTACGGAATGGGGCTCATCTCGAGGCGCTTGTCGAGATAGTCGCCGACGCTGCGTTCGACGCTGGGCAGGTGCTCGACCCAGAAGTGGGTGGCCTTGTCGACCACCTCGTAGTCGATGACGATGCCCTTCTGGGTGCGCAACTTGCTGACCACGCGCTCCACCTCGACTGGCGGGGTGATGGTGTCGGCCGAACCGGCCAGGAACAGGCCCGAGGCCGGGCAGGGGGCCAGGAAGCTGAAATCGTACATGTTGGTCGGCGGCGACACCGAGATGAAGCCGTCGGTCTCGGGCCGGCGCATCAGCAGCTGCATGCCGATATAGGCGCCGAAGTCGAAGCCCGCGACCCAGGTCTGGGCGGCGGCGGGGTTGTTGGACTGCAGCCAGTCCAAGGCCGTGGCCGCGTCGGCCAGCTCGCCGATGCCGGCGTCGAACTCGCCCTGGCTGCGGCCGACGCCGCGGAAGTTGAAGCGCAGGGTCGCGAAGCCGCGCTTCATGAACAGGTGGTACAGCTGCACCGAGACCGGGTGGTTCATGTGCCCGCCCGCCTTGGGGTGCGGATGCAGGATCAGCGCGATCGGCGCATTGTCGGTCTTGCCCGGCGAATAGCGGCCCTCGATGCGGCCCGAAGCTCCGGTCAAAATCACGTCAGGCATTCAAGATCCCTATCCAAAAAGGGGCGACGGGCCCGTTTCCTCGCGCCGGAATAGGCGAAGGAATACTTGACCACTGCGCTTGGTCTTCCTAAATCCACACCGCGCGCCTTGGTCTTTCGCAAGCGCCTCGGCGCGAAGTCGCGGCTTGTAGCACACGCCTAAGCCGATGCGCGGGGAATCCGCAAGGAGATAAGGCGCATGCGCCTGAGCACCAAGGGACGCTACGCGGTGATGGCCATGACCGATCTGGCCCGCCGCCAGGACGAGGCGGAGGGCCGCGCCGTGGCCCTGGCTGAGATCGCCGCCCGCCAGCAGATCTCGCTTTCCTATCTCGAGCAGTTGTTCGCCCGCCTGCGCCGCAAGGGGCTGGTGGTCAGCGCCCGGGGCCCCGGCGGCGGCTATCGCCTGGCCCGCGAGGCCCGCGACACCGCCATCGCCGACATCGTCCTGGCCGTGGACGAGCCCTTGCGGGCGACTCGCTGCGGTCTTTCCAAAGCCGGCGTCGGCAAGGGCGCGCCTAAGGGCTGCATGGCCGGCGGCGCCCAGTGCCTGACCCACGACCTGTGGGAGGAGATGGGCCGCCAGATCCACGGCTACTTGGCCAGCGTGTCGGTGGCCGACGTGCTGGACGGCAAGCTGAAGGACAGGGCTCGGGCGAACAAGGCAGGGGAGATGGCCGCGGCGTGACCAAGCCCTCGATCTATCTCGACTACAACGCCACCGCCCCGATCCGCCCCGAGGCGCGGGACGCGGTGCTGCGCGCCTTCGAGGCCGCCGGCAATCCCTCGTCGGTGCACGCCAGCGGCCGGGCCGCCCGCGACGTGGTCGAGACCGCCCGCGCCCAGGTGGCGGCCCTGGTCGGGGTCGTACCGGGCTCGGCCACCTTCGTCAGCGGCGGCACCGAGGCCAATGCGCTCGCCATCGGCAGCGCCGCCTTCGCCGGCTTCAACCGCATCATCGTCAGCGAGGGCGAGCACGACGCCGTGCTCGAGACCGCCGCCGCCTCGGGCCTGCAGGTCCTGAAGATGCCGCTGGACGCCGAAGGCGTCGCTCGGCTGGACTGGCTGGAAGAAGCGCTCGGCGACGAGGGCCGGGCCCTGGTCTGCCTGATGCTGGCCAACAACGAGACCGGCGTGATCCAGCCCGTCGCCGAAGCCGCCGCCCTGGTCCGCGCCGCCGACGGCTGGCTGCATGTCGACGCCGTCCAGGCGGCCGGCAAGATCGTCATCGACTTTTCTGCGCTTGGCGCCGACACGATGGCGCTGTCGGCCCACAAGCTGGGCGGGCCGCAGGGCGTCGGCGCGCTGGTGGCCGGCACGCGGGCCACGATCGTCCGCCAGCAGCACGGCGGCGGCCAGGAGCGCGGCCGCCGGGCCGGCACCGAGAACGTCGCCGGGATCGCGGGCTTCGGCGCGGCGGCGGAAGCGGCCTCGCACGACTTGCCCTTGATGGCCAATCAAGGCACATGGCGCGACGCCTTGGCCGAACGGGTCAAGGCCGCTGGCGCCGTGGTGCTCGGGGAGGGCGCTCAACGCCTGCCCCAAACCCTTTGTCTGGCGGCCGAGGGCTTCGCCTCGCAGATTCAGGTGATGGGCCTGGACCTGGCCGGGGTGATGGTCAGCGCCGGCAGCGCCTGCTCGTCGGGCAAGGTCAAGGCCAGCCGCGTGGTGGACGCCATGGGCCGGGCCGACCTGGCCCCGTTCGCCCTGCGCGTCAGCGGCGGCTGGGCCTCGACCGAGCAAGACTGGATTTCCTGCGGCGACGCCTGGCTCGCCGCCTATTCGCGTATCGGCGCTCGTCGCCGGGAGGTGGCGTAATGGCCGCGGTCAAACAGACCATTGATACCGTCGCGGCGCTCGAGAAGTACGAGCACGGCTTCACCAGCGACATCGACCAGGAGTTCGCCCCCAAGGGCCTCTCCGAGGACATCGTGCGCTTCATCTCGGCCAAGAAGGACGAGCCCCAGTGGATGCTCGACTGGCGGCTGGAGGCCTATCGCCGTTGGCTGGAGCTGGAAGAACCTGTCTGGGCCAATGTCACCCATCCGCCCATCGACTATCAGGACAGCTACTATTACGCCGCGCCGACCCAGAAGGTCGGGATCGCCAGCCTCGACGAGGTGGATCCCGATATACTGGCCGTCTACGCCAAGCTGGGCATCCCGCTGAAGGAACAGGAAGTGTTGGCCGGCGTGGTTGGCGCGCCGCGCTACGCCGTGGACGCGGTGTTCGACAGCGTCAGCGTGGTCACCACCTTCAAGAAGGAGTTGGCTGCGGTCGGGGTGATCTTCTGCTCGATGAGCGAGGCGATCCGCGAGCACCCGGAGCTGGTCAAGCAGTACCTCGGCTCGGTCGTGCCGACCTCGGACAACTATTTCGCCTGCCTCAACAGCGCGGTCTTCAGCGACGGTTCGTTCGTCTACATCCCGCCGGGCGTGCGCTGCCCGATGGAGCTGTCGACCTATTTCCGGATCAACGCCAAGGATTCCGGCCAGTTCGAGCGCACCCTGATCATCGCCGACAAGGGCGCCTATTGCTCGTACCTGGAGGGCTGCACGGCCCCGATGCGCGACGAGAACCAGCTGCACGCCGCCGTGGTCGAGCTGGTGCTGCTGGACGACGCCGAGATCAAGTATTCCACCGTCCAGAACTGGTATCCGGGCGATCCGGAAACCGGCAAGGGCGGCATCTACAACTTCGTCACCAAGCGCGCCGACTGCCGCGGCGACCGCTCCAAGGTGTCGTGGACCCAGGTCGAGACGGGCTCGGCCATCACCTGGAAATATCCGTCGTGCGTGCTGCGCGGCGAGGGCAGCTCGGGCGAGTTCTACTCGATCGCCGTGACTAACGGCCACCAGCAGGCCGACACCGGCACTAAGATGATCCACCTGGGGGCCAACACCCGCTCGCGGATCGTCGCCAAGGGCATCAGCGCCGGCAAGTCGACCAGCACCTATCGCGGCCTCGTCTCGGCCCACCCGAAAGCCAAGGGCGCGCGCAACTTCACCCAGTGCGACAGCCTGCTGATCGGCAAGACCTGCGCGGCCCATACCGTGCCCTATATCGAGGCCCGCAACGGCCACTCGGTGTTCGAGCACGAAGCCACGACGACCCGCCTGTCGGACGACCAGCTGTTCTACTGCCAGCAGCGCGGCCTTTCCCAGGAAGAGGCCGTGGCCCTGCTGGTCAACGGCTTCGTCAAGGACGTGCTGCAGCAACTGCCCATGGAATTCGCCGTCGAGGCCCAGAAGCTGGTGGCGATCTCGCTGGAAGGCTCGGTGGGATGACGAGCGTTAAGCCGATATCGCCTGTCTTCGGACTGCTTGGAGCTTTGTTTTGTAGCTTGGCGATCGCCGTCGAGTTCGCGTTGGGCTTCCATGTTCGCGGCCTGTCCCTGAACCTGATCCTTGCCCTGAGTTGGCTGCTTGTCGTCGGGTTCGCGGTGTTCAGCTATAGAGCGCGGGGGCTCTTGGTCCTGCTGAGCCTCCCTTTGGCCGCCTACATCCTCACGAGCTCATCGGTGCAAATCGCCGTGGCTTGCTCCCTAAATTCTCAGAACTGTCCATAGATGCCTTCCGCCCAGAACCTCCTTGTCACGATAGGCCTGGAAAGGAGCGCCGGATGACGCCCGTCCGCTTCGGCCTGAACGACAAGGAATACAAATACGCCCGTCAGTTGGCCTTCCAGGCGGCGCACGGGACTTGGATCAATCCCTATGGCGACGAGGCACCGCTGATCGACCGCAGCGCCAAGCTGCTGTCGGGCGGCAATGCCGACGCCGCCGCCGAGCGTGAGTTGCTGACGACGCTGCTCAAGCTCGCCTGCTACAGCCCCGAACACGAATGGGAAGCGCCGACCCTGACCGGCAAGCCAACCACGTTCGCTATCCAGACGCTCGAAAAGATCACGGCTTTCAATGCTTAAGCTGCTGAAACCGTTGGACAGTAGGGAGGGCAAGGAATGATCGGGCTATTGCTGTCCCTGTTGGCGATGACAGTGATTGCCGTCTCCGACGGCGACGAAGCTGCGCCCGAGCGGTGGGCCTTGCGCGAAAAGGGCGCGAAGTCGGGCAAGATGGTCGTCGCCTGCCTAACGAAAAATGACACCCGTCTCGGCTGGATCAGCGAAATGCACGGCTATGCGGCGGACTACCGGGTCGAAGGCGAGCACCTTAGGGTGACGATCGTCGAGGATGACTACGACGGGCGATGGGAACCGGCGCTCTGGCCCTTCGAGGCCGACAGACGTGCCGCCCAGAACCGTCTCGATGACGTGTTGCGTAGCGATCCCCGCATCTCCGCGACAAGTAAAACGATGGTGCTCCAATCCGACGACGGGTTGGTGCTCAAACTGAAGAAGGGGAGTTGCGATTGATCGATCGTACCAGCCTCCATTTCGCATCCTTCCGTGTCACCGACCGGAAGATCAAAAGCCGCTACCGAGTTTGATGACCATGCTCTCCATCCAGAACCTCCACGCCAATGTCGGCGACAAACCCATCCTCAAGGGCGTCACGCTCGACGTGCCGGCGGGCGAGGTCCATGCCATCATGGGGCCGAACGGGGCGGGCAAGTCGACGCTGTCCTACGTGCTGACCGGCCGCGGCGGCTATGAGGTCACCGAAGGCTCGGCCAGCCTGAACGGCGAGGACCTGCTGGCCCTGGAGCCCAACGAACGGGCCGCCAAGGGGGTGTTCCTGTCGTTCCAGTATCCGCTGGAGATCCCCGGTGTGCCGGCCCTGACCTTCATCCGCACCGCGCTCAACGCCCAGCGCCGGGCCCGCGGCGAGGACGAGATCGCCGCCCCGGCCTTCCTGAAGCTGGCCAAGGAGAAGGCCGCGGCGCTGAAGATCGACTTCGACATGCTCAAGCGCGGCCTGAACGTCGGCTTCTCGGGCGGCGAGAAGAAGCGGATGGAAATCTTTCAAATGGCGATGCTTTCGCCTCGCTTCCTGATCCTCGACGAGACGGATTCGGGCCTGGATATCGACGCCCTGAAGATCGTCTCCGAGGGCGTCAACGCCCTGCGCGCGCCTGATCGCGGCATGTTGGTCATCACCCACTACCAGCGCCTGCTCGACTACATCAAACCCGACCGCGTCCACGTGCTGGCCGCCGGCCGCATCGTCGCCTCGGGCGGCCCGGAACTGGCCCACCAGCTCGAGGCCGAGGGCTACGACAAGTACACGGTGGCGGCGTGATGCGTCGGTTCGCGATCGATAAATCCTCCCCCTCTGGGGGAGGTGGCCCGGAGGGCCGGAGGGGGACCGCCGCGCCGACCCCCTCAGTCGCTCCGCGACAGCTCCCCCAGAGGGGGAGCATCTGCTCATGACCCCCGCAACCGCCCTGAAAACCGGCGACCTGACCCAGCTGCCGTCGCGGCGCGACGAGGACTGGCGCTGGACCGACCTGCGCGGCCTGATGCGCACTGTACCGCCGGTCTCGCCGGTATTCTTCGACACGATCCAGACTGGCGGCCCGTTCAAGGGCCAGACCGAAGTGGAACTGGTGATCGCCAACGGTCGCGCCAACTGGTGGCCGAGCGAAGACACCGAGACTGTCGAATTCACCGAGCATGATACGCCCGACAATCCCTACGATCCTGCCGATCTGCCCATGGCGGCGCTAGCGGCCGACAAAGCAATCGAACCGCGTGCCTCGATCATCACGTTTACCGGCAATGACATCGCCAGTGTCCGCTTCGTATCGGCCACGGACGCCACGTCCCACCATGCGCGCTTCGGCGTCGTGGTCGAGGCCGGCGTCTCGGCGGTCCTGCTCGAGAGCCACGAGGGCAGGGGCGATCGCTACCTCGCCAACACCCTGATCGAGATCTTCCTCGAAGACGGCGCCAAGCTCGAACGCATCGTGGTGGCCGACGACGCGGCCGAGGCCTTTGCGGTAACGACGGCGATTGTGAATCTCGCCCCCGGCGCGACCTTCAACCAGACCGTCCTGACCGCCGGCGCCCGCCGCCAGCGGATCGAGACCCGCGTCAACCACCCCGGCGCCCATGCCGGCGTGCGGCTGGATGGCGTCTATGTCCTCGACCATCAGCGCCACGCCGACCAGACCACGGTCGTCACCCACGGCGGCGTCGACGGGATCACCAGCCAGCTGACCAAGGGCGTCGTCGACGACCAGGCGCGCGGCGTGTTCCAGGGGCGGATCGTGGTCCAGCCCGGCGCCGACCAGACCGACGCCCGCATGGGCCACCACGCCCTGATCCTGTCGGACAAGGCCGAGGTCGACGCCAAGCCCGAGCTGCTGATCTTCGCCGACGACGTCGCCTGCGCCCACGGCAACACCATTGGGGCCCTGGACGAGGAGGCGATCTTCTACGCCCGCCAGCGCGGCATCCCCGAGGCCGAGGCCCGCGCCATGCTGACCCAGGCCTTCCTGGGCGAGGTGGTGGAGCGCATCGAGCACGACGGCGCCCGCGCCGTGGCCGCCGCCTGGGTGGCCCAGCGGCTGGGGAGGGTGGAATAGTGGCGTTCGACGTCGAACTGATCCGCGCCCAGTTCCCGATCCTGGCCCGCCAGGTGAACGGCAAGCCGCTGGTCTATCTGGACAGCGCCGCCAGCGCCCAGAAGCCGGACGCGGTGCTGGACGCCATGACCAGCTTGGCGCGCACCAGCTACGCCAACGTCCATCGCGGCCTGCACACGCTGGCCAACGAAACGACGCAGGCCTATGAAAACGCACGGGAAACCGTGGCGCGCTTCATCAACGCCGAGCCGTCGGAAATCATCTGGACCAAGAGCGCCACCGAGGGCGTCAACCTGGTCGCCGACACCTTCGGGCGGAGCCTGAAGGCCGGCGACGAGATCGTGCTGTCGGTGATGGAGCATCACGCCAACATCGTGCCCTGGCACTTCCTGCGCGAACGCTACGGCGTGGTGCTGAAGTTCGTCCCGGTCACCGACGACGGCCGGCTGGACATGGAGGCCTACGAAGGCCTGCTCAGCGAACGCACCAGGATGGTGGCCATCAGCCACATGTCCAACGTGCTGGGCACCATCAATGACGCCGCCGAGATCGTCCGCCTGGCCCATGCGGCCGGGGCCCCGGTGCTGCTCGACGGCTGCCAGGCCATCGTCCACAGCAAGGTCGACGTGAAGGCTCTGGACGTCGATTTCTACGTGTTCTCCGGCCACAAGCTCTACGGCCCCACCGGCATCGGCGTGCTCTATGGCAAGGCCGAGCGCCTGGCCGCCCTGCCGCCTTACCAGGGCGGCGGCGAGATGATCGGCCATGTCACCCTGGAAGGGATCACCTACGCCGACCCGCCGCACCGGTTCGAGGCCGGCACCCCGGCGATCCTCGAGGCCGTCGGCCTGGGCGCGGCCATCGAATGGCTGAACGGCATCGACCGCGACGCCGCCCTGGCCCACGAGCACGCCCTCTACCAGCGGGTGGTCGACCAGCTGGCCGGCGTCAACGGCGTGCGGATCCTCGGCACGGCCCCCGGCAAGGGCGCGGTGCTGACCTTCGTGGTCGAGGGCGCCCACCCGCACGACGTGGCTCAGTTGCTCGACCGCTATGGCGTGGCCGTGCGGGCCGGCACCCACTGCGCCGAGCCGCTGATGGCCCGTTTCGGCCTGACCGCGAGCGCTCGCGCTTCTTTCGCCCTATATAACACCCTGGACGAGGCCGACGCGTTCGTGAACGCGCTGGCCAAGGCCCGCAGTTTCTTCAGTTGAGCCTCATGACCGACGACACCGCCGCCTCCACCGAACTGCAAGCCGCCTCGGCCCTGCCGCAGGCCGAGCTCGACCGCCTGACCGACCAGCTGATCGAGAAGCTGAAGACGGTGTTCGATCCCGAAATCCCGGTCGACATCTACGAGCTGGGCCTGATCTACAAGGTCGACGTCTCCGACGACAAGGACGTGGCCATCGACATGACCCTGACCGCGCCGGGCTGCCCGGTGGCCGGCGAGATGCCCGGCTGGGTGCGCGACGCGGTCATGGAGATCAAGGACATCAAGTCCTGCCACGTCGACCTGGTGTTCGAGCCGCCGTGGGACCCCTCGCGGATGAGCGACGAGGCCAAGCTGCAACTGAACATGTTCTAGGATTATATATTCCGCTCATCCCGGCGAATGCCGGGACCCAGGTCAAGCCCGCCGAGACTCCGGATGAATCTGGGTCCCGGCATTCGCCGGGATGAGCGGATTTAGAGTAGGATCACGATATGGAAGCCGCGATCTCACAGCGCCCGCGTCGCCCCCGTCCCAAGGTCGTCACCCTGACCCCGGCCGCCGCCGCGCGGGTCAAGGAGATCATGGACCGGGCCGACAAACCCTATGCCGGGTTGCGGGTGGGCGTGAAGAACGGCGGCTGCGCGGGCTCGGAATACATCTTCGAATACGCCGCCGAGAAGGGGCCGATCGACGAGGTGGTCGAGGACCAGGGCGTGACCATCCTGATCGACCCCAAGGCGGTGCTGTTCCTGATCGGCACCACCATCGACTACGAGACCACCAAGCTGTCGTCGAAGTTCGTGTTCAACAACCCGAACGAAACCGACGCCTGCGGCTGCGGCGAGAGCGTGACGATCCAGCCGGCGCCGGAAGTTGCTGACTGAGGACCGCTCAGCGACGCAGGTCTGAGACGCCCAACTGCTCCCACATCCAGCCGAAGTCGTAGAGACCGGCGGGGCCAGATTCGACGTTTTCCAATAGCATTAGCCAGGTCGCCACCTTGCGCCGACCGGCTTTCGTCTTGGCTGTCTCGACCGGCGTCTTGCCTCCCAGGACCGGGATCGGCTGGGTCAGCAAGCTGCGATAAAGTTCGTCGTTCTCCGCCTGGACCATCGCATTCCGCGCTTCGGAAGACGGCGCGGCCTCCCAATCCAGTTCACCGGCGTCCAGGAGGTCCAACACGCTCTCGGTGAGGATTTCCGGCTCGCCGACCAGGCCTTGCAACAGCTGACCGATCATCGCCTGCAAGCTCTCGTCGAGGGTCACCGAGTCGGGGTCGAACACCACGGCGCGGCCGTCGATCGCCACGGTTCCCAAAAGCTCGAAATCTTCAGCGTCATCCGAGTCGATCCAGCTCCACACGTCGGTGCTGTCGCGCAGAAGGTCGGGACAGGCGTCCAGGGCCGCGCGGACGGCCTTGACCGTGACGCGGGGAAGAAACGGGTAGCGGGCACTGACGAACGGAAGGTCGTCGTCGGTTTCGGACAGCCTTTCGATGCTCGGCCCGAGGATGGCGTCCAGCCGGTGGTCCAGCCAAGCGCCGGTGAACATCGGAGCCAGCAGGGCCAGCATGGCGGTGTCGTCCTGGGTCGCGGCGTCGATCGTCTTGACCAGGTCGGCATCGCCGTCCGCGACCGACTTGATCATCTCGGACCGCAGGGTCTCGCGCATCCGACCGAAGGTCTGCAGCACCTCTTCGCTGGTCTGAAGATCGAAGGGGAGCACGCCGCCCCCGATCACCGTTCGGGTCGGCAGGGGCACGACCCGGACGGCGAGTCGGGTTCCGGCCCCGATCTGCTGAGAGGCCGAGCGCTCGCTGACCCGCACCGACTCGCCGCCTCGAATCAGGTCGCTCAACAGGAACGATTCGCCAGGCTGTACGTCGCTGACCTCGTACAGGCTCATCACGGACTGGCGGAGACCGTTCATATAGGCCCGGGTGGAGGCCGTTTCACGAAGCCCTCGGCGTTTCAGGTAGTCGGCGACGATGTTGCGACCGTCGTCCATGTCATGAGTCAGCAGGTCCTCGAAGATGCAACCCCAGAGCGTGTTGTACGGCTCGACGCCGATCAGAGTCGCCAGTTCGTCCTCGTCCATGTCCAGGGAATCCAAATACGGACCCAGGTGAGCGTCGAGCATCGCCTCATATAGCCCGACCCATTCGTCACGGCTGACCCATTTCATCAGACCCTCGATGGGATGCTTGCTCATCGCGCTGTCCAGGATATTGAGGATCGGATCATTGCATCGCGATTTGTCTCGGCCATCAAGCCGCGACACTCACGCGAGGGTGATAGAGTGTGATCAGGCCATCGTCACCGGCCGCGTCGCGCGCATCAATGGAGTTCGAAGACTGATGCTGGCCAAGACCCCTGTCTGCCTGGAATGCGGCCTGGCCTGGGGCGCGCCGGCCTTCCGCCACGAGGACCAGGCTCCGCTGTACTGGTCGGACGCCGGGATCCTGTGCTCGACAGGCTGCGCGACGAAGCATTTCGACCAGCGTCGTGAGGACGGGACGTTCGTGCCCGTGCCGGCGGAGTGTCCGGTAGAGCTTTGAACCGCCGCCGGCCGCGTCAGTCGCGGAAGGCGGGCAGGGCCCGACGCACGTAGATCGCCACGCTGGCCGTCGACAGCGCGGCGCTGGCCGCGATCGCCCACAGGCCGGCGTTGGTGGCGCCGATCGGGGCCAGAAGCAGCGCCACTCCCAGGAAGTTCAGGGCGATCTTCGGATATTCGACCGCGGCCAAGTCGAAGTCGCCGTCCGGAAGCGCCTGCTGCAGGCCCGCGACCGCGAAGTTGCGGGCGATCAGGACCAGGGGCGCGACGACCCAGGCCCCGGCGAACGCGCCGGTGGCGATCAGAGCTCCCAGGCTGGTCAAGGTCAGCAGCCGGTCGGCCAGCAGGTCCAGCATGGCGCCGAGGGTTGAGGTCTGGCCGAGCCGGCGCGCGAGCTGACCATCGAGGATATCGGTGGCCCCCGCCGCGAGAAACAGCGCCAGGGCCGTCCAGCCGTGCCCCGCCAGGATCGCCGCCGCCAGCACCGGCAGCAGCAGGATACGCACGAGGGTGACGAGGTTGGCGACCATGCCCCGGCGAGTTCAGGCGGTTTGCGGCGCGCCGGCCGCCACGTTCTTGCGCCCGTTCCACTCCACCAGCACCGACGGTTTGACCGGCTCGCCGCGCGCCTGGGCGATCAACTGGTTGGTGCGGGTCTCGATGACCTCTTCGATCCGGGCCATGAACTGCGCCTTCGACAGGCCCTGGGGCAGGGGCGGCAGGAACTCGACCGTGGCCGTGCCGGCCGTCTTCTTCTTGTCGGTCTGCCGCCAGAAGCAGCCCAGGTTCGTCGCCACCGGCACGACCGGCAGGTTGAAGTCCTGGCTCATGTGATAGACGCCGGTGCGGTAGCGAAACCGCTCGCCCGGCGCGGCCAGGTGACCCTCGGGGTAGATCAGGATGCGGCGGCCCTCGGCGGCGACCTGGGCGGCGCTGGTGGACAGGGCCTTACGGGCTTCGGGCCCACCGCAGCTGTCGACGACGATCGCCCCGAACTTCTTGAGGATCGCCCCGACTAGCGGGAAGCGCTCCAGGTGGTCGCCGGTCACGAACGACAGGTTGTTGACATTGGCGAACATCACGAAGCCGTCGCCCCAGCTGTGGTGCTTGGCGGCGATGATGAAGGCGCCCTGCGGCAGGTTCTCCTGGCCCTTCAGCTCGATCCTTACGCCGGCGAAGACGCGCAGCGCCCAGATCATCCGCTGGCTGTAGAGTCGCAGGGCGAAGGCGATCGGCTGGCGGCCCGGAAGCAGGGCCGAGAGGGCGGCCGACAGGCCGTAGAAGATCGACAGAACCCAGTAATAGGCGTTGAACAGCGCGCTGCGCATGTCGGTCTGGTCCTTGTTAGCGGGCGGAAAGCACGGCCTGGACGGCCGCGGTCATCAGGGGAGCGTGGGCCGAGAGGGCGTCGTCCCCCAGCCGGCCATAGGCCTTGTTCTGGGCGGTCTGGGTGATCACGCCGATGGCCATGGCGGCGATGACGCGCGGATCGCCGGGCGGCAGCTGCGCCTCCATCATCGCCCGCTTGACCAGCCCCTCGACCATGGTCACCGGATCGCGGCCGTCCTCCTGGTAGTAGGGCAGGAAGTGGTGCAGCTGCAGCAGGTGGAACGAGAACAGCAGCCAGTCCTCGTCGGCCACGGTGCAATAGGCGCGGACCACGGCGGCGGCCTTGGCCTGGACGCCCTTGGCCATGTCGGCGTTGACCGTGATCAGGTCCGACAGCCGGCGGTGGGTGGCCATGAACAGGCCCAGGGCCAGCTCGTCCTTGCTCTTCCAGTGGCGATAGATCGCGCCCTCCGACACCCCGGCCTTGGCGGCGATCAGCTTGGTGGTGGCCGCGTCGACGCCGCGGTCGACGAAGACCTGCAGGGCGGCGCGCTCGATCCGGGGCTTGGCGTTCATGGTGGAACTCTAGCATTGGTTTCGTTGGATGCAAGTGATTACTCACATCGACCACTCCACCGTTGACCCTTGCGCGGACCGCGGCCTAAGCCGGGCCATGGTCCAGTCGATCCTGATCTATTCCATGGGCGAGGTGATCGGCGACGGCCTGATCAAGCTGCCCTTCATCGCGGGCCTGCGCGCCGCCTTTCCGAAGGCGCGGATCACCTGGTGCGCCGCCAAGGGCCAGACGGTCTACGCCGGGCCGCTGAAGGCCGTGGTGGCCGGCTATATCGACGAGATCCTGACCGACGGCCCGACGGGCGACGCAGCCCTGGACGTCCTGCCGTGGGTCAAGCCGTTCGGCGGGCGGACCTTCGACCTGGTGATCGACACCCAGGAGAACCTGCGCCGCAGCCTGGTGGCCCGCCGGGCCGCCAAGGGCGCCTTCGTCTCGGCCGCGGCCCAGGCCCGCAAGCCCGACTGGCCCGTCGCCGTGGCCGAGCGCCTGGCTCGGCTGCTGGCCCTGGCCACGGACGGCGCCGGCGCGCCGCGTCCGCTGGCCCTGACCGACCCCGACGCCGCCAACGCCGCCCGCGCCCTGCTGCCGACCGCCCACTATGGCGGTCCGGTCTATGTCGGCCTGGCGCCCGGGGCCGGCGGCCAGGACAAGCGTTGGCCACTGGAGCGCTACCTGGACCTGGCCCGCCGCATCGAGGCCTCCGGCCGCAAGGCGGTGTTCTTCTTCGGTCCCGACGAGGCGGCCGACGCCCAGGCGGCGCGCGAGGCCGTCCCCGAGGCTCTGTTCCCGGAGGCGGACCGCACCGACGGCTTTCCCGGCGTGAAGGGACCGCTGCTGGCCATCGCCCTGGCCGGCCGCCTGACCGCCGCGGTCGCCAACGACGCCGGCCCCGGCCACATGCTGGCGGCCGGTGGCGCGCCCCTGCTGTCATTGCAGAAGGACCGTCGCAAGGCCGTCAAGTTCCGCCCGGCCGCGCGACGTCTTGAGCTGCTGGTCGCGGAAGACTACGGACAGGACATGGCCGCCCTGCCGCTGGATGTGGTGGACGCCGCCCTGCAGCGCCTGATCGCCGGAGTTTCCTAGATGCCCATCCTCGCGCCCATCTCGGCCGGCGAACTGATCGACAAGATCACCATCCTGCGGGTCAAGGCCCTGCGGATCGCCGACCCGGCCAAGGAGGTCAACGTCAAGGCCGAGCTGGCCCTGCTGGAGGAGACGGCCGCCCGCGAACTGCAGCATTCGCCCGAGCTGGAGGCCCTGATCAGCGAACTGACCGAAATCAACGCCGCCCTCTGGGACATCGAGGACGGCAAGCGCGATTGCGAGCGCCGCCAGGATTTCGGGCAGAAGTTCGTGGAGCTGGCCCGCCGCGTCTACATCGACAACGACCGCCGCGCCGCCGTGAAGCGCCAGATCAACCTGCTGGCGGGCTCGGACATCGTCGAGGAAAAGAGCTACAAGCCCTACCTGGCGGGGTAGGCTGAGCTTCCTTGCGTCCTTCGAGGCCCGCTGCGCGGGCGCCTCAGGATGAGGAGCGTTTTGGCTGTGAATTCCTCATCCTGAGGTGCGAGCCGCAGGCGAGCCTCGAAGGACGCACGGCGCACTCGCCGCTCATCCCCGCTTGCCGACCGTCTCCTCGACCCGTTCCTCGAAGTCGCCGAGGTTGCCGAACAGGTTCTCGATCGCGAACACCAGGCCGAACACCCGGGCCGCGTCATCAAAGGCCAGGGCCCGCGTGCCGCCCCCGGCCCGCAGGGTCTCCACCGCCGCCTGGAAGGCTTGGTGCGCCTCGGCGAAGGCCAGGCGATCAGGACGCGGACCGCCCGACAGCAGGGCCGCGCAGGCCCGCAGGAACGCGGCGCTGGCGTTCAGCATCGCCGCCGAGGGCAGGGCCAGGCCGGGCGAGGGGAAGGCCTCGCGCAGCGCCCGGCCGATCATCACGCTGTCGTTGCGCAGCCGCCACAGGGTGCGGGGCAGGGCGTCGGTGACCGAATGGTCGCTCAGCCGGCTCGCGCTCTCGCGCTCGGCCTCGGTCATGGCGGTCTGCAGCTTGGACAGGGCCTTCAGGGTCTCGTCATAGTGGCCGCGGGCCTCCAGGTCGGTCGCGCCGCCCTTCAGCTTCAGGGCGTAGTGCTCCAGGAGGTCGGCCAGCAGGCCCGCCACGGTGTCGGTGCTGTCGACCACCGAGGCGTGGGCCCGGGCCGGGAAGATCAACAGGGTGGCGGCGATGCCGACCACGCTGCCGACGGTGATCTCGGCCACCCGCAGGAAGGCGGCGACCAGCGGGTCCATGTGCGTGGTTGTGCCGATCAGCATGATCACGGCGGTGACCGGGGCGACCTTGAACGCCGGGCGTACAGCGGCCAGGAAGGCCAGCAAGGCGGCGGTCAGCGCCAGGATCGGGCCGCCGGCCTCGGGCCAGCGGGCGTGCAGCATGGCCGCCCCGGCTCCGACGACGGCGCCGACGGCCGTGCCCATCAGCCGCTCGATCGAGGCGGTGATGGTCGCGCCCAGGCTGGACTGGACGATGATCACGGCGGTGAACACCGCCCAGTAGCCCTGGGGCAGGCGCAGCAGGGTGGCCAGGGCGTAGGCCGCCACGACGGCCGCCGACACCCGGACCGCGTGACGCAGCTCGGTCTGGCGCGCCGCCGCCTTGGCCAGGGCGGCGCGGGAAAGCTCCAGCCCGACGAAGCGTCGCCAATCGCCGGGCGCGGCCTCCGGCATCTAGGCCACCGCCTCGCGCAGCATCTCCAGCGCGGTGCGCACCGCGGCCAGTTGCACCCCCTCGCGCGTCTCGCCGTTGAACAGTTCGTGGCGATGGACGACCGAGCGGTTGGCGCGGGCGACGGCGAAATGCACCGTGCCGACCGGCTTCAGCGGCGAGCCGCCGCCGGGTCCCGCGACGCCGGTGATCGCCACGGCGACGTGGGCGTTGCTGGCCTCCAGCGCGCCCTCGGCCATCCAGCGCGCCACCACTTCGGAGACCGCCCCGTGGTCGGCGATCAGGTCGCCCGGCACGCCCAGCATCTCGGACTTGGCGCGGTTGGTGTAGGTGACGAAGCCGCGCTCGAAAACGTCGGAAGCGCCGGAGATGTTGCAGATCGCCCCCGCCACTAGGCCGCCGGTGCAGCTTTCGGCCGTGACCAGCCGCAGGGACCGCTCCCGCGCCTCGTCGATCAGCAGGCGGGCCAGGGTCTGGATTTCGAGCGGGAACATGGAAGCCTCCTGCGTCGGTCTATCTTGGCGGAAACCTAGGCCGGCGTCTCGACCACGGCGATGGCCTGGGCGGCCAGGCCTTCGCCGCGGCCGGTGAAGCCCATGCCCTCGGTGGTGGTGGCCTTGACGCTGACCCGGTCCAGCGGCAGGTTCAGGATCTGGGCCAGGCGCTCGCGCATGGCCGTGCGGTGCGGCTTGATCTTCGGCCGCTCGCAGATCAGCGTCACGTCGACATTGACCAGGGTCCCGCCGCGCTGGCGCACCAGATCGACCGCGTGGGCCAGGAACCGATCGGAGGACGCGCCCTTCCACTGTGGGTCGGTGGGCGGGAAGTGGTCGCCGATGTCGCCCTCGCCGATCGCGCCGAGGATTGCGTCGGTCAGGGCGTGCAGGCCGGCGTCGGCGTCGGAATGGCCGATCAGGGTCTCGGTGTGAGCGATCTCGACGCCGCACAGCCAGACCGATTCGCCCCTACCTTCAGGATGGGGCCCCCAGCGGTGAGCGTCGAAGCCCTGGCCCATGCGGGTGACCCGTGCGCGGCCGGCTAAGGTTTCAGCCATGGCGAAGTCCTCCGGATAGGTCAGTTTCATCAGCATCGGATCGCCTGGAACCACCACCACGCGGCCGCCGTCCTGTTCGACCACCTGGCCGTCGTCGGTCGGCTCGCCCGGTCCGGTCCAGGCGGCGTAGGCGGCCAGCAGGCGGTCGCGGCGGAAACCCTGGGGGGTCTGGGCGCGCCAGAGATTGTCGCGCGGGGTGGTGACGACCGCCCCGTCGGCCGCTCCGCTTTTCAGCGTATCGGCCACCGGCAGGGCCGGAATCGCGCCGTCGGCCTTCTCCAGACCCTTCAGCACCGCTTGGATTGTTGCGGCGCCGAGAAAGGGGCGGGCCGCGTCGTGGACCAGCACGGGTTCATCGGCCGGGCGAGCGGCTAGGGCGGCCAGGCCGGCCCGCACCGAGAGCGCGCGAGTCGCGCCGCCGGCCACGGTGGTCCAGCCCTTCAAACCCGCCAGCGCGACATCCAACGTTGTACGCGCGCCCAGATCCGCCACGATCACAACATCTTGCGCGCCTAGGTTAATGAAGGTCTCGACCGACCAGCGCAGCACTGGCTTGCCCGCCAACATGCGCCACTGCTTGGCCTGGCCGGGCCCGGCGCGGGTCCCGGAACCGGCGGCGACGATGACGGCGGAGAAGCTCATCGTGGCTGTTTAGCCGCTAGGCGACGGTTGTCCAATAATGAAGGGTTTACGGCGCTGCACAAATTGCCTAAAAACAGTGCGATGGGGATGCATAGAAAATGAGCAACGGCCTCACAGTCGGCAAGGTCGAAGTGCCTGGGCGTGTATGGATCGCGCCGATGACGGGCGTTTCGGACCTGCCCTTCAGGGAAACCGCCGCCCGCCTGGGCGCGGCCTATGTGGCGACCGAGATGGTGGCGTGCGCCGAGTTCGCGCGCGGTCGTCCCGACGTGGTGCGCCGCGCCGCGGTGGGCGAGGGCCTGCCGCTGATGGTCGTCCAGCTGGTCGGCCGCGATCCGACCTTCATGGGGCAGGGCGCGCGAATGGCCGCCGACGCCGGCGCTCAGATCATCGACCTGAACTTCGGTTGCCCTTCCAAGATGGTCACCGGCGGCGTCGCCTCGGGCTCGGCCCTGATGCGCGAACCGGACCTGGCCGAGGCCCTGGTCGCCGCCGCCGTCAGGGCGGTCGACGTGCCGGTCACCGTCAAGATGCGCCTGGGCTGGGACGACGACAGCCGCAACGCCGCCGACATCGCCCGCCGGGCCGTCGACGCCGGGGCCCAGGCCATCACCGTCCACGGCCGCACCCGTTGCCAGTTCTACAAGGGCGTGGCCGACTGGAGCGCCGTGGCGGCCGTCAAGGCGGCGGTGTCGGTCCCGGTGCTGGTCAATGGCGACATCGTCGACGGCGACACCGCCCGGACGGCCCTGAACCAGTCCGGCGCCGACGGGGTGATGATCGGGCGCGGCGTCTATGGCCGCCCCTGGATCGCCCAGGCCATCGAGGCGGCGCTGAACGGCGAGGGCTTCCGCGAGCCGGACGCCGAGGAACGCCTGGCCATCGCCATCACCCATTTCCGCCGCAGCCTGAACTTCTACGGCCAGAACCTGGGCCTGAAGATGTTCCGCAAGCACTTGGCCTCCTACATCGAAGCCGCGCCTTGGCCGGACGGCGAGGAGGCCCGCCGCGCCGCCCGCGCCGCCCTGTGCCGGCTGGAGGATCCCTCCGCCATCGAGGACGGTCTGGCCGCCCTGTGGCTGGACAACCGGAGGCTGGCCGCATGAGCGATCACGCCCGCGCCGTTTCCGCCAAGGTCGCCGACGGCCTGAAGGTCGCCGCCTTCGACCTCAGCCCCGAACCCGCCCTGGTCGTCGACCACGAGGGCGCGCTGGTCGCCGTCAACGAGGCGGCCGAGGCGCTATTCGGCCAAGGCCTGGCCCTGTTGGCGAAAGGCCGGTTCCGCGCCGCCCTGCCGCCGGGCTCGGTGCTGGTGTCGATGATGGACCGCGCCCTGTTCGAAGGGGCCCTGGTCCGCGAGCACGGGGTCGAGGTCAATCTGTTCGGCCAGCCGCCGTTCGAGGCCGACGGCGCCGCCGCGCCCTTGGGCGACGGCTCGGTGCTGATGACCCTGCACGTCAAGGGCGTGCTGGGCGTCGAGCGGGCTTCGGACGCCGCAGGCCTGCGTTCGGTGGTGGGCCTGGGCCGCATGCTGGCCCACGAGATCAAGAACCCGCTGGCCGGCATCCGCGGCGCGGCCCAGTTGCTGAAGACCGGGGCCAGCGCCGCCGACCAGCCCCTGGCCCAGCTGATCGTCGACGAGACCGACCGCATCCGCCGCCTGGTCGACCGCATGGAGGCGTTCTCCGACGAGGTCCCGGGCCCGCGCGAGGCGGTCAACATCCACCAGGTTCTGGATCGCGTCCGGGCCCTGGTGGTCAACGGCGTCGCCGACGGCCTGGCGCTGCAGGAGCACTACGACCCGTCGCTGCCGGACGTCTGGGGCGACGAGGACCACCTGATCCAGGTGTTCCTGAACCTGGTCAAGAACGCCGCCGAGGCCGCTCACATGCGGGGCGACGGCCAGGGCATCCTGTCGATCCACACCGCCTGGCGGCCCGGCGTGCGGGTGCGCGGGGCCGACGGCAAGGCCACCGCCGGCGCGCCGATCGAGATCCGCGTGCAGGACAACGGCCCGGGCGTGCCCGCCAGCCTGCGCGACCACCTGTTCCAGCCGTTCGTCACCACCAAGGCCAACGGCACGGGCCTGGGCCTGGCCCTGGTCACCAAGCTGGTGACCAGCCACGGCGGCCTGATCGACTTCGAATCCGAGCCCGGCCGCACGGTGTTCCGCGTGCTGCTGCCCATGGCCACCGGAAAGCTTGCCCCCTCCACTGGAGACGCCCACGCATGAACGCCGCCAGCAAGAAGATCCTGATCGCCGACGACGACAGTTCGGTGCGGCTGGTGCTCAGCCAGGCCTTCACCCGACTGGGCTATCAGGTGCGCGCGACCGGCAACGCCACCACCCTGCTGAAATGGGTGACGGACGGCGAGGGCGACCTGATCGTCACCGACGTGATGATGCCCGACGAGAATGTCTTCGACGTGCTGCCGCGCATCCGCAAGGAACGGCCCAAGCTGCCGATCATCGTGATGAGCGCCCAGAACACGCTGCTGACCGCGGTCAACGCCGCCGACGCGGGCGCCTTCGAATACATCTCCAAGCCCTTCGACCTCGACGACGTCACCGCCGCCGCTCGGCGGGCCCTGTCGCGGCCGGCCGACGCCGAGGCATCCAAGGCCCAGGCCCGGGCGATGCGCGACGAGCGCCTGCCGCTGATCGGCCGCTCAGCCCCGATGCAGGAGGTCTATCGCACGATCGCCCGCCTGGTCGGCGCCGACCTGACTGTGCTGATCCTCGGCGAAAGCGGCACCGGCAAGGAGCTGGTGGCCCGCGCCCTGCACGAGCTGGGCCGTCGCCGCGACGGCAAGTTCGTGGTCATCAACCTGGCGGCCGTGCCGCGCGAGCGGGTCGAGACCGAGCTGTTCGGACGCGGGGAGGGCGACCAGGGCCGGCTGATCGAGGCCGACGGCGGCACCCTGTTCCTCGACGAGATCGGCGACATGCCGCTGGACGCCCAGACGCGCCTGCTGCGAGTGATCGACGGCACCGAGCCGGTGCTCAACCCCAAGACCGGCCGCCGCCCCAACGTGCGGATCATCGCCGCAACCAACCGCGATCTGCGCGGGCTGATCCAGCAGGGCCTGTTCCGCGAAGACCTGTTCTTCCGCCTCAACGTCGCGCCCGTGCGCCTGCCGCCGCTGCGCGACCGCACCGAGGACATCCCGGACCTGGCCCGCACCTTCCTGCTGCGCGCCAACCGCGAGGGCCTGCCGGCCAAGACCATCGACCAGAGCGCCCTGGACCGCATGAAGAGCCACGCCTGGCCCGGCAATGTGCGCGAGCTGGAGAACCTGGTCCGGCGGATGTGCGCCCTCTACGCCGAGGAGCTGATCACCGCCCGGATCGTCGACCGCGAACTGCAGGACCATACCCCGGCGGCCCACGCCGACGAAGGGCCGGTCACCCTGGCCAGCCTGGTCGAGCGCCACCTGTCGTCGCACTTCGCCGACCAGCCCGACGGCGTGCCGGCCGCCGGCCTCTATGACCGGGTGCTGCAGGAAGTCGAGCGTCCGCTGATCCAGCTGACCCTTTCGGCCACCCGCGGCAACCAGGTGCGCGCCGCCGAGATCCTGGGCCTCAACCGCAACACCCTGCGCAAGAAGATCCAGGACCTGGGCGTTGAGATGACGCGCGGCCGGCGCTGATCGTTCTTCCGAACCCAAACGGGTTGTCATCCCGAGCCCTCGGGTCGCGCGAAGCGCGCGCGTCCGGCGGTCCCGGATCGGCGCGCTGCGCGCTTGTCCGGGATGACACCCGCTGCTGGCGTCATCGGCGGCCGTTGGCCACCGCTGACGCTTAATTGGCACATGCCTGTTGAGTTTGGGGCACAGTCCCCCTTAAACTTGGTCAATGGCGTCCGTTCCATCCGTGCTGGAGCTTGAAGGACCGCCGACCCGCTTCAGCCGGGCCTGGTGGCGCGAACTGCTGCGGTCGCGCTTCACGCTCGGCGGCGCCTACGGCCTGGCCATCGCCCTGACGGCCACGGCGGTGTTCCTGGCCTCGTCGCCGCCCGCCACCGGACCGATCGGTCCGGCCACCACGGTCATTCTCGTGGTTCTCGGCTTCAACCTGGCCCTGATTCTCTGCATCGCCGGCATCGTCGGCTGGCGGCTGCTGGATCTGGTGGACGCCCGGGCCAGCGACGCCGGCGCGCGCCTGCACCTGCGGTTCGTCGGCCTGTTCTCGGTGGCCGCCGTGGCCCCCGCCGTGATCGTGGCCCTGTTCTTTGGCGTGCTGGTCAACCGCGGCGTCGACGCCTGGTTCAGCGAGCGCGTGCGCACCGTGGTCGAGAACTCGGCGACCGTGGCCCGCTCCTATGTCAGCGAGCAGACGGATTACATCAGCCAGCACGTCGGGCCGATGGCCGGCGTGCTGAACCTGGCCGCCCCGACCCTCGCCGATTCCCCCGTCGCTTTCGGGCACTACATGAAGGAGCACATGGAGGAGAACGGCTTCTCGGCCGCCTATGTGCTGGACCGCGACGGCCGCATTCTGGCCCGCGCTGAGTCCGACAGGGCTCCGCCGTTCCTGGCTCCGCCGCCATCCAGCTTTAAATGGACCGACACCGGCGAGATCCCTACCCAGCGCTTCGTCGAGGAAGACCTGTTCCGGGCGCTCTACCGCCTCAAGGCCTTCCCCGACGCCTATCTCTATGTCGCTCGGCCGATCGACAAGGGCATCCTGGCCCACCTGATCGAGTCCGAGGAATCGCTGATCTCTTACCGCGAGGCGGCCAAGAACCAGGATCGAATCCAGGTGATCTTCGGCCTCAGCTACATCGAGACCGCGTTGCTGGTGCTGGTCGCGGCCGTCTGGGTGGGCATCGCCGCCGCCAACTCGATCGCCGCCCCCGTCTCCGGCCTGGTGCAGGCGGCGGGTCGGGTGTCGGCCGGCGACCTGAACGCCCGGGTCGATGTCGAGGCCGGCCCCGAGGAGATCCGCGCCCTGTCGGTGGCGTTCAACATGATGACCACCGATCTGCAGGCCCAGCAGGCGGCGCTGCGCGTGGCCAGCCTCGACGCCGAGTCGCGCCGCCAGTTCATCGAGACCGTGCTGTCGGGCGTCAGCGCCGGCGTGGTGGGCCTGGACGCCGGGGGGCGGATCACCGCCCTCAACCGCCGGGCCGGCGACCTGCTGGCCCTGGACGAGAGCGCCGTGGGCCAGCCCCTGGTCGAGGTCGCGCCGGAACTGGAGACCGTGATCCAGGAGATCAGCGGCGGCCGCCCCAACGCCGAGGTCGAGATCGACGTGATGCGCGGCGGCGAGACGCGGCGGCTGCGCTTCCGCGGCGCGGGCCAGGCGGCCGAGACCCTGGTGCTGACCTTCGACGACATCACCCGCCTGATGGCCGCCCAACGCAACGCCGCCTGGAAGGACGTCGCCCGGCGCATCGCCCACGAGATCAAGAACCCGCTGACCCCCATCCAGCTGTCGGCCGAACGGATCCGCCGCAAGTACCGCAAGGACATCACCAGCGACCTGGACACCTTCGACCGCTGCACCGAGACCATCATCCGCCAGGTCGGCGACATCGGTCGGATGGTCGACGAGTTCTCGGCCTTCGCCCGGATGCCCGCCCCGCGCTTCGCCCCGGCCGACCTGACCGAGATGCTGCGCCAGGCGGTGTTCGCCCAGCGCTTCGTCGACGCCGAGACCGAGGTGGCGCTGGAGGAGCCCGGCGACGAGGTGTGGATCAGCTGCGACGCGCGAATGGTCGGCCAGGCCCTGACCAACATCCTCAAGAACGCCGGCGAGGCGGTCGGCGCCCGTCGCCAGACCTCGCCGGAACCGCCGGGCCGCATCGTCGCCAGCCTGGTGTCGGACGACGAGCACCTGTGCATCGTCATCGAGGACAACGGCGTGGGCCTGCCGACCCGCGACCGCGACCGGCTGACCGAACCCTATGTCACGACCCGCGAGAAGGGCACCGGCCTCGGGCTGGCGATCGTCAAGCGGATCATGGAGGACCACGAAGGCGAACTGGTCCTGACCGACGCGCTGAACGGAACCGGCGCCCGGGTCATCCTGAAGTTCCCCACGACCGCGCGGCTCGCCGCCGCCAACGCCCAGAACGGCGTAGAGGAGATGATATGAGCGCTGACGTGCTTGTGGTCGACGACGAGGTCGACATCCGCGAACTGGTGGCCGGCATCCTGGAGGATGAGGGCTACGCGGTGCGGGTGGCGGCCGACTCCGACCAGGCCCTGGCCGCCTTGCGGGCCCGCAAGCCCGCCTTGCTGGTGCTGGACATCTGGATGCAGGGCGGCGGCATGGACGGGCTGGAGCTGCTCGACATGGTCAAGGCCCTGGACCCCGACCTGCCGGTGATCATGATCTCGGGCCACGGCAACATCGAAACCGCCGTCAGCGCCATCAAGCGAGGGGCCTACGAGTTCCTGGAAAAGCCGTTCAAGTCCGATCGCCTGCTGTTGGTGGTCGAGCGGGCCCTGGAAGCGGCCAACCTCAAGCGCGAGAACCGCCGCCTGCGGGTGCAGAGCTTCAGCTCCGACGGCCTGATGGGCAAGTCGGCGGCGGCCCAGGCCCTGCGCCAGCTGATCGCCAAGGTCGCCCCGGCCAACAGCCGGGTGCTGGTCTCGGGCCCGCCCGGCTCGGGCAAGGAACTGGTGGCCCGCTTGATCCATGGCTCAAGCGCCCGGGCCCGGGCCGAGTTCGTCGCGGTCAGCGCCGCCGGCATGGCCCCCGAACGCCTGGACGTCGAGCTGTTCGGCGAGGAGGGCGAGAACGGCCGGACGCGCAAGATCGGGGTGTTCGAACGCGCCCACGGCGGCACGCTCTATCTCGACGAAGTGGCCGACATGCCGCGCGAGACCCAGAGCCGCATCCTGCGGGTGCTGGTCGAACAGCGCTTCCGCCGGGTGGGCGGCGACAGTGACGTCCAGGTCGACGTGCGGGTGATCTCCTCGACCTCGCGCGAACTGCGCGACGAGATCGCGGCCGGGCGGTTCCGTGAGGACCTGTTCCATCGTCTCAACGTGGTGCCGGTGCGGGTGCCGGGGCTTTCCGAGCGCCGCGAGGACATCCCCGAGCTGATCAGCTATTTCGTCGACCGCATCGCCGAGGCCACGGGCATGCAGCGGCGGCGGTTGGGCGAAGACGCCCTGGCCACGCTGCAGGTGCAAGCCTGGCCGGGCAATGTTCGCCAGTTGCGCAACAACGTCGAGCGGATGCTGATCCTGGCCTCGGGCGAACCGGGCGACCTGATCACCGCCGAGATGCTGAACGCCAACGAACAGCCGACCGGCGGCAACGCCGGGGCGATCGGGGCCGAGCGGATCATCGCCCTGCCGCTGCGCGAGGCCCGCGAGCTGTTCGAGCGGGAATATCTCAACGCCCAGATCCTGCGGTTCGGCGGCAACATCTCGCGCACCGCCAACTTCATCGGCATGGAGCGCTCGGCCCTGCACCGAAAATTGAAATCCCTCGGCGTCGCCGGCGCCCGGGTGGAAGAGGAAGAGTAGCAAAACTCCGCTCATCCCGGCGAACGCCGGAACGAGCGGTTTGAGTGTGTTGGCGCTTGGATGGGCGTCCGGAAGGGAATTCAAGCCATGTCGCGTTTCGCCTACGTCAACGGCCGCTTTGTCCGCCACGGCGAGGCCGCCGTGCATATCGAGGACCGCGGCTACCAGCTGGCCGACGGCGTCTATGAGGTGTGGGCGGTGTTCGGGGGCAAGCTGGCCGACGCGGCCGGGCACTTCACGCGGCTGTGGCGCAGCCTGGACGAACTGCGCATCGTCCATCCGATGAGCGAGAAAGCCCTGACCGTGGTGCTGCGCGAGGCCATCCGCCGCAACAAGGTGCGCGAGGGCCTGGTCTATCTGCAGGTCACCCGCGGAGTCGCCCCGCGCGACCACGCCTTCCCCAATCCCGCCGTGCCGCCGGCCGTGGTGATCACCGCCAAGAGCGTCGACCGCGCCGCCGCCGAGGCCAAGGCCGCCAAGGGCCAGTCGGTCGTCACCGTGCCGGAGACCCGCTGGGGCCGCTGCGACATCAAGTCGATCGGCCTGCTGCCCAACGCCCTGGCCAAGCAGGTCGCTCGCGAGCACGGGGCGGTCGAGGCCTGGTTCGTCGACGAGTTGGGCCTGGTCACCGAAGGCGCCTCGTCCAACGCCTGGATCGTCGACGCCGAAGGCCGCCTGCGCACCCGCGACACCCAGGCCAACATCCTGCGCGGCATCACCCGCTCCAGCCTGCTGGAAGTGATCGCCGAGGCCGGCCTGCCGGTGGCCGAGCAGCCGTTCACGGTGGAGGAGGCCAAGGCCGCGCGCGAGGCCTTCATCACGGGCGCCGGCACGCTGGTGCTGCCGATCGTCAGCGTCGACGGGGCGCAAATCGGCGACGGAAAGCCCGGGCCGGTGGCGACGCGGCTTCGACGTCTCTATATCGAGCGCGCCAAGGCCGCCGCGATCTAGGCCGCAAGAACCAGGTTTCGAACCTTGGCGCGGTTTCTTTGCTGATTGGTCATACCAACCGGCGAAAAATGCTTTAGTCTGACCTTGTTTGTGTGGGGGGCGTGTGGCCCTCCGAAACAATAAGAGGGGAATCCCCATGTCGACCGAGAAAAAACAAAACCTTCAGGACACCTTCCTGAACAGCGTGCGCAAGTCGAAGACGCCGCTGACCATCTTCCTGGTGAACGGCGTGAAGCTGCAGGGCGTTGTCAGCTGGTTCGACAATTTCTGCGTCCTGCTCCGCCGCGACGGCCAGTCCCAGCTGGTCTACAAGCACGCCATTTCGACGATCATGCCGGCCCAGCCCGTGCAGCTGTACGAGCCAAGCGCTGATCAAGACGACTGATTCCTAACGTTTGACCAAATCCACTTCCAAATCCATCGACCACGCGGCGCCGATCTTCCGGGCGTTCGTGATCCATCCCGTGCGCCCGACGCGCGGCCAGTCGGCCCTCGAGGCGCGTGATCCCAAGGCGCGCCTCGAGGAGGCCGTCGGCCTGGCCGTCGCCCTCGACCTCGACGTCGTCGAGACCACGATCGCGCCCCTGCGCCTCGTCACGCCCGCCACCCTGTTCGGCAAGGGCAAGATCGAGGAGTTCGCCGCCCTCTGCGAGGTCGAGAAGATCGACGTCGCGGTGTTCGACGACCAGCTGACCCCGGTCCAGCAGCGCAACCTGGAACGGGCCCTGAACGTCAAGGTCATCGACCGCACCGGCCTGATCCTCGAGATCTTCGCCCGCCGGGCCCGCACCCGCGAGGGCAAGCTGCAGGTCGAGCTGGCGCGGCTGGACTACGAGCGCTCACGCCTGGTCCGCACCTGGACCCACCTGGAGCGCCAGCGCGGCGGCACCGGCAATACCGGCGGCCCCGGCGAGACCCAGATCGAGCTCGATCGTCGCTTGATCGCCGGCACGATCGGCAAGCTCAAGCGCGAGCTGGAGGAGGTGCGGCGCACCCGCACCCTGCACCGCAGCGCCCGCAAGAAGGTCCCGTACCCGACCGTGGCCCTGGTGGGCTACACCAACGCCGGCAAGTCGACCCTGTTCAACCGCCTGACCAACGCCACGGTCGTGGCCCAGGACATGCTGTTCGCCACGCTGGATCCCACCCTGCGCACCGTGAAACTGCCCGACGGGCGGCCGGCGATCCTGTCCGACACCGTCGGCTTCATCTCCGACCTGCCGCACGAGCTGGTCGAAGCCTTCCGCGCCACCCTGGAGGAGGTGCAGGAGGCCGACGTGGTGCTGCACGTGCGCGACGTGGCCAATCCCGACACGGATTCCCAGGCCCGCGACGTCCAGAAGGTGCTGGCCGAGCTGAAGGTGCTGGGCGACGACGGCCAGGCCGAGGGCGGCAAGACCCTGATCGAGGTCTGGAACAAGATCGACCTGGTCGATGGCGAGGCCCGCGAGATCCTCGAGGGCCAAGCGCGCCGCCTGGGCGCCTCGGCCGTCTCGGCGGTCACCGGCGAGGGCTGCCCCGAGTTGCTCAAGCGGGTCGGCGGCCTGATCGACGACACCCCGCCGGTCGCCGTGCGGCTGGCGGCCAAGGACGGCGAGGCCCTGGCCTGGATCTATCGCAACGGCCGGGTCGAGAGCCGCGAGGACGAGACCGAAGGCGGCGTGCGCCTGATCGCCCGCCTCGACGCCCAGGCCCTGGGCCGGTTCGAGCGGCAGTTTCCCGACGTCTGGGTGATGGCGACGGGGGATTAGGCTTCCCGGACGGGCCGTGTCTGTCGCTGCCCGGCTCGCCTCAAGCCGCCACGCTGGCCGGTTTGAGCGCGCCGAGCACCTTGTTGGCTTCCGCCTCGCCCTCCTGGGCCCGTCGCGCGATGGTCTCGGGGGAGAAGTCGCTGCCGCCGAAGTCCTCGACCTGATCGGCGCGGGTGATGCTGACGATGTGCGGTACACGGACATAACCGCGGGCCTTGACCGCCGCATAGGCTGTCTTGAAGTGCGCGTCCTGGCGCACGGGATGGTCGGCCGCCAGGGCCTCCAGGGCCTCCATCAGATCGGCGACCTCGTCGAAGCGCCGGAGCAGTTTCAGATCCTGGGCGGTCTTGTTGCAGAACTGCAGATTCTGGGTCCGCTCGGCGACCTGGGCGAAGCTGGTCGGGACGGGCGCCTTGTTGGGGAACAGATTGATCACGTAGACCGTGCGCTGGTCGGCCCCGTCCAGGCGGTCGAGGATCGCGCCCAGGGGCGTGTTGTCGAACAGCCCGCCATCCCAGTACGACTTGCCCCCGATGACCGTCATGGGGAACGATGGCGGCAGGCTGCCGCTGGCCAGGATGTGATCGAGGGTCAGGGGCGTTTCGCCGCTGTAGAACTCCTCGATCTCGCCGGCCTCGATGTCGGTGGCCGTGACCAGCAGGCCAGGCTTGGCCGAGGTGTCGGCCAAGGCGTCGAGATCAAGCAATTGCGCCAGGGTCGTGCGCAGCGGGGCGGTGTCGTAGAGGTTGGTCCAGCGCGCCAGGTCGTAGAAATCGTAGCGCGGCAGGTAAAAGGCGGGATTGCCGAGCAGCGAGGCGTAGGAACGCAGGGGTGGCGGCAGGAACCAGCCCGAGACCGCCACCGCCCGCCAGAACCGCTCAAGGGCCTGCAACGGCGTCAGGCCCTTGGCCGGACGCGCCAGAAGGGCGGCGGTGATAGCGCCGATCGACACACCGGCGATCAGGTCCGGCGCGAAATCAGGGTCACCGTAGAGCCGGCGGGCCACCCCCAACTCAAAGGCGCCGAGCGCGCCACCACCTTGCAGGACAAGGGCCGAACGCGCCTTCACCATCGTCGCCTCCAAGGCCGGGTCTAAGGTAGGGGCAATGTTGCACCGCATATGTTGCGGTGCAACCTGGTCTCTTGTGGAGGCGAAATCACGACTTAGTGTTGAGCGCCTTCTCCGCCGCCTTCGCCGCATCCCACAACCCGTCCATCTCCGCCAAGTCCGACTGGTCCGGGGTCCGCCCGTCCTTGGCCAGTTCGGCCTCGATGAAGGCGAACCGCCGCGCGAACTTGGCGTTGGTGGCCCGCAGGGCGTCCTCGGGCTCGATGTCCAGCTTGCGGGCCAGGTTGGCGACCACGAACAATAGGTCGCCCAGTTCCTCGCGGGCCTTGGCCTTGTCGCCGGCCGCGATCTCGACCTTCAGCTCGGCGACCTCCTCGGCCAGCTTGTCCAGCACCTCATCGGTCGAGGGCCAGTCGAAGCCGACCCGGGCGGCGCGCTTGGTCAGCTTGACGGCGCGGGTCATGGCCGGAAGGCCGGCGGGCACGTCGTCGAGGACGCCGCCCTTCTTCTTGGCCTGGCGCTCCTGGGCCTTCAGCGCCTCCCAGCCGGCGGTCTGGGCGTCCTGGTTCTCATAGGCGTGGTCGCCGAACACGTGCGGATGGCGGCGGACCATCTTGTCGTTGATCGCCGAGGCCACGCCCGCCAGATCGAAGGCGCCTTGCTCCTCGGCCATGCGCGCGTGGAACACCACCTGCAGCAGCAGGTCGCCCAGCTCTTCCTTCAGGTCCGAAAGGTCGCCGCGCTCGATGGCGTCGGCGACCTCGTAGGCCTCCTCGACCGTGTAGGGCGCGACCGTGGCGAAGGTCTGCTCCAGGTCCCACGGGCAGCCGCCGTCGGGATCGCGCAGCCTGGCCATGATGTCAATCAGGGTGAAGAGGGGGTGCTGATCCTTCTCTCGAGGATCATTCAACGGCGGGTTTGGGAGCGGCGAGGGGGGCGACATGCGGTTCCGGGGTCGGGCTGGGGAGGGGCTCGGCCGCGTCCCGTTCGTCGAGGCGACGGCGGATCTCGGCATGGGCAGTCGCGTCCAGCGGATAGCGCAGGATGACCGCGCACACCAGCAGGCCCAGCACCGCCGGGGCCACCGCGTACATGGCGATCAGGGCGGTGTCGCCCTGGACGCTGGGGACCTTGGGGTCGAATCCCAGCCAGGACAGCAGCAGGAACACGCCGATAGCCAGGGCGTAGCCCAGCTTCACCGTGCCGTTGACGATGGCGTACAGCAGGCCGGTGCGGTCGACGCCGCTGGCCAGCCGCTCTTCGTCGCCGATGTCGGCCATCATCGAGCGCACCAGCAGCGGCGCGGCCGAATAGGGCAGGCCGGCCAGCACCAGCACGGCCATGCCGATCACGGTCGGGGCGTTGAAGCCGAAGCCGCCCTGGTTGCCGGGGGTGAAGACCGAGGCGATCTGCACGAGCGCATAGATGACCGAGGCGATGGCCAGGGCCCGGTGCTTGCCGACCTTCCGGGCCAAGGCCGGCCAGACCGGCGAGCCCAGCAGGGCGGCGACGAAATAGACCAGCAGCAGGACGCCCGCCCCGGTCTTGTCGAACCCCTTGATGCGCTCGAAGAAGAAGAAGAACAGCGCCCCGGCGATGCCCGGCGCCAGGCCCATCAGCAGGTCGGCGATCAGCAGCTTCCGGACCGACGGCCGCTTGATCAGGCCCAGGTACTGCCGCAGGCCCGCCTGATGCTTGATCGGCGGCACGTTGGTCTCGCCCACCACGCCGATGGCCAGCAGGAAGGTCAGGGGCAGCAGGACGATGATGAACCAGCCCATGGCCTGGATGCCGGCGGCATGGTCGCCCTTGAAGACGATCGACAGGACCGGCGGCAACAGCAGCACCAGGATCATGCCGACGACGTTGCCGGCCTGCCACCAGCCATAGATCCGCGAGCGCTGCTGATAGTCCGGCGACAGCACCGAGCCCCAGGCGGTGTGCGACAGCACCGCCATTGAATAGCCGGCGTAGCAGACCACCAGCGCCGCCCACAGATAGACCGGGCCAACCCCGGGCTTGGCCATGAACAGGGCGTAGGCGGCGATCATCAGGATCGGGGCGGCGGCCGCCAGCCAGGGCCTGAACCGGCCGAGCCGGGTGCGGGTGCGGTCCATGACCCCGCCCAGGATCGGGTCCAGGACGATGTCGGCCAGCCGCACCAGCAGGAAGGCCGCACCCACCACCGACAGGGAAAGGCCCAGGTCGCTGACATAGTATTCCGGCAGATAGACCACCAGCGGCAGGCCCAGCGCCGCCAGGGGCAGGCAGGGCGCGGCGAAGGCCGCCAGGGTCCAGGATGAGCGCCGTCCGGTCATGCGTTCCTCGCCGAGAGCGGGTAGGCCCCGCCTTCATGAACGGTGATCAGACGCCGTGTCGGGGCGGCTGGCAAGAACTCTCCGAAACGCTGGTTTCAGCGGCGCGGCTTGGAGCCGTCGTCGAACTGATCCTTGGCCAGACGGTCAGCCAGACGGTCGAAGGCGTTCTCGGCGTCGTGCCAGGTCGAGCCGTACCGGGCCCAGCGGATGTCGGTTTCCCACCAGCTGTAGGCGATCGGCGTGCTCTTTCCGGCCGGATCGACATAGCGGCCGCTGACCCGCGCCCCGCCAACCCCGAAGCTTTGGTAGGATAGGCCCGGCGTGTTGCCCATCTGCTGCGGCGTCGGGTGGTTGGGCTTGGCGTCCTCGATCACCAGCTCGAGCGTGCCGCCGCCCGGCCGCGGCGGCAGCCGGCGCTCGACCGCGCGCTGCAGCTGGCTGGCCAGGATGTCGAAGTCCCGCTGGCCGATGTCCTTGACCTTCTCGGCCAGTTTCGGACCGATCGAGACCTGGACCTCGGAAACCGCGGGGGCGGCGAGGGCGGGCTGGGCCGCGCCCAGCAGGAGGAGGGCGGAGACGAGGGCGACGCGCATGATGGACTCTCCCGGATCAAACTTGGCCTGGAATGTGGGGATCGCGCGGCCGCGGCGCCAGGCTGAAAGCCAGCCAGCCCAGCAGGGCCGACAGCAGCGAGCCGGCCAGCACGCCGATCTTGGTCTCGTCCTGCAGGATGGGGGCGGAGAAGGCCAGGTTGTTGATGAACAGGCTCATGGTGAAGCCGATGCCGCACAGCGCCGAAACCGCGAACAGCTGGGTCCACGAGGCCCCGCTGGGGCGCTGGGCCCAGCCCAGCTTGATCGCCGCCAAGCAGAACAGCCCCACCCCGATCGGCTTGCCCAGGAACAGGCCCAGGGACGCGCCCAGGGTGGCGGGCGCGGTCAGCTCGGCCAGGCCGACCTGGCCCAGGGCGACGCCGGCGTTGGCGAAGCCGAACACCGGCACGACCAGATAGGCCACCCACGGATTGAGCCCGTGCTCCAGGCGGTGCAGCGGCGAATGGGCGTCGTCCAGATGGGAGGGCGACTTGGTGATCGGGATGGTCATGGCCAGGATCACCCCCGCCAGGGTGGCGTGCACGCCGGACTTGAGGAAGAAGAACCAAAGTCCAGCCCCGACAAGCAGATAGGGCCACAGCTTCATCACCTTGAGCCGGTTCATGGCCACCAGGACGGCCAGGGTCGCGGCCGCGCCGCCCAGCGCCCAGAGGGTCAGGTGGTCGGTGTAGAAGATCGCGATGATCAGGATGGCGCCCAGGTCGTCGATGATCGCCAGGGCCGCCAGGAAGATCTTCAGCGAGCCCGGCACCCGCGACCCCAGCAGCGACAGCACCCCCAGGGCGAAGGCGATGTCGGTGGCGGCCGGGATCGCCCAGCCGCGCAGGTTGGCGGGCGTGTGAAGATTGACCGCCACATAGATCAGGGCCGGCGCGATCATGCCGCCCAGGGCCGCCACGCCCGGCAGCACGCGCCGCGACCAGCTGGACAGCTCGCCGTCGACCGTCTCGCGCTTGATCTCCAGCCCGACCAGCAGGAAGAACACCGCCATCAGCCCGTCATTGACCCAGTGGGCCACGCTGAGGCCGCCGACATAAACGTGCAGGGCGTGGAAATAACCGTCGGCCAGCGGCGAGTTGGCGACCACCAGCGCCAAGGCGGCCGAGCCCATCAGCAGCAGCCCGCCGGCGGATTCGCTGCGCAGGAAGGCGCGTAGGGCGGAGAGCGGGCGGGGGCGGGCGGTCGTCATGCGGCGGTCCTCGCGGATTCGTAGGCGCCACCCTAACTTGTCATGACGGGCGAAGCGACGACTTGGGACCGACCTCGACGGATGCAGGAGCGCCTACAGCCCCGCGATCCGCGCGATCGCCTCAATGTCCAGCGTCTGCTCCAGCATCGCGGCGATCTCGTCCAGCGCCGCGTCGACCGTGGCGGCGTGATCACGCGGCGTGGTCGCCAAGCCCAGCGGGGCCAGCAGGGCCGCCCGCGCCTCGCCGCGCTCGAACAGGCCGTGGACATAGGCCCCGGCCACCCGGCCACTAGCCGAGACCGCGCCATCGGCGGCGCCGCCGTCGAAGACCAGCATCGGTCTCGCCGCGCCGGGGCCGGTCGTGCGGCCGACATGCATCTCGTAGCCCGAGAAGACCGCGTCGCCGGCTAGCAGACGGCCTGAGGCCGCGCGCAACACCTTGTCGCCCCGCAGCACGGTCTCGACATCCAACAGGCCCAGGCCCGCCGCCGACCCCGGCGCGCCCTCGATCCCGTCGGGATCGCTCACCGTGCGCCCCAGCATCTGGTAGCCGCCGCAGACGCCCAGCACCCGACCGCCGCGCCGCGCGTGGGCCAGGATGTCGATGTCCCAGCCCTGGGCGCGCAGGAAGGCCAGGTCCGCGAGGGTGGCCTTGGTCCCCGGCAGGATCACCAGGTCGGCGTCGCCGGGCACGGGGGTCCCGGGCGGCAGGAAGGCGAAGTCGATGCCGGGATCGGCCCGCAGCGGGTCGAACTCGTCGAAATTGGCGATCCGCGACAGCATAGGAACCACGATCCGCACGCGCCGATCGCCGTCGGTCCGGACCGGACGCTCCAGCACCACGGCGTCCTCGGCGGGCAGGGCGCGGGCCGGGGCCAGCCAGGGCGCCATGCCCAGGTCGGGCCAGCCGGTCCGGGCGACGATCTCGCGACGGCCGTCGTCGAACAGCGAAGGATCGCCGCGGAACTTGTTGATGATGAAGCCCTTGATGCGGTCGCGGTCGGCGACGTCCAGCACCAGGTGCGCCCCGGCCAGGGCGGCGATCACGTGGCCCCGGTCGATGTCGCCGACCAGGGCGACCGGCACGTCGGCGGCGTGGGCGAAGCCCATGTTGGCGATGTCGCCCTTGCGCAGGTTGGTCTCGGCGGGGCTGCCAGCGCCCTCGACCAGCACCAGGTCGGCCTCGGCGGCCAGCCGGCGATAGCTGTCGACCGTGGTGGCCAGCAGGTCGGGCTTGAGCCCCTGGAACGCCCGGGCCTTGTAGGCGCCGACCACCTTGCCCCGCACCACCACCTGGGCCCCGACGTCGCTCTGCGGCTTCAGCAGCACCGGGTTCATGTGGACGGTCGGCGGCGTGCGGCAGGCGATGGCCTGCAGGGCCTGGGCCCGGCCGATCTCGCCGCCGTCTTCGGTGACGGCGGCGTTGTTGGACATGTTCTGCGGCTTGAACGGCCGCACGACCAGGCCGCGATTGGCGAACAGCCGGCACAGGCCGGCCACCAGGGTCGACTTGCCCACGTCCGAACCGCAGCCCTGGATCATCAGCGAGGCCATGGCCCGCGCCTACAGGCGGCGCGGATCGCGGTCAATGCGCGGCTGGCGTCGGGACGTGGAGCGCTCTATATCCCCGGTCACATGAGCATCGATCACGACTCCCGCCTCCGGCGGCTGAAGTTCCGGGCCTGGCATCGCGGATTTCGGGAAGCGGACCTCATTCTGGGGCCGTTCGCGGACACCCATGGCCCCAACCTGACCCCCGAGCAGCTGGATGCCTTCGAAACGCTGATGGAGGAGTCGGACCGTGAGATCTACGCCTGGATCGTCGGCCAGGAGCCGACACCGGCCAGGTTCGACACCGACGTCCTGACCCTGATCAAGACCTTCCGCTACGAAGCTCATGCTTCGCGGCCGATCGGCGACGGGATGTAGCGGTCCGGTTCCGGACCGTTTCCAGGCAACAGCATCAGTACCGGCGGCGTTGTCGCTGGCTCAACCTTCGAAGAGCAGCATGGCCTACGACGCCAAACAGATCGCCAAGGCCTCGGGAGGCCTAACCCTGGCCGGCGCGCCGGAAGGCTTCGACGCCCTGGTCATGGCCGACATCGCCCGGGCGCGCGGCGGCCTCACAGCCTTCGTCGCCCGCGACACCGCCCGGGCCAGCGCCTTCATCGACGCCCTGAAGTTCTTCGCGCCCGAGATCGAGGCGGTGCTGTTCCCGTCCTGGGACTGCCTGCCCTATGACCGCATCGGTCCATCGGCTGGCGTGGCGGCCGTGCGCATGGCCACCCTGCACCGCCTGGCCGAGGGGCTGGGCAAGGACAAGCCGGCCATGCTGGTCACCGCCGCGCCGGCCCTGCTACAGCGCGTGCCGGAGAAGTCCGTCCTGCTGCGCGCCAGCTATTCGGCCAGGGTCGGCAACAGCGTCGACGTGGCTGACCTGGAACGCTATTTCGCGATCAACGGCTACAGCCGGGCCTCGACTGTGTCGGAACGCGGCGAGTTCGCGATCCGCGGCGGGGTCATCGACGTCTATCCGCCGGCCGCCGAGGAGCCCGTGCGGCTGGACCTGTTCGGCGACACGCTGGAGAGCATCCGCGCCTTTGACCCGGAAACCCAGCGCTCGACCAAGCAGCTTCGCGAGATCCAGCTGCTGCCGGTCAGCGAGGCCCTGCTCGACAAGGACGGCGTCTCGCGCTTCCGGGCCGGCTATGTCCGCCTGTTCGGCGCGCCGGGCGACGATCCGCTGTACGCCACGGTCAGCGAGGGCGGCCGTCGCGCCGGTCTGGAGCACTGGCTGCCGCTGTTCTACGAGCGGATGGCCACCCTGTTCGACTACCTGCCGGCCGGGGCCCTGGTCGGCGTCGATCACCAGGTCACCGAAAGCCGCGATGAGCGCCTGGCGATGATCGCCGACGCCTACGACGCCCGCGCCTCGGCCGACCGCAAGTCGGCCTACCGGCCGCTGGCGCCCGACGCCCTGTACCTGACCGCCAATGAATGGGACCAGGCCGTCGAGGACCGTCCCAACCGCAAGTTCACCCCGTTCCAGCCGCAGGGCCTGGACGTCGTCGACATGGGCGCCAAGCTTGGCCGCACCTTCGCCGCCGAGCGGGCCCAGGACAGCGTCAACCTGTTCCAGGCGACCGCCGATCACGCCACCACGCTGGCGGGCCAGGGGAAACGCGTGCTGTTCGCCTCGTGGTCCGAGGGCTCGTCCGAGCGCCTGGGCATGATGCTGGCCGACCACGGCCTGAAGAAGATCCCCTACGCCGCCTACTGGCAGGCGGCCAAGGCCAATGACCCCAAGACCCCGCAGCGCGTGGTCCTGCCGTTGGACAACGGTTTCGAGACCGAAAACCTGGCGGTGATCTCCGAGACCGACATCCTCGGCGACCGCCTGGCCCGGCCGCGCAAGAAGCGCCGCGCCGCCAACTTCCTGGCCGAGGCCAGCGCCCTGACCCCCGGCGACCTCGTCGTCCACATCGACCACGGCATCGGCCGCTACGAGGGCCTCAAGACCCTGGACGTCCAAGGCGCGCCGCACGACTGCCTGGACCTGCTGTATGGCGGCGAGGCCAAGCTCTACCTGCCGGTCGAGAACATCGACCTTCTGACCCGCTACGGGACCGACGCCGAGAACGTCCAGCTCGACAAGCTGGGCGGCGCGGCCTGGCAGGGGCGCAAGGCCAAGGCCAAGGAGCGGCTGCGGGTGATGGCCGAGGGCCTGATCCAGATCGCCGCCGCCCGCCAGCTGAAATCGGTAGAGGAGACCGACCCGCCGCACGGCGTGTTCGACGAGTTCTGCGCCCGCTTCCCCTATGAGGAAACCGACGACCAGCTGTCGGCCATCGCCGACGTGCTGGAGGACCTGTCGTCGGGCAAGCCGATGGACCGGCTGATCTGCGGCGACGTCGGCTTCGGCAAGACCGAGGTCGCCTTGCGCGCCGCCTTCGTGGTGGCGATGAGCGGCAAGCAGGTGGCCATCGTCTGCCCGACCACCCTGCTGGCCCGCCAGCACTACAAGACCTTCAAGGACCGCTTCCAGGGCTGGCCGGTCAAGGTCACCCGCCTGTCGCGTCTGGTCACCGGCAAGGAGGCCGCCGAGACGCGCGAGGGCCTGGCCAACGGCCAGTTCGAGATCGTGGTCGGCACCCACGCCATCCTGTCCAAGCAGGTGTCGTTCAAGGACCTGGGCCTGGTCATCGTCGACGAGGAGCAGCACTTCGGGGTCAAGCACAAGGAGAAGCTCAAGGAGCTTCGCGCCGACGTGCACATGCTGACCCTGACCGCCACGCCGATCCCGCGCACCCTGCAGATGGCGCTCAGCGGCATCCGGGAAATGTCGATCATCGCCACCCCGCCGGTCGACCGCCTGGCGGTGCGCACCTACATCAGCCCGTTCGACCCGGTCACCCTGCGCGAGGCCCTGCTGCGCGAGAAGTACCGAGGCGGCCAGGCCTATTACGTGGTGCCGCGCATCAAGGATCTGGAGGACATCGAGAAGTTCCTCCGCACCCAGGTTCCGGAGATCAAGTACGTGGTCGGGCATGGGCAAATGGCCCCGACTCAGCTGGAAGACGTGATGACCGCCTTCTACGAGGGCCAGTACGACGTGCTCCTTGCGACCACCATCGTGGAAAGCGGGCTGGACATCCCCAGCGCCAACACCCTGATCGTCCATCGCGCCGACATGTTCGGCCTGGCCCAGCTCTATCAGATCCGCGGCCGGGTCGGCCGCTCCAAGGCCCGGGCCTACGCCTATCTGACCACGCCCAACGAAAAGACCATCACCCTGTCGGCCGAGAAGCGCCTGAAGGTGCTGCAGTCGCTGGATAGTCTTGGAGCGGGTTTCCAGCTTGCAAGCCACGACTTGGATCAGCGCGGCGGCGGCAACCTGCTGGGCGACGAGCAGAGCGGCCACATCAAGGAGATCGGCGTCGAACTCTACCAGCAGATGCTGGAGGACGCCGTCGCCGAGCTGCGCGAGCGCCAGGGGGCCGAGGCCCTGATCGAGGACCGCGGCTGGTCGCCGCAGATCAACACCGGCGCGGCGGTGATGATCCCCGACGACTACGTGCCCGACCTCAATGTCCGCCTGTCGCTGTATCGCCGCCTGTCGGAAGCCGAGAAGGCCGCCGACCGCGAGGCCCTGGCCGCCGAACTGATCGACCGCTTCGGCCCGCTGCCGCCCGAGACCGACAGTCTGCTCAAGGTGGTGGCCATCAAGGGCCTGTGCCGCGAGGCCAATGTCGCCAAGATCGACGTCGGCCCCAAGGGCGCGGTGGCCAGCTTCCGGGGCGACACCTTCGCCAACCCGCTGGCCCTGGTGCAGTTCGTGGCCAAGAACAACATCGTCTGGAAGGTTCGCCCCGACCAGAAGGTGGTGATCAAGGGCGAGTGGGACACGCCGGCCCAGCGGCTGGACGCGGCCGAGAAGATCCTGTCGCAGCTGGTCAGGCTGGCCAAGGCGGCCTGATCCTGGCGTTGGCGGGGCGGTAGCTGACAGCGGATGTCAGTAGGCTGGCCTTAGATCCCGCTCGCCCCAGCCAGGAGGATTCCCATGACCGCCCAGACCGTGATCGAACTGCGCCAGTACCGGATGAAGCCGGGCCGCCGCGACGACCTGATCGCCCTGTTCGAACGCGAGTTCGTCGAGAGCCAGGAAGCCTGCGGCATGAGTCTGCTGGGCCAGTTCCGCGACCTCGACGCGCCCGGCCACTTCGTCTGGATGCGCGGCTTCGAGAGCATGGCGGCCCGCAAGGCGGCGCTGGAGGGCTTCTACGGCGGTCCGGTCTGGCAGGCTCATCGCGAGGCGGCCAACGCCACGTTGGACGACAATGACGACGTCCTGCTGCTCAAGCCGCCGGTCGCCGCCGCCCGCCTCGACCTGCCGCCGCGCCAGCCCGACGGCGCGGACCTGGGCCCGGCCTCCCTGATCGGTATTACGATCCAGGCCCTGGACGGCCCGCCGCCCGCCGACTTCGCCGCCCGGTTCGAAGACGAGGTCCGGCCGGCCCTGGAGGCGGCCGGCGCCGAGGTGCTGGGCTGGATGGTCACCGAAGCCGCCGAGAACAGCTTTCCCCGCCTGCCGGTGCGCGAGGGCGAGCAGGTTCTGGCCTGGATCGGCCGCTTCGCCGACGCGTCGGCCCAGGCCGAGCACCTGGTCCGCGCCGAGCGGGCGGGCCTGGGCGACGGCTTTGGCCTCACATCGAAACGCGGGGTGATCCAGCGCCTGCGCCTGGAGCCCACGGTCCGTTCGCGGCTGAGATGACCGGGTCCGGATCCCGCCAGCCAGCGTGGCGCGGGTCTGCGAAGATCAGCCAAAGCCCGAGAGGAGATTTGCCATGGCCACGATCACCCGGTCCGTCGATGTCGCGCCGAGCCCCGACCAGGTCTGGGACGCCGTGCGCGACTGGGGCCATGTCCACCAGCGCCTGTGCCCCGGCGCCCTGACCGACTGCCAGGTGGAGGAAGGGGCGCGGATCGTCACCTTCGCCAACGGCCTGGTGGCCCGCGAGCTGATCGTCGCGGTCGACGACGAGGCCCGCCGCCTGGTGTGGTCGGTGGTCGGCAGCGCGCTGCTGACCCACCACAATGGCGCGATGCAGGTGCTGCCTGAAGGACAGGGCAGCCGCATCGTCTGGATCGCCGACATCCTGCCGCACGACGCCGCCGAGCGGGTGGCCGGCTTCATGGACCTGGGCTGCGCGGCGATGAAGACGACCTTGGAAGGGTGAAACGCCGGGGACGCGCTCTCACGGCAAGGCGCCAGCCGGTTTGCAGGGCGCTGGTCGTGAGTGCGTGTCCCCGGCGAGTTATGCTCGGCGCATAGCAAACAAAGTCCCGCGATTTCAACGCCCTAAACTTTCTCGACCCGATTTGATCCTCACCCTTCAGACCGCCCGTATCCTGACCTCACCTGAAGGCACGGGGAGGGCGCACGTACGGCGACCGATGCGGCTTTCGGGGGTGGTCGAGCGGGAAGCGTTTGTCGGTGGTCTTCGGTGACAACCTTTCGCGACGGTCCTGGGCAGGTTCCCCTTAGTCGGGACGAAACCCAGGCGGCGGAGGATCGGCAAGCGCAACAGGCACGGGCTGAAATCGCCCATGCGGTCCAGGATGCGCCAACGTCCTGCCCGTCGGGGGCCTCCATCGGAGCGGGTTAAAAATCCGCGACCCGAAGGCTTCCGGATAACGGCCGCGCGAAGCGCCTGCACTTCGTCGAAACGGTATTCAAAACTGCAAATCATCCGGGCGAGGCCCGGGCGCTTCGCACCCTTCCCATCAAGCTCAGCGGGTTTCCGCGTGAGGCCGCGAAGCCGCGCCAAGCAGATCCTCCCCCTGTGGGGGAGGTGTCGGCGAAGCCGACGGAGGGGGGAGTGATCGGCCAATGGCCAGATCCCGGTTCGACGATCCCAAACCTCCCCCCACCGATCGCTGCGCGATCGCCTCCCCCACGGGGGGAGGTTCTTGGTCTCAGGCCGCCGCTTGCGCCCTGGCCGCGCGGGCGTCGCGCAGCAGGATCCAGGCGCGCAGGGCCATCTCCAGGCGCGACACGGCCAGCAGGCCCACACCCAGCACGAGGAAGCCGTCGGTGACCAGGGCGGCGTTGATATGCCAGGCCGAGGCCTCGCTCTCGACCAGGGCGCGCAGGGCGAAGCGGACGACGAACAGGCCCAGCAGGAACAGGATCGCGGCCGGCGACGGCTTGGTGTTCAGCAGGTGGGTCTGCGGGTCGATGGCGATCGGGATCAGCTTGCCGCGCCACCAGCCGATGGTGGCGCCGACCGCGAAGATCGCCGCCAGCCAGGCCCAGTCCACCCCATGCGGCGGGAACTGCACGAGGACGGCGACCATGGCGGCCACCAGCAGGGCCGGCATGATCCACATCAGCTCCAGCCTGAGCCGCCGCTCCCGCGTCATGCCCCGGAACCGCAGGGCGAACACCACGGCGACGATGGCGACCGCGACCGCCATCTGGATGCTGGAGTGAGGCATGGAAGAGGTCCCGACAACGCACCGCCGGACTGGCGGCTTCCCCGACCGGAGAATTGGCCTCGTCAGGCCGCCTGTTCAAGCGCCTTGTCGATGGCCTGGGCGATGTTTTCCGGGCTTTCGGCGCCAACGACCGCCAGCTTGCCGCCGAAGATCGCGAACGGCACGCCGGTGACGCCGGCCTGGACGGCCATGGCGTGCTCGCGGGCGACAGTGTCCTTGTCCGCGCCTTCGGACAGCAGGCGCAGGATCACGACGGGGTCCATGCCCGCCGCCTCGCCGATCTGCGCCAGCACCACCGGATCGCCGATGTCGCGAGCGTGGGTGAAATAGGCGGCGAACAGGGCCTCGACCACGGCGTCCTGCTTGCCCGCGCCGTGCGCCCAGCGGATCAGCCGGTGGGCGGCGCTGGTGTTGGGCGAGCGTTCGATGGCCTCGAAATCGAAGACGACGCCTTCCTCCGCGCCGGCCTCGACCAGGGCGGTGTGCACCGCCTTCAGCTTCAGCGGATCCTTGAACTTGCCGGCCATATAGGCTTTGCGGTCAACGCCTTGCTCGGGAAGGGTCGGGTCCAGCTGGTAGGGCCGCCAGACGATCAGCGGCTCGACGTCCGGCCGCAGGGCCACGGCCGACTTCACCCGCCGCCAGCCCAGATAACACCAGGGACAGACGACGTCGGCGACGAGGTCGATAAGCAGCGGCTGGCCCATGGCGCGGTCCTTCGATGGCGAACGCTGCAGCACCTAGGGGCGTCCTCGTCCTTCGACAAGCTCAGGATGAGGACGATTGCTGGCGCGGCGCTTCAAAAATCCTCATCCTGAGCTTGTCGAAGGACGAGGATTTCATCCACCTGCATTTAAGCCGAATGCCGCTGCAGGGCCTGGGCGGCCGCCCGCTCCAGGGCGTGGACGGCGCTTTCGCCGGCCTCGATCTGGGCCACCCCGATGTCGAACTCGCAGACGAACGGCGGGCGGTCGTCGCCGGCGTCGAAGGCCGTGCAGCCGATCACCGCGGCGATCCGCTCGGCGGCGGCGCGGCCGGCCGCCTGGTTGGTGGCGGGCAAGGCCAGGGCGAAGACCTCGGGCGCCAGCCGGGCGGCGGTGTCCTCGACCCGCACCAGTCGGCCGACCATCGAGCCGATTTGCGGGATGGCGCGGTCCAGCCAGCCGTTCTTGCGCGCCCAGACGGTGTCGGGCTTGTCGGCGACCCGCAGCACGCAGATCGACAGCGGCCGAGCCCGCTCGCGGGCGGCTCCGGCCAGGCGGACCAGGTGGGCGGCGAACAGGTCGCGGGTGAACAGGCCGGTGGCGGCGTCCATCAGGCCCGAGCTGCGGGCCTTTTCCAGGGCCCCGCGAATGGACTCGCCGCGACGGTAGTTGCGGGCCAGCTCGATGACCCGCTTGGCGGTCTCGATCTCGGCCGTCTCGGGCGAGGCGACGTCGGACACCCCGCGATGGAAGGCCTCCGACATGGTCACATAGCTCTCGGCCTTCAGGTACAGCAGGGCCGGGATGTGGAAGAGCCGAGTGTTGCGGCGCATGCCCGCCGCGATCGACAGGGCTTCCTGCTGGTTGTCGCCGGCCCACAGCACCACGGCGTCGAACGCCCGCTCGTGCAGGTAATCGAAAGCCGTATAGGCGGTGAAGGCGCCGACCACGTCGGCCCCGCTGCGGGTCAGGGCGTTGGACAGGGCCAGGAACTGCGGGGCCGGCTCGCCGATCGCCAGGACGCGGAACGGCTCGACCTGCGGCTCGGGCAGGTCCAGCCGCCGGCCGCGGTCGCCGAAGGTGGCCAGCCGAAGCTCGAACTCCTCCTCGGCGATGGCGGTGCGGACCAGGGATTCCAGGCGCAGCACGGCCTGGCTGGGATGCAGGGGCGGCGACAGGGTCAGGTCGAAGGCCTGGGTGTTGGCCTCCGCGCCCGGCTCGCCGATGGCGATGACCGGCAGGCGGCGCGGCGCCACGGCCGCTTTCAGGCGGCGCGACAGGGAGTGGGCGTCGGGGCCGGCGCTCTCCAGGTCGACGATCACCGCCTCGATGTTCAGGTCGCCCAGGGCGGCCAGGGCGGCGTAGGGACCGCGCGCGGTGATGGTCCGCCAGCCGAGCTTGTCGAGCCCTTCGGACAGCGGCCCGGCGCGAGCATCGTCGCGCGCCACGATCAGGATTCGGGCGTTCACCGCCAACTCAAGCCTCCGCCCCGGATACCGGCCTCGCCCGACGGCGCGGCGCCGTCGAGATTCGACGTCGCAACATAGCAGAGGCGGACGGCCCTCATAGGTACGCATCGCCGCAGGCCCGAGAACGGACAAACGCCCTTGCCTGACCGAAGGGCAGGGACCCTTTAGTGGCCGGGAAACGAGCGCCGCGAGAGTCGGCCGGGAGGAACATATGGCCCAGGGACCGCAAGGACCTTTGTCTGGCCTGAAGGTGCTGGAATTCGCCGGGCTCGGTCCCGGACCGTTCTGCGGCATGCTGCTGTCGGACCTGGGAGCCGACGTCGTCCGCATCGACCGCAAGGGCGCGGGGCGCGGTTCGCCCGCCGACGTCACCGCCCGGGGCCGCCGCTCGGTGGCGCTGGACCTGAAGTCGCCCGCCGCGGTCGAGACCTGCCTGACGCTGATGGAGCGCGCCGACGGCCTGATCGAGGGGTTCCGCCCGGGGGTCATGGAGCGGCTGGGCCTGGGCCCCGACGCCGCCCTGGCCCGCAATCCCAGGCTGGTCTACGGCCGCATGACCGGCTGGGGCCAGACCGGTCCGTACGCCAAGGCCGCTGGCCACGACATCAACTACATCGCCATCACCGGCGCCCTGGCGGCGATCGGGACACAGGACCGGCCGACGCCGCCGCTGAACCTGGTCGGCGATTTCGGGGGCGGGGCGCTGTATCTGGCCTTCGGCCTGCTGGCCGGGGTGATCCACGCCCGGGCGACGGGGCAGGGCCAGGTGATCGACTGCGCCATGAGCGACGGCGCGGCCTCGCTGATGGCGATGTTCTACGGCTTCAAGGCCGGCGGCGTGTGGGGCGAGGGGCGGCGGTCCAACCTGCTGGACGGCGGGGCCCACTTCTACGACACCTACCGGTGCAGCGACGGCAAATGGATCTCGATCGGCTCGATCGAGCCGCAGTTCTACCTGCTTCTGCTGGAAAAGACCGGGATCACCGACCCGCAGTTCCAGCATCAGATGAGCCGCGAAGAGTGGCCGCAGCTGCGGGAGAAGCTGGCGGCGGTGATCGCGACCAGGACCCGCGACGCGTGGTGCGCCCTGATGGACGGGACCGACGTCTGCTTCGCCCCGGTCCTGACGATGGACGAGGCTCCCGCCCACGCCCACAACGCCGCCCGCCAGACCTTCGTCGAGGTGGCCGGCGTGACCCAGCCGGCCCCAGCGCCGCGCTTCTCGGCCACGCCCGGCGCGATCCAGGGCCCGCCGCCGAAGATCGGAGCCGACAACGACATGGCGCTGGCGGACTGGGGTTTCTCGACCGAGGCGATCGCGGCGCTGAAGGCGCAGGGCGCGCTTTAACGTCCGTCTCCTGACGAGATCATTCAGGTCCGGTTCAGCCGCCAGGGTCTAAACCTGATCCTGCAACCGGCCGTCGCGCCACCCGTCCCTCGATGCGGCGATCGGTTCAGGTTCGTCCTGCGGAGACCCGCCGCTTTCCCTGAAGCGGCGGGTCTTTGTGCTCGAAACCGATGTTTTTTTGGCGGCGCGCTTGCGTCGAAGCGGCGCCGAGGCCAGTTTCCGCCGCATGAATTCCCCCCAGGACCGTATTCGCTTTCGAGATCTCGATCTCGATCCGATCCATTGGGCGCGAGAGATCCTGCGGGTCCTGGGCCTGGCCCTGCAGCGCCTGTGGGGCCGCGACGTGATGCTGTACGTTGGCGGCGTCTCGTTCTTCATCCTGCTGGCGGTGTTTCCCGGCCTGGCGATCCTGATCGGCCTGTTCAGCATGCTGCTGACTCCCGAACAGGCCGCCTCCCAGGCCGACAAGCTGTCGTTCCTGATGCCCTCGGGCGCCCGGCCGATCTTCCAGAGCGAGCTGGCCCGGCTGGCCCACGCCCCGGAGAGGGCCATCTCCGCCCAGAGCGCCGTGGTGCTGGTCATCGGTCTCTACGCCGCCCATCGCGGCTTCAAGGCCTTGCTGGCCGGCCTGTCCTTCATCCATGACGAGGAGGACCAGCGCGGCTTCTTCGGCTTCAACTTCATGGCCCTGGTGGTGCTGGTCGCCGCCTTCGCCCTGCTGTTCGTGATGTCGGGCGTGTTCCTGACCTTCCGCCTGCTGGCCAGCACCCTGAACCTTCGCCCCCTGGCCGGCGCGTCGTGGATCCAGAGCGAATGGACCTGGGCCAGCCTGGGCCTGCTGGTCGGCATGACCCTGATCTATCGCTACGCCATGTCTCGCGCCCCGGTCGGCTGGCGCGCCTCGATCGCCGGCGGCTTCGCCGCGGCGGTGATGTGCGTGTTCATGTCGTGGGCCAGCGCCTTCTATGTCGAGCAGGTGGCCCATCTGGGCGCGACCTACGGCTCGATCTCGGCGGTGATCATCTTCCTGATCTGGCTGTCCTGGAGCGTCAACGCCGTGTTCTACGGCGGGGCCCTGGCCACCGAGATGGAGATCGCGCTGGACGAGCGACCCCGGGCCCTGCTCGAAGGCCCCAAGGCCATTCCGCTCAAGGCGCCTTCGCCACCAGAAAGCTGATCGCGCCGTTCGGAGCGTCGACGATCTCCAGCACGGTCGCGCCGGCGCTGGCGGCGAAATGCGGCACGTCGATGCGGGCCAGCGGGTCGTCGGCCAGCAGGCGGACCAGGCCGCCGGCTGGTGCCTCTTCCAGGGCCCGGCGCAGGCGCAAGGTCGGCACGGGGCAGCGATGACCGCGCGCGTCCATCAGGCGTTCTTCGGGCTTGGCGTCAGACATCGAACACCGTCTCCGCCTGGGCGGCCGTCAGGATCCGGTGCTGGCCGGGCTCAAGGTCGTCAGGGAGGGTTATGCCGCCGATGCGCTCGCGGTGCAGCCCGACCACATGGTTGCCCACGGCGGCGAACATCCGGCGCACCTGGTGGTAGCGGCCTTCGGTGATGGTCAGCCGCGCCTCGCGTTCGCCCAGCACCTCCAGGGCCGCCGGCAGCAGCGGCTTTTCCTCGCCCTCCAGCAGCAGGGTCCCGCTGGCGAAGGCCGCGCCTTCGGTCCCGGCCAGCGGCCGGTCAAGCGTCGCGCGATAGACCTTGGGCACGTGGCGCTTGGGCGAGATCACCCGGTGCAGGAAGTCGCCGTCGTCGGTGATCAGGATCAGGCCCGAGGTGTCCTTGTCCAGCCGCCCGACGCTCGAAAGGGCCGGGTCGCGGATCTGCCAGCGCTTGGGCAGAAGGTCGTAGATCCGCTCGCCGTCCTCGCGGTGCGAACAGACCACGCCCAGCGGCTTGTGCATGATCAGCACCAGGGGCGCTGGCGGATCGACCGGGACGCCGCGGATCTTCAGGCGCAGCGGCAGGTCGGCGGCCACGGCGACCTTCAGCCCGGCGTCCTTGATGGCCACGCCATCCAGCGTGACCTTGCCGGCCGAGACCAGGGCCTGGACGTCGCGCCGGCTGCCGTAGCCCAGATTGGCCAACAGCCGGTCCAGCCGCGCCATCAGCGCCTTGGTCATTTCCGGGCCTCGTAGACCTTGAAGCCGCCAGTGTCCGCGACCGGCCGCACGGTCTTGAAGTGCTCGTTCAGCACCGCCTCATAAGGCAGGTGGCGGTTGGCGACGATCCACAGCACGCCGCCCTTGCGCAGCATGCCCGCCGCCGAGGTGATGAACGCCTGGCCCAGCCCCTTGTCCTCGGCGCCGGCGTCGTGGAACGGCGGGTTGGTGACCACAAAGTCCAGGCCGCTGGCCAGGTCGGCGCCGCGCCGGGCGTCGGCCTGGACGACCTCGACGCGGGGATCGTCGACATTGCGCCTGGCCGCCTCGACCGCCCGGCGGTCCAGGTCGACCAGGGTCAGCTTGGTCACCTTGGGCGAGGTCAGCACCGCGTGCGCCAGCACGCCGATGCCGCAGCCCAGGTCGACGCCGGCCCCGCCCAGCGGCGGCAGCGACTTCAGCAGCAGGGCCGAACCGGGGTCCAGACGGTCCCAGCTGAACACGCCCGGCTGGGTCCACAGGCCGTCGCCGTCCAGCCGGCGCGGCGCGCCCTCGGCGATGGCGGCGTCCAGGCCGACAGGATTGGCCGGCTTGAGGGCCACGCAGATCCGATGGTGGCGCTTGGCGCTCTCGCCGATCGTGCAGCCGAACGCCGTCAGCTCCTTGTTCATCCGCAGGCCGCCGCGGTCCTTGGGGGCCAGGGCGGTCAGCCGTCCCTCGACCTTCAGGGCCTTAAGGGCCTGGGCCAGGACGTAGCGCCGTTCGGCGACGCCAGGCGGGGCCAGGACCACGATCTCGTCCAGCGAGCCCTCGGCGATGTCCGTCCAGTCGGTGGAGCCCACCACCAGCGGCGAGACCTGCACGGCGTCCCCGGGAACGTCGACCACGTCGAAGGGCGGAAAGCCGTAGACGGCGGCGCGGGGAGCATCGGGCATCGGGTTGAATCTCGGCGGCAAGGAACAGGCGGCTTCAGTAGACCTTCGCGCGGTCTTATCAAGTTTCACGACGCGCGGGCGACAGGTGGATCGAGCCTCTCCGTGGAGGCGGGCAAGGATTGATCTGGCTATCCCGCTGGGCGAAGCTGCTAGTCATGGCTCGGAACCGTCCCGACATCCATGCGCCGCGGCCCAGCGTCGCCGATCCTCGCCCAGTGCTACTGGCGGCCGCGCTGGATTTCGTTCGCGAAGCACGATCCTGCCCCGAGGTGCTGCGCATCGCGCTCGTCGGCTCGCTTTCGACCGGCAAGCCGATCCCGAAGGACGTCGACGTCCTCGTCACCCTGGCCCACCACAGCGACCTGACGTCGCTCGCCCAGGCCGCGCGGCGGCTGAAGGGCCGCGCCGGCGCGATCAATCTCGGCGCCGACATCTTCCTGTGCAACGGCGACGGCCGCTATCTCGGTCGCGTCTGCGGCTTTCGAGAATGCCACCCCCGCGCGGCGTGCGAGGGTCTGCAATGCGGATCCGGGCGCCGGCTCAAGGACGATCTCCACGCGGTCACCCTGGACCTGTCCTTGACCCTCGCGCCGCCGATCGAGCTCTGGCCCGTCGTCAAGCGCCGGGTGGTCGCTCCCGACGACGTCGAACGACTGCTGCTGGCGGCGCTCGAACGCGAGGCGACGCGGGGCAGCGGAGCGCGTCCAGGCGCTGGATGAAGGTGCGCTTGGCCTTGTGGCGCAGGGCCAGGTCGGCGACGTAGGCGGCCTGGGACGCGGGATCGTCGCACAGCTGTCCTCGAAGGCGAATGAATTTGATCGCCGTATCGTAGGCGCCGGCGTTGCCGACCCGCACGCTGGATTCCGCCAGGCGCTCGTAGGCGGCCCGGGCCTGCGAGCGATGGGTCTGGTGGCTGGCGTCGGCCAGCGCCTTCAGTCGCCAATCGCCGAGCGTCCGCCGATTGGCGATCTCCCAGGCGGCGTCCAGCCGCCCCTCCGCCAACTGCAGTTCGAACAGCATCGCCCAGAGACCCTTGGCGGTCAGGATCTCGGCGCTGCGATCGACGACGTCGATCGGCGACAAGCGTTTCAGGTCGTTCACCAGGGCTAGATCGGGCGCCCGCTCGAAGGCGCGCCAGAGAAGCGACAGGGCCTCGTCGCTTCGGCCCGCCTGGGCTTCGAGTTGGGCCGCCAGGCCGACCAAATTCACATTGGGCGCGTCCTCGAAGATCCAGACGGCGTCCCGCGCCCATTTCAGCGCCAGGTCCTGGCGCTCGGCCTCCATGCAGATCTTGATGATCTCCAGATAGGCGTATTGGCCGGTAAGATCCGCGCTGCGCAGCGCGATCCGTGCGTCGAGATCGCCGTCGTCACGCGCGAACTGGTCGAGAATCTCGCGCAGGGCGTAGCGTCCGACGCGGTCCTTGGCCGCGGTCGCCGCCCAGGCCTCTTCCGCCAACCGCCGGTACTCGGCCATTCCGGTCTTGCCGAGCACTTCGGCATAGTCGATGCGCAGGTCCTCGAACGCCGGCCATTCGCCGCCCACCTCATGCTGGAACAGCCATTGGGCCAGATCCACCGGATCGGGCCCGGTCTTCTCGCAGGCGGCCAGATGAATCTCCAGGGCCCGCTGGACGGCGGAGCTCACCTCGCCCTCGGAGTCGTCGATGGCCTCGAAGACGTCCTGCATGGCCTCGAGGAAGTGCGCCATCAGCGCCACAACGGCGGTCGCCCGGCCGTTGGCGTTCAACCGCTCCACCCGATCGAGCAGGGCGGACAGGCCGTCGGCGTAGGTTCCGACCGCGTAGTAGCCGACGTCTCCAGCGACGTGACAGGCCGCGTCGATCTCGGCCCGGTATCGGCGAACAAGCGCCTGGTCGTTTTCGAGGGCGTCCTGGGCGTCCGCCTCGATCTCGGCCCACAGGTTCGCGTCGCGCTCGGCCAGGGACAGGAGGCGAGCGACCGCCGCGTCCAGGCCCTGTCGGCGCAGATGCTCGGCCAGCCGCGCGCGCCGGTCGACCGTCGCTCCCTCGTCGGCCCGCTCGCGAGCGGTCATGGCCACGGCGACCATGTGCTTGCAGAAATCGGTGGAGTCGAACGCCGGGCAATCGCAGGTTCCCGCCGCGACGTCGCCGCGCCAGCGCAGCTTCACCCGATAGATCTCGGTTCCCCGGGCTCGCGCGACCGCCTGGTCGCCGTCCAGCGACAGCAGGTCCACGCGGCCCTGCGCGTGATAGGCCGCGCCCCGCGCGAAGGCGCCGGAACCCGCGGCCCGCTCCAGCCGCTTGTCCGAAAGAATCTCGTGGATCGGTCTCATCGCGCCCCATCAAAGCGCGATCGGCACGATAACGGCAAGACGCTCGAAAACGTCGAGGCGGATCGTTGCGGGCATGCCCGATAAGGACGAGCCGTTATAGCGACTTTGGCTGCGAAACGATGGGAAGCGGCAGATGCTGATTGCGTCGCCCATCTCGCATCCGGTTGCCGAACGCGACGTGATTCACCGGCTGCGTCGGCTTGACGAGAACAGTAAACTAGGAAGAGTTCTTCAGCCGTGAAGAAGCCGCCACGCTCCTAGGTCATGTTGCAAACAAAGACGATCATCATCGCTGTCATCACTTTGGTCATCGGCTTCGCGGGCGGTTTCGCCTTGCGCCCGGTCATCGCACCGACGCAGCAATTAGCTGCCGTTGTCCGTCCATCGCCTATCGCTCCGGCGGCAAGCGAGGCGCGGGGCACGCAGTATTTCGTGGCCCATATCGACGAGGCCCGGCGGGTCGTGGACGGATGCCGCGACGGCTCCGTGCGCGGAGGCGAATGCGCTACGGCCGAGGAAGCGATCATCAAGGTCGATGCCGCTGAACGCACCAAGCGCTTCCTCGGCAACTGACTCCAGCGGAGCGCTCGGTCTATCGCGCTACGCCAGTCGCGACCGGCATCGCCCGCGTGCCGTATAGGACCGCTGGCGGGCGGCGCGCCCACTGTTGTCCTGATCTGGCGGGCAGGGTGGGATTCGAACCCACGGTGGACTTTCACCCACGGCGGTTTTCAAGACCGCTGCCTTAAACCACTCGGCCACCTGCCCGGAGCAGGGGCCTATATCAGCGGTCGGGCGGCCGCTCCAGTCGATTCCGGCGCGTTTGGCCGCACCTTTGGTTAACCAGACGTCAAGCCTCCTGAACGACCCTGACCGGCGAGATGCAGTGTTCGGGAGCCGGCGTGGTCATGGAAAGCGAGACGCAAGGCGCGTTCCGTCTGCTGCGCGGCGTCGCCGTCGCGGCCCTGGGCTGCGCGGGCCTGGCCGCCTGCGCCACGCCGTTGCCGACTCGGCAATCCCCGACGGCCTCCACCGCCAGGCCCTATTCGGGACCGCCGGCTCAGGGCTCGACCTCCGGCCTGCGGGGGACCGAAAAGCCCTATCAGATCAGAGGCGTCTGGTACTATCCCAAGGCTGATCCGGACTATGACGAGCGCGGCGTCGGCTCGTGGTATGGCGAGCAGTTCCACAATCGCCGCACGGCCAATGGCGAGATCTTCGACATGGACGTGCCGTCGGCGGCCCACAAGACCTTGCCGCTGCCCAGCATCGTCGAGGTCACCAACCTGGACAACGGCCGCAAGCTGCAGGTTCGGGTCAACGACCGGGGACCGTTCGTCGACGGCCGCATCATCGACCTGTCCAAGGCCGCCGCCGAGCAGCTGGGCTATGGCCGGGCCGGCGTGGCCCGGGTCCGGGTCCGCTATGTCGGTCCCGCCGGCAAGACGCCTTTCGACCAGCCGCGGATGATCGCCTCGGCCCCGCCGCCCGCCGAGCCGCGCGCAGCGCCGCCGCCCAAGGGCCGCGTCTACGCGACCGGCCTGCCGCCGGCCCAACCGGCCTACGCCGCCCCGCCGCCGCCCAAGGCCGCCGACCCGGACTATGCGCCGTACGTGTCGCCGTCGCCCGCGCCCCTGGTCCCGGCCGAGCCCGCGCCGATCCTCGCCAGCGCCAGCACGAGCGCCTACCGCGTCCAGGCCGGGTCGTTCGCCAACCGCGACAACGCCGAGCGGGCCGTGGCCCAGCTGGGCGAGGCCGGAGAGACTTCGATCGAGTCGATCCAGCGCGCCCAGGGCGTGCTCTACCGCGTGGTGGTCCAGGCCGGGCCCGACGAGGCCGAGGCCTTCGGCGTGCGCGACCGCGTCGCCGCCCTGGGCTTTTCCGACGCCACGGTGCTGCGCCCCTAGAGGCATCCGCTCGAAAAGTGGGACCCGGTTTTCGGAAAAAGCCGGCGCCCTGCATTGAGCGGCGATCGCCTCTGGACAAGACGGGCGTTACGGCCGATTTGAAGCCCGTGACGCGTGGAACCTTCATCAGTTTCGAGGGCGGCGAGGGGGCTGGAAAGTCCACCCAGATCCGCCGCCTGGCCGAACGCCTGAAGGCGGACGGCGCCGACGTGGTGCTGACCCGCGAGCCGGGCGGCAGCCCGGGCGCCGAGCAGATCCGCGACCTGATCCTCAACGGCGACGTCGACCGCTGGTCGCCGGTCACCGAGACCCTGCTGATGTACGCCGCGCGGCGCGACCATATCGAGCGGGTGATCCGCCCGGCCCTGGACCGCGGGGCCATCGTGCTGTGCGACCGCTTCGCCGACAGCACCCGGGCCTATCAGGGCGCCGGCGGCGAAGCGCCGATCGGCCTGATCAAGGCGCTGGAGGAGCACGTCCTGGGCGGCACGACGCCGGACCTGACGCTGATCTTCGACATCCCGGCCGAGGTGGGTCTCAAGCGCGCTCTGGCCCGGGGCGGCGAGGCGCGCTTCGAGTCCAAGGGGCTGGCCTTCCACCAGCGCCTGGGCGAGGCCTTCCTCGAGATCGCGCGCCGCGAGCCCCAACGCTGCGTGGTGATCGAAGCCGACGACGCGATCGACGCGGTCTGGGCCGACGTCTGGGACGCGGTGTCCACCCGCCTGGGCCTCTAGAGCGTGGACGCGCCGCCCCATCCCCGCGACGTGTTCGCCATCGACGGCGTCGAGGCCGCCGAGTTGGCCTTCCTGGACGCCCTGGACCGCGGCCGGCTGCACCACGCCTGGCTACTGACCGGCCCCGAGGGCGTGGGCAAGGCGACTCTGGCCTATCGCATGGCCCGCCGCCTGCTGGGGGCGCGACCCGACCCGGCGTTCGGCGCCCTAGGCTCGGCGCCGACCGATTTCGTCAGCCGCCAGGTCGCCGCGCGGTCGCACCCCGACCTGATGGTGCTGGAGCGGGCAACCGACGACGGCAAGGCCCGCAAGTCGATCCCGGTCGACGAGGCCCGCCTGCTGCCGGCCTTCTTCGCCAATTCTCCGGCCGTCTCGCCCTACCGGGTGGCGATCATCGACGCCGCCGACGACCTGAACGTCAACGCCGCCAACGCCGTGCTGAAGACCCTGGAGGAACCGCCGCCGCGCGGGGTGATCCTGCTGGTCAGCCATTCGCCGGGCCGCCTGCTGCCGACCATCCGCTCGCGCTGCCGCCGGCTGGTGGTGCCCGCGCCGGAGCTGTCCAAGGCCGCGGCCATGGTCGAGCAGCGAGCCGGGGTCTCGGCCCACGAGGCCGACCGTCTGGCGCGGATGGCCAAGGGCGCGCCGGGCCGAGCCCTGCAGCTTGCCGCCGCCAGGGCCCTGGAGGCCGACGACGCGGCCGGCGAGATCCTGCGCAAGCTGCCCGACCTGGACGAAGGCGCACTGCTGGCCATGGCCGACACCTTCAAGGGGGCCGAGGGCGCCGCGCGGTTCGAATTGCTGTTCGATCGCCTGGGCGACCAGATCCACGCCATGGCCACCGGCATGGCCGGCGAACGCACGCCAGCCGGTCTGGACCGCTGGGTGGCGGCCTGGGAGAAGATCATGCGCGCGCCCGGCGAAGCCGAGGCGGTGAACCTGGACCGGGCCGATGTGTTCTGGACCGCGATCATGGACTTGCGCGCCGCCGCCCGAGCGGCGATGTGACCGCATGCTCATCGACAGCCACGTAAACCTGCACGCCCATCAGTACGACGAGGATCGCCAGGCGGTGATCGACCGCGCCCGCCAGGCCGGGATCGCGCTGATGGTCACCATCTGCGACAAGATCCCGTCATTCGACGCCGTCCACGCCATCGCCATGGCCCATGACGACATCTGGTGCACGGTCGGGGCCCATCCGCACGAGGCCAAGGACCATGTTGAGCTGACGACCGAGCGGCTGGTCGAGCTGGCCGGCCGGCCCAAGGTGATTGGCATCGGCGAGACGGGCCTGGACTTCCACTACGACCTCAGCCCGCGCGACCTGCAGGCCGACGTGTTCCGCGCCCATGCGGCCGCGGCGCGGCAGACCGGTCTGCCGCTGGTGGTTCACACCCGCGAGGCCGACGCGGCGATGGGCGACATCCTGGAAGAAGAGCACGCCCGGGGCCCGTTCAAGATCCTGATGCACTGCTACACCAGCGGTCCTGAACTGGCCAAGCGCATGGCGGCGCTGGGGGCGTGGTTCTCGGTTTCGGGGATCGCCACCTTCAAGCAGGCCCAGGCGGTGCGCGACATCATCGCCGACATGCCGGCCGACAAGATCATCCTGGAGACCGACTGCCCGTACCTGGCGCCCGTGCCGATGCGCGGCCGCCGCAACGAGCCGGCCTACCTGCCGCATGTGCTGGACAAGCTGGCCGAGATCCGCGGCTGGACCCGGGCTGACGCCGAGGCGCGCACCGAGAACGCCTTCTTCACCCTGTTCGACCGGATCCCGCGGAAATGACCGCCAAGCTGGAGTTCACGATCCTGGGCTCCGGCTCGTCGGGCGGCGTGCCGCGCGCCGACGGCGCCTGGGGCGATTGCGACCCGGCCGAACCGAAGAACTTGCGCACCCGCTGCTCGATGCTGGTGCGGCGGCCGAGCGGCGATCCCGCGACCGACACGACGGTCGTGGTCGATACCGCCCCGGACTTCCGGCTGCAGGCGGTGAGGGCGGGGGTCAAGCGGGTCGACGCCTGCCTGTTCACCCACGACCACGCCGACCAGGCGCACGGGATCGACGACCTGCGCGCGTTCTTCCTGAACCATCGCCGGCGCGTGCCGACCTATATGGACGCCTATACGACGGAGAGCCTGGGGCGGCGGTTCGGCTATATCTTCGAGAGCCACGGCGGCTATCCGGCCATCTGCGACGCCCATCCCATTCCGCCGCACGGCCAGCCCTGGACCGTGGACGGGCCCAGCGGCGCGATCCCGGTGACCACCTTCGACGTCGACCATGGCGAGATCCGCGCCGTCGGCTACCGGTTCGGCAAGGTCGCCTATACGCCCGACGCCATCGGCTTTCCCGAGGCGAGCTGGGCGGCCCTGAGCGACCTGGACGTCTGGGTGGTGGACGCCCTGCGCTGGACACCTCATCCGACCCACGCCCATGTCGGCCTGGCCCTGGACTGGATCGCCCGCGCCAAGCCGCGCCGCGCCATCCTGACCAACCTGCATATCGACCTGGATTTCAACGCCTTGGCGGCGAAACTTCCGCCGGGGGTCGAGCCGGCCTATGATGGGATGACCTTCGAGGTTTGAGGCCCGGCGCGGTGCGTCCCCGCCTTTACGCTCCCCTTACGCCGATCCGCGCCATGGCGAATGGAGCCCTTACGCGCCCCCGTGGTCCTCTCCAGCCAAGTTAGCTGGAGGCCAAGGATGGCTGATCTGATCTTCCTGGCGGCTGGCGGCGGGCTGTTCCTGGCCTTCGCCGCCTTCGCCGCCGCCCTGAGGCGCGTGTGACCATGCTGGTGAACGTGCTGTGGGCCGCCGGGGCGCTCGTCGTCGCGGCGTACATGGTCGTGGCCCTGCTCCGACCCGACAAGTTCTGACGGAACTCATCTCATGAATTGGCAAGGCTGGGCGGAAATCGCCCTGACGCTGGGCCTGGCGGTCGCCATCGGCTGGCCGCTGGGCGTTTACATGTCGCGGGTCTGGAACGGCGAGCGCACCTGGCTGGACCCGGTGTTGCGTCCGGTCGAGGCCGTCTTCTACAAGGCCTGCGGCGTCGATCCGGCCAAGAGCCAGAGCTGGTACGGCTATGCCGGCGCGCTGTTGGCCTTCAACCTGGTCGGCTTCCTGCTGGTCTATGCGGTGCTGCGCCTGCAGGGCGTGCTGCCGCTGAATCCGCAAGGCTTCCCAGGTCTCTCCGGGCACCTGTCGTTCAACACCGCGATCAGCTTCGTCACCAACACCAACTGGCAGAGCTATGCTGGCGAGTCGACGATGTCGACGTTGAGCCAGATGCTGGTGCTGACCACCCAGAACTTCGTCTCGGCCGCCACCGGCGCGACCATCGCCGCGGCCCTGGCCCGGGCGTTCGTCGCCAATCGCGGCGAGGGGGTCGGCAACTTCTGGGCCGACCTGGTGCGCACCACGCTCTATGTGCTGCTGCCGCTGTCGTTCCTGCTGGCCGTGGTCCTGGTCGCCCTGGGCCTGCCCCAGACCCTGGCCGCCAGCGTCACCGCCCACACCCTGGAAGGCGCCGACCAGAAGATCTCGCTCTACGCCGTGGCCTCGCAGGAGGCCATCAAGATGCTGGGCATCAACGGCGGCGGGATCTTCAACGCCAACTCCGCACACCCGTTCGAGAACCCCACGCCGCTGACCAACCTGATCACGGCGGTCTCGATCAACACGCTGGGCTGGGCCGCCTTCTTCGCTTTCGGCCGTAGCGTCTTGGCCAAGAAGGACATTCGGGCCCTAGTGGTAGCGGGCATGGTCCTGCTGTCGGCAGGCGCGGCGACGATCTACGTCACCGAGACGCAGAGCCCGCCGGCCCTGGTCGCCGCCCATGTCGACGCCTCGGTCAACATGGAGGGCAAGGAGACCCGCTTCGGCGCCCCGGCCACCGCCGCCTGGGTCGCCATGACCACGGGAGCCTCGAACGGCTCGGTCAACGGCATGCACTCCAGCCTGATGCCGCTGGGCGGCGGCATGGCGATGTTCCTGATGCACCTGGGCGAGATCCTGCCCGGCGGCATCGGCTCGGGCATCGCCATCATGGTGGTCATGGCCGTGCTGTCGGTGTTCGTGGCCGGCCTGATGGTGGGCCGAACCCCCGAATATCTCGGCAAGAAGATCGAGGCCCGCGAGGTGCAGCTGTCGATCCTGGCCGTGGTGGCCATCCCGGTCTCGACCCTGGGCTTCTCGGCCATCGCCGCGATCCTGCCCGAGGCGCTGAAGGGCCTGATGCACTCCGGTCCGCACGGCCTGTCGGAGATCCTCTACGCCTACACCTCGGCCACGGCCAACAACGGCTCGGCCTTCGCCGGCCTGACCGCCAACGCCCCCTGGTGGGACGCGACCCTGGGCGTGGCCATGGCCATGGGCCGGTTCATGCCGATCATCGCCGTCCTGGCCATGGCCGGCTCGCTGGCCGCCAAGCCCAAGCTGGCCCCGTCCGCCGGGACCCTGCCCACCGACGGCGGCCTGTTCATCGGCCTGCTTGTAGGGGTGATCCTGATCCTGGGCGGCCTGCAGTTCTTCCCCGCATTGGCGCTGGGTCCGATCGTCGAGCACTTCCAGGTGCTCGCCGCGGTCGCCCGCGCGTCCTGATCGCAAAGGCGATTGAAGATGACGACCCTTCAAGCTCCCTTGGACGAGCCCCAGACCGGGGAGGGCCGGCGCAAGGCCAGCGCCCTGACCGGCGGCCTGTCCGCGGCCATCCTGACCCGCGCGGCCAAGGACGCCTTCGTCAAGCTGGACCCGCGCGAGCTGACCGGCAATCCGGTGATCTTCGCCACCTGGATCGTGGCCCTGCTGTCGACGGTCTCGGCCGTCGCGGCGGTGGCGGGCGGTCAGCCGGCCGGCTTCGCGATCCAGATCGCCGGCTGGCTATGGGCCACGGTGCTGTTCGCCAACCTGGCCGAAAGCGTCGCCGAAGGGCGGGGCAAGGCCGCCGCCGACAGCCTGCGCGCCACCCGCGTGACCACCAACGCCAAGCTGATCATCGACGACAAGACCGGCACGATCATCCCGACCGCCGCCCACAAGCTGGTCCCCGGCGAGGTGATCCTGGTCGAGGCCGGCGACGTGGTCCCGACCGACGGCGAGATCATCGAGGGCATGGCCAGCGTCAACGAGGCGGCCATCACCGGCGAGAGCGCCCCGGTCATCCGCGAGAGCGGCGGCGACCGCTCGGCCGTCACTGGCGGCACCACCGTGGTGTCGGACTGGATCAAGGTGCGGGTCACTGCCTCGCCAGGCGGCACGTTCCTGGACCGCATGATCGCCATGGTCGAGGGCGCGGACCGTCGCAAGACGCCCAACGAGATCGCCCTGGCCGTGCTGCTGGCCGGCCTGACCCTGATCTTCCTGATCGCCGTGGTCACCCTGCTGGGCCTGGGCCAGTTCTCGGGCGTGGCCCTGGACCCGCTGGTGCTGGGGGCGCTGTTCATCACGCTCATTCCGACGACGATCGGCGGGCTGCTGTCGGCGGTCGGCATCGCCGGCATGGACCGGCTGATTAAGCACAACGTCCTGGCCACCTCGGGCCGGGCCGTGGAGGCGGCGGGCGACGTCGACACCCTGCTGCTGGACAAGACCGGCACCATCACCTTCGGCAACCGCATGGCCACCGAGGTGATCGCCGCGCCCGGCGTGCGTCCGGACGCCGCCCTGCGAGCCGCCGTCAGCGCCTCCCTGGCCGACGAGACGCCGGAAGGCCGCTCGATCGTCGAACTGGGCCGCAACCAGGGGATCGTCATCGAAGCGCCGGCCGGCGCGACCTCGATCGCCTTCAGCGCCACGACCCGCCAGTCGGGCCTCGACGCGGACGGGATGTCCTGGCGCAAGGGGGCGGTGGACGCCGTCTACCGGTCGCTGGCCCTGGATCCCAGGCAGGTCCCCGGCGAGGTGACGGCCGCCGTCGACCGCATCGCCCGCTCGGGCGGCACGCCGCTGGCGGTCAGCGAGAACGGGGTTCTGGTCGGGGTCATTCACCTGAAGGACGTGGTCAAGCCCAACGTCAAGGAACGCTTCGCTGACCTGCGCCGCATGGGCCTGCGTACGGTGATGATCACCGGCGACAACCCGGTGACCGCCGCCGCCATCGCCTCGGAGGCCGGAGTCGACGACTTCCTGGCCGAGGCCACGCCAGAGGACAAGCTGCGGCTGATCCGCGAGGAGCAGGGCAAGGGCCGGCTGGTGGCCATGTGCGGCGACGGGGCCAACGACGCGCCCGCCCTGGCCCAGGCCGACGTCGGCGTGGCGATGCAGACCGGCGCCCAGGCCGCCCGCGAGGCCGGCAACATGGTCGACCTCGACAGCGACCCAACCAAGGTCATCGAGATCGTCGAGGTGGGCAAGCAGATGCTGATCACCCGCGGCGCGCTGACGACCTTCTCGATCGCCAACGACGTGGCCAAGTACTTCGCCATCATCCCGGCGATGTTCGTGGTCGCCCTGCCGGCGCTCGGCGCGCTGAACGTCATGCATCTGCACAGCCCGCAGAGCGCCATTCTGTCGGCGGTGATCTTCAACGCCCTGGTCATCGTCGCCCTGATCCCCCTGGCCCTGAAAGGCGTGAAATATCGGGCGGTTGGGGCGGGAAAGCTCTTGTCGCGCAACCTGCTGGTCTACGGCCTGGGCGGCCTGGTCGCCCCGTTCGTCGGCATCAAGCTGATCGACCTGATCGTATCTGGCCTCGGCTTGGCCTAAGCTGCAATTCTCGGAGACTCAAAAGTCATGCTCTCCCAACTTCGACCCGCCATCGTCTCCATGGGCCTGTTCACGGTCCTGCTGGGCCTGGCCTATCCGCTGGCCGTCACCGGGGTGGCCCAAGCCGCGTTCCCAGCCCAGGCCAATGGCGGCCTGGTGCGCGACGCCCGTGGCGCGGTCGTCGGCTCGGCCCTGATCGGCCAGGCCTTCGCCAAGCCCGGCTACCTGCACCCGCGCCCGTCGGCGGCCGGCGCTGACGGCTATGACGCCTCGGCCTCCAGCGGCTCGAACATGGGTCCGCTGAACGAAGCCCTGGCCAAGCGGATCAAGGCCGACGCCGACGCCCTGCGCGCCGAGAACCCCGGCGCGGCCATCCCCGCCGACGCCGTGACCACCTCCGGCTCGGGCCTGGATCCGGACATCTCGCCCGAGTACGCCCGCTTCCAGGCCCCACGCGTCGCCAGGGCGCGGGGGGTATCGGTCGCCGCCGTCCGGGCGGTGGTCGACGGCCAGGTCCAAGGCCGGCTGTTCGGCTTCGTCGGCCAGCCGCGGGTCAATGTGCTGGCGGTCAACCGGGCGCTGGACGCCCGCTTCGCGGCCCAGCGCAAGAAGGACGGCTAGTGCCGGCTGACGATCCGAAAAGACCTGATCCCGAGGCGCTCCTGGCCGCCGCCGTCAAGGCGGGCCGGGGGCGCCTGAAGGTGTTCCTGGGCATGGCCCCGGGCGTGGGCAAGACCTACGAGATGCTGCGCGCCGCCCGCCGCCGCAAGGCCGACGGCCAGGACGTGCTGATCGGCCTGGTCGAAACCCACGGCCGGCGCGAAACCGAAAGCCTGCTGCGCGGCATGGACGTGCTGCCACGCAAGCCGATCGACCATCGCGGCCACGTGATGATGGAATTCGACCTCGACACGGCCCTGGCCCGCCGGCCGGCCCTGCTGCTGGTCGACGAATACGCCCATTCCAACGCCCCCGGCTCGCGCCATCCTAAGCGCTGGCAGGACGTTGAGGAACTGCTGGCGGCCGGCATCGACGTCTGGACCACCCTGAACGTCCAGCACCTGGAGAGCCTGGTCGACGTCGTCCAGCGCATCACCGGCGTGCGCCAGCGCGAGACCGTGCCCGACAGCGCCTTGTCGCGGGCCGACGCCATCGAACTGATCGACATCACCCCCGAGGAACTGCGCGACCGCCTGGGCGAGGGCAAGGTCTATGTGCCCGAGACCGCGCGCCTGGCTTCCGAGAACTTCTTCAAGGTCGAGAACCTGACGGCCCTGCGCGAACTGGCCCTGCGCCGCGCGGCCCAGACCGTCGACGACCAGCTGGTCGCCGCCATGCGAGAGAAGGGGGTCGAGGGCCCCTGGGCGGCCGGCGAGCGGATCCTGGTGCTGGTCGGCGGCGACGCCATGGCCTCGGGCCTGGTGCGGGCCGGCCGGCGGCTGTCGGACATGATGATGGACGCGCCCTGGACGGTGACCCACGTCGACCGCCTGGACCAGCCGGCCGGGGGGCCGGCGGCGGCGGCCCGGCTGCGGGACGCCCTGAAGCTGGCCGAGCAACTGGGCGGCTCGACCGTGGTGCTCAGCGGGGCCGACATCGTCGCCACGGTGATGGCCTATGCCCGCCGCAACAACGTCACCCAGATCGTCATCGGCAAGTCGGCCGACAGCCGCTGGCGCGAGCTGCTGGGGCGGTCGCTGGCGGCGGCCCTGCTGCGCGAGGCGCGCGGGGCGGCGATCCACGTGGTCACCGAGGCCACCCACGAGGCGGTCGTCGAGGTTCCGCCCCGCCGGCCGAAGGTGGACTGGACGGCCTACCTGCTCGCCGCCGGCTGCGTCGCCGCCGCGACGGTCGTGGCCTGGGGCCTGGACGTGGCCTTCGACCGCGTGGACCTGGGGATGATCTTCCTGGCCGCGGTGCTGGCGGCCGGCGTGCTGCGCGGGCTGCGGCCGGCCCTGGCGGCGGCGACCGTGGCGTTCCTGGTCTACAACTACATGTTCCTGGAGCCGCGCCATTCGTTCGCGATCGGCACGCCGACCGACTTTTTGACCCTGGTGGTCTTCTGGGCCGTGGCCCTGGCGGCCGGCGGGCTGGCGGGCCGGGTGCGCGATCAGGGCCGCGACGCCCAGCGGCGAGCCTCGGCGGTCTCGGCCCTGCTGGCCGCCAGCCGCACCTTCTCGGCGGCCGCCGGGCGCGAGGCGGCGGCCAAGGCGCTAGCCGAACAGACGGCGGCGGCGGTCGGGGCCAAGGCCGTGGTGCTGCTGCCGGCCAATGGCGAACTCCAGCCGGCCGCCGGCGCGCCGACCCTGGAGGAATTGGACGCCGCGCCGATGGCCGCCGCGCGCTGGGCCTGGGAGAAGGGCGAGGCGGCGGGGTTCGGCACCGGCACCCTGCCGCAGACCCGTTGGACCTTCTGGCCGTTGGAGGGCGTGCGCTCACGGGCCGGGGTGGCCGGCGTCGAGGCCGGGGCCATGGTCGCCGGGTCCGAGGACGAACGGCTGCTGCTGGCCTTGCTGGAGCAGGGGGCCGTGGCCCTGGAGCGCGCAGAATTGGCGACCGAAGCCGTCGAGACCGAGACCCTGCGCCGCGCCGACCGCTTCCGCTCGGCCCTGCTGAACTCGATCAGCCACGACCTGCGCACGCCGCTGTCCACGGTCCTGGGGGCTTCCAGCACCCTGATCGACTACGGCAAGGGCATGACGGCGGCGGTGCGCGACGACCTGCTGCTCAGCATCCGCGAGGAGGCCGAGCGGCTGAACCGCTATGTCGGCAACCTGCTGGACATGACCCGGCTGGAGGGCGGGGCGCTGCGGCTGCGCACCGACTGGACCGACGTGCGCGACGTGCTGGGCGCGGCGGCCGAGCGGGTCTCGCGCCGGCTGGAGACCCGGGTCCTGGCCCGCGACTTTCCCGTCGAGCTCAGCCTAGTGCGCGCCGATCCCAGCCTGCTGGAACAGGCCGTGGTCAACATCCTGGAGAACGCCATCGCCTACAGCCAGGACGGCGCCCGGATCGAGATGGCCGCCTACGAGGACCGCTCCAACGTGGTGATCAGCATCGAGGACGAGGGCAGGGGCATTCCGACCGCCGAGCTGGAGCAGGTGTTCGAGAAGTTCCGCCGCATGGAGGAGCCCACCGACCGCCACCAGGGGGCGGGCCTTGGCCTGTCGATCTCCAAGGGCTTCGTCGACGCCATGGGCGGGCGGATCGCCGCCGCCAGCCCGATCCACGACGGCAAGGGGACGCGGATCCTGATCAGCCTGCCCAAGGCCATCGCAACTCCGCATCATCTGCTATGACCAAGCCATGAGCGCTGTCCGCCAACGCATCCTGATCATCGACGACGAGCCGCAGATCCATCGGTTCCTCGGCCCGGCCCTGGACGCCGCCGGCTATGAGCCGCTGCGGGCCGACAGCGGCCAGGAGGGGCTGCGCGGCATCGCCCTGTGGTCGCCGGACGCCGTGGTGCTGGACCTGGGCCTGCCCGACATGGACGGCAAGGCGGTGCTGGAGAAGGCTCGCGCCTTCTACGAGGGCCCGATCGTCATCCTGTCGGCGCGCGATCGCGAGGCCGAGAAGATCCAGGCCCTGGACCTGGGCGCCAACGACTATGTGGAAAAACCGTTCGGAGTCGGGGAGTTGCTGGCGCGTCTTCGCGTGGCGCTCCGTCAGCGCGGCCAGGCTCAAGGTCCTCTGGCGCCGATCCGGGCGGGAGCGGTCGAGATCGATCTCGAAAAGCACCTGGTGACCCGCGACGGGGTCGTGGTGAAGGTCTCGCCGCGTGAATACGAAGTCCTGGCCCGCCTGGCCCAGGCCCGAGGCAAGGTGCTGACCCACAAGGACCTGCTCACCGCCGTCTGGGGTCCGGCCCACGCCCAGGACACCCAGTACCTGCGGGTGTTCGTCGGACAGCTGCGCCAGAAGCTGGAGGCCGACCCATCGACCCCGACGATGATCCTGACGGAACCGGGGATCGGCTACCGCTTCATCGGTGACTGAATATCGCACGAAATCTGGCGGCGATAGTCGCATGACTTCGAGTGGTTATGACGTTATTCGGAAGCGTTCTGGTTCGCCAGGGCGGCGAGGCCGTCCGTCGTGATCACCCAGCCGCCGCCGTTGCGCTCGGCCAGGCCCAGATCGGTCAACCCACGCGCATCGGCGATGTTGATCCAGTCGACGGCCTCCCCGGCCTTTTTGCGGGCGAGGTTCTTCAGGGCCACGAGCTGTCCCGGGGAAAGCGTCATTCTATTGGCCGCCCGACAGGGGATCGGGCGAGGCTGCGGCGCGGCGACCGCTCATCCGCTCCAGCTCCTGCTGCAGGCGCAGGAGCTGGCCGCTCAGGCTGGTGACGTCGTCCTGCAGCTGGGCGTTGCGGCGCTTGAGGTAATCGTTTTCGCGCCGCAGGACCTGGGCTTCCTCGTCGGTCATCGGTCGGTCTCCACGGCGGCGGTCGGCGGCGCCGCGCGGATCACGGCCCGCAGCAGGGCGCCGCGATGGGCGGAGAGTTCGGGCGCCTTCAGTTCCAGCTGGGCTCCCTCGACGATCCGTCCCTGGTGGCGGCTCCCCAGGAACAGCGTCTCGGCGCGGATTTCCTGCGCCGTGATCTGGTGGATGCCGATCAGGTCGAGCAGGGCGGTCCAGCGCGGGGCCTGGCGCGCGTCCGGTCGGTCGGACATGAGGTCCTTTCAGGCCGGCGATCCCGCATGGCGCGGGGCGATCACAGGCGTGGTCCACCATAACGCGCCCGCGCCCCAATAGCTTCGATGCTTTTCTATCGTCCGGAAAAAGGCCTCGACCTCGGGCGTGCTCACCAGGCATCGACGCTGGCCGGCTAACGGGCCGCCAGAGCCTTGTCACCATATCTGGGCTCACCTCAAGGTTTGTGCGCTGAAAGGCGCTTAGAGGTGCAAACTAAGAACATCGACCATTCTAGAGAGGTGGGGCTCATCTCAAGGCTTGTGGGCTCACCTCAAGGTTTGTACGCGTAATATACGCTAATATACGCTAAGCATAACGGTTGGCGTCCTGCCGGGCGATCGTAGAGCGTCGATCGCGCGACGCCCAATGTATTCGCGACCTCCGCTCCTGTCGTTTCAGGAGCCGCCAGCAGCCGCTTCCGGGCGACCACCCAACCGCCCCCGCGCCTTGGCAGCGGCCAGGCCTGAGACGGTCCTCTCATGAACCAGGTCCTTCGGGTCCACCAGCGGTTGTGCCGATTGGGTATGGCCGCACACACGCTATGCGCCCAATGCCGGTCGTTCAGCGCAACAGGAATACTGCCCGAAAGTGGACTTCCAATCCCAGATTCAAATCATCTGCTGCTATTATTCGCCTAAGGGCGCCTATGCGGGTGTACTTGGATAGAACTCCAGCACTGATCCCAAGGCATCCTTCAAAGGAGTGAGCCACGGTTCGTAGTTGCGCCAAAATTCAAGCCCCTCGCCGTTGACTGGCCTGCGGACCTGCTGAGCGCTCGGCGTGTAGACGGCTCGCGCATTCTCATGGAAGCGCAGGCATGCCGGGTCGAATGGCAGGCCGAGATAGTCGAGCAGACGGCGCAGTTCTCTTTCAAGGTCAGTCACCAGGCGCTCGTATCCAACCTGATGGATTCTCCCAGGCAGCACCGAATCCAGGTGCGCGATCATGCGGACATAGTCCCGATAATATCGGCCGAGATCCTCCAGGCTGGTCGGGAAACTCGTCTCGCGATTGAAGTAGGTGGTGAAGGCCGAAAAGCAGCACGCGAGCGGATGCCGCCGGACATCGATGATCTTCGCGCCCGGCAGAATGAGGTGGATCAACCCGACATATCGCCAATTGGCGGGCATCTTGTCGGTGAAGAACGGGCGATCCGTCTTCCTGTATCGCCGCGCCGAAGCGAGATAGCGCTGCCCGAGCACCTGCAACTCGCCAGCGTCCATCTCGGCGACGGCCTGGAGCCAGCCGGTTTGCGAGACGCCGCCTTCTCCGAGCTGTGCGGCCAGGTTTTGCAGCTCGAACAGCTCGCCGCAGCCTTCGATCATCGGATGGCTTGCGAGGATTTGCTCGACCAGCGTGGAGCCAGAACGTGGCATCCCGACGATGAAGATCGGGTCGGGCGCGTCGCACCCGCGTCCCGCCCGCTCGCCGAAAAATTCGGTGCTGAATCTCGCCTCGACCCGGCCGGCCAGATCGCCTGTCGCACCAGGATCATAAGGGACCAGCCTTTGTCGAATCTGGTTGCCCTTTTCATAGTGCCGGAACGACCGCGCGAAATCGCCCTGGGGCCCCAGCGCCCTCCCCAAGGCAAAATGAAGCTGCGCGAGCTGCAGCCCATCGCCGGCTTGGGGGAGGGCGCGTTCCATCAGTTCGATGTCGCCCGGTGCGAGCCCGACCGTCCGAAGATCGGTCAGCGCACGCCAGGCAAAACCATTCCCGGGATCGATCCGCAGCGAGGTCCGGTAGGCGGTAACCGCCTCGGCGACCCGCCCGACCGCCTGGAGTGCATGGCCGTAGTTCAGCCAGGGAATCGCCGCGTGCGGCGCGCGACCGACCAGTGCTTCGTGAAGCGCCAATGCTTCCTCCGTCCGGCGCTCGGCGTCGAGGACGGCTGCTTTCAGCGAGAGCGGCCAGATGGCGCCGGGCTGCTTTGTCATGGCAAGATCGAGCAGCGCGACGGCCTCCGCGGGGCGCTCGAGACGACAGAGAAGCGACGCGAGATCGGCGTGGGCCTCGACGAACGCGGGCGCAATGGCGATCGCCTTGCGCAGGAGTTGCTCCGCATCCGCGACGAAGCCGGTCGAGGCGGCGATATGGGCGAGCAACCTCAGGGCCTCGGCATTCTCTGGCTGCCTCGCCAAGCGGGCCTGCACCAGCGTTTCGGCCTTAGCCAGGTCGTTGACCTTCAAGGCTTGCATCGCTGCCGCCAGATCCGGGTGCATTCTATCCTTTCAGGCTTGTTCGTCGCCGAACATCCGGCGGATCGGCGCCGGCTCTCTCTGGGTTCGGTCAGTCCGTGAGTGACCGGAGTCGCTGCAGCGTCTGTGAAGGCAGTTCGCCGAAATAGCTTCGATAATGCTGGGAAAACCGTCCGAGATGTCCGAAATCCTGCATCATGGCGGCCCGTGTAATACTCGCCTCGGACCGGCGCATATCCCAAAATTCTTTGCGCACGTGATTGAGCCGGAAAGCGAGGATCAGATCGAGCGGACTCAGGCCGAGCGTCGAACGCGCGGCATAATGCAGCGCGCGCGGCGTGACGTTTAGTTCAGAGGCCACCTCGCTCACGGTCATGCGTCGCCCGAACCGGCTTTCGACATACCGGATCATTCTCAGCGTCAGCTCGTAGCCATCGACCATGCGGAAGGGATGAGGGGGGCCTCGTCCGCGCGCGCCGATCCTGAGCGCCTTGTCGAGCGCCCGCAACAGCGCGCCACGTAGCCAAGCGTCATCGCCAGGTCTGCTCGGATTTCCATCGAACGCCACCTCGGCCAGGCGACGAAAGATGCCGGTAAGTTCCACCGGCAAGGGGATTGAAGCGTCTTCCGGACCCATAAGAAGCTTAGGGTCCGGCCAAATACCTTCTTCAGATAGAGCGGTCTCCTCGATCAGGATTCCGATCGCATGCCAGTTGCTAGAAATAACGTTTCTATATTCTCGACCAGAATTAAGGACAGTCATGTGACCGCCCGTCACCTCTAGTCCGCAGAATATAGCTGGCGCAAGATTTACTATGAAATATATCCATCCTCGCTCTATGCGAGAATGATCGATCAATCTCCGGTTCACGCGATTATCGCTGAAGATCATGCCGTCGAGATTTATGCGCCGGAATCGGATGCTTATCAGTCCGGGTTCGATTTGTATGCCTGGTGCGTCTCGGCCGCGCAATTGCTCGCGAAAGTGATCAATATCGAGAAATTCACGCGAAATCACAGCTCCCAACAGCCTGCCGCTCCCATGGTTATCGCTGCAACTTCCGATAGCGGATAGCGCCGCCCCAGCACGTGTCTAGGATGGGCTGTGACATTGTTTGCTTACAAAATTCTTGAGGGGCGTCAGGTGGATTTGGTGATCGCGCGCGACGCTCGCGCAGAGGGTTTCAGCTTAGCCCGGTCAACAGGCCGGTGCCGTTCCCGTGTCGGGCTCGCCCCTGGTCGCCTGCTTTGCGGCGTTTCACTTTCGGCGCTCGTGCTTTGCGGGCTTCCGTTTGTCGCGCACTCGCAGAGTCTGGATCGCTATTGGGACGCCAACGGCACGGTGACCGGCAGCGGCGGAAACGGCAACTGGAACACGACCGACCAGGTCTGGAGCGAATCCAACAGCGACGTGCTGGGTCCCTACCGGATCTGGAACAATGCCGCGCTCGACAATGCCATCTTCGGCATCCCCTCGGGCACCGTGGTCGGCACGGTTACGTTGGCTGAACCGATCACCGTCCACAACATGATCTTCCAGTCGGTCAATAACTGGGTGCTCAGCGGCAATACGCTCACGCTCGCCGGCGCCACCCCGACCGTTAACACGATCGGCCATACCACGATCAATTCGATCGTCGCGGGCACGGCGGGCCTGAACAAGATCGGCGGCGCCCAGCTTTACCTGACCGGCACGAACACGTTCAGCGGCGGAATCACGTTGGGCGGCGGGACTTTGCGCGTCGATGACAACGCCGCGCTCGGGGATGCAGGCAACGTCGTCACGGTCGCGGTCGGCTCCAACCTCATCATCGAAACCGGCAACGCCAGCAGCCGCACCGTCAGCATCAACAGCGGCGTGACCCTGAACGTGTACAACAGCACCGGAACCGCGCTCCTGACCGGCGCGGGCAACGTCAATGTCGCGGCCGGCTCCAACCTGACGAACGACACCAACAGCTATACCGGAACGACCCGGTTCAACGGCTGCAACGGCGTATGCGTCAGCAGGTTCAGTTCGATCGCGGATCTAGGCGTGGCGAGCGCGCTCGGCGCGCCGACGACGGTCGCCAATGGCACGATTGTCTGGGGGCAATCGAGTCAATACGAAGACTACCTCCTCTACACGGGCGACGGCGACAGCTCCAATCGCAACTGGAATCTGGTTGCCGGCAGCGGCGGGTTCATCAGGAACGACGGTACCGGCACGTTGACGCTGACGGGCGACGTCACTGCCAGCGGCACTGTCTTCTACCAGGCCAATACGGCCGACTTCGATGTGCTGGGCGTGCTGAGTGGCAGCGCCGGTTATGTATTCTCGGGCGGCGCGACGGCCGATGTCACCGTCGGCAGCGCCAACACCTATACCGGCGCGACGGCGATTTCGGGCGGCCTGGTCAACGTTCCGGTGCTCGCCGATAGGGGCGTTGTCAGCTCGTTCGGAACGGCATCCGGCGTGTCCGGAACGTCGGCGGCTATTGGGCTTTTGAACGGCGGCATCTTGTCCTACACCGGCGTCGGCGCGTTGAGCGATCGCAACTGGTCGAGCGATGGCATCACCCAGCTGCGTAACGACGGCAGCGGCGGTCTTGGCCTCAGCGGCAACCTGGCCTTCACCGCCGGCGGCGTCGATCTGCTGACATTCGGCGGCAACTACGCGGGGACCAATACTTTCGCCGGTGTGATCTCCGGCGCCGGCAACCTGGGCATGAACGGCGCCGGTACCTGGGTGCTGAGTGGCGCCAACACGCGTAGTGGCACGCTGACGGTCACCGCCGGCGCCTTGCAGGCCGGAAGCGCATCGGCGTTCGGGACCGTCACGGGTACGACCGTCAACGGCGGCACGCTCAACCTCGACGGTTTCGACCTGACCACGCCGACGCTGAACGGCTCCGGCGGCACGGTCGCGCTCGGTACGGCGGACCTGACCGTCAGCAGCACCGCCAACAGCAGCTATGCCGGCGGCATCAGCGGCGCCGGCGGTCTCAACAAGGCCGGCGCCGGAATCCTGACGCTGACCGGGGCCAGCACCTATAGCGGCGCCACCAACGTTGGCGGCGGTACGCTGCGGCTCGATTTCTCGGGCGCCGGCGGACCGACCGACAACATCCTTTCCGGCGCCTCGACGCTCAACATGGCGGGCGGCATCGTCAACGTGGTCGGGGCGGCGGGCGAAACCAACACGCAGACCTTCAGCGGCCTGAACATCGCCGCGGGCGCCAATACGATCGACGCCGATGCTGGGACCGGCGGCTCGATCACCGTCAATCTGGGCGCGATCAACCGCACCGGCGGCCTCGTTAACTTCAACCTGCCGACCAGCGGCAACATCACGACCACCAATCTCGCGCTCGGCGGCTGGGCGACCGTGAATGCGACCGATTACGCCAAGGTGGTCGGCGGCAATATCCTGGCCTTCACCGACGCCGACTATACCGATCAGGACGACGCATCGCTGTGGGCCAGCGGCCAGTATATCTCCGACAGCGACGGCGACGCCGACAGCTATTTCGGGACGGTCGGCAGCAGCGTCCAGCTCGCCGGCCTGCAGTTCACCACTCCCGACGCCACCACCACGGTGACGGTCGCGTCGGGTCAGACCCTCGGCGTCGATGGAACCATCATCGTCGCGCCGTCGGTGCTGAACAACAACCAGGCGATCACCGGCGGTAACCTGACCGGCGCATCCGGCGGCGGCGGCCTGGTGGGCATTCAGCAGAATGGCGGCGGCGCCCTCACCATCAATTCGACCATTGTCGACAATGCCGGGGCCGTAGGCTTCACCAAGGGCGGCGCCGGCGCCGTCAGCCTGACCGGCGCCAACAGCTATACCGGCGCGACCACGCTCAGCGCGGGTAGGCTCACCATCAACAGCGTCGCAAACGGCGGCGGCGCCAGCGCCATCGGCGCCGCGACGGCGGCATCGTCCAATCTCGTGCTGGAAGGCGGCACGCTCTCCTATACCGGCGGCACGTCGACGACTGACCGCGGCTTCACGCTCGTCAACGGCGGCGCCGGCGCCCCGGTGATCGAGGTGACCAACGCGGCCGCCAACCTCACCTTTGGCGGACAGGTCGTCAGCTCGGACGATGCCGGCCTGATCAAGACCGGCGCGGGCACCCTGACCTTGGCCGACGGAAGCAACAATTATGTCGGCGTGACGACCATCTCGGGCGGTACGCTGGCGGTCGACGATCTCGCCAACGGCGGCGTCGCCAGCGGCATCGGCGCGGCCACCGCCGCCTCGTCCAACCTCGTGCTACAGACTAATGGCGAGCTCGAATATACCGGCGGCACGACCAGCACCAATCGCGGCTTCACCCTGGCCAGCGGGCAGGGGCGGATCGATGTCGCGCAGGCCGCGACGACCTTGACGATGAGCGGCGTCGCGACCGGCGCCGGAACGCTCGTCAAGAACGGCGCCGGAACGCTGATCCTGTCCGGCAGCAGCAACTATACCGGCGGCACGGTCGTCAACGCCGGCACGCTCAGGGCCGGATCGCTCAACGCCTTCGGCGCCAATACCAACCTGCTCACCGTCAACGCCGGCGGCGCCGCCGATCTGACCGCGCTCAACATGACGGTCGGCGCGATCGCCGGCGCCGGCGCCGTCGACCTCGGCACGCGAACCCTGACCCTGAACGGAAACAACGGTACCTTTACCGGAACCATCACCGGCGCCGGAGGCCTCATCAAAGGCGCGTCGGGCCAGCAGACCATCAACGGCTGCACTAACAGCTACACCGGCGTCACCGATATTCGGGGCGCGCTTTTTGTCGATTGTCTGGCTAATGGCGGGCTCGCCAGCGGCATCGGCGCGTCGAGCGCCGCGTCGTCCAATCTCGTCATCCGCGACAGCGGCACCCTGGTCTATACCGGCGGCACGATCGCCACGGATCGTGGATTCAGCCTTCTGTCCGGCGCCGGCTATGTCCAGGTCAACAATGCCGCCACCGAGCTGACGTTCAGCGGAGTCGTGACCGGTCCGGGGACACTGGTCAAACGCGGGGCGGGCATCCTGACGCTGACCGGAGCCAACAATTATACCGGCCCCACCCAGGTCGAGGGCGGCATCCTGCGCGCCGGTTCGGCTACCGCGTTTGGCACGGGCGCCAACAGGGCGCTGAGCATGTTCAATGTCGCCGGCGCGGCGGCGGACTTCAACAACTTCAATATGTCCATGGGCTACCTGACGGGCGGCGGTCCCGCCGGCGGCAATATCCTGCTGGGCAGCGGCACCCTGACGCTGACCAATCCGGGAGGATCCGCCACTTTTCGCGGCGCGATCAGCGGTACCGGCAGCATCGTGCTGAACAGCACGCTCACCCAGCAGCTCGACACTTGCAACAACAGCTATAGCGGCAGCACGACGATCACCGGAGGCGGCGTGCTCGTCGTGAGCTGCCTGGTCAACGGCGGCGTCAACAGCGCGATCGGTTCGTCCAGCGCGGCCGCGAGCAATCTGACGCTCAACAACGGCACGCTGGCCTACGTCGGCAGCGGCGGGAGCACCAACCGCGAATTCACCATGGGCGGCAACGCCCAACTGGATTCGTCCGGCACGGGCACGATCGCCTTCACCAGCACGGCCGCAATCACCCAGGCGGGCACCGGTAACCGCACCTTCACGTTGGGCGGCGCCAACACCGGCGACAATCTCTTTTCCGGCCAGATCGACAATCCGGCCGGGGGCGGCGCAACCTCGCTCGCCAAGGTCGACGGTGGCGCCTGGCGGCTATCGAACCCGAACAGCACCTATACCGGCGCCACGACCATCAGCGGCGGCGTGCTCAGCGTCGATCATTTGAACAACGGCGGTCTCGCCAGCAGCATCGGCGCTTCGGGGGCGGGCGCCGCCAACCTCATTATCGGGACGGGCGGTACCCTTCGTTATACCGGCGTCGGCGACACAACCGATCGCCAGTTCCAGCTCGGCGCCAGCACGACCTTCATCGAATCCTCGGGCACGGGCGCGGTCAATTTCACCAACAACGCGGCGATCACCTACACCGGGAGCGGCGTCCGCGTGTTCGCGCTCGGCGGCACCAACACTGGCGACAACGTCATGGGCGCCAGCATCGGCAACCAGAGCGCGGTCAACATCACGTCGCTGGCCAAGAACGATGCCGGCAAATGGATCCTGACCGGAACCAACACCTATACCGGCGTCACCAACGTCAACGCCGGCACGCTGATCGTCGGCAATGGCGGAGCCGTCGGCTCGATCGCCAGCGGCACCGTGAACAACGCGGGCGTGTTCGGTTTCAACCGTTCCAACAGCTATACCTACGCCGGGGTGATCCAGGGCATCGGCTCGCTGCGGCAGTTGGGCGCCGGCGCCACGGTGCTGACCGGCGCCAGCACCTATACCGGGGGGACGACGATCAGCGCCGGCACGCTGCAACTGGGCAATGGCGGCTCGGACGGCTCGATCGTCGGCAATGTCGTCAACAACGGAACCTTGGCCTTCAATCGGAGCGACGCCTACATCTTCGGCGGCACGATCTCCGGCGCTGGCCGGGTGACGCAAATCGGCGCCGGCACGACGGTCCTGACCGGCACGAACAGCTTTACCGGCGGAGCCAGCATCACCGCGGGCACGCTCCAGGTGTCGAGCGACGCCAATCTCGGTGCGGCGAGCGGCGGCCTTACTTTCAACGGCGGGACGCTCAACACCACGGCGAGCTTCACCTCCGGCCGCGCGACCAATCTGACGGGCGCGGGCATCTTCTCAACCGATCCTGGCACGACCCTGACCCTGACCGGCGCCGTATCGGGCGCGGGCGCACTGACTAAGAACGGCGCCGGCACGCTCACGCTGGCCGCCAACAACAGCTACACCGGCCTGACGAGGATCAACGCCGGAACGCTACAGATCGGTAATGGCGGCGCGACCGGCAGCATCGTCGGGAACGTCCTCAATAACGGCGCCCTGGTGTTCGACCGCGCCGGTACCCTCACCATGGGCGGAACGATCATCGGCGGGGGATCGGTCACCCAGGCGGGGCCCGGCACCACTATCCTCACCGGTGCGAATACCTATGCGGGCCCGACGAATGTCGATGCGGGCACGCTGCTCGTCAACGGCGACCAGTCGGGCGCGGTGAATCTCACCGCCGTGGCTTCCGGCGCTACTCTGGGCGGTACGGGCACGATCGGCGGCGACGTGACCGTGACGGACGGCGGCACGCTGGCGGCCGGCTCGGGCGGCGTCGGCGTGCTCACGATCAACGGCAATCTCGCGCTCGGCAGCACGTCGCAGCTCGCTTTCGAGCTGGGCCAGGCCAACGTGGCCGGAGGTCCTTTGAATGACCTGGTGAACGTGGGCGGCAACCTGACGCTCGACGGGACGATCAATGTGACGGTGCCCGCCGGCGGCAGCTTCGGACCGGGGATCTACCGGGTCGCCAGCTATAGCGGCACGCTTGCCGACAACGGCCTAGCCATCGGGACGATGCCGCCGGGCAGCGATGTGTTCGTCCAGACCTCGGTCGCCAATCAGGTCAATCTCGCGAACACCGCCGGCCTGACGCTCAATTTCTGGGACGGCACGGGCCAGCCGAAGAATGACGGCACGATCCAGGGCGGCGACGGCGTGTGGCGCATTGGGGGCGGGACCAACGACTGGACTGACGTCGGCGCCATCGTGAACGCCGATTACGCACAGGACAGTTTCGCGATCTTCCAGGGCACGGGCGGAACCGTCACCGTCGACAATGGCGCCGGCAACGTGCTGGCCGCAGGCATGCAATTCGCGGCCGACGGCTACACGATCGCGGGCGGACCGCTGACGCTGACCGGCGCACAGGCGCTGGTGCGCGTCGGTGATGGTACGCCGGGCGATGCCGGCTTGACGACCACGATCGACGCCGTGCTCACCGGCTCGGCCCAGATCGTCAAGGACCTGGGCGGCACGCTCGTGCTGACCGGCGCCAACAGCTATACCGGCGGCACCTCGATCAACGGCGGGACGCTGCGCATTTCGAGCGACGCCAATCTGGGCGATGCGGCCGGGGCACTCAGCCTCAATAGCGGCACGCTCAATACGACCGCGAGCATCACCTCGGCCCGGGCCATCGACCTTGCCGGCGCGGGCGCCTTTCTCACCGATACCGGCACGGCGCTGACACTGAGCGGCGTCGTGTCGGGCGCGGGCGCGCTGACCAAGGATGGCGCGGGCTCGCTCCTTCTCACCAACGCCAACACCTATGCTGGTGGCGCCACGATCAGCGCCGGCACGCTGGCGATCGGCGATGGCGGCACGAGTGGCAGCATCACCGGCGATGTCGCCAACAACGGCACGCTGGCGTTCAACCGCTCGGACAACAGCACCTTCGCCGGCATCGTTTCCGGAACGGGTGCGCTCAACCAAGCGGGCACGGGCACGACGATCCTGACTGCCGAAAACAGCTACACGGGCGGCACGACGGTCAGCGCGGGCGTGCTCCAGCTCGGCGCCGGCGGCACGACCGGCGGCATCACCGGCAATGTGGTCAACAACGCGGCGCTGGTCTTCAACCGGTCTGACGCGGTTACCTTCGCCGATCTCATCTCGAGCAGCGGCCGCGTCGAACAGGCGGGCAGCGGCACAACGATCCTGACCGGCAGCAACAGCTATGCGGGCGCCACGACCGTGACTAGCGGCACGCTGCTGGTCAACGGCGACCAGAGCGCCGCGACCGGCGCGACCAACGTCGCTTCGGGCGCGACATTGGGCGGCATCGGCATCATCGGCGGCGGTGTCACGCTGGCCGGCGGCGCGACACTCGCGCCCAGCGACGCGGCTGGTCCAGGAACGCTCACCATCAACGGCAATCTCGCACTGGCCGGCGGCGCGACCCTCAATTACGACTTCGGCCAGGCCAATGTCGCCGGCGGCGCGTTCAACGACCTCGTCAATGTCGGCGGCGATCTCGTCCTTGCCGGCACGCTCAACGTGGCCACGAGCGCCGGCGGCAGCTTCGATCCGGGCATCTACCGGGTGATCAACTATGCGGGCGCCCTGACCGACAACGGTCTCACGATCGGGTCCATCCCCACAGGCACCGACTTCTTCGTGCAGACTTCGGTCGCTAGCCAGGTCAACCTCATCAACACCAACGGCCTAGCCCTGCGCTTCTGGGACGGCGCGGCCGGCGGCCGCAACGACGGCATCATCACCGGCGGCGACGGTGTCTGGCAGAACACCTCCGGCAACGACAACTGGACGCTGGACGACGCGTCGATCAACGCCCCGTTCCTCGACAGCGCCTTTGCGATCTTCGGCGGCACGGCCGGAACCATCACGGTCGATCGCGGCCTGGGCGCGATCAACGTCGCGGGCATACAGTTCGCGACCGACGGCTATGCGATCGAGGGTGACGCGCTCGACCTCGTCGGCCCGCAGGCGGTCATTCGGGTCGGCGACGGCTCAGCCGACGGCCTTGGCTATACGACGACCATCGATTCGGTGCTCGCCGGCACGGCCCAATTGGTCAAGACCGACCTCGGCACGCTCGTGCTCACGGGCGCCAACAGCTACACTGGCGGCACCGCGATCAACGGCGGCGCGCTGCGCATCTCGAGCGACGCCAATCTCGGCGATGCGGTTGGCGCGTTGAGCCTGAACGGCGGCACGCTCAACACTACCGCCGATATCGGCTCGAACCGGGCGGTCAGCCTGCTTGGTACAGGAACTCTGCTGACCGATGCGAGCACGACGCTGACGCTGAACGGCACGGTCGCGGGCGCCGGCGGGTTCACCAAAACCGGCGCCGGCAGTCTCATCCTGACCGGTGCCAACAGCTTCGCCGGCAACGTCGACGTGACCGCGGGCAGCCTGTTCGTCAATGGCGACCAGTCGGCGGCGACCGGCGCAATGAGCATCGCCTCGGGCGCGACGTTCGGCGGCTCGGGCACGATCGGCGGCAATGTAACGCTTGCCGACGGCGCGACGCTGGCGGCCGGCAATAACAATGTCGGCACGCTTACGGTGGGTGGGAACCTCGCGCTCGGCGCGGGCACGGTGCTTGCCTATGAGTTTGGTCAGGCGAACTTCGCCGGCGGTGCGCTCAACGATCTCGTCAATGTCGGCGGCGATCTCACCCTCGACGGCACGATCAACGTCACGGCGTCTGCGGGCGGCAGCTTCGGCCCCGGCATCTACCGCGTGTTCAACTATGGCGGCGCGCTCAGCGACAACGGTCTGGCGCTCGGCACACTGCCGGGCGGCAGCGCTGTCTCGGTGCAGACGGCGATCGCGGGGCAGGTGAACCTCGTCAACACCGCCGGCCTGACCTTGAGCTTCTGGGACGGCAATGCCGGCCCCAAGAATGACGGCGCGGTCAATGGCGGCGACGGCGTGTGGCGCGCGGGCGGTGGTTCCAACAACTGGACCGAGCTCACTGGCGCGGTGAACGCCGATTATGCCCAGGACAGTTTCGCGATCTTCTCAGGGGCTCCGGGGACGGTGAGCGTCGACAATGTCGGCGGCAACGTCCTGGCCTCGGGCATGCAGTTCGCCAGCGACGGCTATCGGATCACCGGCGGTCCGCTGACGCTGACCGGCGCTCAGGCGATCGTGCAGGTCGGCGACGGCAGCGTGGCCGGCGCGGGCTACACCGCGACGATCGACGCCGAACTCACCGGCGCCGCGGGCCTGGTCAAGACCGACGCGGGCACGCTCGTCCTCGCCGGCGTCAACAGCTATGCCGGCGGCACGGCGATCAACGGCGGCACGCTGCGCATCTCCGCCGACGCCAATCTCGGCGAGACAGCGGGCGGGCTCAGCCTCGACGGCGGAACGCTCAACACGACCGCCGACATCAACTCGACCCGGGCCGTCAACCTGACCGGCGCGGGCAGGTTCCTCACCGACGCGGGCGCCACGCTCACGCTCGGCGGCACGATCTCCGGCCCCGGCGCGCTCACCAAGGACGGCGTCGGCTCGCTCGTCCTAACCGCGGCGAACAGCTATGGCGGCGGCGCCACGATCTCCGCCGGCACGCTGCAACTGGGCAGCGGCGGCGTCACCGGTTCGATCCTGGGCGATGTCGCCAACAACGGGACGCTGGCGTTCAACCGATCCGACAGCCTGACCTTCGCCGGAGCCATCACCGGCGCCGGCGCGGTCAACCAGATCGGCGTCGGCGCCACGATCCTCACCGCCGACAACAGTTATACCGGCGGCACCACGATCAGCGCGGGCGTCCTCCAGCTTGGCGCGGGTGGAGCGACCGGCGGCATTGCGGGTGACGTCGTCAACAATGCGGCGTTGCTCTTCAACCGTTCCGGTACGGTCACGTTCGCCGGCCTCATCTCGGGCGCCGGCCGTATCGAGCAGGCTAGCGGCGGTGTCACCATTCTCACCGCCGCCAACAGCTATGCGGGCGCCACCACCGTGGGCGGCGGCACGCTGCTGGTCAACGGCGACCAGAGCGCCGCAACCGGCCTTACCAGCGTCGCCTCGGGCGCGACATTGGGCGGCATCGGTACGATCGGCGGCGACGTGACCGTATCGAACGGCGCCACCCTAACACCGGGCTTCGGCGGCCCGGGCACGCTGACGATCAACGGCAATCTCGCGCTGTCCAGCGGTTCGTCGCTCGCCGTCGACTTCGGCGCGGCCAATGCGGTCGGCAGTCCGCTCAACGATTTCGTCAATGTCGGCGGTGACCTGACCCTCGACGGCACGATCAACGTCACGGTCACGCCTGGCGGGGCGTTCGATATCGGCCTCTACAGGATCGCCAACTATGCCGGCGCGCTGACCGACAACGGCCTGGCGATCGGGACGATGCCCGCGGGCGGCGAGGTTTTCGTCCAGACCTCGGTCGCCAACCAGATCAACCTGATCAATACCGGATCGGCGAGCCTGAACTTCTGGGACGGCTTCGCCGGGCCCAAGTTCAACGGTGCGGTCGATGGCGGTGACGGCGTCTGGCAGAACGGTGTCGGCAACGACAATTGGGCTGATGTCACCGGCGCCGTCAACGCGCCGTTCGACAACGGCGCTTTCGCGATCTTCACCGGCGCGGCTGGGACGGTCACGATAGACGACGGCCTGGGCGCGGTCACGGCGTCCGGGCTCCAGTTCGCGACCAACGGCTACACGATCGCCGGCCAGCCCTTGACGCTTACCGGCTCGCAATCGGTGATCCGGGTCGGCGACGGCACGGTGGGAGGACTGGACTACACCGCCGTGATCAGCGCCGAACTCACCGGCGCCACCCAGCTCGTCAAGACCGACCTTGGGACGCTCGTGCTTGGCGGCAGCAACAGCTACACTGGCGGCACGCTGATCAACGGCGGCACGCTGCGCATTTCGAGCGACGCCAATCTCGGCGGCCCGGCCAGTGGCCTGAGCATCAATGGCGGCGCGCTCAACACGACCGCTGACTTGAGCTCGACCCGCGCGGTCGATCTCGCCGGCGCCGGCGCGTTCCTCACCGACGCGGGCACGACGCTGACGCTCAGCGGCGCAATTTCGGGAGCGGGCGTGCTCACCAAGGGCGGCACCGGCACGCTGGCGCTCTCGGGCGTCGGCGGATATCGCGGCGGCACGACGGTCGGCGCGGGCACGCTTCTGGTCAATGGCGATCATAGCGGCGCGACCGGAACGACCTCGGTGGCGTCGGACGCGAGCCTCGGCGGCATCGGTACGATCGGTGGCGATGTCGTCCTTGCCGATGGCGCGGTTCTTACCCCCGGCGCTGGTGGCGCGGGTACGCTCACGGTCAATGGCAATATGAGTTTGTCGTCCGGAGCGCGGCTCAACTATGAGTTCGGAGCAGCGAACGCCGTCGGCGGGGCACTGAACGATCTCGTGACTATAGGCGGCAACCTGACGCTCGACGGTACGATCACCGTGTCGGTTCCGACCGGCGGCGCATTCGATGTCGGCATCTATCGGGTGTTCAACTATGGCGGCGCGCTCACCGACAACGGTCTGACCCTCGGCACATTGCCGGGCGGCAGCGACGTCGCCGTCCAGACCTCGATCGCCGGTCAGGTCAATCTCGTCAACAGCGCCGGGCTGACGCTCAACTTCTGGGACGGCGCGGCGGGTCCCAAGAACAATGGCGTGATCAACGGCGGCAACGGCGTCTGGCAGAATAGTAGCGGCAACGACAACTGGACGAACCTGAACGGCGTCGTGAACGCGGCCTATACCGACGCCGCCCTCGCGGTGTTCGGCGGCTCGGCTGGCGCCGTCACGGTCGATGGCGGCCTTGGCGAGGTCACCGCCGCGGGTATGCAATTCGCCACGAGCGGCTACACGATCGTGGGCGACGGCGTCACGCTCGTCGGGCCGCAATCGACCATCCGCGTCGGCGACGGCAGCGCCGCGGGAGCGGGGTTCACCGCGACGATCAGTACGGTGCTCTCGGGCGACACCCAGTTGGTCAAGACCGATACCGGCACGCTCGTCCTGACCGGCGTCAACCGCTACACCGGCGGTACGCGGATCGGCGGCGGTACGGTGCAGATCGGGGCTGACGCCAATCTCGGCGCGGCCGCTGGGGGTGTGACGTTCGACGGCGGCACGCTGCGCACGACAGCCGACGTCACAAGCCATCGGGCCGTCGCGCTCACGGGCCAAGGGACGCTGCTCGCGGATGCGGGCGCCACCCTGACCTTGGGCGGCATTGTCTCGGGCGCGGGCGCTCTGAACAAGGCGGGGGAGGGCACGGTCGTGCTGACGGCGGACAGCGGCGGTTACACCGGCGCCGCCGATATCAAGGCCGGCACGATGGCCGTGAACGGGGTGTTGGGCGGCACGCTGTCGATCGGGCAAGCCGGGCGTCTTGAGGGCACAGGCCGGGTCGGCGCCACGGCCAACGGCGGCACGATCGCGCCCGGCTTTGCCGGCAATATCGGCGTCCTCACCATCCAGGGCGACTATGCTGGCAACAATGGTCGTCTCGAGATCGCCGCCGCGCTGGGGGGCGACAGCTCCATCGCCAGTCGACTGGTCGTCAACGGCGCGACATCGGGCACGACGCAGGTCAATGTTACCAACCGTGGCGGCCTGGGCGGCCAGACGGTGGAGGGCATCAAGATCGTCGACGTGACGGGGGCGTCCGAAGGTCGCTTCGTGCTCGACGGCGACTATGTCTTCAATGGGGATCAGGCCGTGATCGCCGGCGCCTATGGCTACCGCCTGCAACAGGGCGGCGCCAGCAGTCCCGCGGACGGCGACTGGTACCTGCGCTCGGCGCTGCTCAATCCGACCGCGCCCAACGAGCCACCCCTGCCGCTCTATCAGCCCGGCGTGCCGATCTACGAAGCCTATGGCGCCAATCTGCAGGCGCTCAACGGCCTGCCGACGCTCCAGCAACGTGTCGGCAACCGGAGTTGGGCGGTCGGCGCCAGTCCGGAAGGCGGCGGCGCCTGGGGGCGTCTGGAGGCGACGCGCAATCGCGCCAACGCCGCGATCTCCACCAGCTTGGCGGATCAGGACATCGACAGCTGGAAAATACAGTTCGGCGCGGATCAGACGCTGGCCGAGACCGACAAGGGCGAGCGGCTGGTGGGCGGCCTCACCGCCTATTACGGCCAGGCCGACAGCGATGTTCGTTCGACCTTCGGCAATGGATCGATCAAGACCAACGGCTACGGCGTGGGCGCGACGCTGATCTGGTACGGCCTGAAGGGGTTCTATGTCGACGGCCAGGTACAGTTCAGCTGGCACGACAGCGACCTCAACTCCGCCGTTCTCGGCGAGCTTGCGCGAAACAACGAAGGCCGCGGCGAGGCGCTAAGCCTCGAGGTTGGCAAGCGGATACCGCTCGGCGCCAAGCTCAGCGTCACGCCCCAGATCCAGACGGCCTATTCCGACGTTCGATTCGATCCCTTCATCGATCCAGCGGGAGCCACCGTTACGCCCGACAGGGGCGACAGCCTCAAAACACGCTGGGGCGTCTCGCTCGATCGTCAGAACGCGTGGGGCGGCGGTCGCAGCCATGTCTATGGCCTGATCAACCTGAACTATGAGTGGTTGGACGGCACGCGCGTCCGAGTTTCCGGTACGCCGCTTGACTATGCGACCGAGCGGCTTTCGGGAGAGCTTGGCGTGGGCGGCAGCGTCGGCTGGCGAAACGGCGTGGCGCTCTACGGCGAAGTTTCGGGCAATAGCCCACTCAAGAATCTCGGCGACGGCTATATGCTGAAGGCCAGCGTCGGGGTTCGGGTCGCGTTTTGATCCCGAGCGCGGTGCTCGAATGCGACATCGCCGCTGCTGGGTCTGCATGTGGAGCTTCGAAGTAAAGCCAAGCTTTCCTGGTAGCTTCCTTTTCGCCGCGAGGCAGAATTAGAGCATTAAGATGGATGCGGTTGACATCGCAAAGGTCCTGTTTCTGGATAAATCCAAGAATCTGCAATAGACAGTTGAAGAGGGCGAAATGTCGGTAACGGGCATTGGAGGCGTTTTCTTTCGGGCCGACCAGCCTGATATGTTGACTGAATGGTATCGCACGCACCTCGGCGTCGCGCCGGACGGCTTCAGGCCATGGCGGCAGGCAACGGGACCAACGATGGTCATGCCCTTCGCCCGTGACACCGACTATTGGCCCGCTCGCATAGGCCTCACCTCAAGGTTTGTGCGCTAAAAGGGCTCACCTCAAGGTTTGTTCGCTAAACCTCGGTTAAAAGTACGGACGACGAACATCCGATAGATCGGCGCAATCGAGGCGTCTAACCACAGCAACCCTTGCCGACCTCCTGGACCGGCGGACAGGCGACATCGCCATAGGAGCAAAACACACAGCAGTCCCCGGCTTTGGGCTTAAGGACCGCGCCACAACCACGGCAATCGTAGAAATACTAGCAAGCGTCAGTCGGCATGGTTTCGGTGGCCTGATCTCCGCAATGCGGACAGGTCAGCGTCGAAATGAGCGAGATCGTCACAGCGTTCATCCTCTTAACACCCGCAACAGAGACAGCAGCCAAGGCTCGATCAGCGGCTGCCAGATGCGCGCGGCCAGGGTGAGCACCGAGGCTCCGGCAAGCCCACCCACCGTGAGCCGCGAGGGCGGCGGACAGGTCCCATCGACGCGGCATGTACGCGCCCGTCGCCAGGTCAGCCCCCAGCCGACGCCAACGGCGGCCAGCGCGGCCAGGGTCAGTCCGTTTCGCTGCCCGACGATCCAGCCGGTCATCCCAAAACCGAGGCCGCCCAGGGAAAGCACCAGCGGCAAGACGCAGCAGGCCGCCCAGGCGAGAACCGCCGATGCGGCCGCGGCGATGGCGGCCCAGCCGACCAAGCGCTCGGCCGGCCCGCGATCGATGACGTGTCGTCCAGATTGAAGCTTGCCGTTTGGCGCCATCGTCTCGTCTCCGGTCATGATCGCCACCATGCTGCAACCCGTAGGAACTACGGGATCAAGAGGCTAAATCATGGTCGTTGCGCGCGGACTGACGATCGGACGGCTGGCGCGGGACGCCGGCGTCAATCTCGAAACCGTGCGCTACTACGAACGCATCGGCTTGATGCCCAAGCCTGACCGAACCTTGGGCGGACATCGCAGCTACAACGCCGAACAGGGCCGGCGCCTGGCTTTCATCCGCAGGGCCCGCGACCTGGGATTCGGCCTCGATGATATTCGGGCGCTGATCGCGCTCGCCCAACCTGCCCGAGCCTCCTGCGCCGAGGTGCTAGTGATCGCGACCGCCCACCTGGAGACCGTGCGCGCCAAGATGGCCGATCTGGCCCGACTGGAAGCCGCGCTGGCCGACACCGTCGACCGCTGCCAGGGCGACACCTCGCCGTCCTGTCCGGTCATCGAGGTGCTGTGCGGCTGATCCAGGCCAGTTCGCGGCCGCAGCCGGCCGAACGCACAGGGGAATCAACGTGACAGGACAGCCTGGCGGGCGGACAATCACGCCATGGCGCGGTTCATATTCGCCCTTTTTGCGATCTCGGCCCTCACGGTCAGCCCCTTGACTGCCTCCGCGAGGATAGCGCCCTGCGGCATGGACACCGTCCAGGTGATGGCCGCCAGCGCTCCGACGAACGGCGCATCGGTCGCTCACCATCAAGGCGGTGGACCCAAGGCGGCTCCCTGCTGCGACAAAGCGCGGCTGGGCTGCTCAAAGGCCTGTCCGACCGCTTGTTTTACCAGCATCGCCGGCCTGGCCGCCCTATCGAGCGTCGTGATCCGCGAGGGCCGCTCGACGTTTGACCAACCGGCCTTCAAAACCCTGGGGTCTCGCGAACCGGCCGGACCCGATCATCCTCCAAAATCCACGACCTGAGGCCATCGGCCGCGCTCTGAGCGGCATGACGCCTGAGCCATCGGGCGTCGCCGAAGCGCGGCTGCGCCAGGACGGATCGGTCGCCTGGCGACACCAAGGATTTTGGAGAGACCCCAATGACCACTCGCACAATCATCGCCGCCCTGGCGCTCAGCCTGCCGCTGGCGACCGGAGCCTGCGCTGTCTCGGGCAAGGACGGAGCCTATGCCTATCGCACTGCGCCGCCTCCCTCGAACCCGAAGGACGTCTTCCGCACAGCGACCCGAACGCCGACGGCGGATGAAGGTCACGCGATTGACGCCGCCGCCCACGAGCCTCCTCGCTGACTGGGATCGGCCTGCGTGGCATCGCCCGCTTCCGCCTAGAGGGAGCGGGCGATGGCCTGATCGGCGCCGATGGGAAGGCTCTCTTAACCTGCCGCGCGCCACCTTAAGGAAACGAAACTTGCTGAAGCTTGGCGCCTGACCTAAGTTTACCCACCATGTGGAACCTGATCCGCTGTCTTGTCGTGATGCTCGCCCTGGCTGGCTTTGTCGGCCAGACGACGGCGCGCGCCACGCCGATGATGATGGACCAGGTCGCCTCGACTTCGACGCAGGCGGCTCCGGCCATGATGAACTGCGCCGACATGCCCGGCATGTCGGACATGGCCAAGGCCGCGACCCCGGCCTCGCCGATCAAGGCCCCCTGCAAGGGCATGACCCATGACTGCGTCGGCAAGATGGGCTGCTCGACCTTCGCTTCGCCCCTTCCCGCGTCGATCTACGTCGCGGGATCGGTGATCTACGGGGCCGTGACCTTCGCCAACGCCGATCAGACGCGCGAAGGCCTCGCCTCGCCGCTTCTCTACCATCCTCCGAAACAGCTGGCCTGACCGCAGGCGTCAGCGCCCGTCGACCGCTCGCATCGAGCATGCGCCGGACGCGGCAGACGCCGTCAGCCCAAGCAAGGCCCACCGGGACTTCCCGCGGTGGGCGTTCAAATCGGAATGGAGGATGGTCTGATGACCTCCCGTAGTCTCATCGCGATCGGCGCGTCCGCGCTGGCGCTCAGCCTGTCCGTCGCCACCCTGGCCACGGCGGCTCAAACTGAACCCCAAGGCGGCTATACCCTTCGCACCGCCCCGTCGCCTTCGAACCCGCACGACGTGTTCCGCACCAACATCAAGGTCCCGCGCTCACCCCAGGTCGCCCAGCAGGCCAAGGCGGATGACTGCGACTGCCCGATGATGAAGGCCGAAGCGGCCATGCGCGCCATGTGCATGGACATGGGCGCTCGCGCTACGCCGCCGAAGGGCTAGCCGCTTCCAAAGCCCGCGCCTGACCTATCCCCGGCGCGGGGGCGGAAGGGACGCCGGCGGCGGCCTTGGCCGTCCGCCGGTGTTTCCGGCTCGAATCCCAGCAGGCCCCTATTCGACGGGACCCCACGATGCGTTTTCTACTGATCCTAACCTCGGCGACACTGCTGGCCGGCGCCGCCCAGAGCGCGCCGCTGACCTTCGATGCGGCCCTCAAGCTCGCCCAGTCCGCGCCCAGCCTGCAGGCCAAGGGCGCAGAGGTCACGGCGGCCCGGTCCTCGGCGATCGCCGCCGGCCGCCTGCCTGACCCCAGGCTCGCCGTGGGCCTTGGCAACTTCCCGATCTCTGGCCCGCCGGTCGGGACGTTCGGCGGCGACAGCATGACCATGGCGACGATCGGCGTGACCCAGGATGTGCCCAGCGGCGCCAAGCGGTCAGCGGCGCGGTCACGCGCGGCGGCCGATATCGAAGCTGCGCAGACCGGCCAAGAGGCCGAAGTGCGCAACGTGCGCCTGAGCACCGCCCTGGCCTGGATCGATCTCTACTACGCCAAGCGGCGCCTGGCCGCGCTCGACGACATCGACAAGGCGATCGCGCCGTTGCGGGCCAGCGCCCCGTCGCAACTGGCGGCCGGCGCTGCCCGGCCGAGCCAAACCCTGGAACCAGAACAACTGGCTGCGGCACTCGGCGACCGGCGCGCCGATCTGGTCGCCGCGGTCGGCAAGGCCAGGGCCGAGCTGGTCCGCTGGACAGGCGAAGTCGATGCCGATGTCGATGGTAGTCCGCCGGACTACGCCATCGAGGTGAGCGCCCTGCGCGCCGGTCTCGACGACCTGCCCGCCATCCGCGCCTACGAGGCCATGGGCCGCCAGGCCGACGCCGATGTGGCGCTGGCCAAGTCCGACAAACGTCCCGACTGGAGCTGGGACCTGACCTATCAGCGCCGTGACCCGATGTACGGCGACATGGTCTCGATCGGCGCGACCGTCGGCCTACCGCTGTTTGGCCGCACCCGGCAGGATCCGGTGATCGCCGCGCGCGCCTCGACCGCCGCCCGCGTGGGCTACGAACGTCAAGCGGCCCGCCGCGCGCTGGCGGCCTCCCTGGACGCTGACCTGGCTGACCACGTCATGCACCACAACCGGCTGACGCGGGCCCAGACCACGCTCGAACCGCTCGCCGCGCGGCGCGCCAAGCTGGAGACGGCGAGCTACGGGGCCGGAACCGCCAGCCTGTCCGACGTACTGGGGGCCTTGCTGGCCCTGGCCGAAGCCAGAATCGACATCCTCGACCGCGAGGCCGACGTCCAGCGCGACGGCGTCCGCATCGTCCTGACCTATGGAAGCGACGCCCGATGACCCGTCCCTTGTCTCGCGGCCAGCTGGGCCTATCGGCCGTCGCCATCGCTGTCGTGGCCGCCCTCGGCGGCTACGGCCTGGCCCAGCTCCAGAGACCGCATGCCGACACCAGCGCCATGTCGGCCGCGCCCGCGCCGGACCGTAAGGTGCTCTACTGGTACGATCCGATGGTTCCGGCCCAGCACTTCGACAAGCCGGGCAAGTCGCCGTTCATGGACATGCAGATGGTCCCTCGCTACGCCGACGAAGGCGGCGGCGAGGCCGGTGTGCGGATCGACCCGGGGGCGGTTCAGAACCTGGGCGTGCGGCTGGCCACGGTCGAGCGCGGCGAGTTCGCCCAGGGCGTGGACGCCACGGGCGTCCTCGACTTCAACCAGCGTGACGTCGCCATCGTCCAGGCGCGCGCGGCCGGCTTCGTGCAGCGGGTCTACGGCCGCGCGCCCGGCGACGTGGTCGCCGCTGGCGCGCCGATCGCCGACCTGCTGGTTCCGTCCTGGGCTGGGGCCCAGGGCGAGTATCTGGCGGTGCGCGGGAACGGCGATCCGGCGCTGGAGGCAGCGGCCCGGCAGCGGCTGCGGTTGCTGGGCATGTCCGATGGCCTGATCGACCAGGTCGCCAGAACCGGACGGACCAGCAATCTCGTCACGGTCACCACGCCCGTGGCGGGCGCGATCCAGACCCTGGACGTGCGCCAGGGCATGACGGTCGGCATGGGCCAGACCTTGGCTCAGGTCTCCGGCCTGTCGACGGTCTGGCTCAACGCCGCCGTGCCCGAGGCGCTAGCCGGCCAGGTCCGCGCCGGCCAATCGGCGCGCGCCGAGTTTGCCGCCTTCACCGGCCAGACCTTCACCGGCCGGGTGACGGCGATCTTGCCCACGGCCCAGGCCGACAGCCGCACCCTGACCGTGCGCGTCGAACTGGCTAATCCGGGCGGCCGGCTCAAGCCCGGGATGTTCGCCACCGTCCATCTTGGCGGCGAAGTTCGACCCGCGCTGTTCGTCCCTTCCGAGGCGGTGATCCGCACTGGCAAGCGCGCCGTGGTGATGGTGGCCGGCGACAGCGGCCGCTTCCAGCCGGTCGAGGTCCAGATCGGCCGCGAAGACGGCGATCGCACGGAGATCCTGGCTGGCCTCGCCGAAGGCCAGAAGGTCGTCGCCTCCGGCCAGTTCCTGATCGACTCCGAAGCCAGCCTGGCCGGGCTTCGGGCCAAGCCGCTCGCGGCGAGCGCGCCCGCCGCGCCAGCCAAGGCAGGCCCGGCTCTCAACCAGACGCGCGGCCGGGTCGAGGCCCTGGCGGCCGGATCGATCACCCTCAGCCACGAGCCGGTTGCGGCGATCGGCTGGCCGGCCATGACCATGACCTTCAAGCTCGATCCGCCAAGCCTAGCCCAGGGGCTGAAAGTCGGCGACCAGGTGGCGTTCGCCTTCGAGCAGCGCCCCGACGGCCCCGTGGTCCGCCGCCTGGCCAAGGAGACGGCGCGATGATCGCCGCCCTGATCCGCTGGTCGGTCAAGAACCGTTTCTTCGTGCTGATCGGCGCCCTGGCCTTGCTGGCCGCCGGCGGCTGGGCGCTGCGCTCGACGCCGGTCGACGCCCTGCCGGACCTATCCGACGTGCAGGTGATCATCCGCACGCCCTATCCGGGCCAGGCGCCGCAGATCGTCGAGAACCAGGTCACCTATCCCTTGGCCACCACCATGCTGTCGGTGCCCGGCGCCAAGACGGTGCGCGGCTATTCGTTCTTCGGCGACAGCTTCGTCTATGTCTTGTTCGAGGACGGGACCGACCTCTATTGGGCCCGATCCCGGGTCCTGGAATATCTCAATCAGGTCCAGAGCCGGCTGCCCGACACCGCCAAACCGGCGCTCGGGCCCGACGCCACCGGCGTCGGCTGGGTCTACGAATACGCCCTGGTCGACAAGACCGACGGCCACGACCTGGCCCAGCTGCGATCGCTGCAGGACTGGTTCCTGCGCTATGAGCTCAAGACCCTGCCGGGGGTGGCCGAGGTCGCCAGCGTCGGCGGCATGGTCAAGCAGTACCAGGTGGTGCTCGACCCTATGAAGCTCGCCGCCTATGGCGTCACCCACCAACAGGTCGTCGAGGCGATCCGGCGCGCCAATAGCGAGACCGGCGGCTCGGTGCTGGAACTGGCTGAGGCCGAGTACATGGTTCGGGCCTCGGGCTATCTGAAGACGCTCGACGACTTCCGCGCCATCCCACTGAAGACCGGCGTCGGCGGAGTTCCGGTGCGGCTGGGCGATGTGGCGACCCTCCAGCTTGGTCCGGAAATGCGCCGCGGCGTTGCCGAACTGGATGGCCAGGGCGAGGTCGCTGGCGGGGTGGTGATCCTGCGTTCGGGCAAGAACGCCCGCGAGACCATCGCGGCGGTGAAGGACAAGCTCGCCGAGCTGAAGAACAGCCTGCCGCCCGGCGTCGAGGTGGTGACGACCTATGACCGCTCGCAGCTCATCGACCGGGCGATCGGCAACCTGCGCGAAAAGCTCCTCGAGGAGTTCATCGTCGTCGCCCTGGTCTGCGCGCTGTTCCTCTGGCACGTGCGCTCGGCCTTTGTCGCCATCCTAACCCTGCCCCTGGGCGTGCTCTTCGCCCTGCTGGTCATGCGCGCCCAGGGGGTCAACGCCAACATCATGTCGCTGGGGGGCATCGCCATCGCCATCGGGGCCATGGTCGACGCGGCCGTGGTGATGATCGAGAACGCCCATAAGAAGATCGAGCGCTGGGAGCACGAACATCCCGGCCAGCGGTTGGAAGGCGAGCGGCGCTGGACGGTGATCACTGACGCCGCCGCCGAGGTCGGCCCAGCGCTGTTCTTCAGCCTGATCATCATCACCCTCAGCTTCGTGCCGGTCTTCACCCTGCAGGGTCAGGAAGGACGACTGTTCTCGCCGCTGGCCTTCACCAAGACCTACGCCATGGCCGGGGCGGCGATCCTGTCGGTGACCCTGGTGCCGGTGCTGATGGGCTGGCTGATCCGCGGGCGCATCCCGGCCGAGAGCAGCAACATCCTCAACCGCTGGCTGACGGCGGCCTATAGGCCCGCCCTTGACTGGGTGATGCGCCGCCCGCGAGCCACGCTGCTGATCGCCGCCCTGGCCTTCGCCACCACGGCCTGGCCGCTCAGCCAGCTCGGCGGCGAGTTCATGCCGCAGATCGACGAGGGCGACCTGCTCTACATGCCCTCGGCCTTGCCTGGCCTCTCCGCCGCCAAGGCCTCGGAGCTGCTTCAGCAGACCGATCGGATGATCAAGACCGTGCCGGAGGTCAAAAGCGTGTTCGGCAAGGCCGGCCGCGCCGAGACCGCCACCGATCCGGCGCCGCTGGAGATGTTCGAGACCACCATCCAGTTCAAGCCGCGCGACCAGTGGCGGCCGGGCATGACCCCCGAGAAGCTGGTCGAGGAGTTGGACCGCACGGTCAAGGTCCCGGGCCTGGCCAATGTCTGGGTGCCGCCGATCCGCAACCGCATCGACATGCTGGCCACCGGCATCAAGAGCCCGATCGGGGTCAAGGTCTCGGGCGCCGACCTCGCCCAGCTCGACCGCATCGCCCACGACGTCGAAACCGTGGCCAAGCGAGTCCCGGGCGTCAGTTCGGCCCTGGCCGAGCGCCTGACCGGCGGGCGTTATGTCGATGTCGACGTAGATCGCGCCGCCGCCGCCCGGTTCGGACTCAACATCGCCGACGTGCAGGAGATTGTCGCCGGCGCCATCGGCGGCGAAACCATCGGCCAGACCGTCGAGGGCCTGGCGCGCTACCCGATCAATGTCCGCTATCCCCGTGAGCTGCGCGATAGCCTGGAGGGGTTGCGGAACCTGCCGGTGCTCACCCCGGCCGGTCAGCAGATCACGCTGGGCACGATCGCCAAGGTCGAGATCGCCGAGGGTCCGCCGATGCTGAAGACCGAGAACGGCCGGCTCTCGACCTGGGTCTATGTCGATGTCCGCGACCGCGACCTGGCTTCGGTCGTTGGCGACCTTCAGAAGGCCGTCGCCAAGGACGTCAAGTTCGCGCCCGGCGTCTCCGTTGCCTATTCGGGGCAGTTCGAATACCTGCAACGCGCCGTCGAGCGCCTGAAGCTGGTCGTGCCGGCGACGCTCTTGATCATCTTCGTCATGCTCTACGTGATCTTCCGCCGCTTCGACGAGGCGGCGCTGATCATGGCCACTCTGCCGTTCGCCCTGACCGGCGCGATCTGGGCGCTCTACCTCCTGGGCTACCACCAATCGGTCGCCACCGGCGTCGGGCTGATCGCCCTGGCCGGTGTCTCGGCCGAGTTCGGCGTGGTGATGCTGATCTATCTGAGGGACGCCCTGAAGGATCGCGGCGACAATCCCTCCGCCGCCGAGGTCGATGAAGCGGTACGCGAAGGCGCTCTGCTGCGGGTGCGGCCCAAGGCCATGACCGTGGCGGTGATCCTGGCCGGCCTGGCTCCGATCCTATTTGGCCACGGCGCGGGCTCCGAGGTGATGAGCCGCATCGCCGCGCCGATGATCGGCGGCATGCTGACCGCGCCGCTGCTGTCGATGCTGGTCGTTCCCGCCGCCTTCTTCCTCATCCGCCGCCCAAGGCGGCAGGGCGGTCCCGACTTCACCCCAACCTCTCAGACCCAAAGGAGATCATCATGAGAGCACTTCCCTACGCCACGGCCGGCGCACTCGCCCTGACCCTGGTTCTCGCCGCCTGCGGGCCGAAGAAGGAGGCCAGCGCCCCCGCCGAACCCATGCCGCCACCCGCCGCCGCCCCGGCGGCCTCCGCTCCGGCTGCGAGTGGCGACATGGCCGGCATGGACATGGCGCCCTCCGACAAGATGGCCAAGGGCGTCGGCGTCGTCACCGCGATCGACAAGACCGCGGGCGTCATCACCCTCGACCACGAAGCCATCCCCGAAGCTGGCTGGCCGTCGATGGTCATGGGTTTCAAGGCCGCCTCGGCCCTGCTCGACGGCGTCGCGGTCGGCGACAAGGTCGCTTTTGACCTGAAAGTTCATGATGGATCAGGCGAGGTGACGGCGATCAAGAAGCGGTAGGAAACGCATGGAACGGGCGTCGGTCAGGTTGGCCGACGCCTGGTCATGCCTCGGCTGGTGGGATGCGCCCGATCGTCGCCTTGCTGACCCCCAAGACCCGCGCCAAGTGGCGGGCACTTTCACCGCTGGCCCGTTGCTGGGCCACGAACGACCTTTGAGCGACGGTCAGAATTGGACGGCGGCCGAGCTTCACGCCGCGGGCTTTGGCCCGAGTGCGGCCGTCGCTGGTGCGGGACCGGATGAGTTCGCGTTCGAACTCGGCCAGGCCGCCTAGCACCGTCAGCATCAACCTGCCATGCAGCGCGCCGTCGAGCATCTGCGGGAGAGGGGAGCGGCCGCGCCGGACGAGCTTCTGACACACCTATCGCCGATGAGCTGGGCCCACGTCGGCCTGACGGGCGACTATCTCTGGGCCGACGCCGCGAGCGGCAGTGGATTTAGACCTCTCAACGATCAGACCGACAGGCTTTACCGCGCCGCTGGCCGATGTTCCTGGTTTGTACTTTTAGGCGCCTTTTAGCGCACAAACCTTGAGGTGAGCCCTATCTGGGCTAGGCGGCGATCATGGCGCGCAGATCGACCCCGCGTCCAGAAGAGCGCTTGCGGATCATGGCCGCCCCGCGGTTCCCTCAAAGCCGAACCACGCCTGGCCGCGTGGGTCTCTTTCCCAGGCCAGAGAAGGGATTTGCCGGATTTCCGAAGGGACCACACGCTCGGATAAGAATGGACGGCCTTGAACCCGATGGTATCGTGCCGGCTGCGCGTCCCACGCGTAGCGGGATAATTTTTGAGTACACGAACGCTTTTTGGTCGAGGTCCGGCAAAATTTCGCGAATGGTCGGCTGGTCCTTATCTTTCCAGCCGCTGATTTGCATTAGTTAACAATTGACGCGAGCCAAACAGCGTTTCGTCCGTTCTAGTCTCGTGTCGCCGTGGGATTCGCCTGCGGGGAGTCCGTCATGGCGACGCTTGCACTCGATGGCTATGGTTGGCCTGTCGCCGATATTCGACACCCCTTACCGTTCCTATCCGCTCGCGCCTTGTTTTCGTAGCGACATGCCGATGACAAATCTTGAGATCCGAGTAGCCGCCCTTCAGTTCCTCAGCCTCCGCCTCTGCGCGGCGCTGTCGCTCGAACAACTCGAGGAAATCCGGCAATCGACCTTGGATGGGGTCAGGGCGACGGACGTCGAGTCGATACAGATGCAGACAGAGTTCCTGAAATTGTTGGACGACGCCATCGAGCGCGCTCGTCAAAAGCAGGCCGCCTCCGACCTCGTCAAGAGTTCGGTCCACCTGGCCTAAGGGGGCGGTCGTAAGGGTTTTCTCGCGCCGACCTAGGGTTTGACCTGATAGCGCTCGGGTCACCGCGGCCTCAGTCTGGCCCAGCTCGCTCGTCAAGGCGTCACCCCCGATTTCCCTTGGCAAGCCGCGGTTCGCTCAACCCCCAAGAGCGCGCCCGTGGTCGCGGGCCGAGAGCCGGCCCTCATGTCCCGACGCATGTGTCGGGTCGGCTCTCCCTGCCGCCTTCAGCGGGCCCTAGGCTTCGATCAGCTTGTTGCGGATGGCGTACCGCACGATGTCGGCCAGTGAATGGGCGCCGAGCTTTCGCATGATGTTGCCGCGATGGCTCTCGACGGTCTTGACGCTGATGTCGAGCATCGAGGCGATGACCTTGTTGCTGCGGGATTCGGCCAGAAGTTGGACGATCAGAAGCTCGCGCGTGGTCAGGGTCTCGGCCCCTTCGATCATCTCGCCCAGCCCGTGAGGGCCCGGCGAAAGATAGCCGCGCAGCACCGCGTCGGTGATGCCCGGGCAGAAATAGGGCTTGTGGTTCAATAGCGAGGCGACGGCGGCGATGATGTGATCGGTCGAGGCCGATTTCAAAACGAAGCCCCTGGCTCCGGCGCTGAACACTTCTCGTACCAGCTGCTCGCTGTCGTGCATCGTGAAGATCAACAGTTCGGTATGAGTCTTCAGTTTGCGGACGTCGCGGGCGACGATGACGCCACTGACGTCGGGCATGCTGATGTCCAGGATCATCACGTCCGGAACCAGCTCTTTGGCCAGACGGATCGCGTCCCGGCCGTTGGAGGCTTCGCCGCAAATGGTCCAGCCCGGCTGTGATTCAAGCGCCTCGCGAAGTCCTGCGCGTACGATCGAATGATCGTCGGCGAGCAGAATGGTCGGGGCGCTAGGCAAGGGCATCTTCGATTCTCGCTCCGAGGATGGTGTGCGCCATGATTGTCCGTTTTTGAACGGAACGCTTGCTGAATTTTCCGCGCGGAGCTGAGAGATACCTCATGTTCGAACTTCCAGTTGTCCGGCTCAACACCTGCGCGCGATGAGGCGAAATCACGACGCGGCGGCCGACGGCGGCCCCCCGACGCCCCCGAACTTCCCCGGAGCCGACGCTTAGGTGACGCTAAACTGAACCACTATCCGTACGGCGAGGGTTTCACCCGATTGAGGCGGCCGCGTGCCGAGCGGAAGGTCCGGACGGCGCCTTACGCCTGACTTTCGGAGTTCCCATGAACATCGGCCCGAACGAGCAACTTCTCGAGACTTCCGCTCGGTGGGACGGCGCGGGCGTCCTGCTGGCGGACGAGGCGCGCAGCTTCGCGGCCTCGTCGGCCCCTTCGGCGATGCACGACGAGGACGAGTTCAGGCGGCAGGTCGTGGCCAGCATCCCGGTGCTTCGGTCCTTCGCGCGCGGCCTGTGCGGAGACGCGACGATGGGCGACGACCTGGCGCAGGACACCTTGCTCAAGGCCTGGCGCTATCGGGCGCAGTTCGCGCTGGGCACCAACCTCAAGGGCTGGTTGCTGAAAATCGCGCGCAACCACTTCTATTCGCAGCGCCGCCGCCTGTGGCGGGAGGCGCCGCTGGATCTCGCCAACGAGGCCCAGACCCCCACCGTCGGCGGCGGCCAGGTCCAGTCTCTACTCCTCAACGACCTGCGCAACGCGCTCAACACCCTGAGCGACGAGCAACGCGAGGCGATGATCCTGATCGGGGCGGGCGGCTTCTCCCATCGGGAGGCGGCCAGGATGTGCGACGTGCCCGAAGGCACGATGAAGAGCCGCGTCTGTCGCGCGCGGGCCAAGCTGGCGTCGCTGCTGGAGCATGGCGAGGTGGACAGCGACGCCGAACCCGCCTCGCTGGCGGCCCATCTGATCATGACCGAGCTGTCGACCCTGGCCGAGGCGCGAGCCGGCTAGCGCCCGAAACCGCTCGCGCGCTCGTTGCGGCCCACGGCTGTGAACATCAGGCCGCTGGCGGAGGGCGCCGCGTCGCCCTAAGACGGGGCCGACTAGGCGAGGGCCCGATGAACGCGATCCATTCCTACGAGCCCAGGGCCGGCCATGGGCTGAGGCACGATCCGCTGAACGCCATCGTCGCGCCCCGGCCGATCGGCTGGATCTCGACGATAAGCGCGGCCGGCGTGCCCAATCTCGCACCCTACAGCTTCTTCAACGCCTTCAACTACAAGCCGCCGATCATCGGCTTTTCCAGCACGGGCTGGAAGGATTCGGTGCGCAACATCCAGGAGACCGGGCAGTTCGTCTGGAACCTGGCGACGCGGCCCCTGGCCCAGGCGGTGAACGCCACCTCGGCGATGGTTCCCGACCATGTCGACGAGTTCGCCCTGGCCGGCCTCACGGCGGCGCCCTCGCAGCGGGTCGCCGCGCCGCGTGTCGCCGAAAGTCCCGTGGCCTTCGAATGCCGCCTGACCCAGATCGTGCGGCTCAGCGACGCCGAGGGCGCGCCGGTGGACGCCTGGCTGACCCTGGGCGAGGTGGTGATGGTCCATATCGATCGAGCGCTGCTGGTCGACGGGGTCTACGACACCGTGGCCGCCGAACCCATCCTGCGGGGCGGCGGGGCGGGCGACTATTTCGGGATCGACGAGGCGGGGAAGTTCCAGATGTTCCGGCCCGAGATCGCCTAGCGCGAGCGCCCCCGCGCCGACACCGGCCACAGCGCCACCAGGGTGTCGCCGTCCACCACGTGGTAAGTGTCGTAGAGGTTCACCGTAGGGTCGCAGTGCGGCGCGCCCAGGATCACCCGCTCGCCGAGGCCCGGCGGCGTGGTTCCGGGCGGCGGCAGGATCGCGCCGTGCTCGTCGCCCATGAAGAAGTAGCGCGACCCGTCCGGCGCCCCGCCCAGCACCGTGGGCGGATCGGCGTCGGTTGACAGCGCCTTGAAGCCGGCGTCGACCGTGACCATGCCCGGCGTGTTGGCGCTGACCACCCGGGCGTCGATCAGCAGGGCGGCCTCGTAGGGGCTGTGTTCCGCCCCGTCGCCGGCGATGTCGCAGACCAGGTACTGGCCATCCATGAACACGTAGGAGCCGACCTGGAACTCGGTGAAGATCCCCAGCTCGGCGTCGATCCGGTGCGAGCCGGTGCCCGAGCCCGAGACGATCGGCGGCGGGCCGCCGGCCGCGGTCAGGGCGTCGATCACCGAGCGGATATAGGCGCCGCGGTCCTCCAGGTTGGCCTTGCGGTCGGCGAAGCCCTCGATGTGTTGCTGCATGCCGCAGTAGCACTGCAGGCCGGCATAGATCAGCCCCGGCTGAGCCTTTATCGCCTGCATCAGGGCGACCGCCGCCTCGGGCGAGGCGACGCCGGTGCGGTGGATGCCCGGATCCAGGTCGATGACCACCTGCAGCGCCTTGCCCGCCGCGTCGGCGGCGGCGCTCAGGGCGACGACATTGGCCGGATGGTCGACGACGGCCATCAGGTCGGTGGTCCTGCCGTTCAGGGCGACCAGTCGGGCGACGGCCGGGGCCGAGACGACCGGCGAGGTGATCAGCAGGCCCATCGTCACCCCGCCGTCGGCCAGGACCTCGGCCTCGCCGATCTTGGCGCAGCACAGGCCCACGGCCCCGGCGGCGATCTGCAGCTTGGCGATGTCGACGCTCTTGTGGGTCTTGGCGTGGGGCCGCAACTTGACGCCCTTGCTGGTTGCGAACGCCGCCATCCGGGCGATGTTGCGCTCCAGGGCCGGGCGGTCGATCACCAGCACCGGCGTGTTGAGGTCGCGGCGCGAGCCTTGGGCGCCGATCAGGCCGGCATGCAGGTCTTGGTCGGTCATGGCGGTTCCCGTCAGAGGCCGAAGAGCTGGGTCAGGTGGGTGTTGGCGAACTTGCCGGCCGAATCCCAGGTCTTGCAGGCGGCGACGAAATCGCCGGCGCGCGGATAGAGCCGGTGGACGTCGGCCGTGGTCAGGGTGTGGCGCTTGGCCCAGTGCGGACGGCCCGCGCCGTCGCGCAACACCGCCTCCATCTCGGCGAAGGCCGGTCGCCAGGGCATCCTGGCGTACTGGTGGAACGAGATCGAGGTGCCGGGACCGGCGTTGAACGGGCTCATCCAGATGTCGTCGCCGGCCGCCAGCCGGAACTCGAACGGAAAGGTGATCGGTAGGCGACGCTTGCGGATATGGGCCATGGCCGCCTTCAGGGTGGGCAGGCCGGCGGCTCGCGGCAGCTCGTATTCCATCTCCTCGAAGCGGATATTCCGCTCCGACGGGAAGATCGCGTAGGCCGGGCCGGCGCGACGGCTGGCCTTGCCCATCATCCGCATCATCAGGCGCTGCAGCGACGGGGTCAGTATCGGAACGGCGGCGCAGATGTCGCAGATGGTCTTGAAGGTCGCCTCGCTGTCCTCGCCGATCTCCCGGGCCGGCGGGGCGGTCGCCTCGACCTCGACGGGATGCAGGGTCTTGAAGATCACCTCGTCCGAATAGGGAAAGACGAAGAACTCCATATGGCGGGTGGCGGCGGCCAGCTCGTCCAGCCGTTCGGCGACCTCGGCCAGGGGGCGGCGCTCGACCCGTTCCTCCAGGTGATAGGCGGGAACGACGCGGATCCGGATCTCGACGGCGACGCCCAGCAGGCCCAGGGACAGGCGCTGGGCCTGGTAGAGTTCGGGGTTCTGGTCGGGACCGCATTCGACGATCGCGCCGTCGGCGGTCATCAGTCGAAAGCCGCAGGCTTGCGTCGACAGGCTGCCCAGCTCCGCGCCCGTTCCGTGGGTGCCGGTCGAGATGGCCCCCGCCAGGGACTGCGGGTTGATGTCACCCTGATTGATCAGCGACAGGCCCTGGTCCCACAGGGCCGCCGTCAGCGCCTTGAGGCTCCAGCCGGCCGGAGCCCAGACGGTCTTGCGGTCGGGCGCGACCTCGATCCCGCCTTCGTAGTCGGACAGGCTCAGCAGCAGGTCGTCGGTCTGGCACAGCGGCATGAACGAGTGGCCGGCCCCGACCACGCGGACCTTGCCGGCCTGGCCGATCAGCGACGTCAGCTCGCCGGCGTCGCGCGGCCGGGCGACCAGGCGAGGGGAGGCCGCGACGCTGCCCGACCAGTTGCTCCACCCCGTCATCCGCATCTCTCCGTCTGCGATGCAGGTATGATAGTAAAAACTACTGTTCTTGCAAGGCGTCGTTCCACGGAACCAGCGACGGATCGCCGAAGGTGTCGAAATAGCGCTCGAACAGCAGGCAAACCTCGCGACTGAGGGCCAGGGCGTCCTGGTCTGGCTCCTCGACGGCCATCTCGGTCGCCGAATAGGTCAGCTCGACCATCATCCGCATGGCCAGACGGACCCGGCCGTCGGGCGCGGCCGGGTAACGCGTCTTGAGGATCTCGGCGAACTGGCCGGCCACCATGTCGCGCGAGGCGAAGCGCAGCTGCTGCAGCATGGGCACCGCGCGCAAGGCTCGGCCGATCGCCGCCCCGCCCGGGAAGCGCCGGGTCATCTCGATCATCTCGGTCAGCATGGCGACGTTCTTGTCGATGCGCTGGGCGGCGGTGTCACCTTCCAGCCCGCCACTCTCGATCCAGGCGAAGACCATGTCGTCCTGGGCCTTCATCAGCCGGTCGCCCAGTTCCTTGAGGATCGCGTACTTGTTGGGAAAGTAGCGGTAGAGGGCCGGCGGGGTCAGGCCGGCGCGCTTGCAGATGGCGTTGGTGGTCAGCTGTTCGAAGCCGATCTCGCCCAGCATCTCGCCAGCCGTGGCCAGCACGATCTCGTAGGTATCCTGTCCGCGGGCCTGGGTCGGCTGCAGCTTGGCGTCCAGCGCGATGTCGGGGCTGGCGGTCTTCCGGGCCGTCGCCTTCGGCATGCGGTCTCTCCTTCAAGTCCGTTCCGAACTAGAGCGTTTTGAGGAAAAAACCAATCGCTTCGCTGCCTTAGCGCGACCTTGTCAGGTGCAGGAAGGCGATGATCACCAGGGTGACCAGGGCCAGGCCGACGGCCAGCCACGCCGCCGGCCGCACATCGGCGCCGGTGACCACGAAAGAGGCCAGCAGCGGTCCCGCGCCGCAGCCCAGCAGGCTGGCGCCCGGCCCCAGCAGGGCAGCCCGACGGCTGGGATCGGCCTCGATGGCCAGCGGCGTCAGATAGGGCGACGCGAACAGCCAGACGAAGCCGAACACCCCGGCGGCGACCAGGAACACCGGGGCCGCGGGCAGGGCGGCCATCACGAACAGGGCGCCGATGGCCAAGGCCACGGCGACCGCCAGCGACCAGAACCACGACAGCCGCCCGGCCAGGGCCGTGGCCGCCGCGCCGCCGGCCACCTGGGCGGCCAGCGATACCGCGAAGGCGGCGCTGGCCACGCTGGCCGGATGTCCCGCCTGGCGCGACAGGGGCTCGGCATAGATCCACAACGCCAGGATGAAGGCCTGGAAACAGAAGACGGCGGCCAGGGCGATCCAGCCCCGCGCGCTCGGCAGGCCCTTGGGGTTGTCCTCGGTCTCGACCAGGGGCGCGTAGGCGGCGGGTATGGCCAGGCTGGCGACGACGGCGGAGACCGTCAGGGCGGCCAGCACCACGAAACCCCCGTCCGGCCCGAACGATCCGACGACGAAGGCGCCGATGGCGCTGACCACGCCCAGCTGCAGCAGGGTCTGGATGGTCAGGTAGAGGCCCGCCCAGCGTTCGGGACGCGGCGCGCGGACGATCATGCCGGTGATCAGCCAGATCATCACGCCGGCCGGAAGACCCGCCAGGGCGCGGACCCCGATCAGGAGGTCGCCCGAGGCGCGGGTGGTGGCCAGGTCCAGCGCCGCCAGGGCCAGGCCGCAGCTGACGGCCGCCAGCCGCAGCCGGCGATCGCCGAACAGCGGACCGAGGACCGCCGCTCCGACGCCCATGGCCACCAGCTCTCCCATTCCGGCCAGGCCCAGCTGGTTGGCGGTCAGGCGGCCGGCGCCCTCCAGCCCGCCCAGCAGCAGCGGCCCAACCCCGGGAAACAGCACCCCGACCAGGCCGATCCAGAACACCGCCAGGCGCTGGACCTGGCTGGGCGGCGCGCCGATCCAGACGCCCGCGACGGGCGGCGGCGCGACGGCCGGGCTCTCGGCCGCGCTCAATACTTGGCCCGGAAATAGAGTCCGTAGGTCCGCGGCGGCCCCATGCTGAATACGTCGAAGCCGAAGGCGGCGATCGGGGTGATGTCGGAGATGTTGGTGGTGTCGGCCAGGTTCTTGCCCCACACGCCCAGTTCGTAGCGCCCGTCGGCGAAGGCCCAGCCGACCTGGCCGTTGACATAGGCCCGGGCCTTGTCGCTGAGCCGCTCGGTATTGGCCGTGTCGTAATAGACCTTGCCGCGATAGGTGAAGTCCAACTGGCTGATCAGCTTGCCAGCGCCCACCGGGTGCTCGTAACGCGCCGCGCCGTTCAGGCTGGTCTTCGGCGCCGAGGGCAGGGTGTTGCCCGAATAGTCCTCGCCCAGCGACTGGAAGTCCTTGTACTCGGCGCTGAGCAGCGAGGCGCCCAGGGTCAGGGACAGGCCGGTCATCGGCCGCGCCTCGATCTCGGCCTCGCCGCCATAGACCCGAGCCTTGGAGGCGTTGGTGAACAGCTGCACCGGCAGGCCGTTGCGCTGGATCACCGTATAGACCTGCAGGTCCTTGTAATCATAGTAGAAGGCCGAGACGTTGACCCGCAGGCGGCGGTCCAGGAACTCGCTCTTGGCGCCCACCTCGTAGGCGTTGACGGTCTCGTCCCGGTAAGGGCCCAGGTCGTCCGGATCGGTCGTCTGGCCGCTGAAGAATCCGCCGCTCTTGGTGCCGCGATTGTAGGTGGCGTAGACGTTGGCGTCGTCGCTGACCGCATAGCGCAGGCCGACGCGGCCCGAGATCGAGCTGAAGGTCTTCTGGTTGTCGTAGTCGAACAGGGTCAGCAGGCCGTAATCGACGTCGCTGACGTAATGGAAGGTCTTCTTGTCCTGCGACCAGCGCAGGCCGCCCGTCAGGGTCAGCTTCGGGGTCAGGTCATAGTCCACCTGGCCGAAGGCGGCGTAGCTGGTGGTTTTCTGGTGCAGGGGCCAGCCGAACACGCCGACGCTGTTGGCCGGATCCATGCCCGTGGGGTTGTTGACCGGATCGGGGACGCGCAGCGCCTCCAGCACGTTGTAATGGCTGTCGTTGTCCAGGTTGTCGCGGGCGGCGTAGAGGCCGGCGACCCAGCGCAGGGCCGTGGCGCCGTTCGACTGCAGGCGGAACTCCTGGCTGGTGGTGTCCTGCTGGGCGATGTAGCGGGCGTCGAAGATCGAGATCGGGTTGGCGTCGGTCTCTTCGTAGTCGTCGCGTTTGGCCCGCTGGTAGCCGGTGATCGAGTACAGCGTCACCCTGCCGAAGTCGTAGCTGATGGCGCTGGTCGCCCCGAACAGCTTGACGATGTCCTTGCCCTCGAAGCGGTAGTCGCCCTGGTACTTGTTGGTGCTGGTGTTGGCGTAGCCGAGGATGTTCGTGCACTGGCCGGAGGTGTAGTAGGCCGGCTTGCAGAAGACGTACTTGTAGGTGGGATCGGGATCGGCCGTGCTGGCCGCCTCGGCCGTCTGGGCCACCAGCGAGCGGTTGTAGGTCAGGATCGAGCCGCCGCTGGACTTGCTGTAGCTGGCCGAGACGTCGACGGTCAGCTTGTTGTCGGGTGTCCAGCGCAGGGCCCCGCGCACGGCCTTGCGGTTGGCGTCGTTGCCCTTGTTCCCGGTCAGGCGGTTGAGTGTATAGCCGTCGCTCTTGTCGTAGAGGCCGGCGATGCGGAAGGCCAGGGTGTCGGCGATCGGGCCGCCGAAGCCGCCCTGGACGTTGAGCGAATTGAACCGGCCGTAGTCGACAGCTAGGTCGCCTTCGGGCGTGGCGCTGGGCTTTTTGGTGGTGACGTTGATCGCCCCGCCGGTGGTGTTGCGGCCATAGAGCGTGCCCTGCGGCCCGCGCAGCACCTCGACCTGCTGCAGGTCGTAGAAGCCGGACATCTGGGCCAGGGGGGACGCGACATAGACCCCGTCGACATAGACTCCGACCGCGCTGGCCGTGCTGGGGTTGAAGTCGTTGACCCCGATGCCCCGGATGAAGATGCGCGGGTTGGCGGCGTTGTCGTCGGTCTTGATCTGCAGGCCCGGCGACAGGCCCGACAAGGCCAGCACGTCGCCCACCCGCTGGTCCTTGAGCTGGTCGGCGGTCAGGGCTGTGACCGAGACCGGCACGTCCTGGAGGTTTTCCGCGCGCTTCTGGGCTGTGACGACGATCTCGTCGAGCGCGGTGGCCTCCTGCGCGGCGGCCTGTCCCGCCGCCGCCATCATCGCCGCGCCGGCGACGCCCGCGAGCACCTGGAGCTTTCGCATTCCATACCCCCGTTCCTGTTTATGGGGATATAGTAGTTGGAACTACCGTTATGGCAAGCAGCGTTCATGGAGCGCCGTTCGGTCGTGAAGCCGGGGCGGAGCGGGCGCCGCGACGGTTCGAACTCGACCCGCGGCCACCTCGAGCGGGCGTCCCGGCTACCGCCGAGGAATCTGATCTCGCGGCGTCAGCGAAACCTCCGCCGCCGCACCGTCCCGGCGATAGCCGATGCGGATCGGGTGGTCCGTCGGCGCGATGCGCATGGCCGCACGGGCGTCGGTGAGCCGCATGCCGCTGGCCGGCGCGCCGTCGATCGCCGTCACCACGTCACCGACCTTCAGGCCTGCCGCCTCGGCCGGGCCGCCAGGGGCAATGTCCTTGATCTCGAAGCCGTCGTCGCCAAGGTTCAACCAGCATCCGCAGCGATCGAAGCTTCCCGCATCGGCCGGCGGCGTCGCGATGCGGCGCAGGTACATGACCTGATGATCGTAGTCGAAGGTGACCACGAAGCGCTTCAGAAGGCCGCTGCCGATGTTGCCGTCGAAGTTCTCGTCGCTGAACACGCCCTTGCCCTGGGTCGCCAGACCGGCCACCGGCGCATCGATCGTGACCGCGCCCAGGCTCAGCGACTTGGCGCGGATCACATAGGATCGCGCGGGCCCGCCCACGCCCCAGCCGTCCACGGCCGTCACGCCTTCGGGATGGGCCTGGCGCAGCTTCGTGCGCTCGACGAACGGCCGGGCCAGGGTCACCTCGCTGCGTGAGCCGGTGTCGATGTTGTGGCGCGCGGCCAGGCCGTCCAGCCGCCCGGTCACCTGCGGCATGTGGTCGTAGAACACGAACGGCACGGCCACGCCGGCCTTGGCGCGGTCGGCCGCGGTGAACCGCGCCGGGTCGATCAGGGTCAGTTCATTGCGCTCGTAATCGACGACGGTGACGAAGCGGCGGAACATTTCGAAACCGAGCATGCCGCCGACCTGGAAACCCTCGACGGGCTTGGGGCTGAAGTCGAGCTTCAGCATGGTCTGGTCACGCATGGTCATGCCGGCGAGATCCAGGCGGCTCACCTGCACATAACCGCTGGTCGCCCGCGTCTCGCCCGCTCCGCCGGAGGTCATGGCCCCCTGCGACTCCAGATCGAGGGCGGCCACGGTCGGCGAGGTGAGGATGCCATGCCCCCCGGTGTCCACCAGGAAAGGGAAGGGACCTTTGCCGTCCACCGTGACGTCGACGAAGATGTGGTTGTTGGCCAGCCGGAACGGCGCGGTGATCCTGCCCGCGGCCGGCAGGGTCCAGTCCCGTGGCGCCCCCTTGGGCAGGGTATAGGCGCTTGCCGGGCGGGCGGGCGCTCGCACCGCCGAGATCAGGGCCAGGGTCTGGAGGCTGGCCTCGCCGCCGCCGTCGTCTATCGTGACGATCTTCGGCAGGGCGCGGCCGGCCTGCGGGACATAGTCGGCGTAGCGGAAGTCGAAGGTCATGAAGCCCTGGGTCTCGCGCACGCGGGTGAGATGGGCGGTGGCGCAGTCGAACCAGGCCTCGAAGGGCTTGCCCCCGCGCGGCGTCACCTTCAGCCGTCGGCCATCCGGGTCGACGCCCAGGGCGTCGATGCGGGCCCCGCCGGCGTCGGCGCGCCACCACAGGTCGGCGTTGCGAAAGGCCTGGTTCACGGCCACGGCGGGGCGGTCGCCGCCGGCCTGGGGGGTGACCGCGCCGGACGGGTCCTGCATCCAGGCCGTCTTGCCGTCGAAAGCGTTGGCGTCGCCGGTCGGGCTCAGTTGATGGCGCTCCAGGAACAGGCCCTTGGCCAAATCGCTCGTCGTCTCGAACTCACCGGTCAGGCCCTGTCCCGCATAGGCGCGTCGCACCACCAGGGTCCCGGCGGTCTCGCCCGTCGCGCTGTCCAGCACGGCGCGCCGGTTGGCGGCGAATACGGCGGCCGGGGGCGTCTCGGCGGCGCAGATCGCCGGAATCGCGGTGGAGGATAGGAGCAGGGGCAGGAACATGGACGGCCTTTGCGCGATGAAGGTCCTCCGCCTATCATCGCGGTCGAAAGCCGGTCTTGAACCGAATTCACATACTGTTCCGAGTTCTCCCGCTGCCCGTCCCATCTTCTTCCATCCGCGCCGTAGGGCCTGGGCGACTGGTGCATTCGCCCGGCGAGCGGCTTGCCCGCCATCGCCACGACAACGGCTTCGCGGCCGTTGTGCTGTCGGGCGGCTATGTCGAGGCTGGCGACACCGGCCGGCATCGGGTGGCGGCTGGCGACGTCATTCTCCACCAGGCTTTCGAAAGCCACCTGGACGAGATCGGCCGACGCGGCGCCCAGGTTCTGGTGTTGCCCCTACCGTCCGGCCTAGGCGCGACGGCGCGGGGACGGGTCGCCGATCCTGACTTGGTGGCGCGACTGACGGCGGTCGACGCCTTTGCGGCAGCGCAGGCCCTGGCCGAAGGGTTCGAGCCGACCATGGCGGCGTCTGGCTCCGAAGATTGGCCGGAGGTCCTGGCGCGGCGGCTGCTGGCCGATCCGGACCTGTCGATCAGCCTGTGGGCCGAGGCGAAGGGGCTCCACCCCGGCAGCGTCTCGCGCGGCTTCCAGCAGCAGTTCGGCGTGACGGCCGCCGCCTTTCGCGCCACGGCCCGGACGCATCGGGCCTTGGCCGGGCTGGACGATCTGACGCTCAGCCTGGCCCAGGTCGCCGACGATTGCGGCTTCGCCGACCAAGCCCACATGACGCGCGCGATCCTGCGGATGACCGGATCGACTCCCCGCCAACTGCGGCGGATGGCGATGGACCCTTGTCCTCGTGGAGTGATGGACCCTTGTCCTCGTGGAGTAAGGTCGGTCGGCGGCCACGGCGAGCAGGTGACCGTCTGAAACTCCCCAAGCGCCGGAGCTCAGCTCGCCCCTGCCGGCCGCCCATGTCCCCTGATGCGGAGCCCTCCACGATGGCGCGCCGGAGGCGCCGGACCGAGGTTCTGCTCCATGCGACGGCGCCGAGCCCGACGCCGAGGCGAAGGCCTCGATGACCTATTGCCGCGCTCGCCAGGTGGTCCGACCTTGAGTTCAATCTGGATCGTCATCGTCGAGGGGGCCGTTGAAACAGAGTCGCGCCGAGATCGTCGCCTTCGTCGGCGGCCGGATCCTTCCGCACGAGGCCGACGTCAGGGCTTGGCTGCGCCGTTCGGGGAGCGCGCCCGCCGACATCGACGATGTGGTCCAGGAGACCTATTGCCGCCTGGCCGCCCTGGACAGCGTCGCCCACATCGCCAGCGGCCGCGCCTACTTCTTCCGGACCGCGCGCAACATCGCCATCGAGAAAATTCGCCGCGCCCGCATCATTCGCATCGACTGCGTCACGGAAATCGACGCCCTGAACGTCGTAGATGATGAGCCTTCTCCGGAACGCGTGGTCGCGAGCCGTCGCGAACTGGGGCGGGTGCGGACGTTGATCGAAGGATTGCCTGAGCGGTGTCGACACATCTTCACCCTTCGCCGGATCCACGGCCTGTCGCAGAGGGAAACCGCCGCGCGCCTGGGCGTGACCGAAAACGTCGTGGAGATGCAGTCGGCGCGGGGCTTGCGTTTAATCCTGCGCGCCTTATCCGAAGCGGAAGCACGAGATCATCCGGCAGTCGGCGAGGCTCATGAGCTCCATCCGGTCCGCAAGCGAGATTGACGACGAGGCGGCCGACTGGGCGGCTCGCGTCGACGCGCGCGGCCTGGATGTGGAGCGCGACCCCGACCTGCGGGCCTGGCTGGACGGCGACACGCGCCGGGCCGGGGCGCTGCTGCGCGCCCAGGCGGCGATCAGCTTCCTGGACCGCGGCCGGGCCCTGGCCGGGGCCCCGCCGCCGGTCGAGGTCACGGTCGCCCAACGACCCAGCCGTCGCGCCCTGATCGCCGGAACGGGCGGGGCGGTGGCCGCCGCGCTGGTCGGCGGACTGGGCCTGTGGGCCGCGCGGCCCCAGCGACTGGACACCCGCCTGGGCGAGATCCGCCGGGTGCCGCTCGCCGACGGCTCGCTGGTGGCGATCAACACCAAGACCGCGCTGGACGTGGCGATGAAGCCCAGGTCGCGCCGGATCGTCCTGCAGGAAGGTGAAGCCTGGTTCCAGGTCGCTAAGGATCCCGACCGCCCGTTCGTCGTGGCGGCCGGGCCCGTCCGGGTTCGCGCCGTAGGCACGGCCTTTTCGGTGCGCCGCGCCGACCAAGGCGGCGCCGGCGTCGACGTGATGGTCACCGAAGGCGTGGTCGAGACCTGGGTCGAGGGCGATCCGGGGTCTCGGCGGCGGCTGACGGCAGGCAGCCGCATCCTCCTGGCCAGCGCCGCCTCGCCTCGAGTGGCGGAGTCGCCTTCCGAGATCGAGCGCAGCCTGGCCTGGCGCAACGGCGAGATCGCGTTGGACGGCGAAAACCTCGAACAAGCCGCGCGGCTGTTCAACCGCTACAATAGCCGCCAGATCGTCATCGAGGATCCTGTCCTGGCGCGCGAGCGCTTCGTCGGCCTTTTCCAGACCAACGAACCCGAAAGCTTCGCGGCCGCGGTCGCCGCGACGCTGGGAGCGGCCGTTAGCGATGACGAACGCACGATCAGAATTGGTCGCGCTCACGTTTCCTGAGGTTTTTCTTCAAAGCGCTCATGAAATTCATAAATAGTTCTCATTCGTTTTTACGATATGAGTAAATCTGACTTCCAGATCACGCATACTGACTCAGTATAGCTTGCTCTGATCGCTCTATTACTCTCCGTGTTTAAGCGGAGATGTTGATGATCGTTCCAGGGAAACAGGTGTCGAAGGGGAGGGATTCGTTTGCTCCAAATGGGCCCGCCGATCCGCATGAGAAACGGGCGCCCGACGTCGAAGCTGGCGCGAAAGCGGGCGTGTTGGGCCGTGATCGGACCAATCGCGCAAGCGCCCACCGGAAATCGGCGCTCCGTCCCTCGTCCTGTCAGGAGGCCGCGTGTGGCGCGCCTCGGGACGATGGGGGATTGTCGATGCGTGACTGGACGAACCGTTCCGCCCGGCGGCGGCTGCTGTGCGCGGCCTCAGCCGTATGGGCGCTGAGCGCGGGCTCCGCCCTGGCCCAGGCGGCTCCGTTCAAGATCGACGCCCAGCCGGCGGCGGCGGGCATTCGGCAGTTCGCGCGCCAGGCTGGCGTGCAGATCCTGGTCCAGTCCGACGCCGCCGACGGCAAGCGCACGGCGCCGGTGAAAGGCGCCTTGCCCGTCGATCGCGCCCTCGAGCAGTTGCTGTCGGGCACGGGACTGGTGGTGATCTCCAACGACGGGAAGACGATCATCCTGGCCTCGCCGCGCGCGGGCCTGATCCGGACCGGATGGTCGAACCCCGGCGCCGCCGCAACGGCCGCCCCGCCCGAGCCGGTCGCTCCGCCCGAACCCGAGGCGCCCAGCACCATCGACGAACTGATCGTCACCGGCACGCGCTCGACCTCGCGCACGGTCACCGAGAGCATGGCGCCGATCGACGTCATTTCCGCCGCCGAGTTGACCAAAAGCGGCAAGCAATCGACGCGCGACCTGATCTCCAGCTTGGTGCCGTCGGCCAACACCTCCAACAGCGGCGCCGGCGCCAGCTTCGCCGTCAAGACCGTGTCGCTGCGCGGCCTCGGCGCCGACCAGACCCTGGTCCTGGTCAACGGCAAGCGCCGGCACAACACCGCCATCCTGTTCGTCAACGGCACGACCCAGAACGGCCAGTCGCCGCCGGACCTGGACTTGATCCCCTCGGCCTCGATCGAGCGCATCGAGGTGCTGCGCGACGGCGCCTCGGCGCAGTACGGTTCCGACGCCCTGGCCGGGGTGATCAACATCCTGCTCAAGAAAAGCCCGCAGGGCGGTTCGTTGTCGACGCTCTACGGCAAGACCGCCGAGGGCGACGGCGAGACGGGGCAGGTCGCCGGCAACATCGGCTTTTGGCTGGGCGAAGCGGGCTATCTGAACCTGACCGGCGACGTGCGGATCAACGACCTGACCGACCGCGGCGACAAGACCATCAACACCACCCAGCTGTACTTCCCGCTCAATGCGTCGGGTCAGCCGGTCAAGGTGGCGACGCCCGGCGCGACGCCCGATCCGCGCGAGGCGACGGCCAACCGCCACACTAGCCACCCCGGCTCGCCGGCCGTGCAGCTGTTCTCGCTGGGCTACAGCGCCGGGACGCCGATCGGCGACGACATCGACCTCTATTCGTTCGGCACCTTCGCCAGCCGCAACAGCGCCGCCTGGCTGACCTTCCGCAACCCGAACTCGGTCAACAACATCGTCGCCATCAACCCTGACGGCTACACCCCGCGCCTGTTCCTCAAGGACCGCGACTTCCAGGTGGTGGCCGGCGCCGAGGGCAAGGACCTGTTCGGCTTCGCCTGGGACCTGAGTTCGAGCTTCAGCCGCGACGATGTCGGCTATTACGAGAACTCCCTCAACGCCTCGCTGGGCCCGGCCAGCCCGACCCACTTCTACATCGGGAGCCTGAAGTTCCAGGAGTGGACCACCAACCTCGACGTCACCCGCGAGGTCCCCACCGCGTGGTTCGCCAAGCCGTTGTTCCTCGCCGGCGGCCTGGAATATCGCGCTGACCAGTTCCAGATCGAGGCGGGCGAGCCGACCTCCTACGCCGTCGGCAACTATGTCGCTCCGGCAGGAAGTCCGCAGACCGGGGTATTGTTCGCCGGTGGTTCACAGGGGGTGACGGGCTTCCCGCTGTCCGCGGCCGGGACCTTCAAGCGCAACAACACCAGCGCCTATCTCAACATCGAGCAGAGCCTGACCCAGAAGTGGGAAGTGGCCCTAGCGGGGCGCTTCGAGCACTATTCGGACTTCGGCAACGCCAAGACCTTCAAGCTCTCCAGCCGCTATGCGATCGCGCCGTGGCTGGCGGTGCGCGGCACGGCCAGCACCGGCTTCCGGGCGCCGTCGCTGCAACAGCAGCACTACGCCTCGTCCAGCACCATCGGCGCGATCCCACCGGGAAAAACCGTCGCCGAGCTCTATCCGGTGCAACTGCTGCCGCCGGATAACCCCGCCGCCGTCGCCCTGGGCGCCAAGCCGCTGAAGGCCGAAAAATCGACCAACTACTCGGTCGGTCTGGTCGCCCGGCCCCTGCCGCGCCTGAACGTCACCCTCGACCTCTACCAGATCAAGATCGACAATCGCATCCTGCAGAGCGCCACGCTCGGACCGAACCCCGCCGTCAGCGCCGCCCTGGCCAGCCAAGGGCTCGCCGCCCAGCAAGCGGCCTTCTACTACGGCAACTTCGCCGACACCTCGACGCGCGGGATCGACCTGGTCGCCGACTACCGGACCGATTTCGGCGATTTCGGCTCGGTTCGTTGGACGTTCTCGGCCAATCACAACAAGAGCAAGTTCGATCGCATCGTCTCGCCGTCCGCTACCCTGGCGGCGGCCGGGATCGTCTATATCGACCGCGTCAAGATCGGCGACCTGACGGTCGGCACGCCCAAGGACAAGTACATCCTCGGCGCCGACTGGACCCTGGGCAAGTTCGACACCAACTTGCGCTTGACCCGCTATGGCGAGGTCATCCAGCGCGTCACCCAGCCGGCCAACCCCGCCTTGGCGCCGGCGGACGAGACCGTCAGTCCCAAGCTGATCGTCGACCTCGACCTCAGCTACGCGGCCACCGACAAGATCACGGTCAGCGTCGGCGCCAACAACCTGCTGGACGCGTATCCGGACAGCGTTCGGGCCGCCAACCGGGGCACGCCCGCCTTCGCCTACTACAACCAGTACTCTCCGTACGGGATCAGCGGCGGCTTCTACTACGCCCGCGTCGCCGCCCGGTTCTAGGCCTGCCGTCGGTCCGGGCGCGAGTCCGGACCGGTCCTCTCGGAGTTCACGATGACCAAGAGTTCCAAGCGCGGCGTCAGCCGTCGCCGGCTTTTCTCGATCGGCGGCGGGGCGATCGCCGCCTCGGGCGTGGCCGCCCTGACGCCGCCCGGTGCGAAGGCGGCCGACCAGCCCCTGGCCGCCGACACGCGGATGGTGACGGCGACCGAAGGGACCAATATCTGCGCGGTGGTCTCGCCGGACGGCAAGACCGTGGCCTTTGACGTCTACGCCATGCTGTGGCTGGTCCCGATCGAGGGCGGCCCGGCCAGGCGGCTGACCGACGAAATCTACGAGATCGCCCAGCCGGACTGGTCGCCCGACGGCAAGACGCTGGCCTTCCAGTCCTACCGCGACGGCAATTTCCACGTCTGGACGATCGGCGCCGACGGGACGGAACTGAGACAGTTGACCGAGGGCGTGTTCGACTGTCGCGAGCCGCGCTGGTCGCCCGACGGACGCCATATCGCCTTTTCGTCCGATCGGGGCGGGCGCTACGGCGTCCACCTGCTGGACGTCGCCAGCGGCGCGATCACCGCCTTCAGTTCCGGCCCCGGCGACGAGTTCGAGCCCTCCTGGGCGCCGGACGGCAAGAGCCTCGCCTTCACGGTCGACAAGGTTCGCATCGACGTCCAGGGCCTGGACGGGACGCGGCGGACGGTGGCCAAGGTCAAGGCGTCGGCTGACCGCTTCAACGCCGCTTCGCTCGCCAGTCCAGCCTTCACGCCCGATGGCCAGGATGTGGTCTTCACCGCCATCGAGAACGGCAAGGCCGAGCTGCGCAACGCCGCCGGTGTCGTGGTCCAGGGCGAGGACGTTTTTCCGTTCCGCGCCTCGTGGCTGCCCTCCCGCGAGTTCCTCTACACGGCCGACGGCCAGATCAAGCGTCGCGCGGCCGGCGGCGCGGTTAAGGCCATCGCGTTCACGGCTACGGTTCCTGTCCTGACCCCACGCTACATCAAGAAGAGCCGCGACTTCCTGTCGGCCAAGACCCGGCCGGTGGTCGGCATCGGCAGCCCGGCCCTGTCGCCGGACGGCCGTCAGGTGGCGTTCCGAGCGCTTAACGACCTCTACCTGCTCAAGATCGGCGGCGGGCCCGCCAAGGCCCTGACCAGGGACGGCTTCAGCAAGGTCGACCCGGCCTGGTCGCCGGACGGCAAGACCCTGGCCTATTCGACCGACAAGGGTGGCTCGTTGGATATCTGGCTGCGCGACATGGCCACCGGCGCGAGCAAGCAGCTGACCCATTTCGACGGGGCGGCGGTATCCAGCGCCTGGTCGCGCGACGGCAAGTCGATCGCCTTCCTCAGCCAGAACGGCGGTCTGTTCGCCGCCGATGTCGCGACCGGCGAGACCCGCCGCGTCTATGGCGACCTCTGGGAGCCGGGGAAGCCGACCTGGGGACCGGGCGACAGGACCATCGCCTACGCCGCGTTCAAGCCGTACTCGGCCCGCTTCCGCGAAGGCCTCAGCGAAATCCTCACGGTGGACGTTGCGAGCGGGAAGGGGACCTACGCCCCGATCCTGCCGGACCGCTCGCTAGGTACGCGCGGCGACGACGGCCCGGCTTGGTCCCCCGACGGCAAGTCCCTGGCCTACGTGTTCGCCAGCCGCCTGCACCTTTCACCAGTGGACGAGACCGGCAAGCTGCTGGGTCCGCCCAAGGCGCTCAACAACGAGGTCACGGACGCGGTCAGCTGGAGCGGCGACGGCAAGTGCCTGGTCTATCTCTCGGCCGGCCAGCTGAAGCTGATTTCGGCGGCCGGCGGCGCCCCCAAGCTCGTGCCGCACGGCCTGACCTGGGCCAATGTCCGGCCCAAGGCGCGGATGGTGCTTCGCGCCGCCCGCCTATGGGACGGCAAGTCGCCGACCTTGCGCGAGAACGTCGACGTCCTGATCTCCGACGGCCGCATCGCCGGCGTCGCCCCGCGCGGCGAGGTAGCGGCCGACGTGACGGTGATCGACGCGCCGACGGGAACGGTGATGCCGGGCCTGATCGACATGCACACCCATCGCCAGATGCAGGGCTACGGCTATGGCGATCGGGAAGGGCGGCTGTGGCTGTCGCTGGGGGTGACCACGACCCGCTCGCCCGGCGGCCCGGCCTATCACACGGTCGAGGACCAGGAGGCGATCGAGTCCGGCAGGCGGGTCGGTCCCCGCTACTACGCCACCGGCGAGGCGATCGACGGCTCGCGGATCTTCTACAATTTCATGCGGCCGGTCACCGAACCCGGCCAGATGGCGCTGGAGCTGAAGCGGGCCGAAGCGCTGTCCTACGACCTGATCAAGACCTATGTCCGCCTGTCGGGCGAGCGCCAGAAGGAGGTCATCGCCTGGGCCCACGCCAAGGGCCTGCCGCTGACCTCGCACTACCACTATCCGGCCCTGGGCCTGGGCATGGACGGCATGGAGCACCTGGGCGCGACCAGCCGCACCGGCTATTCGCGCACGGTCAGCGCGCTGGGCAACATCTACCAAGACGTCAACACGGCCTTCGTGGCCAGCAAGGCCGCCCGCACGCCGACCCTGTTCACCTCGACGGCCCTGCTGGCCGACGACCGCTCGCTGGTCGACGATCCGCGCATCAAGGCGCTGTATCCGCCGTGGGAATACGCCCGCCTGCTGGAGCGGGCCAAGCAGATGGCGGCCATGGACCGTACGCCGATCCTGGCCTCGCTGGAGCGCAACGTCGCCGAGGTGGCGCGGACCGTTCGCGCCGGCGGGCGGATCACCACCGGCACGGACTCGCCGATCGACTTCAACGCCGTCAGCCTGCACATGAACCTGCGGGCCATGGTCCGCTACGGCATGACGCCGTTCGAGGCCCTGGTCACCGCGACCAGCGCCTCGGGCGAGTATCTGGACGAGCCGCTGGGTTCGATCGCCACCGGGAATTACGCCGACCTCGTCCTCGTCGAGGGCGACCCGCTGGCCCGGATCGAGGACGCGGCCAAGGTCATCAAGGTGATCAAGCACGGCGAAGTCCACACGGTCGCCGACCTGATCGGCCCGTTCGCCAATCCTGCGCAGCACGCCGCGCTCGATCGCGGCCGGCGCTTCGTCTGCGAGGCCTCCGCCGAATACTGGTGGCATGAGCCCGAGTTTCTGGCCCAAGCTCGCGCCTCGTGTTGCGACGGGGCCTGCGGCTTCACGCCGATCTTCAGCCTTCAAGTCTAGTATCGGGGACAGACGATGGGAATTTCGCGACGCAGCTTTCTGACGTCGGTGGGCAGGGCCGGCGGCTACGGAGCGCTCTACACCACGATGGTGGGCATGGGCCTGCTGGCCGCGCCGCGAGCCTATGCCGGCGCGCCCAAGCTGGACCTGGCGGGCGGCAAGGGCGCGTCGGTGGCGATCCTGGGGGCGGGCGTCGCCGGGCTGGTCGCGGCCTACGAGCTGCGCAAGGCGGGCTACGCCGTCACCGTGCTGGAAGCGCGCGACCGTCCAGGCGGCAGGGCCTGGTCGGTGCGGTCGGGCACGAAGATCGTCCAGACGGGTCGCCCGGACCAAGTGGTCGACTGGGCCGGGGGCAGGAACGATTACTTCAACGCCGGTCCGGCCCGCATCCCGCAATGGCACCACGCCATCCTTGGCTATTGCCAGGAACTGGGCGTGCCGCTGGAGGTGATGGTCAACGCCAACCGCTCGGCAAAGCTGGACTTCGCCGGTCAGGTGGTGACCGAGCGCCAAGCGGTCAACGACACGCGCGGCGCCTTCACCGAACTGCTGGCCAAGGCCGTCGACAGGGGCGCGCTGGACCAGGAATTGACCGGGATCGATAAACAGAAGCTGCTCGGCTACCTGTCGGCCTACGGTGACCTGTCGAAGAACAGCTATGAGGGCTCGACCCGCGCCGGTTTCCTGGCCTCGCCCGGCGGCTACGATCACCCGCCCAGGGGCGGACCGCCGCTGCGCATGGCCGACATGATGAAGTCGCGGTTCTGGGGCGCCAGCCTGATCTTCGAGGAGATCATCGACATGCAGGCCACCATGCTGCAGCCGGTGGGCGGCATGGACCGGATCTCCTACGCCCTCTACGAGCAGGTGAAGTCGGCCGTGAGGTTCGAGGCCGTGGTCAAGCAACTGCGCAAGACACCGAAGGGCGTGAAGATCGTCTATGCCGACAAGACGGGGGAGCAGGCGCTGGAGGCCGACTACTGCATCTGCACGATCCCGCTGCCGGTGCTGGCCAAGATTCCGTCGGACTTCACGCCGCGCGTGAAGTCGGCGATCGCCGCGGCCGAATACCACCACGGCACCAAGGTGGCGTGGGAGAGTCGGCGGTTCTGGGAACAGGACGACTTCCAGTACGGCGGCCTGGGCTGGACCGACGAGGCCAACGAATTGGTCTGGTATCCCAGCGGCGGCATCGGCGAGAAGACCGGGATCTTGGTCGGCGCCTATTCCATCGGCTTCTCGGGCCCCGACAGCCCGCCGAAATACGCGGCCATGTCGTTCGAGGACCGCTTTGCGCTGTCGCGCAAGGTGATCGAGAAGTTCCACCCCGGACACGGCCAGGAACTGACCAAGCCGTTCACCGTCTCGTGGATGCAGACGCCCTACAACGAAGGCGTGGCGGTAGGTTGGAAGGACGAGCAGCGGGCCACCGACTACGCCGAACTGTGCAAGCCCGACGGCGCTTTCTATTTCGCCGGCGAGCACATGAGCTACATCAACGCCTGGCAGGAGGGCGCGGCGCTATCGGCGCACGAGGCGCTGAAGCTGATCCAGGCGCGCGTGTCGACGACTTAGAGCATCGCGCGGAAAAGTGGATGCCGGTTTTCCGCAAAAGCGATGCGAAAACAAAAATCTAGAGCAGGCCGAGCGATTCTTAGATCGCGCGGCTTGCTCTAGGCCTTCCTGAATGGCGGCTCGGCAGGCTGTTCAGAAATTGCGTAAGCGTTGCCGATTTCAACATCTGTGATCGTGTGTGGGAATATATTCCTACCTCATGGCGATCGGCCCGCCGAGCGATCTCTCGCCCGACCTGCGACCGACTGGTCAAACGAGCAGACGACCCCGTTCGACTTCGCTGAGATCTGCGACCACATACCGCAGGCTGAAAGCGTCACCGCAGAACAACCTATTAGGGACAATCATGGAGGTTTGGCCGATCCGCGCAGGATGAAGGTCGTCCGCCATGAACACCGACAACGTCGTCACGCTGAACAACCAAGAACATCAACGGGTTGAAACCGCACCCGCGACGGCGTTTCCGGTCAGATGGCTGGCCGTCGGATTGGTGCTCACCACCGTCGTATTGCTCACCATGCTTTGGTCGGCGTTCGATTCGTTTCAGAATGTCACCACGGTGCAAGTGCGCAACTTGCGCCTGCAGGAGCTGAGCGGACGCATCGTCCATCTGGACGAGGTGCTGACCATGTCCGCCCGCATGGCGGCGACCACGGGCGACTTGCAGTGGGAGCGGCGCTACCGCCATTTCGAACCCCAACTCGACGCCGTCATCAAGGAAACGCTGCGGCTCACCGTCCTGTCCGAAAGCGCTGAGGCGACCAGACAGACGGACGCCGCCAATCTGAAACTCGTCGATATGGAGAACCAGGCCTTCGCGCTGGTTCGCGCCGGACAGCCCAGCCAGGCCAAGTCGATCTTGTTTGGCCAAGCCTATGAGGCGCAGAAGAAGGTCTATGCCGACGGGATCGTCCGGCTCGTGCGACATATCCAGGAAGACCTCGCCGCGAGCCAGCGCGCCAAGCGCAACCAGGCGCTTTTCTTCGTCACCTCGGCAATATTCTCGATCGTCTCCTTGTGCGTCACATGGCTGCTGGTCTGGAGCAAGCTGCACCGGTGGCGCACGGATCAGGCGACCAACTTCGCCGCGCTGGCAAAGGCGGAAGAAGCGCTCCAGATCGCCAATGACGATCTGGAGAAACGTGTAAAGGAACGCACCGAGCAGCTTGAGCAAGTGCACGTGAAGCTCATCGAGGCTTCGCGCAAGGCAGGCATGGCGGAGGTGGCCACAGGCGTGCTGCATAACGTCGGCAACGTGCTCAACAGCGTCAACGTCTCCGCCACGCTGGTGGCGGACAGCGTCAGCAAGTCCAAACTTTCGGGCTTGAGCAGATCCGCCGCCCTGCTGAAAGAACACGAACTGGATTTGGGAGCTTATCTCAGCAGCGACCCTCGCGGCAAACTTCTGCCGGCCTATCTGCTTCAGCTCTCCGAACATTTGCAGACCGATCAGGAAGCGAGCATCAAGGAATTGAATTTCCTGCGCCAGAATATCGACCACATCAAGGTGATCGTGGCTATGCAGCAATCCTTCGCCACGGCGTCCGGCGTCGAGGAAAACGTCAATGTCAGAGAACTTCTGGAAGACAGCCTGCGCATGGACATGAGTTCTTTGATCCGTCACGGCGTGGAGGTCATTCAAGAGATCGACGACGTGCCCCCGATCATGCTCGACAAGCACAAGGCCCTGCAGATCCTGGTGAACTTGGTAAGCAACGCCAGGCACGCCTGCAACGACTCGGGGCGCGCGGACAAACGCTTGACGTTGCGCCTGACCAGCGGTGATGGCCGGGTCAGGCTTTCGGTCGCCGACAACGGAGCCGGGATTCCAGCGGAGAACCTGACACGGATCTTCAATCACGGTTTCACCACCCGCAAGGATGGACACGGCTTCGGTCTGCACAGCGGCGCGCTGGCGGCCAGGGAACTGGGTGGATCTCTGGTGGCGCAGAGTGACGGCGTCGGTCTTGGCGCGACCTTCACCCTCGAACTCCCGCTTTCCCCTGCGGAGGTTTTCGCATGAGCCGCCTACCCAACACCGGCAACCGACGCATCCTGGTGATCGACGACACCCCATCGATTCACCAGGATTTCCAGAAGATTCTCGGCTCGGGCCTCGACAGCGAAGCCGCGCTGGCCTCATCCGAGGCGGCCCTGTTCGGCGACGCCCCGACCGTGCGCCAAGCCTTCGAGCTCGATTCCGCCTATCAGGGGCAGGAGGCCCTGGCCATGGTCATAGGCGCGCTGGCGGAGAACAGGCCCTACGCCATGGCGTTCATCGACATGCGTATGCCGCCCGGATGGGACGGTGTCGAGACCATCGAGCGCCTCTGGCAGGTCGATCCGCAGCTGCAGATCGCCCTCTGCACCGCCTATTCCGATTACTCCTGGGAGGCGATGTCGGAGCGCCTTGAGCTGGGCGATCGGCTGCTCATTCTGAAGAAGCCGTTCGACAACGTCGAAATCCGCCAAATGGCCAGCGCCCTGACCGCAAAGTGGCAGATGACCCAAGACGCGGCTTCGAAAATGAGCCGCCTGGAGCAGGCGGTCGAGGAAAGAACCAAGGCGCTGGCTGAACAAAACGCCCGGTTCGACGCGGCCTTTAGCAATATGCCGCATGGACTCTGCATGTTCGACGCCGACCGGCGGCTGATCCTTTGCAACGCCGCCTATGCTCGTCTCTACAAGCTCGTCGACTCGCTCAGCCGCCCGGGGACTCCGCTGAGCAGCATTCTCGACTATCGAGCCTCGGTCGGGAACGGTCCCGAGAGTTTCGCGGCCTACTACGCCGCCACGGTGGAAGCGGAGTTGACCGAGGCGGCGGCCAGCAGCGAAGCCAAGCTCGCCGATGGACGGACGATCCGCATCACCCACAACCCGATCCCGACCGGCGGTTACGTGGCCACGCACGAGGATGTGTCGGAAGCCATCCGGGCGACCGCCCGGATCGAATTCCTGGCCTTTCGCGACCCCCTGACCGCGCTGCCCAACCGCGCCGCCTTCCAGCGGGCCTATGACGACGCCGTCGCTGAGGCCGTGGAGACCGGCGAGATGTTTGGCCTGATCATGGTCGACGTCGATCATTTCAAGGAGGTCAATGACACCTTGGGCCACGACGCCGGCGACGCCCTGCTGCAGGCCCTGGCCGTCCAACTCAAGAAGGCCTTTCGACGGGAGGACACCGTCGCGCGGCTCGGCGGCGACGAGTTCGCCGTGCTGCTGCGCGGCCTTTCGAGGCAAGGGGACATGGACCGCCCGATCGCGGTCCTGCAGCGCTTGTTGCGCAAGCCGGTCGAGCATTTCGGCCAAAGCTTCACGATCCGCGCCAGTCTCGGCGCGGCGTTGCACGTTGATTCCGATGCCGATCCGGCCGAGCTGATGAAAAACGCCGACGTGGCGCTCTATCAGGCCAAGTCCGGCGGCCGCAATCGCGCCGTGATCTTCGAGCCCTCAATGCGCGCCGAAGTCGAGAAGCGCGTAGAACTGCTGCGCGAGGTGCGCCAGGCTATCGCCCGGGACGAATTCAAGATGTTCTACCAGCCGGTCATCGACTTGGCCTCCAACAGCGTGGCGGGTTTCGAGGCCCTGATGCGCTGGAACCATCCCGAGCGCGGCATCCTGCCGCCCGCCGCCTTCATGGCCGCATTGGACGACGATGACCTGTCATTGCAGTTGGGCGAGATGGCTTTCGAGCAGTGTTTGGGCCAAATGCGCGCCTGGCTCGACGGCGGCGTGAAATTCGGCCGGGTGGCGATCAACGTCTCGTCGAGCCAGTTCCACACCGGACGGTTGGCGCTCGACATCGAGGCCAAGCTGCGGCGCTGGAATCTATCGCCCGAACACCTGACCATCGAGGTCACCGAGAACGTCTATATGGGCTGGGGAGGCGACGTGGTCAGCCAGGCCGTTCGCCGCTTGCACGACGCCGGCGTGCTGATCGCCCTCGACGACTTCGGCACCGGCTACGCCTCCCTGGCCAATCTGCGCCAGTTCCCGATCGATCGGCTGAAGATCGACAAGTCCTTCGTCCAGAACAGCGAGGACGACGCCATCGTTCGGGCGGTCATCGGCCTGGGCGCCAGCATGGGCATGAAGGTGGTGGCCGAGGGCGTGGAGTGCGCCGATCAATTGGCGACGCTGACCAGCTATGGCTGCGATCAGGTGCAAGGCTACCATTTCGCCAAGCCGATGCCGGCGACTGAGGTGGCGGGGTTCATACGCAACTTCGCGCGGGAGGCTGACGTGCTTGACATGACGGAGCGTCGAGCCGCGTCGGCCATTTGAGGACGGCGCGCTTTCGAGGTTTGTCGTCAGAAACGCGCTTTGAGCGCCCGCCCTATACCTCGGAAGGCGGGATACGGCCGATGGTCGCCTTGCTGACGCCCAGAACCCGGGCCAGATGGCGCACGCTTTCGCCATTCGCGCGTTGCTGCGCGACGAAAGCGCGCTGAGCCAGGGCCAGAATGTGGCGGCGCCCGAGTTTGACGCCGCGAGCCTTGGCGCGCTCGCGTCCTTCACTGGTCCGAGAGCGAATTAGCTCTCGCTCGAATTCGGCAAGCCCGCCCAGGACGGTGAGCATCAGCCGACCGAGAGGCGTGGTCGTATCGGCCCAGGTGTCGCGGATCGATCGGAACTTAGCGTCCTTCTCTGCGAGGGCGGCCAGGACATTCAGCAGATCCCGCGTCGAGCGCGCCAAGCGATCTAGAGCATCGCGCGGAAAAGTGGATGCCGGTTTCCGCAAAAGCGATGCGAAAAACCTAGAGCGTCGCCGTTATCGGGTCCTGGCGATTGTCCTAGGCCGGGCCAAGGCCGCGTAGGGCCATTCGGGTTGCGGCGGCGAGCGTTTCGAAGCTTGCGCCGCCGCGCGCGGCCATCTTCAATCCCCCGCGCACCGTCAACAAGTAGCGGGCGGCCTCGTCCGCATCGATGGCCGCCAGTTCACCGGCCACTACGCCATGGCGTATGCGCGCGGCGAGCGCCTGCAACAGGGTCTCGGAGCCCAGGTCGTCGAGGTCGGCCGGCGCCTCGGGGCCAACGCCCGTTATGGTCGCGATATCGGTGGGAACACCGGCCTTGCCGGCCTCGCTGAGCAGCTTCTGGATCGTCCGCTCGGACTGGTCGTAGTTTCCTTCGCCGATCGCCTGGTGGCGGACGCGGCCCTCGGCGTCGATGAAATAGAAGGCCGGCCAGGCGTTGTTGTCGAAAGCTCGCCAGGTCCGCCAATCGCTGTCGAGGGCCACTGGGAAGTCGACTCCCAGCGCCTTGACCGCCTGGCGGACGTCGGCGGAATCCTTCTCGAAGGCAAACTCGGGCGTATGCACGCCGATCACCACCAGGCCCTGGTCCCTGTACTTGGCGGACCAAGCGCGCAGGTAGGGCAGGGCCCGCAGGCTGTTGATGCAGGAATAGGTCCAGAAGTTCACCACCACGACCTTGCCGCGCAGGTCCTCGGCACGGAGCGGCGGGGTGTTGAGCCAGTCGGGCGAGGCCGACAGGGCGCGCAGGGGCGCGGCCTGGGCCAGCGCGACCGGGAACGCGCCGACCACGGCGGTTCCGCCCAGCGCCAGCGGCCCGGCGACCAACAGCGCCGCCTTCAGCCAGCGCCGCCGCGAGGTGTGCAGACGGGCCATGTTCATCGACCTCGCTTTGGGTTCAGACCAGGTTGATGGCGATGTCGATGTTGCCCGACAGCGCCTTGGAATAGGGGCAAGTGCGGTGGGCGGCCTCTACGATCGCTTGGGCCATGTCCCGGGGAAGGCCGGGCAGGGCGACGTTCAGCCGGGCGGCCAGGCCGAAGCCGTCGTCGTCGAGATTGAGATCGATCTCGGCGTCGATCGCGGGGGCCTCGGGGAGGGCGAGATTCATCTGCTTGGCTGCGATGGCGATCGCCCCTTCGAAACACGCCGACCAACCGGCGGCCAGCAGCTGCTCGGGGTTCGTGCCCGTTCCGGGGCCGCCCGGCGTCGAGAGCTTGAGGTCCAGGCGCCCGTCGGCGCTACGGGCGAAGCCTTCGCGGCCGCCGGCGACATGGACCTTGCCGGTATAGAGGGTGCGGATAGCGGTGCTCATGGTGTGAAATTCCTTCAGGTGGGGAGGGCGGATCAACGCAGCGACCGGAAGGCGGCGCGCACTTCCTCGGCGAACAGCGCGGGTTGTTCCCAGGCGGCGAAATGGCCGCCGTTCGAGGCTTCGTTGAAGTAGATCAGGTCGGTGTAGCAGCGCTGAGCCCAGCTCTTGGGCGCGCGGAAGATCTCGCCGGGAAAGACGCTGACGGCGACCGGCAGGTCGATGACGCCGCGGGCGTTGAAGTTGTTGGTGTGGTCCTCCCAGTAGATCCGGGCGGCCGAGGCGCCGGTCTCGGTCAGCCAGTAAAGCGACAGGTCATCGAGAATCTCGTCGCGGGTCAGGACCTTCAGGGGATCGCCGCCGCTGTAGGTCCATTGGGAAATCTTCTCGTACATCCAGGCCGCCATGCCGACGGGCGAGTCGACCAGCGCATAGCCAATGGTCTGGGGCCGGGTGTTCATCATCGCGGCATAGGCTGAGTTGTCGCGATAGAAGACCTCCAGCTGGTCGAAGGCGCTGCGCTCCTTGGCCGACAGGCTGGCGGGCGCCGGATCGCCGGCGGCAAGGACGTGAGCGATCTCGGCCGGGACCACGGCGGGCATGTTCAGGTGGATGCCCAGCAGCCCGGGCGCCTTCTGTAGCGCCATCCGCTGTGAGATCACCGAGCCGCAGTCGCCGCCCTGCGAGACGTAGCGATCATAGCCCAGGCGCAGCATCAGCGCCGACCAGGCCCGGCCGATATGATCCGAACCCCAGCCCAGGGCCTTGGGCTTGGCCGAAAAGCCAAAGCCGGGGATCGACGGGATGACCAGGTGGAAGGCGTCCTCGGCCTTGCCCCCATGAGCGGTCGGGTTGGTCAAGGGATCGATGGCCTTCAGGAATTCCAGGATCGAGCCTGGCCAGCCATGAGTCATGATCATCGGCAAGGCGCCGCCGTGGCGGGAGCGGACGTGGATGAACTGGATGTCCAGGCCGTCGATCTGCGTCACGAACATCGGCAGGGCGTTCAGCCGCGCCTCGACCTTGCGCCAGTCGTAGCCAGTCGCCCAGTAGCGCATCAGCGGCTCCAGGGTCTGACGGCGCACACCCTGGGTATCGTCGCCGGCCGGTTCGGCGTCGGCCCAGCGGGTGGCGGCGATGCGGCGCTTCATCTCTGTGATGTCGGCCTGCGGGATCGCGACCTTGAAGGGGCGGACGGCGGGGGAGGCGGCCTTGGCCAAGCTCGGGGCGAGGGCGGTCGCGCCCGCCGCGGCGAGGCCGCCAACCACCGTGCGACGGGTGGCCGGAAGGAAGGGGTTGTTCACTGGGAACTCCGTGGAGCTTGGGAGAAAAAGGGGAGGCGTCAGGGCGCGTAGCGGGTGAAGATGTAGTCGCGGTCCGCCACCCGACCGGCGTGGCAGGCGAAGCAGGTCTCGTGCTGGGCCTTATCGACGGGCTTGCCGTCGACGAACCGGCCAAAGCCCCAGCCGCCAGTCGAGGCGTAGCGCCTGGAGTCCTTGACCATGACCTGGACGGTGGTTGCCGCGCCCGGGATCGAGGCGGGCGGGAAGTCGGGCGAGGGCGTGTGCTTCCAGGCCAGCTTCACCAGCACGGTCCCGTCCGGAAAGGGCCGGGTTCCGGCGCGGTAGGCGTCCAGCGCCTTGCGGTTGCCCACGACCGCCCGCAGTTCATCCAGCGGCGGGGCTTCTTGAGCGGGCGCGACCAGGGTCCAGTCGCGATAGCCCTTGGGAAGGGTCACGCCATAGATCGGCGAGGCCGCCGACGGAGCCTGGGGCGGCGCGCAGGCCCAGCACAGGCCGGCGACGATGGCGACGGCGCCGGCGATCGCCAGCATCGAGGAGGGGGACATGGCGACCTCCCGGCTCAGAAGCGGTCGACGTCGATCACCGCCTGAACGAAGGCGGCCGGGGCCTCCTGCGGCAGGTTGTGACCGATCCCGCCGGTGATCAGGCGATGGGCGTACTTGCCGGTGAACTTCTGGGCGTAGGTCGCCGGATCGGGATGCGGCGCGCCGTTGGCGTCGCCTTCCAACGTGATGGTCGGCACACCGATCGTCGGCCCGGTGGCCAGCCGGCGCTCGAGGTCGTCGTACTGGCGCTCGCCATCGGCCAGACCCAGTCGCCAGCGGTAGTTGTGGATGGTGATCGCGACATGGTCGGAATTGTCGAGCGAGGCGGCGCTGCGATCGAACGCCGCATCGTCGAACTTCCATTGGGGCGAGGCCAACTGCCAGATCAGCTTGGCGAAGGCGTGGGTGTTGGCGGCGTAGCCGGCCTGGCCGCGCTCGGTGGCGAAATAGAACTGGTACCACCAGGCCAGCTCGGCCTTGGGCGGCAGCGGCGCCTTGTTGGCCTGCTGGCTGCCGATCAGGTAGCCGCTGACGCTGACCAGGGCCTTGCAGCGCTCAGGCCAGAGGGCGGCCATGATATCGGCGGTCCGCGCGCCCCAGTCGAAGCCGGCGACGATCGCCTGCTTCAGACCCAGGGCGTCCATCAGGGCCAGGCCGTCGGCCGCCAGCGCCATCTGCTGGCCGTTGCGCGGCGTGTCGGCGGACCGGAACCGCGTCGTGCCGTAGCCGCGCAGGTGCGGGATGATCACGCGATAGCCGGCGGCCGCCAGGCGTGGGCCGACCTCGGCGAAGGCGTGGATGTCGTACGGCCAGCCGTGTAGCAGCAGCACCGGGGTTCCGCCGGCCGGCCCCAGCTCGGCGTAGCCGACGCTGAGCACGCCGGCGTCGACCTGCTTGAGCGCGCCGAACGGCAGGGCCTTGGCGGGCGTCGCGGCCTGGGCGCGGCCGGTCCCGGCAAATGCGGCCGTTGCGGCGCTCAGGGTCATCGCGCCGACCAGGCGCCGGCGGCGCGCGTCGACTTTGGGGGCGGGGAGGTTGTCGGTCATGGTGGGTCGCCTTCATGTTGAAGCCGTATGGAGACTAGGCGCGGGGCGGTCCGTCTTGTCGTTAGGCGTTGTGAGAGCGTGTGAGGTCTCGCGCGTCCAAGGGGCGAAGGACCGCCGCCGGCGCCGCTTACGGCTGGGCCGCTGCGGCGGCCTCGATCACCTCGGCGACCGCCTTGGGGTGCGAGACCATGACGACGTGCGAGGCGCCGTCGACCACGACCGTCTTGCGGGAGTCCGCGCGCTTGGCCATGAAGCCGAGCGCGGCGGGCGGGATGTTCTTGTCGCCGGTCCCGTAGACGAACCACGAGGGCAGACGCCGCCAGGCGGGCGGGCCCGAGGCCTCGGTCAGGGCCGCGTCGCGAACGGGACGCTGGGTGGCGGCCATCAGCGCCGATTCCGCCGGCGCGACGTCCGCGGCGAACTGGGCGCCGAACTTGTCCTGGTCGATGTAGAGGTCCTTGCTGCCGTCGGGCAGCATGACCGGCGGGGCCAGGGCCTGGCCAAGCGTGCCGCCCGGGAAGCGGCCGGTCAGTTCCAGGGCGTTCTCGCCGGCGTCGGGGGCGAAGGCGGCCACGAAGACCAGCGCCTTGACGTTCGGCGGGGTCGCGCCGGCGTCGCTGATCACCGCGCCGCCGTAGGAATGGCCGACCAGCACGACCGGACCTTGGACGGAGGCCGCCACCCGGCCAATCGAGGCGGCGTCGTCCTTGACGCCGCGCAACGGGTTGGCGGCGGCGATCACGCGATAGCCGTCGGCCTTGAGCTGGGCGGCGACGCGGTTCCAACTGGCGGATTCGGCGAAAGCGCCGTGGACCAGCACGATCGTGACGGGCTTGCGGAGCGGCGCGGCGAACGCGGTGGACCCGGTGAGCACCAGGACCGCGGCGAACGCGGTGAGCAATTTGGGCATGGATGGCTTCCCGGAACTGAAGAGGAGGACGTGCGCACGAGCGCGCGGCGGCCATCGACCGCGCCCCAATCTTGTCCGAACCGGACGATCTGGCGTGTTAGGTGTCGTGAGACTCTGTGAGTTCTCGTGGAGCCTTGAGCGCTTCGCGACCTGATTGCATCAGGCTGCACCCGAAATCCGGCCCTTCGTCGGCCAGGGAGCGGCCGCGGGTCTCGTGCAGGAGGAGGGCGGCCAGGGCGACAAGGCCGTAGGCTCCCGCCACGAAGGCGGCGAGCGCGGGGACCAGACCCACCTTGTCGACGCCCGCGCCGATGAAGCCAGTCGCCAATCCGGCCACCCCGCGTCCCAGGTTATAGCAGAAGCCCTGGCCCGCCCCCCGCAACGCGGTCGGATAGAGCTCGGTCAGCACCGGTCCGCTGGCGCTGAACATGCCCGTGGCCAGGAAGCCGAGCGGAAAGCCCAGGATGGTGGCCAGACCCGTCGAGTGAGGCAGGACGAAATAGATCGGGACGAACAGCGCGGCGGTCACCGCGAAAGCCAGCAGCGCCAAGCGCCGACCCAGGTTGTCGCTGAGCCACGAGCCGCCGAAGTAGCCGAAGAACGACCCGCCGATCAGCACGGCGAGCCGTCGACCCGCCTCGCCGGGATCGGCTTCCGTGCCGAAGCGCAGCAGCGTGGGCAGCCAGATGGCCAGGGCCCAGTAGCCGCTGTGCAGCCCAATGGCCAGAAGCGTCCCGCGAAACGTGGCGTAGGCATGCCGACGGGAAAAGAGGTCGCGCCACTTCGCCGCCTTGGCTCGCCCCGCGGCGGGCGGCGCCGGGAAGCGACGGCGAAGGAACAGAACGCCCAGGGCGAAAAGGGCGGCGAGGCCGAACGCCGCGCGCCATCCCAGGACCGGGTCGCGAAACGAGACCGCCGCGAAGGCGCCGCCCGCCGCCAAGGCCCAGCCGACAGCCCAGGCGCTTTGCGCGGCTCCGACCATGCGGCCACGCGTCGCCGGGGCGGCGGCCTCGGCGACGAGCACGATGCCGACGGCCCATTCTCCGCCAAACGCCGCGCCCTGAAGCGCCCGGGCGATCGTCAGTTGGACGGCGTCGCGCGAGACCGCGCACAGCAGCGTCGCTGCCGCGAAGAGGACGATTGTCGCTTGCAGGATCCGAACACGTCCCCAGCGGTCCGACAGCGCGCCGGCGATCCAGCCCCCCACCGTGGAGGCGACCAGGGTGACGCTGGCGATCGAACCGGCCTGGAAAGCGTTGAGTCCCCAAGCCGCGGCGATGGTCGGTTGCAGGAGCGGGTAGAGCTGGATCGCCAGGGCGTTCAGCACGAAACCGGCGAACGCCGTCCAGAACGTCCGGCGGCCTTGGATATCGAGCATCCGATACCAGTGCGGAATCATCGGTCCCCAACCCCACCGCGACCAAGATTCGCGAAATCTGCGCGCTTGGTAGCCGAGCTCGGGTGGGCGGGATAGGCGCCCGCACATGCCGGATTGATCGGTCCGGACGAATTCCCCTAGTTTAAGGGCGAACGCGGATTGATGGGCGGACATGGCCCGAACGCGACGAAAGGGTCGGCTCTTGGAGCGCGTATTTTCCGACATGGAGGTCGGTTGGCTCGCGTTCGGCCCGTTCGAGCTGGCGCCCAGGAAGCGGCTGCTGGTCCGCAACGGAGCGCCGGTCGAGATCGGCGGACGGGCGCTGGACCTGCTGGTCGCCTTGGTCGAACAGCCCGGATGCGTGGTGTCCAAGCGAGAACTCTTTGACCGCGTCTGGCCGGGGCGGACGGTCGAGGACGCAAGCCTGCGCTTCCACATGACCAGCCTGCGCAAGCTGTTGGGCGACGGCAAGGGCGACGAGCGCTACATCGCCACCCAGGTCGGCGTGGGCTACGCGTTCGTCGAGACGGTTCGGGCCACGGCGCCGGCCGATTCGATGCCGCCAGCCAGGACCGGTGTCGCGGAGCTGTCGTTGAGCGCGGCTGGCGTATTGCCGACCCGGACGCGCTTGATCGGCCGGGAGACGGATGTCCAGCGCGTACTGGAGGGTTTTGCTCAGCCCCGCCTGTTCACCGTGGTGAGCCCAGGCGGCATGGGCAAGACCACCCTGGCGGTCGAGGTGGGTTACAGGTTGGCCGGCGAACATGGCCGCCACGTGCGGTTCGTCGATCTGGCGACCCTGGCCGATGGCGCGCTGATCCCGTCGGCCCTCGCCAGCGCGCTGGGCATACCCGTGCAAACCGAGGACCCCATGACCGTCCTGCTGGGCCATATCCGGGCCCAGGACATCGTACTGATACTCGACAATTGCGAGCACCTGGTCGACGCCGTCTGCGCCATCGTCGAGCGCATACGGGAGGCAGCGCCGAAGGTCAGCGTGCTGGCCACCAGCCGCGAGCCGTTGCGCGCGCGCGACGAGCACGTGCATTGGCTGAGCGCCTTGCCGTTTCCGAGCGACACGGTGGAGCTGTCATTGCAGGAAATGCTGGCCTTTCCGGCGGTCGAGCTCTTCGTTGAGCGTGCGTCGGCGGCCAATAGCGCCCTGGTGGTGGGCGTCGAGGACGCGCGAGCGATCGCCCAGATGTGCCAGCGGCTCGACGGCATGGCCCTGGCCATCGAACTGACCGCCGTGCGGGTGGCGGCCCATGGGATCGAGACGACCATGGCCATGCTCGGCAAGCGGTTCGCCCTTGGGTGGACTGGCAGGCGCACCGTCCAGCCTCGGCAGCAAACCTTGCAGGCCACGCTGGATTGGAGCTACGAGCTCCTGAGCCAGGCTGAACAGCGCACCCTGGAACGGCTGTCGGTGTTTCGCGGGCCGTTCTCGCTGCAAGCGGCCTTGCCAGTCGTTTCCGACGACGAACTGAACGAGGCGCGGGTCGCGGCTGCGTTCGAAGAGCTTACGGCCAAGTGCCTGGTCACGCCGGACCGGACCCATTGCCCCGAGGCCTATCGGCTGCTCGAAACAACGCGGGCCTATGGCAAGGTCAAGCTGGACGAACGCGGGGAGGCCGAACTGGACGCCGTTCGCCGACGTCATGCGGGCTTCTTTCGCGACACGCTCGCCGGATTGGGCGAGACGCCCGAGGAGGTCTTCGCCGGCGCGGCCATGATGTCCGGACAGATGGGCAATATCCGCGACGCCCTGGAATGGAGCTTCGGCCCGAAAGGCGATCTGACGGTGGCCACGTCCCTTGTGGCGGTCAGCGTTCCACTGTTCGCCTACCTCTCGCTGTTCGTGGAGTGCCGCACCTGGTGCGAGCGAGCGGTCGAGCGACTGGATGGCCAATTTCGCGACACGGCCGAGGAAATGGAACTGCAGGCCGCGCTCGGCCTGACCATCATGTTTACGCGCGGCAACGCCCCGGAGGCCGGCCTCGCCTTGCGTAGGGCGTTCGACATCGCGACCGCCCTGGGGGATCGCTGGAACCAACTGCGCCTAATGGGCCGATTGCACATCTTTCATGAGCGAATAGGCGAGTTCGAGCAGGCCCTGGCCTGGGCCGGGCAGGCCGTCGAAATCGCCGAGGGCGTCGGCCATCCGGAGGCGATCGGCTTGGCCGCCTCGCTGGCCGGGGTGTCGCATCACCTGTTCGGAGACCAGGGCAGGGCGGGGCGGGAACTGGAGATCTCGCTCCAGAAAAGCGCGCCATCCGAACGGAGCCGCACGCTCTATTACGGCTTTGATCATCGCAACCGATCCGGCATTGCCCTCGCGCGCGTTCTGTGGCTGCAGGGCCTGCCCGACCAGGCGCGGCGGCTGGCGGTGCGGACCGAGGTCGAGGCCATCGCCCTGGACCACCCGGTGACGCGCTGCATCGCCCTGATCTGGAGCCATTCGATCTATGTGTGGACGGGCGACGAGGCCCAGGCGAAGTCCAGCCTGGACGCCTTCGCCGAGATCGCCGAGATCAACGGGTTCGTTCCCTATATCGCCGCCGCCTTGGGCCAAAGAGGCGCGCGGGCGATCGAAACGGGGCGGGCCGGCGAAGGGGTGGCCTGGATCGAGGAAAGCCTGGCGCGGCTGCACGCCGCCCGCTACGAGCTGCTGACCACGACCTTTGAACTCTCCCTGGCGCAAGGCCTTTTGCTCAGCGGCCGGCCCGACGCCGCCCTTCGCACGGTGGACGCCACGCTGGCGCGGTGTCGCGCGAACGGCGAGGCCTTCGCCCTGCCGGAACTGCTCCGTCTTCGCGCCCGCATCGTCGAGTCATACGGCGTCGACCAACTGGGCGAAGCCGAACGGCTGCTGGCCGAGGCGGTGAACATCAGCCAGAAGCAGGGCGCACGCGCCTGGGAACTGCGGGCCACGCACGACCTAGCGCGGCTCTGGCTGGCGCGGGGAAGGACGGCTGAAGCGCTGGCTCTGTTGGAGCCGTTCCGGGACGCCTTCGTCGAGGGGCTGGATACGGCGGATCTTCGAGGGCTCGAAATTCTTTGGAGCTCGATCCAGAAGACCGAGATTTCATCCCAGGGACTGTGAGCGGACCAATGTCCGCTCCTGGCGCACAACCGCCGGCGCGCACGCGAGTTTGGCGATGTCAGGCCGAGAGCTGCCGAAGCGAAACGACGTCAAAGCGCTCGGCGACACCTAGCCATCCGCATTCGCCGCGTCAGTTACAGTTATTCGGAGACTACGCACGGTACCGCGGCAGACCACGGCATCGACGACCACCGGTCCCGTCAGGATCACCGGCAGCTGTTGCGCAACCGCGCGTGAATTTGAAACCAAGTGCAATAGATTGAATCTCGCTGTCAGTCGCGAGATCGGCTAATTCGAGCTTTGCGGTCAACGCCATCCGGCGCCTCCGTCCAATTCGCCTGCCGGCAATTCAATTTCCGGCTCACCTTAGGACGTTTGAAGATCTGGTGCTGGGGTTGCGAGCTGGCGAGGCGGTGGATCGTTCGATTTGGTCACTGGCCGACGACTGGGGCAGGGGGCGCCAAGTCCTACTCGATCTCTCGGACTTCCTGCTTCACGGCGCCCCTGCTGGGGCCGGAGGCACTCTTGCCTCGTGGTTCGACCATCCCGACGATCAACCGTTGCCAGGTTTTCAGGGAGCTAGGCCAGGAAGGGGCGTGCTTGGCCGATTGACCGCCCCGTGGCGGATCCGGGTGCTGTCGGCAGTGGCTCAGATCGTTATTCGGCCGGATAAATATAAGAGCCTGGCGCTTCATGGATTTGGCAAAGGTCACTTCCTTGGTCTTGCAGATCTGAAAGCTCAATCGACCAAGAGGCTGAATTACCTCGCTTTATGCGCGTCAGATGATCCGCTCATGATGTTGATGTGTGTCACGAGCGCCCACGAAGGAAACATGCTCGCGAAAGACTCGCATCTGTGGCCGAGGGCTATGCGCGAGCGAATGGCGGCAGCGGCCTGGGCCGCGCTGGCTAAGCAGGCCTAACAGCCGATCCTGGACGCGGCCTCGATCTGTGGCATGGTTTGTCGATAAACAGCGCCACGGTCGCCAATGTCGTCCAAAAAACATTCGGCATATATCACGCGGATGCGCTTTCGATTGGTCGCGGCCGCGCTGCGCAACGTCGGTGCCGTCACGGTCGGCTTGGCTGGTGGTTGGATGATCCTGACGCTTTCTTTTCGCTGGGATCTCGCGCTCGCAACGATGGCGGGCCTCGGGCTGGTAATGTTGAGCTTCTTGCTCGTGCCATACTACGCCGAGCCGCCGGAATAACGGCGCCGAGTGGTCCGCTTTGCCCGCCGGCCTGTGCAAACATCTTCGCCCGTTGCAACGATCTCAGACAGCGGCCGTGGCGCGGCCGGCGGTTTGCAAGGATCTCGGAAACCTCAGACATGCAACAGTGTCCAACATGCTCGCGCTTCTGATAATATTACTTAGACGATAACGCGATGGTTCCGGAATCCTAAGTGTCACTGTCACTGACTCCAAACTCTGCGACTCGCACGCCGCACGTCACCTGTTGCCTCAACGTTCCGCGTTTTCGCGATTTCTGACTCCAAACCGTGCGACCCGCTGACTCTATAATTTGCGACCATGACCTGGCGTGCGTACAGCAGGTGATAGATCATCTGCACGAGCCAGGAATAGAGTCCGTGATAATGCTGGGCCAGCGCGCGCTGACGGTGCCATTGCGCCTCCAGATAGGATCGCTGCGCAACGCAAAGTCCAGCTTTTCTGGCGTCGAGACGATGATGTCTCGCTCACGCAGCAGATTGTCGTCCGATCCACCGCCGCCGATCGCGCCATAGAGGCTCGATACGCTCTTACCCAAGGGCTGGAAGGTCTTTTGCAGGCTGATCTCGGTTTGGGCCGACAGCGCCCGCAGCGGCGTGACAAAGACCACCCGCTTGCCGGCCGCCAGGCAGGCCAGGATGCAAAGCTCGGCGATACGGGTCTTGCCCGCGCTGGTCGGCAGCGACACCACCAGATTGTCTTTGACCTCCAGGGCCCGCTTAGCCGCCTCAATCTGAGAGGGCCAAAGGTCGATCTCGGCGCGGGCCCGGCGAAATAGCGAGGCGATGAACAGCTCACGCATCTGAGGCCAGTCGCGCGCCTGCGGATCGGGCGACTTGGGCGCAAGGCGGGTGTGGAAGCTGCAGTCCCACAACTCGTCCAGCAGATGGATTGACAGGCGATGGCACCACCACTGGGGCACTAGATTAAATTCCCCGGCGCCCTCAAGGCCCACCCTCAACTGGTCTAGCGCGGAGTCGAGCAAGGCCCGCTCGCCGCGCTCGAAGGCTAGCAGCGCCGTGGCCAGGGCCGACAGATAGGCGTCGTCTAACGCCAAGACCAGGACCTCCAGCGCGGGGTCCTGGTCGCCAATGTCGTCCGTCTCCGGATCGGTGCTCGCCTGCAGCGCCGTTGCCCCGCGTAGCCGCTCGACCAGCGCCGCGTCGCGGGCGTGGCCTTCGGCCTTTTTGCCGGCCACCAGGTCCTGCAACTGATCCAAGTTGCGCAACATCAAGTGCGCCAGACACTGCTCGGGTGTCGATAGATTGGCCGCCTCGGCGCTGGCGTGCAGCAACGAGTAGGCCCGCGCCGAATATCGGCCCAGATGATAGGCGGCCGCGGCCACCAGGGTGTGGAAGTCCCGCGCGGCTCCCGCGCGGCCATTGGTCAGCACCGCCTCGATGGCACTGGCGGCGTGTTCGAAGGCCGTGCGCGCCAGTCCGCGATCGCCGTCCAACTCCAGCAGCCGCAAGCCGTGGCTGAGCAGCGAATATCCATAGGACAGCAGATCATAGCTCAGAAGCGGCGAGAACGGCGGCGGCCCGACCGGCAGAACCCCCTCGCGCCACATCATCGCGCGCGCCTGTCCGCGCGCCAACAGTCGCCCACGAAATCCCGCCTCGGTCGCCGCCTCGATATTGGCGGCAATGGCCTCAACCGTCGATGCCATCGGCGACCACCTTGTCAAAAACGCTGGCGATGAAGGTCTGGTGGTCCTTGATGCGCAGGGCCACGCTGTGCTGACCGATCGGACCGGAGCAAGTTGTCAAGTCGGTGCGCAGGAAACCGCGCGCGTCATTGCCGGTCATCACGAACAGCATGTTGGTGACCTTGGCGGCGGGCACGCCCTTTTTCAGCTGGGCGTCGTCGATTAGGTCGGCCAGTGCCGTCTGGCCCGTTTCCATCAGGCGGTCGGCCAGGAACGACAGGGCGTGGGCCGAGGGCCGCCCGTTGTTGGACTTCAGCGCCTTACGGGCCTCCACGACAGTGGCGGTCTTCAGCGAAACGCTGCTCTTGACCTCCCCCTTGAGGAAGGCAGTTGCACCGTCGGCGTCTTGCCGCACGCCGATGACATCATCGCCGCGCATGGCCATGGCCCGGTGATCCTTCCAGCGCAGGCGGCACACGGTGGAGTATCCGGCATAATCGTTCACGTAGCTGGCGGCGATGATCTCTCCCAGGTCGCCCGATCGCATCTGGCGGGTCTGTGGCAGCTTTTCACGCACGAAGTCCGAGGCCGCCGGCTTGCCCAACCGCTTCAAAAGCCCCGCGATGCGCTCACGCGAGGCGTAGTGTTCAGGGATCGCCTTGGCGATCGACGCCACCGCCGCAGGGGTCTTGGTCGCATCGGCTTCGTAATAATGTAGGGCGTGAGCCCCGACCGTTTCCGACGACGCCACGCACCATGTCTTCAGCTTTGCCATACGATGAAACTACGCTGCAACCTCCACCATAGGTAGGAATTCTCTGATCTTCGCGAAAAGTTCTTGTCGAGACGCACCGCCGTCGCGAGGGGGCGGCAGCCTTTCGCTCGGCGGAACATCCTGCAAGCGGACCTTTCTAGTGTCTGACAAGAGTTCAGAACCGGCTCAAAATCAGTCGCGCAGTTTGGAGTCAGATCGTACGATTTTGGAGTCAGTCGCAGAATTTGGAGTCAGCTATCCCAGGTGTTTTCTAAGCGCGTCGGTCGCAACTTAAAGAGTCAGTGACACCATCGCCAGCGTTCTCGCCGATGGTCGCCCTAATGAATGATAGCTTTAGGCGCTTACTCTCATCTGAACTCAGACCTACAAACGCGGGCTGCTCGATGAATTCGAGTGCACGATCGGAGGCGAGTGTGCCAGCGAGGAAATCCGACAAACCTTGAGACGAGAAAAATCCGGCCTGCACTACAGTGTTCGCCCTTTGTGCCTCAAAGCGTGTTCTGGAGAACAAACCTTGAGGTGAGCCCTTAAAGAGTCAGTGACACCGGCTGGCCGCTGCCCTGATCGTCCTGGCCTTCGCCGCCCTGGCTTCGGGCTGGGCGACTGACCTGACGATCTGGCGCCAGACCGGGCTGGCGCCCCAGCTCGGCGCCCAGGGCGCCATCGTCTACGCCCTGCTCTCCTGGCACAGCGTCTTCATCGCTGTCGCCGCGCTCATGGCGTTCTATCTGAATCCCAACATTGGTCATCGCCAGCGGCGCTCGGCTCGCAGGCGCGCGAAATATTCTCCGAAGGCGTGGAAATCCCAGCCTTCTCAACCGTTATCGCCTCGATCGCCAACGATTGGCATGTCGAACAGACAGGAGGGCGCTCATTCTGGCGATCCTGCAGTTTCTCGCGATCCTTCTGACGGCGCTGGCGCTCGTGCCCGGCGGCGCCCACGCCATGGCCGCGCCCAACAAGATGAGGCTGCCGCAGGAGCGCTATCTGGCCGTGCAGCAGATCTACCGAGGCTGGGCCTTGGCCGGGATCGCCCCGGTCGCGGCGATGGTGGCCGATTTCAGCCTGGCCTTCAGTCTGCGCGGCGCGCCAGCGGCGTTTTGGCCGATCCTGGTCGGCGGCCTGTGCGTGGCCGCCACCCTGGTGTTGTTCTTCATCCGGATCTGGCCGGCCAACCAGGCGACCGACAACTGGATCAGCACGCCGCCCGACTGGGCGGCGCTGCGCACGCGCTGGGAGTACGGCCACATCGCCAACGCGGCCTTGACCTTGATCGGTCTTGGCCTCGTCGTCGCCGGCGTCCTGGCCGTCTGACGAACGAGGGCGTCGAGACGGAACGACGCCAAGGCGCAGGGGTTGAATCGTACGGACAAAGGAGACCCATCATGAAGGCTCTCAATCTCGCCACCCTCATCCTGACCATCGTCGCCGGTCTCGACGCCGGATTGGTCGGCTTGGTCCAGACGGACTTCGTCGCCTATCTGTTCGGAGAAGGCTCGGCCGTGGCGCGTGGCGTCTACATCATCTTCGGCCTGTCGGCCCTCTACCAGATCTACCCGCTGGTGAAGGCTTGGTCGGTCGGCGAAATCCACGCCGAAGCCGCGCACACCTAAGGCGTGACGCCCGAAGGCGCCGGCGTACAACATTATCGCCGGCGCCGAAGCCAAGCTGACGACCGCGGGCTTGGCGCTGGCGGCTGCCTGCCCGGCGATGGTGGAACGGCGCGCCTGGCGGCTGATCGGCCGGCCCGGCCATCGATCAAGACCGCCTGACGATCCTTCGTGGCCAACACCTTCTCGAGCTTGGCGGGTTTTGGCCCGGCCAGCGGCGCTCGCGCAGGGGGGCAAGCCAACCCGCGGTTGCCCCGCGCTCTCTCAATGGCGGGTTTGCGAATGCTCCCCGCCCGGCCGCGCGATGTGGCCCAGGGCCTGGCCGGCCGTCGCACTGGCGCCGTTCATCGCCAGGTCGCTGAGCGAGACGATGCCGACCAGTCGCTTGTCCCGGCTCAGCACCGGCAGCCTGCGCACCTGCAGGTCGCCCATGTTGCGCAACACCTCGTTGACGTCGTCATCCTCGTAGCAATATCGGACCTCGGCGCTCATCACCTCGCTTACCTTCGCGTTCGGCCCCTTGCCTTCGGCCACGGCGCGGATCGCGATATCGCGATCCGTGATCACCCCAACCAGCCGATCATTCTCGCCCACCGGCAAGGCGCCAGCGTCGCAATCGGCCATCATCTTGGCCGCGTCGCAGATTGTCTCCTGGGGACTGGTGATCTCGACGCTGCGCGTCATGCAGTCGCTCACTCGCATTGGAACCTCCGTCTTTGGAAGAAGCGCGGCCCAGGGACACCGTCCGCCGCATCAAAAAAACGGCCGGCGCCAACGGCTGTTCCCTCGTCCATGCGGGAACGAACTGGTGCGGCGGCCGCTGTCCAAGCGGAAAGGAGAAGGTCGATGAAAACGCATCTTCTGATCCTGTCGCTCGCCGGCGTGATCGCCGGCCCGGCCTGCGGCCAGAACGCGCCGGCGCCCGCTCCACCGATCCGTCAACCCGCCGACACGCCCGCCCTTCCCGCCTTCAAGACGGGCATGACGGTGATTGATCGCGCCGGCGCGGCCGTCGGCAAGATCGCGGGCCTGGCCGAAGACCAGCGCGAGCCGATCGTGATCGTCGAGATCGACGGCAAGATGGTGGGCCTGCTTCAACGCACCCTGGCCCTGGAGAACGACCACGCCCGCAGCACTCAGACCAAGGCGCAGATGCTGACCACAGCGCAAGCCCCACGCTGATCGTGGATCAAAGGGTTCAGGGCGTCGGTTGAACCGCCGCCGGCAAACGCTCCCGCGCTCGGAACGACCTCGCGCCGAGGCCGGCGTGGTTGAACACGGGCGTGTCGGCGACTCGATTGCCCCATGATCAGATCGTGGGAGAAACAGCGTCCGTGGGGACTTCCACTACCGGTTGGACGTCAATCGGTCGCCGCGGGATAGACATCGCGACAGGCCTGGGCGCAGGCTTGGCAACTCCTGGCGCAGGCCAGGCAGTGGACGTGGCGCGTGGCGTGTGGCGTGTTGCTGGCACTCGTCGGCGCAGAGGTGGCAAGCTTCGGCGCAAGCGATCAGCAGCGGCGGCAAGGCGGTCGCGCCCATCTTCGTGAATCGGGAGACGACGCAGCCGGTGGCGAAGCAGATGTCGGCGCAGTCCTGGTTGAGACGGATGCACCGGCGCAACAGCTCGACCATGTCTTCGCCCAGACAGGCGTCGGCTCAGGCCGCGCAGGCCTGGGCGCAATCGAAACAGGCCTGGGCGCAGCGGCCCATCAGGTCCCCGACCAGATCCGGCTTGCGAGGATGATCCTCCAGGATCGGGTTCAACATCGGCGCCTCCGTCCTCAACGGGTGAAAACCACTTGAACGCGCCGAGGTTCACAGCTGGACCGACAAGGCCCGAGCTCGACCATGGCCGAGCATCAGATAAGAGGACAAAGGCTTGCCAGGTCCGCCCGCCTGCATTCCGCGTCGACTGATAGATAGAAACCCCGCGTCTCGCTACCAAAGGATCAATTGGAGGCTTCCCGCACATGGAGCGCGTTCCGTTCAGCCGGGAGCGCTTCCACGAGTTTATCATCGTCGGTTCATGACGGGCTCGCGCGTGCATCCGGTGCTAGCGGATGCGCCGGCTGCGACATCGGCATGGCCGCCGATCAAGCGCTGGCGCCCATACTGAGGGTCGCGATTATCCGGGCCGCCGGATCAAAACGACGGTCGTCGACGACGGCTTTCATGAAACCACTTTCGGTGTCGGCCGCCCGAAGCGCCAAGGCCGCCTCGCTTGACCGGGCGGGCCTGGCGCAAACGGCCACCAGAATGGCGCACCGGGTCATCTCCGCAGGAGCGCCTTCGGCGTAAGCTGAGCGTCAAGCCCGCCTCGAGACGGGCGACCGGGAGAAAGACCGTGACGCCTAGCAACCACGTCGCCCCGCCGTTGAGCGACGCTCCCGAATCCAGTCCGCCGACACCTCCTGTCGGCATGGGTAGCCGCCTACTGATGGCGTTGCTCCACGGCATGCCATCGATTTTCGGAATCGGCTTCGTCGCACCGCTGATCGCGCAACTTCTCGCGCGCGTCGTTCCGGGAGCGGCGCAGGCCCAATGGCCTCTGGTCGCGGGCCTGGCCATCGGCGGATCGTGGGGTGCGATCGCCAACTTGAGGGGGCGATGGCTGTGAGCGTCTCCGCGACGATGCCTGAGCGCGATCACGGCGAACTCTCGTCCCAAGAGTTGCTGCGCCTGGAGCGTTCGATCGCCGAGCGCTTCATGGGTGGTCTTCCGTGGGGCTCCATCGCCTGGGCGTTCGCGAACCTGGCGGCCTGGCTGGCGCTTTGGCCCCTGACGATGTCGGGCGTTTTGCCTCTGTGGGCGGCGGCTCCGGTCGCGACCGTGACCGTGATCCTTTCCTACCTGCCCTCTCACGAGGCCCAGCACAGGATCATCGCTCGCGAAGGCGAGCGATTGTTCTGGCTGAACGAACTGGTGGGCCACCTCTCGCCCGTCCCGTTGGGCCTGCCCTACCAAGCGGCTCGTCTCACGCACTATGAGCACCACAGCCACACCAACGATCTGGACCTCGACCCGGACATCAACACCAGGTCCGACAGCGGCTGGCACATGGTCGTCAAGGACATCGGCAGCCAACTTCAGACGGTTCCGAAGATCAATATCGCCTACGCCAAGGCCCTGGAGCGGATTGGATCGGACGACGCCCGGCGGGCCGGCGCCGTGCTCCTGGCCTATGGGCTCGCCACCAACGCCCTGCTCTTCGGGTTCGCCTGGGCGGGTTACGCGCTGGAGGTGGCCACGATCGTGTGGCTGCCGCGCATCGTCGGCGGGGCCTACATCCGGTTTTTCCTGAGCTGGGCCCCTCACCATCCGGGCGTGGACCAGGGTCGCTACCGCAACACCCGCGGGTTTCGAAGCCGCCTTGGCAACATCCTGACGATGGGGATGCAGTATCACATCATCCACCATCTCTATCCCCGCATGCCTCTCTTGCGTCATCCGGCGGCCTTCCGCGCGCTCAGACCCATCCTGGTAGCGCGCGGGTGCCGGCTGGACGGGATCTAACGGTCGGACGGCGGTGGATTCGGGGGCGCCAAACAGCTCCGCTTCAGCATGAAAACCAAGCCTGTCACGCCTGCCTAAAGGGGCTGGCGTGACGGGCCTCCTTCTGGGCATTTTGCGCGTAGATGGTCGAGGCTCCACAACAGCTGCCGATGTCCCTCGGCTATTTCCGCCTGATCTTGCGCTGCTTTGGCGACAGCCCGGAGCGTCGAGCCGCCATCCTGGCCGGCACGGGCGTCACCGACGACATGCTGCGCGACCCCTCCGCCGACATCAGCCTCTTTCAGCAGGCCCGTCAGGTGGAGAACCTCGTCGCCCTATTCGGAGAGGGTTGGGCGTTACGTACGCCCGAGCTCTGGAATCTCTCTTCCCATGGACCGCTGGGCGTCGCGGGGGTCGCGGCGCCGGACCTCGCAGCGATGATGGATGTGATCACCCGGTTCGGCTTTGTTCGAGCACCGTTCTACAGGACCTCGCTGCGGCGCGGCCGGCAGTGGAGCCAAATGGACTACGACCTGACGGTCGATCTCGCCGAGACCCTATGGCGCCCGATGATGGAAGTGTCTTTCATCGGGTTCCGGGCGGGCGTTGCGTCGATGCTGGCCGCGCCGCCGACCGAAGCCCTCTTCTTCTTCGCTTGCGCCGAACCCGAGCATGCGCCTCAGGTTCGCGCCATACTTGGCGGGAACGTCGTCTACGGCGCGGCGCGCAACGCGATCCGTTTCCCCTCCGCATGGCTCGCGCTGCAGTCCCCCATGGCCGACGCCACCTTGTATGGCGTCGCGCTGCAGGAGCTGCAGGCCGCGAGGGCGCGGCTCGTCGCGCCGGACGGATTGCGGGATAGGGTTGAGCGGCTGTTGAGATCCCTGCCCGCCGGCCGCCCGACCGCCGACGAGGTCGCGCGCCTGACTGGCGTCTCGCGAAGAACCCTGGTTCGCCGGCTCTCGGAGGCCGGGACTGGCTATCGCGAACTTGTGGACGCCGAACTGCGCATCCGCGCCGAGCGACTCCTGCGAGCCGGCCACCTTTCCCACGCCCAGATCGCCGAGGCGCTAGGCTATACGGATGCGTCGAGCTTCAGCCGTGCCTGCCGCCGATGGTTCCGCGACCCACTGGCGCCGAGTCGCCGGCTAGGCCGAGATCGAAGGGGCGCCAATGGGCAGTGACGAGCGCCTGTCTTGAGCCGGATCGTCACACCGCCGACTTCGGGAGGCGCGGGTCGCTTTTCCAGTAATCCAGAAATCCTTCTCGGAAGAGGAAGGGACTCGACGCGGTGCGATTGAGTTCAGCGATCCGGCCTTCGACTTCCCTGGGGTCTGATCGAAACCAGATCCACAAGCTCGCGGCGACATTATAGATCGAAGAACGGTAGCCCCAGTCCTTGAACAACCGCTCCATCGCGCTGTTCGTGAAGAAGGCGCAGTGCGGGGGCTGTAGATAGAACCAGCCAGGGTCCTTCGGCACGGTCTCGGCCACCAACGTATGAAGCCCAAAGGCTCCGCCAGGCGATACGAGCGCTTCGACGCCATCCCACTGTTCGCGCCGGGTCAGGTGTTCGAAGACCGAGGTCGAAATGACAAAGTCAAATGCGCCTTCGACCATGTCCTCGGCCGCGAGATAGTCATTCCCCGCGGCCATATGTTCATCGTATTTCAGAAGCTTCAAGCCGTGTTCGCGAGCGCACGTGTTCGACAGCACGCCGTCGCCGCATCCGAAGTCGACCCATCGCCCTCCGGGATCAAGCAAACCTGCCGCCGCCAGTTCGGACAAGGCCAGGGCCTGGGCGGCGATGCGCGCCTTCCAGCGGGGATCCAGAACGTTCTCGTCGCCCCCCTGATAGGTTTCATGGCAGAGCAAGTTCAGTTCATTCCAGGCCTCCTGTGACATCTCCAGATGCGTTCGTGAGAACACGAAGCCGCACGTATCACATCGCCAATATTCCACCTCGCCCAGGTTGAAGGCGTCGAATGTCTTGGAAAAATAGTAGGATGTCGCGCCCTCGCAAATTTCACAGCGCATCTCGGGATCCCAACGGAAAAATCACCGGCCTAACCTATGGCACCAACGGTATCCTACAATGCAAGCCAGAGCTTCAACGCGCCTCGCCCGCGCCAAGCCGCGGCCAGTCGGTGCGATCACTGTCGGCGCGTCGGCGTGGCGGCGATCATGATCGTCAAGGTCGAGTTCGCGTCGTTTTCTTAGTGGCGCATTAACCGTAATGCCGGCGTTATCGGGCGCGATTTTCAGACCATGCGAGCTCTCCATGTCCGGCCTGCCGACCCCTCTGAACGCCAGCCAGGACCTGACCGCGGCCAAGGCCCTGCTGATGGCCGGCGACGCCGCCGGAGCGCTGGCGCTGATGCGAGCGCTGGTCGCGGCCGAGCCGTCCAAGCACGAGCTGCGCTACTGGCTGGCCTCGGCCGCCCTCGGCGCCGGCCAGGCCGACGAGGCCGACGGAGCGCTGAACGACGCGCGACTGCTGCACGCCTTTGCTCTGATCCGCGGCTTCGGGGGCGACGTCCAGCGCCTGACCAAGGATCCGCAATACGCCGTCGCCGTGGCGGACATGCTCTATGACGCCAACGCGATCGCCACCGCCGGCGTGGCGCTGAGCCTGGCCATCAGCGCCGGCCACCCGGACATGCAGGCGTTGTTCACCTACGGCCTGTGCCTGCATCACCAGGGCCGAGCCGAGGAAGCCGCGCTGGTCTTCCGCGCGGTGACCGAGAGCGACCGCACCACCGCCCAGGCCCACGAATTCCTGCTGTTTTCGCTCTTCTTCGTGAAGGACGGAGTCCGGCGTCACGCCGCCGAGGCGCGCGAATGGGCCCGGCTTTACGAAGACAAGAGCCCGGCGCCGGCGTTGAAGAACAGCCGCGAGCCGGGGCGCAAGCTGCGGATCGGCTATGTCGCGCCCAGTTTCGTCCGACAGCAGGCGCGCCAATTCGTCGTGCCGCTGATCGAGCGCCACGACCGCGAGCAGATCGAGGTCTTCCTCTACCCGACCGAGGCGGCGGGCGAGACCGACTGGGTCCAGCCGGTGACCGTGCGCGCCATCGGAGCGCTGTCGGACCAGGACGCCGCCGCCCTGATCCGCAAGGATCGCATCGACGTACTGATCGACGTCTGGGGACACAACCCGGGCAATCGCCTGCCGGTGTTCGGCCGCCGCGCCGCGCCGGTCCAGGTCACCTGGCTGAACTACCAACAGACCACCGGCCTGACCAACATGGACTATGCGCTGCACGCCGATTCCGTGCCGACGCCCGGGATGGCCGAGCTGTTCACCGAGACGGTCTGGACTGTCCCGCGGATCTCCGCGCCGTTCCGACCGGATCCGCAGGCCCGCGTCTCGCCCGCCCCGTCCCTGGCCAGCGGCCAGGTCACGTTTGGCAGCTTCACCAATCCGGCCAAGGTCAGCGACGAGACCGTGGCCGCCTGGGCGCGGATCCTGCAGGGCCGGCCCGGATCGCGGCTGCTGCTCAAGTACAGCTATTATGAGGATCACATCCTGGCCCGGGTCACGGCCGCGCGCTTCGCCGCCCATGGCGTCGAAGCGGACCGGCTGGTCTTCGACGGCCACAGCAAGGGCGAAGCCTATGAGAACGCCTTCGGCCTGGTCGACCTGGCGCTCGACACCTCGCCCTGCCCCGGCGGCACCACCTCGCTGGAGGCCCTGTCGCGCGGCGTGCCCGTGCTGGCCCTTCGCGGCGAGACCTTCTACAGCCGCGCGGGCCTGGCGATTGTCAATGAGGCGGGCCTGCCCGACTTGGTGACCGACAGCTGGGACGACTATGTCGCCAAGGCGATCGAGGTCTCGGCGTCGCCGGCCAGGCTGCAGGCCCTGCGCGACCGCGCCGCCGCCGGCTTCGCCGCCGCGCCGTACCGCGACGAGGCGGGCGTCGCACGGATGATGGAAAAAGCCTATCGCGAGATGTTCGAGCTCTGGCGGGTGAAAGCCTAACCGTTCAGCGCCGTCAGGATGGCGTGCAGCCGCCTGACCCGTTCCTCGGACCGCGCGAACACCCGGCCGGGCCGCATCATGTCGTAAGCGGGGCTGACCCGCGCGCAGATCGCGTGGTCCTCCTCGAAGATGCGGCGGTTGACCTGGGCGCTGGACTCGAAGAACCCCTCGACGGCCGTCTCGGCCCCCGGCTTGACGCGGGAGGTCAGCAGCCGGCTGCAGAAATGCGCCTGGTTGGGGAGCGCCGACGGGAAATAGGTCTGCAGGGCGTAGGAATAGCCGAAGGTCGAGGAGACCATGGCGAACGGGAAGACGTACAGCGACCAATAGCCTTCGTAGGCGTCGTCGACCTCGAAGAACCGCTTCATCACCGACAGGCCCTTGGCGGTGCGGGCCTGACCGATACGGGCCAGGTAGCCGATGTTGCGGCCCTGGTAGTCGATGCGGTCGTCGATCAGGCCCAGCGGGGCCAGGGTCTGCGGATGGATCGGATTGACGTGGTAGCCCTCCAACGCGTTCTCGACCCCAACCCGCCAGTTGGCCTGGAAGGTAAAGGCGTTGAAGTCGCGGCGACCGGTGACGCGCCGCGAGGCGCGCTCCAGGTCGGCGAAGGCGTCGCCCAGCTGGGCGTCGAGGGTTTCCACCGGGGCCAGGCCGACGAACAGGAAGTCGCCGCACCAGGCGGACCGGAACGTGCGCAGCCCGATCCCGGCCAGCTCGGCTTCGTCGAAATTGGCGCGCTGGGCCACCCGCAGCTGGCCGGCCCGATACGCCCAGCCATGATAGGGGCAGACCACGCGGCCGACGCCGTGATCGCCCGTGAAATAGCGGGCGCCGCGGTGCGGGCAGACATTGTCGAAGGCCAGGATCTCGCCCTCGTCGTTGAACAGGGCCAGGTCGCCACCGGGCCAGTCCAGGCGCAGCCAGGCGCCAGGCTCGGCCAGTTCGGCGCGATGGGCGACCAGATGCCAGAAGTCGGTCAGCAGCCGGTCGTCCAGGCGGGGCGGTGCGAGTGTCACAGCCGGCGGGCCGGGGCGGCGTAGAGCGTGGCGCCGTCGGGGGCCTTGCGCACCACCACCGCGCCAGCGCCGATCATGCAGCCGTCGCCGACCGACACGCCCGGCAGGACGCGCGCGCCCGAGCCGAGGAAGGCGGCCCGGCCGACCTTGACCCCGCCCATCAGGTCGACATAGCCGCTGAGCGTCGAGAAGTCGCCGACCTGGGCGTCGTGGCCGATGCTGGCATAGGCGTTGAGGGTGACGTAGTCGCCGCCGCGGGCGTCGGCCGAGACGTCGGCGAACGGCCCCACCACCACGCCCTGGCCGAGCCGGGCCGAGGCCGAGATCCAGGCGCGCGGATGCAGCAGGGTGGCGAAGCGTCCGCCCTGGGCGGTCAAGCGCTGGGCCAGGGCCTGTTTGCCGGCCGGGTCGCCGACCGCCATCACCAGCAGGGTTTCGGGACCGGGCTTGAAGGCGTGGGTGTCGCCCAGCTGGGGCAGGTCGCGGCCGAAGGCCCTGAACGGCTGGTCGCCGTCGTCGAGATAGCCGCTGAAGCGGTCGCCGGCTTCGAGGCCCGGGGCGAACCAGTCGAAGATCTCGCGGGCGAAGGCCCCGCCGCCCACCAGCACATAGTCGGTCATGATGTCCCCCTTCAGCTGGCCAGATAGCCGCCGTCCACCGTCCAGACCGCGCCGGTCACCCACCGACTGGCGGGCGACAATAGGAACGCCGCGACGTTGGCCACGTCGGCCGGCGCGCCGAAGCCCAGCAGGTGCTGGCGTTCATAGTCCGCCATGCCGGCTTCCGACAGCCCCCGGGCCAGGCGGCCGTGCATCTCGGTCTCGACCCCGCCGGCGGCGATGGCGTTGACGCGGACCGACTTGGGGGCCAGCTCGCAGGCCAGGGACCGGGTCAGGCCCTCGACCGCCGCCTTGGCCGCGGAATAGGCCACCATCCCCGGACGGCCGCGCGACGCGGCGGCCGAGGACATGAAGACGATGGAGGCCCCGGCCTTCAGGGTGCCGGTCTTGCCGGCGGCGCGGGCCAGGCCCATGGCGCCGTTGACCGCCGCGCCGAACACCTCGTCGAGATTGCGCGTCTTGGTCAGGCGGACCGGCAGGATCAGCTCGACCCCGGCCGCGTGGAAGGCGCCGTCCAGGCCGCCGGCCTCGGCGGCGGCGGTCGAGATCCGGTCGGCGGTCTCGTCGGCGTCGGACAGCACTGCCGCGAAGGCCCGGTGGCCGTCGCCGGCCAGGTCGGCGATCGTCGCCTCCAGGCGAGCGGCGTCCCGTCCGGTGGCGATGACCCGGCCGCCGCAGCGCGCCACGAGCTGGGCCGTGGCGCGGCCCAGGCCCGACGAGGCGCCGGTGACGAGGATGGTCCGCCCGGCCAGGGCGTCGGGGGCGAAGGTCATGCGACGATGGTCTCCGCGCAGACCAGCGGTTCCAGCGCCATCAGGGCCGAGCCCCAGGACAGGCCGACCCCGAAGCCGACCAGCATCATCCGGCTGGGCGCGCTGGTGACGCGCGGGGCCAGGTCCGTGGTCAGCAGCAGGGGCAAGGTGGCCGAACTGGTGTTGCCGTAGCGGTCGATATTGATCGGGGTCTGGGCCTCGCTGGCGCCGATCTTCTTGGCGATGTGGCGCAGCATGAAGCGGTTGGCCTGGTGCAGCAGATAGGCGTCGACGCTGTCGCCCTCGACGCCGGCGTCGGCAAGGGTGTCCTTGATCAGCTTAGGCACGGCCCGCAGCGTGAAGGTGAACACCTCGCCGCCGTCCATGTGGAGGCGCGTGGGGTCGAGCCCTTCGGCCCGGTCGGGATCGGGGACGGGCGCGCGGAAGCCGCCCTCGGGCACGATCAGGGCGCCCGCCCCCGAGCCGTCGGTGCCCAACCGAAAATGGATCGGCGGCGCGCCAGGCACGGCTTCCAGGCCCGAGGCCGTGCCGGCGTCGCCGAACAGGATGGCGGTGCCGCGGTCGGACGGGTCGACCAGCCGGCTGCTGGTCTCGCCGGCCAGCAGCAGCACGCGCCGGCAGCCGGCGTTGATCATCGCCGCGGCCAGCCACAGGCCGTAGGTGTAGCCCGAGCAGCCCAGGCTCACGTCGAAGGCCTGGCAGCCCGGCGCCAGTCCCAGGCGGCCATGCAGGATGCAGGCGGTGGCGGGCAGGCGGTGGTCGGGGGTCTGAGAGACGAAGACCAGCGCGTCGACGCTGTCGGCCGTCCAGTCCAGCCGCTCCAGCAGCACGCGAGCCGCGTCCAGGCACAGGTCGGCGGTCGTCTGGTCGGGACGGGCCCAATGCCGCGCCTCGACGCCGATCATCTTGACGACGTCGTTCACCGCCTGCTCGCCGAAGCGCTCGACGAAGCGCGCATTGTCGATGGGCTGGCCGGGAACGGCCGAGACCACGCCGCGCAGGGCCACGCCGCCGACGGCGAAGGCCCCCTGCCCGACCGCTGAACCGACCGCCGCGCTCATCACGCCGCCTGAGCGGCGGGGATGAGGGCCTGGATGTCGCTGACCACCACGCATTTGCCCAGGGCCGCGCCGTCGACCAGCTCGCCATAGACCTCGTCGATCAGGGCGATGGTCGAGACGACGGCCAGCGAATCCCAGTTGTAGGCCGCCAGTTCGAGGTTGGGGGTGATCTCGGCCGTGTCGATCTCGAAGATCTCGGCCAGGCCGGCATAGAAGGCGCTCATTGATGGTTCTCCGTCAGAGGACGACGCTGGTCGCCGCCCAGGAATAGCCGACCCCGAAACCGACCAGCAGAGCGCGGCGCGGCGGGGTGGCCGCGTTCAGCAGGGGCTCCAGGGCGATGGGAATGGTGGAGGAAACGGTGTTGCCGCAGGCCTCCATGTGGATCACGAACCGGTCGGCCGGGATCGCCAGTTTCTGGCGCAGGCGTTCCAGCATGAAGGCGTTGGCCTGGTGGAAGACGAAGAGGTCGTGGTCCTCCATCGTCCGCCCGCTGCGCTCCAGGACCTGGGCGATGGCGGCCGGCACCGTCTTCAGCGTGAAGGTCATGATCGCCGGGCCGTTCATGTAGAGGTGCTCGGCCGAGCGGACATTGCCGGAGGCGTCGACCGTCTCGGCCGCGCTGGCCGTGTCGCGCGGGCGGCGGAACCCCCCGGCCGGCACGATCAGGTTCTCGGCCCCTGCCCCGTCGGTGCCGAACACCACCGGGTCGATGGCCGGCGCGTCGGCCTCGACCGCCTCGACCAAGGTGGCCGCGGCGCCGTCGCCGAACAGGGTGCGGACGCTCTTGTCCATCGGATGGATGAGCTTCGAATAGGTGTCGGCGGTCAGCAGCAGCACGCGCCGGGCCTGGCCGCTCTCGATCAGGGCCTTGGCCAGGGACAGGCCGTAGACGAAGCCCGAGCAGCCGAGATTGAAGTCCAGCGCTCCGGCGGTGGTCGGCAGGCCCAGCCTTTGCTGGAGCAAGCAGGCGGTGGTTGGCAGCACATAGTCGGGGGTCTGGGTGCAGAGCAGCAGGAAGTCGAGGCTGGCCGGGTCGACCCCATGGCGGTCGAACAGCGCGCGGGCGGCGGCGAAGGCCAGGTCGCCGGCCGTCTCGCCGGGCGCGGCGATCCGTCGCTCCCTGATGCCGGTCTTTTCGAGGATCTTGCTCGCCGGCCAGTCGGGGTATAGGCGCGCCAGGTCGTCGTTGGAGAGCCGCCCCTCCGGCAGATGACTGGCTATCGCCCTGATTTTGGCCGTCCGCACCCGGTTTCGCCCCGATCCGACCCGTCGAACCAGGTCTGTCGGCGATGGTGGCCAATGATGCTTAAAACCGGATTAACCATGATGCCGACGCCGGGGCGGCATGTTCGAAAACTATCGGCGCACGCCACTTGATGAGGGCGCGACGCAGGACCGGCCGGTCGGCTGCGGTCAGGCCCGATCGATCGGGTCCAGCGGGACACCGCCCTGATCCGCCGTGGCGAAACAGGGCTTCGCGGCCGCCCACGCGACGAAGGTCGGTCACCGCGGAATAGTTCAGACGGCTCGCGTTGCGGGGCGCGGGACAATAGGTCGCAATTTGGCTCAGCACCCTTGTGAGTCAAGGATTCCGCCCCGTCCGGGTCCGGAACGTTAAGGGTTCTGTTAACCGTATTGACGACAGGCTCAACCTTCGTTGGAGGGGGAAGTCCGTTGACTCGCACAAGCGCCATTCGCACGCCCTTGGCGGAAACGCCTGCTTGTCAGAAGGTGGCCGTGGCTCGTCCGCGCCTGCCGGCGGCTGAGGACATCCTGCCCTACCTGCAGCGCATCGACACGGCGCGCTGGTATTCGAACTTCGGCCCGCTGCTGATGGAATTGGAGACCCGTCTGGCGCACCGCTTCGGCGACGGCGCCCAGGTGGTCACCGCCGTCAACGCCACTCAGGCCCTGACCCTCACCCTGAAGGCGATGGAGCTACCCGCCGGTTCGCTGTGCGCGACGCCGTCCTGGACTTTCGTGGCCACCGCCCACGCGGTCCGCCAGGCGGGGCTGACGCCATGGTTCGTCGACGTCGACGCCGAGACCTGGATGCTCGACCCCGCCGTCGTCCGCGAGCGGCTGGCTCACGCGCCGGGACCGGTTTCGGCGGTGATTCCCGTCGCGGCGTTCGGCCATATGCCCGACCTCGCCGCCTGGCGCGCTTTCCAGGACGAGACAGCCGTGCGGGTGCTGATCGACGCAGCCGCCGCCTTCGACGGCGCGGTCGACGCCAGCCTGCCGATGGTGGTCAGTCTGCACGCCACCAAGGTTTTAGGTCTCGGCGAGGGTGGATTCCTGGCTACTGGAGACCCTGAGTTGGCCCGCCGGGTCCGGCGACTCACCAGCTTCGGCTTCGACGGCTCCCGCGAGGCGCTATGCGTGGCCACCAACGCCAAGCTCAGCGAATATGCGGCCGCGGTCGGCCTGGCCGCCCTGGACGGCTGGCCCGCCGATCGCCTGCGCTGGTTCATGGCCGCCCAGGCCCTGCGACGGGCCCTGGCCGCCGTTCCACAGGTGCGATTCCAGTCCGGTTGGGGCTCGCGATGGACGACCAGCGTCTGCGTCGTCGGCCTGCCTGACGGGACGGCCGACATGGTCGAGGCGGTCCTGCAAGCCGAAGGCGTCGACACCCGCCGCTGGTGGGGCGAAGGTTGCCACATCGGTCCGGCGTTCGCCGAATGCCCGCGCGACCGCCTGGTCAACACCGAGAGCCTGGCGCGCTCGACGATCGGCCTGCCCTTCGCGATCGATCTCACGGCCGCCCAGATCGAGCGTATCGCCACGGCGCTGGCGCAAGCCTTGCCACGTTAAACCCCAGACGCCGATTTTCCGCGCGATTGCCCTTAGGGACGCGAGAGCGCCCGGGCGAGCATTGTGCGGAGACTGCGCGCCTGGTCGGGACCGATCGGACCAAGCACCCCCCGGCTCTTGGGCGGCAGATGCTCGCCCGGGTCGCCCTGGGCCTGGAAGACGTAGTGGGAGAACACCGCCTGCCACGCCTGGCGATGGGCGGGCGGAAGCGCCTTGATCGCCAGGATCGCGTGCATCATCGCGTCGCGCGGCGCGCCATAGACGGCCGAGGGCGGCGTCCACCAGTAATTGACCAGCACATTGATCGCCTCAAGCGAGCGGACGTGATGCCACCAGAGATAGGGGATGTAGATCGCATCCCCCGGTTCGAGTTCGGCGGTCATGGACGCGGCCCGGGCGGCGGCGAACCGGGGATGGACCTCGGGGTCGGCCTCGTCGAGCGCCACAAGGCTGATGGTCGCCCCGGCCGGCGTCAGCTCCATGGGGCCGACATAGAGGTTGCTGATCTGGTCGGGCGGGAACAGCGTGAACTCCCGTCGGCCCGCCACCACGCAGGCGATGTTCTCGGCGGGATCGTAGTGAGTCGCGACCGTGACGGCGTTGCCGATCCATAGCCGCGGATCGACGGTGTCGGCCACCAGCCCCAGGCGATTCTCGGCCGAGAATCCCGGCAGGTTGTCGCGCGAGGTGATCGACTGGGCGGCCAAGGCCGGCGGGCGCTCATCGCCGGCGTGCTCGAGCAGGAAATCCAGCACGGTCGACACCCGCGCCGGCTGCTGCTGGAAATTGAAGCCGCTCAAGTCGTCGTTGTAGAAGAACCGCCCGTCGATCCGGGGCGAGCCCGAGAAGGTCTTGACCTGCTGGCCTTGGTCAAACCGCCGCAGATAGTCGCAGACCGCCACGGGCGAAGTCCGACCGGCGGCCACGACCGGCCAATCGCCGACCAGCCCGCGCATCACGACCGGCCGCGCGGCCGGCACGATCTCGTCCCGGAATCGCTCGGGTGTGACGTTGTCCAATTCGGGGATCTGCGCGGCGACGGTCATCAAGGCTTCGGTCTCTGCGGTGAGAGGTCGACGATAGCGCGGCCAAGGGAGGCAGGCCACAGGGGCTGGTCTGGCCCGTTCGGCGCCTGGCAATGCTTTCTGTAATTTGTTTTATTTAATTTCGTTGCGCTTCCATTACGATGTCGTAACGTAGCCGTTGGGATAGCGTCGGTCGGCGAGCGCGTCGAGACAGCGCTGTCCCAGCGAACGGGCTTTGAGGGGCAGTTGAAGTCGCGCAGGGCAAGCGCGTGATTTCGGGGACCAACGGACCTGTCCGACGTCGTCGGCAGCCGCCCAGGCCAGCCCCTTCAAGTCGAGAAGCGACCACCAAAGGTCGCGATGAAGAACAGCCGCGGTCTTGGCCGTCGTAAAAAATAGTCTCTTAGGGAGGAGAGAGGGAATGAAGAAAACAAGTTCCAGACGCGTGTCCGCGCGACAGGCGATGCGCTATGGCGCATCCGCCCTGGCGTTGGGAGCGGTGGCGATCGGGTTGACGCCGACGCTCGCCTTCGCCCAGGCCGCCGCGCCGGGCCAGCAAGCCCAGGCCACGACCGCGGACGATACCGCGGTCACCGAAGTGGTCGTCACCGGCGTCCGCCAGGCGCTGAAATCGGCGCAACAGCTCAAGCGCGACGCCGACACCGTGGTCGACTCGATCACCGCCAGCGACATCGGCGCCTTTCCGGACAAGTCGGTCGCCGAGGCCCTGCAGCGCGTGGCCGGCATCACAGTCAACCGCTTCGCCGCCACCTCCGACACCGCCCACTTCTCGGCCGAGCCCTCGGGCGTTATCGTCCGCGGCCTGCCGCAGGTGCGGTCGGAGTTCAACGGCCGCGACAGCTTCACCGCCAACTCGTCGCGCGGTCTAGGCTGGGGCGACATCTCGCCGGAACTGATGGCCGGCGTCGACGCCTACAAGAACCAGACCGCCGAACTGATCGAGGGCGGCATCGCCGGCACGATCAACCTGCGCACCCGTACGCCGTTCGACTCCAAGGGAAGGCTGTTCGCCCTGTCGGTCGACGCCACCTACGGCGACCTGGCCGACCGCGTCACGCCCAGCGTCTCGGGTATCTGGAGCGACCGCTGGGACACCAAGATCGGCGAGTTCGGCCTGATGGCCAACTACGCCTATTCCAAGGTGGTCACCAATTCGGAAGGCATCCAGTACGGCCGGACCGCGATCTTCGACGAGGGCATCTATCCGGGCAAGGGCTTGAAATACATCCCGTCCAGCGTGTCCTACCGCGACAATACCTATGATCGCACCCGCAACGGCGCGGCCTTCGCGGCGCAGTGGCAGGACAACGACCACAAGTTCCTGGCCACGCTCCAGTACAACCGCTCCAAGTACAAGAACGAGTGGGAAGAGTATGTGATCGGGGCCAGCCCGTTCAGCCTGTTCGCCCTGCCCACCTCGTTCCATGTGACTCCGGGCAGCTTGCTGATCCCGCAACCCGCCCCTGGCACCCCGGACTTCACGTTCGACGACCAGGGCAACTTCCAGACCGGGGTGATGACCTCGGACATCGGCTGGTGGGGCGCGAACGACGCCGAGTCGGCGCAAGTCGCGCACAACAGCTCGGGCCAGCAGATGGTCAACGCCTGCTATGGCTGGAACGGCTGTACGCCGGCCCGTCGCGGCGGCGACTTCACGACCGACACCCGCTACAACGTCGGCACCAACGTCACCGAGGATCTCGGCTTCAATCTGAAATGGAATCCGACCGATCAGTGGCGCTTCAACTTCGACGTCCAGAAGGTCGAGGCCACGGTCGACAACTACGACATCGGTGTGGGCCAGCAGTCGTTCGCCAATATCGGCCTGGACGCCACTGGCGACCACCCGAAGCTGACCCTGCTGCCCGGCACCAACATCAACCTGGCGCCCGGCGGGCTGCTGAACCCGAACGCCTATCGCTACAACTACGTCCAGGACCACATCGAAAAGTCCGAGGGCGATGAGTTCGCGACGCGGCTCGACGCCCAGTACCTGTTCGAGTCGGACTGGCTGGATTCGATCAAGGTGGGCGTGCGCTACGCCGACCGCGACCAGACCGTGCGCTGGGGCAGCTACAACTGGGGTAATATCGCCAACACCTGGAGCAACAACGCCGCCTGGTACAACATCGACAGCTACGCCCCAGCGACCGTGGGCGGAACCACCTTCACCGGCTATCAGCGCGGTCTGAGCGACACGCGCCGGTTCAGCAACGACTTCTTCGGCGGGGGCCTGCTGACGCCCCAGGAGTTCGTGTTCTTCAACATGGACAAGCTGAAGGACCACGCCGGCATGCAGCAAGCGCTGGGTTCGGCCTCGACCGGCGTGGGCGACTGGAACGCGCTATGCTCGGGAAAGGGACGCCGCTCGGCGGAGACCAACTGCTTCCTGCCGTCCGAAATCCTCAACGTTTCCGAGGAAAGCAAGGCCGCCTACGCCATGCTCAAGTTCGGCGGCCGGAACGGCGCGCTGTTCGGCCACACCTATTCGGGCAATATCGGCGTCCGCTATGTCGAGACGACCGTGGAGAGCAAAGGGTCGACGGCCTTCCCCGTGACCCTGAACGCCAGCCAGTTGGTCTGCGAACCGCGGGGCGCGCCCCTTCCCGGACAGCCGACTCCCGAGATCACCCAGACCATCGGCTGCTACATCTCGGCCGAAGATCGGGCGTTCAACTCGGGGGCCACGACCCCAAGCACGATCTCGACCAAGCACGAGAACTGGCTGCCGAGCTTCAACTTCAAGTTCGACATCAACGACAAATGGCTGCTGCGCTTCGCCGCATCGCGTTCGATGGCGCGCCCCGACATGGGCAACCTGAAGAACTACCGATCGATCAGCATCAACTTGCCCAGCGTCGACAATCCCGGCGACCCGCGTTGGGTGCGCAATTCGGCCGGGGTCATCACCGGGCTGGCGCCGCGCTATACGGCCAGCTCTCAGAACCCGCGTCTGAAACCGATCACGGCCGATCAGTTCGACCTGTCGCTGGAGCATTACTTCGCCGACGTCGGATCGTTGTCGGTCGCGGTCTTCCACAAGCAGTTCCACGACTACATTCAGTTCGGAACCTTCAACGAGACCTTCACCAGCAATGGCGTGACCCGCACCGTCGAGGTCAATGAGCCGATCAACGCCAAGGGCGCCAAGATCCAGGGCGTCGAACTGGCCTACCAGCGCTATTTCGACTTCCTGCCCGCGCCGTTCAACGGCCTGGGGATCCAGGCCAACTACACCTACGTCAAGAACAAGGGCATCGTGAACACCAACGTCACCCCCACCTCCAACGATGGCGGTGGCGGCACCAGCGGCGGAGGCCTGCAGGCGGTCGCCGACAGCGTCAAGGTCGACTCTCTGGAGGGCCTGTCGGAGCACGCCTACAACGTGGTCCTGATGTACGAGAAGGGTCCGTGGGCGGCGCGCGCCGCCTACAACTGGCGCTCCAAGTACCTGGTGACGGCGGTGGACTGCTGCGTGGCCTTCCCGGTCTGGCAGGACGCCGCCGGCTTCCTGGACGCCTCGATCCGCTACAAGGTGAACGACAACACCGAGATCAGCCTGCAGGGCAGCAACCTGCTGGCCACCGAGACGGTGCTGCGTCAACAGGTCACCGACTTCGACAAAGGCGGCAAGCTCACGCCCAACGGCTGGTTCAAGAACGACCGCCGCATACAGATGGGCGTGCGCCTGAAGTACTAGCCCCGCCACTGGGTGCGCCGCGAGCGATCGCGGCGCGTTCCCTCCCCTCGGGGCGCCGGTCCAGGCGCCCCGATTTTTTGACATCGCCGACGGCGCGCTCGATCATTCGTCTCGTGCTGGTCGGCGGGCTCTCGAATTAGAGTCCTCCGGCGTCTGGGCAGCGACGCCAAAGGATTGGAGTTTTCTCGATGCCAGCACCTCTGAGGGTGGTGATCGTCGGCGGCGGTACGGCGGGCTGGATGTGCGCGGCGGCCCTGGTCGGCGCGGTCCGCCCCGGCGTCTGCGAGGTCCGGCTGGTGGAGTCCGACGAGATCGGCATCGTCGGCGTGGGCGAAGCCACCCTGCCCCAGATCAAGGAATTCAACGAGTATATCGGCGTCATCGAAGCCGACTTCATGCGCAAGACCAACGCCACGTTCAAACTCGGCATCGAGTTCGTGGATTGGGGCTTCAAGGGCTCGTCCTACATCCATCCCTTCGGGGTGCACGGCAAGCCGATGGGGGGCGTGCCGTTCTACCAGTATTGGACCAAGGGCCTGCAAAACGGCCGCGCTGACGACATCGAGGACTTCTGCCTGCCGATCGTCGCCAGCCGCCTCAACCGGTTCGACTTTCCCACCACCGACGAAGGCGGGATCAACTCGACCTTCGCCTACGCCTATCATTTCGACGCCAACCTCTACGCCGGCTTCCTGCGCGAGTTCTCCGAAGCCCGGGGGCTGCGCCGCACCGAAGGCAAGCTCGTGGACGTGACCCTGCGCGCCCAGGACGGCCACATCGCCGCGATCACCCTGAGCTCCGGCGAGGTGATCGACGGCGACCTGTTCATCGACTGTTCGGGCTTCCGGTCGCTGCTGATGGGCAAGGCGCTGGAGGTCGGCTACGAGGACTGGACGCCGTGGTTGCCCTGTGACCGCGCCTTGGCGGTCCCCTGCGAGCGCGCCGGGCCGCTGACGCCCTATACCCGCTCGACCGCGCGCGAGGCCGGCTGGCAATGGCGAATTCCGCTGCAGCACCGCACCGGCAACGGCTATGTCTATTCCAGTCGGTTCATCAGCGACGACGAGGCGGCCGCGACCTTGCTCGCCAACCTGGACGGGGCGGCGCTGGACGATCCGCGGCCGCTGCGCTTCCAGGCTGGCCGGCGGGAGAAGTCCTGGCATCGCAACTGCATCGCCGTGGGCCTGGCCAGCGGCTTCCTGGAGCCGCTGGAGAGCACCAGCATCTACCTGATCCAGATCGCGATCACCAACCTGCTCAAGCTGATGCCCGCCAAGGCCATCGATCCGGCGCTGGTCGAGGAATTCAACCGGCTGATCGACGTGGAATACGAGCGGGTGCGCGACTTCTTGATCCTGCACTACCACGCCAATACCCGCGACGACGCGCCCCTCTGGACCTATTGCCGCGAGATGGACGTGCCGGAATCGCTGCGTCGCCGGATGGCATTATTTCAGCACCGGGGCCACATCCACAAGTACGGCCAGGGCCTGTTCGCGCCGCCCAGCTGGCTGTCGGCGTTCGTCGGCCAGGGCCTGCGCCCGGCCCACTACGACCCGCTGGTCGACAACCTGCCCTACGAGCGGATCGTCGCCGAGATGGACGCGCTGCGCGACAGCGTCGCCCTCGCCGCCCGGGGCATGAGCGACCACGCCGCCTTCGTCGACGACTACTGCCCCTCCCCCGCCGCGGTCCACCTGCGAGAAGGGGTCGCGTCGTGAGTCGGCCGATCCGCAGCGTCGCCGTGGTCGGCCGCGACGTCGCCGCCTGGATGACCGCCCTGGCCCTGCAGCGCGCCTTCGGCCGCCAGGGCGTCAGCGTCACGGTTGTCGAACTACCCTCCGCGCTGCGGACCGTCGACACGGTGATCGCCCTGCCAGCCCTGGAGGGGTTGCACCGGCTGCTGGGCCTGGACGAGTCCGAGGTGCTGACCGCCTGTGCGGGCGTCTACGCCCTGGGTCAGCAATTCGCCAACTGGTCGCGTTCGCGTCCGCCGTTCGTCCACGCCTACGACAGCCAGGGCGCGGCCCTGCGCCAGGTTCCTTTCCTGCACCACTGGCTGAAAGCCCGCGCCGAGGGGCTGAACGTGGCGCTGGAGGATTTCTCGCTGGGCGCGGCGGCCGCCAAGCATGGCCGGTTCATTGTCCACAACGACGCCACCGACAGCTTCTCCAAGGCGCGCAACGGCTATCACCTGGACGCCCAGTCCTATGTCCGGCTGTTGCGCCACAAGGCGATGACGGCTGGGGCGCAGCGCGTGACCGGGACGCTGGACCGGGTGGCGCGCACGCCGGCCGGCGTCGCTTCGGTCACCCTGCATGGTGGGGCGAGCATCGCCGCCGATCTGTTCGTCGACGCCTCGGGCCCCGACGCGGTCCTAGCCGGCCGGGCGCTGGAGGTTCCGCTCGAGTCCTGGTCGTCGTGGTTTCCCTGCGATCGGATCCTGGCCGCCTCGGGCCCGCGTCTGAACCCCCTGCCGGCGATGAGCCGGATCTCGGCCTTCGGGGCCGGCTGGACCGGGATGTTCCCGCTGCAGGACCGCACGCCGGTCGTCGCGGCCTACGACTCGCGGCGTATCTCCGACGAGGAGATGGCGCGAACGGCCTCAGTGCTGGCCGGCATGGCGCTGGGCGACGTGGTGGTCAGCGCCTTCGCCGCCGGAGGCCGCGCCGCGCCCTGGACGGGCAACTGCGTCGCCATCGGCGAGGCCGCCGCCTGTCTGGAGCCTCTGGACGCCGCGCCGCTGCACTTGATCCACCTGGGGCTCTCGCACCTGATCACCCTGTTCCCGGTGGACGCCGACAATCTGCTGGAGGCCCAGCCCTACAACGAGGCCATGCTGTCCCATGTCCGGAACCTGCGCGACTTCCAGATCGCCCACTACCGGCTCAACGAGCGCCATGACGAGTCGTTCTGGGACGGAGCCCGCGCCGCCGAGCCGCCGCCCGAGCTGGCCTACAAGCTGGACCTTTTCGGCGCGCGGGGCGCGGTGGCGCTCTATGAGGACGAGACGTTCCAGGAGGAGAACTGGATCTCGATCCTGATCGGTCACGGCCTGATCCCCCGGAACCACAATCCGCAGGCCGACGCCATGCCGCGAGAGGAACAGATCCAGAGCTTCAAGCGCATGCTGGGCTTCATCGCCGCCGAGGTGCGCGAGATGCCGTCCATCGAGGCTCAGCTGGAACTGTTCGCGCCCTCGCCCTCGTCCGCCTCGTTCTGAAGGTCGCCTCATGCCCGCTCCCCCGACGCCTTCCAGACGTATTCGCGACATCGTCGTCGTCGGCGGCGGCACGGCGGGCTGGATGGCCGCGGCCGCCCTGTCCAAGGTCATGGGAACCCAGGCCTACACGATCACCCTGGTCGAATCCGAGCTGATCGGGACGGTGGGAGTCGGCGAAGCCACGATCCCGATGATCACGATGTTCAACAACGTGCTGGGCATCGACGAGAACGAATTCGTCCGCGAGACCAACGCCACGTTCAAGCTGGGCATCGAGTTCGCCGGCTGGCGTCGCGAGGGCCACAGCTACTTCCACCCGTTCGGCCAGTTCGGTGTCGACATGGACGGGATCAACTTCAACCACTACTGGCTGCGCTGGATGCAGACCGGCGGCGGAACCGACCATGGCCGTTTCAACGCCGAGACCGAGGCCGCCCGCCAGGGAAAGTTCGGGCGCACCGGCGACGGCCGCCCGACCAGCCTGCCCAACATCAATTACGCCTTCCAGTTCGACGCCAGCCTCTATGCCGCCTATCTGCGCCGCTACGCCGAGAAGCGCGGGGCCCGCCGGGTCGAAGGGCAGATCGTCAAGGTCGAGCGGAACGGTCAGGACGGCTTGATCGAGAGCCTGCTCCTGAAGGACGGCCAGACGATCCGCGGCGACCTGTTCATCGACTGTTCGGGCTTCCGGGGCCTGCTGATCGAGGAAACGCTGAAGGCGGGTTACGAGGACTGGAGTCACTGGCTGCCGGTCAACCGCGCCGCCGCCGTGCCCTGCGCCAAGGTCGAGGATCCCGTCCCCTACACCCGCGCCACCGCACGCGAGGCTGGCTGGCAGTGGCGCATCCCGCTGCAGCACCGCACGGGCAACGGCTACGTGTTCTGCGATCAGTTCATCAGCGAGGATGAGGCCGCCCGGCTGCTGCTGACCCGACTGGACGGCGCGCCCCTGGCCGAGCCGCGCATCCTGCGTTTCGTCACGGGCCGCCGCCGCAAATCGTGGATCGGCAACTGCGTCGCCCTGGGTCTGGCCAGCGGCTTCATGGAACCCCTGGAGAGCACCAGCATCCATCTGGTGCAGGCGGGCATTTCCAAGCTGCTGGCGATGTTCCCCAAGGGCGGCTTCAACCCGTTGATCATCGACCGCTACAACGCGGAGATGGAAGCCGACTACGTCAATATCCGCGACTTCCTGATCGCCCACTACAAGATCACCGAGCGCGAGGACACGCCGTTCTGGCGCTACTGCAAATCGATGAGCATCCCCGACAGCCTGGCCACGCGACTGGAGATCTTCCGCGCGCGCGGCGAGGCGATGGTCGTGCACCATGAGCTGTTCAAGGAGCAGAGCTGGTTCGCGGTGCTGATGGGCCAGGGTCTGACGCCCGCCGATCACCACCCGGTGGCTGACCTGCTGTCCGAGGACGAGCTGAAGCTGAGATTGGCCAAGGTTCGCACCAGCATCCAGGACCGGGTGAACGGCATGCCCGGACATCAGCAGTTCATCGACAAGCACTGCCGCTCGGCGGCGGGCTGATGTTTGCGTCCGCCTCGGCGTAGCGCCCCAGGCGCTATTGATGCGCCGCGCGGGCGGCCAGGGCATGGTCGATCACCGCGCGCACCTTGGGCGACATCTGCCGGCCCGCCGGATAGAGGGCATAGAGCTCGCGGTCGGCGACGCGCCAGCCGGACAGCGTCAGCTCGATCAGGTCCGGAAAGCGGCCGGCCAGTCCCTTGGGCAGGTAGCCGACGCCCAGGCCCCGCCGCACAGCCAGCGCGCCCAGCGACAGGTCGTCGACCGTGCCGCCCAGGGTGCGCGGCGCGAAGGTGAAGATCTCGCCGCCCGCATCGACGAACCGCCAGCCATTGATCGGCGGCGTGACTATGGCCGGCAGGCGGGCCAGGCGGCGCGGATGGTCCAGGTCGGCGGCCTCCGGATGGCGGTCGAGGAACGCCTGGCTGGCGAAAACCCCATAGGGCGCGGCCCACAGCTTGCGGGCCACATGGCGGCCGTCCGGAAGCGGGGCCAGCTGAAAGGCGACATCGACGCCCTGCTCGATCAGGTCGGGCGCGCCGTTCGTCAGCCGCAGGTCCATGACCAGGTCCGGATGGGCGGCGGCGAAGTCCAGCAGGTGGGGCGCGAAATCCTCGTTGCAGACGTGGTAAGGGGCGGTGACGGTCAGGCGGCCCGACAGGCGCGCATTGCACAGATCAAGACCCCGGGTGGCGGCCTCGATCTCGTCCATGGCCGCGGCGCAGCGGTCGGCGAAGGCGCGACCGTCATCGGTTAGGCCGACCGCACGGGTGGTGCGGCGCAGCAGCTGGGTCTTCAGCCGCGCCTCGAGCGCCGCGACGCGGCGGCTGACCGAGCTGGTCGGCAGACCCAGGTCGCGGGCGGCCGCCACGAAGCTGCCCGCGCGCGCCACGCGCAGGAAGATCGCCACGTCGTCATAGCCCAGCATGCGATGGTCTCCTGGTCGTGCGCGCTGGAGATCGGGCCGGCCGGGTCTGCGCGCAAGGCCAAGATTATCCCAAATCTGGAAAACAGCGCTCCGCAGGCGCCGATTGTCCCATCGCGAGCGCGACGACATCTCCATCGCGCCTCACAACTTCCGTCGAGGATCACGGAGTTCACATCGATGAAAGCGCTTGTTCAGGACCGGATCGGTTCGCCCCTCGACGTCGTGGAGCTGCGGGATATTCCCGAGCCCCGGCCCGGTCCGGGCCAGACGCTGGTGCGGATGGTCGCCGCCGGGATCCACCCGGGCGACTTCTTCTTCACCCAGGGGCTCTATCCCAAGGCCAAGCGGCCCCAGCTACCGGGCCAGGTAGTCGGCAACCACGGCGTCGGGCGGGTGGTCTCGGGCGGAAATCTGGCGGCTGGGACCCTGGTGGCCTTCAGCGCCGGCCGGGTCTGGGCCGAATATGCGGCGATCGACACCAGGGCCCTGATCCCCCTGCCGGACGACTACCCCATCGACCGCGCCGCCCAGCTGATGCCGGCCATCACCGCGCGCGACCTGCTCACGGCCAGCGAGGTCCAAGCCGGGCAATGGCTGGCGGTGACGGCTGGCCATTCGCTGGTCTCAGGCCTGTTGATCCAGATGGCTCGCCGACGCGGCGTGCGCGTTCTGGCGGTGGTGCGCCGGCGTATCGCCGGCCGCGACCTGGAGGCCCTGGGCGCCGACGCGGTGATCGCGCTAGCCGACCTGGACATGTCATTGGCCGACGCCGCGCGCGCCGTCACCGGCGGGGCGGGGCTGAACGGCGTGGCCGACGCGGTCGGCGGCGAGGTCCTGACCCAGTTGCTGGACGCCCTGACCTTCCGCGGTCGGGCGGTGATCGTCGGCGCCTACGATCCAGAACCGTTCAAGACCACGGCCCTGCGGGTGCTGATGGAGCTGCAGGAGATCCGCGCCTATGTCTATCGCTACTTCTTCGCGCCGCCGCCTCCCGAGGACGCCGACTACCTGAAGAGCGTGCTGGACGAGTTGGCCGACCCCGCGGTCGTCGTGCCGATCGCTGGCCGCCACCGGCTGAAGGATTTCCGCACGGCCCTGGAGGAGACCGCCGCCCGCCCCGAGGCGGGCAAGCGAGTGCTGGTGTTTGACTAACCGGATCAGCCCGACGACGCCCAGGGCGGCGTCGGGCGCTTCGAGGCCAGGCTCAAACGCGTGCTGGAGGTGATACAGTCGCCAAGCGCCGTCTGATCCGTCGCCTCTCCACTTGCGGCCTTCCGTGGGGCATTATCCGGGCATGACCAAGTACCTCATCTCCTTTCCGAGCGAAGCCATGGTGCTCACGGAGGAAGATTTCCCGATCGTCTCCGCTGACGCCCATGCGGTGATCGAAGAGGCCAAGGCCGCCGGCGTCTATGTGTTCGGGGGAGGAATCGAGGAGCAGGTCGATCCCGTGCTGGTTTCCCGCGACGGCGAGGTTTCCAAGGCGATCTATCCAGGCAGTCGCATCAACGGCGGATTCACCGTGCTGGAATTGCCCACGCGGGAAGACGCTGTCGCATGGGCCAGGAAGATCGCGGTCGCCTGCCGTTGCTCGCAGGAACTTCGTGAATTCATGTACGATCCCGCAAGCTAGGCTGAGCGCGCCTTGGCGAGGCCCCTACCCTCCCGGCCTGCTCCAGCGGCGAATGGCTAGAACCGCGCGGACGACGGACGCCTGGCCGTAGGCACCTCGGCCGAAGACGCTTCCAGAAAGCCGAACATGTGGGCGTGGCGGATGATGCGCGTGCCCGCCTCGGCCTGGGCGGCCAGGCTTTGTCGGCGCAGGGCTTCCATGCGCGACCAGTGCCACTTGGGTTGATGGTGGTGTTCGGCGTGGTAGCCGTTGTTGAGGAAGATCAGGTTGTAGAGCGGCGCATAGGTCGACACGCCCATGGCTGGCGGCGCCTTGGGATCGGCGCCCAGGTGCTCGTGATAGGCGATCAGCATCGAGAAGCACTGGCCCAGATAGTAGAAAGGCGCCAGCAGCAGCACGAACTGCCAGTGGATCGCCGCCATCGCGACGTAGAGCGCGACCATCGCCCAGAACTCCTGGAGCGCGCGGCGAGCCTCGTCGGGCCGCTTGGCGCGGATCCGCCGGGCGACCTCGAACGGACCGTCGTCGCGCCAGAACTGCAGGAAGACGTAGGACAGCATCGGCTCGGCCTTGCCCTCGACGCCGTATCTGTAGATCGAGATCGGATCAACGGTTTCGCCGTCTGGCCCCGGGCGATCGGAATTGCCCGCGTGGTGCCGCATGTGGACGAAGCGGTACATGGTCTGCGGCGTGCCCAGCTCGAACGTCAGGGCGAACTCGGTGATCCGGTTCAGGAAGGGCGATCGGAAGAAGGGGTTGTGGATGAAGTTGTGCGACACCGAATCCAGGTTCCAGCCGATGGCCAGACCGTAGAGGCAAGCGCCGGCGATCCGTTCGGGCCACGACAAGGCCGGCCAGGCCAGGAAGAACGCCAGGATCAGGCCCAGGTGGACATAGACCAGCAGCGCCGGGATCAGGTCCCAGCCGGTGTAGCGAAAGACCGAGCGGCCCTTCCGCTTGATCGTGGCGTCAGATGCGTCGGACGGAGAGCCCGTCGAAATCCTGCCCATGGCCTAGTCTCCCAATGCTGGTTCGGCGCGACCGAACCGATAGGTGACGCCGACGCCCGCGGTGAGCACGTCGCGGGTCCGTAGCAGCGGGCTCTCCCACGCCTCGCCGACGATGCGATCCCCGCTGAGCGTGGCGACGAAGGCGGTGCGCTGGCCTAGCCGTCGCTGGGCGTCCAGTTCGAGGCCGAGGCTGACGAAGTCGTTCTTGCCGAACGTCGGCAGGTTCAGGGTCTCGCGCTGGCGACGGCGCAGGCCGAAATATTCTCGCGAGAAGTCGTCGTCGGCCCACGACAGCCGGGCCTCGCCGCCGACCGTCCAACGGGGCGTGATCTGGCCGCCGGTGTCGAACGACAGATCGCCTGACCAGCCGTCGTAACCGTCGGTCGCCTTGCGCAGGCGCAGCTCGACGTCGCCGAGCGCGGTTCGGGTTTTGGCGAAGCCGCCGACCTCGATCGCGTCGGGCATGCGATAGGCGCCGCGCGTCAGGCGGTCGTTGTAAGACTGGCGATATTCCACGACCGGTCCGAACGACCAGGCGCCGCGGGTCAGGGCCGTCAACTTGAGGCCGTCGTCGAGGCTGGCGGTCAGGCGATCGCCCCACCCCGCCGACACGATCGGCAGGAGGTCGAAGGTGTAGCGGTCCGATCCCAGGTGGTCGGGTCGAACGCGCGTGAAGACACCGACATCGACGGTCCAGTCCGGCTCGGTCGCGCCCCCCGTCTCGGCGTTGGCCATCGTCGCCAAGGCGCTGGCCAGCAGCAGGGCGCCAAAGGCCAGTCCGCGGGACGAGCCGCTCATTCCTCGGTTTCCGGCGAGCGCCCGACGAGCCAGACCCCCGCCAGGATCGCCGCGCCGCCCAGCACTTGCAAGACGCTGCCGGACTCGTGAAACAGGGTCCAGCCGGCCACCACGACGAGCACGTAGCTCAGCGCCGACAGCGGGAACGCCTCGCTCAGCTTGACCTCCGACAGCACGACCATCCAGACGCCGAAGCCGACGATCTCCAGGGCGATCATCGCCTGGGTCCAGTGCAGCGTCAGGGCGGTCAGGACCCATTGCGCCCCGAACGGCGTGCCGCCCATGGCGTCGGCCGTCTCCTTGGCGGTCAGTTGATAGGCCAGGCCCAGCAGCGGCAAGGCGAGGAACAGCAAACGACGCGCCCAGCGGCCGCGGAAGCTCGAGGCGGGAAGGGTCATGCCGCCGCCTCGCGAAAGGCCGCGGACGGTTGGGTCGGCGCCAGCAGCGGCGCGATCCAACGCAGCAAGTAGTTGGCCACCGGGTTGCGATGTCGAAAATACAAGCGGGTCGGCAGCAGCCGGCTGCCCAAACGCAGCTTGTTGTCATAGGCCGCCTGGCCGCTCTGATAACGGCCCAGACCGCGCTCCAGGCAAAGTCCCAGATTGGTGAACCAGCTGAGAAAATAGAGGTTGTGGCGCCGCCCTTCGGCGCTCATGCAGAAGAACTTGTCCAGCAGAACGCCGCCGCCGATCAGCAACAGGTTGGCCGCCAGCAATTCGTCGCCGACGAAGTACAGCACGCACAGCGCGCGCTCACTCATCCGGCGCAGGACGCCGGTGAAGTAGGCCGCGGTCAGGGTCTCGAACTGAAGGTCGCCGCGCGCCCGGGTCCCGGCGTACAGCGCCATCACCTGGTCTTCCAGGTCGAAAAGATCGCGGCGCACCTCGACCCGCACATGGTCCAAAGCCCGCAGCTTGCGGCGCATGTCCTTGCGCGTGCCGGGCGACAAACGGCCCAGATAGGTCTCGACGCTGTCGAAATCGATGACCAGCTCGGCCGTCGGCAGGCCGGGAACGGCGTGGTAGCTGGCGGGTTCCAGGGCCGTCGCCCAGGCGACCGCGGTCGTCGCGGGGACATCCTTGACGGCGACCAGCCCGCACCGCTCCACGCGCGCCGTCTCGTCGAGCGCGGCCACCATCCGCCGGGTCAGGACCTCGCGTTGATCCGGGGACAGCCCGGCCGCCCAGCCGATCTGGACGGTCTCGGTGCAGGGCGAGCCCAGGCAGGCCAGGCGGAGGGTGGTCAGTCCGGGCAGGACGCGACCCACGAGCCTGACGGCGGCCCGGCCCGCGCCTTTTTCCAGGGTCGTTTCGAGCGCGTACCGGGTGATGAAGACCGGCGCTGCCGCCAACAGCCGAGCGTCCAGCTCGGCGACGACATAGCGCCAGCCGAACCCCTCCAGCCCTGCCGCCTCGACGGCCGCCAGGTAGTCGTGGTCCTCGGGCTCCCCGGGGAACAGCGCGTTCCAGGCGTCGCGATCGATCTGGCCGATGGTGTCGACCACCCGAATGCTGGGAGCGAACGCGTCAAGCATGGACGGGCGCGACCCGGGCGGGCGCCTCGACCTCGGCGCCGAAGAAGGCGGCGGTCATGTCGGCCACAAGGGCCCTCTCCTGGTCGACATGGATCATGTGGTAGCTGTCCTCGAGCAGCCGCACGTCGGCCCGCCCGCCCAGCGCCTTGCGCAGGCGCCAAGCGTTGCGCGGGTGGCTCATGTCATCCTCGCGCGCATGCAGGATCAGGCAGGGCGCATGGACGTCGCGCCCGATCCGCTCGACATGCCGACCCAGCCGATACATCTGGAACAGCGCCCCGAAAGGCAGACGATCCAGGGCGCCTTCGATGAAGGACTCCGGCGCCTTGGCGACGCGCTCGCGCAGCCGCTCGTCCTTCAGGCCAAAGGGATAGGGTTCGGCGAAGCTGATCCGGCGCACGCCGGGCAGGTTGGCCACGGCCTGGATGAGCCAGGCCCCCTTCATCCAGCCCTTCATGTTCCAGCCGTCGTGTTCGAAGGTCATGGAATAGACGGCGGCGGTCTTGATCCTGGGCCGCAGGGCGCAGAGCGCCAACCCCAAGGCGCCGCCGACGCAGACGCCGGCCACGTGAATCTCGTCGATTTCCTGCGCATAGGCGTCGTAGGCCGCGACGACGGACGCCAGCCAGTTGCGCCAGGTGCTGGCCAGCAAGGCGGCCTGGTCGGCGCCGTGCCCGGCCAACTGCGGGACCAGGACATCGAAGCCGCGGCGGTGCAGCTTCTTGGCTAGAAACTTCATTTCTCCGGGCGCCCCCGTGAGGCCGTGTATCAGCAACACGCCGGGCCGACCGGGCGAGGCCAGGCGAAAGCCGTGGTCGGTGAAGGTCACAGGCCGGACGCTCCCACGCAGACGACGCCGACGGCGATCAGGGCCGCGCCCGCCATCTGGCTGCGGCTCAAGCGTTCGCGAAACAGCAAGGCGCCGGCGATCGGAATGCCGGCATAGGGCAGGTTGGTGATCGGATAGATCACCGACAGGGGCGCCCGCTCCAGCGCCAGGACCAGGGCGACCGCCTCGCTGGTCCACAGGGCCAGGCCCAGCCACAGCAGCGGACGCTGCGCCAGGCCCACTGCGTAGTGCGTCGCGCTCTGGGCGCCGTCGGCGGCCGACTTGAAGCACAGTTCGCGGCCGATCTCGGCGGCGACGCAGTAGGCCAGCAGGCCGACGGTGGTCGGATCGAGGGTCATGCGGCGACCTGCACGAACAGGCGCAAGAGACGTCGATTGACCGCTTGGTTCAGCCGCAGGGCCGCCTCGCGATCGGGGCCGCGCCAGGGCTGGTCCAGCATGGCCTCGCCTCGTTTCAACAAGGACGCGACCACGCCGCCGCCGTAACGTGGCCTGGACCAGTCGCCGACGATGTCGGCGCCGATCAGCCGGTGGTTCTGGGCCAGGCGCTGGATCAGGGTTTCCAGAAGCGCCAGGCTGGTGCGACCCTGGTCCCAGTTGGTGACCGCGTCCTCGGCCCTGAGCACGTCCTTGTCGATGGTGATGTAGACGGCGTCCGTCTCGATGCGCGACGCCAGCAGGTCGACGAAAGCCCCCTCGCCTACCGCCTCGATCGTCGGCCAGTCGCGGCCGCACAGGTTGACGTTCGCCGCGCCCCGCGGCTCGCGATAGGCGTAGAGTTCCAGGCGGCCGTCCTTGATCAGGTCCAGATCCGCGCCCTGAGGCGAGGGCCGATCGATGTCGTGGCTGCAGACGCCCACCGTGAGCAGGCGTGACACGCCGGGCAGACGCGCCGCCTGGCCGACCCAGGATCCGCAGTGCAGGCCGTTGTCGAACAACACCCAGTCGGGGTGGTTGTCGAAGTGCACGACCGTCACCGGTCCGGCGTCCGAGGCGGCGATCGCGCGCTCGATCAAGAGCGGCGAGACGTGGTGGAAGTCGCCCGACCCGGTGAACACCAAGTCGGGACCCGCACGGGCGCTCGCCTCCCCCAGCCGCCGACGCAAGGCCGTCAGCGCCGGCGGCCGGCTCCAGAGGCGCAGCGCCGGACCCAGGTCCCGCGCCGTCACCTGGGCGCCGTCGGCTCCCAGAACCTCCGCGACCAGGTCGCCCTGGCCCTCGAACGCGCCGTCGAGGTCCAGGATGACGGGGCGCATCCTGTCGCTCAGTCGACGCAACGCCGCAGCACCGCGTCCAGGAGCTTCAGGGCCAGGTCGATCTCGTCCTTGCTGATCTCCAGCGAGGGAGCCAGTGTGATGACGTTCTTGTAGTAGCCGCCGACGTCGAGGATCAGGCCGTAGCGCTTGCCGTCGATGTCGATGTCGCCCTTCATCCCCTCGGCCTCCATGCGGTTGAGCAGGGCCTTGTTGGGGGTGAAGCCGTCGGCCTCGCAGATCTCGGCGCGCAGGGCCAGGCCCAGGCCGTCGACGTCGCCGATCTGCGGCCAGCGCTTCTGCAGGTCCTTCAGACCCTCGAGGAAGTAGGCGCCCTTCTCCATGACCTGGGCGCCGTAGTCAACCTCGGCGGTCATCCGCAGGGTCTCCAGCGCCACGGCCGTGCCCATCGGGTTGGAATTGAAGGTCGAGTGGGTCGAGCCGGGCGGGAAGATCTCCGGGTTGATCAGCTCCTCGCGGGCCCAGACACCGGACAGCGGGTTGAGGCCGTTGGTCAGGGCCTTGCCGAACACCAGCACATCAGGTTGCACGCCGAAGTGCTCGATCGACCACAGTTTTCCGGTCCGGAACATGCCCATCTGGATCTCGTCGACCACCAGCAGGATCCCGTGCTGGTCGAGGACCTTCTTCAGCTCGATGAAGAAGTTGGGCGGCGGGATCACATAGCCGCCGGTGCCCTGGATGGGTTCGACATAGAAGGCGGCGTATTCGGCCTGGCCGGTCTTGGTGTCGAGCACGCCGTTGTATTCGGTCTCGAACAGGCGGGCGAACTTGGCCACGCAGGCCGCGCCGTACTCCTCCTTGCTCATGCCCTTGGGGCCACGGAAATGGTACGGAAATTCAATGAACTGCGCGCGATCGCTAAAGTGACCGAAGCGCCGGCGATAGCGGTACGACGAGGTGATCGCCGAAGCGCCCAGGGTGCGGCCGTGATAGCCGCCCTCGAAGGCGAACATCAGCTGCTTGCCGCCCGAGGCGTTGCGCACCAGCTTCAGCGAGTCCTCGACCGCCTGGGCGCCGCCGACGTTGAAGTGCACCCGGCCCTTGCGGCCGAACTTCTTCTCGGCGTCCTGGGCGATCAGCGCCGCCAACTCGACCTTCTCGCGGTGCAGGTACTGGCTGGCCACCTGCGGCAGGGTGTCGAGCTGGCGATGGGCGACGGCGTTCAGGCGCGGGTTGCGGTAGCCGAAGTTGACGGCTGAGTACCACATTTGAAGGTCGAGAAACTGACTGCCCTGACTGTCGTACATGAACGAGCCCTCGCAGCCGTCGAAGAACTTGGGATCAGGCAGGTAGTGGACGGTGTCGCCGTAGGAGCAGTACTGGGCCTCCAGGTCGCGCAGGGCGGCCTCGTCGAGGGCGATGTGTTCGGCGTCATACATTCTGGTGAACTCCAGTCAGATGGCGGCGCGGCGGGCCAGGCGCTCATGGGCGGCTGCGAGCGTCGCGGTGATGCTGTGAAAGTCGGAGAATTCGTGGTGGGGCATGGCCCGTGAGCGGGCGTAGGCGGCCAGCTTGTCGCGGGCGAACAGCAGGTCGGCCCGGCCCGAGACGCAGAAGTCCGAGCGCCCGTCGCCGATGAAGACCATCAGGTCGCGAGGGTCGTTAGCCCGCGCGTCGGACCGTGCCGCGACCTGGCACTTGCAGACGCCCGAGCCCGCGGCGCACCCGGCGCGCGACCAGGGCTGCTCCAGCCGCCGTCCAAGCTCGCCATTGCCGACCAGGTGATTGGCGATCACCGGCAGACGGCCCAGGCCGTGACGTTCCAGGATCCGGACGATGAAATGGTCGACGCCGTCGCTGACCACGGTCAACGGCACGTGATGGGCCTGGCACCAGGCGACGAAGGCGGCGAAACCCTCGGTCAGTTCCACCGTGTCGAGCACGGCGTCCAGGGCCGTGTCGTCGCCGCCGATCAGCGCCACCTGACCGCGCATGCACTCGGCGGCGGTGACCTCGCCGCGCGTCCAGCGCTCTTCGAGACCTTCCCAGGCCGGATCCGCCAGACGGGTCAGGACCAGGTCGGTGGTGTCGACCTTGGCGATCGTGCCGTCGAAATCACAGAATACCCGCATGCGCCTCTCCCGTTCGAGAGCGGCGGTCTAGGCGTCCAAACTGATGCGAAGCTGAAGCAATGGAGGCAAAGCCAAGGTCATTGTGGACAACGGTCGTCCTGGAGCGGTTCTAGGACCGGCGCGGCAAGCCGAGGCTGGCTTCCAGCCCCGTCTCGCCGTCGGAACGCTCCTCAAGCGCGAGGCGTCCGCCCAGCACGCGAACGGCCTCCTCGACGATCGCCAAGCCCAAGCCGGATCCCCGACCTCGCGCGTGCACGCCGCGGAAGAAGCGCTGAAACACACGTTGGCGTTCGTCGGACGGGATTCCTGGGCCGTGATCGCTGATCGTCACCCAGGCGAATTTGTCGTCCGCCGACAGGGTCACCTGGACCTCGGACCCGCCAGGCGCGTAGTTGACGGCGTTCTGGACGAGGTTGGCGACCGCCAACCGCACCAAGGCCGGGTCGCCCATAACCGTTGGCGCCTGCCCCTCCACGGCCAGGGCCACGCCCCGGTCGGCGGCGACCACCGCAATCTCGGCTAGAGCGACGGCGACCTCGGCGCGGGGATCGGCGACGAGGTCGGGGCCGACCTGAGGTCCCAGTCGCGCCAGGGTCAGCAGCTGTTCCGTCAGTTCGGTGGCCCGGGCCACGCCCTCGCGAAGTTGGCCTACCTGCATGGCCCGCTCCTGAGGGTCGTCTTCCTGGGCGATCAGCTGGGCCTGGAGGCTCAAGGCCGCCAGGGGCGTGCGAAGCTGGTGCGCGGCGCTGTCGATGAACTGGCGTTCGTGCTCGTAGCTGCGCTCCAGACGCTGCAGCAGATCGTTGACCGAACGGGCCAGTGGCTGGAGATCCTGGGGCCAGCTTTCGACCTCAAGGGGGCTGAGATCGCGCGAACCGCGCTTGCCGATCGCCGCCACCAAGCCTCGCAGCGCCTGTAGGCCATCGGTCAGGGCCAGCCAGATCAGCGCCAGGCTGGCCGGAATCAGCAGCAGCAGCGGAATGGCCAGTTCGACCAGAATGCGGTTGACGAAGACGGAACGGATGCTGGTGCGCTCACCGACCTGGACGGTCACCCCGGCGTCCCGGATGGGCAGGCTGAAGATGCGCCAGGCGTGGCGACCCGACCGCAAGGTCTGGAAGCCTTTCTGCCCGGGCGCGGGCGGCGTGAGGACCGGGCCGGTGTCCGACCCCAACACCAGACGTCCGGCCTTCCAGATCCGGAACATTCGCCAGTTGGCGTAGGCGTCGAAGGCCTTGCGATCCTCCTGGCTCAACCATTCGTCGCCGATTTCCATGGGCGGGGCGACGGCCGTCACATCCTTCCGTTCCTGGATCTCGTCGCTCATCAGGGCGCGCAGCACGTTGGCGCCGGTGATCAACTGGCCGTCATAGACCTTGTTGATCTCGTCCTGCGCGGTCCAGAACATCATCGCGCAGATGACCACGATGATGGAAGCCAGCAGCAGGATCACCCGCCGGAACAGCTGGCTGGCGAGGGAGGTCCGAGGCGGCGGCGGCGACAGGGGCCTCATTTGCCCACCATGTAGCCAAGCCCCCGAGCTGTGACGATGAAGGTCGCGCCCAGCTTCTTGCGCAAGGCGTAGATCGTCACCTCGATGGTGTTGCTCTCGACCCCGCCGCCCGCGTCGTAGAGGCCGTTTTCCAGATCGTCCTTGCTGACGAAGCGCCCGGCCCGACGCATCAGGATGTCGAGCACCCGCAGCTCCTTGGCCGTCAACTGCACCGGTTCTCCGGCGCGCCGAACCTGCCGCGAGCCGATGTCGAGCGTCACGTCCTGGGCTTGCAGCACATCGTTGACGCGGCCTTCGCTGCGCCGGATCTGGGCGCGGATCCGAGCCAGAAGTTCATCCAGGTCGAAGGGCTTGACCAGGTAATCGTCGGCCCCGGCGTCCAGGCCGTCGATCTTCTGATCGCCCCGTCCGTTGGCGGAGACGATGATGACGGGCGTCGCGCCCTGCCGCGCCCGCAAGCGGCGCAGGACTTCCAGGCCGCCGATGACCGGAAGCGACAAGTCCAGCAAGATGACGGCGTAGGTCTGGATCGCGAGCGCCGCCATCGCCTCATCGCCGTCGCGCGCCCAATCCACGCCGTGCCCGGCCTTCTCCAGACCGCGCCGCATCGCCGCGCCCAGCATGCCGTCATCCTCGACCAGCAGCAGCCTCATGACCGGCGCGCCTTTCTTCAGTCTCGTGAAAGGCGATACGCCGTCGCCGCGATTTGGTCGAGCACCGCGAGCGCCGATCGCCAGCCTGGCCACGGCGGGAGGGCGCGCAACAGGCGTGCGCCGACCGCCGAGAAGCCGTATCCTAGCCGGGCTCGTCATCGCTAAGGTAAGGCCGTCCTATTCGGGAAAATTGATTCTGAACCATCGGCGCCATGGGTGCGGGAGAGACATGTGAAGCGGACCGTTCGATTGATGCTTTGCGCGGCGTTTTCGGCGTCGGCGCTGTCGTCCTTGCCCGTCAAGGCGCAGCCCCGCGCCCCGGCGCACAGCTTCACGGTCGACGGCGCCGGGTTCCTGAAGGACGGCAAGCCCTACCAGGTCATTTCGGCCGAGATGCACTATGTCCGCATCCCACGGGCCTATTGGCGCGACCGCCTGCGCAAGGCCAAGGCGATGGGCCTGAACACCATCACCACCTACGCGTTCTGGAACGCGCACGAACCGCGCCCCGGGGTCTACGACTTCACCGGCCAGAACGACCTGGCCGCGTTCATCCGCGCCGCGCAGGCCGAAGGGCTGGACGTGATCCTGCGGCCTGGCCCCTATGTGTGCGCCGAGTGGGAGCTCGGCGGCTATCCGTCGTGGCTGCTGAAGGACCGCAGCCTCGTCCTGCGCTCGACCGACCCGAAATACACCGCCGCCGTCGAGCGGTGGATGGTGCGGCTGGGCCAGGAGGTCAAGCCACTGCTGCTGCGCAACGGCGGCCCCATCATCGCGGTGCAGCTGGAGAACGAATACGGCGCGTTCGGCGACGACCAGGCCTATCTCAAGGGGCTGGAAGCGACCTACCGCCGGGCCGGGCTGGCCGATGGCGTACTGTTCACCTCCAACCAGGCGTCCGACCTCGCCAAGGGGTCCCTGCCGCAGCTGCCTTCCGTGGTGAACTTCGGCTCGGGCGGGGCCGAGAACGCGGTCGCCAAGCTTGAGGCGTTCCGGCCCGACGGGGCGCGGATGGTCGGCGAATATTGGGCGGGATGGTTCGACAAGTGGGGCGAAGACCATCATGAAACCGACGGCCGCAAGGAGGCCGAAGAGCTGGGCTTCATGCTGAAGCGCGGCTACTCGGTGTCGCTGTACATGTTTCACGGCGGCACCACGTTCGGCTGGATGAACGGCGCGGATTCGCACACCGGAACCGATTACCACCCGGACACCACCAGCTACGATTACGACGCGCCGCTCGATGAGGCCGGCAACCCGCGCTATAAATACGGGCTGCTGGCCTCGGCCATCGCCGATGTCACCGGCAAGCCGGCCGCGCCCACGCCCGCGCCGACCGTCGCCGCCACCTTCCCGGTTTCTCCGGTCCGGCGCAGCGCCTCGCTGTGGCGCAATCTTCCCCAGCCTGTCCGCGCCAAGCAACCGCTGACATTCGAGGAGCTTGGTCAGAACTATGGCTACGTCCTCTACCGGGTCCCCCTGGCCAAGGGTAAGGCCGGAGCCCTGGTCCTCAAGGGCATGCACAGCTACGCCCAGGTCTATGTCGACCAGAAGCTGGTCGGAACGCTGGATCGTCGTCTCGGCCAGGAAACGGTGGAGCTGCCCCAGCGGGCCGGCCCCGCCACGCTCGATATCCTGGTCGAGAACACCGGCCGCATCAACTATTCGCACGCCATCCGGACCGAGCAGACGGGACTGACCGGCGCCGTCACCCTGAACGGCGCGCCGCTGGACGACTGGAGCATGTTCCGCTTGCCGATGGACGACCACCTGTCCAAGCTGCGGATGTCGCCCGAGCCCTGCGTCGGCCCCTGCTTCTACGAAGCCGAGATGACGGTGGACCAGCCCGCGGACACCTATCTGGACCTGCGCGGTCTCCACAAAGGGCAGCTCTGGCTCGGCGCGCGCAATCTGGGCCGGTTCTGGTCGGTCGGACCCGTGCACACCCTGTACGCGCCCGCTCCGTGGATGCGGCGCGGCGCTAATCGGATCGTCTTCTTCGATCTGACGGGTGACGCTACCGACCGCCTGACGACCGTGAAGGCTCCGGTCTTCGGGAAAGTCACGACCAAGCGCGAGGCGCAGTAGCCGTCGAAAAGGCGGCCACCAGCCTGCGCCAACCTCCATCGAACGCTGGCGAACGCGCGCCAGCCGTTCGGCGTCGCAAAGCAGCTTGACAAGCAGGCCGGCGAGGATCATTCCGCCGCCAAGCTTCCTGCTGCAACGCAGCACAAGCCCCTAACGGAAACCCCAGACCCATGCCCAGCGACAGTCACAGTCGATCCAACACGCCGCGAAAGGCGTCCCGGTAGGGTCTGGCAGCAGGCTTCCTCCGTGACGGCCCTTCGCGGCCAATCACGAGGTGAAGCCCCATGGTTTTCCTGTCCGGAGACCCCAAGGCCGCGCGCCCGCTCGCGCGCTTTCTACGCGTCGGAACCGTCCCGTCCTGGGCGGATCTGATCGCTTTCCTGTTGCTGGCCGCCGCCGCGATCCTGATCGTGCGCGGGACCGAGGACATGAGCCAGTCCCTGGCCGTGCTGCACGCCACGCCGGTGACTCTGGACCCGGCTCGCCTGCCCGAATACGCCCTGCGTACCACGCTGCGGATGTTCCTGGCGCTGGGCGCCTCGCTGGTCTTCACCTTCACTGTGGCGACGCTGGCCGCCAAGAGCTGCAAGGCCGAGCTGATCATCGTGCCGGCGCTGGACATCCTGCAGTCCGTGCCGGTGCTGGGTTTCCTGACCTTCACCGTCACCTTCTTCATGGGCCTGTTCCCCGGCCGCCAGCTGGGCGTCGAGTGCGCGGCGATCTTCGCCATCTTCACCAGCCAGGCCTGGAACATGGCCTTCAGCTTCTACCAGTCGCTGCGCTCGATCCCGTCGGACCTGGACGAGGTCAGCCGCCAGTTCGCCTTCTCGCCCTGGCGGCGGTTCGTGCGGCTGGAACTGCCGTTCGCCACGCCCGGCCTGGTGTGGAACGTGATGATGTCGATGTCGGGCGGCTGGTTCTTCGTCGTGGCATCGGAGGCGATCACGGTCGGGAACACCACCGTCACCCTGCCGGGCATCGGCTCGTGGCTGTCGCTGGCCATCGCCCGCCAGGACATCAAGGCGGTCGCCATCGGCGTCGGGGCCATGGCCGTGGTCATCGTGCTCTACGACCAGCTGGTGTTCCGGCCGATCGTCGCCTGGGCCGACAAGTTCCGCTTCGAGCAGACCGCCTCGGGCGAGCGGCCCGGGTCGTGGCTCTATGACCTGGTGCGCCGCACGCGCTGGCTGCGCGCCCTGTCGGCCCCGCTGACCTGGCCCGCCACGGCCATGGCCGCCATCGACTGGCCGGCGCCGTCCAAAGTCCGGCTCCAGCGGCTGGCCCTGCCGGCCGGGACCGGGCGGGTGCTCGACGGCCTGTGGGTCGCCCTGGTCGTCGGCCTGGGTCTGGGCGGCGCCTGGGTGCTGTGGGAATTCCTCAGCGCTCATCTGGCGTTCGCCGACCTGCTGACCGCGTTCGGCCTAGGACTGGCGACGCTGGTCCGGGTGGTGATGCTGATCGCCCTGGCGACGGTTGTCTGGGTTCCTGTCGGCATGTGGATCGGCCTGCGTCCGGCCTGGGCCGAGCGCCTGCAGCCGCTCGCCCAGTTCCTGGCGGCCTTCCCGGCCAACGTGATGTTCCCGTTCGCGGTGGCGGCCATCGTCGCCTTTCACCTGAACCCCAACATCTGGCTGTCGCCGCTGATGGTGCTGGGGACCCAGTGGTACATCCTGTTCAACGTCATCGCCGGGGCCAGCGCCATTCCCGGTGACCTCAAGGAGGCGGCCGGCATCTTCGGGATGCGTGGCTGGCAGTGGTGGCGGCAGATCGGGATCCCGGGGATCTTCCCCTACTATGTCACGGGCGCCCTAACGGCTTCCGGCGGGTCCTGGAACGCCAGCATCGTCGCCGAGGCCGTCACCTGGGGCGACAAGCATCTGGAGGCCGCCGGCCTGGGCGCCTTCATCGCCAAGGCCACGGCCGCCGGCGACTACGCTCGCGTCGCCCTCGGCGTCGCCGTGATGTCGATCTTCGTCATCGCCTTCAACCGCGCCCTGTGGCGGCCGATGTACCGGTTCGCCGAGCGCCGTCTCCGTCTGGCTTAGGGAGGACATCCCCATGACCCATTTCACCCCCATCCAAACTGCCGCCCGGGACAACGTCCTCGTCGAGGTCCGCGACGTGCGTCACCTCTACGGCAAGGCCGGTGCGGCAAACCTGCTGGTGCTCGACGACGTCGATCTAACCCTGCGCGACAATGAGATCGTCGGCCTGCTGGGCCGGTCGGGCTCCGGCAAGTCGACCCTGCTGCGGTCGATCGCCGGCCTGATCACCCCGACCTCGGGTCAGATCGAATTTCCCACCCGGGCCGGGGAAGCGCCGACGACTGTCAGCATGGTGTTCCAGAGCTTCGCCCTATTCCCCTGGCTAACCGTTCTGCAGAACGTCGAGGTCGGGCTCGAGGCCAAGCGGGTCAAGCCGGACGAGCGCCGGCGACGGGCCTTGGCGGCCATCGACCTGATCGGCCTGGACGGCTTCGAGAACGCCTATCCCAAGGAGCTGTCGGGCGGCATGCGCCAGCGCGTCGGCCTGGCCCGCGCGCTGGTGGTCGATCCCTCGATCCTGCTGATGGACGAGCCGTTCTCGGCCCTGGACGTGCTGACCGCCGAAACCTTGCGCACCGACCTGCTGGACCTGTGGTGCGAGGGCCGGATGCCGATCAAGGCGATCCTGATGGTGACGCACAACATCGAGGAGGCGGTGCTGATGTGCGACCGCATCCTGGTGTTCTCGTCCAATCCCGGACGCGTGGTCTCGACGGTCAAGGTCGACCTTCCCCAGCCGCGCAATCGTCTGGACCCCGCCTTTCGGGCCCTGGTCGAGGGCATCTACGTGCAGATGACCCAGCCAGGACAGGCGCAGGGCGGGCGCCAGAACGAGGGACTGTTCCCGGGCACCGGCGTCAGCATGGTGCTGCCCCGCGTCTCGACCAACATCCTGGCCGGCCTGATCGAGGCGGTGCATGGCGCACCTTTCAACGGCAAGGCCCACATGCCGGACCTGGCCAAGGCGCTGCAATACGAGGCCGACGCGCTGTTCCCCATCGCCGAGACGCTGCAGTTGCTGCGGTTCGCCGAGCTGGAAGGCGGCGACCTGCGCCTGACATCCGCGGCCCTGCGCTATGCGGAGGCCGAAGTCGATGCGCGCAAGTCGCTGTTCGCCCAGCATCTTCTGACCCATGTGCCGCTGGCCGGCCATATCCGCCGCGTGCTGGACGAACGAACCTCACATCAAGCCCCGGCCCGCCGGTTCCGCGACGAACTGGAGGACTCGATGTCGCCCGACTACGCCGAGCAGACCCTCAAGGCGGTTACCAGTTGGGCCCGTTACGCCGAGGCCTTCGCTTACGACGAGGGCGCGGACATCTTCACCCTTGACGATCCCAACTAGAGCCGCCGAGGCGAGCATGACCTTCAAGACTCTGGTGCTGGGCACGGAGCAAGCCGATGGTTCGCCAACCACGGCCGCCGTGCAAGATCGAGACCCACCGAAGTAGGAATATTTTCCCAACCCATCGACATCCACGCCCGTCATTGAGGTCATTGGCTCGGATCACCGCCTGAGGGCGCTTCATCGCTCGCCAACCTCTTGCGGCGCCCAGACGCTTCCGCTGTCATCCTTTGTCACAAACGCGATGCAGAGCCGAAAGGCTGCCTCGCCACTCTCGAACCATGGCAAGCGGCTCCCGATGGAGCGGCCTGTTCGGGAGAACAAGGATGAGCAAGACCCGTACCGCTTTGTTGGCTCTCACCGCTCTGGCCGGCCTGGCCGCTAGCGGCCAGGCGAGCGCCGAGACGACGCTGCTGCCGACCAAGCAGACCGCCCTGGGCGCCGACCACTTTCACGCCCGCGCCCTGGTCATCGACGATCCACTGGATGTCGAGACGGTGATCAGCTCCGAACGCGGCTTCCAGACTGGCAAGGGCCTGTTTCGCACGTCAACCAACGACAACCACCTGCGCGCCGTGATCGACAAGCGCTCGGGCGCCACCCGCTTCGAGGTCCGTCAGGTCCTCACCTACATGGGCCCGGTCCGGGGGTACGGCGAGGTGGCCTATGAAACCGCCCAATGGCCCGTCCATGCGCCGGTGACCAGGATCAAGGACAACGCCGGCCACTGCTTCGTGTTCGAGGCGCCCGAACTTTGCCGCGAGGAGATCGCCTTCGACATCTCCGAGAACGATCTGCGCCGCGCCGCCGCCGCGCCGGGCGCCTGGAGCTTCAAGTTCAAGTCCGACGGCGGCGACGAGCATCGCACCGCCATCACCCACGCGGAGATCGAGGGCCTGCTGAAGGCCGTCGACGCCTATCGCCGAGCCCTGCCCGCCGCCCAGGCGAAGGCCGAGACCTCGGCGGGCGGCTGAACCCCCTATTTTGGTTTCCTGGAGTTTGTTTCCACATGAAAGTTTTCGCGTCCCTCAGTTTCGCCGCCGTCTGCCTGATGGCCTCTCCCGCTCTCGCCGGTCCCGCGGGCACAGGCCTGACCTTCACCCAGGAGGTCGCCAAGAAGGCCCTCCAGAAGCGTGCGGCCGATGCCGCGGTCTCGCCCGGTCAGTCCTCTCCGAAGGCCAACGAGCCATCAAGGCCGGAAGGCGCCAAGCAGGAAGATGTCGCCTCCGATACTCGTCGCGCCAGCTAGTCCCCGTCTTCGAAGGGCCGCTGAACACTTGACGGTCCAAGCGGCCCGCCCCTCCCCCGGCCGGCTCTAATCCGCACGTGTGCAAGGCCCAGCCTCGTCCAGGACGCTTCTCGTGCATCCTGGATTTTCGGTTCGAGGTTGGACGGAAAATCGTCGACTCCGGCCTTGTTCGCGCGGCTGCCGCGCCTAAGTACCCGGGCATATGGATTCTTCAGGCTACGGATCGATCGCCCTCCCGCGCGAGATGGCGACAGCGCCGCTGGCGCCGACCATCCTGATCGTCGAGGACGATCCGGCCCTGCGCACACTCTTGATGCGGCTGTTGCGCGAAGAGGGTTTCCAGTCCCTCAGCGCGGGCCACGGGGCCGAAATGACCCGCGTGCTCGAGACCAACACCGTCGACCTCATCCTGCTGGACATCATGCTGCCCGGCAGCAACGGCTTTGATCTGTGTCGCAGCATCCGGCGCGAGAGCGACGTGCCGATCGTCATGCTCAGCGCCCGGGACGACGAGACCGACCGCCTGATCGGCCTGGAGCTCGGCGCCGACGACTATATCGGCAAGCCCTTCAGCAAGAAGGAGTTGATCGCCCGCATTCGCGCCATCCTGCGCCGCGCTCAGGGCGGGTCGCAGTCCAGCCAGCCGCGCGGCCACCAGCAGATGACCTTCGCCGGCTGGAGCCTGGATCCAGGCCGTCGCGAGCTGCTGTCGCCGGACGGGACCTTCGTCGAGCTGTCAGGGGCCGAGTTCGACCTGCTGCTGGCTTTCGTCAGTTCCCCCCAGCGCGTCATCGGCCGCGAGCGCCTGCTGGAAATGTCTCGCGCGCGCTTCTCCGACGCCTCGGACCGCAGCATCGACGTCCTGGTCAGCAGGCTCCGCCGTAAACTGGCCATGAGCGGCCAAGCCGAGGCGCTGCTGCGGACAGTGCGCGGTGTGGGCTACCTGTTCACGGCGGCGGTGGAGCGTCGATGAAGCCGTTGCGGCTTTGGCCGCAGCGCCTGGTCGGTCAAGTCACCCTGGTCCTCATGCTGGCCGTGGCCCTGGAGTTCATCGGCAGCTCCATCCTGTTCGAGAACAGCCGCCTCTATCCCAATCGCGATAACCAGATCCGGCGCGCCGCCGAGCAGATGGTCGCCGCGGCGGCGATCCTGGAAAACGTCCCGCGCACCGAACGCATCGCCGAAGCGGCGGCCCTGTCCAGTCGCGCAACCCAGTTGATCTGGTCGCCCCGGTCCAGCCTGGTCGACCGCGAGCGCTCGGTCGAGCATGAATTCAAGGACCAGTTCCGGGAGGCCGCGCCCCGGCTGCGTGGCCGCGACCTGCGTTTCAACGCCGCGCAGGACCACGCCCTGCCGAGGGACACCCACCTCAAGGCGGCGCTGAAGCTGCGCGACGGCACCTGGCTGACCCTGAAGACCAAGATCCGGGCCGCGCCCCGGGCCGTGCTGCTGAGCAGCGTCGGCTCGGCCTTCATCCTGGGCCTGGGCGTCATCGCCGCCGCCGCCCTGGTGCTGCGCAATCTCAATCGTCCGCTGCGGGCTCTGGCCGAGGCCGCCGACAAGGTCGGTCAGGACGCCCACGTGCGCATCGGCGAGACCGGGGCCGGCGACCTGAAGCTGGTGGCCAAGGCCTTCAACGCCATGCAGGATCGTATCGCCGGCCTGCTGCGGGCCCGCACCGAGGCCTTGGCCGCGGTCGGCCATGATCTGCGCACGCCCCTGGCCCGCCTGCGCCTGCGAGCGGGCTTCGTCGGCGACCCAGACGCGCGCGAGGCGCTGGAGGCCGATGTCGACGAGATGACCGCCATGCTCGACTCCTTGCTGGCCTATCTGGGCGGCCAGGAAGACCCCGAGCCGCCGCGTCGCACCGACCTGGCGGCCATCGCCATGACGGTGGTGGACAACGCCGTGGACATGGGTCGACCCGCCACCTACGCCGGCCTCGATCATGCGGCTGTCCAGGCGCGACCGGTGTCGTTGAAGCGGGCGATCAGCAACATCGTCGAGAACGCGCTGCACTATGGCGGCCAGGCGACCCTGACCCTGGCCTACCAAGGCTCCACGGCGGTGCTGGCGGTCGAGGACGCCGGCTCGGGCATCCCAGAGGCCGAGCTGGCCGAGGTGCTGCAGCCGTTCCATCGCCTGGACAGCGCGCGGGCTCGTAACACCGCTGGCCTGGGACTAGGCCTGACCATTGTCCAGCAGATCCTGCAGCGCGAGGGCGGGACTCTCGTCTTGAAGAACCGCCCCCAAGGCGGGCTCCGCGTCGAACTGCGGTTGCCGGCGCTCTGACGCACCCCTGACATCCTTTGTCACAAAGCCGCTGCACCGCAGCAAAGCCCCCGAACGACCTTCGGCGGTGCGTCAGGCGAATTCTCGCCGCGACGCCCGCGGCGCTTGCATCCCCTTTCCTCGCGTCGCGGCGGCCATTCGACGGAGGTCCCTTGGAACAGTTTCTCGAACGCGCCGCCTTGTTTCGCGGCCAGGTCTTCCCCGCCCAGAGCGCCCTCTACGAGCGTCTGGCCAGTCACGGCCAGAGTCCCAAGGCCCTGATGATCTCGTGCGCCGACTCCCGTGTCGTGCCCGAGCTGATCACCCAGGCCGTGCCCGGCGACCTGTTCGTCTGCCGCAACGCCGGCAACATCGTACCGCCCTTCTCGCAGGCCAATGGCGGGGTCTCGTCGGCGGTGGAGTACGCCGTCGTCGCCCTGGGCGTGCGCGACATCGTCGTCTGCGGCCACTCCGACTGCGGGGCCATGAAGGCCTTCTCGCATCCCGAGGCGCTGGAGAAGATGCCCAATGTCGCCGCCTGGCTGCGCCATGCCCATGCGGCCCACAGCGTCGTCTGCTCCTGCTACGGACACCTCGACGAGCACGGCCGGACCCGCGCCCTGTCGCTTGAGAACGTCGTCGTCCAGATCAACCACCTGCGCACCCATCCGTCGGTAGCCTCGGCCATCGCCAAGGGCGAGCTGACCCTGCACGGCTGGTTCTTCGAGATCGAGACCGGGCAGATCCAGGCCTATAACGGCGACACCGGCCAGTTCGAGCAGGTCTACGAGGGCGCGCCCCTTCCCGTCGCCCAGCGCCCAGCCCGCCGCATGGTCGCCGCCGATCATCTGGGCATCGCCGCCGAATGACCCAGGCAGCTGTTTCCTCCCCCAAGACGACGCCGGGCGGCAAGCTCGAGCTCTCCACGATCCTGTCGCGCGACTTCACCGCCTCGATCGTCGTCTTCCTCGTGGCGATGCCGCTCTGCATGGGCATCGCCGTCGCCTCCGGCGTTCCGGCCGAGCGCGGCCTGCTGACCGGGATCATCGGCGGGATCATCGTCGGGTCTCTGGCCGGTTCCCCCCTGCAGGTCAGCGGTCCCGCCGCCGGCCTCGCCGTCATCGTCTTCGAGATCGTCTCCAAGCACGGACTGTCGATGCTGGGACCGATCCTGCTGCTGGCCGGACTGGTCCAGTTGGTCGCCGGCGCCCTGAAGCTGGGTCAATGGTTCCGGGCCATCTCGCCGGCTGTCGTCCATGGCATGCTGGCCGGCATCGGGGTGCTGATCGTCGCCGGTCAGGTCCACGTGCTGTTCGCCGACAAGCCCAAGGCCCATGGCCTGGAAAACCTGGCCGCCATTCCCGCCGCCCTGGGCGGCGTCTCCTTCTCCAGTCTCGGCGCGGTCGAGGCGGCCCTGATGGTCGGCCTGGTGACCATCGGCTCCATCGTGGCCTGGGAGAAGTTCCACCCCGCCAAACTGAAGCTGGTCCCGGGCGCCCTGCTCGGCGTGCTGGCCGGCGCCCTGGTCGCCGCGGGCTTCGGCCTGGACGTCCAGAAGATCGCCGTGCCGGAATCGATCGCCGCCGCGATCGCCGTCCCCGGCGCGGGCGACTTCGCCAAGCTGGTCGATCCGATGCTGATGCTCACCGCCCTCGCGGTCGCCTTCATCGCCTCGGCCGAGACCTTGCTGTCGGCCGCCGCCGTCGACCGCATGCACGACGGTCCGCGTACGAAGTACAACAAGGAGCTGTTCGCCCAGGGCGTCGGCAACATGCTGTGCGGCGCGGTCGGCGGTCTGCCGATGACCGGCGTGATCGTGCGCAGTTCCGCCAACGTCCAGGCCGGCGCCGTCTCGCGCCTGTCGACCATCCTGCACGGCGCCTGGATCCTGGCGTTCGTCGCCCTGCTTCCCTGGCTGCTGCGCCAGGTTCCCAGCGCGGCCCTGGCCGGCGTGCTGGTCGTCACCGGCTGGAAACTGGTCAGCCTGGACCACGTCCGTCACCTGTTCGCCCGCTATGGCCTGTTGCCGGCGATGATCTGGGCGGCCACCTTCGTGGCCGTGGTGGCCACCGACCTGCTGACCGGCGTGCTGGTCGGCATGGCGTTGACGCTGCTCGAGCTGATCCCCAACCTGCGGAAGATGCGCCTGCGCATCGCCCAACGCACGCTGGGCGAACATGAGAGCGAGATCCGCCTGGAGGGCGCGGCCACCTTCGTCCAGTTGCCCAAGATCGCCAAGGTCCTGGACGCCGCGCCCAACGGCGGACTGGTTCACCTCGACACCCGGGCCCTGACCTGCCTGGACCATACCTGCGCCGAAGCCCTCGGCGATTGGCTGAAGAGCAAGGCCCGGGCCGGAGTGAAGGTCGAGATGCCCAGCCCTTGCGCCTTTGGCGACAGGCTTCGCGCGGCCGTTGCGCACTGATCCCCACGCCGCACAGGGCCCAGGGAGCTTCTGCTCCCGGGCCCTGCTTCTTCGAGAGATCCCGATGACCAAGGCCCAGGAGCGCGCCGCCAAGATCACGGCTCAAGTCCTCTGCGCTTATTTCAGAAACAACATCGTTTCGCCCGATGACCTGCCGGGCCTCTGCGCCCGCACCTACGCCGCGATCGAGACGGCGCTCGCGCCTTCGCGAAGCCTGGAGCCGAGCAAGCCCCCGACGCCCGAGGAAATCGCCGCCAGCATCACCCGGGACGCGATCATCAGCTTCGAGAATGGTCGACGGTATCGCTCGCTGCGCCGCCACTTGAGACAATTGGGGCTGACCGACGAGCAGTATCGCCGCAAATGGGGACTGCCTGGAGACTACCCGCTCGTGGCCCAAAGCTTCTCGGACCTGCGCGCCAACGCCGCGCGCGGCCGGCGGTTAGGCGATGTAGCGGCTTAGCGGACGCCCCGTCTAGCGCAACCCCAGGTAGGACGCGCGGCGTTGTCGAGCGCCCGACCATGGCTCCCGCCATCGTCCTTGATGATCATCTGGCAGGATCGCGCTGTCATTCGAAGCCGGAGAGGAAGCGGCTGATCACATCCGTCACGCGCCGCCGTGCGAGTAGGTTAGGCGCTCGCCTAACGAGGCGGATCATGAGCAAGAATAAGTAACGATACTATACTAGTAAATCTTGATCTATAATGTAGTTTCTATTGCCTATTAATTTGCAAATTGTCACTTAAACATAGCTATCAACACTATTGACACAGATCGCGTCCGGGAAGATCGCTAATGCCTGTTTCGCTTCGCGTTGGCAAACGTGACGTTCCGTGGGCGGCGATGGTGGTGGATACATGTAGGGAGTCCTCCCTACTCCCCTCCAACGTTCAGGAGATGGCGCGCGCGCCTCCGGTATCGACGCCGGAGCCCTTCCCAGCAAGCTCCGACGTCGACGCCGTGACGGAAGCCTCCCCTTGGATCGCGCCACGAGCGGGACCTGCACGCGCGCGCGGAATGTTCAGGAGCCAGTCATGGCCGACATCGACCTTACTACACCCGGCAGTACCACGACGATCGACGGCGTCATCGTAACCTATGGCGACCCGATCGGATCGGGCACCGGCATCTATTCCCCCTTCCTCGGCATCGACGACAACGATGGCGATGAAATGGGCTTCAACACCGACGCCACGGGCGTTCTCGATACCGACCAGAGCAAGACCAGCAGCCTGACGTTCAACGACATCCCGGTCAAAATCATCAATGGCGTCGAATACTTCGAGTTCCGGCTCGACCTCAACCAGACCAACGCCAACACCCTGATCTCGCTGACCAGCCTGAAGCTCTATTATTCCTCGGATCCCGCGACGAGCGCGGACTACGTCTCAGCGACCCATGAACTGGATTCCGACTTCACCAAGGTCTTCGACCTGGACGGAAATGGCGACACACGCCTGCTGCTCGACGCCCACTCGTCCGGCAGCGGCAATGACGACTACGTCTTCTATGTGCCGGTGTCGTCGTTCGCCGGGGCCGACTTCAGCACCGACTACATCACCATGTACGCCGACTTCGGCACGCCCGGCACCATCTACGCGGCCAATGACGGCTTCGAAGAGTTCAACACCGAGAAGGTGTCGACCATCAACGGCGTCAAGTTCGGCGACACCGACGGCGACGGCGTCAAGGACGCGGGCGAGGTCGGCCTGGCCGGCTGGACCATCTTCATCGACAGCAATGAGAACGGCGTGCTCGACCTGGGCGAACGCTCGACGGTCACCGACGCCAACGGCGCCTTCCAGTTCGCTGGCGTCGGCACCTCGCTGGAGTCCGTGCGCATCGACGAGGTGCTGCAGGCCGGTTGGGTGCAGACCACCGGCGACTATGAGACGGTCGACGTCTCCAGCGCCGGCAACTACAGCGTCCAGATCGGCAACTTCCTGCCCAATCCGGCCCTGAACATCACCAAGGACGCCAGCGTCCCCGGCGGCACGGCCGACTGGGCCGGCGAGGTGGTCAGCTACACGATCAGCGTCGCCAACACCGGCAATGTCGCCCTGACCGGGGTGACGGTGACCGACCCGTTCGTGTCGAACCTGGCCCCGGTGCTGTCCAGCGGCTTCAACAGCGGCGACGTCGACCATGACAACGTCCTCGACCTGACCGAGACCTGGCACTACACGGCCACCCACACGGTCACCCAGGCCGAGATCGACGCCGGCGGCACGATCGACAACACCGCCACGGCCGACAGCGACCAGACCGGCGCCGACACCGATGACGCCTCGATCCCGGTCGCCCAGAACCCGGCCCTGAACATCACCAAGGACGCCAGCGTTCCGGGCGGCACGGCCGACTGGGCCGGCGAGATGATCAGCTACACGATCACCGTCGCCAACACCGGCAACATGACGCTCAACGGCGTGACGGTGACCGATCCGTTCGCGGATGTCGGTTCGATCGTCCGCGGGGCCGACGTGGTCGGCGACAACGACGCCCTGCTCGAAGTCGGCGAAACCTGGGGCTATACGGCGGCCCACACCGTCACCCAGGCCGAGATCGACTCCAACGGCGGCGGCGACGGCCTGCTGCAGAACGTCGCCACGGCGGACTCCAACGAGACCGGTCCCGACACCGACGACGCCAGCGTGCCGATTGATCAAAGGCCCAGCCTGAACATCACCAAGGACGCCTCGGTGCCTGGTGGTACGGCCGACGCGGCCGGCGAGCTGATCAGCTACACGATCACCGTCGCCAACACCGGCAACACCACCCTGACCGGCGTGACCGTCACCGATCCGTTCGCGGATGTCGGCTCGATCGTGCGCGGGGCCGACGTGTCGGGCGATAACGACGCCCTGCTCGAAGTCGGCGAAACCTGGGGTTATACGGCGGCTCACACCGTCACCCAGGCCGAGATCGACTCCAACGGCAGCGGCGACGGCCTGCTGCAGAACGTGGCCACGGCGGACTCCAATGAGACCGGCGAGGACACCGACGACGCCAGCGTGCCGGTCGAACAGCGCGCTTCGCTGAACATCACCAAGGACGCCTCGGTGCCTGGTGGTACGGCGGACGCGGCCGGCGAGCTGATCAGCTACACGATCAGCCTCGCCAACACCGGGAATACCAGCCTGACCGACGTGACGGTCACCGATCCGTTCGCGGATCTCGGCTCGATCGTCCGCGGGGCCGACACCGTCGGCAACAATGACGGCGTGCTGGATGTCGGCGAAACCTGGAGCTACACGGCGGCCCACACCGTCACCCAGGCCGAGCTCGACTCCAACGGCGGCGGCGACGGCCTGCTGCAGAACACCGCCACGGCCGACTCCAACGAAACGGGCCCCGACACCGACGACGCCAATGTGCCCGTCGAGCAACGTGCCGGCATCGACATCGAGAAATACGTGTCGATCGACGGCGGCCTGACCTGGGACGACGCTGACAGTCCGCAAGGACCGGTCGCCACCTCGGGCGCGGACATCCAGTTCAAGTTCGTGGTGAGCAACACCGGCAATGTCAGCCTGACGAACGCCACGGTCACCGACTCGGTGTTCGACCTGAACGGCGCGGCGGCGGGCACGGCGATGTCGCTGGGCACGCTCGACGTCGGCGAGACCGACACCTTCTACTACGACGCCTCGTGGGTCGCGGGCCAGCACGTCAACGACGCCACCGCCACCGGGACCTATTCCGGCGGGCCGGTGACCGATCATGACCTGGCCTACTATTTCGGCCTGATCGACTGCGTCGGGGTGCGGACGCCCGGCTTCTGGCTGTCGCCCAACGGCCTGACCTTCTGGGACGGCACGGTCGGCAATGAAACCAAGTCGGGTCCCGAGTTCCCGACCGGCGAGTTGCTGGCCTTCAACAACAGCATCAACGACGGGCCTGACGCCGGCAGCAGCAACAAGGAGGAACGCTACATCCTGCTCGGCGACGACAACGGCAACGGGGTCACCGACGCCGGCGAAGACACCCTGCAGATGTCGCTGGCCCTGGCCCTGAAGGTCATCGACGCCTCGCAGAAGACGCAGCAGGACGCCCGCTATGTGCTGGGACGCGACGCGATCGCCGCCTGGCTCAACTTCGAGGCCGGCAATCCGTCTGGTGATCCGACCGATCTCAACAGTCCGGCCCACAAGATGGACCTCGCGATCGACTGGCTGCAGCAATATGCCGACGCCAACCATGACGGGATCGCCGACTTCAACGGCGCGGCCGTCAAGCAGAGCAGCGCGGCGTGGCAGGGTTCCGGCGCGGCGCTTCACACCGCCCTGGACGAGTACAACAACTTCGGCACGGTCAATGGCGTGGCCTATTCCTGCGACGCCGACGACCACGTGTTCGTCGACGCCCTGGTCCGCTATCACGAAGACGTGCTGGCATGAGCGGGCGCAGCGCGGCTGGGGAACGAGCGGCTCGGACCCGGAAACAGATCCCTGAGCCGCTCGCCACCGCGCTGCGAACCTGCCGGCGGCATGTGTTGATCGCCGCCGGCTTCAGCGCCCTGGTCAATATCCTCTACCTGGCCCCGACGCTGTATATGCTCCAGATCTACGACAGGGTCCTGCCCACGGGCGGGATCCTGACCCTGGTCTTCCTGACGGTGGCCGTGGTCTTCGCCCTGGCCACCCTGGCCATGCTGGACAGCCTGCGCCAGCGGGTCCTGGTCCGGCTGGGCCTGCGGCTCGACCGCGAACTGGCCGCCGAGGTCCTGGCCCGCCTGACCGGCGGCCTGGACCGAGGGGCGGGGCCGCGACTGCGCCAGGCGATGCGCGAGTTCGACGCCTTCCGCGGCGTGGTCGCCGGCCCGGCCGCCCTGGCCCTGCTGGACGCGCCCTGGACCCCGATCTACCTGGCCCTGTGCTTCATCCTCCACCCGGTGCTGGGCGCGATCTCGGTCTGCGGAGCCCTGGCCCTGTTGGTCCTGGCCATCCTCAACGAACGGGCCACCCGCGCCAAACTGGGAGCCTTGCACGAGGCCTCGACCCAGGCCTACGCCGCCCAGGAGGCCATCGCCTCGCAGGGCGGCCTGGTCCGGGCCCTGGGCATGCGCCAGCCGCTGATCGTCCGCCAGCTGATCGAACGCCGCACCGCCGTCGGCCTGCAGGCCGGCGCCCAGTTCACCGGCGGGATCTATTCGGGCCTGATCCGCTTCCTGCGCCTGACCCTGCAGTCCCTGGCCCTGGGCACCGGCGCCTGGCTGGCCGTGAAGCACGAGATCTCGGCCGGCGGGGTGATCGCCGCCTCGATCCTGCTCAGCCGCAGCCTGGCGCCGATCGAGCAGATCGTCGGCGCCTGGAAGGGCGTGATCCAAGCCCGCGAGGGCTTCAACACCCTGGTCGAGCTGTTCCGCCAGGCCCCGACCCCGATCCCGCGCACCCGGCTGCCCGATCCCCAAGGGCGGCTGCGGGCCGAGCAGGCCAGCGTCCGCACCGCGGACGGGTCCGGCATGATCCTGCGCGGGGTCTCGTTCGACGTGAACCCCGGCGAGATCATCGGCGTCGTCGGTCCCAGCGGGGCCGGCAAGACCACCCTGGCCCGGCTGCTGGTCGGGGCCCTGGCCCCCGACCACGGCTGCATCCGGGTCGACGGCGCCGACCTGGCCGACTGGCAGCAGGAACGGCTGGCCGCCCATATCGGCTACCTGCCCCAAAACTGCGGCCTGTTCGCCGGCACGGTGAAGGAGAACATCGCCCGCTTCGCCAGCATCCTCGAGAGCGACCCGGCCGAGATCGACGCCCGGGCCGTGGCCGCGGCCGTGGCCGCCGGGGCGCACGAGATGATCCTGCGGCTGCCCGACGCCTACGAGACCCAACTGGGGCCCAACGGCGGCGGCCTCTCGGCCGGCCAGGCCCAGCGCCTGGCCCTGGCCCGGGCCCTGTACGGCGAGCCGCGGATCTTCGTGCTCGACGAGCCCAACTCCAACCTCGACTCCGAGGGCGAGACCGCGCTCGAGCACGCCGTCGCCGCCCAGAAGGCCCGGGGGGCGGCCCTTGTGGTCATCGCCCACCGGCTCAACATCCTGGGCATAGCCGACAAGCTGCTGGTGCTGCGCGAGGGCGTGGTTGATCTCTACGGCCCAAGACGTGACGTGCTCAAGGCGCTGGAGGCCCGCGTCGCCAGCCTGCCGCGCGCCGCCAACAGCGAGGCCGACCTTCGCGCCACGAGGCAGCCATGACCAGTTCGCTGATCCGCTCGACCTATGACGACATCATCCCGGCCGGGGTGCTGGAGGACGACGGTCCCAGCGACGGGACCCGCTGGGAGCTGCGCGTCGGCCTGGCCGCGGCGGGGGCCTTCTTCGTCGGCTTCCTAGGCTGGGCGGCCCTGGCCCCGCTGGACGCCGGCGCCTACGCCCCCGGCGTGGTGGCGGTGTCGGGCAGCCGCCAGGCGGTGCAGCACCGCGAGGGCGGGGTGATCTCGGCCCTGCGCGTGCAGGAGGGCGACGTGGTTCGCCAGGGCCAAGTGCTGCTCGAGATCAATGTCCAGGACATCCGCGCCCAGGAGCGGGCCCTGGCCTCGCGGCTGTTCGCGGTCGAGGCCCAGCGGGCCCGGCTGATCGCCGAGCGCGACGGCCTGGCCGAGCCGCCGGTTCCCGTGGCCTTCATCGGTCTGGTGCCCGAGGACAAGCTACTGGCCGACGAGGCCCTGGCGCTGGAGCGCCGCCAGCTGGCCGCCCGGCGGGGCGCGCGGGACTCCCAGCACGGGGTGCTGGGCGAGCGCGCCAGCCAGCTCAGCGAACAGATCCATGGCTACGAGCGACAGCTGGACGCCAATCGCGAGCAGCAGCGGCTGATCGGCGAGGAGCTGGAGGGCATGAAGAAGCTGGCCGCCCAGGGCTATGCGCCCCTGACCCGGGTGCGGGCGCTGGAGCGCGCCGCCGCCGACCTAGCCGGGGCCGACGGCGCCTTCCGCGCCCAGGCCGCCAGCGCCCGCGAGGGCATCGGCGAGACCCGGATGCAGGCCCTGCAGGGCGACCGCCAGCGGATGGACGAGGTGATCGTCGACCTGCGCGCCGCCGAGGTCGACCTCAACGAGCTGAAGCCCAAGCTGTCGGCGGCCCGCGACCAGCTGTCCCGCGGCATGGTCCGCGCCCCGGCCTCGGGCCAGGTGGTGGGGCTGAAGGTGTTCACGGTCGGCGGCCTGGCCCAGCCCGGCGACACCCTGATGGAGATCGTGCCGCGCCGCGCGCCGCTGGTCATCGAGGCCCGGGTCGCGGCCAACGACGCCGACGACATCCATGTCGGCCAGACCACCGACGTGCGGCTGAGCGCCTTCCATGACCGCCACCTGCCGCTGCTGGAGGGCAAGGTGACCAAGCTGTCGGCCGACGGCTTCACCGACGAGAAGACCGGCGCCCGCTATTTCCGCGCCGAGGTCGCCGTGCCGCCGGAAGAGCTGGCCGCCCTCAAGCAGCCGGGCCGCGAAGCGCCGATGCTGAAGGCCGGCCTGCCGGTCGAGGTGGTGGTGCCGCTGCGCAAGCGCACGGCCCTGCAGTACCTGGTCGAGCCGCTGCAGCAGCGGCTGTTCCGGGCCTTCCGCGAGCAGTGAGCGCTGCGCGCATCGTCTTACGCGAGGCGTCCACTCCGCAACCGGGGTCCAAGTCTTCTCGCTAACGTCCGGCGGCTCCTATGCGACGAGTCAGGGTTTCAGGGTTCCGGCCTTGAGGTTCGCCGCGCCGCGCAGAGCCAGGTCGTTCGACGCGCCGCCGACGCCGACCTGATAGCGGCCGGCGTCGAGCACCCAGCGGTTGGCCTTGGCGTCGAAGCGGCCGAGCACGCGCGCGTCGGCGGTAAGGGCGACGCGGCGCGTCTCGCCGGGCCTGAGATCGACCTTGTCGAATCCGATCAGACGCTGAACCGGCCGGCCCGCCGCATCGGTGAGATAGACCTGCGGCGTGGCCTTCCCCGGACGCTGGCCGGTATTGGCGACATCGAAGCTCACCGTCAGGGTCGGGCCGCCGGTCACCGTCAGGTTCGCGAAGCTGAAAGTCGTGTAGGACAGGCCGTAGCCGAAGGGGAACAGAGGCTTCTCGCCCGTCCCGGCGAAGCGCCGGTAGCCGACCTCCGCCCCCTCGGAATAGACGACGTCGAAGCGCGTCTTTTCCGGCAGTCCCAGGCCTGGCAGTTGGGCGCGAGGATACTGGCCGATGGCGGCCGGAAAGGTCATGGGCAGGCGACCCGAGGGATTGACCGCCCCGAACAGGACGTCAGCGATCGCCTCGCCGCCCTTGGCGCCCGAATACCAGGCCTCGACGACCGCGCCGGCCTGGCCGAGCCAGGGCATCGACACCGGGCCGCCGGTCTGCAGCACCACGACGGTGTTGGGATTGGCGGCCGTGACCGCGGCGATCAGGGCGTCCTGGCCGTTCGGCAGCGACAGGTCGGGAGCGTCCTCACCCTCGCCCATCCATTGGTTGCCGAACACCACCACGATGTCGGCGGCCTTGGCGGCGGCGACCGCGGCGGACACGTAGCGCCCGTCGTCGAAGGTGACCTTGGCGTCCGGCGCGGCCTTGCGGATGGCGGCCAGGGGCGAGGAACCGTTGAAGTATTCGCTGCGGAACGGCCCCATCATGCCCTCGCCGCCCAGCGGCACCACACGCTTGGCGCCGCCCGGCGGCACGACCTGGGACGAGCCGCCGCCCGACAGCACGCCGGCGTCCGCGTGGCCGCCGATCACGGCGATGGTCTTGGCGGCGCCGGCCAGCGGCAGCAGGCCTTCGCGGTTCTTCAGGAGGACGATGCCCTCGGCCGCCGCGGCGTGAGCTATTTCGGCGTTGGCCGCGTAGTCGATCGCGCCGCCAGGCGCCACCGGCTTCTCGAAAAGGCCGACGGCGAACATCGAACGCAGGATGCGGCGACTGGCGTCCGACAGTCGCGCGGCCGGGATCTCGCCCTTCTCGACCGCGTCCCTAAGCGGCGCGCTGAACCAGACCTTGGCGTCCAGCTGTTCACCCGACTGCTGGTCCAGCCCCTTGACGATATAGTCGGTGGCATGGACCGCGCCCCAGTCCGACATCACCCAACCCTTGTAACCCCAATCGCGCTTGAGCACGCCGTTCAGCAGGTGGTCGTTGCCACAGCTGTAGTCGCCGTTGACCAGGTTGTAGGCGCACATCACCGAACCGGGCTGGCCCTTCTCGATGGCGATCTGGAAGGCCAGCAGGTCGCTTTCGCGGTGCGCGGCTTCATCGATCACCGAATTGGCGAAATGGCGGCTGGTCTCCTGGCCGTTCAGCGAGAAGTGCTTGATCGTCGAGACGATCCCTTGGTCCTGGATGCCCTTGATCGACGCGCCGGCCAGATTGCCGGCCAGCCAAGGGTCCTCCCCCAGATATTCGAAGTTGCGGCCGTTGCGGGGATCGCGCGCCAGGTTCACGCCGCCGGCCAGCTGGACGTTGAAGCCTTTGGCCCGCGCTTCGCGCCCAACCACCGCCCCGCCCTCATAGGCCAGCTTGGCGTTGAAGGTCGCCGCCAGCGACAGGCCCGACGGCAGCGCCGTGGCGCCGTCGCCCGGCCGCACGCCCAGCGGGTTGGTGACGCCGAGACTGGCGTCGCTTTCCTGCAGGGCCGGCACGCCCAGGCGCGGAATGCCGGGAATGTAGCCGGCCGAGCCGATCGCGCCCTCGGGCTTGGTGATGCCGAAGATCGGCATCGACATCGGCCCATGGACCAGCCCGATACGTTCGTCCAGGGTCAGCTCTTTCTCCAGCAGCGCCGCGCGTTCGTCCGGCGAGAGCTTCGGATTCATCCAAGGCCTGTCGGATGGCGTCGCCGCATGGGTCGAGGTCGTGGCCGCCAGGACGACGAGGCTTGAGGCGAGCGTGAGGGTGCGAATGATCATGAAATGCCCTGTGTTTCCTCCGGCCCCTCCGGCGGAGGCCTTCCGTCGGACGGGTTCGAGCGCCGCAACGACAACGTTGTCGTATGAGACTGCGACAACGTTGTCTATACCGCCCGCGAAAGACACCGCTGTCGGAAGCGTCGCGGGCTTCAAGCCTGTCAAATGATCGGCCGTGCCGGGCCAGCCCGGAGCCGCGCTTCGATTGGATCTAAACCCGTTTGTGACGCCCGTTGTACGAACGCCGCCAGGCCGCCCCGCCGTCCCCCGTCCCCCGTCCCCCAGAAACAAGACGACCGCATGATGTGGACGTCACGACGTCACATCATGCGGTCTATTGAGTCTCGAAAGCGAGCAGACCGGCTCGCCAGCGATCCCGCCTCGTGGGAAGGCGGGATCGCCGTCTCGTCAGAACTTGGCGCTGAGCACCAGGCGCACGTCGCGGCCCGGCATGACGACCGAATCCTTGTTCAGCGCCGTGGCGTTGCGGATCGTCTCGTCGGCCAGGTTGTGGCCGACGAGCGTCAGCGCGATCCCCGGCTTGGCCTTGAACGGCTTCCAGCGGACCTGGGCGTCGACCGAGGTGTAGCTGTCGGTCGCCAGGTCGGCCACGCCGACATGGTCCTGCGAGGACACGGCCAGCACCAGGAAACTGGCGTCGACGACGTCGTTGTCCCAGTCGAGGCCGCCGCCGAACCGGCCGGGCTGGATGCGCGGCACGTCGCCGCCGCCGCCCGTGAACTTGGCGCGGACATAGTCGCCCAGCACCTGGCCCGACAGCTTACCGCCGCCCACCGAGGCCAGCGGGAAGAACGCCTTGGCCTCAAGGCCCCAGAAGTTGGCGTCGCGCTGGCCGTAGTTGAGTTCCTTGAGCTCGCCGTCGCCGCCGACTTCGCAGACCCCATCCTCGTCGCACAGGCGCCCGGTCAGCGCGCCGTAGATGTAGTTGTCGAAATGCGCGGCCCAGGCCGAGGCCTCGATGCGGCCTTCCGAACCGAGCTTGTAGCGCGCCGTCGCCTCCAGAGAGTTGGCGCGCTCGATCTTCAGCTCCGGATCGCCGGTCTCGAACGTTGCCGGGCCGTCGTGCGGCCCCCGGGCGAACAGTTCGGTCTGGGCCGGCGCCCGCGCCGCCGAGGCGACCGTCAGGCCCAGGCGTAGGGCGTCGGAAGCGTCGTATGTGAAGCCGGCCGACAGGCTGAAGGGCGTGTAGTCGCGGCTCGTCTCGATCCCCGTGGCCGGCGTGCCGTCGATCTTGACGTGCTCGACACGCGCCGCGCCCTGGAACTGCAGGGCCCCGACCGGGGCCTCCACGAAGGCGAAGGCTGCGGCGCTCTGGGTGTGGGTGGGCAGCAGATAGTCGGCCCCTTCGCCCAGGGCGCTGAACTTTCGGTCCTGGAACTGGACGCCGAGCGCCGAGGCCGAGAGCGGGCCGGTGGCGCCGAACAGGGCCTCCATCCGTCCGTCCCACTCCTTGTTGTTGAAGGTCGACAGGACCGCGTTGGTCTCGGGATCGATCTCGCTGTGGGTGTAGTCCGCGTAGCCCGCGTCGACGTTGATCCGCTGCAGCAGGCCTTGGCTAAACTTGAACGACCCGCCCACGGCGCCCTTGTCCTGCTTCATGCGGATGAAGGTGTCGTCGGACGGAATGCCGTAGCGCGCTTCGTAGTGCGTGCCGCTGGCCCCGACGCGGCTGTCGTCGCCGAAGAAGTAGGACGCGCCGCCCGAATAGCCGTTGCCGCGGAAGAACGAGTTGGGCTGCACGCCGTCGGGCGTGTCGTAGTTGCTGGCCCGACGACCGAAGCCGTCCAGGTGGACCGCGAACGGTCCCTGCCCCGCGTCGAGGCTGACCGTGCCCTCGCCGGTCGCCGAACTGGTGGAATAGGCCGCCGTTGTTTCGCCTTCGATCCCGTCGATCGGCTTGAGCGGGATGCGGTTATTGATGACGTTGACCACGCCGCCGATCGCCTGGCTGCCGTAGCGCAGGGTGGCCGCGCCGCGAACCACTTCGATCTGCTGCGCCGCCAGCGGATCGATCGGCACGCCGTGGTCGGGACCGACGTCAGAGACGTCCGAACTGGACAGGCCGTTCTCGGCCAGCTTCACCCGCTGGGCGTCCATGCCGCGGATCACCGGGCGGCTGGCGCCCGCCGCGAAGCCCGTCCCGGCCACGCCCGGCACGTTGCGCAGGGCGTCGGCCAGGCTGGCCCCACCGTTGCTCAGAACCTGGTCACGGCTCACCTGTTCGACGATCGTCGCGAAGCGATCGGGGTCACCCGCCAGGGGCGAAGCGGTAATCACCACCTCGGACACCGAATGGCCTAGATCCTGGGCTCCGGCTTGGCTCGCGCAGGCCAACAGGCCCCCGGCTCCGGCCGCCGCCAGCAACATCGTACGCAGTCGCATTTGACCCTCATGAAAGAATGCTCACGCCTCCATTATGTTATACCGTAACGCTCTCCAAGCAAATTCTTGGGGCCATGAAAATGGCGGGTCTCGACGCCGCCGGCCGACGGCCGCCAATGTCAGCGGCCTCGGCCAGACGCCGTCGCGGAGTCTCAGGTCCGCTTCATGCGAGACGCCCGGTCGCGATCCTTCGGGTCAGCATCCGTCCCGCGCCGTGACCACGGCGTTGTCCTTCACGACGACGGTGCGGCCATAGCAACCGATGGCGCTGTCCTCGAGCCGATATCGCTGGACCGACGCTCCCGAAGCGTTCTGGAAGCGCCGGGCGGCGCGGTTGAACTGGCCATGGGCGGTGGGCGCGACGTGGTTGCTGAGCGCGCGGGTCCAGACCCGGCCGTCCGAAGCGACTTCGCGCTCGGTCCGGGCCAGGGTCAGGTCGACGGCGGCGGTCTGGTCGGTCCCGTCGGCCGTGACCGTCTCCTGGGTGACTGTGCTCAACGGGTAGGACAAGGTTTCCCGGCGCGTCGCGGTTCCGGACGGGTCGGTGCGCCGCGTGTCGATCCGCAGGCGCGTCAGTTGTCGCATCCGCCCGATCTGGGTCTTGTCGTTGGAGACGTAGTCCTGGCGGTTCGAGAACGACATGACGTAGCGCACGCGGGTGGCGACTTCGCCGTGGGAGGTCTGGAGGACGCCCGCCACTTCCCCATCCTGGACCAGGCGCGTGTCGATGCGCCCATTGAGGCCCTGCTTGTCGGCCTTCACGCGACGGGCGTCCGTGGTCTCGCGCGGCGCGGTCAGGGTGTTGCGCACCAGCCGTCCCCGGGTCGAGCTGGCCCCGGCATCACGCCAGACCAGCAGGCTGGCGGTGACCAGATAGTAGTTGCGCACGCCAGGGACGGAAACTTCGATGCGGTGCGGCCGGCCATCGTTCACCACGCCGGCGAACGGCGTCAGGTCGATCCTGGACGGTGTGAAGTTCAAGGTCTCCGGCGCGGGGACGGGGAACCACAGGTATGGATTGATCCCGCCCGTGAAGATCCAGGGAAACAGCGAGGCCAGGCCAGCGCGTTGGCCGTCGATGAACACCTCCACCTGCCGGAAGGCCCCGCCCCCGCATCGCCCTTCCTTGTCGGAGGCCAGGGCGTCGGGAACGCAGTCGTACCAGAACTCGTCGTCGGCCTGCCCTTGAGCGACGACGTCCAGGGCCAGGCGCTCGACATTGGTCGGCAGCACCACGGTCTGAACCAGGCGGTCGTTGTCCTTGGTGAGCTTGGCCAGGCCGTTGGAGACCGGCTGCACGAGCTGCGGCGCGGCCGGGGCCGGCGTCGAGGCCGCGGCGGGATAGAACAGCAGGCGCGCGCTGGCGGTCAGGCGTCCAGTGTAGGTCTCGTTGACGACATTGGCGATCAGGACTTCGCCGGCGCTCGGCTGGGCCAGCAGGGCGGCGTAGTCGGTCACGTCCCGCTCGACATGCCAAGCCGGCGCGATGGCCTTCCGCGGCTCCATCGTGGTGCCGTAGTAGAGGTTCACGCCGCCCAGGTGGATGATGGCGGTGCGGTCGAACTGCCGGCCGGCGCTGACGTCGAAATCGGCTTCCAGCACGATCTTGGCCCAGGGGCCGTGACAGCCGGTGGGCGGCGCGTAGGCGAAGGCGACCGGGCCCACGCCCTCGAACTGTCTTGGGGCGAATAGCGGCGCGACACAGGGTTCGCCGGGCGGCCGCGGCACGCGCGGCTCGACGTCGGCGACCGTATTGACGCCGGGAGCCGGCAGCGGCGGCGCGGCGAAACCCGCGGGGACGGCGCCTTGCGCCCAAGCGGCGGTGACGGGCGCCGCGAGCCCGAGCGTGATGGCGATAATGGAGATCAAGGGGCGACGACGCGTCATGACAGAACTCAAGGAAAGGATGGAAAAAGGCCGGTCTAGAAGCCCAGGCTGAAGGCGAGATGCAGGTCGCGCCCCAGCGGGTCGTAGGTTCCGGTGTAGGTGTTGGGGTTATTGGTGGTGCCGTCCACGAAGGTCGACGGAACGACCGGCGGAGTCCGGTCGAACAGGTTGTTGGCCACTAGGCGGACGGTCAGGCCCGGGCGCAGCCGCACCGAGACCCCGAGGTCGATATAGTCGTAGGCCTCGAGCCTGGTGAACGGCCCATAGGCGTAGGGCGTCGCGCCCGCGCTGATCGTCGGATCGGCGCTGTTGGCGGCCAGCCGCGTCGGGCCGATGTGGCGCCAGGTGAGGGCCACGACCGTCTCGCGCCAGGGCGGCCGCCAGGTGGCGCCGAGGTTGTGACGCCAGAGCGGCTGGGGCGCGTAGCACTGGGGCGGCCCGAAATAGCCGGCGCAGTTGCGCAGGGGATCGTCCGGCGCGCTCTTGCCGCCGGTGGTGACCAACCGCACGCCGGTCAGGTCTAGACCAAGTCGCCCGAGCGCGCCCAGCGACAGGTCGTAGCTCGCCTGGACGTCCACGCCCTCGTTGATCAGCAGGGCGGTGTTCTGGGCGCCGGTGGCGATGTACCCGCCGGCCGCCGGGCTGCCGAACAGGCCGCCCGTATCGGCCGCGCGGTGCACGAACTGGCAATAATAGTCCCCACCCTTGCTCAGGCAGTTCTGGAACACGCCGTCGGCCAGGACCGGACCGATATAGCCCTTCACCGCGATCCGGTAGTAGTCGGCCGACAGGCTGAAGCCCGGCATGGCTTGAGGCGTATAGACCAGGCCGATGGTCCGGGTCCTGGCGTTCTCGGGGCGCAGGCTCCGGTTCCCGTTGCCGCCATAGGTCTGGCACAGCTGGTCCGGACAATCGGGGATGTGGCCGTACTGGGCGGCCGTCACGCCGGTGCGCTGGCAGGCGACGAGGCTGGCCATGGGAGAGGCGCCCGAACAGGGATCCGACAGGCCGATCACGCCATAGGTCGAGGCGGTGTAGAGCTCTGAGATGTTGGGCGCCCGCGCGGCCTTGTTGAGGCTGGCGCGGACCAGCCAGTCCCGCGTGGGCTGATACTGCAGCTCGTATTTCCGGGTGGCCAGAAGGTCGTCGTTGGTATCGTACTTGGAATATCGGACGCCCGCATTGACCTCCAGTCGTTCGATCCCGGGGCGTCCCTCGGCGATCGGCGCCTGCATCTCGCCATAGACCTCATAGACCGACTGCCGGCCGCGCAGCGGCGGGCTCAACTGCTCGAAGGCCAGTGTCGCCGCATCGATTTTCTGCTTGAGGGAGTCCGCCCGATATTCGAGGCCAAGCGCCACGGCGAGGCCCCGGCCGGCCCACGGACTCTTCGCGCCATAGCCGGTCAGGTCCCCCGACAGGTTGGCGACAAGATCCGTCTGGCCATAGTGGTTGGCCCAGACATAGTCGCGATAGGCATAGGCGAAGAAGCGCGGGTCCAGGCCGTCCTGTCGGAAGATGTCAGCCGGCACGCAGGCCGGATCGACGCCGCTGAGCTTGGCGACGCAGGTCGGGGATCCATCGACCAGTTCGACGTTCAGGGCGTTGTTGAGCCGGACCGGGTCGATCTCGTTGCTGTCGGACAGCGAGCTGAACACGACCGAGCGGATCCCCGACAGGTCGTAGCGCCAATGTTCGAACACCTCGCCGCCGACGCCCAGGCTGATCCGGTAGTCCTGGTTGATCGCCTCGGCGCGCAGCGGCCGGCTGGCGGGGCCGCTCATGATCGCGGTGTATGCGGTGGAGACAAGCTGGCTCGATCCGGCCGCCGGACCGCAGAGCCGCGCCGCCTGGCTGGCCGACAGGAACGGGTTGCGGCAGTTGATCTGGAAGCCGCCCGCCGGGACGTCGGCGGTGTTGATGTAGGGGTAGAACTGACTGTAGGTCGCGTCCTTCATGTAGAGCAGGCTGGCGTGGAGCTCGGCGACCTCGGAGGCCTTGAAATTCACGAAGGCGCCCGCCGATCGGCGCTCGTCGGACCTCATGAAGTTGAAGCTCTCACGCGTGTTGGTCGCGTAGAGGTCGCCGTCGGCTTCCGGGGCGAACACGCCATCCGCGCCGGTATAGAAGACCTGCCCCGCCGAGGGACCGGTGATCGGCCTGAACCGGCCATGGTGCGTGTAGAGCGTGCTGACCGCGCAAGACGGTCCGCCGTCGGTCTCGGCCGCGACGATCCGGCAGGCGGAGAAGTCGCGGTCCTTCCACCGCACGGGATCCTGGCTGCGGTAGGCGCCGAAAAGCGCGATCTCGCCGCGCCCTCCCGCGAACCGCGTCCCCGCCGCGATCGTCAAATCCTTGCGGACGCCGTCGGTCATGCGCCAAGCCGGGTTCTTCACATTGGCGAAGCGGGCGGCCACGCCGCGAACCGCGACATCGTCGTTGGCGTGCTGGTAGACGCTGTAGCCGCCGTCGATCCGGACGCCCTCGAAATTGCGATCCAGCACGAAGTTGGCGACCCCGGCCACCGCGTCCGAGCCGTAGGCGGTCGAGGCGCCGCCGGTCAGGATGTCGATACGTTTGACCAGGGCGGCCGGGATGATGTTGAGGTCGACGGCCTGCACGGGAGCCAGGCGTTCGCCGTCCAGCAGGATCAGGGTCCTCTGATGCCCTAGGTTGCGCAGGTTGATCTGGGCCCGGCCGTCGGCGTCCGAGCCGTTGGTGAACTGCGTCGTGTCGGCGCGCGCCTCGGGCAGTCGGTTGATCGCCTCCTCCAGATTGAGCACGCCGCCCAGGCGCAGGTTCGCCTGGGACAAGGTTGTCACCGGCGCGGCCGCGGCGGTGTTGGCCCGGCGGATGCGCGTGCCCGTCACCACCAGCGCGTCGATGGCCGACGGCGTGACGTGTTCGGGCGGCGCGCCCAGCGGGATCGCCACGGGCTTCACCGGCGGAGCCCTGGCCTCCTGGGTGACGACATAGATCCCCGGCGCTAGCCGACGCGCCCGCAGACCCGTGCCTTTCAGCATCAGTTCCAGCCCCTCGCCGACATCGAAGGCGCCGTTCACGGCGTTGGTGCGCTTGCCTCTGGCAGCGGCGGCGGACAGCACCAGTTGCACATCCGCCTGGCGGGCGAATTCCGTCGCGGCCGGTCCAGCGTCCTGGGCCTTGATGTGGAAGGTCTTCACGCCCGCCAGGGCCGGCTGGGCCAACCCCGCCCCGATCGCGACCAGGCAGACCAGAAGGCGTCGCCGGCGTCCAGGCGAAGACCGCGTTTTCGACCCGGAGCAAGGCGACGCGCCCGCGCCGTGCGCGACGTCTTCTGGAGCATGCGGCGAAGCTATGACGCGCGCCTCCGTCCCAAGATGATTTCGCTGTCGCGGACCTCGACTTCAACGCCCAGGCTGGCGCCGACCGCCGCGGCGAACGCGTCTGGACCGCCCGTGTTGAAGGCGCCATAGAGCCGCTCGCTGGCGATGCCCGGATCGGCGATAACCAGCTTGCGGTCGTTGTAGCGATTGAAGTCGGCCACCGCCTCGCCCAGGGTCTCGCCGGCCAGGTCGATCTTTCCGTAGCGCCATTCCAGCTTTCGATCGACGGCTTCGGGCCCGGCGAGCGCCGGCCGAACGACGGCGGTCGCGTCGACGAAGGCGCCCTGTCCGGCCCTCAGGCGGGCCGGGGGACGGGTCGCCCCCTCGGCCCAGACCTCGACGACGCCCTCGGTGACCAGGACGTCGGCGCCGTTCGCCCGTCGCCGCACCGAGAAAGCCGTGCCGACGGCGCGCACGCGGACCGGGCCGGCCTCGACCACGAACGGGCGCTGGACGTCATGGGCGACCTGGAACCAGGCCTCGCCCTCTCGCAGACGGACGGTGCGCTGCGTCCGCCGGAAAGCCACTTCCACCGCCGAGGCGGTGTTGATGGCGACGGCCGAACCATCCCCCAGCGGTACGCGGCGAACCTCGCCGAGGCCGGTGCTGAATCGCTCCTCACGCAGGATCAGGACCCCGGCCCCGACCATCGCCGCCGCGATCGCTCCGCCCGCGCCGGCCAGCAGCGCGCGGCGCGACACTGGCCGCGCAGGCCTGGCGAGCGGCCGCGACCCGGTTTCCCGCGCCCGGTCCAGCAGGGTCCAGACCGACTCGGCCTTCAGGAAGGCGCCGCGGCGGCGCGCGTCGCCCGCGAGCCAGGCCTCGAGCTGGGCTTCCAGTTCCGGGGCGCGGCCGTCGCGGTCCAATCGCCAGACCCATCGGGCGGCTTCCGCCTCGATATCCTCAGCCTTTTCGCGATCGGTCATTCGTCTTTCTCATCCGGTCGCCGCGCAAGTCGGCGCCCTCTTCCTCGAGCGCGCGCATGATCAGGCGCATGCCTTTGACCGCCTCGTTCTCGACGGCGCTTTCGCTGATGCCCAGCCGTCGAGCGATTTCACGTTGCGGCACGCCCAGCACCTTTCGCAGTTCGAATACCCGCCGGCAGCGCTCCGGCAAAGCTTGGATCAGGGCCTGAACCCTGGACAGTTCGCGGCGCGAGGCCGTGGCCTGTTCGGGTGAAGGCTCATCTGAACAGACGGACAGCGCTTCGATTTCCGTAACCGCCTCGATGCGAACCACCTTGGCGCGCCGCAGCTTGTCCGTGAGCAGGTTGCGGACCACCTGGAAGAAATAGCCGTCCGGGCTCTCGATCTGGTCGACCTGCTGCAAGCCGACCAGCTTGGCGTAGGCCTCCTGCATCAGGTCGTCGATCTCGTCGGCCGGCACGCGCGCGCGACGCAACCAGGCGCGCACCCCCGCCTCGTGCGGCATGACCTGTTCGGCGACCCATCTGACGATGTGTTCCCGATTGGAGGTCACGACGCGCCTCGCCTCGAAAGGCCGAGCAGCGGCCGCGCGGGCGGCGCCGGAAACTTTGGCGCGGTCTGGTCGATCATCGGGAGGGGCGACTCTGAGGCAAGCGGCGCTATTAGGGGCGCCCTCAGGGGGCGACGAGTCAAGAACACTGTCCGCCCTCCCCTTTTTCGCCCCTGCCTTTGGAAGGTGCAGCGAACCGCCGATTTCGAGGCCGCCCGACGTCGGCGCCGGCGGCGAACAAGGATTGTCGTGAAAATCACATAAATTCGTCAATTCGCCCAAGGAACCGCAGCGGGCGTCCGTCTTGACCTCTAGGGGACGCCGGGAATTCACCCGCGCCTAGGGGTCTATCAAGATGGTTGGCAAATCTGCTCGGTTCAAAGCGGGACTCATGGCGTCGATCGCCATGTCGGCCCTGGCCTTCTCCCAGGCGGCACAGGCCCAACAGGCCGAAACGAAGGCCGACAAGGGCGACACGGTCGAGGCGGTCATCGTCACCGGCACGCGCATCCGCCGCCCGAACGCCCAGTCGGCGGCGCCGATCGTCAGCATGGACAAGCAGGAACTGCAGTTCCAGGGCGTGGTGAACATCGAGGACGCCCTCAACCGCCTTCCGCAGGTTCGGGCCGACAACAACCAGTTCGGCGCCGGCTTCGACAATGGCGGCCAGGCCAAGGTCAACCTGCGCCGGCTGGGCAACCAGCGCACGCTGGTGCTGCTGGACGGCGAGCGCCTGCTGCCCGTCCAGGCCATCGATCTCAACATCGTGCCGGTGGCCCTGATCTCGCGCGTCGACGTGCTGTCGGGGGGCGCGTCCTCGACCTACGGCTCGGACGCCGTGGCCGGCGTGGTCAACTTCGTGCTGAACAAGAAGTTCGACGGCGTGCAGGTCAACTCGTCCTACAGCTTCTACCAGCACACCAACGACAACACCGCCATGCGGTCGCTGATCTCGCAATATCCGAACTTTCCGCTGCCCTCGAAGCACGTGACAGACGGCGGCCGGTGGAACATCAATTTCGCCGCCGGCAAGAACTTTGCCGACGGCGACGGCAATATCAGCGTCTTCGCCGACTATCGCGACCAGAAGCCGGTGAAGTGGCATGAGCGCGACTATTCGTCCTGCCGCGTCGCCAACACCACCACCGCGCTGTCGTGCTCGGTCAACACCGCCTACACGCCCTGGGGCCGCCTCGATACCGCCAACAACGGCTACTATATCAACAAGGACGGCACCCAGAGCTTCGCCTCGACCGCCAATGCCTCCGACTACGCCAGCAACACCCGCAAGGACTGGAATTTCATCCGCGCCGACAAGCGATTCACCGGCGGCCTGTTCGCCAACTATCGCTTCAACGACGCGCTCGAGGTCTACAGCAACCTGCTGGTGATGCGCGACGTCTCCATCGAGCAGCAGTCCGGCGCCTTCGATCAGGATGTCAGCATCAATTGCAGCAATCCCTTCCTGTCGGCCAGCCAGGCTCAGAGCCTCTGCGGCGGGGCGGCCGGCAGTTCGAGCGTCGTCGGCGCCCATTACTATCTGCTGCAGGAAGGACCGGGCAGCACGCCGGTTCGCAACCGCATCGTCAACGCCGACTATCGCGTCAGCGGCGGCGCGAAGGGCGACCTGTTCGACGGTTGGCACTATGACGTCAACTTCATCGCTTCGCGCGTGGAGAACACGCTGTCCGACCGCAACGAGATCAACAGTACGCGCTTCGCCAACGCCGTGAACGCCGTCAACGTCAACGGCACGCCGACCTGTCAGTCGGTCGTCGACAAGACCGACACCAACTGCGTCGCGGCCAACATCTTCCAGGCCAACAAGATCGACCCCAAGGTCTATCCGTATATCTATGACAACTATCGCTGGACGAACGTCGTCGAGCAGCGGGACGTGACGGCCAACATCGCCGGCGACCTGGGCCAATACGGGATCAAGAGCCCGTGGGCCAAGGAAGGCGTCGCCGTCGCCCTGGGCGGCGAGTACCGCCGCGAAAGCCTGAAGGTCGTCGCCGACCAGGCCACCGTCGATTACGAGGGCTGGTTCAGCACCACCGGCGGCCACTATGGCGTCAAGGAAGTCTATGGCGAGGCGCAGTTGCCGATCGCCAACGACCTGCCGCTGGTCAAGAGCCTAGTGTTCAACACCGGCGGCCGCGCGTCCAAGTACGACAATCAGAAGAAGGAGCTCTACACCTACAAGGTCGAGGGCCTCTATCGCCCGGTCAGCGACGTTCTCGTGCGGTTCAGCTACAACACGGCCGCGCGCGCGCCGAACATCTCCGAGCTCTATTCGCCACGGAACTTCAGCCATAACGGCGCCGACCCCTGCTCGACGACCTCGCTCAGCCAGCCCGGCGCGCCGACGGCGGCCCAGTGCGCCAACACCGGCGTCACCGCCGCTCAATACGCCAACAAGTCGATCCAGGACTGCGGCGCCGACGGCTGCCGCCGCTACGCCGGTGGCGGCAATATCAACCTGCTGCCCGAGAAGGCCATCACCCAGACCCTGGGCCTGGTCTACACGCCGTCGGCGGTGCCCGGTCTGCTGATTTCGATCGACCACGTCGATATCAAGGTCAAGGACTTCATCGGCTATATCGACGCCAACGTCGCCCTGTCGAACTGCCTGACCACCGGCCTCCAATACTACTGCCGCTTCGTCAAGCGCGACCCGACGACCGGGCGTCTGGACGGCACGTCGCCGACCACCGGCTTCATCTCCGGCGGCACCGAAAACACCAACATCCTCAACTACAAGGCCGACGACTTCCAGGTCAGCTACAACTTCGACATCGGCAAGTACGGCCGCATGGACCTGAGCATGATCGGCACGCTGCTGATCAACAGCAAGGGCCAGGACTCGCCGACTACCCCGGTTCAGGACTGCGCGGGCTACTACGGCCAGCCCAGCTGCTACGCCCCGGCCCCCAAGTGGGCGCATAACGCGCGCGCCACCTGGAGCACGCCGTGGCGCAACAGCAACATCTCGCTCGCTTGGCGCTATATCGGCGACACCAAGCTTTCGGCCAACAGCACCGACAACGCCCTTAACGGCGGCGGCGGTCCCCAGGGCTACAAGATCCTGACCAAGATGAAGGCCTACAGCTACTTCGACCTGGCGGCGTCGGTGATGGTGGTCAAGGACATGACGGCGCGGATCGCGATCAACAACCTGTTCGACAAGTCGCCCCCCGTCGTCCCCGCGACCTTCGTCGACGGCACCACCAACAACCCCAACACCTATACGGGTCTCTATGATCCGCTGGGCCGGGCCGTGAACATCAGCCTGCAATACAACTTCTGAGGTGAGCGAGCCGCGTCGTCCCAGGACGACGCGGCTCGTGCCTGACGTCGGCAAGCGTCTGTCTACAAACCGTTTCTTCACGTGAAGCCGGAACGGGTTCCGCGTGAAGAAACGCGTCAGGCAGGCTTACGCGTCGCCCGAGGTGATGACTCCCAGTTCGGCGAACGCGACCTGCGCCTCGTCCGCCGCCGCCCGCGTCACTTCCAGTTTTAGATACCGCCCCTCCCGACGAGCGAAGGTCACGCGCTGAGGCGCCAGGCTGGCCGCGATGTTGGCGAATTCGCCCTCGCCCGCCGTCGTCCAGGCGACGCCATCGGCGCTGGTCGCGACCCGATAGCCCGCCGGCGCGCCCGCGCCCTGTGGTCGGTCCCAGGCTGGTTGCAGCGTAACGCCGGACAGCGACCTGTCCTGTCCCAGATCCAGCACCACGACCGCGGGAACCGGCGCCCGCCAGACGGTGCCGCGTTCGTCGTCGATCAGCGCCTCGGCGCCCGGAGCGCTGGCCTGGGCGATTCGCCAGTCGGATTTCCGCACGTCGAAGGCCCCTCGCGCCGGCGCGCTGGCCACGCCGCTGGCCGGCTCGACCGCAATGGCTCGGACCTGTCCGCCCTCGGGTAGCGGGAAAGGTCCATTGAAGCGCAAGGCCTCGCGCGTCGGCAGGGAGCCGTCCACGGTATAGCGCAGCTCCAGCCCCGGAGCGTCGCCGATGATCGACACCAACCCCTCGCGGTCGCGCTGGATGGCCGGCGGATCGACCAGGACCGGCTGCTTGAACAAACTGATCTCGCTGATCGCCGGGCCGGCCGGCGCGTCGAGCACGCGCAGGCGCAGCTTGCGCGTCGTGACCGGGGCGGCCAACCGCACCAGCCGCTGGGCCCCGATCCCCTGATGCCGGGCGATCTCGCGCCAGTCGCCATCCCAGACGTCCAGGGCGAACTCTGTCACCCGCAGGCCCAGCGGCAGGTGCTCGCGCAGACGCACGACGTCGAAGGTCCGCGCCTGCGGCAAGGTCAGGGTCAGCTCGGGCGTCGCCGCGCCCTCGTCGCAGGCCCAGTAGGTATCCCGCACGCCGTCCAGCACGTTGGCGGCGGCATGTCCGACCCGGGCGTTGCTGGCCTGGGCTCCGCCCCCGTCGGCGAGATTGCGGGCGAACAACTCGCGTCGGGCCTTGCCCCAGGCGGTCAGGGCGGCGACGTCCTCGTCGGGGATGCGGCCGCGCCGATCTGGCGGCAAGTTGAGCAGCAGGTTCGCACCGCGGCCGACGGACTCGAAATAGATCTTCTGCAGTCGCCCGGCGGACTTTACCTCGGCGTCCTCATAGGCGTGCCAGAACCAGCCGGGGCGGATCGAGACGTCCACCTCGGCCGGCCACCACACCGATCCGCCGCGCACGCCGCTGGTGCCCTTGGCCTCGGTGTAGGGTCCGTCGTCCATGGTCGCCCAGCACGGATCGCCGGCGAAGCCGCGCTCGTTGCCGACCCAGCGCAGGTCCGCGCCCTTGGGGTCGAAGGTCACGGCCATCGGCTGCAGCTCATGAACGAAAGAGATGATCGAGGGCCAGTTGTAGTAGTTAGGCCCGATCTTTCGCACCTCGCGGGCTCCGCCGTAATAGCCGTCGCCGCCATTGGCTCCGTCGAACCAGACCTCGAACAGCGGGCCGTACTGGGTCAGCAGCTCGCGCAGCTGGTTGCGGTAGTGGGTGACGTATTCGGGGCGGCCGTAGTCGGCGTGGTTGCGATCCCAGGGCGACAGGTAGAGGCCGAACTTCAGCCCTCCGCGCGCGCAGGCCTCGGACATCTCCCGGACGATGTCGCCCTTGCCGCCCTTGTAGGGGCTGTTCTTGATGCTGTGTTCGGTGAACCGGCTGGGCCAGAGACAGAAGCCGTCATGGTGCTTGGCTGTCAGGATCAGGGCCTTCAGCCCAGCCGCCTTGGCCGCGGCGACGATCTGGTCGGCGCTGAAGTCGGTCGGGTTGAACAGGGCCGGCGACTCGTCGCCATAGCCCCATTCGCGATCGGTGAAGGTGTTGATCGAGAAATGGACGAAGCCGTAGGTCTCCAGGCCGTGCCAGGCCAGTTGCCGGGCCGAGGGCGTCGCGCCGTAGGGCGTCAGACCGGCCGCGAAGGCCATGCCCGGCAGGGCCGAGGCGGCCGCGCCGGCCAGCATCAGGCGGCGGCGGGAAAGATGAAGTTCGGGGCGCATCGTTCGGCTCCGGCCAGTGAGGAACGGGGGAAGAAACGGGATCGGGGATCAGCCAGGCCTCGGCGTCACGCGAACTTCGGCGCCGAGGGCGGACGCGACGAGCGCGCCGCGCCGAACGCCGGGTTCGGCCGCTCGCCCATCCGGAACACCAGCCGCCCGCCCTCGACCAGTTCGTCGTGGCCGATCCAGCAACGATCGTGCGGCGCGCCGTTCCAGGTCGCCGACTGGATGTAGAAGCGGTCCGGCGCGACGCCCTGGGCCTCTATCACCAGCCTGCGCCCCTGCCCCACCGCGATCTCGGCGCGTGCGAACAGCGGCGAGCCGAAGACATAGGCGCCCATCACCGGATCAACGGGATAGAGGCCCAGGGCGCTCATCACGTACCAGGCGCTCATCTGGCCGCAGTCCTCGTTGCCCGACAGACCGTCGGGCTTGGCCTGGTACTGGCTCTTGAGCAGCATTCGGACCTGGGCCTGGGTCTTATGGTGCGCGCCGCAATAGGCGTAGAGATAGGCCACGTGGTGGCAGGGCTCGTTGCCGTGGGCGTACTGGCCGACCAGGCCGGCGATGTCGGGCGGCGAGCCCGGCGGCATCTCCGAACTGGCGGTGAACAGCGCGTCGAGCTTGGCCTCCAGACCCTTCTCGCCGCCGAACAGCTCCATGTAGGCGTAGAGGTCGTGCTGGGTCAGGAAGGTGGCCTGCCAGGCGTTGGCCTCGGTGAAGTCGCGCCATTTGTCCATGTGGCCGATGGCCCGCGGCTCGAACGGCGTCACCCACGAGCCGTCGGCGTTGCGGGGGCGCATGAACTGGGTCGCGGCGTCGAACTGGTTGCGATAGTTGCGCGAGCGGACCAGCAGGGCCTTGGCGTCGTCGTGGGCCCCGGCCGCGGCGGCCAGGTGCGCCATGGCCCAGTCGTCATAGGCGTATTCCAGCGTACGGCTGGCGCCTTCCATGACCTCGTCGACCGGGATGAAGCCCAGGCGCTTGTACCAGTCCAGGCCCAGCACGTCGTCGTCGAAGGCCCGCTTGCGGAACGCCTTCCAGGTGCGGACCGGATCCAGGCCGCCCAGGCCCTTGCCCTGCGCCTCGGCCAGGACGACGGCGGCGTGCCAGCCGTTCATGGTGCCGGTCTCGATGCCCTGCAGCGGCCAGACGGACGGCCCCTTGGGGCTCTCCTCGGCCATCGGCACCAGGCCGGCGACCACGTCCGCGGCGCGGGCCGGCTGGGCCAGGGTCAACAGCGGATGCAGGGTCCGGTAGGTGTCCCACAGGGAATAGGTGCTGTAGTTGCGGCGGCCAGCCGAAACCTTGTGGTCCTTCTGGTCCATACCCCGGTAGCGGCCGTCGGCGTCGCTGAACAGGGTCGGCGCCAGCAGGCTGTGATAGAGGCCGGTGTAGAAGATCTTCGCGTCGGTGTCGGACGCGCCGTCGATGCGGATCGACGACAAGGCTTTTTCCCAGATCTGGCGGGCCGAGCGCCGCGCGCTGTCGAAATCCCAGCTGGGCGCCTCGGCCTGCAGGTTGGCCAGCGCGCCCTCGATGTCGACGCCCGACAGGCCGACCTTAACCAGCAGCGGAGCCTCGCCAGCGTCGGGATAGCGCAGCACGCACTTGAGGTTCTCGCCCTTGGCCTCCCGTGTCTCGGTCGCCAACGGCTGGTCCGCGGCATAAAGCTGGGCCTCCTTGAACGGCCGCGACAGCTTCAGGGCGAAATAGATCCAGCGCCCCGGAGCCCACTGGAACACCTGGCGGGCGCCGACCAGCGTGTCATCGCCGACCAGGCGCAGGCTGGCGTTCTTGACCCGGGTCTCGGGCGACTTCTCCCACCAGTCTTTCTGGCCATGTTGAAGGTCGATCAGCAGGTGGCCCGGCTCGCCCTTGGGGAAGGTGTAGCGGTGCAGGCCCACCCGCTCGGTGACGGTCAGTTCGGCGTCGATCCGCGCGTCGGTCAGGCGGACCTTGTAGTAGCCCGGCGAGGCGTGCTCGCTGGCCCGGTCGTAGCGCGACCGATAGCCTTCGTCGGGCTTGCCGGGTTCGCCCGGCGTCAGCAGCACCGGACCGGTGGCGGGAACTACCAGCACGTCCAGCAGGTCGGCGCAGCCCGTTCCGCTGAGGTGGGTGTGCGAGAAGCCCATGATCGAGCCGTCCTGCTGGTGGTAGCCCGAGCAGGAGTCCCAGCCGTTGTTGCTGGTGTCGGGGCTCAGCTGCACCATGCCGAACGGCAGGGTGGCGCCCGGATAGGTGTGGCCATGGCCGCCCGTGCCGATGAACGGGTCGACGAAGTCGCAGAGCGACTTGCGGGGCGCCGAACAGGCCGGCGCGGCGGCGACGAGCCCGGCGAGGCCGGCGCCAGCCATCAGGGCGCGACGATCGAGGGTGGGAACTTGGGTCATGCGGTCGGGTCCAGGGGGCGGGCCAGGAGGGCTGGCCGGCGGTCGGCGATCTCGACGATCAGCTCGCCGAACAGGGTGTTGGCCCAGGCGAACCAGTCGCGGGTGAACTTGGCCGGATCGTCCTTGTGGAAGGCTTCGTGCATAAAGCCTGCGCCGGCGTGGGTGGCCTTCAGGCTGCGCAGGCAAGCCACGACCGTGGCGTCGTCGCCGTCGGCCAGGGCGTTCAGCGCGCGCATGATGATCGACATCGGCCAGATCATGTCGAGGCCGGCGTGCGGCCCGCCGATCCCCTCCGCTGCCCGTCCCTTGAAGAAGTACGGGTTGCGGTCGCTCCAGGCCAGGCGCGCGGTGCGGCGGAAGACCGGGTCGTCGTGCGGTACGCAGCCCAGATAGGCCAGGCTCAGCAGGCCCGGCGCGTTGGCGTCGTCCATGAAGATCGCATTGCCAAAGCCGTCGACTTCGAAGGCCCAGACCGGCTGGCCGTCGGCGTCGCGGGTCAGGCCATGGGCCTGCAACGCCGCCGTCACCTCGTCGGCGAAGGCCGCGCAGTCGGCGGCGAAGGCCGTGTCGTGCATCACCTCGGTGGCCAGTTCCGCCAACTGCCGCAGGCTGGCGGCGGCGAATAGGTTGGACGGGATCAGGAACGGATAGACGCAGGCGTCGTCGGAGGGCCGGAACATCGAATGGATCAGCCCGACCTTGCGGGTCGGCGCCCCCCTGCCCTCCAGCATCAGGGTTTCGGTCGCCAGGGTGGACGGCCGTTGGAAACTGTAGGGACCGGGACCAGTCTTACGCTGCTGCTCGCGGAAGGTGCGCTCCACCACGGCCATGGCCTGGCGCCACTCGGCGTCGAACGGGGCGGGATCGCGGGTCGCGCGCCAATAACCGTGGGCCAGGCGGATCGGATAGCAGAGGCTGTCGATCTCCCACTTCCGCTCACCCACGCCGGGCCGCATCTCGGTGACGTCCTGCTGCGACCACTTCAGGTTCGTCCGCGCCGCCGGGTCGCGCATATAGGCGTTGGCGTAAGGGTCTATCAGGATGCAGCGGGCCTGCCGGGCGATCACGCCGCGGAACAGGGTCCGCAGCTCCGGCGCCTTGGCCGCCAGCGGCAGGTAGGGCCAGACTTGGGCCGAGGAATCCCGCAGCCACATGCAGTCGATGTCGCCGGTGATCACGAAGGCGTCCGGCTTGCCGCCGACTTCGCCGAGGAACACCGTGGTGTCCAGGGTGTTGGGGAAGCAGTTCTCGAACAGCCAGGCCAGCTCGGGATCGGCGACCTTGGCCTTCACTTGGCGGATCAGGGTCTCGACAGCCGGGCTGGCGAAGCGCCGGGCCTCGACCGGAGGCCGGTGCGAGATGAACGGAGCTGCCTTCGCCGGCGTGGCGGCTAGGGCCGCAGCCGCGCCGGCCAGCAGGGCCTGGCGACGGGAGAGACTGAGACTCATCGCGGAAGCTCCTGCTGGCCTTCGATCGTGAAGTTCACCTCGTGACCAGGCCCTTTGCCCGGCTGCCCGCCGCCCACGAACAGCGTGTACTGACCGGAGACCACTGCCCGCGCGCCGTTACGGGCGACCTGCGAAAGGTCGCGGGGCGACAGCGTGAAGCGGACCTTGCGCCGCTCGCCGGGCTTCAGGGTCACCCGATCGAAGCCGACCAGGGTGCGCAGCAGCAGCCGATCGGCCTGCCGCCCGCGATAGTCCGCGGGCTTGGGCGGGGTCAGATAGGCCTGGACCACCTCGTCCCCCGCCCGATCGCCGACATTGGCCACCTCGGCCTCGACAATCAGTTCCTCGCCGGCCTTCAGAGCGACCGACGACACGCTCGGCGCGCCGTAGTCGAAGCGCGTGTAGCTGAGGCCGTAGCCGAACGGATAGGTCGGCTCGCCCTCGAAATAGCGATAGGTGCGCCCCTTCATCGCGTAGTCGACCAGAGGCGGCAGGTCGCGGGCCGATTTGTAGAAGGTCACCGGCAGCCGGCCGGCCGGGTTGTTGAGGCCCGCCAGGGTCTCGGCGATGGCGACGCCGCCGGACTGGCCCGGATACCAGGCCGCCAGGATCGCGTCGGCATGGGTCTTGGCCCAGTCGAGCTCGACGGCGCCGCCGGCGGTCAGCACCACGACCAGCGGCTTGCCGGTGGCGGCCAGCGCCTCCAGCAGCCGCCGTTGCGGCGCGGGCAGCGCGATGTCGGTGCGGTCCCCGCCGTCGAAGCCCGGCACGGTGACCTGCAAGGCCTCGCCTTCCACGTCGGGCGACAAGCCAACGACCGCGACCACCACGTCGGCTTGGTTCGCGGCCTTGACGGCCTCGGCCAGTTGCGGCGCGGCCGGGGCGCGCCATTGCAGGCGAACGCCCTGGTCCTCGCCCGTGTGCGACAGCTCCAGGCGGATGCGGCGCGGACGTGTGTCGGCGAAGTTCAGCACGGCTTCGACCGCCTTGCCCGAGCCGTCGTCGTCGACCACCAGCTTGTCGTCCACCCAGAGCCGGACGGGATCGTGGCCCTTGCAGTCGAAGCAGCGGGCGACGCCGACGACCAGAGCGTACTGGCCAGGCCCCGGCGGGACCAGCGCGCCGGTCCAGCGCACGCCGTAGCGGGCGGGATCCAGGCCCGGGGCCGGCGCGGCGCGGTCCCAGTCGAAATTGACGACGCGATCGGTACGGGTCACGCGCGGCGCGCCGCTCAGGGCGGGATCGTCGAAATAGGCGCCGATCAGACCCTGGATCGCGTCCGGGCCAACGCCGGTGCGCAGCGCGGTCTCTGGCACGGCGACCGGCACGCCCTCGGCGACGCCGGAGCCCTGGGCGTAGCGGATGTTGCCCTCGCCCCACTGGGCGCGCAGACCCTGCAGCGGCGTCACCGGGTCGACCGCCGCGCCGTGATAGTTGGCTTCCAGCACCTCCAGGGCGTCGGCGTCCGGCCCGATCACCGCGATCCTGGTGGTCGCGGCCAACGGCAGGCGCTTCCTATCGTTTTTCAGCAGCACGATCGACTTGCGCGCCGCCTCCAGCGCCAAGGCTTGGTGGGCGGGACTGTTCACGGCGTCAGCGCCGATCCTGGCGTAGGGATTGGCTGGATCAGGCGCGAACAGCGCGCCCAAGGCTGCTCGGGCCTCGAACAGCCGGACGACGGCGCGGTCGAGCATCGCCTCGTCGAGGTCCCCCCGGCGGACCGCCGCCGGCAACTGGGCGTAGGCGTTGCCGCAGTTCAGGTCGTCGCCGGCCGCCAGAGCCGCAGCCGACGACGCGGCGTTGTCGAGGCGGAAATAGTGGAACTGGGTCATGTCGTCGACCGCGTCGCAGTCGGAGACGACGAAGCCCTTGAAGCCCCAGTCGCGGCGCAGGGTCTGGTCCAGCAGCAGCGGCGAGGCGCAGGCCGGGAACCCGTGGATGGCGTTGTAGGCGCACATCACCGACCGCGCGCCGCCCTCGACCACCGCCTGGCGGAAGGCCGGCAGGTAGGTGGCCTCCAGGTCCTGCGGCGATACATCGACATCGAAGCCATGGCGGCCGGCCTCGGGTCCCGAATGGACCGCGAAGTGCTTGGGCGTGGCGATGGCGCGGGGGTGTTGCGGATCAGGCCCCTGGATCCCGCGCACGAAGGCGGCGGCCAGGGTCCCGGTCAGGTGCGGGTCCTCGCCATAGGTCTCCTGTCCTCGTCCCCAGCGCGGATCGCGATAGATGTTGATGTTCGGCGACCAGATCGTCAGGCCCTCGTAGCGCCCCGGGTCGCGGTCGCCGACCGCGTTGAACTTGGCCCGCGCCTCGATCGACACCGCCTCGCCGACCCGGCCCATCAGGCCCTCGTCCCAGGTCGCGGCCAAGCCGATGGCCTGAGGGAAGACCGTGGCCGGACCGTTGCGGGCCAGACCATGCAGGCCCTCGTTCCACCACTCGTAACCGCGGATCCCCAGCCGCGGGATCGGCGGCGCGGCGCTCTGCAGCTGGGCGGCCTTCTCCTCGAGGCTCAGGCGCGAGACCAGGTCCGCCGGGGTCTCAGCGGCCCAGGTTTCGGCCAGGGGGGCGGCGGTGGCGAACAGCAGCAGCAGGGCCGCCAGGGCGTGAGGTCGAACCATCGTCGGCTCCTAGGGCGTCACGGGCTTGGTGGCGCCGTGGAGGCTGCGCAGGGTCAAGGCCCGCTTCAGCTGAGCCAGCGAGGCCTTGGACGTCACCTGGACGGTGATGGCCTCGCCCGGCGGCAGGTCGAAGGCGTTGTCCGACAGGGTGGCGTCAAGGTCGCCGAAGCCCAGCCAGACGGCCCGCGCCAGCTTGGCGGCCTTGATGGTCACGGCATAGCCGTCCGCCGTCTTCGACCAGGCCGCCTCCAGGCGCGGGTCGGGCAAGGCCATGGCCTTGCCCGGGACCTGGGTGACCACGCCGCGCGAGACCGTCCGGCCGTTCTCGATCAGCTCGACCACGGCGAAGGTCCGGGCGGGGTCGGCGCCCTTGAACAGCTCCGCGTCCGGCAGGTCGGCGACCTGGGTGGCCGCCAGCGGCTTGAGCTCGGCGTCCGAGGCGCTGTCCGACAGGACCTTGCCGTCGACGTCCATCACCCGCACCCGCCAGCGGACCGGCGCGGCGGTCGTGCGGTCGGACAGCAGGGTGATCGTCGTCGCGCCCTTGTCGTGGATAGCCGCGAGGGCGACCGGGGCATAGAAGCGGCGCGCATGGTACTGCAGGGCCTTCCAGCGGCCGTAATAGTCCACGCTGGACCATGAGGCGCCCGGCCAGACGTCGTTGAGCTGCCAGTACAGCGACCCCATGGTCTGGGGCCGCGAGGACCGATGGTGCAGCGCCGCCAACTCGATGCCCTCGGCCTGCATCACCTGGCTCAGATAGACGAAGTCCTCGAAGGTCTTCGGTTCGCCGTAGTTGCGACGGATGTAGAACAGGATCCGCTCGTTGCCCTCGCCCTTGGCGTATTTCTGGTGGGCGCGCATGACGGCGGAATTGACCGACATGTCCTCAGGCTTGGCGACGGTCCTGAGCGTCCGCATCTCCGGCTGCGACTGCAGGCCATATTCCGACATGAAGCGCGGCGTGACGTGCAGATACTCCTCGACCGGCAGCGAGCCGCCCCAGACGCTCCAGTAGTGGCGGTCGCCATCGGTCAGCAGGTCGGAAGCGCCGTCATAATCCGTACTGGGCGACCCGGCCCAGTAGGGCGTGTCGGGGTCGTTCTCGGCGACCGCGCCGCGCAGCACCTGGCCGAACAGGGTGGTCATGCCGACGACGATGCGTTCCCGCTCCTCCGGCGGGATCGAGGTCTTGAAGGCGACCCGGTCGCTCCAGTTCTCCCAGCCGGTCTGCACCTCGTTATTGCCGCTCCACAGCACGATGCTGGGATGGTCGCCTAGGCGCTTGACCTGCTCGACGGCCTCGACCCGCGTGTTCTCGCGGAACGCCACGTCGTAGGGCGGAATGGCCCCGCCGAACATGAAGTCCTGCCAGATCATCAGACCCAGTTCGTCGGCCATCGCGTAAAAGGCGTCGCTCTGATAGTGGCCGCCGCCCCACATGCGCAGCATGTTCATGTTGGCGTCGCGGGCCGAGGTCAGGATCTGCCGCATCTTTTCGTCGGTGACGCGCGGCGAGAAGCTGTCGAACGGGATCAGGTTGGCGCCCTTGGCGAACACCGGCACGCCATTGACGACGAAGCCCATGCTCTTGCCCCAGGCGTCGGTCTCGCGGCGCAGCTCGACCGTGCGCAGGCCCGAGCGGCGCTCGGCCTTGGCCACGACCGCGCCGTCCAGGGCCACGGACGCATTGAAGCGATAGAGGTCCTGGGCTCCGTAGCCCGCCGGCCACCACAGCTTGGGCGCGGCGATCGGCACCGGCACGGAAATGCGGTTCAAGCCCGGAGCCAGGGTTACGGTCTGGCGGACCACGGGCAGCGCGGCGCCGTCGGGCGCGGTGGGGGTAACCGTCAGCTCGACCGTACGCGTTCCGTCGGCCTCGATCTCGAACTCAGCCGACAGCCGGGCGTGGTCGGCGGCGACCTGGTCCTGGCGGATGCGGAAGCCGTCGATCCGCGCCTCGTCCCAGGCCTCCAGCCGCACCTCGCGCCAGATGCCTTCGGTGACATAGCGCGGCCCCCAGTCCCAGCCGTAGTGGTAGGGCGATTTGCGGACATAGGTGGAGGTGTGCTTGGCCGGCGGCTCGTCGCCGAACGCGGAGTCGTAGGCGCCGGGCAGCACGTAGGGCTGCTTGAGCAGGTCCGGCTGAAGCTTCTTGATCGGCGACTTGAAGGCGATGGTGATCAGGTTGGCGCCCGGTTTCAGGACCGACTTGACCGGCACGCGCCAGCGGCGGTGCTGATTGGCGGCCGACAATAGCTTGACGCCGTTGACGAAGACCTCGGCGAAGGTGTCCAGGCCATCGAACACCAGGTCGACATGGTCCCGGGCTAGCAGGGCCGCGTCGACGTCGAGCGTGCGCTGATACTGCCAGTCGGCCAGACCGATCCACTGCAGCTGCGCCTCGTTGGTCCCCACGAACGGATCGGGGATGCGGCCGGCGGCCAGCAGGTCGGTCTGCACCGTGCCCGGGACGCTCGCCGGCCGCCATTGCGCCGCCTCGGCCGCGTGGGTCTTGGCCGCGGCGTCGGCCGGATCGAGCCGGAAGCTCCAATCCTGGTCTAGGCTTCGGGTCTCGACCGGTCCGGCCATGGCGGTCGACGCCATGGCGGCCAGGGCGAAGGCGGAAAGCAGCGCGGATCGAAGCATGGTCTCGCCTTTACCAGGTCAGTGGGAAGAACGGGGCGTCAGGGCCAGGGCCTCGACCGCGTAAAAAGGTCCCGACAGCGGCGCGGTGAACAGCAGGCACAGGTCGGAATCGCCTGCCCCCTGCGGCAAGGCGCCCTGGAACTTCAGGCGATTGTCGGCCGTCGCGGGATCCGGCAGCGGGAAGGTCGCCACCACGCCCCCCTCGCAGCCGCCCGCGCGGACGACCAGTTCGCCGAAGCGGGTGGCGTTGTAGTGCCAGCGGACCTTGTCGGTGTCGGCCGCCAGGCCGTAGTGGCGCGGCGCGCGCGCGACCTTGACCTCGAAGCCGCCGGCTAGGTCGAGCGGCGCGGCCGGGTACATCGCGCAGGTGTCGAACAGGTTGACGTTGAAGGCCGGCGCGTCGGCCTGGGCCTCCGAGGTCAGCGGCACACGCAGGCCCAGAGCCCCCTTAGGGCAGGCCGTCAGCTCGGTGTTGCTTCGGGTCAGCAGCGCGATCCTGCCGGCGTCAAAGGCGCGCGGCTCGGCGGTCGGCCGACCGTTGGCGGTGAAGGCCGCCGCGCGGACCGTGGCGCCGACCGGAACCTTGAGCGGCTTGCCGTACAGCGGCGAGCGGGCGGTCGGGACCTTGCCGTCCAGGGTGTAGCGGATCTGGCCGAAACCGGACTGGGTCGACAGGGCCAGGGTCGCCTGGCCCGACCGCAGCGCCGCGCCACGGCCGCCGTCCAGGGCGAAGTTGACCGCGAAGGCGCCGTCAGCGGCGTTGATCCCCTGGCGCGCATAACGCAGGCGCTGAATGTCGAGGCGATCGAGGAAGCCCGTCCAGTCGCGCCGGTCCTTCGGCGACCAAGTGATCTCCGAGACAGCGTCCAGGCGCGGGAAGATCGCGTGACGCACCTGGCTCGGCGTCACCAGGTACTCGGTCCAGGCGTTGGCCTGGGCGCCCAGCACATGGCCGGCCTTGTCGGGGGCGATGCCCTTGGGCATCGGCTCGTAGGCGTAGACGTCCTTCAGAGTCACTATCGACAGCCGGCCGGGCGGCTCGTCGGCGCGGTCGCTCTGCAGGCTGTCCAAATAGAGGGTCGGGGCGGGCGACAGCACGACGTCGTGGCCCGCGTTGGCGGCGTCGATCGCCCCCTGCTCGCCCCGCCACGACATCACGGAGGCCGAGGCCGGCAGGCCGCCTTCGAGGATCTCGTCCCAGCCGATCAGGCGACGGCCGTGGGCGGCCAGGTACTGGCCCAGGTGCTCGATGAACCAGCTCTGCATCTCGTGCTCGTTCTTCAGGCCCAGCTCGCGCATGCGGGCCTGGATGGAGGGCGAGCCCTGCCACTGGTCCTTGATCGCCTCGTCGCCGCCGACATGGATGTAGGTCGAGGGGAACAGGTCCATCAGTTCGTCCAGCACGCCCTCGATGAAGGTCAGGCTGGGTTGATCAATGTCGAACAGGTAGGGGTTGACGCCCCAATCGACGGCGACGGGCGGGCGGTCGCCGAAGACACCGATCTCGGGATAGGCGGCGACGGCGGCCTGGGCGTGGCCCGGCAGGTCGATCTCCGGCACGATGGTCACCGACCGCTCGCGGGCATAGGCCACCAGGTCGCGGACCTGGTCCTGGGTGTAGAAGCCGCCATAGGGCTGGGTCGAAGGCGCCTCGCCCGCCGTCGGCGGGGTGCGCCAGGCGCCGATTTCCGTCAGCTTGGGATAGCGCTTGATCTCGACCCGCCAGCCCTGGTCGTCGCTCAGGTGCAGGTGCAGCACGTTCATCTTGTGCGCCGCCATGGCGTCGATCAGCGGCTTCAGCGATTCCGCCGACTGGAAGTGTCGGGCGACGTCGACCATGATCCCGCGCCAGGCGAAGCGCGGCTGGTCGCGGACAGTCAGGGCCGGGATCTTGACCGGCCGGCCGAACGCCGCATCGGGGCTGAGCAGCTGGGCAAGGGTCATGGCGCCGTACAGCAGGCCGGCGTCGTCCTTGGCGGCGATGCGCGCGCCCTTCGGCGTCACGGTCAACACGTAGCCTTCGGCCGCACTCACCGACGGATCGCGGATCAGCACGACCGTTCCGGCCCCACCCTCTTGCACGACGAGGTCCAGACCGCGCGTCTGCTTGACCTGGCTGGCCAGCAGCCGGGCGGCCGACAGGGCGGCGGCGTCGCCGGCCGGGACCGAGATCAGGGCCCCAGAGCGGACGAAGAGCGCGCCGTGGCCGGGCGTCAGCTCGGCCGGGACCGGAATGATCGGCGCCGGCGGGGCCGCGGCCAATGCGGTACCCGCGGCCAGGGCCAGGGAAAGGGTCGCCAGGCTGGCGGTCGCGAGACGATGAGCGGGTCGCATCGGTGATCCTCAGCGCTTGACGACGGGCAGGACGTCCCAGATCGCGGGATCCTCGGACCCCAGCACCCAGGCGCTGAACCCGGCCAGGCCCTGCTGCTTGACCACGTCGTAGCGGGCCTTGAAGCTGCGGGCGTCGGGCATCGAAACCCACTCGTTCATCTGGTCGCGGTAGAGCACGTACCAGCTCTCCTTCTGGACATCGTCCCACTGGACCTTGACGCCGTATTCGCGGGCCATGGGCATGGACTCGTCGGCGTCGAAATAGACGCCGCTGATGTTGACGGCTTCGGTCCCGTCGGGGCGTACCGGATTGTCGGCGAACCAGCGGTAGCCGTAGAGCGGGATGCCCAGCGAGATCTTCTCGCGGGGAACGACCTTCAGGGCGTAATCGAGGTTCTCCATCACCCACGGCATGCCGCCGACGGGGCCCGGCGGGGTCCAGCGGGTGTGCTGGTCATAGGTCATCAGGCTGACCTCGTCGGCGATCTTGCCCAGGGCCTCGATGTCATAGGCGCCGCGCCAGTACTCCCACATCCACTTGGAATAGGCGCCCTTGCCTGGATGGCCGGGGGCGTTGGGCACGATGGCGACGCCCATGGTGAAGCCGTTGGCGTGCAGGGCGTCCGCGGTCTGTTTGGCCATCAGGGTGAAGGCGTCGCGGTCGAGATAGCTGATGTTTTCGAAGTCGAAGTGGAAGCCGACATAACCGTTGGCCTTGGCCTCGCGGACCAGGGCCTCGTTCATCGCCTTCTTGGCCGCCTCGTTCTGCATCAGCTGATGCAGGCCGGCCCGCTCGGTCAGCGAGATGATCGGCATCACCGGCAGGCGCGCGGCCTTGGCCTTGGCCAGGATCCCCGGATTGGGCGCGCCGGTGACCAGGCCGTCCTTGGACACCCCGTACCAGGTGGGGACCAGCAGGCCGATCTTGTCCATGTGCTGCTCGAAGGAGCGCGTCGATTTGGGCGTCTCCATCAAATAGAACAGCGCCACGGGCTGGGTCGCCTTGCCCTGGGCCTGGGCCGCGCCGGTCAAGGCGCTCCCCAGGGCGGCGGCGAGAAGTACGCGGGTCAGAATGCGGCGCATGACGGCTCTTTCACTCAGGCGAGTTCGATACGGTAGACGTAGGCGGCGTGGCCGGCGGGCTGTCCGCCGACCGCCAGCCGCAGGCCCTCTGCCGTCTGGCTGAAGGCGACGGGTCGGCCGGTGCTGAGCGCGGTGACGGAGCGGACCTGGTCCGCCGGCTTGATCGAGGCGATCAGGGCCTGATCGCCTTCCGGCGCGTTCAACTGCAGAGCGTAGAGCCGCCCATCCCGGGTGGTGAACCGGAAGTCCTTGGCCGTGTAGGGCTTGGTCTTGGTTTCCTGGAACGAGCCGTCGGCGATCTCGGTCGGCCCCTCGCCGAACACCCGCCAGGGCCGCGAGCCGTAGATCGCCTCGCCGTTCAGGTCCAGCCACTGGCCCATGGCCAGCAGGGTGTCGCGGGCCGCCGGCGGGATGCTGCCATCGGCGTGCGGGCCGACATTGAGCAGCAGGTTGCCGTTCTTGGAGACCACATCGACGAGCAGGTGGATCAACTGGCCGGCGCTCTTGTAGGTGTCGTTCTCGATGAAGCCCCAGGCCTTGTCGCTGATCGAGGTGCAGGTCTGCCATGCGGTCGGCTGGATGCCCGGCGCCTGGCCGCGCTCGATGTCCAGCACCCCGGCCCCGACCGGCATCGAGCCCAGCTTGTAGTTGACCACGCCCTGGCGGCCCCGGGCGGCCTTGGCGTTGTAGTACTGGGCCAGCATCGCCGGCAGGGCGGCGCGGAACTCGGCCTTGCCGATCCACCAGTCGAAATAGATCAGCTCGGGATCGTAGAGCTCGACCAGCTCGGCGGTGCGCGCCAGCCAGTCGTCGACCCAGGCCTGGGAGACGGCGGTGAAGTCGCCATAGAGGTCGGCGTCGTCCTTGCCCGACAGGCGCAGTTGGGCCGGGCCGTAGAGCTCCAGATAGCGCGGATCATTGACGTCGGAGGGGATCTTGCGGCCCTCGTCGAAGAACCAGTCGTGCTCGGCGCGGTGGCTGGAGAGGCCGAAGTGCAGGCCCTCGGCCCGGGCGGCCTTGGCGAAGGCGCCGATCAGGTCACGCTTGGGGCCGGTCTTGACCGCGGTCCAGTCCGACAGGCGGCTGTCGTACATCGCATAGCCGTCGTGATGCTCGGCCACCGGCACGACATAGCGCGCGCCGGCCTGCTTGAAGAGCTTGGCCCAGCCGGCCGGATCGTGGGCCTTGGCGGTGAACTGCGGGATGAAGTCCTTGTAGCCGAAACGGTCCTGCGGACCGTAGGTCGCGATGTGGTGCTCGTACTCCTTCGAGCCCTTCTGGTACATCAGCCGCGAGTACCATTCGCCGCCGAAAGCCGGCACCGAATAGACGCCCCAGTGGATGAAGATCCCGAACTTGGCGTCCTGGTACCAGAGCGGCGGCTCATAGGTCTTCAGCGACGGCCAATCGGCGCGGAACGGGCCGCTGGCGGCCACGGCGCGGGCCCGCTTGAGCACCGCGGCGCGCGGCGCGTCGAACTTGGCCGCCGCCCGGCGCCAGGCCTGGTCGATCTTTTCCGGACTGAGGGTTTGGGCGGTCGGCGCGGTCGGGGAGACGCCCGGCTCGGCCGCCGAGCCCGGCGTGGCGACCGCCGCCGTCGCGCCCGCCGCGGCCACGGCCAGGAAGGCGCGGCGATCGAGGCTGTTCAGATCGGTCTTGGACATCAACGCACCGCCGGGTTGCTGGTAAGCTGCGCGGGATCGGGCGGGAACGGCGCCGAGCCCAGCTTGAAAGGTCGATACTCCGCCGTCTCGCCCCCGGCGCGCACGCCGGTCGGCGTTAGGACGTCGAGGCTGAGACGGACGATCCCGTCGACCGGCTTGTCCCATGCGCCGGTGACGATCGCGGGGGCCGAGAGGTCGAGGTCCGTGGGCGGGCTCTCGGCGACCACCGCGCCGTTCTGGTCCAGCGCCTTCCAGCGGACGCGCTGGCCAATGAACGGATAGGACGGCAGGGTTCCCGCCCCGCGCGGCGCGACCTTGGCGGTGAAGCCCTTGAGACCGCCCTCGCCCACCGTCCAGGACACCGACACCTCGAGCGCGCGGTTTCGCTGCTCCCAGGCCGCGTAGGACGGCTTGCGCTGGCGGTACTCGTCCACCACGCCGTGATCCACATAGCCGTCGACGGACCCGGCATAGAGGTTCCGGTTGGAATGGTAGTCCTGGTAGGTCCAGAAGATCGCGCCGCCCACGAACGGGCGCTTCTCGAACGCCGCCATCTGGCCCAGCAGGTTCTCGACCCGAGCCGCGTCGGCGGCCTTGGAATCGGCCGAGAACGGGCCCGGCCAGCCGAATTCCGAGATCACCAGCATCTTGTCGGGATAGGCCTTGTCGAAGAAGTCCAGCCACGCTTCCACCGAGCCGGCCCCGCCGCTCCAGGTGCCGAAATAGGCGTTGGCCATCACAAAGTCGGCTTCGCGCAGGGCCTGGGCCGGTTTCCATGGCGCTATCGAGACGTCGGAATCGGCGAAGGTCACGAAGCGGCCGGGATCCAGCGCGTTGATGTGCGCCTTCATGGCGCGGAAGAACGCCAGGCCGCCGGGCTTGGAGGCGTCGCTCTCGTTCATCACGCTCCAGGCCAGCACGCTGGGATGGTTGCCGGCCTCGGCGATCATCTCGTCCATCTGGCGCTTGGCCAGGGGCAGCAGGCGCGGATCGGCCAGCTGGGCCTCGGTCATCTGCCAGATCGGGATTTCCGGGACCAGCAGGACGCCCTGGCGGTCGGCCTCGTCCAGCACGGCCTGCGGCTGGGGATAGTGCACCGGCCGGGTCAGGGTGACGTGCAGGGCCGCCAGATCGTTCCAATCCTGGCGGATCGTGCCCGCGCTCTCGGCTTGGCCTTCCCACGGGGAGTCCTGGTGGCGGGTCATGCCGGTCAAGCGCACGGCCTGGCCGTTCACATAGAGTCGGCGGTCCCTGATCTCGATCCTGCGGAAGCCAACCGTATCGGCGCGCTCGTCGAGCAGCCGCCCGTCCTCGTCGCGCAGCTGCGTCGACAGGCGATAGAGCTTGGCGGCGCCGACGTTCCACAACTGGGGCCGCTCGACCCGCAGGCTGAGCGAGGGCTCGGCTGCGCCGCCCGCCGCGACGCGCATGGACTGTTCGGCGCGGGCCACGACGCGGCCCTCGGGGTCTTCGATGGCGGCCGTCAGGCGATAGGCGCGGGACGTCGCATCGACATTCTCGACCCGCACGCGGGCGGTGGCGGTCGCGTGGTCGGCGGATAGGGTCTGGGTGATCGTCTGCTGGCGGATCAAGCCCTTGTCGGCGACGCTCAGCCAGACGTCGCGCAGGATGCCGCCATTTCGCCACCAGTCGTACCAGACATTGCCCGAGGCTTGCAGCCGCATGGCGTAGCCGGGGATGGTGGCGAAACTCGGCCGGTTGTCGATGGCGACGGCGATGCGGTTCTCGCCGGGCCGCACCAGCTTGCTGACGTCCAGGTGATAGGCCGTGAAGCCGCCCTCGTGGCCGCCGGCCTCGACGCCGTTCACGAAGACCCGGCTCTTGTAGAAGGTCCCGTCGAAATTCAGCTCGACATGCCGGCCCACCAGGCCCTCAGGCAGGACGACGGTCTTGAAGTACCAGCCGACGCCGTCGAAGGCCTGGTCTTGGCCCAGGTTCCAGGTGTGGGGCACGGCGACCGTCCGGGCGCCCTCTGGCGGGCCCATGCGCCAGCCAGCAGACAGTCCGTCGCCGTTCGGGTCGGTTCGGAAGCGCCATGCGCCGTTGAGATCAAGGCGCGTGGCGGCGTTGGCGGCGTGGCCGCCCAGGGTCAGGACAAGGATCAGGAGGCGTAGGAAATTGCCAAACGTCCTCATCCCCGCTCCCACCGCTTCGGCCTTGCTGGCCGATCGTCAAAAAGGACCAAGCCTACGCCTTGGTCCGCCCTTGCCAGGCATAGTCTTCGCCCGGCGTCAGTGATGTCGAAACTTCTGTTTTCCCCAGAAAAAGAGGGCTGCCGCCGTCTTGCAGTCACGACGGCAGCCCAGTCGGGGAGAAAAGTAGAGCTACATCTTGTAGCTGAAGTTCAGGGAGACCACGCGGCCGTTCTTGTAGAGCGCGGTGGGCGCGCTCTTGACCGAGCTGTATTGGAAGTAGGTCTCATCCAGCAGGTTCGAGGCGTTCAAGGTCAGCGTCATGCGATCGGTGAACTTGTAGGCGCCCTGGAAGTCCAGCTGCGTATAGGCGTCGCTGTAGTCCGCCGACTGCAGACGACCGAACCGGTTGAAGTACTTGGAACGGTAGTTGTAGCTGAGACGGGCCTGCCAGGGGCCATGCTCGTAGTACGGCACGAGATTGACCGTGTCGCGCGACAGGAAGGGGATGCCGAGGCCGTTGTCCGTCTCGGACGAGGTGAAGGTGTAGTTCGACTGAATGCCGAAGCCGTAGCCCAGATCAGCCTGGTAGGAGAGCGAGAAGCCCGTGACCTTGGCCTTGCCGCCGTTGACCGGCGTCGAGACGTCGTAGGTCCGGACCTTGCCGGTCGAGTCAGCCAGGTCCTGCTTGGACGACTCGTTGCCGACATAGTTGGTGATGTCGCGATAGAAGACCTCGCCCGACAGCAGGCCGCCCGGTGCGAAGTACCATTCGGCCGACAGACCGAAATTGGTCGCTTCGTAGGGCTTCAGGTCGGGGTTGCCGCCGCCGGCCGTCAGGCGGATGTCGTCACGGCTGAAGGCGCCGGCAAGATCCGAATAGCGGGCCCGGGCGATGACCTTGGCCGCGGCGGCGCGCAACACCACCGTCTCGCCGGCGTCATAGGCGAAGTTGAAGGCGGGCAGGAACTTTGTGTTGCTGTTCTTGACCGTCGTCAGGTTGGTGGTCGTCGTGGACGGATCGCCCGGATTGGGGCCCGGCTTGGTTTCCGAGAGGTAGAAGGTGGAGGTGTCCTCGGTCTTGACGAGACGGCCGCCGATGTTGCCGCGGTACTTCTCGCCCTTGAAGTCGCCCTGGACGTAGGCGGCGGTATTCTTCTCGTTGACCTGGAAGAACGACCCGGTGTCCAGGCCCCAGTTGACGTTGATCGTCTGCCCCGGCACGGAGGCCAGGGTCTTGATCACCGTTTCCTTGGACAGGGTGGCGAACGGCACGCCGTTGCCGGTGGTGTTCAGGCCGTCGAACAGGCCGTCCGGTGTCGAGAACGAGCCCAGGTCGGCCAGGGTGAACGCGCGGTTGGTGAAGGTCGCGCCACCCATCGTGGTCTGGCTGTTGTCGTGGTCGCTGTACTTGGCGCCGAACAGCAGCTTGGTGAACGGGCCAAGATCCAGGTCGCGCGTGAAGTCGACCTGGCCGTATTTTTCCTTGTCGATGGTCTTTTCGGCGTAGGTGATCCCGCCGATCTGGGCGCCAGTAAACGGCTGTCCGCCGTTGGCGGCGAGCACGCGCGGGTCATTCTGCACGCTGTTCTCGGCCGGCGCGGTGCCCACCCACTGGGTCGCGTCCGTGCCCGGATTGGCCCAGTTCAGGACGGTGTTCTTGCCGTCGAAGCCGTACGAGAAACCTTGCAGGGTGCGGAAGCTCAGCAGGTATTCCGGGTTCTTGCCGCCGCTGGCCTTGGTATAGCCCGTGTTGGCCGACACCGTCCACAGGTCGCCGGTCCACTTGCCGTCCAGGTTGATGCTGTCGTTCTTGACCTGGGTCTTGCGATAGTTGGTGTCGAGTTCGCCGTTCCAGTTTTTGCCGGTTGCCGCGCCGTAGCTGGCCGCCGTGACCAGTCCGTCGGCCAAGGTCGCGTTCTGGAGAAGATTGCCGCGGACGTTATAGCTGTATTCCGACTGGCTGAGATTGTTGTACTGGCCGCGGATCGAAAGACCCGTCAGGGTCAGTTGAACGCTGTCGACCGGCTTCCATTGGATCGCGCCGGACAGGCCGACGCGCTTGCGGACCTGCTGGAAATATTCATGGGCCAGGAACGCCGGATAGCGGGCCGCGTTGAGCGCCGCCATGCTGGCCGTGGTGGGGGCCGCGCCGTTGATCGTGGCGTTGGCCGACTTCATGCCGATGATATTGCCGTTGTCGTCCTTATTGAGGAAATCGCCGCCCGAGCTGTAGCCGTAGACGGCTACGCCCGCCCGGCTGAGGTTTTCCCGGTCATAGGTCACGGCGCCGAGGATGCCCAGGGTGCCGGCCTCGTTCCGCCAGCTGTAGAGGCCCGACAGCTTGCCGTTCCCCTTCTCGGAGCGGTCGTTGTACGAGTAGCCGCCCGACAGGCTCAGGGTGTTGGGGTCCAGGTCCAGCGGCTTGCGCGTACGGATGATGACGGTGGCGCCCAGGCTGCCTTCGTCGAGCCGGGCTTCCGGCGTCTTGTAGAGTTCCGCGCGGCCGATGATGTCCGGCGACAGCAGCGAATAGTTGAAGGTCCGGCTCGAACGGTCCGAGGGGTTGCCGCCCCAGTCGGCCGAGGCGATGGCGTGGCCATCGACATAGATGCGGTTCAGCGACGGCTCGGTGCCGGCGATGGAGACCTGCTCGCCCTGACCGAACTGGTGGTCGACGGTGACGCCGGGCAGACGCGAAAGCGATTCGGCGACGTTGGTGTCAGGGAACTTGCCGACCGCCTCGGCCGTGATCACTTCGACGATGGCGTTGGTTTCACGTTTGAGCTGGATCGACTTCTTCAGGCTCTCGCGAATGCCGGTGACGACCACTTCGTCAACCGTCGTCGCCCCGCCCGTCGTCTGCGCCGAGGCCGCGCCGGCCACGAACACCCCCGCCAAAGCGGTCGTCAGCAGAATATGTGATCTGAGGCTCATTTTGAGTCCCCTCCCCTTGGGCGCCGCAGCTCCCACTCTCACCAGACCGTCGCCACGACAGCCGCCCAAGCGCCCCAGGGTCTCTAGATACCAATCCAAGACCATTGGGATACCTGATGCGAGCCTGAGCCTACGTTTGGGCTCGCACATTCGTCAATTAGTAAATTAAATTTCATATATAATTCTGAAAGGCGCACCGAATTGCCACAGCCCGCCGCGCTTGCGTAGCGCAGATCAAATTCCATATTTTCGTAAATATCTGGAATTGTTCAGTTATATTTGACACGCCCAGCAGGTCGGGGGAACGAGCTGGCGCTGCGATCTGCCCTTGACCAGAGCGCCCGAGCAGCCGGCGTAGTAATTAAAGCAAATTGATGATAGTTATTATTTGGGCTGAAAATGGTCTCATGGGTGGTATGCATCGCTGGTTCTCGCGCCAGGACGCCCTGCATGATCCCTCCCCGCCCGCCTCTTATTGGTAGGGAGCAGGTCGCTCCATTCCGATCCCGCGACAGCTCGAGACCTCGCTCCGAATGAAAGACCTAGGGAATTCCATGTCCTTCTCCGACATCGTGGGTCGACTTGAAGCCGACGACACGACGCCGCTTTACCTCCAGCTCCAGCGTGTGGTGCGGAGCGCGATCAAGCGCCGCGTCCTGACGCCGGACGTGGCGATTCCCCCCGAGCGCGACCTAGCCGAGGAATACGCCGTCTCGCGCATCACCGTGCGCAAGGCGCTGGGCGGCCTCGTCGAGGAAGGTCTTCTCAGCCGCCGCCGAGGCGCCGGCACCTTCGTCACCGGCCGCGTCGAGAAGAGCTTCTCCAAGCTGTCTTCGTTCTCGGAGGACATGCTGTCTCGGGGGCGTCGCCCGCACAGCGCCTGGATCAACCGCTCGCTCGGGGCGGTGACGCCTGAGGAATCCCTGTCCCTGGTGTTGTCGCCCGGGACGCCGGTTTACCGTTTTCACCGCATACGCTATGCCGACGACGCCCCCATGGCGTTGGAGTATTCGACCATCCCGGCCTACTGCCTGCCGTCCCTCGATGTGGTGGAGGATTCGTTGTACGACGCCCTGCACAAGGCCGGCTATCGGCCCGTGCGGGCCTTGCAGCGCCTCCGCGCCGTCACCTTTTCCCCGGAGCAGGCCGAGACCCTCGGCGTCCGTCCGGGCGACGCCGGATTGCTGATCGAACGGCGCGGCTTTCTGCCCGACGGCCGCGCGGCGGAATTCACCCAGTCCTACTATCGTGGCGACGCCTATGACGTCGTCGCGGAGCTCAACAGCAATCTCTAAGCCCCGGAAAGCGCTTTCCGAGACCCGATCCCGACGAGCCGTCCTGGCGCCATCCATGCACCGCGCCGACCTAATGTATCGAGTTGGGAAGCGACGATGAGCAAAAGCAAGTCCATTGCGGGAACCGCGGCGGCGTCATTGGCGCTGCTGGCCTTTGGTCAGGCGGCTTTCGTGCGCGAGATTCCCAGTTCCCAGGCCCAGGACACCTCGCGGGCGTGGTTTTCGATCGGCGTCCTGCTGGCCTGCGTCGTGTTGTTCCTGATCGCCAGGCGGCGTTCCAGCTACTGAGCAGCACGGCCGTTTTCGGCCAGGGCCATACCGGAACCGCCCTCGCGAATGATCAGGCGGCCCGAAGGCCGCCCGGAACGCTGTCCGAGCGGCCTCGCCAAGCCTCTCGTTGGGAAGCCTAGAACTGCATGTTCGCGCCGATGAACACCGTCCGTCCGCTGGTGGTGTCGTTCCACAGCCGGCGCGCGCCGGTCGCGCCGAACCCATTGTTATAGCTGTTGTATTGGGACTCCCGTTCGTTCGACAGGTTCACGGCGTCGAGCGACAGGCGGATCCTCGGCGTCAGCTGATAGAAGGCCGCCGCGTCGATATAGGTCGTGGCTTTGAAACCGCCGCTGTCGATGGTGTAGTCCGAGCGATAGTTCGAGGAGATCCGCGCGCCCCACCTGGCCGTCTCGTAATAGAGCGTGACGTTGTGGTTCAGGTCCGACATCCCGTAGATCGCGCCCTTCTGGTTCTTGCCGTTGACCAGGTTGGTCGTCTCGGAGTCGATGAAGGTGACATTGGCCACCACGCCCATGTTCTTGAACGGACCCGGCAGGAAGAAGAAGTCGCTCTGGGCGCTGAGCTCCAGGCCGGTCAGGGTGGCTTCGTTGAGGTTCACCGACCGGGTGTAGGACGCCACGTTCGTCGAACCTGTGACGCCCGGATACAGCCCTTCGGCCAGGCCCGTGCTGGCATAGGTGACGTTGTTGACGGTCTGGCTGCTGACCAGGCCGTCGATCTTCTTGTGGAAGACGCCAGCGGTCAGCATGCCGATGCTGCCGAAGTACCATTCGGCCGACAGGTCGAACTCGTCCGACGTGTAGGGGTTTAGGTTGGGATTGCCGGTCGACACCGTCACGTTGCTCCCATCGACGCTGATCGTGCCGTTCATCGCATAGGCGGCCAGCGACGGGCGGTTGATGTTCTGGGCGGCGGCGGCGCGGATCTGGAACTGGTCCGACACTTCCAGCACGGCGTTGAAGGCCGGCAGCACGCCGGAATACTTCTTCTTGGCCTCGGTCGGGGTGTTGACGCCCTTGACCGCCATGACACCCAACGAGGTCAGTTCGGTGTCGTAGCCGCGCAGGCCGGCGTTGCCGCGCAGCGGCTTGCCGAACAGGGTGGCCTTCCAGTCCAGTTGGACGTAGCCGGCCTGGGTGTCTTCCTTGACCTCGTAGATGCTCTTGGGCGCGCCGAGCACGCGGGTGACGTTGTAGGCGGCCAGGGCCTTGTCGAAGTCGACGTTCACCCACGACTGGTCGTGGTGCTTGTCGAAGATCGTGTAGTAGCTGGTCACCCGGTCATCCAGGGTTCCCTTTTCCCAGGCCGTCTTGTTCACGTCGTCATTGGTCTGGCTGAAGCCCGAATTCGTGAAACCGCGATACGAGACGCCGCCCTTCAAGGTCAGGGCGTCATTGAAGGCCCAGGCCCCGTTCAGCTCGCCGTTCTTCAGCTCGGTGCTCTGGTAGGTGGCCGAGAAGTCGATCTCGTGGGCCCGGTAGTTATTGGGATCGGTGGTGTTCCACTTGTAGGTGTTGTGGCCGGTGTCGCCACGATAGTCGGTGATCAGGCCGCCGAACGCCTCGGTGTAGAACTTGTCGGAGATCGGGATGTCGTAGTCCGAAGTCTCCCGGCCGATGTGACCGTCGAGGGTCAGCTTGTCGGTGATCTTCCACTCGCCGGTCAGCACCAGCTGGTCGAAGGTGTTCTTGGTCTGCTGGCGACGGGTCTCGGTGGCGAAGACGGTGTTGTCGACGTCGGCGTAGATCACCGAATTGTACCGGTCGTACTGGATCGAATTCAGCACCGGCGGCGGGCTGACCAGGGTCCCCGAGTGCGGCGTGGCCGCACCCAGGATGGTCGAGTTCAGGGTGGCGCGGGTGGCCAGGCTGTTCTCGCTGCGGTCGTTGGTGAACTTGCCGTGCAGGGCGTCCAGGGTCAGGGTGACGTTCTCGACCGGCCGCCATTGCAGAGCGCCCGTCACGCCCAGGCGCTCCTGGTCCGAACCCCATGCCGTCAGGCGGTTGCCGCGCTGGAAGATCAGCTCGCCGTTCGTCGCCTTGGCCTGGTCGCCGGCGCTGAGATTGACGACGTTGGCGGCGAGGGCCTTGGTCGTCGGGGCGGCGTAGGTGTTGTAGCCCTGCTCCTGCGTCTGGCGCTTGGAATAGGCCACCGAGACCAGGACGCCGAACCTGTCGTCCCAGTTCTTGCTGAACATCGCCGCGCCGCGCGGCTGGAAGTCCTTGGTGGCGCTGTTGGTGCCGCCCTGCAGCGACAGGGCGCCCTTGGTCCCGGAATAGTCGAACGGCTTGGCGGTGTAGAGGCCGACCGTACCGGCCATGCCGCCCTCGTCCTGTTCGGCCGAGAACGACTTGCGCACGTCCACCTTCGAGAACAGTTCCGAGGCGAAGATGTTGAAGTCGAACGCCCGGTCGCGCGAGGTCTGGCCCCGGCTGTCCATCGGCGAGTCGACGTTGCCCAGCACTTCCATGCCGTTCAACTGCACACGGGTGAAGTCGGGACCCAGGCCGCGCAGCGAGACGCGACGGCCCTCGCCGCCTTCGCGGTTGATGGCCACGCCCGGCAGGCGCTGCAGCGACTCCGCCAGGTTGAGATCGGGGAACTTGGCCATGTCCTCGGCGACGATCACGTCGGCGACGATGGCGCTGTCCTTCTTGGCCAGGCGCGCCGCGCCGAGCGACTTGCGGAAGCCCTGGACGACGACCTCGTCGACGGCGTTGTCGGCCGAGGAAGCCGCCGGCGCGACGTCGGCCGCCTGGACCGATCCGGCGAACAGGACCGTGGCGAGGACCCCGACCGCGGCGCCCATCACAAGCGTCTTCTTGATAGGTGACATTGGAAAACCCCCTGTACTGGCGCCGGAGGGAGAAGGCCCAGGCTGGACGTCCGGCGAGAGGCCGGGCGTTAGGGGTGTTCCGTGACTCTGGGTTCTCGTTTCGAATAAGGGTTTGTGACGACGGCGGGCGGGCGCCCGAGCACCGACGCGAAACCGTCATCGAGCGTGGCTAGTCGGACCGCGATCTTCGGAGGGCCCCATGCTGAGTCTCGTCGCCGCGCTTCTGATGGGCGCCAGTCCCGCCGCCGCCGAGCTGCGCATGAACGACCTGACCGCGGTCGGCACGCACAACAGCTACAAGCTGGCCGTTCCGCCCGAGGAGATGGCGGCCATGGTCGCCGCGCGCGGACAGGCCGCCTTGGGTATCGACTACGCCCACCGGCCGCTGGCCGAACAGCTGGACGCCGGCGCCAGGCAACTGGAGATCGACGTGGTCGCCGACCCGGGCGGCGGACTCTACGCCAAGCCCCTGACGGCCCTGGGGCGCGGGACGGTGCTGGCGCCCAGCGCCGCCGAGGCCCTGGCCCGGCCGGGCTTCAAGGTCCTGCACATGCCGGACGTCGACTTCCGCAGCTCCTGCGTGACCTTCGTCGCGTGCCTGACGCAGGTGAAGGCCTGGTCCAAGGCCCATCCCGGCCACGTGCCGATCCTGATCCTGCTCAACGCCAAGGACGGCCAGGCCAGCCTGCCCGGCGGCGTCACCCCCCTGCCCTTCGACGAAAAGACGTTCGACGCGCTCGACGCCGAGATCCGCTCGGTCTTCGGCGACGACCAGCTGATCACGCCCGACCAGGTGCGCGGCCGGCGCGCCACCCTGCGCGAGGCGATCCTGGCCGACGGCTGGCCCAGCCTGTCCGCCGCGCGCGGCAAGGTGTTCTTCGCCCTGGACGAAAGCCCGACCAAGGTGGCGCTCTATCGCGGCGCGCGACGCTCGCTGGAAGGCCGAGCGATGTTCGTCAACACCGACGAGGCCTCGCCGGCGGCGGCCTATCTGACGCTCAACGACCCGATCGCCGAGAAGGACCGCATCGCCGCCGCCGTGAAGGCCGGTTTCATCGTCCGCACGCGCGCCGACGCCGACACCTGGGCCGCGCGCACCAATGACGTGAGACAGCGCAGCGCCGCCCTGACCAGCGGCGCGCAATATGTCTCGACCGACTACGTCTGGCCCGACCCGCGCCTGCCCGGCGGCTACACGGTGCGGCTGGCCGGGGGCGACGTCGCCGTCTGCAACCCCATGCGGGCCGCCGATCGTTGCGACGGCCTGGCGTTGGAGGCACAGCCCGGCGTCCCGGCGCGCGGCTACCTCTCGCCCCAGGACCGACCCGACCTGGCGACGATTCTGGCGCCGCCCCCCGCAGCCGGTTCGCCCCTCGCCGTCGCCGACGCCGCGATCTTCGACCAGACCCGCGCCCTGAAGGACACGCCTCGCTGGACCCTGGCGACCGCCGACGTCGACGGCGCCATGTACGATCACTTCGCCCAGGCCCTGGGCGTGCGGCTGACGCCTCAGAGCGCGCCGGTCCTGACCGCCCTCCTGGAAAGGGCCGGCGAGGATCGCTCGGTGGTCGGCCTGGCCAAGACCTATTGGGGAACCAGGCGGCCCTATATCGGCAAGGACGCCGCCCCGATCTGCGAGGCCAGAAGCGATCACCTGGCCAGCAATCCGGACTACCCTTCCGGGCATGCCGCCCACGGCGAGCAGGTCGCGATGATCCTGGCCGAACTGGCGCCTTCGCGCGCCGCCGCCCTGTACGCGCGCGGCCGGGAGTATGCCGAAAGCCGCTATGTCTGCGGCTCGCACACCTTCAGCGCGGCGGAAGCGGGCCTCCAGGCCGGCGCGGTGATCTATGCGGCGGAACACGCCTCGCCGATCTTCCGGAAAGACATGGAGATGGCCCGCGCGGAACTCGACGCGGCGCTCGGATCTGCGCCTCGAAGATAGGCTTCCTGGAATCCGCGACCCGCGAAGGCCGACGCCGGCCCGTATCCGCTCCACACCACCGTAGCGATCGAGCCTCGGCTCGCGGGGCGATCTGGGCCAGATGCGGGTCGCTCACACTCTCCCCGCTAGCCTCTCGCCAGTACTCGCCTTTGCGGCGGCGGCCATTAAGCAAACCGCCGTTTTAAACATCGCCCAACCTCAAATTCTCAAGAGGACGACTTTATCGATAATAATCTTGCCATTTCGGCATCAATTTTTGATAAAATCCGTCTATATCGCGCAAATAAATCACATATACTTACAATGTAACATTAATTTACTTTCCAATTCTGATTATATACATCAATCCCCGGGTCATTTGCGCCGATCGCTTACGCCGAAAGAGGATGAAAGCTTCCATTCTTGACGGATATGTAAAAACAACCGCCGACTGGTCGCATGATTTAACCATGATCACGTTATAGCGGAATTATTTTCCGAGAATTTTTCAGAAATCTTCGCCCGCTCGCGTATAGCACAAGCCCCATCACGGTGAACTTTGGAAAGTCCACATCTATACAAAATATCCCAAGAATGAGCGACAAACACCAACGACACTGGACATGAATTCACCCGATATAGTCATAAAGGTATCGCTAAGTATACGATTTATACTACATATCTGGAGCACGAATTTGCACAAAACATTCGATTGGCGCCAATCGGCCCAGATGGATCACCTCGTCGAAAATGCACATTTCAGTTGCGCGAGATATACTCTTATATATACCTATATAATGCGGAATATTTAAAAAATGACGCGATAAATTGGCTATTTCTCTGAGGACACACTGTGTGTTGGCAGTAGTTCACTCGGCACCATCAAATGTCTACTTTCATATAGTACAGTTTTACTGAAATTTCGGACCTATTAGCAGATGATATCGATAAACCCCCGCCTGTGAACATTCTCAGATTAACTTTTTGTTAAGAGTTTTGGCCGCTCGCTTGCCCAAATCTGCCACTTAAGCGCGAAACTGACGTCATTTCGGAGCAAGAAAGCCTCCGGCATCGCGACGGTCAGCGCCAGACGGGAGTTCAGGGCAAAGATGATTCGAGTATTGGTGGGTAGCGATGCCCGACGTCGCGCCTTCTCGGCCCTTCTCGGGCTCGCGCTCATCGGCAATATGTGCGCCGTCGCGCCGGTCGCCGCCGCGGCGGCGAAAGTCGCGCCGGCCAGCGTCGATGTCTTCCGCGACCAGGCCAACAAGGTCGGCGCGCGCAACTGCGCGGATCTCTACGAGGCGCTCGGCCAGGGCCTGACCCGGGGCGCGGCCTATTCGGTCAAGACCGAGGCGGACAAGACCGCCCCCGACGCCCACCTCGTCCAGGGCGTCCTGGGCATGACCTACGACCAGCCCGACCTCAAGGGACCGGCGGGCGGGGTGGTGCTCGCCGCGCCCGGCCAAGGCGGATGCGAAGGCTACATGGTGCGCGTGGCGCCCTTCCAGAAGCCCTGCGCAGAGGTCGTCAGCCTGCTGCCGGCCGGGAGCACCGCGGGCGAGGCCCTCTCGGGCGTCTGGCGGTACCAGCTGGCCGGAAACCAGGGCCAGGCGCTGATGATCCCCAGCGGCGCCGCCTGCGTGGTGGTGACCCTGTCCGGAATGACCCAGCGCCGATGAAGCCGCGCTCGCCAGCCAGGCGAAGCGAGTTTGCAAGATCGACCGTGCGGAGAGGCGGCCCGTCCGCACGGGAGAAGTGAACCGGGCCCAGATCGCGGCTCTCGCCGACGCCCAGAAGGGCTGGCGGGCCGACATTGAGGGGTAGCGTTGCCATGAATACCTACGTGTCGAAGAAACGTCGCGGCGCCGGCTTCGTGCGCAACTGGATGGGCGGGGGCGGCCGGGGCTGGTCGCAACTTCGCCGGCTGATGGCGATCCTGCGCCGGGCCCACCAGGTGCTCGGCGTCAACCGCAAGGGTCTGGGACTCGGGACCCTCGGAGTCGGCGGCGGGCTGCGCCCGGCCGGCGCGCTCGGCGGCCTGGCCGCGATCCTGGCGCTCGGCCTCTCCGCTCCGGCCCAGGCGCAATACCAGGTCGCCGGCGGCTCTGCGACGGGCGGCGGCTCCATCGCCATCGGTTCGAGTTCGACGGCCTCCAATGTCAATGCGATTGCGATCGGAACCTCAACCGTCTCGTCGTCGCAATATACGGTGGCGATCGGTCAGGGCGCGCAGGCCACGGGCCCTGGCGGCGCCGTGGCCTTGGGCGCCGGCACGGTCTCGAACAACATCAATACGACCGCGATCGGCGTCAACGCCAACGCCACGGGAGCCGGGGCCAGCGCGCTGGGCACCGCTTCCCTGGCCTCGGGCGGCAACTCCACCGCGGTCGGCGTCGGCGCCACCGCCAGCGGCAACTTCGCATGGGCGGGAGGCTATCAGTCCGTCGCTGGCGGGTTGCGCACCCTCGCGCTTGGGTATCAGGCAAACGCGTCCGGAATCGATTCGATCGCCCAGGGCAGCACCGCCACCGCAAGCCAGCAGAACGCCGTGGCGATCGGCTTTGGGACAATCGCATCGGGCATAAACTCTGTCTCGCTCGGCTCGCGCACCGTCGCTGGAGCCGGCGCCCTCGGCCAGAGCGCCATCGCCATCGGTACGGATGTGACAGCATCCGCAGCCGACAGCCTTGCGATGGGACGCGCAAGCAAGGCGACCGCCCAGTTCGCCACCGCGATCGGGACAAGCTCCCAGGCGGCGGGGACAAGCTCTGCCGCGTTCGGCCCCAACGCCAACGCCTCGGCCAACTTCGCGCTCGCCCTGGGCAACGCATCCGTGTCGAGCGGCATCGGTTCTCTCGCGGTAGGCTCGGGAGCCCAGGGTACGGATGTCGGGACCGTGGCGGTCGGGAACAACGCTCTTGCGTCCGTCGCGCGCGCAACCGCGCTGGGCGTCAGCGCTTCAGCGAGCGGGCAGAGCGCGCTGGCCCTCGGCGACACCGCGCTCGCCAGCGGCGCGAACTCCATCTATCTCGGCACGCGCACTCAGGCGGGCACGGGCGCCCTTGCCGTGAACGCCGTCGCCATCGGCACGGAAGTGAAGGCGACCCAGGCCGACACCACGGCGATCGGCCGCCTCGCCGTCGCTTCGGGCGCGAGCGCCACCGCCGTCGGCTCGAACGCCTTGGCTTCCGCCACCAACGACGTCGCCCTGGGCTTCAACGCCGTGACCGACGGCACGCTGAACGGCGGGACGGGCAGCGCGGTCGCGATCGGGGACAGTTCCTTCGCGGGCGGCTCCAACGCCATCGCCATGGGCACGACCGCGGTGGCCGACACCGCCGACGCCGTGGCCATCGGCACCGGCGCGAACGCCACGGGCGGCAAGGCGGTCGCCATCGGGGCCGGCAACGCCGCCTATGGCGACGGCGCGGTCGCCATCGGCGATCCGAGCTATGCCAGCGGCACGGGCGCCTTCACCGGCGGCGCCAACAACATCGCCAACGCCGACGGCACGCAAACCGCCACGGCGGCCAATGCGGCCAACGGCGCGGTCGCCATCGGCAACAACAACGTCGCGGTCGGCCAGGGCTCGGTGGCGCTGGGCAACGCCAGCCGCGCGGGCGCCGCCGGCGCGCTGGCCTTCGGCGACACCGCGACGGCCAACAACGCCGGCGACGTCGCCCTGGGCTCGGGCTCGGTCACCGCGACTGCGGTGGGCACGACCAGCACGGTGATCGGCGGGACGACCTACAACTTCGCCGGCACCGCGACGCCGAGTTCGACGGTGAGCATCGGCGCGGCCGGCGCCGAGCGCACCCTGACCAACCTGGCGGCGGGCCGGATCTCGGGCGGCTCGACCGACGCGATCAACGGCTCGCAACTGTTCGCCACCAACCAGGCGGTCAACAGCCTGGCCACGACGCTCAACGCGACCACCATCCACTATCTCAGCGTCAATGACGGCGGCGTCACCGGGGGCAACTACAGCAACAACGGCGCGACTGGGACGAATTCGGTCGCCATGGGAGTGGGCGCCGCTTCGGCCGGCAGCAATAGCGTGGCCATCGGCAATGGCGCTTCCAATCTCCTCACCGGTCCCTCGGGTAACCGCACGATTGCGATCGGCGACTTGGCCCGGACCAGCAACGACGGCGCGGCGGCGATCGGCGCGAACGCTTCCGCACTCGCTGTAGGAGCGACTGCACTCGGCCAATCGGCGTCCGCGACCAACGCCTTCACTGTCGCCATCGGGGCCGGGACCGTATCCGGCCAAGGCGCCAGCGCGACAAACGGCGGAGCCATCGCGATCGGCGGCGGTGGTGGCACGGCCGGCTCAGGCATCGCGGCCCTGGCGAGCGCGCAACGCGCCATCGCCATCGGCCAGAACACGGTCGCCGGCTTCGCCAATTCTGTCGCTCTCGGCTACCGGTCCACGACCGGCAGCGCGTCCTCGGTCGCGGTGGGCGACCTCGCCAGCACCGGCGCGACCGGCGTCAACGTCGCCATCGGCAATCTGAGCACTGCCAACGCCGGCACGGCCGGCGGCGGGGCGGTGGCGATCGGGCGGTCGAACACCGCCTTCGGCGACGGCGCGGTGTCGATCGGCGACCCCAGCTACGCCAGCGGCACGGGCGCCTTCACCGGCGGGGCCAACAACATCGCCAACAGCGACGGGACCACCACGGCGACGGCCGCCAACCAGGCCAACGGCGCGGTCGCGATCGGCAACAACAACCGCGCCATCGGCCAGGGCAGCGTCGCGCTCGGCAACGGCTCGACCGCCGGGGCGGCCGGGCTGGCGGGCAATGTCGCGCTCGGCGACGGCGCGACCGCGACCGCCAGCGCTGGCGACGTGGCCCTGGGCTCGGGCTCGGTCACCGCGACGGCGGTGGGCACGACCAGCACGGTGATCGGCGGGACGACCTACAACTTCGCCGGCACGGCGACGCCGGGCTCGACGGTGAGCATCGGCGCGGCCGGCGCCGAACGCACCCTGACCAACCTGGCGGCGGGCCGAATCTCGAACGCCTCGACCGACGCGATCAACGGCTCGCAACTGTTCGCCACCAATACCCAGGTGACCAGCAACACCACCGACATCGCCAACCTGGGGACCACCGTCACCAATCTGGGCAACCAGGTCACCCAGAACACCACCGACATCGCCAATTTCGGCGGCGCGATCACCAACATCGCCGGCGACACGTCGAGCGCCTATACGGACGCCAACGGTGACGGCATCCGCTACGCCCGCACCAACGAAGTCGGGCTGACGCAGAGCGACGCCTTCGCCCAGGCGGCAGGCTCCACCGCGCTGGGTTACGAAGCGCGCACGACGGCCGGCGACGCGGTGGCGCTGGGTCGCGGGGCCCAGTCCAGCATCCTGGGCGGGATTGCGCTGGGCTCCGGTTCGCTGTCCGACCGGGCCATCGCCCCGACCTCGGGCAGCATCATCGTCGGCACCAACCTGGTGCCCTACAACACCAGCGACCTGACGCTGCTGGGCGCTCTGTCGGTCGGCAACGCCACCAGCTATCGCCAGATCACCAACGTCGCCGACGGCACCCTGGACCAGGATGCGGTGACCTTGCGCCAGCTGAAGGGGGCGATGAGCTCGTTCTCGGTGACGCCGATCCAGTACTTCCACGCCAATTCGACGGCGTCGGACTCCCTGGCCGGCGGCGCTGAATCCGTGGCCATCGGTCCGCAGACCACGGTCAACGGCGACAATGGCGTCGGCCTCGGTAACGGCGCGGTCGTCCAGATCACCGCCCCGGGCGGAACCGCGATCGGCCAGAACGCCACGGTGAACCTGGCCGACGGCGTGGCCCTGGGGACCAATTCGGTCTCCAACGGCATCCAGGCCCTGGCCCTGGGGGCCGGCGCCAACGCCGGCTTCGCGGGCAGCGTGGCCCTCGGCGCGGGCTCGACCACCGACGCCGCGGTGGGCACCGCGAGCACGGTGATCGGCGGCGTGACCTACGCCTTCGCCGGCACGACCCCGGGCTCGACGATCAGCATCGGCGCGGTCGGCGCCGAGCGCACGCTGACCAACCTGGCGGCAGGCCGGATCAACGGCGGCTCGACCGACGCGATCAACGGCTCGCAGCTGTTCGCCACCAATACCCAGGTGACGGCCAACACCACGGCCATCGGCAACAACACGACCGCCATCACCAATCTCGGCGCCCAGGTCACCCAGAACACGAGCGACATCACCAACCTGGGCAACCAAGTCACCCAGAACACCACCGACATCACCAACCTGGGCAACCAGGTCACCCAGAACACGAGCGACATCGCCGGCAACACCACGGCGATCAACAACAACACCACCGACATCACCAATCTCGGAACCCAGGTCACCCAGAACACCACCGACATCGCCAATATGGGCGGCGCGCTGACCAACATCGCCGGCGACACCTCCACCGCCTATACCGACGCCAACGGCGTGGGCATCCGCTACGCCCGCACCAACGAAGTCGGGCTGACCCAAAGTGACGCCTTCGCCCAGGCTGTGGGCTCCACCGCGCTGGGCTATGAAGCGCGCACGACGGCCGGCGACGCCGTGGCCCTGGGCCGCGGGGCCCAGTCCAGCATCCTCGGCGGCATCGCGCTGGGCTCCGGATCGGTCTCAGACCGCGCCATCGCCCCGACCTCGGGCAGCATCGTCGTCGGCACCAACCTGGTGCCGTACAACACCAGCGACCTGACGCTGCTGGGGGCTCTGTCGGTGGGCAACGCCACCAGCTATCGCCAGATCACCAACGTCGCCGACGGCACCCTGGACCAAGACGCGGTGACCCTGCGGCAGCTGAAGGGGGCGCTGAGTTCCTTCTCGGTGACGCCGATCCAGTATTTCCACGCCAATTCGACGGCGTCGGACTCGCTGGCCGTCGGCGCCGACTCCGTGGCCATCGGCCCGCGGACCACGGTCAATGGCGACAACGGCGTCGGTCTTGGCAACGGCGCCGTCGTCCAGATCACGGCCCCGGGCGGCGTGGCCCTCGGTCAGAACGCGACGGTAAATCTGGCCGACGGGGTGGCGCTGGGGACCAATTCGGTCGCGAACGGCATCCAGGCCCTGGCCTTGGGAGCCGGCGCCAACGCCAGCTTCGCGGGCAGCGTGGCGCTGGGCTCGGGCTCGACCACGGCGGTCGGCGCGCAGACTGGCTATGCCGGTTATGGCCTGGCCGCGCCGCAGACCTCGGTCGGCGAGGTGTCGGTGGGCAGCGCCGGCGCCGAGCGGCAGATCACCAATGTCGCGGCCGGTTCGGCCCCGACCGACGCGGTCAATGTCAGCCAACTCAATCAAGTGGCCCAGAACACCGCCACCGCCCTGGGCGGCGGGGCGTCCTACAATTCGACGACCGGAGCCTATACCGCGCCCACCTACACGGTGGGCGGGAACACCTACACCAATGTCGGGGACGCCCTGGGCGCCCAGACGACGGCGGTGACCAATCTCGACAACCGCGTGACTACGGTCGAGGGCAATGTCACCAACCTCGGCGGCAGCGTGGCGGCCGGCCTGGGCGGCAATTCCACCTACGACAGCAGCACGGGAACGGTGACGACCAGCCTCAACGTCGGCGGCAACAACTACAGCAACGTCAACGACGCGCTGCAGGCCCTGAACCAGACGGCGGGGGCGGGGTGGAACATCCAGGCCAATGGCGGCCCGGCCACCAACGTCCCCTCGAACGGCACGCTCAACGTGACGGCGGGCACGAACACCGTGGTGACGCTCAACGGCAACCAGCTGCAGATCGCCATGGCCGACAACCCGACCTTCAGCGGGGTGATCAACGCCAATGGCGGTCTGGCCGTGGGCCAGAACACCAGCGTGGACATGGGCGGCAATGTGGTCCGCAACGTCGGGGCCGGCGCCGTGACCGCCACCTCGACCGACGCGGTCAACGGCTCGCAGCTCTACCCGACCCAGCAGTTGGCCAGCAATTCGGTGCAGTACGACGCCGGCCACAACGCGGTGACGTTCAATCCGGGCGGCCAGGCCACGACGCTGCACAATGTCGCCGCCGGCGTGGCGCCGACCGACGCGGTCAATGTCCAGCAGCTCAACGACGGGCTGTCGAACGCTGTCTCCACCGCCAACGCCTATACCGACGCGCGGCTGCAGGGCTTCGTGGTCGACATGTCGCAAGCGCGGCGCGAGTCCTTCGCCGGGACCGCTGGCGCGCTGGCGGCGGCGGGCCTGCCCCAGGCCTACGAACCGGGCCGCAGCATGTTCGCCCTGGGCGCGGGGACCTATGGCGGGCAATCGGCCTTCGCCATGGGCCTTTCGCGGATCATGGACGACGGCCGCACCATCCTCAAGGCGGGCGCGACCTACGACACCCAGGAACGCACCGGCGCCAATGTCGGCATCGGCTTCCAGTTCTGATCCGCATCGTTCATTCGATCATTCCAAGGAGGACACGATGAAAGCCCAGCGCCTCATCCTTACGATCCTTTCGGGGCTCAGCCTCGTGAGCCCGGCCGCGGCCGTCGCGCGAGACGCCACGCCCCCGTCCGCCGCGGCCCCCTCCCCTGCGCTCTATGTGGCGACGGTCGATCCCGGCGCGTTTCACGAAGTTCCGGGCGAACGCGACAAGCTGGGCGTGACGGTCAGCCCGGCCTCCGTGCGGCTGATCACGCCGGGGGTCGACAAGTTCAGCATCTATCCGCTGCTCGGCCCGCCGCATTTCGCCGAGAGCGTCAGGCGGAAGTGGAACTACGTGCTGTTTTTCCCGGTGGTCCCGGGCAGCGTGGATCGAGTGCGTTGCCGGGTGGAGATCCGCTTCACGCGCCCGCGCGGACACTACAACGTCACTGTGTCCGAAGTGGTCTGGCAGGAGAAATCCTGCGCGGATAGGGTCGCGGCGGCAAGCTGATCGAATGAGGATCCAAATGCGTCTGATCGGACTGTCGATCGTCGGCCTGGTGACGCTCGTCGGCGCGTCGGCTTCCGCCCAGACGTTCGGACCGCCCATCGCGGGCGTGTGCCTGTTGTCCCGGGCCGGCGCCATCAGCGCCTCGCGCGCCGGCCAGTCGTTGCAGGCTCAACTGCGCCAGATGCAGGTGTCGTTGAACGCCGACCTGGCGCAGCGCCGCGCTTCCCTCGACCAGCAGCGCCGGGTGCTCGAAGCCCAGCAAGGCGTGATCGCGCCGATCGAATTCCAGCGTCAGCTGGCCAGCCTCAACCAGCAGGCCCAGACCCTCGACCAGCAGCAGAACGCCCGTTTCGTCGCCGCCCAGACCCGCGGCCAGCAACAGGTCGACCGCACGCTGAACGAGGCGCTCAGCCGGGTGATCACCCGCAACGCCTGCAGCGTCGTGATCGAACGCGACAACGCCTATGGCTGGAACAACGCGATGGACATCACGCCGGTTACCGCCCGAGAGATGGACGGCGTCCTGCAGGCTGTCTCGATCCAGTGACCGTGAGCCAAGGAATGCTTTTACGCATTGCATCGATCCAGACCCGCTAGGAACGGGAACCGCTCAACACGGCCCCAGGCGCGATCAAGCGATCGATGGATGACGGCCTAGAAGTTGGGACACGGCGGATGCTTGCCCGCTGTGGAAGACGAGTCGAATAATCGTATGGCGCGGGATCGTATCGCCACGGCCCGGAAAGGTTCGCGCAAGCCAGGCCGCGCATTGACGTAGGCATCCCTTCTGGAGCCCCTCGTCATGATCCGTTCGTCGTTCTCCCTCGCCCGCCGTTGTGGGTTGCTCGTCGGCCTGGCCTCGCTCGGCGCCGCCCCTCACGTCGTGTCGGCCCAGCCGCTTCCAGATAGTCTTGCGCCTGACGGCGCGTCCGAGTTGGCGCAAACCAACGCCCCGACACCCGACGATCCGTGGGAAGGCTTCAACCGCGGAGCGTTCAAGTTCAATCGCGGCTTCGACCGGTTTCTGATCGGCCCGATGGGCCGCGGCTATATGAAGGTGACGCCGCGCGTCGTGAGGGGTCGGGTGTCCTCGTTCGTGGCCAACCTGTCGGAGCCGCGCACGGCCATCAACGACCTGGCGCAAGGGCGGCCCCGAGCCGCCGGCGTGACGGCCTCGCGCTTCCTGATCAACTCGACAGTCGGCGGCCTGGGCTTGTTCGACGTCGGCGGCAAGCTCGGTCTGGAGGGCCACGAGGCGGATTTCGGCCAGACCCTGGGCCGCTACGGCTCGGGGTCGGGCCGCTATCTCGTGCTGCCGTTGATGGGGCCCACCACCCTGCGGGACGCCGCCGGCGGGCTTGTCGACACGATGACCGATCCCGTTTCGCTGGCCACCGCCGGCGGCTCCAAGACTTTTGGCATGGTCCGTTCCGGACTCACGGCGGTGGATGCGCGCGCCTCGGCCGACGGCCTGATCCGCGCCCTCGACGACGCCGCCGATCCCTACGCCATGATGCGCTCGGCCTACCTGCAGAACCGCGCCGACATGGTCCGCCAGGCTCGCGGCGGCGTCCAGGTCCTGCCCGATTTCGACGCGGCCAGGATCGAGCCCTGATGGCCTATCTCTCCAGTCCCTGGCGCATTCTGACCGGGTGCGCGCGCCCCGCGCCCTGGGCGATCGTGACCGACCAGCCCGACGCCGAGGCGTTCGTGGCCATCGCCGCGCGGGATCTCCTGCGCATCCTCGGGGACGCGCGCCTGACGCCATCCGGACGAGCGCAAGCCTTCGCCTTGGCCGTCAGCCGCCTGACGGACGTCGACATCGTCGCGGATCTCCCCCTGTGGGCTTGCGCGCCGGAGCGCCCACAGTCGCGAGGGTTCACGGCCCAGCCCGGCGCGCCGATCGGCTGGGCCTATGACGGGAGCCTGTGGCGGGGGTCCGTCGACATGACACTGCTCAGTTCGCACAGCCCGAGACCAGACGAGGTCGTCGTCACCTTCACCCTACCCGACGACCGGGCCTTCAGGCCGACCCAGATGTCCTGGCGGGTCTTGCGGTCGACGGGCGGATGGCGACTGATCGACGTAGAGTGTCGCGGAGCCCGGCTAGAGCATCGCGCGGAAAAGTGGACGCCGGTTTTCCGCAAAAGCGACGCGAAAACAAAAGTCTAGAGCAAGGGGCGCGATTCCTATATCGCGCCCCTTGCTCTAGCGCGCCGCTCGGCGCCGCCGAGGCGAAGTCGCGAATACAGGACGTGCCGATGATGCGCGCGCTGACCAGACCCCTGACGCGCCGGCGTGGCGGACGGTCGCTGATGCGGATGCTGTTTCCGCTGGTCCTGTTCGCCGTGAGCACGACCATCGTATTCGCGGCCGTACACGGCAAGGATCCCGAGGACCTTGGAGTGCCGATCCTGCAACGCCTGCGTCCCGCCTGGATCGCGGCCCAGTTCCGCGACGCGACGCCGGAGATTATGCTGCTCCTGGTCCTGATGATGGGCGGGGTCTATGTGACCTTGCACATCGGCCTGCGGCCGCTACGCCATCTTTCCCTTCTGGCCGGCGACATCGCCCCCGCCACCATTGAGGCTCGGCTGCCCGCCGAGGCCGCGCCGCGCGAGGTGGCGCCGCTGGTCGAGGCCTTCAACGCCGCTCTGGACCGCCTTGAGGTGGGCCTGCGCGCGCAACGGGACTTCTCCGCCAACGCCGCCCACGAGCTGCGCACGCCGCTGGCCACCTTGCGGGCCCAGGTCGAAAGCCTGCTGGAGCCTGCCGAACGCCGGACGGCCAGCGAGGAGTTCGAGCGCCTGGGCCGGCTGATCGCCCAACTGCTTGCCCTGGCCGAGGCGGAGGGCGGCGCCTCGGCGGCCGCCGCGCGCTTCGACCTAGTCGCCCTGTCGCGCGACGTGGCCAGCGACATGGCCAGCTTCATCCTTTCGAGCGGCCGCGGCGTCGGCTTCGACAGCGCGATTCCGACGATGATGGTCGACGGCCAGCCGGGCTTGGTGGAGACCGCCCTTCGCAACCTGCTCGAGAACGCCGTCCGGCACACCCCACCTGACGCCGAGATCCTGGTCACGGTGGACGCCGATGGCGTCGTCCGGGTCAGCGACGACGGCCCCGGCGTTCCGGCGGCGATCAGGGACCGTGTGTTCGACCGGTTCAGCCGCGGCGATCCGCGCGGTTCGGGCGCCGGCCTTGGCCTGTCGATCGTCCGCCAGATCATGGAGCGGCACGGCGGCCAAGTCCGGCTGGCGGATTCAGCTCTGGGCGCTTGTTTTGAGCTCGACTTCCGGCCGCGCGACCGGCGCGACGGTCACTCGCCCGCGCCGGCTCGTCCCTCGGCCAGCCGCACGGCCATGTAGCCCAGCCCACGAAGGGCGCGGATCGTCACGTCGGCGCCCAGGTCGGCCATCTTCCGGCGCACGCGGTGGACATGCACTTGGATGGAGTTGTCGGTGTAGTCCTGCTCCAGGCTGTGCAGGCTGTCGCCGAGTTGGGCCTTGGTCACCACCCGGTCGGGATGGCGCAGGAAGCGCTCGAGCACGATGCTTTCCCCACGCGACAGGGGCAGGCGCGCGTCGCGCACGCTGATCTCGCGCGCGCCCTGGTCATATTCGAGGTCGCCATAGCGCAGGACGTCGGCGGTCAGGGCCGGCCGACGTCCCAGCGCCCGCAGGCGCGCCACCAGTTCCTCGATGGCGAACGGCTTGACGAGATAGTCGTCGGCGCCGCGTTCCAGCCCCTGGACGCGCTGGTCGACGCTGCCCAGGGCGGTCAGCATCAGCACCGGCGCGCGCAGGCCGGCCGCACGCGCCCGCGCCAACAGGTCCAGCCCGCTCTCGCCGCCCAGCATGATATCGAGAACGACCACGTCGTAGCTGACGCTGCGCCAGGCGTGCCAGCCATCCTCAGCCGCCGCGAAGAGGTCGACCGTGAAGCCGGCCTTAACCAGCGACCGGACGGTCGCCTCGCCCAGCCGGACGTTGTCTTCGATCAGCAGGGCGCGCATGGCCGTCAGAAGCTGTAGAGCAGGATGAAGGCCAATTGACCCTGGTCGGCGGAGCCTTCGCTCACGACTATGGAGCTGTCGGCCGCGCTGTCAACGAGCCGGCGATAGCCGCCATGCGCCAGGACGCTCCAGCGGTCGCTGATCCGGTAGCGCAGGCTGGCGCCAAGCTCGACGTTCTCGATTCCCGCCTTGGCGGCGTAGGGCGACAGGCCGCTGGCCAGGGATCCGGCCGGCGAGACGCCATAGTAGGTCTGCATGTATTTGCGGTCGGCCCAGGTGGTCGACAGGTTGGCGCCCAGGCTCCAGCGGTCGGAGAGCGGGCGATCGTAGTCGACGCCGACAGTGGCGAGCACGCCCTTGTGGACCTTGCCGGTGTCGGTCAGCGCCTCCGCGCCGATCGTCAGCGCGCCGTTCCCGACGTCGAAACGCTTGCGCGCGAAGACGCCCGCGTTGACGGCGCCGTCGATCTCGCCCAGCCGGCGCACCGCGAGGTTCTTGACGTCGTCGTCGCGCCCACGCTCGTAGGAGAGCATCGGGCCGGTCTCCAGGAAGCCGCCGGGCAGCAGGTTGGCCCGCAAGGCGGCGCCCTCGAGCGCCAGGTAGTAGTCGCCGCGGCCGTAGCGCAGGCCCACGAACGGCAGGGGTTTGAACTCGTAGTCCTTGGACCCCTTGAACTCGGGCCGATAGACGCCCGCCGCCCCGAGCGACAGGTGCAGGCCGTCGCGCGCGCCGTCCTCGGCCCAGGCGGCGCCGCCGGCGGCCAGGACAGGCGCTGTGAGACAAACGGTCAGGAGATGCGATTTCATGTCGGTCAGGTCCGGCGACACCGCCTTGGCGCGGTGATTGGCCTATGCGAGCCCAAGCTTGCGCGGACCTTTCGGCAGGTCGGCCCCGTGACCGACGAAGCCGACTAGCCGCTTTCCGTCGAGGCTCGAGAACCGCCGCTCGGCCTTTGACGACCGAGACAGCAGGACTCTCGCCTCAGGCCTTCAGGGTCACGTCGACGCCGTTGGCCTTGAGCTGCCCGGTCATCCAGTCCGCCACCGCCAGGGAGCATGCCCGGTCGCCCACCACATCGGCCCACGGCACGCCGCCGGCCGCGCCGTGGGTGCCGGTGAACTTCTTTTCCTCGAGGACGCCGTCGCCGTCGAGCCAGCGTCCGGTGTTGTAGAAATAGAAGCGCGACTTGACCGGATTGCGGATCCAGAAGGCCAGGTCGCGCGCGGTCCGGGCGTGAGCGACGAAATCGACATTGTCGGGAATGGTCTGCGAAAGGCCCAGTTCGCTGGTCTGCATGTCGACCGCGTCGAACAGAAACATGGCCTTGACCCGCTTGCCCTGGGCCTTGAGCCGCTTGGCCGCGATGATCGCGGTGCACCCGCCGCGGCTGTAGCCCACCAGGATCACCGGTCCGGATCCGCCTTGGGCGGCGCCGACCGCGCGGTCGGCGATGCTGGAAACTTCCTTGCCCGTCAGCGAGGGGCCCCGAAAATAGGTGCTGCCGACGACTTGCTTGGCGATCTGGCTGGGGAACGAGTTCCCCATCTCCTTGGCGTACTCCTGGTCGTTGTCAGGTCCGGTCCCATCGATGATGACGATCATACTCTTTCTCGCTGGCCTGAATTGCGTGGGAGCCTAGCGTTGGCGCACAGCTTACTCAATACAGCCTTGCCACCTTTTGTTGTAATTTGAAAAATCCTCTTGCAAGTCAATCGGATACGTTCCGTCAGGCCATGTAAAACGCCCACGATGCCGAGCAACGTGACACAAGTATATGACTGTGTAAGCTTGGGAACCTTTTCCACCTTCATCCGTTCTGCGCGGCCCTGAGAGCATCTAACCTGTCGCGCGCCTTGCAGAAGGCCACCAAAGCTTCACCATTGAGGCTGCGGCGGCTGGTGGTCTGGAAGGCCATGGGGTCGACCTGCACGTCGCGGACGATCACCTCGTAGTGCAGGTGCGGTCCCGACGAGAGGCCGGTATTGCCCGAAAGGCCGATGGCCTGGCCTTGCCGAACGGCCGCGCCCACGACCACCCCGGACGCGTAGCCGGACAGGTGCGCGTAGGCGGTCTGGAGTTCCGGCGAATGCCGGATCCGGATGAAGTTGCCGTGGCCGCCGTGCGGCCCCACGAAATCCACCACCCCGTCGCCCGACGCATAGACGGTCGTTCCCACGGGAACGGCGAAATCGGTCCCCTTGTGGACCCGGGTATATCCCAGCACGGGATGCACCCGGGGGCCGAAGCTGGAGGTGATGCGGGCGCCTTCGACGGGCGTACGCATCAACCCCCGCGCGACGCTGGCGCCGTTGCCGTCGAACCAGCTGGGCTTGGTGTCGCCCGGCGGCTGGAACAGATAGAGCGCGCGCGACTTGGTCTGGGTCTGCAGCGAGGCGTACACCAGCCGCTCCGCCCCCACGACATCGCCCCGGCCGTCGACCTTCTGCTCGAACGCGGCCTCGAAAATGTCGCCGGGCCGGATCTCGCGTTGGAAGTCGAAGTCGAAGGCGAAGGCCCCGGCGAAGTCGCTGACGAGCGAGTCCACGACGCCGGCCGCCACCGCCGAGGAATAGAAGCTGTTGGCGTCCATCTCGCCGCGCACCACCTTGATCCGGACCTGAAGATCCGAAGCCAGGTCTTCGGCGACTAGGCGGCCGTTGTGGTCGGGGTGAATGACGAAGCCGGAGCCGTCCGGACGCCGCAGTTCGATCCTCTCGACATCGTCCGCCTTGCCGTTCGGAAAGGTCAATGAAACGCGCAGTTCGCCCGGCGCGCCCTCGAGCTTCTGGTTGGCGGCGAGTCCGAAGCGCAGCGCCCGGTCCGTCGCGACGCCTTCGGCGGTCAACGCGCCCGCCAGATCCTGGATTCGCGCGATCACCAGCGTACGATGAAACCCGTTGGAGGCCGCGGGCGCCTTGGACGCGGCGGCGGGACGGGCGGGCGCGGACGGGCGATGCCAGACGCTCCACCCGACCGCCACGAGGATCGCCAGAATCGCCGCGGCCGCCACGGCCGACAGCACTGGTCTTCTTATGCTCAAGCTTGTTTCAGACGAGCGTGGCTTATCCGCGCCCGCGGCGTCCGGCGCGTCAGGTTTCCGTCGCCAGCTGCGAGGATCGAACGACGGTTCGTCTTCCCGTGAGCCCCGCATCCATCTCTCGTTGCTTGCCTTTCGCCAAGCATAACCGCAAGGCGCGGGAGAACCAGGGCCGCAGATGGCAAATGCGTCTTCCGCAGCTCTGCCGACTAGTGTTTAAGTGGTATTTCTAGAGTCCGTTGAGGGAAGCGTATGCAGAGCGACAGCCGCGTCGCATGGCGCGAGGGCCTATTCCTTCGACAACAGCATTTTCAGCAGCAGGATCGGTATCTGGAGGCCTTGGTCGCGGCGCGCGCCAACGGGCTGCGCCCCTATCCGTGGGGCCTGTCGGAGCTGAAGATCAACGCTGACCTCGCGGCCCTGGGCAAGTTCGCGATCGAATCGATGACCGGCGTCCTGCCCGACGGCCTACCCTTCTCGATTCCCGGCGACCTGCCGCCGCCGCCGCCGCTGGACATGCCGCCGGACGCCCGCGACGTGATCGTCCACCTCACCCTTCCCGCCCGCCAGAGCGGCGCGGTGGAGTTCAAGAGCCGCGGCGAGCGGGGCGGCGCGACCGTGCGCTACGTGGTCGACGAGGAGGATGTCGCGGACTCCTTTTCCGACGAACGCGGCCAAGAGCCGATCGAGGTGGCCCGACCCAACCTGGCGTTCGGCGTCACCCAGGACCAGACCTACGGACGGGTGCTGCTGGGGCTGGCGCGCGTGCGCGAGCTGCACAACGGCGCGGTGGTGTTCGACGACCGCTACATTCCGCCCACCCTGGACATCCGGGCCAGCCCGCGGCTGTCGGGCTTTCTGACCGACATCATCGGCCGGGCTTCCCAGCGTGTCGACGAACTGGCCCTGAGAGCGGTCGAGGCCACGGACGGCGGCGCGGAAACCTTCGCCAGCTTCCTGCTCCTGCAGGCGCTCAACCGGTGGGTCAGCCAGCTGCGGCACCTGGCCGCCCTGCCCGCCGTACATCCCGAGCGCCTGTATGAAGCCTTCCTGGGCATGGCTGGCGAACTGGCGACGCTGACCCGTCCCGACCGGCGGCCGCCGCCGTTTCCCAACTACGTCCACGAGCAGCTGCAGCTGACGTTCGAGCCGGTGTTCGAGGTGCTGCAGGCCGCGCTCTCGGCGGTGTTCGACCGTTCGGCGATCCAGCTGCCGTTGCAGGTGGCGGGGCCGGGCGCCTACACGTCCCGGATCACCGATCACAATCTCTACAAGACCGGTTATTTCTATCTGGCCGTCAACGCCCGCGCCTCGCTGGACGACATCCGCGGCCGCTTCCCGGCCATCGCCAAGATCGGCGCGGTGCAGAAGATGCGCGAGATCGTCGACTCCGCCCTGCCAGGCGTGCCCCTGAGGCATACACCGACCCCGCCGCCGCAACTGCGCGTCATTCCCGGCTACGTCTATTTCGAACTCGACCGCTCCGTCCCCGATTGGCGCGACTTCGCCAACGCCGCGGCTCTGGGCCTGCATGTCGCTGGCGAATGGCCCGACCTCAAGCTCGAGCTCTGGTGCGTCAAGGGGACCGGGCGATGACCGGCGACGACGAGGAGAAGAACCCGAACAAGACGGTCTTTCGGCCGTCGCCGCTGCAGAACCTGCGCAGATCCGGCGCCCCCTCCCCGTCACCCGCGCCGGCCTTCGCGTCCGGCGAACCGGCGTCGTTCGCATCCTCGTCCTTCAACCCAGTACCTCCGCCGCGTCGCGCCATTGGCCGCGACGACGACATTCCGGCGGCTCCGCCGGCCGCGCGCGCGCGAAACCCGATGATGATGGCGGCCGCGCCGGTGCTGTCGCTGATCGTCGGCGTCCGGTCCGGCCGTGTCCGCCTGAGCCTACCCGAGCTGCACCAGAGAGCGTCGGCCGCCGTCGCAACCTTCGACCAGGCGCTCCAGGCCGCCGGCTATGACACCGAGACCCGCCAACGGGCGCGCTATGCGGTGTGCGCCACGGTCGACGACATCGCCCAGAACCTTCCCGGCCAGGCGGCCGACGGCGCGGAATGGGCGCGCCGCAGCCTGGTGGTGCAGGTCTTCAACGAGAACATCGGCGGCGACCGTTTCTGGCGCCTGCTCGACGACATGCTGGCCAAGCCGGCGGAGTTCGCCAACCTGATCGAACTCTACCACGCCTGCCTCGCCGCCGGGTTCGAGGGCCGCTATCGCGTCGCGCCCGACGGCAAGCGCCGCCTGCACGAGATCATGGCCAGCGTCTACGCGGCCCTCGACCATGTCCGCACTCTATCGCAAACCGAACTGTCGCCCCGTTGGCGCGGCCAGCCCACGCCGGCCGCCCGTGTCAGTTTCTGGGCGACCCTGGCCCTAGCCGGCGCCGTCGCCCTGGCCGTCCTGCTGGCCCTGTTCATCCTTTTGCGCGTGATCCTGAGCCAGACGGGCCAGCCCTCGCTGAACGCCCTGAGGGCGATCAACCCGGACCAGCCGCTGCGGATGTCGCGCGTCGCGCCCGCGCCGCCTGTCCCGACCAGCACCCAGTTGCAACGCATCCAGGGCTTCCTGGCGCCCGAGATCGCCCAGCATCTGGTGGCCGTCGAGCAGGACAGCCAATCCATCCGCGTGCGCACGACCGTCGGCCAGCTGTTCAGGTCGGGGTCGGACAAGCTGGAACCCGGCCGCGAGGCGCTGTTCGCCCGGATCGGCGCGGCCATCGAGGCCGAGCGCGGCGCGGTTCGGGTGGAGGGTCACGCCGACGCGGATCACCTAGTCAGCGTCACTTTTCCGGACAATTTCGCCCTGTCCAAGGCGCGGGCGGACGCCGCCGCCAAAATCCTGCGCGGCAAGATCACCGACGCCAGCCGCGTCAGCACCGAGGGGTTCGGCGACAGCCAGCCGATCGCGTCGAACTCCACCGCGAACGGCAAGGCGCTGAACCGCCGGGTCGAAATCGTCATTCCGCGCGCTGAATAGGGCCACGATGAAGCGCTTCTTCCTGAACTGGTGGCTGCTGACCGGCCTCGCGGCGATCCTGGTCGCGGTGCTGCTGGTCTTCGTCCTTCCGCTGGTCGCGCCATTCCTGAGACCGTGGTGGGTCAAGACCCTGCTCGCCGTGCTGGTCGCGCTCGTTTGGGGCGTCTTCGCCACCCTGCGGATCCTCAAGGCCCGCAGGGCCGCCGCCGAGATCGCCAAACAACTGGCCGCCGCCTCGCCGGGCGACGTCGAGGCCGAGGCGCTGGCGGGCCGCATGCGCTCGGCGTTGGCCAAGCTGAAGACCGCCACGGGCGACAAGCGCGACTATCTTTACGCCCGCCCCTGGTACGTGATCATCGGCCCGCCCGGGGCCGGCAAGACCACCGCCCTGCTGAAGTCCGGCGTCCAGTTTCCGTTCGCGGATTCGGCGCTCAAGGGCGTGGGCGGAACCCGCAACCTCGACTTCTGGTTCGCCGACGACGCCGTGTTGATCGACACCGCCGGTCGATACACCACCCAGACCTCCGACGCCGCCGTCGACCACAAGGGCTGGGACAGTTTCCTTAAGCTGCTTCGCCGCACCCGCCCCCTGCAGCCGATCAACGGGGTCCTGGTCGCGATCGGCCTGGACGAACTTCTCAATTGCGACCGGGCGGGACTGGACGACCACGCCGCGGCGGTGCGGCGTCGCCTGCTGGAACTGCGCCGGGCGCTGGAGGTCTCGGCGCCGGTCTATGTGCTCTTCACCAAGGCCGATCTGCTGGCGGGCTTCGGCGAGTTCTTCGACGACCTCGATGTCGAGGGGCGACGCGCCATTCTCGGCGCGACCTTGCCGCTGGAAGCGTCGACCAGCCTTGAGGCCGTGCTGGCCGAGTTCGACGGCGTGGTCCAGGCGCTGGCCGATCGCGTCGCCAAGCGCCTGCAGGAAGAGACCGACCCGCATCGTCGCAGCCTGATCCTGGGCTTCCCCTCGCAGGTGGCCTCGCTGCGGGCCAGGCTCAGCCGGTTCCTCGACGGGGCCCTGCTGGCCGAAAAGGACGCGCCGCCGCTGTTCCGTGGCTTCTATCTGACCAGCGGCGTCCAGGAAGGCGCGCCGCTGGACCGGATCCTGGGCGACGTGGCCGCCGTCTACGATGCGCCCGCGTTTTCATCCGGTTCGGGCGGCCAGGGCGGAAGGGCCTATTTCCTCAACCGGTTGCTCAAGGAAGTGGTCTTCGCGGAGGCGGGGCTCGTCCAGAGCGATCCGGCGGCCCGCGCCCGACGGCGCACGGCGCTGATCGCCGGCGTCGCCGGCGTCGCCGCCCTGTCCTTGCTGATCGCCCTGCTGTGGGGCGTCAGCTTCACCAGGAACAGGGCGCTGCAGGACCAGCTCCTGGTCGGCGCCCAGAACGTCAGCGCGGAGGTGCGCGAGACCGGCGTCGACCTGGTCGAGGTGCGCGAGGGCGATCCGGACCTGGAGCAGGCGCTGTCGCTGATCCGGGCCCTGCGCGACCTGCCGCGCGGCCACGGAGACCAGGCCAAGGGCGGGCCGCCCCTGCTGATGCGGTTCGGCCTGTTCCAGGGCGGCCACGCCAAGGCCGCCGACCAGGCCTATCGCGAAGCGCTCCAGCGCATCCTCCTGCCGCGCATCCTGCTGCGCCTGGAACGCTACATGCAGGATCACGTCCAGGAGCCGCTGAAGGTCTACGAACCGCTCAAGGTCTATCTGATGCTGGGCGGCCAGGGTCCGTTGGACCCAAAGGCGGTCAAGGCGTGGGTGACCGACGACTGGGCCGAGAACGCTCTGCCCGGCGCGGATCGCGCCGAGGTTCGCGAAGAGCTGGCCAAGCACCTGGACGTCCTGCTGGCCGACCCGCAACTGGGCCGCGTCTGGCCGGGCCGCGAGGCGCCGCTCGACGGTGCGCTGATCGAGTCGACGCGGGCGGCGGTGCAGACCCTGTCCCTGGCCGACCGCGCCTATGCGATCCTCCGCCAGAAGGCGGCCGCGGCCGACCAGCCGGACTGGCGCGCCGACAGCGTTCTGGCCAGCGGCGATCGCCAGGCCTTCCTGAACGGCGATGTGGTCCTCGAGGCCAGTGTGCCGTACTTCTTCACCCGCGCGGGTTTCGAGCGCGCCTATCAGCCGGGGCTGCAGACCGTCGCCTCGGACCTGGAAAAGGACCTGTGGGTCATGGGCCAGGACGCCGACAAGGCGGCGATCCGGGGACAGATCGCCCAGGTCAAGCCAGGCGTCGCGGCGCTGTACGCCAAGGAATATATCGCGGCCTGGGACGGCGTGGTCCAAGGGCTGAAACCGGCCGACTACTTCACCAACCCCGCCGCCCTCGGCGCCTTCACCCGCACGCCGTCGCCGCTGAAGGTGCTGCTGCTGGAGGTTCGCAAGAACACCACCTTCGGCAAGCCGCCGGCGATCCGGGCGCCCAGCAAGCTCAAGACCGCCGCGCGCGTCGTCGGCGGGGCCGTGCTGGACTCCGGCGGCGTCGACGCCGGCAAGACCATCACCGACTATTTCCGGCCGCTTGCGACCTATGTCGGCGACGGCAAGGGCGCCGCGCCGGTCGACGAGTTCCTGGCGGCCGTGAAACAGGCCGCCTCGGCTAACATGGCCGCCGGGATCGCAGGCGGCGGGTTGGGCGGCGTCGCGGCGCAGGGCGAACTGGCCTCGGCGCTCGGACAGGTCGCCACCACCAGCGTCGTGGCCCCGCCGCAGCTCCAGGGCTTCGTCGCCCAGGCCACCCAGAGCGGTCGCGGCGCCGTGGTGTCCTCGGCCCAGAACGCCATCGGGCAGGAGTATGCAACCAATCTGGCCGGCGCATGCCGTAGCGTCAGCGACAATCGCTACCCGTTCTACGGCGCGGCGCAGAACGACGCGACGGCGGCGGACATGATGCGGGTTCTGGGCTTGAACGGCCAGTTCGACAGCATGATGCGCGACCGTCTGCAGCCGTTGCTGCTGACCTCCGGTCCCGTCTGGCGCTGGCGTTCGGACGATCCTGTGGCCGCGGCCTTCGACCCGGCCAGCGCCGAGCAGTTCCAGAAGGCCGCCCAGATCCGCGACCTGCTCACCTCGGGTCTGCCGATCCGGGTGGAAGCGGCGGGCTTCGGCGGCGCGGTCACCGCGGCCGAGTTCTCGGCCGGCGGCGCGACCTATCGCTTCGAGCCCAACAGCGTCGGCGCCAAGCCCGTGATGTGGGCGATCTCCGGCCTGCCCGAGGCCCACCTCATCCTCTACGCCGGCGCCAAGGAGGTGCGGCGTTACGATGGCCAGGGCGTGTGGGCGCTCTTCCGCCTGATGGACGCCGCCCAGAAGGAAAACGCCGGTCCCAACGCGATCAAAGCCACCTTCGGCCAAGGCGCGCAGTACTTCACGCTCAAGGTCAACCTGCCGTCCGACAAGAACCCGTTCGGCCGCGGCGGCCTATGGTCATTCCGATGCCCGGCCAAGCTTTGACGCCGCCGCGCGCCTTCGCGTTCGGCAAGCTGCCGGCCCACGGCGACTTCGTGGCCCGCGGCCTTTCCGGCCCCGAGCGGGACGCCTGGGACGCCTGGGCGAGCGCCGGACTGGCGCGGGCGCGAACGGTCCTGGGTTCGGATTTCGAGGGCCGGCACGACACGGCCCCGCCGCTGCGCTTCTCGTTCGGACCGGGACCGTTCGGCGAGGGCTGGCGGACGGGGGCGCTTGCGCCGTCCATCGACGCGGCGGGACGCCGCTTCATCATCGTTCTTGGCGGCCGCACCGAACAGGCGCCGGCGACGCCGGCGGTCGACCGCATCGCCACGGCGGCGGAGGACGAGATCCACCGCGCGTTCGAAGACGCCGCCGACATCGACGCGATGGTGGCCAGCGCGCAAAATATCTTTCAAACTCTGGAATCAGAGGGCGGAGCCGAAGCGCATGGCCGCTTCTGGTTGCCGGACTCGCCGTTCGATCTGATTGCCAGCCAACCACCCGCCGACCTGATGACCCAGGTTCTGACGACATAGGAGCTGTCCATGGATGACGGGAGTTTGCGGTTTCACGACGCCACCCTGACCCATCCCGGGAAGGTGCGGCGCGACAACGAAGACCAGGTGCTGGCGCGCCCGGACCAGGGCCTGTGGGCTGTCGCCGACGGCATGGGCGGCCACGCCAATGGCCAATGGTCGTCCAAGACCATCACCACTACCCTGGAAGCGGCCGTCCTGCCGGCCAATTTCGACGACGCCGCCTCGGCCGTCGCAGCGGCGGTGCACGAAGCCAACGAGCGGATCTGGACCAAGTCGGTGGGCCAGCCCATGGGCTCCACGGTCGTGGCCCTGCTCCTGCGCGACCGCAGGTTCGTCGTACTGTGGGCCGGCGACAGCCGCTGTTACCTGCTGCGGGGCGGCGAACTCTACCAGCTGACCGTCGACCACTCCCAGGTCCAGGACATGGTGATGTCGGGGCGGCTCACGCCGGAGGAAGCCGAGAACCATCCCATGTCGCACGTGCTATCGCGGGCCGTGGGCGTCGCGCCTCGGCTCGAACTGGACGCGGTCTCCGACGAGGCCAGGGTGGGCGACGTCTTCCTGGTCTGCAGCGACGGTCTGACCCGCACGATCCCCGATGCCGAGCTGGCCACGATCCTGGCCCAAGGCAATCCAGCCGCGGCCGCCGACGAGTTGGTGAAGATCTGCCTGGACCGTGGCGCGCCGGACAATGTCAGCGTCGTCGTGGTCAATTGCGACGAGACCACCCTGCTCGCCCTGTCCTGATCGCTGGAGCCGTAGCAAGCGGCGGCAGGCTTTACGGCCTGCGCTTGGCCTTCATGTCGGCGGCGATGCGCTCGTAGGCGTCGCGGAACTCCTTGGCGAAGACCTCCATGAAGGCTTCGTCCGATCCCCGCGTGACCCCCTCGAACTCCCGTTCATAGGCCTGCCAGAGCGCCGCGGCGCGCGCGCCCGGCAGGATCTTGGCCAGCAGCCCGCGCGTCTCGGCTCGGCCGCGAATGGCCGAGGGCGAGAAGCGGTCGAGCGTGGCGGCCAGGGCGCCCTGCATGGCCGTCAAGGTGGCCAGTTGGTGGGCCTGCAGGTCGCGGAAGGCGTCCTCCACGGCGAGGTCGGCCGGCATGAAGCCGCGATCGGGCCGATTGAGCATCTGCGCCATGGCCTTGTCGGCCGACCGCGTGAACTTCAGCGGATTGTTGCCGTCGAATTCCAGGCTGGTGTTCTGCGCGCCGAGCTGCGCCTTCGCCCTGGCCCGCGCCTCCATCATCACGACCATGCCGCCCAGGAGCCGCCGCAGGACGCCGCCCGCGGTCGACAGCACCTCCAGGGGCGAGCTGCTGAAGTCCTCGGACTTGAGGCCTGCGCCCTGCAGGAAGGCGCGCCATTCGGCGCCGTCGCTGGCCGCGGGCGCCGGGCGCGCCTTTCGCGCAGGCTCTGGCGCCGGCGCGGGGGTTTGGCCCCAAGGCGCCGTGGAGGGCGGGGCCAAGGATGGCGCGTCGAACGCCGGCGTGGCGGGACCGCCGAAACCTCGGGCCCAATCCACTTCGTTGGTGGCCGCCAGCTGCCCCCAGACGTCGACCGCCGAAGGCGTGGCCTGGGCCGGCGGGTCGCTGGACCAGGCGGACGGCGGCGGCGCTTCCGGTCGAGCCGGGCTCCAGGCCGAGGCGGGTTGGGGCGCGGGGTCCATGCGCGGCGGCGCCCAGGCTCCGGACACCGAACCCTGGCCAGTGACGGCCGCCCGTGGCGGCGGCTGGTCCCACCGCGCTGGGTCGTCGGCGACCTCGCGCGCTCCATGGCTATCCCAGCCGCCCCAGGCGCCGACGGACGCCGGCTCTTCGACGTTTGCCCCGCGGCCCTGCTCCAGCCTGGCCTCGATCTCGTAGTGGCCGATCAGGATCACGTCGCCGTCGACGATCTGGTGCGGGGCCGTCAGCCGTGACGTCGCGCGGTTCACGAAGGTGCCGTTGGTGCTGCGGTCGACGAGCAGATAGGCGCCGTCGCGATACTGGATTTCGCAGTGGGCCGAGGAGATGTAGCTGCGAGGATCCGGCAGGCACCAGTCCATGTGGGGCGATCGTCCGATGCGCGCGCCGTGGCGGTCGAGCTTCAGACGCGCGGCCTCCCCGTTGTCGAGACGATCCAGCGCCTTGATGGTCAGGACAAGGGTCATGGGCGCGCGGCTTCGCGGCCACTGGCGAGCGCGTCGCCGAGCGTTAGCGCCGAGCGAAGACCTTCCGCTCTGCGCCCGCTCTCGGCCGCGGCTGTGAGCACGGCGCCCGAGGCGAAGGCGCCGGCCACATCCTTGGGCGGCAGGACGGGTTCGACATCCGTCGACGTGATCGAGCCGCCCGAATAGAACACCGCCAGGGCGCACATCCTCTGCGGGCTGGCCCCTCGCGAGTGTTCGGCGATCTCGGACGCCGCACGACGCCGGGCGTCGCTGGGCTCCTGCAGCCACAGCAAAGTCGCCTTGAGCGCTTCGGCGTCTTGGACGCCGGAGGTCGGGGACAGGTCCTGGACGGTCCGGGCCGCCCAGGCGACCGCTTCGAAGCGGGGCAAGGCCTGGCCGAGGAACAGGGCGGCGTCGTCTACACGCCCCTCCTCGATCAGACGATCGAAAAAGATTTCGGGCGGATCGGCGTCATGATCCGACTTCGGCCATCCGAGAATCGCGGTGATCTGGCCTGCTTCGGCCCACCTAACCTGCTTCCAGCGTCCCATTCGCGGTCCTAGTTGATCTTGACGACGCCGCCCGTAATCGTCGTTCCGCCTGTCCCGTGAACCTCGGTCTGCGGACCGTTCACGATGTTCAACACATGCGCGTTGCTGAGGATCGTCAGGGCGTCCAGCGTGATTTGGGAAGGGGTCATCACGATCGAACTCTTCCCCACCCTGAGCGTGATGCTCTGCGCGGCTTCGATCGTCACCGTCCCCTTGTCCACCTTCAAGCTATAGCTGCCAGAGCGCACGGTGGTTCCATCGTCAAGCTCGATCGTGGTCGTGCGCTTGCCCTTGCTGACCTCGTGGGTCTCGTCACCGGTCTCGATCGTGGTGGTTTCGTTCCGCTTGACCGCGGTCTTGCGGTCGCGGCCCACTCGTGTGGCGCGGTCGCGCTGGACGGTCAGGGTGTCGTCGAGCAGCACGTCGCGCACCATCTCGCGCTGGGCGTGGATATAGATCTCCTCCGCGCCGCCCTTGTCCTCCAGCCGGATCTCGTTGAAGCCCGCGCTGTTGGGCGGCGGCGTCTTCTCGGCCCCGGCATAGTCGCCCGAGCGCCCGATCGTCTGGGTGCGCCACAGCGAGCGGGTCTTCTGGGCCGGCAGGTCGTAGGCGTGCTTGCGCTGGCCGTTATAGACCCGCCCGGTGATGATCGGCCGATCCGGATCGCCGTTCAGGAAATCGACAATGACCTCCTGTCCCACGCGCGGCAGGTCGACATTGCCGAAACCCGCGCCCGCCGAGTGGTGGGAGACACGCATCCAGCACGACGTCTTGCCGGGCTGGTCGGGCGAGCGATCCCAGTGGAAGCGCACCTTCACACGGCCCCATTCGTCGACATAGACCACTTCGCCGGCCGGTCCGGTCACCGTGGCGGTCTCGACGCCGCTGGAGATCGGCTTGGTGGCGACCAGCGGCGGGCGGAACAGCGTGTCGCTGGGGATCGCCACGACATTGACGCGCCGGGCCTGGCGGTCGTCGCCGCTGCGATGGCTTTCGGCCTCGACGACATGGTTGAGGCCGATGATCAGATATTCCTGGTTGAAGCGGTCGACCCCCGCTTCGGTCAGGGTGAACAGACTGCCGCAAGCCAAGCCCAGGACGTCGCCGCCGCCGCTGTAAAGACGCCGGGGCGCACGGCTGGCCGCCAGACGCGCCTGGCCACGGGCCTCGCCCTCGCTCTTGTCGGTGAAGTCGCCGAGATATTCGTAGACCTCCAGCGCGTCGCCGGGATGTTGGCCAGCGCCCTGGCTGACCGCTTCGACGGGGTTCTGCGGCTTGGTGAAGTCGAAACTGCGTAGGGTCACACTGGCCTGGCTGACCGAACTGATCCGCTCGTTCCAGTCGGAGAGGGTGTCGGGCGTGCTCGTCTCGTCGCCGGCGACCGGAAGAAAGCGGATGCTCTCATAGCCCTGCTCCGGCTTGTGGGCCGACTTTCCATCGCAGAGGACCAGCTTGTGCGCGGCTTCTTCATGCCGGAAATAGTAGTAGATGCCCTCGTCTTCGAACAGGCGCGAGACGAAGTTGAAGTCGCTTTCCTTGTACTGGACGCAATATTCGCGCGGCTTGTAGCTGCCGGTCAGCCGGTCGAACTCGACGTCCTTCATGCCGGCGTCGGAGAACACCTGCTTGGCGATATCGACGACGCTCTTGTCCTGGAAGATCCGGTAATTTCGGTTCTGGTCCAGAAGCGACAGCCAGGGCCTGACGGTCAGCCGGTAGTGCGCGCCGTTGATGTCGACCTTGATCAGGGCGGCCTCGGTCAACAACCCATGGAAGAAGCGGACGTGGTCCATCTCGTCGCCGGCGTCCAGCGAAACCGGCTTGCCGAGGTGCGGCAGAAAATCGATCTCGTCGGCGGAAAACCCTTCCACAACAATCACAAACGGCTCGCTCAAGCGCTCAATGGACTCGAAACGCTCAAGGTGAAGCTTAGCCGCACCAAGAGCGACAGATATCGTAGCCTGCCGATCCATTAATCGCTCCCGTTACTGTGCCTGAAACCTACGGCCCGCGGCTCGCATTGCATAGGTGTAGCGATCAATTTCAACATCTCAACCAGACACACTTGCCAAAACGATTTCTTGGGCCACACTCCGCGCCCGCCCCCACCGTCGATTTTCGCGGGTTCGAGAAAAAAGGCGTGGGCGCTGCATCAACGTTGAGGCGAACGCGAACATGGCGCTTGATCCGAGTCGATTGTTGGCGCCGGTTTCCGACGACGACCCGACCGGCCCTGACCTCGCCTACGATCCGCAGCGCTACGAAATCGAGCAGGCCTTCGAGACCGAGGTGTCGATCGACGCGTCCGGCGTCGAGGCCCAGGCCTCCGACGTCGATTGGCGGGCGATCATCGCCAAGATCGGCGAGCAGAGCGCGCGCACCAAGGACATCTGGCTGCCCATCTATCTTTGCCGCGCCGGCGCCCGCGCGGGCGACCTGGAAACCGTCGAGGTCGGCGCCCAGTACCTGGCGGGCCTGCTGGAGGCCTATTGGCCGAGCCTGCATCCCCGGCTCGAGGAGTATGGCTTCCAGGGGCGCAAGGGCCCGTGCGATTCCCTGATCGGGAGCTCGCAGTTCATCCAGCCCCTGCGCAGGATCACGCTGATCCGCCATCCTCGCCTCGGTGACTATTCGATCGACGACTTCGAACGCTTCCGCTTGGGAGGTGAAACCGAGGAAGGCTACGGAATGTTCCGGGCCGCGCTCGAAGATGTGAGCCAGGACGGCCTCGCGGAGATCGTCCAGCGGCTGAATACGATCGAGGACAGCCTTCGCCGCGTGGATCTGACGCTGACCGCCAACGCCGACGACGGCGGTTCCACGAATTTTCGGCCGACTTACGAAGCGCTCGGCCAGATGCGGCGCGCGGTGCAGGCGTTCGTTCTAAATCCTACCGCGCCAGAAAACGGGGAACCAACCGCGGAACCGGACGTTGCATCGCCAAGCTTCTCGAACTCCACGCCTGGCTTGGGCGCGCGGATCGAGACCCGGGACGATGTCGTCCGCGCCCTCGAGGCGTTGGGCGACTACTACCGGCGCAGGGAACCGGGGCATCCGATCCTGACGTTGCTGCAGCGTGCGCGTGAATGGGTTGGATTGGACTTCATGGCAATTCTCGAAGATATCGCGCCCGGCAGCGTGGACGAAGCTCGCAACGTTCTGCAATCACGAAAACATCGCGAACAAGCTTGAGCTATCGGTTGAACAGCGCCATTATGTAGATCTATGATGGTGGTGATTATAGCGGCACATAACGTCTAATTGCGGGTGGATAGCCATGGCGTCAAACAAAGGTGGGCAGCGTTTCATCAAGGAGAATCGCGCGCCTCGTGTTCATATCGAATACGAAGTGGAAACTTTTGGTTCCCGCCAGAAGATCGAAATTCCATTCGTAGTCGGAGTTATGTCTGACCTGTCCGGCAAGTCGAACGTCGAGAAGAAACCGCTCGACAAGCGCGACTTTGTCGAGTTCGACATGGACAACTTCGAACAGAAGATGGAAGCGATCGCGCCCCGCGCCGCTTTCACGGTCGAGAACACCTTGACCGGAGACGGCAAGATCGGCGTCGACATGACCTTCAAGTCGATGGAAGACTTCTCGCCGGGCCAGGTCGCCAAGAATGTGCCGGCCCTGGCCAAGTTGCTGGAAGCTCGGCAGCAACTGAACGACCTGATGCTTTACATGGACGGCAAGGACGGCGCCCAGGACCTGCTCGACAAGGTCCTGAAGGATCCCGAGCTGATGAAGGCCCTCGCGGCCGCCAAGCCGCCCGCCGATAACGCCTAGACAATCTACGGTAGATCTACGATGCTTTCCCCTACCCTGCCCGTTGGGAGACCTTGATGGCGCAAGAAACGCTTCAGCAGACTGGCGCCCCCGCCGCGGAAACCGTCACCGTCGATGATTTCGCCTCGCTGCTGCAAAGGGAGTTCAAGCCCAACACCGACGCCAAGCAGGCGCGGATCGAAGAGGCGGTGAAGACCCTGGCGCAGCAGGCGCTCGAGGACACCCAGGTCATCGGGGCCGACGTCTTCTCGACCGTGGACGCCCTGAAGGCCGCGATCGACCGCAAGCTGACCGAGCAGGTCAACAAGATCATCCACCACAAGGACTTCCAGACCCTGGAATCGGCCTGGCGCGGGCTTTGGTACCTCGTCGGCAACACCCCGACCGGCAAGGACCTGAAGGTTCGCGTCCTGAACGTCTCCAAGGACGAGACCCGCAAGATGCTGCGGCAGTTCCGCGACGCGGCCTGGGACCAGAGCCCCCTGTTCAAGAAGATCTATGAGGCCGAGTTCGGCCAACTGGGCGGGCAGCCCTATGGCGCCTTCATCTGCGACTACGCCTTCGACCACACCGCGCCTGACATCGAGGTGATGAAGGGTCTGTCGAAGATCGGCGCGGCGGCGCACGCCCCGTTCATCGCGGCGGCGGACTCCCAGCTGCTCGGCATGGAAAGCTGGCAGGAACTGGCCAACCCGCGCGACATCGCCAAGCAGTTCGACGCCACCGACTACATGGCTTGGCGCTCATTCCGGGCCTCGAACGACAGCCGCTACATGGCGCTCACCCTGCCCCGCTTCCTGGGACGCCCGCTCTATGGCGCCAACAGCGAACCGGTCGAGGAGTTCGCGTTCGAGGAGGACACCGACGGCGGTCAGCACGACAACTATCTTTGGCTGAACGCCTCCTACGCCCTGGGCGTGCGCATCACCGAAGCCTTCAAGACCTATGGCTGGTGCACGCGCATTCGCGGCGTGGAGTCGGGCGGCACCGTCGAAGACCTGCCGACCGCGATGTTCCCCACCGACGACGGGGCGATGGACGCCAAGTGTCCGACGGAGATCGCTATTTCCGATCGCCGCGAAGCCGAGCTGTCCAAGGCCGGGCTGATGGCCCTGGTGCATCGCAAGAACACCGACCAAGCCACCTTCATCGGCGCCCAAACCCTGCACGCCCCGAAGGCCTATGAGGACGCCGACGCCACCGCCAGCGCCAATCTGTCGGCGCGCCTGCCCTACATCTTCGCCAGCTGCCGCTTCGCCCACTATCTGAAGTGCATGGTGCGCGACTGGATCGGCAGCAGCCGCGAGGCCCCGGTCCTGGCCAGTGATCTGCAGTCCTGGATCATGCAGTACGTGGACATGCAGCCGGACTTCTCGACCGAAGAAGACAAGGCTCGCAAGCCCCTGAAATCCGCTTCGGTGGATGTCATCCCCGACCCCGAGAACCCCGGCTACTACCGCGGCGTCTTCCGCATGGTGCCGCACTACCAACTCGAAGGGATGGACGTGTCGCTCAGCATGGTCTCGCGCCTGCCCAAGGGGCCGAACTAGCTGTCAGTAAAATCATTTTTCGTGAGGAGAACGCCTTATGGCCGTTGATATGTTCCTGAAACTTGAAGGCATCAGTGGTGAGTCCAAGGACACCAGCCACAAGGGTGAGATCGACGTTCTGGCCTGGAGCTGGGGCATGACCAACTCGGGCACCGCCCACGTTGGCGGCGGCGCCGGCGCCGGCAAGGTGAACGTCCAGGACCTGTCCTTCACCAAGTACGTCGACCTGGCGTCCTCGCCGTTGATGCTGGCCGCCGCCAACGGCAAGCACATCAGCAAGGCCACGCTGGTGGTGCGCAAGGCCGGCGAGACGCCGCTGGAATACATCACCATCACCATGACCGACTGTCTGGTCAGCTCGGTGTCCACCGGCGGCAGCGGCGGCGAGGATCGCCTGACCGAAAACGTCTCGCTCAACTTCGCCAAGGTCGAGGTCGCGTACAAGGAACAGAGCTCGGCCGGCAAGGCGGCCGGGACGGGCGACTTCAAGTGGGACATCGCCGGCAACGCCAAGTTCTAGGCGAGCCGCGCCGGTCTTCGGCCAATCATAGAAGCGAAGAATGCCTAACGCCGACGACCTCCTACGCGCTGGCGATCTGGACGGCGCGCGCCAAGCCCTTGTCGAAAGGGTCAAGCGCGCGCCGGACGATCAGCCTAGCCGCATGTTTCTGTTCCAGCTGTTCTGCATCCTGGGGGAATGGGACAAGGCCAAGGCGCAGCTGAAGGTGCTGACCCAGCTGTCTCCCGAAGCCCAGATGCTGGCCGTGGCCTACAACCTGGCCATCGAGGCCGAGATCCAGCGCGAGAAGACCTTCGCGGGAGAGGTTCCGCCGGCCCTGCTGGTCAATACCAGCCCGTGGGCGGGCGATCTCGCGGTCGCTCTCGGCGCGGGTTTGCAGGGGCGTGCGGACGACGCCGAGGCCGCCCGGTCGCGAGCTTTCGACGCCGCGCCCGATACGCCCGGCCGTTTCAACGACCAGGACTTCGACTGGATCGCCGACGCGGACCCCCGCTTCGGTCCGGCCTTCGAGGCCGTCATTCATGGGCGCTGGGGGCTTGTCCCCTTCGACGCGGTGCGCAAGATCACCAGCGACGGGCCGCGGGACCTGCGCGACCTGGTCTGGCTGCCCGTGGAAATCGAGTTCAAGACCGGACAGGGCGTGGCGGCGATCCTGCCGGCCCGCTATCCCGGGACCCAGACCTCGACGGACGCCAACCTGCTGTTGGCCCGCGCCACCGACTGGCGCGAGGGCCCGAAGGGCGCCGAAGGCCTGGGCCAGAAGCTCTGGTCGTTGGGAGACGGTGAAGAGGCGGGCGTCCTGGCGCTTCGCCATCTGGCCTTCGCCTGACGCCATGCCAGCCCGGATCAATCCGACCCTGTTCGACAAGCTCGTCGCCGATCTCGACTTCGACGACGTCCGGGACGATCCGAAGGTCGAGGGCCAGGTCAGCCGCGCGGCGACGCGGCGGCTCTATCCGATTCTCAAGATCGAACGCTTCAACGAGGCCGCGCTGCGGGCCACGGTCCTGCGCGAGCTGAACTGGATCCTGAACACCACCCAGTTCGGCGCGGCCCAGAACCTGAAGCCCTATCCCGAGGTGGCGACCTCGGTCCTGAACTACGGCGTGCCCGACATGGCCGGCAAGCTGCTGCAGCGGCGGGCGGTCGAGAACCGGGCGCGCGAGATCAAGCAGGCCATCCGGCGCTTCGAGCCGCGCATCGCCCCCCAGCGCCTCGACGTCACCGCCACCGCCAAGGACGCCAAGCCCAACGCCGTGACCTTCGTCATCCGGGCCGACGTCACCAGCGCCGTCATGGCGCTGCCCGTCGAGTTCAAGACCGACGTCGAGATCGACACGGGCGCGGCGACCCTCCGGGAGTAGACGGATGGATCCTCGCCTCCTCAGAGCCTATAATGAGGAACTGCTCTATCTTCGCGAGACCGCGCGCGAGTTCGGCGAGGAATACGAGACGGTCGCGGGGCGGCTGGGCCTCAACGCCCCCTCCGACACCGACCCTTATGTCGAGCGGCTCCTGGAAGGCGTGGCCTTCCTCGGGGCCCGCGTGAAGCTGAAGCTGCAGGACCAGTTTCCCGATTTCACCCAACACCTGCTCAACGCCATCCAGCCGCACTACCTGGCGCCGACCCCGTCGATGTGCGTGGTGACCCTCGAACCCCAGGACAGCGACCACGCGATCGCCGCCGGGTTCGTGGTCCCTCGTCTGACCGAGATGTCCGCCACCTCGGGCGACGAAGCCGCCACGCCGGTGATCTTCCGGACCGGACAGGACGTCACGCTCTGGCCGCTGAAGATCAGCGAAGCCGAATACCTGCCGACCCGGGCGGCCGTCGCCGCCTATGCCGGGGCCGCGGGGGTGCGCGCCGAGGCGGGACTGCGCCTGAAGTTCAGCGCCTTGGGCGGAGTCCCCCTGTCGGCGATCGCGCCGGACGCCTTGCCGATCTATCTGGACGGCTCGGAAGTGGCGCCGGGCGAGCTCTACCGGCAACTGATCGGCGACGCCGTGGCGACCGTGGCCCGCTCGGTGGACTCCGCGGCCGGCGCCGCGGCCTGGGTCAAGCTGCCGGCGGCCGAGCAGCATGGGTTCGAGGAGAACTGCGCCCTTCTGCCGACGGGCCGGCGGTCGTTCCGGGGCTATCGTCTGTTGTCGGAATATTTCGCCTGCCCGGAACGCTTCCTGTTCGTCCGCCTGCGCGAGCTGGCCCAGGTCTTCGCCAAGTGCCGGACCGAATGCGAGGTGGTCTTCCTGTTCGACCGGGCGTCTACGGCCCTGGCGGGCGCCGCGTCGCCGGCGAACTTCAAGCTGTTCGCGACGCCGGCGATCAATCTGTTCGAGAAGCAGATCGACCGCGTGGCGATCAGCGAGTTCGACCACGAACACCAGTTGATCGCCGACCGTACCCGGCCGCTGGACTTCGAGATCTTCCGCCCGCTGGAAGTGACGGCCCATTCGCAGAAGAACGGCGACGCCCGGCCGGTCGCGCCGCTGCACGCCTTCGGCAGCCTGCTCTACGACTGGACCGAGGCACTGTTCTACGTCACCCGCCTGCGGCACCGTCGCCTGTCCACCAAGGAGCAGCGCCTCCGGCGCCGGACCGACTATCTGGGCACGGAAACCTGGATCAGCCTGGCCGCCCCTGGGGAGCCCCGGCGGCTGGAGGGGATCTACGAACTGGCCATTCGCGCGCTGGTCACCAACCGCGAACTGGCCGAGACCCTGCGCACCGGCGGCGCGACGGACTTTCGGATCAGCGGCGTCCCTGTCCGCGCCGTGACGATCGTGCGCGCCCCGACCAAGCCCCGGCCGCCGATGGGCATCAGCGACGGCGCCTGGAGGGTCATCGGCCATCTGACGCCCAACTACGCGTCCTTCGCCCTGGGTGACGACGACGACCCCTCGGTCCTGCGCGATCACCTGGCGCTCTACGGCCGGATCGACGATCCGGCCTTGCGGCGTCAGATCGACGGCGTGCTGGCCATCCGCTCCGAACCGGTGACGCGGCGGGTGTCGGGCCCGGGACGCAGCGCCTTCGCCCGCGGCCAACGCCTGCGCCTCAAGCTGGACGACGCTCCGTTCGAGAACGGCCGGATGTTCCTGTTCTCGGCCGTCCTGGAGCGGTTCCTTGGCGAGTTCGCGACCGTGAACGCCTTCACCGAATGCATCTTCGAAAGTCCCCAGGAAGGAACCTTCGCGCAATGGCCGCCGAGAATGGGCGAACATCGCAACATCTAGAGTTTCTTCGCCAGGCGGCGGGGAATGCGAAGCGGTACGGCCTGTTCGGCCTGCTGCGCGCCGCGGAGGCGCGCGCGCCGGATTTGCCGCGCATCGGCGACGCCCGCCTTCCCGCGCAGAACCTGGTCGACCTGGCCCAGCTTCCCGCCCTGGGCTTTCCGGGCTCGACGCTGGAGGCGATCACCGTCAAGGGCGGGCGCGCCAAGGTCGAGGGCTACTGGTTCGGGCTGACCGGGCCGATGGGCCCCTTGCCTCTGCACCTCAGCGAGTTCGCCCATTTCGAGCGCCGTTACGCCAAGGGCCGTCCGTTCGGGCACTTCCTCGACATGCTGGCCGGACGGATGCTGCAGTTCTTCTACCGCGCCTGGGCCGAATCCAATCCGGCGGCCAACGCCGACCGTCCCGGCGACGACCGTTTCGCCGGCTATCTGGGCGCCCTGACCGGCGCGACCGCCGGGGTTCCCGAGAACGCGGCCTTTCCCGCGCGAGCCCGCCTCTACTATGCGGGCCTCTATGCGTCGCGACGCAGCGCGGCGGGCATCGAGGACGCCGTCGCCGACCTGGTGGGCGCGCCAGTGCGGCTGAGGGAATACCGTCCGGTCTGGCGCGACATCGAGCCGGCGGACCAGACCCGCCTGGGCGGCGCCTACAGCCGCCTGGGCGGCGACGCGGTCTGCGGGCGGCGCACCAGCACCGTTTCGGACGCCTTTCGCATCGCCGTGAAGGTCGACACGTTCCAGGATTACGAGAACCTGCTGCCGGGCGGGCCGCGCTTCGCGGTCGTCGCAGAGGCGCTGGACTCCTTCGCCCCGTCCCATCTGGAATGGGACCTCGAGATCGAGGCCAGCGAAGCCGCGCGGCGTCCCGCGTCCCTGGACGGCCGCGCCCGGCTGGGCTGGACCAGCTGGATCAATCCGCCGGCCGGCAGCGGTCCGCGTGCCGAGACCCGTCTTGGCCCGAGCTCGCGTCGCGTGGCTCGAGCCGCCGCCAAGAGAGATGCCGCATGACCGAGATCAACCGCTCCGCCCTGTTCGGCCGCCTCAGCCCGACCGGCCTGAAGAGCATCGAAACCGCGACCGGCTTCTGCAAGATGCGCGGCAATCCCTATGTCGAGCTGGTGCACTGGATCCATATCCTGCTGCAGGATCCGCAGAACGACCTGGCCGCGATCCGCACGCGGTTCGCCCTGGACGACACCAAGCTGGCCCGCGACGTCGTAGCCGCCCTCGACGGCCTGCCTCGCGGCGCGACGGCGATCTCGGACTTCTCGCCGCAGATCGAGGAGGCCATAGAGAAGGGGTGGCTCTATGCGTCGCTGATGTTCCAGGCCGGCCGCGTGCGCACCGGCCACCTGGTCTTCGGCATGCTCAAGACCCCAATCCTGCGCAACGCCCTGTTCGCCATCTCGCCGGAGTTCCGCAAGGTCTCGGCCGACGCCCTGGGCGACGAGTTCGCCCAGATCGTCGCCAGCTCGGCCGAGGTCGGCGGCGCCCCGGTGATCGACGGCCCCTCGGACCAGGCCGGAACGGCCGGCGCGCCGTTCGCCGGCGGCTCGGGCGAAACGCTGGCCAAATATTCCGTCGACCTGACCGAGCGCGCCAGGACGGGCGAGATCGATCCGATCGTCGGTCGCGACGCCGAGATCCGTCAGGTGATCGACATCCTGCTGCGCCGTCGCCAGAACAACCCGATCCTGGCCGGCGAGGCGGGGGTCGGCAAGACGGCGGTCGTCGAGGGCCTGGCGCGCCGGATCATCGACGGCGACGTTCCGCCCGCGCTCAAGGACGTCACCCTCCGCGCGCTGGACATCGGGCTGCTGCAGGCCGGCGCCGGCGTGAAGGGCGAATTCGAGAAGCGGCTGCGGGAGGTGATCGACGAGATCGAATCCTCGCCCAAGCCGATCATCCTGTTCATCGACGAGGCCCACACCCTGATCGGGGCCGGCGGCCAGGCCGGCACCGGCGACGCCGCCAACCTGCTCAAGCCCGCCCTGGCGCGCGGCCGGTTGCGGACCATCGCCGCCACCACCTGGTCGGAATATCGTCAGTACTTCGAAAAGGACCCCGCCCTCACCCGCCGGTTCCAGACGGTCAATGTCGGAGAACCGGACACCGGGGTGGCGATCGCCATGCTGCGGTCGGTGGCCTCGGCCATGGAGAAGCACCATAAGGTGGTGATCCTCGACGAGGCGGTGGAGGCGGCCGTCAAGCTGTCCCAGCGCTATGTGCCGGCCCGGCAGCTCCCCGACAAGGCCGTCAGTCTGCTCGACACCGCCGGGGCCCGGGTGGCCGTGTCGCAGCACGCGACCCCCGCGCCGGTCGAAAGCCGCCGTCGCCGCGTCGAGCTCCTGAACGTCGAGCTGGAGATCGCCACCCGCGAGGCCGAGGGCCAGTACGCCGGCGTGGAGCGCATCGAAAAGCTGAAGGAGGCGATCGAGGAGGCGCAGGTCGCGCTCGATGCCGTGGAAGCCAAGTGGGCGGCCGAGAAAGACGCGATCGCCAAGGCCTACGAAACCCGCCAGGCCGTGGCCGCCGCGGCGGCCGCCAACACCGACGACGTCTCCGCCCTGAAGGCCGCGCTCGACGCCGCCCTGCTGGCGGTCGCGCAGGCCCATGGAGACGATCCGATGGTGTTCGGCGAGGTCGACGCCGACGCGGTGGCCACGGTCGTCGGCGACTGGACCGGCATCCCGGTCGGCCGCATGGTCAAGGACGAGATCGCCTCGGTCCTGACCATCGCCGACCAGTTGAAGAAGCGCGTGGTGGGGCAGAACCACGCGATGGACGCCGTGGCCAAGCGCATCCAAACCAGCCGCGCCAAGCTCGACAACCCTAACAAGCCGGTCGGCGTGTTCATGCTGTGCGGTCCGTCCGGCGTGGGCAAGACCGAGACCGCCCACGCCCTGTCCGAACTGCTCTATTCCGGCGACGACAGCCTGATCGTCATCAATATGAGCGAGTTCCAGGAGGCCCACACCGTCTCGACCCTGAAGGGCGCGCCGGCGGGCTATGTCGGCTATGGCCAGGGCGGCGTCCTGACCGAGGCCGTGCGCCGCCGCCCCTATTCCGTGGTGCTGCTCGACGAGGTCGAGAAAGCCCACCCGGACGTCCACGAGATGTTCTTCCAGGTGTTCGACAAGGGCTACATGGACGACTCCGAAGGGCGTCACATCGACTTCAAGAACACGCTGATCCTGCTGACCTCGAATGTCGGCTCCGACCTGATCGCCTCGCTGTCGGAGGACGAGGAGATGAAGCCGGAGGCCGAGGTCCTGGCCCAGTCGCTGCGGCCGGAATTGCTGAAAGTGTTCCCGCCCGCCCTGCTGGGCCGGCTGATCGTCCTGCCCTACTATCCGCTGTCGCCGGACATGTTGCAGGGCATCGTCCGCCTGCAGATGGACCGCGTGAAGAATCGCGTCGCCGAGAACCATGGCATCGTCTTCAGCTACGATCAGGCGGTCGTCGAACTGATCGTCTCCCGTTGCACCGAGGTCGCCTCGGGCGGGCGGATGATCGACGCCATCCTGACCAACACCATGCTGCCCGAACTGTCGATCGCCCTGCTGGAACGCCAGATGGCCGGCGAGGAAGTGGCCAGGATCACGGTGGGAGTCGCGCACTCGATCTTCACCTACGCGTTCGAAGGAAACGAAGCGTCACCGCAGGCGCAGGCGCCCTCGATCCCGGAAGCCGCGGCCTGATGCTCGAAGCCTCGCATAACTGCTTGCAACCGACGCGCGTCCGAGGCGAGGTTGTGGCCGGAGTTGGAAAGAGACCTCCCCAGTGAGCATACCCGACGATCCCTCCGACGAAGACGTCGCGTCCGTCACGAGCCCGCCCGCCGGCTCCTGGAGCAAGCGCGGTCCGCGCAAGCCCGCCCAGCCCCGCGGCATCCTGCCCGTCGGCTTCGTTCTGAACGGCATCTACGAGATCAAGCGCTTCATCGCCCGCGGCGGCATGGGCGAGGTCTACGAAGGCGCCAACGTCAACGCCGAGGAGCGGGTGGCGGTCAAGGTCATCCTTCCGCACCTGGCCGCCGATCCCAAGGTCCAGGCGCTGTTCCGCAAGGAGGCCAAGACCCTCACCAGCCTGGCCCATCCGGCCCTGGTGCAGTACCGCGTCCTGGCGCGCGAACCGCGCAAGGACCTGCTGTACATCGTCACCGACTTCATCGACGGCGAGCCGCTGACCAATCTGATCGGCCGCCAGTCGCCGACCACGGGCGAACTGGTCATGCTGACCCGTCGCTTGGCCGAGGGCCTGCACGCGGCGCACAGCCATGGCGCCATCCACCGCGACATCTCGCCCGAAAACGTCCTGCTGCCGGATGGCGTGCTCAGCCGCGCCAAGATCATCGACTTCGGCATCGCCAAGAGCATGGAGATCGGCGCCCAGACCGTCGTCGGCGACGGCTTCGCCGGAAAGCTCGGCTATGTCGCGCCGGAACAGTTCGGCGACTTCGACCGACGCATTGGTCCATGGACCGACATCTACAGCCTGGCCCTGGTGGTGCTGGCCCTGGCCGGTGGACGGGCGCCGGACATGGGCACGACGCTGGTCGAAGCGATCGACCGCCGCCGGGCGGGCGCCGACATCACCGCCGTCCCGCCGCTGCTGCAGCCGCTGTTCGCCCGGATGCTCAGCCCGGATCCTCGGGGGCGCCCCCAGACCATGGCCGAGGTGATCTCGGCGCTGGATGCGCTGGACGTTCCGTTCGAGCCGCCCTCAACGCGATCCTGGACGCCGGACCTCGGCGACGCGACCTTGGGGGAGATCGGGCCCGATCTCGAGCGAACGGTGATCCATCTGGGGTCCGAACCACCCTCCTGGCAGAGCGCCGAGCCGCGCGGAGAAGATAGCGTTCCGCCTTCGCCGGCCGCTGCCTCAAGCGATGAGATCGCGCCCGAGGGGCGGACGATCTTCGCGCCCAGCGAGCCCGTCGATCTGGCGGCGACCGCATCGAAGCCGACGGGCGGGCCGATTGTCGATGACGCCTCGCGGCCGATCGCGGATCCGGCGCCGTTGTCCGCATCGACCCTTCCGCCGGTCGCCGCGACATCGTCGCTTCCTCCGCTTGTCGCCGCGCCAGAGGACGAGGAGGTCGTCACTTCCGAGGCCACGATCTTCGAACCCAGCGTCGAGCCTTCCCGGGATCCTGATGTTGATCCGCCCTCGGGCGCGGTCGAGGTCGAGGCGCGGAACGCTCCCTTGCCGCAGGCCGCTCTGATCTCGGTCAGGCCGGGCAAGGAGGACGAAACCGCGTCGCCCATCCCGCCGACCATGGACGTGGCATACAAGTCTCCCAGAAAGTCTCCCAGCAAGGCCCCGGGCCTTGTCCAAGCCGAGGCGGAACGCGAAGCCCAGGACGCCGCGGCGCCCGCGCGCGCTCCCTTCAAGGGCAAGGGCGTGGCCGTCGGCGTGATTGGGGCGGTCGTCCTGGTCGGCGTCGGTTTCGCCGTGCTGTCGTCCCAGAAGAAGGCCGCCTTGCCCGCCTTGGCGCCGACCACGACCAGCAGCGCGCCGCCGCCGGTCGCCAGTCGGGCCGACGAACTGATCGCCGCGGCGCTGCCGAACGTTCCGTGCTCCTGGCTGACCCTGAGCCACGGCCAGAACGCCGACGGCTCGGCCAGCCTCAAGATTTCCGGCGCGGCCGGAGATCCGGCCGGCGCCAACCGGGCGGTGGCGAGCGCCGCGCGCGCCGCTGGCGCGGCCGGACTGCAGGTCGACACCACCGAGATCCTGCCCGCCGACCAGGGGTCCTGTCCGCTGCTCGACACGGCCAACCGGTTCCGCGGCCAGGCCGGCGCCGTTCCCAGCCTCGTCGCCCAGCAGGCGCGCTTCGAAATCGACCGCGGCATCCAGGGTTGCCCCAAGGGCCTCTGGTCGCAATCGATGATCAATGTCGCGCCCGATCCCGCCAAGGGCTTCAGCCTCATCGCCATACAACCCTCCGGCCGGCTGCAGCAGTTCACGACCAATCGCGAACAATTCGCGGCCCTGGCGGCCCGTAATCCCGACCTCTACAAGGATCTCGGCGGCGGCCGCTATCGGGTGTCCATGTGCCAGAACGCCACCGGACTGGCCGGGGTCCTGATGATCGAGGGCGACGGGCCGTTCGACATCGGCCTGCGCCCCGGCGCTATCGAACGGCCGACGCGGGACTTCCCGGCCCACCTGGCGCAACTGGCCCAGGCCCGCGGCTGGACGATGCAGATGGCCTGGTTCCAGCTGGCCAACGACCAGCCGGACCTGCCCGAGCAGGCCAGCATGGACGAAGCCGAGCGCCATCGCCGGGCCATGGCCGAAGCGGCCAAGACCGCCGCGACCGCCGAAGCCGCCAAGGCGGCGGAGCCGGCCGAGGTCGCTATCCCGGCCGCCGAGCCTCAAAAGCTGCCCGCCGACTACGTCGCCTGTCGCCGGTTCGTCGGCGGGGCCTGGGAGGAGCTGGGCTATGCGCCGCGCGCCGCCTGCGTGGAAAAGGTCTTCGCCGGCCGCTGCGACGTGCTCACCGGTCAGTCAGGCGATATCGCCCTGCGGCGCTACAATGATCGACTGCAAGCCAAGACCGGGCGCGGCTTCAAGAAGTGGGACAATGTCGGCAAGTCCGAATGCGCCAAATAAGTCCGATTGCGCCAAATAGAAGCGCCGAGGCCGCTTCGAGATTTTAGTCGGATGAGCGTCGGTCATTCGCTGATCTGACGGCGAAGCGCCGACGCCCATCCGACCGCCCTCCCCCAAGGGCGAGGCGTGGCGGTCGACAGCTGTCGAACCACCCCGCCTGAACCTTATCGCCAAAGGGCGAAGATCATGATTTCTCCGCGTCCAGGGCCTCGGTGATCACCCGCTTGGCGGTCTCGCATCGGCTCTCGGCGAACTGGACTTCCGGGATCGGCGGAGCCTTGGCGTTGACTTCGCGAGCGATCACCTCGGCGGCGGCCTGATCGATCGCACGCCGCAGTTCGGCCAGTCGCCTGTCGGCGGCGGCCATGCAGGCCCAGAAGCTCTTGTCCTGCGGCGTCGACGCCCACCCGCCGCGCGCTTCCGATCTTGGCGCGAACAGCGGATCCTCCGCCATCGCCGACGCGGCGGTCGTCTCGCGGCCGGCGATCAGGTTTTTGGCGTGAGTCAGAATCGCGCCCGGGATCCTGAATCGCGGCAGGCTAGGCGACGACATGGATCTTGCGCTCGCAATCGCGGATCGCCGACTTGGCGAAGCTCACCACCATCTCGGTCACGCGGCAGATGTCGTTTTCGGCGACGCCATGGTCGCGAGCCCAGATCTTCACGGCGTGCTTGAGAATGCTCGCGGCGGGATCGGAGGCCAGCGCGCCGCGGACCGTGTCGTCCGTGGGTTCCTTGAGGACAGCTGCGTCGAGAGACATGGCGAGGTTCCTGATGCAACGTGAGCGCCGCGCCAGGGTGTTGGCGCGGCTTCGATGGGCGGTCGGCAAGTCGGACCCGACCGATGGGGATGGCCGGGCCCGAAAGGCCGCGTGATCGGCCCGCGGTGACAGGCCAAGTGCGGTGCAGGTCGTGGCGGCGCTCCCGGCGATGGCGATCGACGGAGACGTTCCGCGGCCGCCTGGACCGAGGTCGTCGCGACCTACGAGTCGAAACATGTGAGAGGGATCGGCGCGCGCACTGTGCGGATCTGCACACCGCCGGAAATAAAGGTTTCTGATCACCCTCGAGGGAGACGGTCAGGCCCGGGTCAGGTTGAAGATCGGCGTGGCCGGGAAGCCCTTGCGCCCCTGGGTGCGTCCGACATAGCCGCACCGCACGCGGTCGCCATGGAAGGTGGCCAGAGCTCCGGCCAGGGCTTCGCTGACGCAGGCCGAGCCCGGGGCGACGTCGGGCTCGATGCGAGCCGCGACCACCACGTGAGCGCCGACCACGGCCGGGGCCCTGGTCAGCGGATTGGCGCCCAGGTGCACGGGTCCATAGTGGCCGCCGATCCGCAGGCCCAGGCCGCGTGGCAGGCCCAGGGCCCGAAGATCCAGAGCGCGGTGGGCCTCCTGCAAGGCCAGCGCCGCGAGGGCGGCGTCGATCGGCTGGTCGAACACCAGGAACAGGCCGTCGCCCCAGGTCTCGACGTGTCGCGGGCCGGCGTCCAGCCCCGCGAGAACGCCGGCCATCTGGCCCATCACCGTCGCGAAGAAGGCCGGAATCTGGTCATCGCGCAGGGAGCCGAAGCCCTTCACGTCGGCGAACAGCATGGCCTTCATGGCGCGCGAGCTGGAGGCGCCCGCGCTCGGCGGCGGCGGTGCGCGGCGCGGCGGCGGGCGGCGCACTGGAATGACCACCTGTCGACGGCCGCCTTTCGCCCAATAGGTCAGGTCCACCGCTGCGCCGGCGAGTCCCGCCGAAGCGTGACCGTCCCAGACCGCCACCTGGATCGCTTCGGTCGCCAGGGTCTGGGCGCGCAGCACCGCGCAGCCCATGGCGATCTGGCTGGCATAGGCGAAAACCTGCTCATCACCGACATAGGGGTCTTGCGAGGCGTAGCGCACCGACGCGGCGCGGGCGAAACAGCGCTCGAAGCGCTCGGTCCAGTCGGTCCCGAAGGGCGCGACCGACACGGCGACGAAGGAGGCCAAACTCACGGGCAAGACCAGATGCAGTTCGGCGCCGGCCTCCAGCAAGGCTTCGGCGAAGACGATGTCGGCGCCGGCGGCCAGGCCGCCATAGGCGAAGCCGATCCTCTGCTCCCGCACCACGCGGTCCGCTTCCGCGCGCAGGTCGCCGTCCGCTCCGTCGTTCAGGGCGCCTTCGCGCGTCGCGTCGAGGATGTGGCCGGTAAAGTGGGCGCAGGCCGGCGGTCGGAAGGCGGACAGCCAGGCGGGATCGAGGCCAGTCTCGCGGCACAGCATCTCCAATTGGCGCAGGGTCGAGGCGTGGGCCGCGAAAGCTCCTGGCGCGTGGCTCAGGGCCTGGGACATCGTCGCGTGCGCGGCGTCCAGCTCGCCGGTCAGAAACCGCGCCTCAGCCCGGCTGGCGGCTTCGTAATAGGCAGCCTCCCCCGCCAATCCCGGCGGCGGCGCGATTTTCAGAGCGGCCGCCGCCAGTGCCCACCCCTCCGCCCGATCGCCCGCGACGAGGGTCATGGTCGCGGCGTTGACCGCGCCATAGAGGCCGCCGAACCGCTCGAAGAGGGCCCGGTAGCGGCGCGTGGAGGCCTTGGCGAAAGCTGTCCGGCGGAGGCCGTGCGCCGCCAGGGCGACATCCTTCAGGAGGCGCGCGCCCAAGGCGATGGCGTCGGGATCGTCGTCGATCCGGTCCAGCCCCAGGCGGACATATTCGGCGCGCGCGAAATCGACGGCGCCGGCCCGCGCCAGGCAGAGCACGGCCAGATAGGTGATCTTGTGCGAGATCTCGCCCGCTTCCAACGCGGCGCGGGCGAGATCGTAGGCGGCGAGAATCTCGCCGCGCTGGATCAGCGCGGCGATCTTGTTCTCGCTGAAGGTCGCGGCCTCGATCAGGGAACGTGACCCGCGCCGTTTTCGATCTTTGGATCCAGAATGATGTTCTGTTTGTGCGAGTCCATCATGTACAGGCTGTAGATGTATTCGCCGACCCGTTTGTCTTCATAATCGATCATGAAGCACGTGAAGGGCTTTTGCGGCACGCCGTAAAGCATTTCGATCCAGGTGTAGCTGGAGAAGTTGATCCCGAAGTCGTCGGTAAAGACGATCGGGCGTTTCTGGAACGTCCAGTCGACGCCGATGAGGGCGTCGCTCAGCCGAAAGACCAGACGGCTCGGTGCGTCAAGTTTCAGCGACAGCGGAACCGGGTTCTCCGGATCCAGAACGTTCATGAAGTTGACGTTGTCGGCGATGCCGACGACCAATTGGATGATCGGTAGTAACTCTGTCATGTGGAACCCCCTTTGACGGTGGCGCCAGCTAGAGGCGAATCTCGCCAAAATGCAAGGAAGCCGGGATGAGCATAGCCATTCTTCCTCAAGTTGCGAACGATCGGATCGGCCAGATCTCCCCGTCCTTGAGCCAGATAAGCGCGGGCTAGGACATCGCGGCCAGCCGGAGAAAGCGATCCACGCCGAGGCGACAAGGCCAGGACAGCCTCCGCCAGCTGCCCGGCCCCCAGCCGCGCCACGCCATTGAGCACCGCCCGCTCGGCCACGGCTTCGCGAGAGCCGGGGGCAAGGCGCAGGCGCTCCAGCTGGGCCAGCGCCAGACCGCGTGCCTGCGCCGGATCGCCGCCAAGCTGGGCCAGCAGAACCCCCTGCTGGTCCAGGCGGCCGTCGAGGTCCGCGCGCCAAGCCTTGGCCTCGTCGCCGGTGCGCAGCTTGGCCAGGGTGGCGGCGGCCTGGGCGTGGGCGGCGCGGGCCTCCGGCAGGCGGCTCGACCAAGCGGCGAAGTCGACAGCGTCCATCTGCCCGACCAGCAGATATTCCAGCCATCGGGCGTTGGTCGGGTCGAGGGTCACCAGCTTGCGCAACCCCTCCATGGCCTTGTCCGACCGCACGCGGGCCTGGGCCATCCGGCCCAGGTCCAGCTCCAGCCGCGCCAGAGCCAGTTGGGCGGCCAGGTTACGGGCGACCAGCGGCTTGTCGGCGGGCGTTCTCGCCGAAGCCTCGGCCAGCAGGTTCGCCGCGCCCTCGCGCTCGGCATAGGCTTCGCGCGGACGCCCCAGCCTGACCAGGGAGTCGGCCACCCAGGCGTGGGCGTCCACCGCGTCGACCAGCCGGTCCTGGTCGTCCGGCGCCCGAGCGCGCTCGGCCTCGAAGGCGGCCAGGGCGGCGCGAAAGGTGGCCAGCGCCTCCTCCGCCCGTCCTTGTTCCAGCAGCAGGGTGCCAAGGTTGCTCTTGGCGTAGGCGACCTCCAGCCGCCAGTCGGCACGGGTCGGATCCAGTTTGACGAGCCTCTGGGCCAGCTCGCCATAACGCTTGAAGCCCCGCTCAGCGGCAGCGGTGTCGCCCTGGCGCCATTCCATGTAGGCCAACCAATAGACGTTCTGGGCCTCGTCGAAGAGCCGCTCGCCGTTGCCGGGCGCGCGGGCCGCCAGTTCATGAGTGGTGGACGCGGCTTGGCCGAAGGCGTCGCGGGCGCCGGCTAGGTCGCCGCGCTGTTCCCGGATCGTGCCCAGCAGGGTCTGGGCCTTGGCGCGCTGGGCCAGGGCCCGGTCGTCCAGCCGGTCGGTGCGCGCCTTTCCATAATAGGCCAGCACCTTGGCGCTGACGCCGTCCAGGACGTCCAGCCGTCCCACGGGCTCCAGCTGTTCGCGCAGGTCGCCCAGCATGTAGGCCACCAGGGCCTCGGTCTCGTCGCGCTGGTCGCGGGCGATCTGGCGAGACTTCAGCGTGGTCACGGTCATCGCGCCCATGGCCAGGGTCACGACCAGGGCCAGGGCGGTGAAGGCCGCCATCACCCGCATGCCGCGGCGGGCGTCGCGCTGGACCAGTTGGTCGAGGCTGACGTCGAGCAGCCGGGCGGCGATCTTCAACCGCGTCAGGCGCGGTCCGTCGGCGTCGCGCCGCGGATCCACGGCCAGGGGCTCGACGCCCGTCGGCAAGGCCGCCCGTAGGGCCGGCGGCAACAGCTCGGCCAGGGGCGCGGCCTTCGGCGTGGAGGGCGAGATCACGCAGATGATCTGGCCAAGACCGTGGTCCTTCAGGAAGTGGGCGGCTTCCTGGTCCACCCAGCGCGAGGCCGCGGAGGCCGGGGAGCAAAGTACGATCAGCGCGTCGGAGCGGTCCAGGGCGTCACGGATCACGCCGCCCAGATCCGGCGAGGCGCTCAGGTCGTCCCGGTCGCGGAAGATCGGCGTCAACCGCCGAGTCGACACCTCGCCGCCAGTGGTGGCCAGGCGACGCGGCGCGCGGTAGGTCTCCAGGGCGCGATGCAGCCATTCGGCGGCTTTGCGGTCCTGGTGGCTATAGCTGATAAAGGCCCGGTAGCGCGGTCGGCTGTCCATTCGTCGTCCCCGGATCGACTGTGCAGGAGCGTTTTCGATGGCCGTGCCCCCTCCCTCGTCCCCGCTCGCCCCGAGCCATGCGCCCATCGCGTCGCCGCTCGAAGGCGACTTCCGCGCCAATCGGCTGTTCCGGCACATGGCGCGCGACGAGATCGAGGCCCTGTCGTCGCAGATCGAGCACCTTCACTATGGCAAGGGCGAGCTGATCGTCCAGCGGTTGGATGACAGCGGCGGCATCCATCTGCTGCTGAAGGGCGCGCTGCTGGCCAACCAGTACGCCCGGTCGGGCCGCGAGGTCGGCTATCGACGCATCTCGGCGGGCGGCTATTTCGGCGAGATCTCGGCCATCGACGGCTTGCCGCGCTCGGTGAACATCGTGGCGCTGGAGGATGTGCGCGTCGCCCGCTTGCCCCAGACCCTCGTCCAGGACCTGTTCGAGCGATCGCCGCGCTTCATGCGGGCGATCCTGGAAGACCTGGCCAACCTGACGCGCGCCCTCACCGATCGGTTGTTCGAATTGAACGCCGTCTCGGTGGCCTGTCGGGTCGACATCGAGCTGTTGCGCATGGCGGCGTCGATGGGGGGAGACGGCCACGAAGCCGTCATCCAGCCCTGCCCCACCCATGCCGAACTGGCGGTGCTGGTGGGCAGCCAGCGCGAGCCGGTGACGCGGGAGCTGAATCGCCTGGCCGGGCTCGGCATCGTCTCCCAGTCCGGCCGCACCCTACGGATCCTGAACCTGCCGGCCCTGGCCGACGAGATCGAGCGCATCGGCGGCGAAGTCTAGCCTCGTCCTCTATCAAGCCAAAACCCGCATCGGTCGATAGCGCCTTTGGCTTAGACCCTGGGGGCGGCGCCCCCTAGCCTTTGCTGGAACGAACGGTCACGCGGCCAGGACGACGCGACGCCTCCCCGGCGAGAAGGACCGACGACGAGCGAGGACTTGATGAGCAGGATGACGCCGACCGAGATGGCCCGGCAGATCGGCGGAGGGCTGCTGTCGTTCCCCGTCACCCCTTTCGACGCCCAGCACCAGTTCGCCGAGGCCTCGTATCGCGAGCATTGCGCCTGGATGCTGCAACATGAGCTGGCCGGCCTGTTCGCGGCGGGCGGCACCGGCGAGTTCTTCTCGCTGACCCCGCCGGAAGTGGCCCGGGTGGTCAAGGCCGCGGTCGAGGAGACGGCCGGCAAGATCCCCGTCGTCGCCGGCTGCGGCTACGGCACGGCCATCGCCGTCGACCTGGCCAAGGCCGCCCACGCGGCCGGAGCCGACGGCCTGCTGCTGCTGCCGCCCTATCTGATGAACTCCACCCAGGAGGGCCTGGCCGCCCATGTCGAGGCGGTGTGCAAGGCCACGCCCCTGGGGGTGATCGTCTACAACCGCGATAACGCCATCCTGACCGAGGACACGCTCGAGAGGCTGTGCGACCGCAATCCCAACCTGGTCGGCTTCAAGGACGGGGTGGGCGACATCGAGCTGATGATGCGGGTCTACGCCCGGATGGGCGACCGGCTGACCTATGTCGGCGGCCTGCCCACGGCCGAGACCTTCGCCCTGCCCTATCTGGAAATGGGGGTGACGACCTATTCTTCGGCGATCTTCAACTTCATGCCGGAATGGGCGCTGGCCTTCTACAAGGCCGTGCGGGCCCAGGACCGGACGGCCGTGATGGCCGGCCTGCGCGACTTTGTCCTGCCCTACATCGCGCTGCGCAACCGCGGCCGCGGCTATGCGGTGTCGATCGTCAAGGCCGGCATGAAGGTGGTCGGCCGCGACGCCGGCCCGGTCCGCACGCCCCTGACCGACCTGACCTCGGCCGAGATGGCCGAGCTGGAGACGCTGATCCGCCGCGCCCAGGGCAAGGCGTAGGGAGGTGCCGCCCGCCGCGCGCCTGGCCGTCGGCGGCTCGCGGGCCAGGGTCCTGGCGACGGCTACCGCTTCACCGCCCAAGCGCCTAACCTCGCCGGCCCACGGGATCACGAGCGGGCGCTATCCGATGTTCGAACTGAGTCAGCTGCGCTGTTTCGTGGCCACGGCCGAGGAGCTGCATTTCGGTCGCGCCGCCCAGCGGCTGAACATGACCCAGCCGCCGCTCAGCCGGCAGGTCCAGCTGTTGGAGCGCATCCTCGGCGTCACCCTGCTGGACCGCACCAGCCGCTCGGTGCGGCTGACCCCCGCCGGCCGCGCCTTCCTGCTGGAGGCCCGCCGGATCCTACGGCTGGCCGAGAGCGCGGCCCTGGCCACTCGCCGCATCGCCGTGGGCGACGCCGGCCAGATCGCCATCGGCTTCACCGCCGCCTCCGGCTACAATTTCCTGCCCAGCCTGGTGATCCTGTCGCGGGCCCGGCTGCCCAACGCCGACCTGACCCTGCGCGAAATGGTCACCCGCGAGCAGGTCGAGGCCCTGCTGACCGGCCGCATCGACATCGGCCTGGTGCGCCCGCCGATGGAGCGCGCCGAGTTCGCCACCGCCCGCGTGCTGACCGAGCCTCTGGTCGCCGCCCTGCCGACCGGCGACCCGCGCCTGGCCAAGGCGTCGCTGGCCCTGGCCGACTTCGACGACGCGCCGCTGATCATGTATTCGGCCGAGGGCGCGGGCTATTTCCATAACATGCTGACCACGCTGTTCGACGCCAACGGCGTGACGCCGCACTACGTCCAGCACGTCACCCAGATCCACTCGATGCTGGCCCTGGTCCATGCCGGCCTCGGCGCGGCCCTGGTGCCCGAGGCGGCCATGAGCCTGCATTTCGACGACGTGCAGTTTCGCCCGGTCGAGACCACGCCGGACCGCCCGGTCGAGCTCTACATGGCCTGGCGCAAGGATAATGACAGCCCGATCCTGCAGTCGTTCATCGACCTGTGCATGGCCGAGGCCTCGCCCGCCGAGGCCCTGGTCGACGGATAGGCCAACGTCCTGGGAGGGACCATGAGCACCGATCGCCGCGCCGTGCTGGCCGGGGCCGCCGCCGCGACTCTGACCGCCTTCACCAACGGCGCCGCCCGCGCTCAAGCCGCGCCCAGCGGCCCGATCGCGACCACCCGGTACGGCAAGGTTCGCGGCGCCGAGGTCGACGAGATCAAGGTGTTCAAGGGCGTGCGCTACGGCGCCGACACCGCGCCGCGCCGCTTCAGGCCCGCCCTGCCGCCCGAGCCGTGGACGGAGGTGGCCGACGCCCTGGCCTACGGCCCGGCCAGCCCCCAGACCAAGATCCAGGAAAGCACCAGCGAGGACTGCCTGTTCCTCAATGTCTGGACCCCAGGGCTGGACGGCAAGAAGCGGCCGGTGATGGTCTATGTCCACGGCGGGGCCCACGCCAGCGGCTCGGGCTCGGACCCGCTCTATGATGGCGTAAGACTGGCCCGGCGCGGCGACGTGGTGGTGGTGACGGTCAATCACCGGCTCAACGTGTTCGGCTACAGCTACCTGGCCGAACTGGGGGGGCCGGACCTGGCCGACAGCGGCAATGTCGGCAATCTCGACCTGGTGATGGCCCTGGAATGGGTGCGCGACAACATCGCCGCGTTCGGGGGCGACCCCGGCAACGTCACCGCCTTCGGCCAGTCGGGCGGCGGGGCCAAGGTGGTGACCCTGATGGCCATGCCGGTCGCCAAGGACCTGTTCCACAAGGCCGCGACCATGAGCGGCCAGCACGTGACCGCCATGGGCCCGATCCACGCGACCATCCGCGCCAGGACGTTCATGGAGGCGCTCGGCCTGCGTCCCGACCAGGTCGACCTCCTGCGCGCCCTGCCGGCCGAGCGGCTGGTCGCCGCCTTGAAGACGCCCGACCCGCTGGAGCGCAAGGGCGCGATCATCTTCTGGTCGGTGATGGACGGCGGGGTGCTGCCGCGCCATCCGTTCTATCCGGACGCGCCCCGGCAAAGCGCCCACATCCCGATGATCATCGGCAACACCCACGACGAGACCCGCGCCTTCCTCGGCGGCGATCCGAGGAACTTCGCCCTGACCTGGGAGGACCTGCCGCAGCGCCTGGCGCCGGAACTGGTGCTGGACGTCGCGCCCCGCCGGGTGATCGCCCGCTATCGCGAACTCTACCCGCAATACACGCCGTCCGAGGTGTTCTTCGCCGCCACCACGGCCGGGCGCTCGTGGCCGGGCCACCTGATCCAGGCCGAGCAGCGGGCGAAGATCGGCGCGCCGGCCTGGATGTACCAGCTGGACTTCGGCTCGCCGCTCGACGGCGGCAAGCTGCGGGCGTTCCACAGCTTCGACATCGCCCTGGTGTTCGACAATCTGAGCGCGCCGGGCTCCAAGACCGGCACCGGGCCGGCCGCCCGCGCCGTGGCCCGCCAGATGAGCGAGGCCTTCCTGGCCTTCGCCCGGACCGGCGATCCCAACTGCGCGGCGATCCCGGCGTGGGGCAAGTACGCGCTGCCGAAGCGGGCGACGATGGTGTTCGACGCGACCTCCAGGATGGTCGACGACCCGCGCAAGGAAGAACGCGAGCTGTTCTCGGCGGCGCCGTTCCTGAAGGAAGGGACGTAGATCAAGACCCTCCCCCTGTGGGGGAGGCGATCGCGCAGCGATCGGTGGGGGGAGTTGTGGGATCGTTGATCCGGGTCGTGGCCATCGGCCGATCACTCCCCCCTCCGTCGGCTTCGCCGACACCTCCCCCACAGGGGGAGGATCTGGGAGGCGGAAGGGGACAGGCGCATGCGCCTGTCCCCAGTCATGAGGCGGCGACCTCGGCCTTTCGCGGCCGAGTTGATGGGAAGGGTGCGAAGCGCCCGGGCCTCGCCCGGAGTAGCTTTGATGTTTTGTACCGTTTCGACGAAGACGAGCGCTTCGCGCGGCCGTTATCCGGAAGCCTTCGGGTCGCGGATTTTTAACCCGCTCCGATGGAGGCCCCCGACGGGCAGGACGTTGGCTCCGTCCTGGACCGCACGGGCGATTTCAGCCCATGCCTGCCGCGCTTGCCGATCCCTCGCCGCCTGGGTTTCGTCCTGTGTTGCAAGGAACCTGCCCAGGACCGTCGCGAAAGGTTGTCACCCAAGACCACCAACAAACGCTTCCCGCTCGACCACCCCCGAAAGCCGCATCGGTCGCCGTACGTGCGCCCTCCCCATGCCTTCAGGTGCAAACAGAATACGGGCGGTCTGAAGGGGTGAGGATCAAATCGGGTCGAGAAAGTTTAGGGCGTTGAAATCGCTAAACTCTTCTTCCTGAGCGCCGAGCACAAACCCCTTCCCTCCCCCTCGTGGGGAGGGTGGCCCTGGCAGCGCCAGGGTCGGGTGGGGGGCTGCTGAGTCAGCAAGCAAACCCATCAGACGCCCTGCACCGCTCCCCACCCGACCCGCTACGCGGGCCACCCTCCCCGCAAGGGGGAGGGAAAGAACGGTGGGCGTTGGGACGATATTCTGCCCCCCAACCGCGGATCAGGCCCGATCCCACGGGAAGCTCAGGGTCGGCGGGTTCACGTGCCGCTTCATCGTCAGCACCAGCCGCGCCCCCGCCCCGGCCGCCAGCCGCACGGTGAAGGCCGAGGCGTCGACCGCCACCGGCGCCGCGCCGTCGACCGCCACGCTCAGCACCCGGTGCTCGCCATAGGCGCCGCCCTGCACGGTCACCGTCCGGGCCTGAACCAGGTTGGTGTTGACCAGGGTCACGGTCGCCCCGTCGTCGCTCAGGGCCTCGACCAGAGCGGCGACGTCCTCGGGGACGCCGGCGCGTCGGCGTTCGGGGTCGAAATAGCGCAGGCGGGCGTAGAGCAGCGCTCCGCCCTGGGCCGGCGAGGTCGGCGACCAGGGCGGCCGGGCGATGTGGATCCCGCCCTGCATCAGGTGGATCAGGGCGTTGGCGCTGGCCGGATTGATGTCCAGGGCCGCGTCGGCCAGGCGGGTGTCGGGCGTGGAGCGGTCGTCGCGCTGGGCCTGGGCCCGGGCCCGCACCTGCTCCAGGTCCTTGCGCAGGATCTTCACCGGGAAGTCCGGGTCCTTGCCGTCCAGGAACGCCAGCCACGGATGCTCGGCGGCCCGAGCCCGGTCCGAGGCCTTCATGGAGAGATACCAGATCTCCAGGCCGTTGACCCGATAGTCGCCGGGCGCATAGCCGTACCAGCCCTTGTCGCCGTACATGCGCGGCGTGTGGACCTTGCCGTCGATGGTCTTGCGCTGGGCGTTGATCACGTCGGCCTGCCGGCGCCAGACCTCCAGGTACTTGTCGTCACCGGTCAGCAGGTAGGCGTTCATGAACCCGACGATGGCGCGCGGCACGCGGTTGCGGTCCTCGCGCTTGCCAGTCTGGGGCACGACCGGGCTGAAGCCCCAGCCATAGACCCCGCCCCACCACTTGCCGTCCGGCCCGCCGATCCTGCCGTCCAGGCCGACATGGCTGGGCAAAACCCCGCCGCTGGCCTGGGCCCGCTCGACCCAGGCGTCGACATAGGAGAGCAGCCAGTCGCGGTACTTGGGCTCGTGGTCCAGCATGTAGGCGTTCAGCACCAGGCTGGTGACCTGCAAGTTCAACGGTCCGTCGCCGATCACGTCGGTGTATTCGTCGTAGTGGCGCAGGGTTTCCGCGTAGGTCCGCTCGCCGTGCTCCATGAAGAAGTCGCCGACCTCGAACGGGTCGCCGGCCCAGTCCAGGGGCGTGGCCATGCGCAGCATCGGGCCGCGGCTGCCCGTGATCATGCTGCGGATGATCCGGTGCTCGGGATCGTAGTTCGGCGCGCCCGGATCCTCGTTCATGTAGAAGCCGGAGAACCGCCTGACCCGGTCGCGATAGCGGGCGTCGTAGGGGTCCGACAGCCCCAGCAGGTTGAACACCGACAGCCCCTCGGACAGGTGCTGCCAGTCGGTCATGACCGAGAACTCCTTGTAGTACATGCCCTCGCGCGCGAACGGCACGTCCTTGGTCTTGGCCAGGGTGTACTGGCGGACATTGCCTTCGTAGGCTTTCTTGGACAGCTCCAGCAGCCGGTCGCTGGCGCCCAGGGCGTGCAGGTGCGGCCAGTCGTTGACGTTCTCGATGGCGTCGTCGGGACCGTCATTGGCGCCCCAGCGCTCGACCGCCAGCAGGAAGCCGCGCTCGTCGAAATAGCGGGCGAAGAAGGCTTCGCAGGCCTCGGCGTTGGCCTTCAGCAGCTCACGTTCCAGCAGCGCCCATTCGGGCGGGGCCATCAGCGTGCGGATCTCCAGGGTGGTCGCGGGCACGGCCATCGCCGGCGTGGCGGCGGTCGCCAGCAGCAGGGCCGAGGCGTTGCGCAGGAAGCGGCGGCGGCTGGTCATCGAGGCCCTCTCCCGCTCACGCCGCCGGCTTCAGCACGAGACGCTGGATCTTGCCGACGATGAGGAAATAGGCGGCGATGGTGATCAGGCAGTGGACGCCCACGAAGATCAGCGCCCCGTCGAACGAGCCGGTGCCCTTGACGATGTAGCCGATGACGATCGGCGTCACGATGCCGGCGATGTTGCCGAACGTGTTGAAGATCCCGCCCGTCACCCCCGCCATCTCCTTGGGCGAGGTGTCGGCCACCACGGCCCAGCCCAGCGAGGCCACGCCCTTGCCGAAGAAGGCGACGGCCATGATCACGATGACCAGCCATTCCTGTTCGACATAGTTGCAGCCGATGATCAGCGAGGCCAGCAGCATGCCCACCAGCAGCGGCGTCTTGCGGGCGATGTCCAGCGAGCCGGTCCTCTTCAGCAGCCGGTCGGAGATGATCCCGCCCAGCAGCCCGCCGACGAAGCCGCACAGGGCGGGCGCCGCGGCGGTGAAGCCGGCCTGCAGGATCGACAATCCGCGCTCCTTGACCAGGTAGATCGGAAACCAGGTGACGAAGAAATAGGTCAGCACGTTGATGCAGTACTGGCCCAGATAGACCCCCAGCAGCATGCGGCTGGTCAGCACCTGGCGCACGTTGGGCCAGGTGAAGGCCGCGCCGTTGCTGGCGGCCTTGTCCTCCATGCGGACCAGGCCGCCGCCGGCCTCGATATAGTCGAACTCGGCCTTGTCGATGGCCGGGTGCTCGGTCGGGGCGTGGACGAACTTGACGAACACCACGGCGGCCACCAGGCCGACCGCGCCCATCACGAAGAACACCGAATGCCAGCCGAACTGGTGGACCAGCCAGCCCATCAGCGGCGCGAAGGCGACCAGGGCGAAATACTGGGCGGCGTTGAAGATCGCCGAGGCCGTTCCCCGCTCCGAGCCCGGGAACCAGGCGGCGACGATGCGGGAATTGGCGGGGAACGACGGCGCCTCGGCGACGCCCACCATGAAGCGCATGGCGAACAGCGCCACGGCCGCGGCCAGGCCGGTGAAGATCCCCGCCAGCCCCTGCAGGGCGGTGAAGAACGACCAGGTCACCAGGGCGATGGTGTAGATCTTCTTGGAGCCGAAACGGTCGAGCAGGATCCCGCCGGGGATCTGGCCCAGCACATAGGCCCAGGCGAAGGCCGACAGGATGTAGCCCATGGCCACCGGGTCCAGGCCCAGCTCCTTGGAGGCCGACTGGCCGGCGATCGAGAAGGTGGCGCGGTCGGCGTAGTTGATCGTGGTGATGATGAACAGCAGCAGGATGATCAGCCAGCGGACGCGAGTCCTCTTGGCGGCGCCGTCGGCGTTCTGCGCGGTCATCGCGTTCCTTCCCGGTCTTATCGTCGCGGCTCTTGGCAAGTCGCGCGGAGCCCGTTCGCGGTCTCCATGGGTCGGAAGCTAGAGGCGCGATGCGGCGGGGTCTAAGTCAAATCGCCTATCGACCGATCCAACCCCAACATCGATGACGACGGCCAGGCCAGGGTCCCGCCGCTTTGGACGCCTTGTTTCGTCGGGGTTTCCCGTCAGAAGGGGCGGATCGCGGGCGCGTCGCGGCCGCATCGGTGCAGATCCTGCATCGGTCCATGCCCGATTGGGATTGGCCGCCGTCGCGACGCCGCCCCTATCCTTTTCGACACACCAGAGGCTGGCGCAGACCGGCCTCGACAAAAAGAAGACCCGCGATCGCGGGCTTGGGAGGGAACATGACGTCCACGGACACGTCGAATCTTCGCACCATCCTGCGCTGCGGCGCCTCAAGCCTGGCCGTCAGCCTGGCCGTCGCAACCGGCGCCGCCCACGCCCAGGACGCCGCTTCGCCGGCCCAGGCGGTCGAGCCCGACAACGCCGTCGAGGAGGTGGTCGTCACCGGCTTCCGCGCCAGCCTGGCCAGCGCCATCAACGTCAAGCGCAACGCCTCGGGCGTGGTCGACGCCATCAAGGCCGAGGACATCGCCCAGTTCCCCGACCTGAACCTGGCCGAGTCGCTGCAGCGCATTCCCGGCGTCGCGATCTCGCGGATCAACGGCGAGGGCCGGCAGATCTCGGTGCGCGGCCTCGGCTCGGAATATACCCGCGTGCGGATCAACGGCATGGAGGCGATCACCACCACCGGCGGCACCGCCAACAGCGGCGGGACCAACCGCGGCCGCGGCTTCGACTTCAACATCTTCGCCTCGGACCTGTTCAACGGCATCGCCGTGCGCAAGACCGCCTCGGCCGACGTCGAGGAAGGCTCGCTGGGCGCGACCGTCGACCTCAACACCGCCCGCCCGTTCGACTCCGGCAAGCCCCAGCTCGTGCTGTCGGCCCAGGCCAGCTACAACGACCTGGCGCGCAAGGCCGGCCCCCGCCTGTCGGCCCTGGCCAGCCGGACCTGGCGCGACGGCACGATCGGCGCCCTGGTCTCGGTGGCCTACGAGGACCGCCGCCTGCTCGAGGAAGGCGCCAACATCACGCGCTGGACCTATGGCGGCAGCAACGGCGGCTTCAACGCCGCCTCCACCCTGCCCGGCTACACCCTGGCCCAGATCAACTACACGCCGACCAGCGCGGCCACCGCCGGCAACGCGATCTACCACCCGCGCATTCCGGCCTATGTCAGCTACGACATCGAATCCAAGCGCTTCGGGGCCAGCGGCTCGCTGCAGTGGAAGCCCGCCGACAACACCACAGTCTCGCTGGACGCGCTCTATTCCTACCTGGCCGGTACCCGCAAGGAGGCCCAGCTGCAGGCGATCGGCCTGTCGCGCTCGGGCACGGGCAAGCCGCAGACCATCATCCGCGACGGCGTGGTCGACGCCAACAACAACCTGGTCTACGCCAAGCTCGACAATGTCGACCTGCGCACCCAGTCGGCCTATGACGAGCTGAACACCGAGTTCAAGCAGTTCACCCTGTCGGCCGAGCACCGGTTCACCGACCGGTTCAAGGTCAGCGCCCTGGTCGGCTACGCGGACTCGACCTTCACCCAGCCGGTGTCGACGATCATCACCTTCGACCGGGCCAACAGCCAGGGCTATTCCTACGACTTCCGCGGCGACCGCCTGCCGACCATCCTGCTGGGCTTCGACCCGACCAGTCCGGCCAACTGGAGCGCCATCAACGGCACGTCCGAGGTGCGCCTGCGGCCGCAGTTCGTCGAGAACCAGTTCACCACCGGCAAGCTGTTCGGCGAGTACGAGTTCAACGAGCACCTGACCCTCAAGGCCGGGATCGACTTCCGCAAGTTCGAGTACGACAGCTACGGCCAGTACCGGACCAGCGAGACCGTCTCGCAGACCCTGACCCCGGCCCAGCTGGCGGCGGTGTCCAAGGTCTATTCCGGCTTTGGCCGCAACCTGGGCCTGCCGGAAGGCAACGCCACGGCCTGGCTGGTGCCCGACATCGACGCCTACGCCAAGGCCTACGGCATCTACAGCAACAGCGGCATCTACGCCCTGACCAACACCAACAACAGCTCGGCCCGCGGCCAGTACGGCACGGTCGAGGAGAAGGACGCCGGCGTCTACGCCGAGGCCGAGTTCAAGTTCGACGCCTTCGGCCTGCCCTTCCGCGGCGACGCCGGCCTGCGTCAGGTCAACACCCAGCAGGAGTCCGGCGGCTACGCCGTGGTCAACGGCGCGGTGCGGCTGGTCAATGTCCGGCGCGACTACAACCTGACCCTGCCGTCGTTCAACCTGGCCGCCGACCTGACCGACACCGTGGTGGCCCGGATCAGCGCGGCCAAGACCATCGCCCGTCCCGGCATCGGCTCGCTGTCGCCCGGCGGCGACGTCAGCGTCCAGGGCGCCAACCGGACCTTCTCGTCGGGCAATCCGGACCTGGACCCCACGCAGTCCAAGAACCTGGACCTGTCGCTGGAATGGTACCCGACCCAGGGCGCGATCCTGGCCGGCGGCTTCTTCTACAAGAAGATCGACACCTTCGTGGCCACGCTGCGCACCCAGGTCCCCTACAACACCCTGGGCCTGCCGGACTCGCTGATCGCCGGCACCAGCGCCTCGTCCACCGACATCTTCGACGTCACCCAGCCGGTCAATTCCAACGGCGGCAGTCTGAAGGGCTTCGAGCTGAACTGGCAGCAGCCGCTGACCTTCCTGCCCGGCGCCTGGCGGCACTTCGGCTACATCCTCAACTACACCTATGTCAGCTCCAACGTGGAGTATCTGACCTCGACCGCGGCCGGCGCGCCGACGGTCAGCGCCGCCCTGGTCGGCCTGTCCAAGAACGCCGCCAACGCCACGCTCTATTACGAAACCGACCGCTGGAGCGTCCGCGGCTCGGTCGCCTATCGCGCCGGCTACCTGGCCCAGGTGCCCGGCAACGACTTCAACTCGGTGCACGGCACCAATTCGACCCTGAACGTCGACGCCCAGGCCAGCTTCAACATCCGCCCGAACCTCAAACTGAGCGTCGAGGGCGTCAACCTGACCGACGAGTTCAACGACCAGTACGTCGGCGCCAGCGACCGGTTGAACGTCAACACCCACAGCGGCCGGACCTTCTTCGTCGGGCTTCGCTACAACTTCTAGGGCGCGTCCTTCCTCCCGAAAGCGCCCTGGTCACGGCGTCGGCCTCCTCCGGTCGACGCCGTTCTTCGTGGAGCGGTCCGTGTCGCGGCTCAGCCGGTGGGCGACGTCAAATCATAGGCGCGAACGAAGACGTCGACCGCCGCATCGGCGGTACGGACCAGATCCGCCTCCGAGATCGACGCCGCCGCCCCCTCCATGAGCCTCTGGACGGGGCCGGCCTCGCACAGGGCGAAGAAGTGCGCCACGGCCTGCCAGGGATCGGCCTGGCGCATGCGCCCCTCGTCCATGGCGCGGCGGAAGTCGGCCGCCATGCGCGTCCAACCGCGTTTGGGGCCGTTCTCGAAGAAAAGTTGGCCCAGGTCGGACTTGGCGCCCTCGGCATAGATGATCCGACGGAACGCGACGATCTCCGGATCGCTGATGAACCTCATGAACTGGACCGCGAACTCGCCCAGGCCGGCGGGAAGATCGCGATTGTCGTGGAAGCGGTTGAACAGCGGATCGATCATCCGCGCCCCCTTCTCCAGCATGACCGCGACCAGAAGATCCTCTTTGGACGCGAAGTAGCTGTAGAGCGTCTGCTTGGATCCCCCGACCCGGGCGGCGACCTCGGACATGCTGGCGGCCACGTAGCCGCGCTCGAGAAACACGCCCTTGGCGGCCTCCAGGATGGCCCGTCGTTTTTCCTCGGTCTTGACCCGCATGCGGCGTCTCTCGGCCTCCTGATCTTTTCTGGACCAACCCGTACACTTTTCGCTTGACCCGGTCACGTGGAAATATAAATGGACCATACGGTACGGTTTGAGAAAGACCCCTGAATGTCCACCCCCGCCTCCCGACGCGTCCTGATGGCGTGCCTCCTGTCGGCCAGCTGCCTTTGCGCCTGCGCCGCCGTTCCGAAACTTCCGCCGGCCCAGGCGATCAAGGCGCCGGAGGCCTACGCCGCCACGGCCAGCCTGGCCGCCCCGGCCGCCGACTGGCCTTCGGACCGCTGGTGGACCACCTATGGCGACCCGCAGCTGGACGCCCTGATCGACGAAGCCCTGAGCGGCTCGCCCGACCTCGCCGCCGCCCGGGCGCGCGTCGCCAAGGCCCAGGCGCTGGCCGGCCAGGCCCGGGCCGCCACCCTGCCCAGCCTCACGGCCAACGGCTCCTACGCCTCGGTCAAGCAGAGCTACAACAACGGCGTCCCGCCCGCCTTCGTGCCGCAGGGCTATAATGACAGCGGCCGCGTCAGCCTCGACTTCGCCTACGAGCTCGACTTCTTCGGCAAGAACCGCGCGGCCCTGGCGGCGGCGACTTCGGAGGCGCAGGCCTCGAAAGCCGAGGCGGCGCAGGCGCGTCTGACCCTGTCGACCAGCGTGGCGGCCGCCTATGCGGACCTCGCCCAGCAGTTCTCCGACCGCGACGCGGCCCAGGACGCGGTGCGCACCCGCGAACAGACCGCCCAGCTGACCGCCGACCGGCGCGAAAACGGCCTGGAGAACCAGGGCGCGTCCGAACAGGCCAAGGCCAACCTGGCCTCGGCCCGCGCCAGCCTGGCGGCCGCCGACGAGGCCCTGGGCCTGACCCGCAACCGCCTGGCGGCGCTGCTCGGCGCCGGACCCGACCGGGGCCTGGCGATCGAGCGTCCCAAGGTCGGCGCCCTGAAGGCCTTCGGCCTTCCCGCCAACCTCCAGGCCGACCTGATCGGCCGCCGCCCCGACGTCATCGCCGCCCGCCTGCGCGCCGAGGCCGGCGCCCAGCGCATCCGCCAGGCCAAGGCCCAGTTCTATCCGGACATCGACCTGTCGGCCTATCTGGGCCAGCAGTCTCTGGGCCTGGACCTGCTGACCAAGGCCGGTTCGCGCATCGGGTCGATCGGCCCCGCTGTGAGCCTGCCGATCTTCCAGGGCGGCGCCCTGCGCGCCAACTATCGCGGCGCGGCGGCCGACTACGACGCCGCCGTGGCCAGCTATAACGGGACCCTGACCCAGGCGCTGCAGGACGTGGCCGACGCCGCGGTCAGCGCCCGCGCCCTGGACGCCCGCCTGTCGGAAAGCCGCAACGCCTTCGAGGCCTCCCGCAACGCCCACGACATCGCCCTGCAGCGCTATCGCGGCGGCCTGTCGACCTATCTCGACGTGCTGACCGCCGAGGACGCGATGATCACCAACCAGCGGACGGTCGCCGACCTCGAAGCCCGCGCCTTCACCCTCGACGTGGCGCTGGTGCGCGCGCTCGGCGGCGGCTTCCACGCCGCCTGATCCTCATTCCCCTCCCCGGAGCTCCTCCCATGTTCGACTCTCAAGACACGCCCGAGGCCGAGGCCCTGACCGCGCCTGCGCCCGCCGCGCCCGCCGCGCCCGCGCCCGAGGCCAAGACCAACGGCAAGCGCAAGACGCTGTTCGCCGGCCTCGGCGCCGTCGTCGTGCTCGGCGCGGCGGCGTTCGGCGGCTATTATGTCCTGGTCGGCTCGCACCACGTCGAGACCGACAACGCCTATGTCGGCGCCTATGTCGCCCAGGTCACGCCGCTGATCGGCGGACCCGTGCGCAGCGTCGCGGTCAACGACACCCAGGCCGTCAAGCAGGGCCAGGTGCTGGTCGTGCTCGACGACACCGACGCCCGCATCGCCCTGGCCTCGGCCCAGGCCGACCTGGCCAGCGCCCAGCGCAAGGTCCGCGGCTACCTGGCCACCGACCAGAGCCTGTCGGCCCAGATCGCCGCTCGCGACGCCGACCAGGCCCGCGCCGCCGCCACCCTGGCCTCGGCCCGCTCCGACCTCGACCGCGCCCGGGTCGACCTCGACCGCCGCAAGGCCCTGGCCGTCACCGGCGCGGTCTCGGGCGACGAGCTGACCCGCGCCCAGAACGCCCTGGCCAACGCCCAGGCCGCCTACGACTCCGCCAAGGCCGCCCAGGTCCAGGCGGCCGCCAACCGCGCCGCCGCCGTCGGTTCGCTGGCCGCCAACACCACCCTGACCGACGGGACCAGCCTCGACACCAACCCCGAGGTCGCCACGGCCCGCGCTCGCGTCGACCAGGCGTCGGTGGACCTGGCCCGAACCGTGATCCGCGCCCCGATCGACGGCGTCGTGACCCGTCGCAACGTCCAGGTCGGCCAGAGGGTCGCCGCCGGCGCGGTCCTGATGCAGGTGGTTCCCGTGCAGCAGGCCTATGTCGACGCCAACTTCAAGGAAGGCCAGCTGCGCAAGGTCCGGATCGGCCAGCCGGTCGAGCTGGAGGCCGACCTCTACGGCGGTTCGGTCAAGTACCACGGCACGGTGACCGGACTGTCGGGCGGCACGGGCTCGGCCTTCGCCCTGATCCCCGCCCAGAACGCCACCGGCAACTGGATCAAGGTCGTCCAGCGCCTGCCCGTCCGCGTGGCCATCGATCCGGCCGACCTGAAGGCCAACCCGTTGCGCGTGGGCCTGTCGATGAAGGCGACCATCGACACCGCTTCCTGATCGCCCTCGTCCAGCCCCTTCCTACAGCCAAGGACCGCCGTCATGGCCAAGGCCCCTGCCGCCGCTACGGCGACTCTCCCCCCGCCCCTCACCGGACCGGCGATGATCTTCGCCGGCCTGGTCCTGGCGGCCGCCAACTTCCTGGTGGTGCTCGACACCACCATCGCCAATGTCTCGGTGTCGAACATCTCCGGCGCCCTGGCCGTCTCGCCCAGCCAGGGCACCTGGGTGATCACCTCCTACGCCGTGGCCGAGGCCGTGGTCGTGCCGCTGACCGGCTGGTTGTCGGCGCGGTTCGGGGCCGTGAAGGTCTTCGTGCTGGGCATGATCGGGTTCGGCTTCTTCTCGTTCCTCTGCGGCCTGGCCCCCTCGCTGAGCCTGCTGGTGCTGTTCCGGGTGCTGCAAGGCGCCTGCGGCGGCCCGCTGATGCCGCTGTCCCAGACCCTGCTGCTGCGGGTCTTTCCCAAGAAGTACGCCGCGGCCGCCACGGGGCTGTGGGCCATGACCACCCTGATCGCGCCCATTCTCGGGCCGATCCTGGGCGGCACGCTCTGCGACAATGTCGGCTGGGCCTTCATCTTCTGGATCAACGTGCCGGTGGCGGCGATCTGCAGCTGGTTCGCCTGGCGGCTGCTGCGCAATCACGAGACGCCGCTGGCCAGGGCGCGGGTCGACCTGGTGGGCCTGGGCCTGCTGGTCGTCTGGGTCGGCGCCCTGCAGGTCATGCTGGACCTGGGCAAGGAGCACGACTGGTTCGCCTCGCCGATGATCACGGGCCTGGCCGTCGTCGCCGCGCTCGGCTTCGTGGCGTTCCTGATCTGGGAGCTGACCGACGCCAATCCGATCGTCGACCTGCGCGTCTTCCGCCATCGCGGCTTCACCGCCAGCGTCATCACCCTCAGCGTCGCGTTCGGGGCCTTCTTCGGGATCAACGTCCTGACCCCGCTGTGGCTGCAGCAGAACATGGGCTACACGGCCACCTGGGCCGGCTACGTCTCGGCCCTGCTGGGCGTGACGGCCGTGCTGGTCGCTCCGCTCGCGGCGGGCCTGTCGACCAAGGTCGACCCGCGGCGGCTGGTGTTCCTGGGCGTGATCTGGCTGGGGGCGATCACCTTCATGCGCAGCCAGGCCAATTCCGACATGGGCTATTTCGACATCGCCCACTGGCTGCTGTTGCAGGGGTTCGGCATGCCGTTCTTCTTCGTGCCGGTGACCGCCCTGGCCCTGGCCAGCGTCACCGAACCCGAGACCGCCAGCGCCGCCGGCCTGATGAACTTCTGCCGCACGCTGTCAGGGGCGTTCGCCACCTCGATGGTCAGCACCGCGTGGGCCGACAGCGCCAGCCGCAATCGCAGCGAACTGTCCGGTCTGCTGAACGGCGCGCAGGACACCATGGATCAGATGACGGCCAGCGGCCTGTCGCCCGAGCAGGCGCGAGGCAACCTCGAACAGATGGTGCAGGGCCAGGGCGTGATGCTGGCCACCAACCAGGTGTTCCTGGCCATGGCGGCGCTGTTCGTCGTCGCCGCCTTCATCATCTGGCTGGCCCCGCGTCCCACCCGCGTCGCCGACACTTCGGCCGCGCACTAGGCCCTCTCCTCTCAAGGATCTGGATTGTGAAGACCAAGGCCCAGACACCCGACCTGGCCCCTCGACCGGCGTCCGACCGGCTGATCGATGCGGCGACGGAACTCTTCTACCAGCACGGCTTCCGGGCGATCGGCGTCGACGACATCGCCGCCCGAAGCGGCGTCACCAAGACGACCTTGTACCGATATTTCGAGTCCAAGGACGAACTGGCCGCCGCCTGCCTGACCAGGCTGGCCCTGGAGGATCTGGATGAACTCGTGGCGATCGCCAAGCGGCTCCCCGACGATCCCGTGGCGCAGATCCGCGCGGTCGTGGCGGCCGCCGCCGCCAAGGTGGCTCGACCCGGTTATCGCGGCTGGCTCCTGTCCAACCTGGAGGCCGAGATCAGCGACCAGGACCATCCGATCCGCCGGGTCGGCAAGCTCTACAAGACCCGGCTGCGCGATCATCTGGTCGAGACGGCCCGGCACGCCGGCTTTGCCGCGCCCGCCTCGCTCGCCGACGGCCTGCTTCTGTTGGTCGAAGGCGTCGGCGCCAGTTGGCACAGTCTGGGCGCCGTCGGCCCGGCCGCCAATCTGACGCTGAACTGCGAGCTGCTGATGCAGGGACATCGCGCCGTGGCGCACGCCGCGTAGAGACGCAGGCGGCCGGTTCGGTCGCCGCCGTCCATCGCGCCGCTTGCCCGCGGTTCGACGCCGGGCGATAAATCCGATGAATTCTGTAGGATTTAACCTTGCCCACGTCCCCACCAGTCCTGGCTGTCATCGGCGCGGGCTTCAGCGGCGTGATGACGGCGCTGCACCTGCTGCGCCAGCCTCGGCCGGTCAAGGTGGTGCTGGTCGAGCGGCGCAGTCCGATCGGCCTGGGCGCGGCCTACGCCACCGACGATCCCGCCCATCGGCTCAACGTCCGAGCCGGCAACATGAGCGCCTGGCCCGACCGGCCCGACGATTTCGTCGCCTGGCTGAAGGCCCGCGGCCTCGACCTCGGCCCCGGCGGCTTCGCGACCCGCGGCGACTATGGCCGCTACCTGCAGGGCCTACTGTCGTCGCTGGCCGAAGGCCCGGACGCCGCCGGGCGGTTGCTGATCGTTCCGGACGAGATCACCGCCATCGGGTCGGCCGGCCAGGGCTGGACCTTGACCTGCGGCATGGGCCGGACCCTCGCGGCCGACGTCGTGGTGCTGGCGCTGGGCAACCCGCCGCCCCGCGCGCCGGAGCCGGTGAGCCCGCAGCTCGAGGCCTCCGACGCCTATGTCGCCGACCCCTGGCGCTGGGACCCGAGCGCCTTGGCCGAGGGCCAGGGGCCGATCCTGCTGCTGGGCAGCGGCCTGACCATGGTCGACGCGGCGCTGTCGCTGGACCGCGTCGCACCCGGGCGGCCGCTGGTGGCCCTGTCGCGCCGGGGCCTGACGCCGCGAGAGCACCAGGGCGCCCCGCCCTGGCCCCTGCCCGCCCCGCCGCCGGCGTCGCTGTCGCCGGTCCAGGCCCTGGCCTGGCTGCGCGAGGCGGCCGCGCTCCACGGCTGGCGCACCGCCATCGACGCCCTGCGGCCGGCCACCCAGGACCTGTGGCGCGGCTGGAGCCTGGAGCGGCGCGCCGCCTTCCTGCGCCACGCCCGCGCCTTCTGGGACGTCCACCGCCACCGGCTCTCGCCGCAGGTCGCCGAGCGGCTGGCGCGGATGCGGGCCGAGGGCCGGCTGCGGGTCCTGGCCGGCAAGCTGGAACGAGCCGACGTCCTGGAAGGCGGACGGGCCGGACTGGTCTGGCGGCCGCGCGGCGAGACCGACACCTGGCGCCTGGACGCGGACCTGGTGGTCAACTGCACCGGGCCCTCGGCGGACGTCGAACGGTCCACCGAGCCGCTGATCGCCGCCCTGGCCGCCCGCGGGCTGATCCGCGCCGATCCACTGCGCCTGGGACTGGACATCGACGCCGAGCACCGCGTCGTCCACGCGGACGGGACGGCGCAGGCCACCCTGTTCGCCGTCGGACCGATCACCCGGGGCGCGCTGTGGGAGATCAACGCGGTGCCGGACATCCGCGTCCAGGCCGCCGAGGTGGCGGCCGCCGCGCTCAGAGCTCTAGCGCCGCCTGGTGGATGAGCTCCGACAGCTTGGCGATCGACGGGTGCGGCGACGGGCCGACGCGACGGACATAGGCCACCTGCGGCATGGCCGGCAGCCCCGCCTCGATCGGCGCGGCGCGGGGTCGGAACAGCGCGGTGCGGCAGGTGACGGCCAGGCCGGCCTCGACCGCCGCCCGCAGCGCCGAGAGGCTGGGCGTCTCCAGGGCGACGCGGAACGGCCGCCCCTCATGTTCCAGCGCCGCCAGGGCCGCGTCGCGGAACCGGCACGGCGGCGCCAGGATGGCCAGCGGCAGGATCGCGGCCCGGGCCAGGTCCGGCTCGCCATGCCAGACCATCGGCGCCACGCGCGCCGCGTGGGGATCGTCGGCCGCGCCCATGCACAGCACCACGTCCAGCCGGTCGCCGTTCAGCAGGTCCAGCAGCTCGGGCGAACCGGCGACCCGCACCTCCAGCTGGACATCGGGATTGAGCTGGCTGAACCGGGCCAGAACGCCCGACAGCAGGGTCTCGGCGAAGTCCTGGACCAGCCCCACCCGCACCGGCCCGACCAGGGCGTCGCCGGTCAGGGCCACCACCGCCCGGTCGTTCAGCGCCAGGATCTCGCGGGCGTGGCCCAGCAGGGCCTGGCCGGCCGGCGTCAGGGTCAGCCGACGCCCGTCGCGGTGGAACAGCGGCGTCAGCACCGTCTCCTCCAGGCGCTTCATCTGCAGGCTCAGCGCCGACTGGGTCACGAACACCCGCTCGGTGGCCTTCAGCATCGATCCGGAGTCGACGATGGCCACGAAGCTTCGCAGCAGTTCGGTCGGCAGGTTGGTGGCCATGACGCTCGCCTATAAGAAACTCTGATATGACCCCTGAGGATAAGTCTATTGATCCGATAGGGTTTCAACGCCTTTCTCTGTGGAGCAAAGGCGCTTGCGCCGCAACGGTTCACGGGACGACGCACCCTCATGTCTTTGGCGGTCACCCTTAGAAATTCTCAAGCACGGCCATGGCGTTGGCCCAGGCTTGCCAACGCCCGCTGGCTGTCGCCGATGGCCCTGCTGCTGCTCTGGGAGGCGGGATCCCGCCTCGGGCTGATCCCGGCCCGGATCCTCGCCGCGCCGTCCACCGTGGCCGAGACCTTCTGGGCGATGACCGTTTCGGGCGAGCTGCCGGCCAATCTGGCGGTGTCGCTGGGCCGGGCCGGCGCCGGCCTGGGCCTGGCCTTGACCATCGCCGTCACCCTGGGCCTGGTGTCGGGCCTGTCGCGCTGGGGCGAGACCCTGGTCGACCCGCTGATGCAGATCAAGCGCACCCTGCCGGTCGTGGCCCTGACCCCGCTGTTCATCGTCTGGTTCGGCATCGGCGAGACGCCGAAGATCGCGCTGATCGCCGTGGCGGCGGTGTTCCCGCTCTATCTGAACCTGTTCGCCGGCATCCGCGGGGTGGACGTGCGGCTGGTCGAGGCGGCCCGCAGCTTCGGCCTCTCCGGGCGCGACCTGATCGCCAATGTCATCCTGCCCGGCGCCCTGCCGTCGTTCTTCGTGGGCCTGCGCTACTCGCTGAGCATCAGCGTGGTGATGCTGGTGATCGCCGAGCAGATCAACGCCCAGGCCGGCCTGGGCCACCTGATCAACAACGCCCGCGACTTCATGCGCACCGACATCATCGTCGTCTGCCTGCTCGTCTACGCCCTGCTCGGCCTCGCCGCCGACGCCCTCGTCCGCACGCTGGAGCGCAAGGCGCTGGCGTGGCGCCCCAGCCTCGTGGAGCAATGACCATGGCCCAACCCCGCGTCCGCGCCGTACCGGCCGCCCCGCCATCCGAAATGCCGCCCCAAACCCCGACCGTCAGGCTGAACGGCTTCACCCGCCGGTTCGGCGACAACGTGGTGATCGACCGCCTGGACCTGGCCATCGCGCCCGGAGAGTTCGTGGCCCTGCTGGGGGCTAGCGGCTCGGGCAAGACCACCCTGCTGCGCACCCTGGCGGGCCTCGACTCCGCCGCCGGCCAGGACGTGACCACGCCCGCCGCCCGCGCCGTGGTGTTCCAGGACGCCCGCCTGCTGCCGTGGAAGAAGGTCTGGCGCAACGTCGCCCTGGGCCTGAAGGACACTCGCAAAGACGGGGGCGATGTCCGCGCCCGCGCCGAGGCGGCGCTGAAGGAGGTCGGGCTGGGTCATCGCCTGGACGCCTGGCCGGCCACCCTGTCCGGCGGCGAGGCCCAGCGCACGGCCCTGGCCCGCGCCCTGGTCCGCGAGCCCGCCCTGCTGCTGCTGGACGAACCGTTCGCGGCGCTGGACGCCCTGACCCGGCTGAAGATGCACGACCTAGTGCTGTCGCTGTGGCGCGAGCACAGGCCCGCCGTGCTGCTGGTCACCCACGACGTCGACGAGGCCATCGCCCTGGCCGACCGGGTGCTGGTGCTGGACAAGGGCAAGATCGCCGTCGAGGAGCGCATCGCCCTGGAGCGTCCGCGCGTTCCCGACGCCCGCTTCCACGCCGTCCGCCGCCGGTTGCTGGCCCACCTGGGCGTCGAGGCCCCCGCCCCGCAACCCGCGCCGGCCCCGGCCCCCAATTCGGCCTTGCTCGCCTTCCCGACCGGCGAGGTCGTGCTGTGATCCGCGCCGCGGCCCTGCGGGTGGCTGAGGCGCCGACCGCCCTGCCCGACCTCGACGCGATCCTGCCCGGCCTGACCGCCGCCTTCGCCGCCACCGCCGCCGTCCACGACCGCGAGGCCAGCTTTCCGAGCGCCAATTTCGAGGCCCTGCGCGAGGCCGGCCTGCTGGCCCTGACCGCGCCGCGCCGCCTGGGCGGACTGGAAGCCGACCTGCCCACCGCCCTGAAGGTGGTCTCCGCCGTCGCGCGGGGCGAGCCGGCCACCGCCCTGGTGTTGGTCATGCAGTACCTGTTCCACGCCTCGGTCGAAGGCCGTTCCGGCTGGCCCGAACACCTCAAGCAGCGGGTGATCGGCGAGGCGATCACCGACGGCGCCCTGATCAACGCCCTGCGCGTCGAGCCGGACCTGGGCACCCCGGCCCGGGGCGGCCTGCCCGCCACCATCGCCCGCCGCACGCCCGAAGGCTGGCGGATCAGCGGCCGCAAGATCTACTCCACCGGCTCGACCGCCCTGACCTGGTTCGTGGTCTGGGCTCGTTCGGACGACGCCGAGCCCTTGGTCGGCGGCTGGCTGGTCCGCGCCGACACGCCAGGCATAACCATCGAAGAGACCTGGGACCATCTGGGCCTGCGGGCCAGCGCCAGCCACGACATCGTCTTCGAGGACGTGCTGGTCCCGCTGGACCACGCCCTGGACCCGCAGCCGGTCGGCGCGCCGCCGCCCTATCCGGCCAGCTTCGCGGCCTGGTCGGCGGTGCTGACGGCGGCGATCTACGACGCCCAGGCCCGCGCCGCCCGCGACTGGCTGGTCGCCTTCCTGGCCGACCGCAAGCCGGCAAACCTGGGCGCGGCCTTGTCCACCCTGCCCCGCTTCCAGGAAGCGGTCGGCGACATCGACGGCCTGCTGCTCTCCAATGATGTGCTGCTGGCTGCGGCCGCGCGCGGCGAGGTCGGCGGGGTCGAGGCCAGCCTGGTCAAGCACCTGGTCACCGAGAACGCCATCAGCGTGGTCGAGAAGGCCCTGAAGCTGACCGGCAATCCGGGCCTGACCCGCCACAACCCGCTGGAGCGCCATCACCGCGACGTGCTGTGCGGCCGGGTCCACACGCCGCAGGGCGACGTCGTGCTGACCAGCGCCGGCAAGGCGGCCTTCGCGGCGCGCGAGGCTGCCCAATGAGCCATTCAGTGAGCCGCCTGGTCGTCGCCAGCCAGCTGCCCGAGCTGTTCAACAGCGTCTTCGCCCAGCATGTCGGCGACGCGGAGATCATCGCCGTGCCGCCGGGCCTGGCCGCGCCGTTGCCCGCCAAGGCCAAGGTCCTGGTCGCCGCCCCGTTCCGCAAGGCCGGCGGCGTGCTGCCGCCCACGCCGCCGAAGGGCTGGCCCTATGACGTGCAGTGGGTGCAGCTGGTCTCGGTCGGCATCGACTTCTATCCCGACTGGCTGTTCGACGGCCCGGTGGTGACCTCGGCGCGCGGCTCTTCTGCGGTCGCGCTCGCCGAGTTCGCCCTGGCCGCGATCCTGGCCGAAGCCAAGCGCCTGCCCGACATCTGGATCGACAAGGCCGAGCGCTGGGCTCCCCAGCCGCTGAAGCTGATCGCCGGCACCACCCTGGGCCTGGTCGGGTTCGGGGCGATCGGCGAGGCCCTGGCCCCGCGCGCCCAGGCCCTGGGCCTGAACGTCATCGCCACCCGCCGCTCGGACAAGCCGATCCCCACCCCGGGCGTCGAGCGGGTGGCCGACCTTGCGACCCTGTTCGCCCGCAGCGACCATGTCGTGCTGGCCGCCCCGGCCACGCCGGAAACCCAGCGCCTGGTCGGTCGCGAGGTCCTGGCCACCGCCAAGCCCGGCCTGCACCTGATCAACATCGCCCGCGGCGCCCTGATCGAAGACCGGGCGCTGCTGGAGGCGCTGGACGACGGCCGCGTGGCCCGCGCCAGCCTCGACGTCACCCATCCCGAGCCGCTGACCGAAGGCCACCCCTTCTACAGCCATCCGCGGGTGCGGCTGTCGCCGCACACCTCGGTCCACACCCCCGACACCCGCATCAACCTGGCGACCCGCTTCGCCGAGAACCTCGCCCGTTTCCGGTCCGGCGCGCCCCTGGCCGACGTCGTCGACCTGTCGCGCGGCTACTGAAGGACACCAACCATGACCGCCATCAGCCCGGCCCGGGCGTTCACGACCCAGGGTCCACACCCCGCCAAGATCGAGACCGTGCTGCCGGAGTTTGGCTCGCGCGAACTGCCGCGCCAGCCGACCCACGAGCAGGAGCGGCTCTATCGCAAACAGCGGTTGGCGGCGTCCTACCGGCTGTTTGGCCGCCACGGCTTCGACATGGGCGGGGCCGGCCACATCACCGCCCGCGACCCCGAGTTGACCGACCACTTCTGGGTCAATCCGTTCGGCGTGCACTTCTCGCGGATCAAGGTCTCGGACCTGATGCTGGTCAGCCACGCCGGCGAGATCGTCCAGCCGCCGGCCAAGGTCCCGGCTCGGCTGAACCGCGCCGCCTTCGCCATCCATTCCCAACTGCACGAGGCCCGGCCCGACGTGGTCGCCGCCGCCCACTCCCACTCGCTGTACGGCAAGGCCTGGTCGGCCCTGGGCCGGCTGCTGGATCCCCTGACCCAGGACTCGGCGGCCTTCTACGACGACCACGCGCTGTTCGAGGAATTTTCCGGCGTGGTGCTCGACGCCAGCGAGGGCCAGAAGATCGCCAAGGCCCTGGGCCCGAAGAAGGCGGTGATCCTGCAGAACCACGGGATTCTCACCGTCGGCCAGTCGGTCGAGGCCGCTGTCTGGCGCTACCTGGCGCTGGAGAACGCCTGCCAGACCCAGCTTCTGGCCGAGGCCGCGGGCCCGACCAAGCCGATGCCGCCCGAAGTGGCCAAGCACACCGCCGGCCAGGTGGGCGGCGAGGCCGGCGGCTTCTGGGCCTTCCAGCCCTATTGGGACGTGGTCACCGAAGAAGAACCGGACCTGTTCGACTGATGATCCTTTCCCGTCGCTACCTACTCGCCGGCAGCTTGTCCGTCGCCGGCCTCTCGACGCTCGCCGCCTGCTCGCCCGGCAAGTCCGCCAAGCCCGCCTCCCTGGAGGATCTGACCCTGCGGGCCGCCACCTATCGCGGCAACCTGGAGACCTTCTTCCAGGCGGCCGGCGTCGCCGAGACGCCCTACAAGCTGGCCAAGTCGGAGTTCGTCGGCGGCAACCTGATCGCCGAGGCGATCAACGCCGGGGCGCTGGACGTCGGCGGCATGAGCGAGATCCCGCCGATCTTCGTGGCCGGCGCGCCGGGCAACCAGGTCCGCATCGTCGCCGTGCTGCAGGGCGACGTGAACAACCAGGTCGTGCTGGTCCCCAAGGACAGCAAGGTCCAGGCCTTCGCCGACCTGAAGGGCAAGCGCGTCGGCTATGTGAAGGCCACGACCTCGCACTACATCCTGCTGCGCCTGCTCGACGAGGCCGGTCTGGCCTGGGCTGACATCAAGCCCGTGGCCCTGTCGCCACAGGACGGATTGGCGGCCTTCTCCAGCGGCGCGGTCGACGCCTGGATCATCTACGGCGTCATCGTCCAGCAGGCCCGCCAGGCCGGCGCGCGGGTGCTGCGCACCGCCAAGGGCATCCTGTCGGGCAACTATCTGATCGCAGCCGCCAAGTCCGCGCTGGACGACGACCTCAAGCGCCAGGCCCTGGGCGACTATCTGGGCCGCTACGCCAAGGTGGCGGACTGGGTGAGCGCCGACGGCGCGCGCTGGGCCAAGGTCCGGGGCGAGGCCACGGGCGTTCCGGCCGAGCTCTATCTGCGGGAATTCCAGGAGCGCAGCGGCCCGACCCGGCTGATCCGGATCAGCGAGGCGGCGATCGCCTCGCAGCAGAAGGTCGCCGACGCCTTCGCCGCCGCCGGACTGATCCCGGCCAAGGTCGACGTGCGGCCGCTGTGGGACGACCGGCTGAACAGCGCCCTTGCCGATGGTTAGAAATACTCAATCAACATATTTGCGCTCGCGATATGAGATGATCTGCAAGTCTATAGATTTTATATGGATTGAGACGTCACAACTATTCGACCTTTATCCGCGATAACAAGAACGGGGATAATGATGTCGAGACGCTTTGCTTTTCTGTACTGGATTTCCGGAACATCCGCCTTGGTGATGGCGAGCGCGGCCCAGGCCGCCACGCCCGCGGTCGCCGAAGTGGACGCCAGCGCCGCCCCGGCCGTGGAACAGGTGGTGGTCACCGCCGAGCGCCGCGCCACCGACCTGCAGAAGACCGCCATCGCCATCTCGGCCTTCAACGAAAAGCTGCTGGCGGACCGCAAGATCGACAGCATCCGCGACCTGTCGGGCCAGATCCCCAATTTCAGCATCAGCCGCGTCACCATCAGCCACACCACCCAGACCTACGCCCTGCGCGGCGTGGGCGAGGCCGATCCGATCCAGGAGCCGGTGCTGGCCGTCTATGTCGACGACGTCTACATCCCGCGCCAGATCGGCTCGATGGTCGAGTTCAACGACCTGGAGCGGGTGGAGGTGCTGCGCGGCCCGCAGGGCACGCTGTACGGCCGCAATTCCAGCGCCGGCGCCCTGCGGATCATCACCCGCGACCCCGGCGACGCTTTCCGGGCCAAGGCCGAGGTGGGGCTCGGAAACTATGGAGCCGTCGACGTGCGCGGCCTGGTCGAGGGCCCGCTGGTCGAGGGCAAGCTGGCCGGCAGCCTGTCCTACATCCACCACGAGCGCGACGGCGTCACCTTCGACCCGACCCTGAAGCACGACGTCAACCGCATCGACCTGGACGCCTGGCGCGCCAAGCTGCGCTGGACGCCGACCGATCGGCTGGACGTGCTGCTGACGCTGAACGCACTGAGGGACCGCAGCGACACCCGCAGCTATGTGCCCGTCCGGCAGCCGAACGGCGAGCACCGCACCGACCGCTCCTATTCCGAGATCGAACCGGTGCAGGACCTGGACCAGATCAGCGGCGCCGTGCGCGTGCAGTACACCCTGAACGACCACCTCAAACTGAAGTCGGTCACCTCCTACGGCGGTTTCAACCTCAATCCCGTCGCCTACGACAACGACGGCGAGGCGGCGCTGATCCAGAGGAACCTGATCCACTACAACGACCAGTACGTCACTCAGGAAGTCCAGCTGAACGGCGACTACGGCAAGCTGACCTTCACCAGCGGCGCCTTCTACCTGCATGAGCGGTTCTTCGTGCAGCGCGACGGCTACAGCCGCCGCAACGCCCAGCCGACCGATCCCGTGGCCACGCCCGGCAACTACGGCTTCGCCCGCGCCCACAATATCACCAACACCGACGCCTACGCCGTATTCGGCGAGGCGACCTATGCGCTGAGCGACCGCCTCAGCGTCACCGGCGGCCTGCGCTGGACCAATGAGGAGAAGGAATTCACCTTCGACAACAAGGTCTTGAACCTGCAAGGTCAGGTGGTGGGCCAGTCGATCGCCGGCCAGGCCGACAAGATCTTCTCGGCCGTCACGCCCAAGCTGTCGGCCCAGCTCCAGTGGACGCCCGACATCCTGCAGTACGTGACCTGGTCCAAGGGCTTCAAGTCGGGGGGCTTCGACAACCGCGCCACGCGGCTGGACCTGGCCACCCGGCCGTTCGCGCCCGAGAACGTCGACACCTACGAGACCGGCCTGAAGACCGAGCTGTTCGACCACCGCGCCCGGGTGAACCTGGCGGCCTTCTACAACGACTACAAGGACCTGCAGGTCAGCTACAGCGACCCGGCCTATCCCGGCAATTCGGTGCGCGCCAACGCTGGCAAGGCCCACACCTACGGGGTGGAACTGGAGACCGACGTCCGCGCCACCGAACGGCTCAGCCTCCAGGCCTCTGCCGGTTACCTGTTCGCGGTCTACGACAAGTACAAGAACGCCGGCGGGATCGGCGTCGACGCCGACGGCCACCGGCTGCTGAACTCGCCGCGCTGGAGCCTGTCGGGCGGCGTCACCTACGACCTGCCGATCCACGTCCCGGGCGAGATCCGCGTCGGGCTGAACGCCCAATACCAGACCAAGACCTATTTCAACGCCCTGCAGCGGCCGCAGGACGTCGCGCCGGCCCAGACCTTCGTCAACGGCGTGGTCACCTGGCAGACCCCGGACCCGCGCTGGAGCGTGGTGCTGTCGGGCCGCAACCTGCTGGATTCCGACAAGCCGGTCAGCGCCACCTACACGCCCGCGACCGGCGTCTACCACCAGAACTTCCCCGACCCGCGGACCTGGCTGGTCACGCTGAAATACGCGCTGTGACCCGATGAGCGCGCTTCGCCCCGCCCCCAAACTTCACCGGCTGGCCGACTTCGTCGGCGCCCTTGGAACGTTGGTCGACCAGACCGGCGACGAGGAACTGATCCTCGCCGAGGGCGGACGCCTGCTGGCCGGGCTGATCGCCCGCGACGACTGGCTGCCCGACGCCTACGCCAAGCCCGACCCGACCCGCTACCAGCAGTATCTGCTGCATTGCGACAGCCGCGAGCGGTTCAGCGTGGTCAGCTTCGTCTGGGGTCCCGGCCAGGCGACGCCGGTCCACGACCACACCGTCTGGGGCCTGGTCGGCGTGCTGCGCGGGGCCGAGCTGTCGCAGCGGTTCGCAGTGCGCGGCGACGCCTTCGCCGCCGTCGGGCCGGTCCACCGGCTGGAGCGCGGCGAGGTCGAGGCGGTCTCGCCCACTATCGGCGACGTGCACCAGGTGACCAACGCCTTCGACGACCGCGTCTCGATCAGCATCCACGTCTACGGCGCCAACATCGGCGCGGTGCGGCGCTCGACTTACAACGCCGCGGGACGGCCGAAACCGTTCGTCTCCGGCTACGCCAACACCACCCTGCCCAACCTTTGGGACCGTTCGAAGGTCCTCACCGAGGTCGCTCCATGACCCTGCTCACCGTCACTCCGCGCGAGGTCCGCCAGGACTGGATCGCCCGCCGCGAGATCGCCCTGCTGGACCTGCGCGAGGAAGATCCCTTCGCCCGCGCCCACCCGCTGTTCGCCTCGCAGCTGCCGCTCAGCCGGCTGGAGCTGGAGATCCTGGACCGGGTCCCGCGCAAGGACGCCAAAATCGTGCTGTACGACAACGGCGAAGGCCTGGTCTCGCCGGCCGGCAAGCGCCTGGCGGCCCTCGGCTATACCCAGATCCGGGCCCTGGCGGGCGGGCTCCAGGCCTGGACGGACGCCGGCTACGAGCTGTTCCAGGACGTCAATTCCTACAGCAAGGCGTTCGGCGAGCTGGTCGAGGCCCGTCGCCACACCCCGTCCCTGCCCGCCCAGGAGGTCCAGGCGCGGATCGACCAGGGCGCCGACCAGGTGATCCTGGATTCCCGCCGGTTCGAGGAATATGCGGTGATGAACATCCCGGGCGGGATCAGCACGCCCGGCGCCGAGCTCGTGCTGCGGGCCCGCGAGATCGCGCCCGATCCGGCGACCACCATCATCGTCAACTGCGCCGGCCGCACCCGCAGCCTGATCGGCGCCCAGTCGCTGCTGAACGCCGGCGTGCCCAATCCCGTCTTCGCCCTGCGCAACGGCACCATCGGCTGGACCTTGGCCCAGCAGACCCTGGAGCATGGCCAGAGCCGCCGCTTCCCGCCGGTTTCCGATCAGACCCTGGAAGAGGCCCGGACCAAGGCCCGCGACGTCGCCTACCGGGCCGGCGTCCGGCGGATCGACGCCGAGGGCCTGGCCGACCTAGCCACCGACCGCAAGCGCACCCTCTACCGCTTCGATGTCCGCACGCCCGAGGAATACGCCGCCGGCCACCTGCCCGGCTTCCGCTCGGCCCCTGGCGGCCAGCTGGTGCAGGAGACCGACGTCTTCGCCCCGGTGCGCGGCGGCCGCATCGTCCTGGCCGACGATCTCGGCCCGCGCGCCGACATGAGCGCCTCGTGGCTGGCCCAGCTGGGCTGGGACGTCTACGTGCTGGACGGCGGCTTCGACGGCGAGCTTGAGACCGGCGCCTGGCGGCCCAGCCTGCCGCCGATCCCGACCGTCGAGACCATCAGTTCCGAAGACCTGGCCGTCGCCCTGGGCGAGGCCGCGGTGGTGGTGCTGGATCTCGCGCCCAGCCCCGTCCACCGCAAGGGCCAGGTCCCCGGCGCCTGGTTCGCGATCCGCGCCCGCCTGGCCGAGGCCTTCGAGCGCATCCCCGAGGGCTTGCCGATCGTCCTGACCTCGCCCGACGGCCGCCTGGCGCGCCTGGCGGCGGCGGAGGTGGAGGAGATCTCCGACCATCCAGTGCGGGTGCTGGACGGCGGCACGGAGGCCTGGGCCAGGACCGGCCGCCGGCTGGACACCGGCCTGGTCCGCGCCGCCTCGGACCCGGAGGACGTCTACAAGCGCCCCTACGAGGGGACCGATAACGCCGCCGAGGCCATGCAGGCCTATCTGGACTGGGAGTTCGGCCTGGTCGACCAGCTGGCCCGCGACGGCTCGCATGGCTTCTTCGTGATCTGAGGCCCGTCCGATGCCGTCCCTGAAACTCTATTTCGCTCCCGGATCCTCGGCCTTCGCGCCGCTGATCGCCCTGGAGGAGCTGGGCGTCGCCTATGACGTCCACCCCGTCGACCTGGCGGCCGGCGAGCAGCGCCAGCCCGCCTATCTGAAGGTCAATCCGCGCGGCCGGGTGCCGACCCTGGCCGTCGATGGCGAGCCGGTCACCGAGGTGCTGGCCATCCTGACCTATCTGGCCCACGCCTATCCGCACAGCGCCCTGCTGCCCCTGGCCGACCCGCTGAAGCTGGCCCACGCCTACGAGGTGATGAGCTGGTTCGCCAGCACGGTGCACGTGGCCTTTTCGCAGATCGCCCGGCCCGAGCGCTTCGCCGACGACGACGGGATCAAAGCCGCCCTGGCCACGCCCGGCGAGGCCCGCTTCCACCGCACCCTGACCGACATCGAGCGCCTGGCCCAGCAACCCGGCCCCTGGCTGCTGGGCGAGGACTTCAGCGCCGTCGACGCCTACGCCCTGGTGATCTGGCGCTGGGCCGAACGCCGGCAGATCGACACCTCGGCCTATCCCGCCTGGAGCGCCAAGGCCGCCCGGGCCCTGGCCCGCCCGTCCGTCCGCCGCGCCCTGCGCAAGGAAGCCGCCCCGAAGGTTCCCGCCTGATGAGGCCGCCTGATCAAGCCCTTGAGAAAGCCTCGCTTTTCTAACCCTCGCTCATCCTCGAAATTCCTCCCGACCACAAGACCGGAGCCATCCCATGCCCGTCGAATTCATCGGCTATATCGGCACCCAGCACCAGTCCGAGATCCACCCGGCCCAGGGCCCGGTGATCGACCGCGACTATGTCGACCGCGTCGCCCGCGCCCATGATGAAGGCGGCTTCGACCGCGCCCTGGTCGCCTTCGGCTCGACCTCGCCCGAAAGCCAGCTGGTCGTGGCCCACGCGGCGTCCGTGACCCAGCGCCTGGGCTTCATGATCGCCCACCGTCCGGGCTTCACCGCCCCCACGGTCGCGGCGCGCCAGTTGGCGACGCTGGACCAGTTCACCGGCGGCCGGGTGGCCGTGCACATCATCACCGGCGGCTCGGACGACGAGCTGGCCAAGGACGGCGACCACCTGACCAAGGACCAGCGCTACGCCCGCACCAGCGAGTACCTGGACATCGTCCGCCAGGAATGGACCAGCGAAAAGCCGTTCGACTACAAGGGCGACTACTACAATGTCGTCCAGGCGTTCGGCGGGGTGAAGCCGCTGCAGAAGCCGCACATCCCGGTCTATTTCGGCGGCTCGTCCGACGCCGCCATCCCGGTGGCGGGCAAGCACGCTGACATCTTCGCCCTGTGGGGCGAGACCCAGGCCCAGGTCGCCGAGACCATCGCCCGCGTGCGCCACGCCGCCGCCAAGCACGGTCGTCAGGTGAAGTTCTCGCTGTCGCTGCGGCCGGTGATCGCCGAGACCGAGGAGGCCGCCTGGGCCAAGGCCGACGACATCGTCGCCCAGGCCAAGGCCCTGCGCGACAAGGCCGGCCTGCCGACCAGCGGCCACACGCCGCCCAACGCCGGCTCGCAACGCCTGCTCGACGCCGCCAAGCAGGGCACGCGGCTGGACAAGCGCCTGTGGACCGGCGTCGCCGCCGTCACCGGGGCGGCGGGCAACTCCACCGGCCTGGTCGGCACGCCCCAGCAGGTCGCCGAGGCCCTGCTGGACTATTACGACCTGGGCGTCACCACCTTCCTGATCCGCGGCTTCGACCCGCTGGACGACGCCATCGCCTATGGCCGCGACCTGATCCCGCTGGTGCGGGCGCTGGTCGCCCGGCGCGACGCCCAGCCGGCGGCCGCGGCGGGCTGACGGCCATGGCTCCGCTCGACATCGATCCGCGCTGGCTGGGCGACGCCGCCTGGCCGGCCGTCGCGCCGTTCGGCGACGCCTCGTCCGGCGCGGAGCCGCCCTACGCCGTCCACGCCGCGCCGCCGGCTCCGCCTGTCGCCTCCGAGACCTTCAAGGAGGCTCTGGCGCGACTGGCCAGCGGCGTGGCGATCGTCTCGTGCTGGGACGGGTCCACCCCGCGCGGCCTGCTGGTCAGCTCGATCACCGGTCTGTCGGTCGACCCGCCGCGCTTCCTGTTCTGCGTCCGCAAGGAAGCGTCCAGCCACGAGGTGCTGGTCGACGCCGAGCATTGCGGGGTGGCGATCCTGGCCGAGCACGACGAGGACGAGGCCCTGCGCTTCTCGAGTTCGCGCCGCAGCCACGAGCGCTTCGATCCCCAGCGCTGGCGACTGACGACCGGCGCGCCGCCGACCTATCGCGGCGGCCTGTCGACCACCGCCTGCCGGATCGATCAGCGGATCGACACCGGGACCCACACGGTGTTCATCGTCACGGCCGCGTCGGTGGATCTGGCGCCCGGCCTTCCCCTGGTCGCGCACGCCCGGTCGTTTCAGCGGCTGGCGTCCTGACGCCTTCCCGACGGCGAGCGGTGGACAGGACGGCGCTAGGGAACCTTTTGCGCCGTACTTTGCTAAGACAGGGCCACGCTTGAGGGCGTCGGCGCAGTCCAGCGATCTTTCCGCGCCCGAGGGGATTTTTCTTGATAGACGGCCCGGATCGTCCCACGCCCGACGCGGCGCCCGCCGGACTGGCGCCGCCCTGGCTGGCCTCGGCGGCCTCGACCTCCGAAGCCCTCAGCCGCAGCCAAGCCCAGCTGCAGGTCCTGACCGACGCCATGCCGCAGATGGTTTGGTCCACCCGGCCCGACGGTTTCCACGACTATTACAACGCCCGCTGGTACGAATTCACCGGCGTCCCCGTCGGCTCGACCGACGGCGAGGCTTGGAACGGCATGTTCCACCCGGACGACCAGCCCCGGGCCTGGGCCCTGTGGCGACACAGCTTGGCGACGGGCGAGCCATACGAGATCGAGTACCGGCTGCGCCACCACAGCGGCGACTATCGCTGGACCCTGGGCCGCGCCCTGCCCGTCCGTGATCGCGACGGGACCATCGTCCGCTGGATCGGCACCTGCACCGATATCGACGCGGCCAAGCGCGCGGCCGAGGACAACGAACTGCTGAGCCGCGAGCTCAGCCATCGGATCAAGAACATCTTCGCGGTGATCTCGGGCCTGATCGGCCTGTCCAGCCGTCACGACCCCAGCGTCCGCCCGTTCGCCAAGGGGCTGCAGGAACGCATCGCGGCCCTGGGGCGGGCGCACGAGTTCGCGCGTCCGCACAGCGAAGGCTCGCGGCCGGCCCTGGGCGGTTCGACCCTGCACGGCCTGCTGGGCGAGCTGTTCACGCCCTATCCAGCCTTCGACGAGGGCCGGATCGCGATCGCCGGTGACGACGTGCCGATCGACGATCGCGGCGCCACGCCCATCGCCCTGGTGTTCCACGAACTGGCGACCAACGCGGCCAAGTACGGCGCGCTCTCCAGTCCCGAGGGCCGGATCGTGATCGACGTGACGCGGCAGGGCGTGGGGTTGGTCATCCGCTGGCGCGAGCTGGGCGGTCCGCCGGTGGCCGGGCCGCCGGTCCACACCGGTTTCGGCACGCGCCTGGCCGAGATGAGCATCGAGAACCAGCTGGGCGGTTCGGTCCGGCGCACCTGGTCGCCGGAAGGCCTTCAGGTCGAGATCGAGGTGCTGGCCGGCCGCCTGAACCGCGACGCTCCGAAGACCTGAACCGGTCTTTGTTGAAGGCCTTGCAGACACTGTCAGCGGCCTAAAACGCCGACCTCTACGCGGCGCGGCCCGTCAGCATCAGGCCCGCCGGCGGGGCCGGCAGCACCGCGCGATCCTCGACGCGCAGGGCATATTCCAAGGCCGCGGCGATCAGATAATGGGCGCACGGCTTGCTGATCACCCCGATCACGCCCGGCAGGTCGGTGTCGACCACCATGCGCGGGTTGGCGGTCACGAACAGCACCTTGATCGCGAACTCCTCGACCAGGCGGCGCGCGATCAGCGGCCCCGTCTGGCCGTCGCGCAGATGCACGTCGACCAGGGCGATGTCGGGCCCGGCCTGGGCCAGGTCCAAGGCGGTCTCCAGATCCTGAGCGATGCCCGCGGACGCGTACCCCAATTCCTGAAGCCCGGCCTCGAGGTCGGCCGCGACCAGATATTCGTCTTCGACAATCAGGACTCGAGATTTGGACATGCCGGCAATACGGCTGAGATTTGGAAGCGTTCCATCCTTTTGCGTCGGAATCCCGACATTGCGTCTTCCGCGCAACAGGGAGGCCCCGCGCCTGGATTGGAGACTTGAATTGAAACACGCCCAAATGTTGGTCGGCTCGGCCGCCGGACGTGGACCCTAGCCCGTCTTCAGGATGATCTTGTCACGCAGGCTGACGGTAGCCGGCCCGTCGAGACTCGTTCGGGCGACGGGCCGGGCGATGGGCAGGAACGCCTCGAGGAAGCGCCAGGCGGCCTCGTCATGGTCCAGATGGTGCGTCAGCAGCCCCAGCGGCTGGTCCCAGGCCCCCGTCGTCCGGCGTTCGGCCAGCAGGCGGCGGGCGCGCAGCAGGAACCGGGCCGCGCCCCGGAAGCGCGCGGCGGGCTTCCAGCGCATGACGTCCAGATGGGCGTCCAGGCGGTTGGGCTCGGCCGCGCTCCGCATCTGGCCGTAGCAGGACAGGCTCAGACCCTGCAGGTCCAGCGCCCGTTTCAGGGTGGGATGGGCGTTGTTCCAGGGCGGCACGAACAGCCGCGGCGTCACCCCGGCCCGGCGGAACACCTCCGTCGCCCCGCTCAGGTCCGACATCACGTCGGCCAGGCGATCCAGGTCGTAGACCTCGCCAAACGGCAGGCCCGGCGGGGCGCGGTTCTCGTGGCGGAAGCCATGGATCGCCAGTTCGGCGCCGGGGATCACGCGACAGGCCTTGGCTAGGGCCGCGATGTCGCCGTCCGGCACGGCGGCGACGGTGATCGGCGCCGCGAAGCGGACCGACAGGGACAGCAGGCGGTCCAGGGCCGGCGTCGGCCGGCGCGCGTCGTCGTCGCGCCACCAGAACGCCGGCACGTGGCCCGCGGCCTTCCAGCGGGCCAGTTCCGGCCCGATCACGACGGCGATCAGGAGACGATGCAGCGACATGACCACGGTCAGGCCGAATGGCCCAGCCTGGCGTCGTCAAGATCGAGGCCGATCACCGCGCTCGAACGCATCGCCTGGACGCTCTGGCCGTTCAGCGCCCGGATCTCGCGCGCCTTGAGGTTCGAGAGCAGCGGATAGAGGCCGGCCATGACGGCGATCAGGAACCCCATGTCGCCCTCCTTGTAGCCCTTGCGCGAGACGTAGCACTTGCAGAACCGGCGCACGCCGCGGAACAGGTCGTCCCACAGGCCCTTGATCTTGCCGCTGTCGGCCAGGTCCTGGCCGCGCAGGGTGGTGTAGCGATTGAGGCGCTGGACCATGTCGGCGATGTCGTCGTCGACCTTGTGCAGGATGGCGTTGTCCAGCCGGCCGCCATAGACGCCCGAGAAGGTGGTGCCCGGATGCACCCGTTCTTTCTTCCAACGCTTGACGCCCTTGCGGAACAGCCGGGCCACCGAGGAGGCTCCGAACGAACCGCCCCAGCCGTGGCGCACCAGTTGCGCGCCCACGAAGTTGTCCACGGGCACCTGGTACCAGTCGCCGGCGTCGGCGCGGGCGATCGTCTCGCGGATCTCCTGGGCCAGGGCCGGAGTCACGGCCTCGTCGGCGTCCAGTTCGACGATCCAGTCGCCGCGGCAGGCGGCCACGCCGGCCTCCTTGCGCAGGCCTTCCACGGGAAAGATGCCCGAGACGACCCGCGCGCCCATCTTGCGGGCGATGGCCTCGCTATGATCCGTGCAGCGATCGGCGACGACGACGATCTCGTCGCAGAACGCCAGCCGCGCCAGGCACTCGGCCAGCCGCGCCTCTTCGTTGTGGACGCAGACAAGCCCCGACAGGACAGACATGTGGTTTCCCCGACTTGGGGCGACCTTCCGAATACGCCCCGTCAGGAAGTAAACGTCGCCATGCCGATGGAACCTCAGCGCCTTTTTCACGTTCACGCGCGGAAAGCCGCTGCTGGTCCTCCTAGAAGGCCCGCGAAATCGCCAGACTCCAGGTGCGCGGACGCAGCGGCGTGACCTGGCGCACCTGGCCGAAGCTGAACGGGTTGCCGTAGGCGAAGGTGTCGCTCGAGGCGTTGGCCGGATTGGTGACCGCCAGGATCCAGCTCCAGTCCCGCGTCGCCAGCTCGGCCGACAGGCGACCGGTGACATAGCCGCCCATCGACGGGGAAAGGCGGCGGTCGAAGGTCAGGCGCGACTGGCCGACATATTCCAGCTCGCTGGTCAGCACCAGGCGCCGCGCGGCGGCCAGATTCCGTTCGTACCGGACCATGAGGCCGGCCGAGACGTCCGGCACGCCGGGCAGCTCGCTCTGGGCCGCCGAGGCGAAATTGGGATTCACCCGGCTCAGGCGCGGGCGATTGAACAACGCGTTGGCGTCCACCGTCAGGCCAGGGGCGGCAAGAACCGTAGCCTCGACCTCCAGGCCGGTGTTGCGGCCGTCGCCGACATTGGCCGTGTAGGACAGGCCCGAGCTCAGATACTGGTCGGTCTGGATATCGGTCCACACGTCGTGGAACAGGGCGGTGCGCAGGACCATGCGCCCTTCGCCGGGCCGGAAGCTGGCGCCGATCTCATAGTTGCGCAGGTGGTCGGGCTTGAACGCGCCGCGCAGCGCCGACGGCGCGATCAGTCCGCCCGAATTGAACCCGCCCGAGCGATAACCTTCCGAGGTCAGCAGATAGATCAGCCCGCCGCTCCAGGTGCGCTGAAGCGAGATCTTCGGCGAAACGCCGGTGAAGCGCGCCTCGCGGTCCAGCGTACGCGACTGCCCCGGGGCCGGCGCCTCGACCGCCGAGGTGGTGTGCACCGCGCTGCGGAAGGCGCGGCCGCCCAGGCTGGCGGTCCAGCCGCCGCCCAGATCGTAGGCGGTCTCGCCGTAGAGGGCCAGCTCGCGCCGCCGATCCCGACGCGCCTCCAGATAGATCAGGCGCGAAGGATCGAAATAGGTGCGCGCCCGCAGTTCGCCGTCGCTGTCCTCCAGGCTGGCCAGGCCGTAGAGGCCGAACAGCCAGCGGAAACGGTCGGTGTCCGGCGACGACAGCACCGCGTCCTCGACCAGCAACCGCACCTTGCTGGCCTCGTCGAACAGGCCGACGTCGACCGCGTCGGCGCCGGCCCCGTTCAGCGCCGCGGTGGCGTCGAACCGGCTGGCGAAGCGGTGACGGACATAGCCGGTCGACGACACGAACCGCCCCCAGTCCCCCGCTCCGGTGATCGTCACAGCCCCCTGCTGCAGGACGTTGTCGTGGGTCTCGCGCACCTGGTTGGCGCGCTTCTGGCCGCCCAGGCTCGGGGTCGTGTACTGGCTGTCGGTGGCGTGCAGGTCCTGGCGCGCGCCGGACACCAGGACCGACCATTCCGGCCCCATCGCCACGGTCAGGGCGGCCCTGCCGCCGGTGCGCGTGGTGCGGTCGACGTTGGAGAGGCGCAGGTTGACGTCGTCGACATAGCCGCCGTCCACGTCGCTGTAGGCCGCCAGGCGCAAAGCGGCGCGACCGGCGGCGAGCGGCAGGTTGACCACGCCCTCGAAGCGGCTGCTGGGCGAGCCGGATTCGGTGGCGGCCGCGCCGGCCAGGAGAGATCCCGACCATTCGTCCAGCACCGGCTTGGCGGAGACGATCCGATAGACCCCGCTGAGCGACCCGCCGCCATAGAGCGCGCCTTGCGGCCCCCGCAGGATCTCCACCCGGTCGACGTCGATCAGCCGCAGGTCCGGGTCGGGGGCGTTGTAAGTCAGCGGGATGTTGTCGAGATAGGTGCCGACCGTCTGCTGGGTGCGACCGGTGAAGGTGCCGTCCGACAGGCCGCGCAGCATGATCTTGTTACGCGCCGCGCCCAGATTGGTGGTGATGAAGCCGGCGGTCTGCTGGGAGACGCTGGTCGTGTCGATGGCCCCCGCGTCGCGCAGCCGCGCGGCGCTGATCACGCTGAGGCCGCCGGCCGCCGCGCCCAGGCGGGTCGGGCGCTTGGTGGCGGTGACGATGATTGTGTCGATGGCCGGGGCGGTGACCACCGGAGGCGGCGCGGCGGCCGGCGGCGGCCCGGCCCGCTCCGCGCTCCGGCTCGGCCGGGCCGGGCGGATGCTGACGGTCGCGTTGTCGAGGATCTCGAACTGGCATGGCGCGCCAGCGGTTACCGCCCCCAGCGCCTGGCGCAGGGTCAGGACACCGGCGATGGCCGCGCTTCGTCCCGGGCAGGACGACGCCCCGCCCAGGGTGACCCGGGCCTGGACGCCGACGTCGATCAGGGCCTCCGACCGCGGCTTGGCGGGGATGTCGAACCGGAACTTCGCCGGCGCCGCGCCGGCCTCACCGACCAGGGCCAGGGCGGACGTCAGGGCCAGGGCGAAGAGCGGAGCGGAGCGGCGCGGGCAAGCGGCGGCGGTCGCGCCGGGATGTCCCGGATCGTCAGGCCGACCGCGAAGCTGGGACTCCGTGTCCGAAATCATCGGGCTCCAGCTCTATCCCCCTAGAGCTCAAGCTTCGCGCTTCGAACGATTCCGGGCCCGTCAGCAAGACCCTAGCGCGCGCGGATCACGATGGCGTCGTCGGTCGTCGTCGTCCGTACCGGAAGCAGGTGCGACAGTCGGTCGACCATCGCATCCTGGTCATCGACGATCAACACGCCGGAAAGTCGCATGTTGGCGGCCTCGGCGTCGCCCAGCTTGACCGGACGCGGGAACAGCCGGTTCATGTCGCCGGCGATCTGCGAAAGCGGCTGGTCGCGATAGATCAGCCGGCCCTGGCGCCATCCGGCGACCTCCTCGACGGCCACGGCCTGGACCTGGGCGTCGGCCCTCTGGCCCTTGCGATGCGACAGCCCCTGCCCCGGCCGCAACCGGAACGACGCGGCGTCGCGGGCCAGGTTCGGACGCACCTCGACCAGGCCGCGCCGGACATTGACCGCCACCAGCCCGTCGCGATGACGGACGTCGAACTGGGTGCCGACCACCCGCACCTGGGTGTCGCCGGCCGAGACCAGGAACGGCCGCGAGGAATCCTTGGCCACGTCGAAGAAGGCCTGGGCGTCGCCCAGATGGACGCGGCGCGCATGGCGCTCGAACCGAACCGTCATCCGCGAGGCGGCGTTCATCTCGATCCGCGAGCCGTCCTCCAGGGCGACGGTCCGGCGCTCGCCGACGCTGGTCACATAGGTCGTCTCGTGCGCGCCCAGCAGTCCACTGGCCGGCAGGAGGACCGCGCCGGCGACGAAGGCGGCGGCGATCGCCGCGCCCGCCGACCAGATCCAGACCCGCCGCGTCGGTCGCAACGGAACGACCTCGCCCCGCGAGGCCGTCAAGGGCGCGGCGACGGGCTCGACCTGGGCGAAGCGCGCGTCCAGGTCCAGGCGACCGTCAAAGGCCAGCGCGGCGTCATAGGCCTGGGCGTGGGTCGGCGAAGCCGTCAGCCAGGCGTCGAAATCCAGCCAGTCGCGTTCGGTGACCGCCTCGCCCTGCAGGCGAACCAGCCAATCGATCGCGGCCTCGACGGTCTCGGCGTCGATGTCCGTTTGGGCGCGCGTCATTTCGCTCCGTCCCGACGCCAAGTCGCGTCCTCGCAAGGATAAGACGTCGCCAAGGCGCCGGCACCTCCAAGACCCATGCTCGAAACCATAACCGCCCTCATGCCAGCTTCGCCATCAGCGCCTTCAGGGCGGCGCTCACATGCTTTTCGACCGAGCTGCGGCTGACGCCCATGGCGGCCGCGGTGTCGGCGTGGCTCAGGCCTTCCAGCTTGTGAAGCCTGAACGCCCGGGCGACCTGGGGCGGCAAGTCCTCGACCGCCGTCATCATCGCGCTCAGACGCTGCCGGCCGGCGACCACCTCCTCGGCCGACGGGAGGTCCGCCACCTGTTGGTCGCCCAGCGACGCGCCCTGCAGGCTGCGCCATCCCTCGTCACGGGCGCTGGCGCGGGTCTGGCTGCGCAACCGGTCGAGCATCAGGTTGTTGGCCATGCGGAACAGCAAGGCCGAGCCGTCGCCCTCGACCTCCAGATCGCCCAGGGCCTGGACCTTCAGGTACAGGTCCTGGATCAGGTCTTCGGCCTCGCTGGCCGAGCGCAGCCGGGCGGCGAAGACGCGCACCAGGTTGGCCCGCTTCTCGCCGTACAGCCGAGCCATCGGCGTGATCGATCGAGGGGTGGCGGACAGCGCGGGCTCCAGGGACTCAAGGGCGGCGAACGGGTTGCGGCGAGGGCTGAACCTAGGCCGCTGGCGCGCTTGGGTCCAGCGCGCCGAAGGGTCAGTTGTTGCGATTGACTCGCAACAAGATCAGGCGCTAAATATTGCGAGTCAGTCGCAACAATGACCGCGACGCCCGTCCGAGAGGCCGCGATGACCCCCGATCCCATAGCGCTGCGCTGGACCTCCGGACCGACGGTCGGCGAAAGGCTGCTGCTGGGCGCCATGCGCCAGTGGGCGGCGCTGCGGGCGGCCGGCGAGCCTCCCAGCCGGCTGGTCGCCCAGGCCCTGGCCTTCCGGGCGTCCAACCGCACCGGCGGCCTGTTCGTGGCCTGGATGCAGTCGGTGGAGGCCTGCCTGCGCCGGCCGATCCAGGTGGAATGTCCGGCCTGCGGCGGCATCTCCACCGACGAGCAGCGGCTGATGGTCTCGTGCGGCCTGGCCGGAACCGCCACGGCGGCGGGCGAGGCGCTGCTCGAGCCCTTGCTGGTCGATTCCCAGCCGACCATGGTCCTGGCCCGGGCCCTGAACGCGGCGCTGCGGGTCGACGGCTATCCTCTGCCCGCCCGGCTGCGCGATGAGCGGACGGCCGAGCCGACCCCGCCGGCGCCCGAGCGGCCGACGGTCCATTAGGAGCTGTGGACAGTTGAGGGTTTGGGGCCGAATTCCTCGTCCTTCGACAGGCTCAGGATGAGGAATTCTACTGAACCACCCTACAACGAGCCCTCATCCTGAGCCTGTCGAAGGACGAGGGCGGCGTCTCGACGCTAAAGGCCTAACTGTCCACGGAACCTAGTCGATGGCGAGGATGACGTTGGACGGGGCGACGGTCGCCACGACGTGATCGCCGACGGCGGGCGGCCTGGCGGAATTCGGCACGGTGGCGACCAGGGTCTTGCCGGCCGACAGGCTCAGGGTCACTTCGCTGACCTCATGGCCGTCCTCGCGATCGACCACGGTCCCGGCCAGGCGGTTGACCCCGTCGTCGGGCGGACCGTCGCCGACTAGGACGACGAAGCTGGACTTGATCAGGGCGAGCGCCGGCTTGCCGACCGCCAGGCCCAGTTCCTCGCGGCTGCGGCGAGTGATGACCGAGACGATCTCGACGCCCTCGCCCAGGTCGAGGTCGACCCGGGCGGTCACTTCGCCGTCGTCGATGGCCGTGACCACCCCGCGCAAGGCGTTGCGAGCGCTGGTGCGCAGGCCCAGGCTCCAGAACAGGTCGCCCAGGCCCTGGCCGGTGTTCGGCTCCGCCGCCGCCAGGCCCGTCTCCAGCCGCGACAGGGCCGCGCCGATCTCGCGCTCGACGTCACGGAAGGCCCGGATCACCGCCAGGCCGCGCGGCGTGACGACGGCCGCGCCGCCGGCCTTGCCGCCGGCGTTGGCGACCACCAGGGGCGCGTCGAACAGGTTGTTCAGCGCCTGCACCCCGTCCCACGCGCCCTTGTAGCTGAGGCCCAACTGCCTGGCCGCGGCGCTGATCGAGCCGAGGCCGGCGATCGCCTCGACCAGGGCGATGCGCTCCAGGCCGACACGCGCCAGGCCGCCGCGCTTCAGGACCAGGGACGCGCTCAGATCGCCTTCGGTGGACATCGTAGCCTCATGCCGGATCTCAGGCCGAACGTGACCGGGACGAGAAATCCCGTTATGCAGTTCCACTACATAACCGAGCCTCCGCCGGAACCAAAGCCATGCCGCCCCCTCCGCCACCAATCAAGATCAAGGCTGCCTGACGATGCTGGAGGTCGCGTGGCTGACGACCAAGCTGGCCGGGATCACCACGATCCTGCTGCTGGTCCTGGCCACGCCCCTGGCCTGGTGGCTGGCGCGGGGCCGTTCGCGCTGGAAGGCGCCGGTCGGGGCCCTGGTGGCCCTGCCGATCGTCCTGCCGCCGACCGCCCTGGGCTTTTACCTGCTGATCGCCCTGGGCCCGCAAAGCCCGCTGATCGCCGTGCTGCATCCGTTCGGGGTACGCACCCTGGCCTTCACCTTCCAGGGCCTGGTGATCGGCTCGCTGGTCTATTCGCTGCCGTTCGCCGTCCAGCCGCTGCGCAACGCCTTCATCGCGGTGGGCGACGAGCCGCTGGAGGCCGCCGCCACCCTGGGCGCCTCGCCCTGGGCCCGGTTCGTCAGGGTGGCCCTGCCGCTGGCCCTGCCGGGCTACGCGGTCGCCGCCCTGCTGGTCTTCGCCCACACGGTCGGCGAGTTCGGGGTGGTGATGATGCTGGGCGGCGGCATTCCGGGCCAGACCGAGGTGCTGTCGATCGAGATCTACCGGCTGGTCGAGGCCCTGGAATGGGACAAGGCCCATCAGCTGGCCGGCGCCCTGCTGGTCTTCGCCTTCCTGGTCATGCTCAGCCTGCTGCTGATGGAACGCCGGGTGGACACGCGCGCCTCGCGGTCCTGAAAGTCTATCAGGTTTTCGCGACAAGACTTTGATTTAAATGGTCCTCCCGAGGCAAATTTGGAGTCGCTTCAGAACGGAACGTCGCCCTGGATCGTGACCCGCTCGACGACGCGCTCCTGAGGCCAGTAGTCGAGGATGGCGTAGTGCTGGGTGGCGCGGTTGTCCCAGAAGACGATGGCGTTCGGCGTCCAGCGGAAGCGGACCTGGTATTCGGGCGTCTTCACCCGGTCCAGCAGCTCGGCCAGCAGCCTGGCGGCCTCGTCCTCGGCCAGTCCCAGGATCCGCGTCGTGAACACCTTGTTGACGAACAGGTGCTTGTCGCCGGTCTCCGGATGGGTGCGGACAACCGGGTGGACCTGGGGCGGATAGGCGGCGCGCAGGTCCTGCCGCTTGGCCTCGTCGACCCGGTAGCCGTAGCTCTGCAGGATGTCGTGCTCGGCGGTCAGGGTCGCCAGCTGGTCCTTCAGCCTGTCGGGCAGGTCGCGATAGATGGCGGCGGTGTCGGCGAACAGGGTGTCGCCGCCCAGCGGCGGCAGGTGGCGGGCCCGCAGCACCCCGCCCATCGACGGGGCCGGGCGGAAGGTGACGTCGGTATGCCACTTGTTGGCGACGCGGACGATCGGCACGATCTCCTCGCGCAGCTTCATGCCGTCGGCGGCCTCGATGTGCAGGATCTCGGGAAAGCCGGGCACGTGGGCGGTGACAGGATGCCCTTCCAAGTTCCCGAAATACCGGCTGAAACGGACATGGTCCTCATGGCTGATGTCCTGGTCGCGGAAGAACACCACCTTGTGCCGCAACAGCGTCGCGCGGATCGCCACCACGATCTCCGGAGCCAGGGGCTGGCGCAGGTCCACCCCCGAGATCTCGGCCCCGAGCACGGGCCCGGCGGGCGTGACGGTCAGGCCGGCGTAGTCGGGCGTCTCGGCAGCGGCGATGGGGGCAAAGGCGTTCATGGCGTCCTCCCGGCGCGCCGCCCGTCCGTGCGAGCGGCGTCTGGTTCGTGCAGACCTCGATACCCGCCATAACGGCGGTCTTTGATTTCGAGTTCAAGCTCCTCCATGTCGCCTGCCCCCCTGAGAACGATCCGGAGCGCGGACGGGGACAGGCGCATGCGCCTGTCCCCAGCCCATGAGGCGGCGCAAAGTCCGCCACTCTCCACACCAAGGCCTATTTCAGGCGCAGGGTCAGCCCGGCCACCACCAGGGTCACCGCGTCGGCGGCCTGGGCCAGGGCCTGGTGCAGCCGCCCCGCCTCGTCGCGGAACCGCCGGGCCAGGGCGTTGTCCGGCACGATGCCGAAGCCGACCTCGTTGGACACCAGCCACAGAGCCCCTTCAAACCGTCCGACCGCCTCGACCAGTCCGGCGGCGGCCGTCGCCACATCCTGCTCGCCGAGCATCAGGTTCGACAGCCACAGCGTCAGGCAATCGACCACGACGACGTCGTCCGCGCCCAGCGTCGCCAACGCACCCGCGATATCGAGCGGCGCCTCCAGCGTCGTCCAGGCCGGACCACGATCCTTTTGATGGCGCGCGATGCGCTCGGCCATCTCCGAATCGAAGGCCTGGGCCGTGGCGATCATCACCAGCCGGCCGTCCGCGGCCAGGGCCTCCGCCGCCCCCTGGGCGAAAGCGCTCTTGCCGGATCGGGCTCCGCCCAGGACGAGGTTAAACGGCAAGACGCGCTCCCGATGGCCAGCCAGATTGACCGTGTGCGACGCAGCATATAGTGCAGCTCTCGCGACAGGTTCCTCGAAAGAGGATGAAAAGGGAACTCGGGTGCGAAACCCGGGCTGCCCCCGCAACTGTAAGCGGCGAGCCCGCGCGTCATTAAGCCACTGACCGTCCTCTTCGGAGGATGATTGGGAAGGCGACGCGCACCGGCCTTGACCCGCGAGCCAGGAGACCTGCCCGTCGCGGTCGTCCTTCGTCCGGCCGGGGTGCGCCGTACGATGGGGTTCTTTCCCCCGAGGCGACATCGTCAGGCCGGTCCGGATCCCCGGGCCAGCCTTCGTTGCCGCGCACGGAGGTCTTGAACATGCGCCCGATTTCCATCCTGGCCCTGGTGGCCGCCCTTCCCGCCCTCGCCCTGCCCGCTTTGGGCCTGCCCAGCCAGGTGCTGGCCGCCGAGCCCCTGGACGAGGCCAACGCCGTCGACCAGGTGGTCGTCACCGCTGGCCGCGCCGCCGACAAGCTGTCCGAAGTGCCGGTCAGCATGACCGTGATCACCGCGCAGACCCTGCGCCAGCGCCAGGTGGTGGTGGTCTCCGACCTGCTGTCGCGCACCCCGGGCGTCACCGTCACCCGCAACGGCGGCATCGGCGGCTCGACCCAGGTGCGCATCCGCGGCGCCGAAAGCGACCAGACCGCCGTGCTGATCGACGGCGTCAAGCTGAACGACCCGTCGGCGACCGGCGGCGGCTACAACTTCGCCACCCTGCTGGCCGGCGACGTCGACCGCATCGAGGTGCTGCGCGGCCCGCAGTCGACCCTGTGGGGCAGCCAGGCCATCGGCGGGGTGGTCAGCATGATCACCAAGACGCCGGACGGACCGCTGTCCGGCGACGCCACGGTCGAGGGCGGCTCGCGCGCCACGGCCTATGCCCGGCTCGGCGTCGGGGCCGGCGGCGCCTGGGGCGGCTGGCGCCTGGCGGCGGGGTCCTACACCACCGCCGGCGTCTCCAACTTCGACGAGGCCCTGGGCGGCAAGGAGAAGGACGGCTACCGCAACGCCGCCGTCAGCGGCCGCCTGGACCTGAACGTGACGGACGGGGCCAGCCTCGACGCCCGCCTGTCCTACGCCAGGGGCCGCAACGAATTCGACGGCTTCCCGGCCCCGGCGTTCGCCTTCGCCGACACCGCCGAATACGGCAGGACCCAGGAACTGGTCAGCTATCTGGGTGCGCGCCTGTCGAACTTCGACGGCGCCCTGAACAGCCGCATCGGCTATTCGTACACCCAGACCGACCGCGACAATTACGACCCCAGCCAGGCCGTCACGACCAAGACCTTCGACGCCAGGGGCACGGACAACAGCCTGGAATATCAGGGCACCTGGACGATCAGCCCGGTCTGGCGCGCGGTGTTCGGGGCCGAGACCGAGCGCACCTGGTTCCGCACCGCCGCGCCCTCCAGCTTCGACGCGAACCCCGCGCCCGGCCGCCACGCGACCGGCATGGACAGCGTCTACGGCCAGCTGCGGGCCAAGCCGGTCGAGGGCCTGACCCTGACCGGCGGCGTCCGCCACGACGACCACGACACCTTCGGCGGCGCCACCACCTATCAGGCCGGCGCGACCTGGAGCCCCAACAGCGGGACCACGGTCTTCCGCGCCAACTATGGCGAGGGCTTCAAGGCCCCGTCGCTGTATCAGCTGTACAGCGACTACGGGAACATCGCGCTGAAGCCTGAAGAGGCCAAGAGCTGGGACGTCGGTGTCGAGCACAGCCTGCTGGACGGCCGCCTGCGCGGCGCGATCACCTATTTCAACCGCGACACCAAGAACCAGATCGACTTCCTGTCCAACAACATCCCGCCCAACTTCGGCGGCTACGCCAACACGGCCAAGACCCAGGCTGACGGCGTCGAGGTGGAAGGCAGCCTCGAGGTCAGCCCGTTGCTGACCCTGTCGGCCAACTACACCAACATGGACGCGATCAATAAGTCGGCCGGCTCCAACTACGGCAAGGACCTGGTGCGCCGGGCCGGCGAGACCGCCTCGGCGGACGCCGAACTCAGCCTGCCGAACGGCCTGACCGGCGGCGTGATGATGCAGTATGTCGGCCACAGCTTCGACAACGCGTCCAACACTCGTCGCCTGAAAAGCTATGTCCTGACCGACGTGCGGATCGCCTATCCGATCAACGACACCTTCGAGCTGTACGGCCGGGTCGAGAACCTGTTCGACCAACACTACGAGACCCTCTACCGCTACGGGACCCTGGGCCGCGGCGCCTTCGCCGGCGTGCGGGCGAGGTTCTAGCCATGGCGACGCCGGCGGCCTTCCTCGGCCACGGCGGACGCCTCGGCGCGGCGCGGGCGGCCTGGCCGAACGCGCCGACGCCGTGGCTGGACCTGTCGACCGGGATCAATCCCCGACCCTATCCTGTCCCCGTGCTGGCGCCGGAAGCCTGGTCGCGCCTGCCCGATCCGGAGTCGCTGCGGGCGCTGGAACGGGTCGCGGCCAAGGCGTTCGGGGTCGCGGATCCGGCCCGGGTCGTGGCGGCTGCGGGCAGCGAGGCGCTGATCCGCCTGCTGCCGCGCCTGCTGACGACGGCGCGGGTCGCGATCTCGGCCCGGACCTACGGCGGTCACGCCGACGCCTGGAAGGTCGCGGGAGCGGAGGTCGTCGACGCCCGCAATTCGACGGCCGACCTGCGGGTGCTGGTCAATCCGGACAATCCCAGCGGCCAGGCCCTGCCGCCCGGTCAGGTCCTGGCCCTGACGGACGGGCCGCTGCTGGTGGACGAGGCCTTCGTCGAGGTCGATCCGGCGCTGTCCGTCGCCCCGCTGGCCGGCGCGCCAGGCCGCGAGCGCTTGGCCGTGCTGCGCTCGTTCGGCAAGTTCCATGGTCTGGCCGGGGCGCGCCTGGGCTTCCTGGTGGCCGAACCGGCCCTGGCCGCCCGCGTCCGCCAGGCGCTGGGCGACTGGCCGGTCTGCGGCCCGGCGATCACCGCCGGGCTCGCGGCCTATGCCGACGCCGCCTGGGCGGCCCGGACCCGCCTGCGCCTGGCGGACGACGCCGCGCGCCTGGACGTCCTGCTGCGCCAAGCCGGCTTCGAGATCGTCGGCGGGACGACGCTGTTCCGCCTGGTCCGGGCCGCCGACGCGCCGCGCCGTTTCGAGGCCCTGGCCCGCGCCGGGATCCTCACCCGCCCCTTCCCCTGGGACGAGACCCTGATCCGCTTCGGCCTGCCCGGCCCGCAGCCGGACTGGCTCCGCCTCGCCGACGCCCTGGAGAACCTCCGATGAGCGACGATCTCAATACCAAGCACGCCCAAGCCATGAAGGCCCTCAAGGCCGAGCGCGACGCGATGATGCAGACCAAAACGCTCAAGAAAGGTCTGCTGCTGGTCCATACCGGCGACGGCAAGGGCAAGTCCTCGGCCGGCTTCGGCATGGTGGCCCGCCACCTGGGCTGGGGCCTGAAGGTCGGGGTCGTTCAGTACATCAAGGGCAAGTGGAAGACCGGCGAGCGCCTGTTCTTCAGCAAGTTCCCCGACCAGGTACGCTACGAGGTCATGGGCGAGGGCTTCACCTGGGACACCCAGGACCGCCAGCGCGACATCGCCGCCGCCCAGGCCGCCTGGCTGGTGTCGCAGCAGATGATCGCCGATCCCAAGCTGGACTTCGTGCTGCTGGACGAGATCAACATCGCCCTGCGCTACGACTATCTCGACATCGACGAGGTGGTGACGGTGCTGAAGGCCCGCCCCGGCGACAAGCATGTCTGCCTGACGGGCCGCAACGCCAAGCCGCAGCTGCTGGAGATCGCCGATCTGGTCACCGAGATGACCCTGGTCAAGCATCCGTTCGAGCAGGGCTTCAAGGCCCAGCGCGGGGTCGAGTTTTGACCCGTCTCACCCGGCGGGCGGCGGTCGGCGCCGGGCTTGTGACGGGCCTGGCGACAGGCCTGGTCGGCGGCGTGGCGAACGCCCGCGCCCTGCCCCGCGTCATCTCGCTGAACCCCTGCCTGGACGCGGTGCTGGTCCAGGTCGCCGACCGCGCTCAGGTCGTGGCGCTGAGCCACTACGCCCGCGATCCGCAGCAATCGGGCATCGCCAGGATCGCCCTCACCTACCCGATGACCTACGAGAGCGCCGAGGAGGTGATCGCCCTGCGGCCCGACGTGGTGCTGACCGCCGCCCACTCCTCGCCCGCCACCCGCGCGGCGCTGACGCGGCTGGGCATCCGCGCCGAGCTGTTCAAGGTGCCCAACAGCTGGGTCGAGAACCAGGCCCAGATCCGCCGCATCGCCCAGGCCGTCGACCATCCCGACCGCGGCGAGGCGCTGATCGCCCGGGTCGAGGCGGCGATGGCCAGCAGCGCGCCGCGTCCAGGGACCCGGCCGATCACCGCCCTGGTCTTCCAGCCCAACGGCTTCGCCGCCGGCCACGGCACCCTGGTCGACGAGATGATGCGCCGCGCCGGCTTCGTGAACGTCGCCCAGCGCTACGGCTTGAAGAAGTGGGGCAACGTCTCGCTGGAGCGCCTGCTGGACGATCCGCCCGAGGTGCTGCTGGCCGGCCAGGCCGCGCCCAACGCTCCGACCTTTGCCGAGAAGGTCCTCAACCACCCGGCCCTGGCCAGCGTCTCGTCGCGCATGACCCGGGCGGTGTTTCCCGAGCGGCTGCTCTATTGCGGCGGCCCGGGCCTGGCGGACACCGCCGCCGCCCTGGCCGCCGCGCGCCGGCAGGTCCTGGGAGCGGCCGCATGAACCGGCGCCTCTTGCTGCTGGGCGGCCTCGTCCTGCTGGTCCTGCTGCTGGGCGGCCTGTCGCTGACGGCCGGCCGGGTCTGGGTTCCGTGGCGCGCCTGGTCGCAACCCGCGCATGACCCGCGCTGGGCGATCATCTTCGAGCTGCGGCTGCCCCGCACCATCCTGGCCATCGCCGTCGGCGCGGCCCTGGGCCTGTCGGGCGCGGTCATGCAGGGCTACACTCGCAACCCGCTGGCCGACCCCGGCGTGATGGGCGTGTCGTCCATGGCCGCCCTGGGCGCGGTGATGACCATGTATCTGAGCCTGGGCCTGTCCACGCCCTGGCTGCTGTTCGCCGCGGCGATGGTCGGCGCCAGCCTCGGCGTGGCCGTGATGCTGGTCCTGGCCGGCGGGACCGGCGGGACCATCACCTTCATCCTGGCCGGGGTGATCCTCAACACCGTGGCCAGCGCCGGCGTCGCCCTGGCCCTGAGCCTGGCCCCAAGCCCCTGGGCGGCGCAGGAGATCATCAACTGGCTGCTGGGCTCGCTGGCCGACCGCAGCGCCGACGACGTCTGGCGGGCCCTGCCCTTCATCGCCGTCGGCTCGGGCCTGATGCTGATGCTGGGCCGGGCGCTGGACGCCCTGACCCTGGGCGAGACCGGGGCCAAGGCGCTGGGAATCGACCTGAACCTGACGCGGGTGCTGCTGGCGGTCGGCGTCGGCCTGGCGTCCGGCGCCAGCGTGGCGGTGACCGGCATGATCGGCTTCGTCGGCCTGATCACCCCGCACCTGATGCGGCCCCTGGTCGGCCACCAGCCGGGCGCCCTGCTGGCCCCCAGCGCCTTGGCCGGCGCGGCCCTGGTGCTGGCCGCCGACATCCTGGTGCGGCTGACGCCCTCGGCCGCCGAGGTCCGCCTGGGCGTGGCCATGGCCGCCGTCGGCGGGCCTTTCTTCCTGGCCCTGCTGATCGCGATGCGTCGGAGGCTGGCATGAGGGAGGCTGGCATGAGCGACTTGGTCGCCGAGAACCTGACCGTCGCCCTGGGCGGCCGCACGGTGCTGGCGGGCGTCAGTGCGCGGTTCCGCGCCGGTCAGGTCACCGCCATCGTCGGCCCCAACGGCGCGGGCAAGTCAACCTTGCTGGCCTGCCTGGCCGGACTGCGCCGCCCCGACGCCGGACAGGTCCGCCTGGACGACGGTCCGATCCTGGCCCTGCCGCATCGCCAGCGCGCCCGCCGCATCGGCTTCCTGCCCCAGACGCCGGAGGTGGCCTGGGCGGTGGACGTCGAGACCCTGGTCGGCCTGGGCCGCACCCCGCACAGCGGGGCCCGCGGCCTCAGCGACGCCGACCACGCCGCCGTCCAGGCCGCCCTGGTCCGCACCCGCATGACCGGCCTGGCGCGACGCGACGTCACCACCCTGTCGGGCGGCGAGCGGGCCCGCGCCCTGCTGGCCCGGGTGCTGGCGGGCGAGCCGTCGTGGCTGCTGGCCGACGAGCCGCTGGCGGGGCTGGATCCCGGCCATCAGCTGGACGCCGTCGACCTGATGCGCGCCTTCGCGGCCGAACCCGGCCAGGGGGTGGTGATGACCCTGCACGACCTGGGCGTGGCCCTGCGCCTGGCCGACCGGGTGCTGGTGCTGCGCGACGGGGCCCTGATCGCCGACGCCGCGCCGCTGGAGGCCCTGACGCCGGCCGTGCTGGAGCGGGCCTATGGCGTGAGGACCGCCATCGTCTCCGGCGCCTGGGGACCGCTGATCGAGCTGATCGGACGCGTGGATGGCTGAGGCGGCGCCCTGGCCGTGGGTCGTCGCCCTGGCCCTGGGCCTGGAGGCGCTGCTGGGCTATCCGGCCGCGCTGAACCGGTTGGCGGGACATCCCGTGGCTTGGCCGGCGGCGCTGATCGGGGGGCTGGAGCGGCGCTGGAACCGGCCGGCGTCGTCCGACCAGCGGCGCCGGCTGCTGGGTGTGGTCCTGATCATGCTGCTGGTCGCCGCCTCCGTCCTGCTCGGCGGCGCGGCGCAGGGGCTGCTGAGGACCAGCCCGCCGGCGCTGGCGCTGGTCGCCCTGGTCGCGACGGTCGGCCTGGCCCAGCGCAGCCTGCACGACCACGTCGCGGCCGTCCTGACGCCGCTGCGAGCCGGCGACCTGCCGGCCGCCCGCGCGGCGGTGGCGATGATCGTCGGCCGCGACACCGGCGGGCTCGATCCCGAGGGCGTGGCCGCCGCCGCCCTGGAGAGTCTGGCCGAAAGCTTCAACGACGGCGTCGTCGCCCCGGCCTTCTGGCTGCTGGTCGGCGGCCTGCCGGGGCTCTTCGCCTACAAGAGCGTCAACACCGCCGACAGCCTGGTCGGCCACCGAGAGGAGCGCTGGCGGATGTTCGGCTGGGCGGCGGCGCGGACCGACGACCTGATGAACCTGGTCCCGGCGCGGGCGGCGGGCGGGCTGATCGCCCTGGCCGGCGGAACTGGTTGGCGGATCATGCTCCGCGACGCCCGCCGGCACGCCTCGCCCAACGCCGGCTGGCCCGAGGCCGCCATGGCCGGCGCGCTGGGCGTCCAGCTGGGCGGCGAGGCGGTCTATGACGGCGTCAGGACGACCCGGCCGACCTTCGGCGACGGACCGCGGCCGACCGCCGCCGACCTTGAACGTGGCCTGCGCCTCTATCGCCGGGCCTGCCTGCTGCTCTGGCTGATCCCGCTGGCGATCGGCCTGATCGCCGTGCTCGCCCGATGACCCCGCCTCGTCTATCCAGGACCTCGCCATGATGACCCTGCCCGCCCTCGCCGCCGCCATCGCGCCCGTCGACGCCACCCTCGAGCCGGTCCTGCGGGCCCTGCTGGACGGCAAGGCCAAGCCGCCGGGGTCGCTGGGACGGATCGAGGACCTGGCGGTGCGGATCGGCCTGGTCCAGAATCGGCCGGACCCGCGAGTCGCCCGCACCGACCTCTATGTGTTCGCCGGCGACCACGGCCTGACCGACGAGGGCGTCTCGGCCTATCCGTCCAGCGTCACCGCCGCCATGGTCGGGCTGTTCTTGTCGGGCCGCTCCAGCGTCAGCGCCTTCGCCAGGGCCTCGGGCGTCCAGGTGCGGGTGGTCGACGCCGGGGTCGACGCCGACCTGCCGGGCCATCCCGACCTGGTCGCCGCCAAGATCCGACGCGGGACCCGCAACGCCGCCCGCGAGCCGGCCCTGACCCCGGACGAGGTGCTGGCGGCGATCGCCCGGGGCGCCGACATCGCCCGCGCCGCGGCGGCCGACGGGGCCGACGTCGTCGCCCTGGGCGAGATGGGCATCGGCAACAGCTCCTCCGCCGCCCTGGTCATGCACCGCCTGGCCCCCGCGCCGCTGGACGCCTGCGTCGGCCTTGGCACGGGCCACGACGCCGAGGGCCTGGCCCGCAAACAGGCCGGCATCGCCCGCGCCGCCCAGCGCTCGGACGCCACCGAGCCGCTGGACGTGCTGGCCCAGTTCGGCGGCTGCGAGATCGCCATGATGGCCGGGGCGGTGCTGGGCGCGGCCTCGATGCGGCGGGTGGCCCTGATCGACGGCTTCATCAGCACGGCCGCCGCCCTGGCCGCCGTCCGCCTGGTCCCCGCCGCCCTCGACTATTGCGTCTTCGCCCACGGCTCGGCCGAGCGCGGCCATCCGGCCATGCTCCAGGCCCTGGGCGTCCGGCCGCTGCTGGACCTGGACCTGCGGCTGGGCGAAGGCACCGGCGCGGCCCTGGCCGCCCCGCTGCTGGTCGCGGCCGCCAACCTGCTGACCGACGTCGCCGCGCTCGCCGATGTCCTGGCCGGGATCGAGGCGGGTCCCGACTGATGCCGCGCCAGCTGAAGCTGTTCTTCTGCGCCCTGCAGTTCCTGACCCGCCTGCCGGCCCCGTCGTTCGCCGACTTCCAGCCGGACTGGATCACCCGCGCCGCGCGCTACTTCCCGCTGGTCGGGATCGGGGTGGGCGCGATCGCGGCCGGGGTGCTGCTGGCGGCCGGACAGCTGTGGAGCGGCCCGCTGCCGGCCCTGTTGGCCGTGGCGACGGGGGTGCTGGTCACTGGCGGCTTCCACGAGGACGGCCTGGCCGACACCGCCGACGGCCTGGGCGGCGGCCAGACCCCGGCCCGGCGCCTGGAGATCATGAAGGACAGCCGGGTCGGAACCTACGGCGTGCTGGCGCTGGGACTGGTCCTGGCTCTCAAGGTCGCCGCCCTGGCGACCCTGCCCCTGGCGACCGCCGCCCTGGCCCTGGTCGCGGCCCACGGCGCCGGCCGGGTCGCCGCCGTGGCGGTGATGGTGTCGGGCCGTCACGTCAGCGACCGCGACGACGCCAAGTACAAGCCCGCGCCCGACGGCGTGCGGCCGTTCGAGCTGCTGGTCGCCGCTGGCCTCGGCGTCTGGCCGCTGGCGCTGCTGGGCTGGGCCGGCCTGGCGGGCGCGGCGGCGGGCGCGGTCCTGGCGGCGGCCCTGGCTCTGACCGCCCGGCGGCTGATCGGCGGCCACACCGGCGACGTGCTGGGCGGGGTCGAGCAGGCCTGCGAACTGGGCGTGCTGCTGGGGGTTTCGGCCATACTGGCGGCGCGATGACCCTGCTGGTCTGCCCGCTCAGCCAGGTCGAGGCCGCGCGCGCCCTGCACCGACCCTCGCACCTGGTCAGCCTGCTGTCGCCGGCCTCGGCCGCCGAGGCCTGGCCGGTCGCCGATGGCGCTGGCCTGCGCCTGGCCTTCCACGACATCGCCGAACCCCGCGAAGGCTTCACGCCGCCGGACGGAGCCCAGGTCGCCCGACTGCTGGACTTCGCGGCCGGCTGGGACGCGGCCCGGCCGATGCTGGTCCACTGCTGGGCCGGGGTCAGCCGCTCGACGGCGGCCGCCTTCGTCGTGGCCTGCCAGCGCGCGCCGGGGCGATCCGAGCGCGAGATCGCCCAGGCCCTGCGCGCCGCCGCGCCCTACGCCACGCCGAACCCGCTGCTGGTCAGCCTGGCGGACGCGGCGCTGTGCCGGGGCGGTCGGATGTCGGCGGCGATCGCCGAGATCGGCCGCGGCGCCGACGCCTTCGAGGGCGCGCTGTTCGAACTGCCCTTAAGGTAAAGCTTTCAAAGTGAAGCTTCCGTCCGCGCCGATTTTCATCGACGCGGAAGCTACTTAGCCGCCCGACTTCGCGTAACGTGCCGCCACCGGGTCGTAGCGGTCCCACACCTGGCCGTCGCTGACGGAGCGCAGCAGCTTGACGTATTCGGCGTGCGACCAGGCCAGCGGCGTGGCCGAGTCCGTGCCCTCGCCGCGCGCATAGCCGTGCGGATTGGGTCCGATGCCGTCCCAAACCTGTTCGGGGATCAGCAGGCCCTCGTTGGCGAACAGCTCCATGGCCTTGACGTAGCGGTCGCGGATCTTCCGGATCGCCGCGGCGTCCGGCTTGCCGTTCAGGCTAGCGAGGGCCAGTTCGTAGTGGCCGCGCTCGCCGGTGAAGATCGGCCACACCCGGCCGCGCTGGCCCGGCGACATCTTTCCGCCGACGCCGTAGTTGGCGCCGGTCTGGGCGTCCTCGCCATAGCCGTCGATGTCGTAGCGCCGCCAGCCGGGGAACTCGCCTTTGACGCCCGGGAACTTGAAGTCGTAGCGCACGCGGTAGAGGTCGGCCCGGCTGGTGTCGTCCAGCTCCGGCAGGCTGCCGACGATGGCCGCGTCGTCGGCCCGGCGCACGCCGTAGCGGACCAGCTCCAGAAAGCCGCCGTCGACCACCTGGTCCTTGGGCGGGGCGATCTGGCCGTTGGCGGCGCCGATCGGGGTGTGGTCGTTGGGGTCCTCGTTCTGGTTCAGCCGCACATAATAGGTCCCGTCGCCGAACGGCCCCTTGGTGGTGACCATCCGCGCCTCGACCTTGGCCGAATAGGCGTCGGCGGCAGCGCGATAGCGGGCCGCGCCGGCCGCGTCGCCGGCAAGGTCAGCGATGTCGCCCGCCACGACCAGGCCGGCGATGGTGGCCGCCGTGGTCGAGGGCGAGTGGCCGCCCTGCTCTTCCCAGCGCTCCTGCTGGGTGAACGGCGGCGTGATGGTCTCGTGGTTCCAGCCGATCTCGACCTTGCCGCCGTCGACCAGAAAGTCGGCCGCCGGCTTGATCATCTTGCTGTAATAGGCCTTCAGGTCGGCCTCGGGCAGCCAGCCCAGCTTCCACAGTTTCCAACCCAGCATGATCGGCATGGCGGTCTGGTCCAGCTGGACCCCGACCCACTCCGTCGTGCCGTCCACCCAGGTCTTCTGCAGGAACCAGCCGCCGACGCCGCTGTTGCCCTTGGTGTCGGCCTTGACCTGGACCTGCGGCAGGTAATGGAAGGCGGCCAGCGGCGTTTCCCTGTCGCCCAGGGCCGCCAGGGCCATCGCGCACTGGTAGAAGTCGCGCGGCCAGACGGCCTTGTAGCCGGTGGAGGGCTTGGAGGCGTCGACGGTGTCGCCCCAGGGGTTGGACAGCGAGGCGATCAGGGCGCCGGCATAGGTGCGGTCCTCCTGCACCTTCAGCATCAGGGCGCTGGCCTGTACCAGCTTGCCGCCGTCCTCCGAAACCTTGCGCAGGCGCGGCAGCTCGGTCAGCGAGGCCAGGTAGTCCTCCCAGCCCACGCGGTCGCCCTCGCCGTTGTAGCGGGCCAGCACCTCGTCATAGCCGGTGCTCAGGGCAGCGGACGCGGCCTGGTCGGCGGCGACCGCGTCGCCGCCGAAACCGAGGGCGAAATCGTAGGTCGCCTCGCCCGAGACCTGCCGCGGCAGCTCGGCGGTCAGGACGATCGCGCCCTTGGCCGAGGCGCCGCCGGTCAGGGTCGCCGCCTTCACGGCCGACAGGGCGTCGCTTCCCAGCGGCGTGGCGACCGCCTTCACGAACGACCGGGCGCCTTTCAGGCTCAGGAACGCCTTGCCCTCGTAGGCCCTCAGCGCCGAGGCGCTGGCCGCGCCGGCATCCCCGCCGCCGGTGTTGGCCATATGCGGCTCCAGCACGAGGAACGGGGTCACCGGCCCCTTCAGGGCGCGGACCGTCACCCGCACGAACAGGGCGTTCTGGTCGGGATCGGTGAAGATCCGCTTCTCGATCTCGAACCGGCCCTGCCTGTCGGTGGTGGTCATCTTGTAGGCCGGCGACAGCGGCCGGCCGGCCGCGTCGACGTGCAGGTATTGGGTCGTGGACGTGGTGTCGGCGCCCTCGACGGCCAGGCCGGACGGGGTCTTCACCGCCACCCGGAGCTGCTTGATCTGGGCCTCGTGGATCAGGCCGTACATGGTCTCGGTCAGGGTTCCGTCGGCGATCGAGAACCACACCTTCGACACCGTCCCGGTCGGGCCGCCGTCCTTGTAGGCGCCGTCGACATAGGCCTCGTACGATGCGCCGACCCCGGTCTTGGCGGCGTAGGCCCAGGTGGTCGGGGTCTCGGCGTGGGCGACCGCGCCCAGGGCCGTCGCGGCCGCCGAGGCCAGGGCGAGCATCTTCAGGCAACGCATGGAACTACCTCATGAAAGGACGGCGTCGGTCAGGACGCGGATCAGGCTTTGGACAGCGCTGGGGGCGACGGGGCCTCGGCGCGCGAGGCCCGGGGTTCGCCCACGTCGCGGACAAGGAACACGCAGGCGGCGGCGACCAGCATCCCGGCCGCGCCCAGGCCCAGGGCCCAGATCGCCTCGCCGCCGAAGAAGGTCCGCAGCAGCAGGCCCAGCAGGGTCGCGGCCAGCAGCTGCGGGATGACGATGAAGAAGTTGAACAGGCCCATATAGACCCCCATCTTGCCGGCCGGCAGCGCCCCCGACAGGATCGAGTACGGGGCCGACAGGATCGACGACCAGGCGAAGCCGACGCCGATCATCGGGATCCACAACAGGCCCGGCTCGCGGATCAGCGGGATCGCCGCCAGTCCCAGCGCGCCCAGGCCCAGGCACAGGGCGTGGCAGGCCTTGCGTCCGACCGCGCGGGCCAGCGGCGGGATCACCAGGGCGGCCAGGGCGGCCACGCCGTTGTAGATGGCGAACAGCACCCCCACCCAGTCGGCGCCGTCGTTATAGGCCCGCGAGCTCGTGTCGGCGGCATGGTAGTGGAAGGCCGCCACGGCCGGGGTCGTGTAGATCCACATGGCGAACAGGCCAAACCACGAGAAGAACTGCACCACCGCCAGCTGCTTCATGGTGGCCGGCATGCGGAACAGGTCCTCGACGACTTCGGAAAAGCCGTTGGCGGTTTGGCCGGCCCGCCGCAGGACGCCGGCGACCAGCTGCGCGACGCCGAACAGGCCGGCCATGGCCGCCAGGACGTAGAGCTCCTTCTCCAGGCGCGTGGCGAAGATCACGGCGGCCAGCAGCAGTCCGGCCAGGGTCCAGGCCAAGCCGCCGGCCAGGTAGGCGCGGACGGGGCGGGTCGGCGGGTCGGCGGCGGCGACCGGGGCCTCGCCCCTGCGCGCCCGCTCGGTCGCCTCGAAGGCCGCCAGCTGCTCGGGGCTGTATTCGCGGGTGGTGAACACCGTCCACAGCACCGACAGCAGAAGGCCCGCCGCGCCGGCGTAGAAGGCGATGTGCACCGAGGGCGGCACGCCGCCGCCTTCCGCCACGTTGCTGACCGAGAACCCGTTGGTCAGGATCCACGGCAGGGCCGAGGCCAGGACCGCGCCCGTGCCGATGAAGAAGCTCTGCATGGCGTAGCCGGTGGCGCGCTGCTCGTCGGGCAGGTTGTCGCCGACGAAGGCCCGGAACGGCTCCATGGTGATGTTGATCGAGGCGTCCATCACCCACAGGGCGGCCGCGGCGATCCACAGGACGGGGGCGTTGGGCATGACCAGCAGGGCGGCGCTGGTCAGGATCGCGCCCCAGAAGAAGTACGGCCGACGCCGGCCCAGCCGCCCCCAGGTCTTGTCGCTGAGATAGCCGATGACCGGCTGCACCAGCAGGCCGGTGGCCGGGGCGGCGATCCACAGGATGGCCAGGTGGTCCACCTGGACGCCCAGGCCCTGGAAGATTCGCGAGGTGTTGGCGTTCTGCAGGCCGAAACCGATCTGGATCCCGAAGAACCCGAAGCACATGTTCCAGATCTGGAAGCCGTTCAGCCGGGCCTTGGTCGCCATTGCTCCCCTTTCCAGGCTCCGTTGGCCGGAACCTTGCGCAAACTTTTTCAGCGCTTTGTGGAGGCTATTTGCGCATGCGTCGATCCGGCTGGCAACGGAATTTTCCGAGCATTGACGGGATAATGTCGGCATTCGTTCAGGAAATGTCACGCCAACTCGGCAACAACGGGCGCAATCAGTCGCCGCCGATCCGGCACAAAGTTGCAGAAATTTTCAGAGCTGAGCGAGCGACGGCCTCGGGGCCTTGCCGACGGCGCTTGAAAACCACTGGCGCGGCGCCTTAACAAAGGTTCTGAAAAGATTTGCGGCAAAATTTGCAGCAACGGCGACATACAAGATTTTTGATGGCGGGGCGGGACAGTGACCAAGGGCGCGACGCGGCTGGAAGACCTGGCCAGGCTGGCCGGGGTGTCGATCTCCACGGCCTCGCGGGCGCTGAACGACAGTCCGGCGGTCAACACCCGCACCAAGCAGCTGATCTGGAAGCTGGCGCGGGAGATGGACTATCCGTTCCGCCGCTACATGCCCGCCGGCCCGATCGGCGCCGAGGGCACGATCGCCATCGTCGTGCCCCGCCCGCAGGGCCGCGAGGGCCGGCTGTCGGACCCGTTCTTCCTGGAACTGCTGGCCGGGGTCGGCGAGGCGGCGCGTGAGCGCGGCTGCGACCTGATGATCAGCCACGTGGCCCCGACCAGCTTCGAGGACCTGTCGGCGGCCATGACCACCAGCCGCGCCGACGGCGTGATCTTCCTGGGCCAGAGCTGGCTGCACACCGCCTTCAACCGTCTGGCCGAGACCGAAGGCCGCTTCGTGGTCTGGGGCGCGCAGCTGCCCGACCAGGCCTATTGCTCGGTGGGGTCCGACAATCCGCTGGGCGCCAAGCGCGCCACGCTGCACCTGGCCCGCCTGGGCCGCAAGCGCATCGTCTTCCTGGGCGACACCGAAGCCCCCGAGGCCATGCAGCGCCATCGCGGCTATCTGGACGCGGTCGAGCAGTTCGGCCTGGGCGTCGATCCCGAGCTGATCGTGCCGGCCCATTTCGAGGTGGAATCGGCCGAGGCCAGCGTCGACTCCCTGATCCAGCGGGGGGTGACGTTCGACGGGGTGGTCGCCGCTTCCGACCTGATCGCCCTGGGGGCCATCCGCGCCCTGCAGCAGGCAGGCAGGTCGATCCCCGGCGACGTGTCGGTGATCGGCTATGACGACGTGCCGTTCGCCCGCTATTCGCGCCCGGCGCTCAGCACCATCTCGCAGGACACCGCCAAGGCTGGCCGGCTGATGGTCTCCAAGCTGCTGGACGCCAGCGGCCAGGGCGCCAGCCGGTCCGAACGCGTGCCGACGGACCTGATCATCCGCGAGTCGTGCGGGGGGTAGAGGCGGTCGGCGGCTGGCTGGAGACCGCTTACGACCCAAAGGCGAAGTTCGGATGGGCCGCGGGCGCCTTGCGGCAATCAAGTCCTCACAGCGTGCCACCCTCGGATCATGAAGGCCTGGAAGAACGGGACTGGCTTCTGGAAGCCGACGGCCTCCCACAAAGCTTCCGTCTCCGCCGGGGACAGAACGCCCAACACATCACGCATCATGCCACCAAGCTTCGTCAGCGACTCCGGCGTTGCGCCCATTAGACCTTGGATTCGCTTCCAGTCTTCCAGCATCTCGGGGAACTCCGGAGCGTCCAGATCGCCGCTGATCTCGGCGCTGGCGAAGCAGCCTCCCGGCTTCAGGCGATCATGAATGGCCGAATAGAAGGCGCCTCGGCCTTCGCGTCTAATGAAGTGCGCGACCAGTAAGCTGACTGCGGCGTCAAATCCGTCGTGAGGAGCATCCTGGGCATACCCCTGAAGAAGCTCGCAACGATCCAGCACGCCCGCCTGTTGGAGTCGGTGTCGTCCCACAGCCAACATCTCATCGGACGGATCGACGCCGACGAACGACCAGCCCGGATATATCCTGGCCAAAGACAGGATTTCAGCGCCGGTCCCCACCCCGACGCACAACACGCGTGCATCGACGGGCAGGTCCGCCAGAACCAACCGCAGCAGGAAATGCAGACTGTCGGAGATGGGGGCGAGCGCGCTGTTCCGACGATCGTAGGCGTCGGCGATCTCCCGGTTGAAGAAGTTGGGTGAGGTCGCGGGTCTCCGCTTTTTCATTGTTATAGTATAACAGGAAGTTTCGGACGCGCCATCCGTCCTGTCTCTGTCAGCGTCGAGCGGGCGTGCTCGTCGGCGGCGGCTCCGCCAGGGGCCGCGACTTTCGTCCATCTGGTGCTGGCCGAGCCCGGAACACGGATACGGCGTTGGACGAGGGGCCGAAGAGGGCGACAGGCTTGCGGTGACGCAGGCGTTCCGGGAGCGGGCGACGCGAGCCCGGCCCGCCCGTCGTGGGCTTCGAGCGGCGAGGCGTCAACAGCGCCGACCGCCGCTTGCTCCCGGACAACGATCGCGCGGAGCGTGGGTCCTGGTCGAAACGGTATTTTCTACGGAGCTTCCGGGCCCCGCCCGGGCGCTCCGTGTCCCTCCCCGAACTTCAGCGGCCCGCCGCGTGAGGCGGTCAAGTCGCGTCCAGAGTTGGGGACAGGCGCATGCGCCTGTCCCCGTCCGTGTCCCCGTCCGCGACTAACCTCGCCGCGCCACCAGGCCGGCCATCGGCGGCAGCGCCCCCTGCTCCCCAAGGTTGACGCCTTCGACGACGCGCCAGCCGTCCGGCAAGGCCCAATCGGCGGCCTCGAAACCCAGGTTGAAGGCGCACAGCACCTGGTCCGCGCCCTGGCCGCGCATAAAGACCAGCAGGGGCTCGGGGGCGTCGACCAGGGTCATGTCGCCTGTCCGCAGCCCCGGCAGCCGGCGGCGCAGGGCCACGACCCGGCGGGTCAGGTTCAGGGTGGAGTCGGCGTCGCGCTCCTGGCGGTCGACGGCCAGGTCGATATGGGCCGGGTCGACCGGCAGCCAGGGCTCGACCTTGGAGAATCCGGCATGGGCGGCGACGGCGACCCACGGCATCGGCGTGCGGGCCCCGTCGCGGCCCAGGGTCTCGGGCCAGTTGGCGATCGCCTCGGGGTCGCGCAGGCGGTCGTAGGGCACCTGCGCCTGGGGCAGGCCCAGTTCCTCGCCCTGGTAGAGGAAGACGTTGCCGCGCAACGACACCAGCAGCAGCAGCGACATCTCGGCGAAGGCCTTGGGGTCTCGGCCCCGGGCCCAGCGCGACACCGCCCGCGGCGCGTCGTGGTTGGAGAAGGTCCAGGACGGCCAGCCCTGCCCCTCGCCGCCCGGCCACAGGGCCGCCCCCTGGCGGATCAGGGCCGGCGCCAGGGTCTCGGCATAGAGGTAGAGGAAGCCGTAGGCGCTGTGCAGGCGGTCGGGACCTTGCGTGTACAGCTTCATCTCGCTGTCGGCCCGCTCGCCCCCGACCTCGGCGACCATGAACCGCCCGCCGTACGACTCGCCCAGCTGGCGCAGCCGGGTCAGGAAGGCGGGGATGTCGTCGTGCGACTGGTTGTGGAAGTGGTGCTGGAAATCGAACGGCCGGGTGCGCTTGCCCTCGCCGCCCAGGATCGGCGGGTTGTCGGTCAGGGCCTGGTCGTGCATGGCGAAATTGATGGCGTCGAAGCGGAAGCCGTCGACCCCGCGCTCCAGCCAGAACCGCGAGGCGGCGACCAGGGCGTCCTGCACCTGCGGGCTGTGGACGTTGAGGTCGGGCTGGGCCGACAGGAAGTTGTGCAGGTAGTACTGGCGACGGCGCGCGTCCCAGGTCCAGGACGGGCCGCCGAACACCGACTGCCAGTTGCTGGGCGGCGAGCCGTCCGGCTTGGCGTCGGCCCAGACGTACCAGTCGGCCTTGGGGTTGGTGCGGTCCTGGCGGCTGGCCTTGAACCACGGGTGCTGGTCGGAGGTGTGCGAGAACACCTGGTCGATGATCACCTTCAGGCCCAGGGCGTGGGACTTCTCGACCAGGCGATCGAAGTCGGCCAGGGTCCCGAAGATCGGGTCGACATCCTCATAGTTTGAAACGTCGTAGCCGAAGTCCTTCATCGGCGAGGTGAAGAACGGCGACAGCCAGATGGCGTCCACGCCCAGCGAGGCCACGTGCTCCAGATGGGCGGTGACGCCCGGCAGGTCGCCCACCCCGTCGCCGTTGGAATCGGCGAAGCTGCGCGGATAGATCTGGTAGATCACCGCGCCGCGCCACCAGTCGCGGTCGTGGGCCGGGTCGATGGACGGTTTTGAAAGGGTCTCGACCGTCACTGGCCAGTCTCCGAAACGCAAATCGTGTAGTCGAGCGGGCCGATCTCGACCCGATAGCTGCCCGGCGCCGTGGCGATCGCCGCGCAGGATCCGTGGGCGGACCGCCAGGCCCGCGAGGTCGCGTCGACCTCGACCTGGGCCGTGATCGGCGCCAGGCCGGTGTTGAACGCCACCAGCACCTCTCTGTCCTGTGTCATCCGGGAGACCGCGAACAGGCCCGGCTTGTCGCCGGCGGCCCGCACGACCTGGCGGCCGCGCCGCAGGGCCGGCTCGGCGGCCCGCAGCCGGGCCATGGCCGAAATCGTTTGATAGAGCGTCCCGTCGGTCGCGAAGTGGTCGCCCGCCGCCGAGCCGCCGTCCACGAGCCGGTCGGCGGCGTAGGCGGCGACCCTCGTCGCGAACAGGTCCTGGCGGGCGTCCTTGTCGCCGCCCTCGCCGACCAGTCCCTGCTCGTCGCCGTAATAGAGGACCGGGACCCCGCGGGTGAACATCAGCAAGGCGTGGGCCAGGAGCACGCGCCGCGTCACCTCCTCGTCCGAAGCCTGCGGATGGGCCAGGCGCACGAAGTGGCCGATCCGGCCCATGTCGTGATTGCCCAGGAAGGTCGGCAGCTGCAGCGTGGCCGCCTCCCCGCCCTCGTAGAGCGCGTCCTGCGGGAACAGGTGCGCCAGGACGTCGGGCCCCGCCTTGCCGTTGACGACGTCGGCCACAGCGCCCTGGAAGGCGAAGTCGAGCACGGCCGGATAGCCGTCCACCCGGGTGAACCTGGCCAGCATGCCCGGCTCGGTTTCGGCGACCTCGCCGAAGATGTGGAAGTTCGGGATTCCCCGGGCCTTGGCGCGGGCCAGCATGGCCGGCACGAACGCGCGCCAGAACTCGGGATTGACGTGACGGGCGGTGTCGATCCGGTAGCCGTCGATCCCGAAGTCGTCGATCCACTGGCCATAGATGTCGATGAAGCCCTGCACCACGCGCGGGTTCTCGGTGGCCAGGTCGTCCAGGCCGGAGAAGTCGCCATAGGTCGAGCTTTCACCGGTGAACCGGCTGTTTCCGCGGTTGTGGTACCAGATCGGGTCGTTCAGCCAGGCCGGTTTCTTGACGCTCGCCTCGTCCTTGGGGACGTAAGGGCTATAGGCGAAGTCGGGCCGGGTCAGCAGCGCGAAGTTCTCCGCCGTCTGCCGCCCGGCCTGGTCGCCCAGGAAGCCGTCGTTGATCGCCGCGCCCGCAATCCCGCCCTGGCGGACGAACGGATAGTCGGCCTTGGACCGGTAGTCGCAACCGCCAGCCGGGCAGTCGCGGTACTGGATCACGTCGGCCGTGTGGTTGGCGACGATGTCCAGATAGACCTTGAGGCCGCGCGCATGGGCGGCGTCGACCAAGGCCTTCAGCTGGGCCCGCGTGCCGAAATGCGGGTCCACGTCGGTGAAGTCGGTGATCCAGTAGCCGTGATAGCCGGCGGACTCCTGGCCCGGCGGTCCCTGCACGACCTTGTTCCTGAAAATCGGTCCCAGCCAGATGGTCGTCGCGCCCAGGCCCTGGATGTAGTCGAGCCGGGCGGTCAGGCCGGCCAGGTCGCCGCCGTGATAGAAACCCTTGTCGGACGGATCGAAGCCGGTTTTCAGGCGATCGCCGGCCAGCCCTCCACGATCGTTGGCCGTGTCGCCGTTGGCGAACCGGTCGGGCAGGACGAAGTAGATCACCTCATCCTGGGGCGGGCGGTCGAGATAGGCGGCGCGAACGGCCGGCGCGGCTTCGGCCAGGCCGCCGCCCACCGCCATCGCGACGGCGAGCGCGGCGCTCGCCGACCGACTCGCCCATGCCCTTCGAATCCCCAAGCCCCCTGCCCCTCTGTCTTGTTCCAGAACCGGTCAACGCCAGCCGGCCCATTGATTTGCAATAATTTGCAGAAACACGGCAAGCGTGTCAATCACCCATCCGGCACGCCGAAAAGCCGTATTTCGCCCGGAAAATCCGCTGCAGATATCGCGCTTGCCCCAGGGAAACAATGGCACATGACATTTTGTCCATTTTTCCAGTTGCAATGGAAGGCGTTTATTTGCAGTAATTTTCACAACGAAACTTGGATCACCGCGGCGGAACCGCGGGAGCCGATTGGGAGGGAGCCTCTGATGACTAATTCCACGCCGCGCCGAACGCGACTGATGAGCGGAGCCGCCACGGGCCTGGCCCTGCTGCTGGCGACCGCCGGCGCGGCCCACGCCCAGGACGCCGCCGCGCCGAACCCCGACACTGTCGAGGAGATCACCGTCACCGGGATCCGGGCGGGCATCGAGAACGCCATCGCCCTGAAGAAGTCCTCCAGCTCGATCGTCGAGGCCGTATCGGCCGAGGACATCGGCAAGCTGCCCGACACCTCGATCGCCGAATCCCTGGCCCGCCTGCCGGGCCTGACCGCCCAGCGCCTGGACGGCCGCGCCCAGTCGATCTCGATCCGCGGCCTGGGCCCCGACTACAACACGGTGCTGCTGAACGGCCGTGAACAGGTCTCGACCGGCGACAACCGCGGCGTCGAGTTCGACCAGTATCCGTCGGAAATCCTCAGCGGCGTGCTGGTCTACAAGACTCCCGACGCCGCCCTGATCGGCCAGGGCCTGGCCGGCACCGCCGACCTGCGGACCATCCGTCCGCTGAAGTACGGCAAGAAAGTCCTGTCGGCCAACGCCCGCTACGAAATGAACAGCGAAGACAAGCTGAACCCGGACGCCAAGGACACCGGCCACCGCCTCAGCGCCACCTTCGTCGACCAGTTCCTGAACGACACCCTGGGCGTCGCCATCGCCGTCTCCGACATCTCGACCCCGACCCAGAGCCGCCGCTTCAACGCCTGGGGCTATCCGACCACCGCCTCGGGCGATCTCGTCATCGGCGGCGCCAAGCCCTACGTGCAGTCCAACAACCTCAAGCGCACCGGCGTGATCGGCGTGCTGGAATATAGCCCGACCGACAAGTTCCGCAGCTCGCTGGACCTCTACTATTCGAAGTTCCGCGAAAAGCAGATCCTGCGCGGCATCGAACTGCCGCTGTTCTGGAGCTCGGCCAGCCTGCAGCCGGGCTACACCGCCCAGGACGGCCTGATCACCAACGGCACCTACACCGGCGTGAAGGGGGTCATGCGCAACGACCTCAACACCCGCCACACCACCCTGAAGTCGGCGGGCTGGAACATCGCCTACGACACCGACAACGGCTGGACCCTGGCCGCCGACCTCAGCCATTCGGACGCAAAGCGTCGCGACGTGATCTTCGAATCCTATTCGGGGACAGGCCCGTCGGGCGTCGGCGCCACCGACACCTTGACCTTCAACACCACGCCGGGCGCGGGCACCACCTTCGGCTCAAGCCTGGACTACACCAACTCGACCCTGTTCGTGCTGACCGATCCCCAGGGCTGGGGCGCCGGCGCCAACGGCGGGGCCGCCACGGGCGGGGCGGTGACCCAGGCGGGCTTCTACAACACGCCGGCGATCAAGGACGAGCTGAACGCCGTCCGCCTGAGCGCCAAGCGCGACCTGGCCTGGGGCCCGATCCACAAGGTCGAGTTCGGCTACAACGCCAGCCGCCGCGAGAAGTCCAAGGAAGTGCACGAAAGCTTCCTGACCTTCGGCGGCACCATCGCCCAGGGCGCGCCGCTGAGCCGGCCGATCCCCAAGGAAGCGCTGGTCGGCACGGTCAGCCTCGACCTGATCGGCATCAAGGCCATGCTGGCCTATGACCCGACCTATCTGCTGGACAACGGCGTCTACACCCTGGTCGCCGACCAGAGCCCGGCGGTCCAGACCCGCAACTGGGCGGTCAAGGAAGACGTGCAGGTCGCCTACGCCAAGTTCGACATCGACAGCACGGTCGGATCCATTCCGGTCACGGGCAACACCGGCCTGCAGGTGGTCCACACCGACCAGTCCTCCACCGGCACGCGGGTCAACCCGGCCGACACCGCCCATCCGACCAGCAACGACGGCGGCGACAAGTACACCTATGTCCTGCCCAGCCTGAACCTGACGTTCGACCTGAGCAACGAGACCTTCCTGCGGTTCGGCGCGGCCCGCACCCTGGCCCGGGCCCGCATGGACGAACTGCGCGCCAGCCAGTCGTTCAACCAGAACCTGTCCAACCTGACCTCGACCGACCCCAACACGTCATACTTCAGCACCGAAGGCGGCAATCCCCAGTTGCGGCCCTACATCGCCGACGGCGTCGACGTGTCGCTGGAAAAGTACTTCGGCCGTTCGGCCTATGTCTCGGCCGCCGCCTATTACAAGAAGCTGTCGAACTTCGTGAACTCCAGCGCCTCGACGATCGAGGACTTCTCGCCGTTCCTGTCGCTGCTGACGCCGACCCAGCAATCGCAGCTGGGCACCACCAAGGGCCTGGCGAAGGCGCCGCAGAACGGCAAGGGCGGCTATATCCGCGGCATCGAACTGTCGGCCTCGATCCAGGGCGACATCTTCTTCGAGCCGCTGCGCAACTTCGGCCTGATCATCAGCGGCTCCTATACCGACAGCTCGGTCAAGCTCGACGACGACACCGCGCCCATCGACATGCCGGGCCTGTCGAAGACGGTGATCAACACCACCTTCTATTACGAGAACAACGGCTTCAACGCCCGGATCAGCAACCGCTACCGCAGCAAGTTCCTGGGCGAGGTCGCCGGCCTCAGCGCCGCGCGGATCTACCGGACCGTCGACACCGAGTCCGTGCTCGACGCCCAGATCGGCTACGAGTTCCGCCAGGGTCCGCTCGAGGGCCTGTCGGTCCTGCTGCAGGCCAACAACATCACCGACGAGCCGTTCAAGACCTACGAGAACGCCGATCCGCGCCGCACCATCGACTACCAAAAGTACGGCACCACCTACATGGCCGGGGTTTCGTACCGGTTCTAGAGACATCCCTCCCCTGCGACGCCCCGCCGGCCCGTCCGGCGGGGCTTTTCTTTTTCTGGGAGGGGCCGCCTTGCCGACCTTGGTGACGTCCTCCGTCAGCAGCGCACGGCCCGGCGGCTTGTCACCGCACGCGCGGCCATGCTCAGTCGGGCCATGGTCGAGACCCTGTCGCACAAGCAAGCCCGCCGCATCGCCCTGGCCGCCCAGGGCTTCGCCGACGCCCGCCCCGCCAAGCCGACGCGGCGTCATCTGATGGCGACCATAGAGCGCTTGGCCCTGCTGCAGATCGACAGCGTCAACGTCGTCTCGCGCTCGCACTACCTGCCGCTGTTCTCGCGCCTGGGCGCCTATCCGCGCGCCCTGCTGGAGGAGCTGGCCTGGGGCCGCAAGCCGGTTCTGTTCGAATATTGGGGCCACGAGGCCTCGCTGATGCCGCTGGACCTGCAGCCCCTGCTGCGCTGGCGGATGGAGGACGCGCGCCAGGGCGTCGGGGTCTGGAAGGGCGTCGCCCGCTTCCTGGCCGAACACCGGCCGTTCATCGACAAGGCCCTGGCGGCCATCCACGAGCGCGGCCCCCTGTCGGCCGGCGAACTGGAACTGGGCGAACGCGGCCAGGGCGGCTGGTGGGGCTGGAGCGAGGCCAAGCGGGCGACCGAATGTCTGTTCTGGGCCGGAGAGCTGACCACCGCCACCCGGCGCGGAACCTTCGAGCGGGTCTACGGCCTGCCGGAGGAGGTGCTGCCCAAGGCCATCTGGTCAAGCTCGACGCCCTCACGCGCCGAAGCCCATCGCATTCTGCTACGCCGTGCAGCCCGGGCCATGGGCGTGGCCACTGAGCGCGACCTGCGCGACTATTTCCGCATGGGCGTGGCCGACGCACGCCAGGGCGTCGCCGAACTGGTCCGGACCGGCGACCTGACGCCGGTGGCGGTCCAGGGCTGGGACCAGCCGGCCTATCTGGCGCCCTGCGCCCGGCGTCCGCGCAAGGTCGCCGCCAACGCCCTGCTCTCGCCGTTCGACAACCTGATCTGGTTTCGCGAGCGGGCGGAGCGATTGTTCGACGTCCGCGTCCGGCTGGAAATCTACACCCCCGCCGCCAAGCGCACGCACGGCTACTACGTCCTGCCGTTCCTGCAGGGCGAGGCGATCACCGCCCGGGTCGACCTCAAGGCCGACCGCAAGGCGGGCCTGCTCAGGGTGCTGTCGGCCCACCGCGAGCCCATGGCCAACGCCGAGACGCCCGCCGCCCTGGCCGTCGAACTGCGGCTCATGGCCGCGTGGCTGGGCCTTGCCGGCGTCACGGTCGCGGCCAGCGGCGACCTGAGCCCGGCCCTGTCCGGGCAAACCGCCGACGATTGACTTTGGCGGGCCAAGGCCTATTTATCCCCAGCTTCGGAGCAGGTCAGGCGAATCCGCGCCACCCGTTCGCCCAAATACGGGTGGCTCTGAATTTCAGCCAGAATGACATGACAGAATTTTCCGAACTCGGGCTTTCGCCCACGACCCTCCAAGCGGTCGCCGACACCGGCTATACGACCGCCACCCCCATCCAGGCCGCCGCCATCCCGGTGGCCCTGGCCGGACAGGACGTCCTGGGCATCGCCCAGACGGGCACCGGCAAGACCGCCGCCTTCACCCTGCCCCTGATCGACAAGCTGATGAACGGCCGCGCCAAGGCCCGCATGCCGCGCGCCCTGGTCATCGCCCCGACCCGCGAGCTGGCCGACCAGGTCGCCTCCAGCTTCGAGAAGTACGCCAAGGGCACCAAGCTCTCGTGGGCGCTGCTGATCGGCGGCGTGTCGTTCGGCGACCAGGAAAAGAAGCTCGACCGCGGCGTCGACGTGCTGATCGCCACCCCCGGCCGCCTGCTCGACCACTTCGAGCGCGGCAAGCTGCTGATGACCGGCGTGCAGTTCCTGGTGGTCGACGAAGCCGACCGCATGCTCGACATGGGCTTCATTCCGGACATCGAGCGCATCTTCAAGATGACGCCGCCCAAGAAGCAGACCCTGTTCTTCTCGGCGACCATGCCGCCGGAAATCACCCGCCTGACCAAGCAGTTCCTCAAGGATCCGGTTCGGATCGAGGCGGCGCGTCCGGCGACGACCAACGAGAACATCACCCAGCTGATGGTCAAGGTGCCCTCCTCCGATCCCAAGGCCAAGCGCCTGGCGCTGCGGGCACTGATCGAGAAGGCCCAGATCGAGACCGGCATCGTGTTCTGCAACCGCAAGACCGAGGTCGACATCGTCGCCAAGTCGCTGAAGAGCCACGGCTTCGACGCCGCCCCGATCCACGGCGACCTCGACCAGAGCCAGCGCATGAAGACCCTGGCGGACTTCCGTTCGGGCGCCCTGAAGATCCTGGTGGCCTCGGACGTCGCCGCGCGCGGCCTGGACATCCCGGCCGTCAGCCATGTGTTCAACTACGACGTCCCGCACCACGCCGACGACTATGTCCACCGCATCGGCCGCACCGGCCGGGCCGGGCGTTCGGGCATCACCTACATGCTGGTGACCCCCGCCGACGACAAGGGCTTCGACAAGGTGGTCAAGCTGATCGGCTCGACCCCGCAGGAAGAAAAGCTCGACCTGGACTACTCCAACGCCGTGACCGTGCGCCGCGAAGGCGACAGCAAGCGCGGCGGCGGCCGTGATCGCGACCGCTCGCGTGGCGGCGAACGGGGTCGTGACCGCGACCGCAACCGCGCCCCGACCGAGCCCTCGGACGTCGCCGCCGCCAATCTCGGCGCCGCCATCGCCGGCGAGCCGATCCCCTCGGCGCCCGGCGAAGCCCTGGCCAAGCGTCCGGCGCGCTCGCGCAAGCCGCGTGGCGAAGCCGCTCCGGTCGTCGTCGCCTCCGCCGAGGCGCCGGAAGCCGAAGCGCCGGCCGGCGAGAAGCCCCGCCGCGACCGTGGCGGCTCCTCGCGCGACCGCGGCCGCCAGCCGCGCGTCGAACAGGACGCCGTCGCCGAGCAGCCGATCGTCGAAGCCGCTCCCGCCGCCGAACGGGCCCCGCGCCAGGAACGGGCCGAGGGCGATCGCCCGGCCCGCCGCGAACGCGGCCGTGACCGTGACCGTGATCGCCGTCCCGAGCGGACCGAACAGCCCCGCGTCGAAGCTGAACGCGCGCCTCGTCCCGACCGCGCTCAGGAACGCGCCCCTGAACGTATCGAGGCCGAGCGCCCCGCGCGCGCCAACGCCCCGCTGCCGGTGCGCGGCGTCCAGCCGGTTCGCGGTCGCGAAGACGACGACGATCGTCGCGTGGTGGGTTTCGGCAACGACACCCCCGCCTTCCTGATGCGCGCCCCGCCGCGCCTGGCGCCGGTCAGCGACAGCGAAGACTAGAGTATCGCGCGGAAAAGTGGATGCCGGTTTTCCGCAAAAGCGATGCGAAAACAAAAATCTAGCGCGAACCACGCGATTCCTACATCGCGCGGTTCGCTCTAGGATCCAGGGACACGCGAGCCTCGCGTGTCCCTTTTTCGTTCAGAGCGCCGCGTCGACGAAGGCCAGGAAGTCGTCCAGCGCGAGCGCGTAGCCGAAGCGAAAGCCGCGGCGAAGGCGATGTCGCCAAGCCACCGTCCGCGGATCGACCGGCGAGGCGCAGACATAGCCGCGCCATTGCGCCCCCGCGCATCGGCTGGCCGCCCAGACCCACTGGCTGGTGAAGTTCTGGGGCTGGATCTCCACGATCCTGGCGCCCGCCGGCGCGAACAGGGCGTTGGCCATCGCCGCGCCCGTCGGCCCGACCAGGACCTCCACCTCCTGCATCAACTGGATCTGGTCCGCCACGCTCAGGCGCTCGGGCCTGACGATCTCGAAACCGCGCGCGCGCAACGCCGCCTCCAGCGCGGTCTCGTTGACCATCACCCGCATCGAATGGCCTCGGCGCGAAAAATAGACCCGTCGTCCGCGCGTTCGAGGCGTCGACGCCCTGGCCAGGATTCGCGCCCGCGTCCGCCCCAGCAGGTCTCCCGGACCATGTAGATAGTGGTCCATGCTGGTGGCGTGGACGGCCGCGCCGATGCGGACCAGATCGGCCTTCACCTCCCGGACCGGCTTGCCCACCGCCATGGCGATCAGGTCCCGCTGCCACGCCTTCAGCGGCGGCGCGATCGGCGGATAGCGCTCCAGCAGCCCCTGTTCGTCCAGCGCCACCAGCGAAGGCAGGCAGTCGAGCACGAAGTGCCCGTAGTTGAAAACGCCGCCCCAGGCCAGGAACACGGCCGCTCGATCGAGGGTCGGCAGGGTGTCCGGGATCGCCAGGTGGGTGACGCCCTCCTCCACCCGGGCGCCGGGCAGGCCCGACAGGTCGGGCCATCGCTCCAGGGCCTCGCGGGCGGACGCCTTCAGCACGGTCCCGTCCGGCGACAGGATCGCGCCAAAGCCCGGCAGGTGCAGGACATCGCGGGTCAGGCACAGGGAAACGGTTCGAGCGGACGGCGGGCGATGTTCGAACGGCCAAACCGACTGAGCGGGCCCACCCAGCCCAAAGGCTCCTGTCGCCGCCCCTTCCCGCTCCGGCAGCTCCAGCCGCATGGGGCCTTGCGGCGCGCTCGTCGCCTGCTCGAAGACCGCGGCGCCTGTCGCGGGCAGGACGCTGGTCTCCTCGACGATCCGCAGCGGCGTGGTCTGGCCCATTCCAGCTTTCGATCATGGGAATCGCGGCCGGTAAAGCCGCCGGCGGCGCGTTCATTTCGTCGAAGCGGGCTCACGACCACGTGTCTCCACCTGACGGCGCGGCGTTCCGCCGTCGGGACGCTTTGCCGCAGGCTCGCGGCCTTCCGAGCGTCGAGGATCCGCAAGAGCGACGATCTGGGCGATCCCCGGTTGAAATTGGCGGGCGCCTTCACGATCAGGGTCCTCCGGGCGACCCGCAGGCTCGTCTTGTCGATGATAACAATGCCGACGTTGGCGGGGACACGTAAGAGAACACTGTTCGTTCTTAACGCGGCGTTTGAACTCTTCGGCCTAGATTGGGCGTCCAAGCGCGCATCCGGGCGATGCGGCGCTGTTGGGGGAATTTAAGATGTCGGACGTCGAGACCACGCTGCGCGGCCCTGAGGCCTACAAGATCGCGGGCCGCGCCCTGAGCCTGATGGAACGTCATCAGGTGTGGCCGACCGCGTTGAACTTCGAGCTGTGGACCCACTTCGTCGCCGATCCCGACGGCGCCCTGGCCCGCGAACTGACCCGACTGATCTCGCTGGGCGAACCGCTGACCGAGCTGGTCAGCGAGGAACTGGCCGCCACCTACCTGCCCAAGGCCAAGCTGAACGAACAGATCCGCGACGCCGGCGACCTGCTGAGCAAGGAACTGGAGTCGGTCTCCAAGGCCATTCAGGACGCCCAGAAGAGCAACGCCACCTATGGCAAGACGCTGAACGGCGCGGCCAAGGAGCTGGACGCGTCGCAGGACGTCGACACGATCAAGACCGTCGTCAGCGGCCTGGCCGAGGCCACCCGCCGCGTCCAAAAGGAAAACAAGTCGCTGGAGACCCGCCTGGCGGAGTCCACCGCCGAGGTCGACCGCCTGCGCGAGCACCTGGAACAGGTCCGCCGCGACGCCACCACCGACGGCCTGACCAACCTGGCCAACCGCAAGGCCTTTGACGAGGAGCTGGACCGCGCCTGCTCGGAAGCCGACGAGGCCGGCGCCAGCCTCTGTCTGGCCGTGCTCGACATCGACCACTTCAAGGGTTTCAACGACACCTGGGGCCATCAGACCGGCGACCAGGTCATCCGCTATGTCGCCAGCGTTATCGGCCGCGTCGCCGCCCCGCCCCGCTTCGCGGCCCGCTACGGCGGCGAGGAGTTCGCGATGATCTTCCCGCGCGAGGCGGCAGCCCTGGTCGCCGGCACCCTGGAGGAGATCCGCGTCGAGGTGTCCTCGCGCATGCTCAAGCGTCGGTCGACCAACGAGGACCTGGGCGCGATCACCATCTCGTCGGGCTTCGCCGAGCGGCGTCCGGGCGAGAGCGGCCACTCGGTCATGGAACGGGCCGACGCGGCGCTCTACACCTCCAAGCGCGGCGGCCGCAATCGCGTCACCGCCGCCGAAAGCACACCGGACTCGGCCAACGCGGCCTGACGTCCGGCGGGCGGCCTGCCCTCCGATAATTTTTCTGGCGTTCCCCAAGGTTAGCCGCGCCTAGACTCAAAGGCGCGGCGACAAGGCCTTGGGAGGACGCGATGACCTACGAGAAGATCCGGCTCGAGGCCGCCGACGGCCTAGCTGTCATCACCCTGGCCGATCCCGCCACCCTCAACGCCGCCGGCCTGGACATGGCCCGGGAGCTAGCCCACGCCTTCGGCTCGATCGCGGCCAATGGAATCGAGGGGGGCAAGGTCGAGGCGCGCGCCGTGATCCTGACCGGCGAAGGCCGCGGCTTCTGTTCGGGCGCCAACCTGTCGGGCGGCGGCGCCGCCGGCCGCGAGCCCGAGGTCGACGGCAAGCCGGACGCCGGCTCGGCCCTGGAAAGCACCTACAACCCGCTGGTCGGCCTGCTGCGCGATTTCCCGCTTCCGATCGTCACGGCGATCAATGGCCCCGCCGCTGGGATCGGCTGCTCACTCGCCCTGCTCGGCGACATCGTCGTGGCCGCCGAGAGCGCCTATTTCCTGCAGGCGTTCCGCCGCATCGGTCTCGTACCCGACGGCGGCTCGACCTATCTGCTGCCGCGCCTGGTCGGCAAGGCCAGGGCGATGGAGATGATGCTGCTGGGCGACAAGATCTCCGCCGCCACGGCCCTGTCGTGGGGCCTGATCAATCGCTGCGTGCCCGACGGCGAGCTGATGATCGCCGCCACCGCCATCGCCCGGGAACTGGCCAACGGTCCGGCCGCCCTCTCGATCATCCGCAAGCTGGTCTGGGACAGCCTGGACGCCGACTGGGCGGGGCAGCTGCACGCCGAGCGCCACGCCCAGAAGGCGGCCGGCAAGACCGACGACTTCGTCGAGGGTGTCAGCGCCTTCCTGCAGAAGCGTCCGGCGGCCTTCAAGGGCCGCTAGGGTCTGGCCCCGTAGATCGCCCGGGCCCGATCCTCGAAACAGCCGATCAGCGTATTGGCCGCGCGATCGAGGTTTGCGGCCAGCATGGCGTCGAGGATCTTCGACTTGAAGGCGAAGTCGATGACGAATTCCACGCTCGTTCCAGCCTCGTGCGGCAGGAAGCGCCACTGGTTGGAGAGGCGCTTGAACGGGCCGTAGAGCAGGCTGACGTCCACGCTCAGGGCCGCCGCGTCGCGCCGCACCCGGGTGGCGAACTTCTCGCGCAGAAACGAGAACCCGACCTGGGCCTCGGCGTCCACGGTCGAGACCTGGGCGTCGGCCCGGCCGTTCCAGGTGCGCATGGCCGTGATCCACGGCACGAACTGCGGATAGGCCTCGACGTCGCCGACCAGCGTGAACAGCTGCTCGGGCGCATAGGGCAGCACCCGGGTGACGACGTGACGGTGCAAGACCTAAGCGCTCTTGGCGCCCGAGGACTGGGCGTCCAGCGCCCGCCGCGCGGCCTGCAGCTTGGCGAAGTCCTCGCCGGCGTGGTGCGACGAGCGCGTCAGGGGGCTGGCCGAGACCATCAGGAAGCCCTTGGCCCGGGCGATGGCTTCATAGGCCTTGAACTCGTCGGGCGTGACGAAGCGGTCGATGGCGGCGTGCTTGCGGGTCGGCTGCAGGTACTGGCCGATGGTGATGAAGTCGACGCCGGCGCTGCGCATGTCGTCCATCACCTGCATGACCTCCTCCTTGGTCTCGCCCAGACCGACCATCAGGCCGGACTTGGTGAACTGGGAGGGATCGCGCTCCTTGACCCGCTCCAGCAGGCGCAGGGAGTGATAGTAGCGGGCGCCGGGGCGGATCTTCAGATAGAGCCGCGGCACGGTCTCGAGATTGTGGTTGAAGACGTCCGGGCGAGCGTCGATCACCACGTTCTCGGCCCGGTCCTTGCGCAGGAAGTCGGGGGTCAGGATCTCGATGGTCGTGCCGGGCGCGGCGGCGCGGATGGCCAACACCACTTCGGCGAAGTGGCGGGCGCCGCCGTCGGCCAGGTCGTCGCGATCGACCGAGGTGATGACGACGTGCTTGAGGCCCATCTTGGCGACGGCCTCGGCCACCCGGCGCGGCTCGTCGGCGTCCAGGGCGTTGGGCAGGCCGGTCGAGACGTTGCAGAAGGCGCAGGCCCGGGTGCAGATCTCGCCCATGATCATCATGGTCGCGTGCTTCTGGCTCCAGCACTCGCCGATGTTCGGACAGGCGGCTTCCTCGCAGACCGTGGTCAGCTTGTGGTCGCGGACGATGCTGCGGGTCTCGTTGTAGCCGGGCGACCCCGGCGCGCGGACGCGCAGCCACTCGGGCTTGCGCAGGACCGGCGTGTCGGGGCGGTTCTGCTTTTCGGGGTGGCGGACAGCGCGGTCTTCGGAAGAGCGGGGCTCGGAAGCGCGGGCGTTCAGCGTGTCGATCAGGGTGACCATAACGGCCTAGATCGGCCTTCTTGGCCTCCGGATCAAGCATGCGTTCTTGCATGTGACGCAAAGGCGCGAAATGAGTGCCTGGAATGCGTCGCCGCCTCCCCGTTTTCGCCTGGGTTCCGCTCGTAGCCTGGTTGCTCGCCGCCTGTGGCGACCAGGGCGCCCGCGCGCCTTTCGCCGAAAGCCGCACGCCTCCCTCCCTCGATGTGCGGTTCCAGCCGCCGGCGGGCTGGGCCTGGGGCTATGTGAAGGTCGGCGACGACCTCGTGCAACGCTACGGCGTCTCCGCGCCCCACGGCGCGCCGAGGGGACAGGTCCTGATCCTGCCGGGCTATGGCGAGTCGGCCGAGACCTGGTTCGAGACGGCCCGCGACCTCAACGATCGGGACTATGTCGTCTGGATCCTGGACCGGCAGGGCCAGGGCGGGTCCGAGCGGGCCACGCCCTGGCGCGACCTGGGCCACGCGACCAGCTTCGCGCCCGACGTGACGGCGACCAAGGCGATGGTCAAGGCGGTGATCCGTCCCAAGGGCCGGGACCCGTTCGCGATCCTGGGAGCCGGCGACGGCGGCGTGATCGCCTTGCGGGCCCTGGAGGAAGGGCTGCAGGCAGACTCCCTGATCCTCTCCTCGCCCAATTTCGACGTCGCCGACCTGCCGCGCCCCAAGGGCGAGCTGATCCGCATCGCCCGCTGGGCGCGGACCCTGAAGCTGGGATTCCTGCGTTATCCGGGCCAGGCCGGCTGGAAACGCGAGGGGCCCGACGGTTTCGCCGCTCGGCTGACCCATGACCGCCAGCGCGGCGCCGTGCAGCAGGCTTGGCGACTGGCCAATCCCGACCTGCGCATGGGCGCGCCGAGCCTGGCCTGGTACGCCGCCTTCTACGACGCCGTAGACGCCACGGGCCGCGACCTGGAGCGCGTGCGCACTCCCGTTGTCATGCTCGACGCCGGCCAGGACGCCAAAACCCTGCCCCAGCCCCAGAGCGCGGTCTGCGCCGCCCTGCCGCGCTGCGTCGAGACCCGCTACCCCACGGCGCGCCACGCCCTGCACCTAGAGACGGATGCGGTGCGGGTCCCCTGGCTGCGGGCGATCGAGACGGCCCTGCAGGCTCGGTCCCCGGTCCCTTGAACGACAAGGGTTCGAGCGCATTTTAGAAGGACCGGTGCGCTTCCGCGCGCGTAACGGGTGTTTGCAAAGCCACACGCCGTCGCTAGGGTCCCGCTTCAATCAGACGAGGGCGCGACAGCGCGCTTCCGGGAGGTTTCGCCGGCATGCCGGTAGTTTTCAATGCGCAGGATGGCCAGAAGGCCCTCTTCGACGCCCTGCTCGACGCCCGCGACAAGTATGGCGCCAAGAAGCAGATCCTGGAGGACCAGGATCGCAATCCGCTCAGCTATACCGACCTGGTGCGCGCCAGCTTCGCGCTGGGCCGCAAGATCGCGGCCATGACCCAGCCGGGCGAACATGTTGGCATCCTGCTGCCGTCCGGCTCAGGGGCGGTAGTGACTTTCTTCGCGCTGCACGCCTTCGGGCGGGTCCCGACCATGCTCAACTTCACGGCCGGCCTGCGCAACCTGCGCGCCGCCTGCGAGCTGGCGGGGGTCAAGCGCGTGCTGACGGCCCACAAGTTCATCGAGCTGGGCAAGCTGCACGACATCGTCGACGCCCTGGAGGCGAAGGCGACGATCACCTATCTGGAGGACGTGCGAAGCACGATCGGCATCGGCGACAAGCTGTTCGCGGCGGTCGCCGGGGCCTTCCCGCGCCGGCTGCGCGCCCACGCCAAGCCCTCGGATCCCGGCGTGGTGCTGTTCACGTCCGGCAGCTTCGGCGCGCCGCGCGGCGTGGTGCTGAGCCAGGCCAATCTGGTCTCGAACGCGATGCAGATCGCCGCCCACATCGACCTGGATCCGGCCTGGGTGTTCTTCAACCCGCTGCCGGTGTTCCACTGCTTTGGCCTGACAGGCGGGGTCATCCTGCCGCTGCTGACCGGGATGAAGGCGTTCCAGTACCCCTCGCCGCTGCACACCAAGCAGATCCCGTCGTTGCTGAAGGACACCGGCGCCTCGGTGCTGCTGGCCACCGACACCTTCGTCAACCAATATGCCCGCGCCTCCGAAGGCGACGAGCTGGCCGGCCTGAAGTTCATCGTCTGCGGCGCCGAAAAGGTCCGGGAAGAGACCCACAACCTGATCAACGAGAAGTTCGGCGACGTGCCGGTGCTGGAAGGCTACGGCGCGACCGAGGCCTCGCCGGTGATCGCGGTCAACAAGCCCGACGACAATCGCCGGGGCACCGTGGGCGGGCTGCTGCCTGGGCAGGAGTGGAGGGTCGAACCGGTCGAGGGCATTCCCGGGGGTGGCCGCCTGCTGGTGCGCGGCCCCAACATCATGTCGGGCTATCTGCGCGGGGACGGCGGCGTCGACGCGCCAGAGGGCGGCTGGCACGACACCGGCGACGTGGTCACGGTCACCGACGACCTGTGGATCACCATCAAGGGCCGGGTGAAGCGCTTCGCCAAGATCGGCGGCGAGATGGTCTCCCTGACCGCCGCCGAGGATCTGGCCAGCGCCGTCTGGCCCGACGGCCGCCACGCGGTGATCTCGATGCCCGACAAGAAGAAAGGCGAGAAGCTGGTCCTGGTCACCGATCGCCAGGACGCCGCCGTCACCTCGCTGGTCGCCCATGCCCAGAGTATCGGGGCGCCCGAGCTGGCGGTGCCGCGCAAGATCCTCAAGGTCCCCCAGGTGCCCGTGCTGGGCAGCGGCAAGACTGACTATGTCGCCATCCAGCGGATGGCCGACCAGGACGCCAGGGCCGCGTGATGCGCGCCCTCGGCGTCGTCTCCTTCGAAACCTCGGCGGGCCAGGGCTCGTCGAGGCTTTTTCGTTTCGGACCAGGCGACTAGCGTGCGGGCGGCGGCTTTCTTCGTCGCGGATCTTTCAACGGAGGAAACGACTTGGAACGACTGACCTTGTGGGCGCCTCGCGTCCTGAGCCTGTTGCGTATCATCGCCGCCCTGCTGTTCATGGAGCACGGCCTGATGAAGCTGTTCCACTTCCCCGGGCCGCAGCCCGGCGCGCCGGATCCGCTGCCGCCGATGCTGGTGGCGGCCGCCTGGCTGGAGATCGTCGGCGGGGCGCTGCTGGTGCTGGGCCTGTTCACCCGCCCGGTGGCGTTCGTCCTGTCGGGCCAAATGGCCGTGGCCTATTTCCTGGCCCACTTCTCGCAAGGTTTCTGGCCGGCCCTGAACGGCGGCGAAGCGGCGATCCTGTTCTGCTTCGTCTTCCTCTATCTCGTCTTCGCCGGACCGGGCGAATGGAGCGTGGACGCCCAGCTGCGCAAGCGGCTGTAGCGGTTTTCCTTCTCCCCTTGCGGGAGAAGGTGTCAGCGAAGCTGACGGA
>NZ_CAXUSA020000004.1:0-564112 GCF_964253875.1 Caulobacter sp. LjRoot300
AAGGCCGACGGCGAGCCGGCAGGGGTTCGGGTAAAAACCGGTGAGGGCGTAATCCCTCACCCTCCCAAGCTTCGCTTGGGCCCCTCCCTCTCCCGCCGGGAGAGGGTGACTCAAAGCGCCAGCGCGCAGCTCTCGCCGATCGTCGGGCGCGAGATCACCACGCGCGACAGGCCCGGGAACTGAGGCGTCAGGCGCTCGGCGAAATAGAGGCAGAGGCGCTCCAGGGTCGGGCTCTCCAGCCCGGGGCGGTCGTTCAGCAGGCCGTGGTCCAGCTCGGCGGCGACCGCCTTCAGGGCGGCGTCCAGGCCGTCGAGGTCGGCGACCCAGCCGGCGTCCTGCATGGCCCCGCGCACGCTGGCCTCGACCTTGAACGAGTGGCCGTGCAGCTTGCGGTAGCGATGGTCGGCGGGACCTTGCTCGATATAGTGGGCCGCGTCGAAATGCGCGGCCTTCGTGATCTCGAAGACGGGCTTCATCAGGGTACTTCTTTTGACAAGGCCTGGGAGGCTCTAGCGGCTCGACCCTGTCACCAGGTCGAGCGCCTTATCCGTCAGGGCAGGCCGAGATATTTGTGCGTCTGGACGCTTAAACGCCATTGTGGGTGCGAAAGGCAATAGGCGACGGCCAATTGCGTGTTGCGCTCGCGGTCGGGACCGTCCATCGGCTGCAGGTAGAAGCGCTCGAAATCCAGGCTGGCGAAACGTTCCGGCAGGGCCTTGTCCTGGGGGTAGACCAGCTTCAGCTCCTGGCCGCGGGTCTGCACCACCGGGGCGTCGGCCTTGGGGCTGACGCAGACCCAGTCGATCCCATCAGGGGCCTGGAGCGTGCCGTTGCTCTCCACGGCGATCATGAAGCCGCGGGCGTGCAGGGCGGCGATGGCGGCGGCGTCCAGCTGCAGCAGCGGCTCGCCGCCGGTGCAGACCACCAGGCGGTCGCGCGGCCCGCCGGTCCAGGCGGCCTCGACCGCGTCGGCCAGGGCGTCGGCCGTGGCGAACTTGCCGCCGCCCTCGCCGTCGGTCCCCACGAAGTCGGTGTCGCAGAAGGTGCAGACGGCCTTGGCGCGGTCCTGCTCACGGCCGGTCCACAGGTTGCAGCCGGCGAACCGGCAGAACACCGCCGCCTTGCCCGCCTGCCCGCCCTCGCCCTGCAGGGTGAGGAAGATTTCCTTGACGCTGTAGGTCATCAGGAAGCGCCGCGAACGTGCAAAACGGCTGTCATCCCGGACGAAGCGAAGCGAAGATCCGGGACCGCCGGAAGCGCGGCGCTCAGGCGTCGGTCCCGGATCGGCGCGCTGCGCGCTTGTCCGGGATGACAGCCGTGGTTGGGTGAAGAAAACTCACGCACCGAGCACGCCCCGTCCGCCCGCATCCCACTCCTCATACCCCCGCTGCCTCAGCTCGCAGGCCGGGCATTCGCCGCAGCCGTGGCCCCAGGCGTGCAGCTCGCCGCGGTCGCCCTGGTAGCAGGTGTGGCTCTCGACCACGATCAGGTCGACCAGGTCCTCGCCGCCCAGGGTCTTGGCCAGGGCCCAGGTCTGCGCCTTCGTCAGCTTCATCAGCGGCGTCTCGATGACGAAGTCGCGGTCCATGCCCAGGTTCAGGGCGCTCTGCATGGCGTCCAGGGTGTCGCGGCGGCAGTCGGGATAGCCGGAGAAGTCGGTCTCGCACATGCCGCCGACCAGCGCCCCCAGGCCTCGGCGGTCGGCCAGGGCGGCGGCGTAGATCAGGAACACCAGGTTGCGGCCGGGCACGAAGGTCGAGGGCAGGCCGCGCTCGGTCATCTCGATGGCGACGTCGGCGGTCAGGGCCGACTGGGCCACCGCGCCGAAGCCGGTCAGGTCCAGCACATGGTCCTCGCCCAGGCGCTGCGCCCAATGCGGAAAGCGTTCGGCCATCTGGTGGCGCACGGCGACGCGGGCCTGCATCTCGATGACGTGGCGCTGGCCGTAGTCGAAGCCGACGGTCTCGACCCGGGCGTAGCGCTCCAGGGCCCAGGCCAGGCAGACGCTGCTGTCCTGGCCGCCGGAGAACAGCACCAGGGCGGCGTCGGCCCGCGAGCCGCCGGACGGGGTGGAAACTTCAGGAGTGGACATGGCGTCTCTCTACACGAGGCGCGCGGACTTGGCACGTGGGGGACGGCCATGCGGGCCCGTCCCGACCGTTGCCTGGGCCCCTCACAGACGAACAATCGTTTCGAACGCCGATATTTTGGCTGTACCTTCGGCGCGAATGAGACACTATGAACCGGGCGCTCCGGCAAGACGCGCTTGGGTTTACCGGCCTGAAACCACGCTTGACCTAGGGTCAGGCGCCGGACCGCCTTTTCGAATTTGCATGAAAACTTGCCAAGCTCAGGTGATTTCGCCCCTGGGTAAAGTGAAAACGCGTAACCTATCGCCGATTACTTACACCTTGGCCGGTTGACAGCCCCCAGGGCCAAGTATGCAATCCCTACTATCCTGCGCAGGGCCAGCCGTACGCCCGCGCAGTGTTCAAAAAGTACGGCGACCGAGGAAACAACACGACGCCCGCAGGGTCCGCCATAAGGAGCCGCGACGTCAGGGAGGGAATAGAATGTCGCAATCTCTGCGTATGCGGAGCCTGCTGGCCATGGGCGCGTCCGTGACCGTGCTGGCCGCCGTCGCCGCCCCAGCCTTCGCCCAGACCACGCCCCAGACCGCCGCCGCGCCGAAACCGGCCGCCCAGCAAGGCGGCGGCAACGTGCTCGAGGAACTGGTCGTCACCGCCCAGAAGAAGGAAGAGGCCCTGCAGGACGTGCCGATCGCGGTGTCGGCCTTCAGCCAGGACAGCCTCCAGGCGCAGAAGATCGACGGCGGCCCCAACCTGCAGCAGGCGATCCCGAACGTCACCTTCGCCAAGGGCAACTTCACCAACAGCTTCAACTTCGCGATCCGCGGCATCGGCAACAAGGCCGTCGGCGTCTCGACCGACGGCGGCGTCGGCGTCCACGAAAACAACGCCCCCCTGCAGACGGGCAACCTGTTCGACGCCGAGTTCTTCGACGTCGAGCGCGTCGAGGTGCTGCGCGGCCCGCAAGGCACCCTGTACGGCCGCAACGCCACCGGCGGCGTGGTCAACATCATCACCGCCAAGCCGACCGACACCTTCGAGGCCGAGATCACCGGCGAGCTGGGCAACTACAACACCCGGAAGCTGCGCGGCATGGTCAACCTGCCGATCCTGGGCGACAAGCTGGCCGTCCGCGTGGCCGGCAACTACCTCAAGCGCGACGGCTTCGTCACCAACACCTTCAACAACCACAAGGTCGACGACCGCGACCTGTACTCGACCCGCGTGTCGGTGATGTTCAATCCCATCGACAGCCTGCGCACCAACTTCATGTGGGAGCATTTCAACGAGGACGACAGCCGCGCCCGGGTCGGCAAGCAGCTGTGCACCAAGGACCTGGGCCCGGCCACGGTGGGCGGCGTGCCCAGCGGCGCGGCCCGCGCCTTCCTCAGCCAGGGCTGCCTGCCCGCCTCGCTGTACGGCGACAGCGCCTATGGCACGGTCAACACCTCCGGCACCCTGACCGGCGAGCTGGGCAACATCTTCGGCTTCACCAGCGGCGACGCCAACGCCGGCGACACCGCCAGCCGCGACCTGCGCGAAATCGAGTCGCTGCTCGACCCGATCTACCAGTCGAAATCCGACATCTACCAGTTCAACCTGGCCTACGACCTGACCGACGCCCTGACCTTCACGGCCATGACCTCGTACAGCAAGGGCAAGGTCTATACCAAGCTGGACTACAACCGGAACGTCGCGACCGTGCCGTTCAACAATACGGGCCTGACGCCCGGCGGGTTCTTCAACGATCCGCAAGTGGGAAACACCAACAAGTTCACCACCCTGGACGTCTCGGCGGGCAACTCCAAGCAGTGGAGCCAGGAGGTCCGCCTGCAGTCGAACTTCGACGGCCCGCTGAACTTCAACTTCGGCGGCATCTATTTCGACTACAAGACCGTCACCGACTATTACGTGATCGGCAACTCGCTGACCCTGTCGGCCCTGGCCCTGAACTTCCAGAAGACCGGCAATCCCAACTGCAGCCCGACCGCCCTGCCGACCACCTGCATCGGCATCGACCCCAACGCCACGCCGGACGGCAGCGGCCACAACTATTATGACAACCGCTCACCCTATCACCTGAAGTCCAACGCCCTGTTCGGCGAGCTGTACTGGCAGGCCAACGAGAAGCTGAAGTTCACCCTGGGCCTGCGCCGCACCCACGACGACAAGCGGCTGGACGTCTTCGACACCGTGCTGCTGTCGCCGGGCATCGGCCTCAAGCAGAGCACGACCCACCCGCAGGAAAGGTCGGTGTTCAACGAGCTGACCGGCCGCTTCGGCTTCGACTACAAGCTCAGCGACGACAACCTGCTCTACGCCTTCTATTCCAAGGGCTACAAGGGCGGCGGCTCGAACCCGCCGGCGGCGGCCGGCTCGGCCAGCGTCAAGCCGCAGTTCGACCCCGAATTCGTCAACGCCTTCGAGCTGGGGTCGAAGAACACCCTGCTGGGCGGCAGCCTGATGCTGAACGCCACGGGCTTCTACTACGACTACCAGGGCTACCAGATCTCCAAGATCGTCAACCGCACCTCGGTCAACGAGAACGTCAACGCCACGGTCTACGGCCTGGAGCTGGAGTCGGTCTGGTCGCCGGTCCACAACCTCAAGCTCAACGCCAATGTCGGCTATCTGCACACCAAGATCGGCAGCGGTGTGTCGTCGATCGACACCATGAACCGCACCCTGAGCAACCCGGCCTATACCGTGGTCAAGGCGGGCCCGAGCCTGCCCAATGTCGCGGTCGGTTCCAACTGCGTGCTGACCACCGCCGGGGTCGCCACCCTGATCGCGGCCGGGGCCGGCGCGACCGTGCCGTTCGCCTGCGGCGGTCCTCAGGTGTTCCAGGCCTTCCTGCAGACCCCGGCCGCGGCCGGCGGGGCGGGCCTGCCGGCCCCCACCGCCGCCTTCCTGGCCAACGCCACGGGCCTGTACAACTACGGCGCCGGCTACACGATCGAGGGCAAGGCCGCGGACCTGTCGGGCAACCAGCTGCCCAACTCGCCGCACTGGACCACCTCGGTCGGCGCCCAGTACACCTGGGACTTCTCCGCCGGCTGGTCGGCCACCCTGCGCGGCGACTACTACCGCCAGAGCAAGCAGTATACCCGGGTCTACAACACCGCCTACGACCAGCTGAAGTCGTGGGACAACGCCAACATCACCCTGAAGGTCGAAAAGCCCGAATGGGGCCTGCGGATCGACGCCTACGTCAAGAACCTGGGCAACGACACGCCGATCACCGACGCCTACACCACCGACGACAGCTCGGGCCTGTTCACCAACCTGATCACGCTGGAGCCGCGCACCTACGGCGTCAGCCTGACCAAGTCGTTCTAGGTCAAGGCTTCCCCAGCGGACACTAAGGAGGGCGGCGGAGCGATCCGCCGCCCTTTTCCTTGGCCGACGATCAATCAAGGAACGCCGACCTTTTCCGGAGTCAGTCTCTTCCGAACTGGCCCCTCCAACATTTCGATGACCGCCGGTTGACGAAATGGATGACAGCTGTCAACGTCACATTGTTGACAGCTGTCATCGAAGGACGTGACCATGAAGATCAGTTCGGCGGAGAGCGTGGTGATGGAGGCGCTGTGGCGACGCAGCCCCCTGACCTCGGAGGCGATCATGGCCGAGGTCCGCGAGCCCCAGGGCTGGACCGAGGGCACCGTGAAGGTGCTGATCAGCCGCCTGCTGAAGAAGAAGGCCGTTGGCGCGACCTCGGAGGGGCGACGCTATCTCTATTCGCCGCTCGTCTCGCGCCAGGCCTATGTCGGCAGTGAGAGCCAGGGCCTGCTGGACCGCCTGTTCGACGGCCGCCTAGCCCCGCTGGTGGCCCACTTCTCCGACAGCGACAAGCTGAGCGAGCAGGACGTCGCCGAACTGAAGGCCCTGATCGAGAAGATCGGCAAATGAGCGGCGTGGTCCTGTCCCTGCTGGGGCGCGGCCAGCTGGCCCTGACGATCGGGCTCCTGCTGGTCCTGGTCCTGCGGCGTCCGGTGCGCCAGGCGTTTGGCCCGGCGGCGGCCTATTCTTTGTGGCTGGCCGTACCGTTGTGCCTGCTGGCCGGCCTGCTGCCCGCCCCGGCCCCGACCGGAGCCATGGCCCCGGTGGTCTCGCTGTTCGCCGACGCCGCCTGGCGGGCCAGGCCGATCGCGCGCCAGGCGCGGCAGGTGTCGGACCTTCTGCTGGCCTTGTGGGCGACCGGCGCCGTCGGGGCGGCGGCGCTGTTCGCCCTGCGCCAGGCCCGTTTCGTCCGCGGCCTGGGCCGCCTGGTCCCGTCGCCCTCCGATCCCGCCCTGCTGCTGGGCCAGCACACCGGCGCCGGTCCGCTGCTGCTGGGCGCGCTGCGACCCCGCATCGTCGCGCCCGCCGACTTCGACGCCCGCTTCGAGGGCGCGGCGCGCGAGCTCGTCCTGGCCCACGAGCGCGTGCACCTGGCGCGGGGCGACGCGCTCGTGAACGCCCTGGTCGTCGCCGCGCGGTGCCTGGCCTGGTTCAATCCCCTGGCGCACCTGGCCGCTCGGCGCTTGCGCATGGACCAGGAGATCGCCTGCGACGCGGTCGTGGTCGAACGTCATCCCGACGCTCGCCGTCTCTACGCCGAGGCCTTGCTGAGCAGCGCCCTGACCCCCGTTTCCCCGCCGTTCGGCTGCTACTGGCCAGCCGTGGGCCCCCATCCCCTGAAGGAGAGACTGATGATGCTGCAGATCACTTCGACGACTCCCTATCGCAAGGCGCTCGGCGCCGTCCTGGTCGGCGCGGTGGGCCTGACCGCCGCCGGCGCGGTCTGGGCCGCCATTCCGCCCAAGCCCACCGTCGCCGCGCCCGTCTGGATCCAGCGCCCCGGCGGCGAGGACATGGCGCGCTACTATCCGAAAGCGGCGATCACGGCCGGGGTCGGCGCCGCCAAGGTGGTGATCGACTGCGGGATCACCGGCGAGGGCCGCCTGGACAACTGTCGGGTCCGGCAGGAGGAGCCGGCGCAGTACGGCTTCGGCGAGGCCACGATCCAGCTCGCCAGCCATTTCCGGATGGCCGCCAAGGATCTCGACGGCAAGCCGACGGCCGGCGGCACGGTCCGCATCCCGATCGTGTTCGTCCGCGCCCCCGACCTGGCGCCCGTGAGTTCGGACACGCCCGAACTCGCCAAGCCGGCTCCAGATTCGGCGAGTTAGAGCCTTTCCCGACGAGGCCTACAGCCTGTCCGGACACGAAAACGCCCGCCCCTCACGGAGCGGGCGTCCCGTCTAGCTCAGTCGGCTAGATCAGCAGCAGGAAGGCTGCGGTCGAGAAGATGCGTTTCATGATGATTTTTCCGATTTCAGAGTGATGGGATTTGGTCTGAACGCGGCGTCATCGCGGGGGCGGAAGTTCCGGCGCCAGGGCGCGGCCGGGCGGCAGGAGGGACCTGAGGGGCACGACCGGCGACGCCCCGATCTCGGCCGGCCCGAGGACCGGGGCCTCGGGCGCGACCAGGACGTGGCAGGCCAGCAGGCAGGCGTCGGGGCACGGCGCCGCCTTGCCCTCGTCGGGGCACGGCGCCTCGGCGCAGCACGCGTCGCGCGGCGTCGCGGCGACGGCGGGCAGGACCGGCGCGGCGAACAGCAGGATCGCGCTCAGGAGCATCAGCCCCCGCGCCCACCAGCGGGTTCTCACGATCCCCCATGTCATGCCCCCATCCTGTCCCAACCTACGGAATCAGGGAAGCGGCCGGCGCATCTTACGTAGCCAGCCTCCCTCGCGGGCACGCGCCGCAGGGACAACCGGTCGCAGGCGCCGCGCGTCAAACGCCTTGGCCATTTACGACTCCGCAACGCCAACCGGCGATGGTGAGATCCCAACGACGCCTCGCCGAACGGCTGCATGGACACGCTCGCCCGCCTTATCGACCGCCGAGCCCCGATCGACCCCGCGACGCCGTGCGCCGAGGTCCGGGCGCTGTTCGACGCCCACACGCACATGGCCGCCGTGGCCGTGGCCGTGGACGGCAAGCCGGTGGGCCTGGTCTATCGCGACGTGTTCCTGGGCCAGATGGCGGTGGCGCCCGACCTGGCGCGGCGTCCGATCGTCGAGATCATGGACCGCGCCCCGCGCCTCATCGACGCCAACATGGACGTCGGCGCGTTCGTCGAACGCATCGCCCACAGCGCCATCCCGGTCTTCCGCAGCGCCTATGTCGGCGTCGACGAGGCCGGCGACTATGTCGGCGTCGGCGGGCTGAATTCGCTGCTCACCTCCCACCGCCGCCGCCAGCACGAGGCCGACGAGGCCATGGCCCTGGTCGAGCGCATGGCCCACGACATTGGCGCCCACCTGGACGGCGTGCTGGCCTTCACCGAACGGCTGGAGCAGTCGCGGCTGACGCCCGACGCCAGCGCCTATGTCCGGGCCATCGGCGACACCAGCCGCGACATGAGCCTGGTCCTGGGCCGCGCCATGGACCTGCGCCGCGCGGCGACCGGCGGCCTGGCCCTGTCGCCGGCCCCCGCCCTGCTGCGCGACCTCAGCGACGCCGTCGAGGCCCGCTGGGCGTCCCGCGCCGCCGAGGGCGGCAGCACCCTGCTGTTCTCCTATGACGGCGACCCCGAGGCCGCCGCCCTGATCGACGCCGACCGCGTGCTGCAGGTGTTCGACGCCCTGATCGAGAGCGCCCTGGCTCACGGCCGCGGGGTGATCGAGGCCAGCCTCAAGGCCCGTCCGGTGGAAGGCGGCCTCAGGCTGGAAGCCCGGGTGCGCGACAACGCCGCCGGCTCGGCCGAGGTCCGCCTGGCCCGGGTGTTCGATCCGCTGGGCGCGGCCACCGTCGAGGACCGCAACGAACTGGCCCTGGGCGTCGGCATGGCCCTGGCCCACGGCCTGACCCGGGTCATGGGCGGCCCGCTGCGGGCCGAGGCCAACCTCGGCGCCGGCCTGACCCTGCAGTTCACCCTCACCGTGCCCGCCGCGACCCTGGCGACCGAAGCCGACGACGCGCCGATGATGGACGCCCGCTCGGCCCACATCCTGATCGTCGACGACAACGCCACCAACCGCATGGTCGCCGAGGCGCTGTGCGAGATGTTCGACTGCACCTCCGAGCAGGTGGTCGACGGCGTCGAGGCCGTCGAGGCCGCCAAGTCCGGCCGCTTCGATCTGATCCTGATGGACATCAAGATGCCGCGCATGGACGGCGTCACCGCCACCCGCGCCATCCGCGAACTGCCCGGCCGGGCCGGGTCGGCCCCGATCGTCGCCCTGACCGCCAACGCCGATCCCACCGACGTGGCCACTTACATCGCCGCCGGCATGCAGGACGTGGTCGAAAAGCCGATCAAGCCCGAGCGCCTGGCCGTGGTGCTGTCGGCCCTGCTGGGCGCCGACGACGACGAGGACGCCGAGGCGGCGGCGTAAGGTCGTATCGACCCGTTGCGGACTTGAATCCCTCTCTCTTTGAGAGAGGGAGGGGCCCGCCGCCGCAGGCGGTGGGAGGGTGAGAGGTTACACCCTCTCCGGTCGAAGCACGGCCAGGATGTCGTCGGCGCCCCCGCCGGGATCTGTCAGGACCCGCTTGTTGGGGAACCTCAAGATCAAATAGCCAAACAGTTCCAGCACCCGCGTGCGGCGGGCGTCGTAATCCTCCCGTTCCTGGTGAGCGGCGCCGTCAGTTCGACGGTGAGCTTGCCCAGACGAAGTCGGCGAAATAGCGATCGATCGAGACCTGTCGCAGGAACCTGAAACCGCCCAGCCGGCGGTTGCGCACCAGCTTCCAGAACGCCTTCTGGGCCAGGGTCTGGTGCTGGCGAAGGCGGCGGCCGGTGGCGTCCATGCCGACAGCTTGGGAGCGCCGCAAAGGCCGCGCTACGGAGGGAATCGGGATTTTCCGGCCAGCGGTGAAACCTCTCACCCTCCCACCGCTTCGCGGCGGGCCCCTCCCTCTCTCAAAGAGAGAGGGTTCCAGGGTGCGCCCGCCAATTTCCGACAACCACCCTTTGCGGAAGTTGGGAAAGTCCGCTTCCAGGCTTCAGGCGGCTAAGGTAACTGTCAAGTTTGAGTGACGTTGCTTACAGTTAGGCCTGGGCGGGAAAAATATGGCGGTCATCTATTATCAACTCGCAATCCTTGCGACCCTGATCTTCGTAAGAGTGGCCTTCCCAAAACGCCTCCTATTGGCGGTGCTGATTTGGACAGGCCTTACGACCATCAACCTGTTCTATCCCCCTCTAATCATCATTCAGCTTGCCGTGATCTGGGGAGGGTACGCCCTCCTGAGATCCCGCTCGGCTCCCGTGGTGCTGCCAATGCCCATCGCCACTCCCCGTCACACAGTGCCAATAGCGCCTAGGCTGGAGCCCTCACGGGCAGATACCGAAAGCATCAGCCAGTTCAAAACAGGGGTAACGACGGAAGCAATGGATGCGCCGAACGTCTGGCTGATCCGCAACCGCCATGACCATGAGCAATATTGGGATGGAGAAGCGCACCGCTGGGACATGCTAAGCCTTTCGACCCAAGGGTTCACCGACGCCGAAAAGACAGAGCACGGATTACCGCCAGCCGGGGAATGGGTGCGAGACAACTAATCCAACGATGTCTGCCTTCCCCCCACGACGGGTGGTCACCATGTCCGCTTCCGGCGCCGAAAGCCGGTCCTTGGCGGCTCGGTGCATCGCCATCTTACAGGGGCGAAGCGACGGATTGGAGGGCCTTTCCGCTTGGCCCCGCGGCTCAGGCCGGCGCCTCGTGGCGCGTCGCCGCCGCGCCCAGCTCGACCTGCTCGGCGATCCGGCCGCCAGCCTTGCGCTCGCTGTAACGGTCGACCAGGTAGTCGGCCCGTCATTGATCCGTCTTATATTTCGATCATATTGGAAATATGGAATCGAGAGCCGCCGTCGCCAGCCTGTCCGCCCTGGGCCACGAGGGGCGCCTGGCCATCTTCCGCCTGCTGGTCCAGGCCGGGCCGGCCGGCGTGGCGGCGGGCGAGATCGCACGGCGACTGGACAGCCTGCCCAACACCCTGTCGGCCAATCTCAACGTGCTGTCGCACGCCGGCCTGATCGTCTCGCGCCGCGAGGGGCGGTCGATCGTCTACTCGGCCGACTTCGCGGCCATGAGCGGCCTGCTGGGTTTCCTGATGGAAGACTGCTGCGCCGGCGCGCCGGAGATCTGCGCGCCGCTGGGCGACATCCTGGCCAAGGCCGCCGACTGCGGCCCGGCCTGTTCGCCGTCGCGGCCGTCGTGACCGCCGTCTCCCTGCCGCGCCGCCTGGCCGCCGAGGCGCTGGGATCGGGACTGCTGCTGGCCGTGGTGGTCGGCTCCGGGATCATGGGCGAGCGCCTGGCGGGCGGCAATGTCGCCATCGCCCTGCTGGGCAACACCCTGGCCACCGGCGCGGCCCTGGTCGTGCTGATCACCGTGTTCGGCCCGCTCTCGGGCGCCCATTTCAACCCCGTGGTCACCCTGGTGGCCGCCCTCCGGCGCGACCTGCCCTGGCGCGCGGCCTTGGCCTATCCGCCGGCCCAGCTGGCGGGCGCGGTCCTCGGCGTCTGGTGCGCCCACGCCATGTTCGGCGAGGCGATCTGGCAGGTCTCGACCAAGGCCCGCCTTGGTCCCGCCCAGGCCTTCGCCGAATTCGTCGCCACCTTCGGCCTGGTCGCCACCATCCTGGGCACGGTGCGGTTCCGCCCGGACTTCACGGCCGTGGCCGTGGGCCTCTACATCACCGCCGCCTACTGGTTCACGGCCTCGACATCGTTCGCCAACCCGGCGGTGACGATCGCCCGCAGCCTCAGCGACACCTTCGCCGGCATCGCCCCGTCGGGCGTTGCGGCCTTCATCCTGGCCCAGGCGGCCGGCGCGCTGGTCGCGGCGGCGGTCTTCGGCTGGCTTCTGAAAGACGAGCAGACCTCATGACAGACGCCCCCGACTTCCCCGTGACGATCTTCCACAACCCCGCCTGCGGCACCTCGCGCAACGTGGTGGCCATGGTCCAGGCGGCCGGCTACGCGCCGACGGTCGTGGAGTACCTCAAGGCCGGCTGGACGGCCGAGCAGCTGCGCGACCTGGCCGGCCGGGCGGGCCTTTCCCTGCGCGACCTGCTGCGCGAGAAGGGCACGCCGGCCGCCGAGCTGGGCCTGCTGGACGACGGCGTCGGCGAGGACCGCCTGGTCGAGGCCATGGTCGCCCACCCGATCCTGGTCAACCGCCCGCTGGTGGTCACCCCCAAGGGCGTCCGGCTGTGCCGTCCGTCCGAGACGGTGCTGGACCTGCTGGACCGCAAGCCGGCCAGCTTCACCAAGGAAGACGGCGAGGTGGTGGTGCTGGGGTAGGGGTTACCCTCGCCTGCCCCTACCGTTGTCATCCCGGAAAGCGCGCAGCGCTTGTCCGGGACCCAGGTGAACTGCACCGCACCAGCCCAGTCCCCTGGGTCCCGGACAGCCTCTACGAGGCTTCCGGGATGACAACGTTTGAAGCGTTTCCAGCGCCAGACACCGCGTTCTAGACTGCGGCCCATGCCCCCGCTCCGCCGCCTGCGCCGCGCCCTGACCACCCTGCCCGACACGCGCGGCTGGGCGCTGTGCGGGCTGGTCGCCGCGGTCACGGGCGGGGCGATGGCCGCCCTGGGGTTCTCGACCGGCCTCTACGCCGTGACCCCGACGGAGCCCGGCCTGCCGCTGCGGCTGCTGACCGTGCTGTTCGTGCCGGCCCTGGGCGAGGAGATCCCGTTTCGCGGCCTGCTGGTCCCGGCCCGCGATGAAGCCGCCCGACCCTGGACGGCCATCGCGCTCTCGACCGCCCTCTATGTCGCCTGGCATCCGCTGGAGGCCCTGACCTTCCTGCCGAAGGCGACGATGTTCCTGCGCCCGGACTTCCTGGCCTGCACCGCGATTCTGGGCCTGGGCTGCGCGCTGATGCGCTGGCGGACCGGCTCGCTGTGGCCGGCGGTGATCCTGCACGGCGGCTTCGTGGTGGTCTGGCAGACCTGGCTGGGCGGGGTGCGGCTTTAGAGGCCGCCTAGAACGAGAACGCCAGCTTGGCGCCGAGGAACTTGCCGTCGGGGTCGTAGCCGCGGGCCCGCCCGGCCCCGCTGTCGTCGGCGTTGGGCTTGAGGCCGCACAGCAGGCCCGCGCCCAGCAGGGCGTCGCCGGCCACCTTGCCCTCGACCGAGGTCCGCGCCACGCCGGGCGGCAGCGGAACCGGCGCGCGCGAATACAACACCGGCAGGCCCGGCGCGGTCAGGTCCAGCGGCTTGGCCGGGGCCAACGACAGCCGGGGCCCGGCGGCGGGCGCGGCGACCTCGGCCTGGGCGACTCCGGCCAGTGCGAAGGCCGCGACCAGGGCCAGCGCGGCGGGGCGAAGAACGGACGTCATAGCTGCAAGATGGGAAGCCGGCGGCGCGCGCCAAGGGCCACGCCCGTCCGCCCGTCGGCAAGGGCGCGGCGGAGGCCCGTCCCCGCGACGCTGCACCGCAGCATTGAAGCTTGAAAATGACAACGTTGTCATTTATAGAGGCGTTGTTGGAGGCGTCGATCGACGCCTCGGTTCGAACCGGAAAAACCCATGCTCAGCCTGATCGTCCTGACCCTTTCGGCCATCAAGGCGCAACGCGCCGCGGCCTGAAGAGCCGCCCTTCGGGCCGGCGTCGAAAAGGCCCGCGAACCCGGTTCGCGGGCCTTTTTCGTTGTGCGCCGCAGCAAGCCGGTTACGACGCCCGGCGTTCCGCTCGTTGCTTGATCAGGGCCAGCAGCCCGGCGTCTTCATCCCGTAGCGGGTCTCCAGCGTCACTCGGGTGCGGCCGGCGCCCAGATTGAGGTTCAGATCGCCAGGACCGCAAAACGCAGACCTAGCGCGCGCGGGGATAGATCGGCTTTGCCGCGGGCGGCGACGCCGCGACGTGAGGCGCCAGCCCTCCGACAGCGGCCAACTCAATGTCGTCAAAGAAGGGCGTGCTCATGGACTGCTCGCTCGCGCCAGCCTGCAGCCCCGCCATTCCCGACCGATAAAGCGTGTCGGAGGCCTTCACGACCGGCCGGCCATCGACGAACCCGATCAAGCTGCTCCCCTGCATTTGCAGCTTCAGCCGATGCCAGCCACTAGGCCCCATCCCGGCAAACCGCCCGGTCGCGAGGGTCTTTTCGCCGCCCTCGCCGGTATCCGCGCCGCTCTTGATGATCGCCTGCTGCACGGCGTCGCCCACGAGCGCCTTCTTGTCGACCTTGCCGCGAACGGCCACGATGCTGACCTCGCCGGCTGATGACAACCGCAAGACATAGCCCTTCGGGATGGAGCCGTAGCCGCTTCCGACATCGTTGATCCGGCCCATCACGCCGCCGGTTTCGCCGGGTTTCAGATAGATGTCGGCGCTGACGGCGTAGTCCTGCCACTGGTCGTCCCCGAGGATGGTGTAGGGGAGCCAGCCGGGGGCCCAGGATATGGGATGAGTTGGCGCTGCCTGGCGAAGGCAAACACCCTTGCGCTGGGGACAGCGCGCCAGTTCGAACGCCCCGTAGATGTCGGCGAAATAGCGGGGCAGATAGCCCCATCGCGCGGGCTGGTCATAGTCGCCGAACGTCTCGCGGTACGGAAAAGGAAAGGGTCTGGCGTCGGGCACAGCGTCGAAACGCCCCTTCTGCTGTCCGCGGGTCGTGGTGAAGGAGTAGACGGCCCCTGGCTCGAGCCGGAGGGTTGCGGCGCCATTGGACAACGCGACGTCGGGCTGGCGTACGAACTGTTCGGCCGCGGTGCTTCGCCATACGGCCAGCGGCCCTGAAGCGAGATTGAGGGCGTCGATCCGGACGGACTGGGCCTCTTTCGCGTCGGCGGTTTCTACAATGATGCTGTAGTCGTTGCTGGGTGATTTCAGCGCGACGAAGGTTCCGCCGCCTTTCAGCGCGCCGCTTCCGCCCGCCAGATAGGTCCAGCCAATCTCCGTAAACTGACCGTAGTGGGCATAGGCCCAGAGCTTGGGGTTGACGACATACCGGCCGCTCCAGGGCCAGTTCGCCCGGACAAGGGCCTCCTTCTCTCCCGAATAGGGCTCCATCGTGTACAGCCCCGCGATACCGTACCAGTCGGTGATCCTGGTGAAGCCGTCGATGATATAGCCTTCGTTGAACGACTTGACGGTGTTGAGGAGCCCTTCATAGCCAGCCTGGTAGACGTGCTGTTCGGTGTTCCAGAGCGGCTTGCCCATCTGTGCGGCCAATAGCCTGACCTCTGGCGAGACCTTCGTACCTTCCACCGGGCTGACATGCGCGCTGGCGATGTCGAGCGCCGCGCGCAAGGACCCGTCGCGGGCCATGTCCTTGACGAAGTCGAAGCGGTCGTCCTGCCAATTGTCGAAGCCGTGAAGCCGGACGGCGGCGAAGCCATTGGCGTCGAGCGCCCGCCGCATGGCCTTGGCGAAATCGTAGCTGACGCCCTTTTCGTTACGAAGGCCCATCGCATCGAGAGTCAGGCCGTGCACGTCGCGCAGGCCCTTGAGCCAGGAGATGTAATAGTCGACCCCGTCTTTCGAGAAGAACGGCTCGTCGGCATGGCCATAGCGGACGCCGCGGTCGCCCACCCAGCCGGGGGCGCTCCAGGCCGCTCCGTCGAGCGAAAGCCGGGGATTGCGCCGGCGAGCCTCGGTCATGACCCACCAGATATAGCCGCGACCGTAGTTGAGATCGTCCCGGCTGTGCATGTGGCTTGGCATCGAGCCCTGGGTCGAGTTGCCGTCGCCGGGGATTTCGACATAGAGCGCGCTGACGGACGCGCCGAATTTCGGCTTGTACACCAGATCGAGAATTTGCCGCCGCTGCGGCTCCGGATAGTCCTTCAGAAGGACCGAGGTCGCGCCACCGCCGTCGACCACCCCGATGCCCTCGAACGTCGCCCCGGTCGCCTTGCCGTCGAGATGCAAAGGGGTGACGGCCTTGTCCTCGGCCGTGGCCGGTTGAGCGGCCAGAAGAAGGGCCGCACCTAGCGCCGCGATCGTTCCGTAAAAGCCGTTCATCGATTCATCCCCATCATCGATCGCCGACTTCCAGACCACATCGAACGCTTTTTGTCGGACAAAATCGTTCACATCGTTCCATTCGGCCATTCCGGAGGTCTGCTAGGGTCGGCTCTCCCCCCGGCCCGGCTCTCCGCCCACGCGCCGTTCCAGCGCTTCGGCGCGGGTGGGGCCTAATTCCCCTCCTCCAGCAGCCGCCGGGCGATGACCTGGGCCTGGATCTCGCCGGCGCCCTCGAAGATGTTGAGGATCCGGGCGTCGGCCAGCAGGCGGCTGGCGGCGTATTCCAGGGCGAAGCCGTTGCCGCCGTGGATCTGCAGGGCGTTGTCGGCGGCGGCCCAGGCGACGCGGGCGGCGACCAGCTTGGCCATGCCGGCCTCCAGGTCGCAGCGCTTGCCCTCGTCCTTCTGGCGGGCGGCGTAATAGGTCAGCTGGCGCACGCCCATGATCTCGGCGGCCATCATCGCCAGCTTGTTGTGGACGCGGGGGAACTCGAAGATCGCCTGGCCGAACTGCTGGCGGTCCAGGGCGTAGGCCAGGCCGGTCTCCAGCGCCGCCTGGGCCACGCCGACGGCGCGGGCGGCGGTCTGGATGCGGGCGCTCTCGAAGGTGGCCATCAGCTGCTTGAAGCCCTGGCCCGGGACGCCGCCCAGCAGGTTCGCGGCCGGCACCGCGAAGCCGTCGAAGGCGAGCTCGTATTCCTTCATGCCGCGATAGCCGATCACCCCGATCTCGCCGCCGCTCATGCCGTCGGCCGGGAAGTCGTCGCCTTCGACGCCGCGCGGCTTCGGCGCCAGCAGCATCGACAGGCCGCGATAGTCGGCGGTGGCCGGGTCGGTGCGGACCAACAGGGTCATGACGTCGGCGCGGGCGGCGTGGGTGATCCAGGTCTTGTTCCCGGTCACGCGGTACTGGTCGCCTTGCAGTTCGGCGCGGGTGCGCAGGCTGCCCAGGTCCGAGCCGGTGTTGGGTTCGGTGAAGACGGCGGTCGGCAGGATCTCGGCCGAGGCGATCCTGGGCAGCCAGTATTGCTTCTGCGCCTCGGTGCCGCCGGTCAGGATCAGCTCGCCGGCGATCTCCGAGCGGGTGGCCAGCGAGCCGACGCCGATCCAGGCCCGCGACAGCTCCTCGGACACCACGCACATGGCGGTCTTGCCCATGCCGCTGCCGCCGTACTCTTCGGGGATGGTCAGGCCGAACACGCCCAGGGCGCCCAGCTCCTCGACCAGCTCGATCGGGATCAGCTGGTCCTGCAGGTGCCAGTCCTGGGCGAACGGCGTGACCTTCTCCTCGGCGAAGGCGTGGAACTGGTCGCGGACCATCTCGAAGGTCTCGTCCAGCCCCGTCCGCTCCAGGGTCGGGCGGCCGCGGGCCTCGGCCAGGCGGCGGGCGAGGCGGGTCTTCACCGCCTGGGTCCCGCCCTCGACCATCAGCTTCATCAGGCCGTTGGAATAGAGCCGGTTCAGCACCGCGCGGTCGGTGACCAGGTGGGCCGGGCGGACGATCTCGCCCTGGTTCATCGGCACGCCGCCGACCAGCTGGGCGCAGTATTCGGAGAACAGCAGCTGGGCCAGCAGGGCCTCGACCTCGCCGAACCGGCCCTCGGCCTCCAGCCGCTCGGCCCAGCCGGCCACCTGGTTCATCAGCTCGGCATAGGCGGCGTACCAGCCATAGCCGTGCACCTGGTGCTGGTGTTCGTCGGCCAGGGCGCGGTCGATCCGGCCGTCGGGGCCGGCGATCGCCGCCTTCACCGCCGGCCTGGCCTCGGCCACGAACAGCTGGGCGGCCCCGGCGGCCTCGCGCAGCAGCATGGTCAGGCCGGGCAGGATCGGGGACTGGGGGGATTCCTGGGCGACCATTTCTCCAAGGGTTGGGGCGGTCATGGCTTGCTCCCGTGCGCCAAACAGTTGTTTTCTTTCACTGTGGAGCCTTTCGCAGCTGCGAGCAATGCCGCAGCGCAGCATAACGGCCCATCGAGGGAAGAAACATGCTGGTCGTCCACCATCTCAACGAGTCGCGCTCGCAGCGGATCCTCTGGCTGCTGGAGGAGCTGGCCCTGCCCTACGAGGTCCGCTTCTACGAGCGCGATCCCCAGACCCGCCTGGGGCCGCCGGCCCTGCTGCAGGTCCACCCGCTGGGCAAGTCGCCGGTGCTGACCGACGGGGCGGCGACGATCATCGAGAGCGGGGCCATCACCGACTATGTCATCCGCCGCCACGCCGGCGGCCGGCTGGCCCCCGACCCGGCCAGCCCCGGCTATGACGCCTACCAGCAGTGGCTGCACTATGCCGAGGGCTCGGCCATGCTGCCGATGCTGCTGCGGCTGTATGTCGGCCGGCTGGGCGAGGCCGGCGCGCCGCTGCACCCGCGCATCGACAGCGAGATGGCCAACCACCTGGCCTATGTGGACGGCGCGCTGGCCGGCCGCGACTTCTTCGTCGGCGACGATTTGACCGGGGCCGACATCCAGATGAGCTTCGTGGCCGAGGTCGCCAAGGCGCACGGCCGGCTGGCCGACTATCCCAACCTTTCGGCCTGGATCGGCCGCATGCACGCGCGGCCGGCCTGGCGAGCGGCGCTGGAGAAGAGCGGGCCGTACAAGCTGGGGGACTAGGCGCGACAGGACGCCCCCTCCGTCCGCTTCGCGGCCACCTCCCCCGTTTCACGGGGGAGGAGAAGTTCCGCATCCTCCTCACCCGCATCGCGGGGGAGGTGGCGCGATGCGGATACGCATCGTGACGGAGGGGGTGTCCGCCGCCGCCGAAATCTCTCGCCCCAGGGTTACGCACAGCCGCGTGCTCACGCGCGCTTCACAAGCTTGGCGATATCGGGTTAGGTGGAGGCGCGGGATGGGGCCCGCGGGGGAAATATCTTTGAAACTGTTCCATAAAGCCGCCGTCGCGGTGCTGTTCGCCATGGCCGCGACCACCGTCCACGCCCAGACCGTCAAGGTGCCGGAAGGCACCGAGGTGGTGATCAGCGTCGACGACAAGCTGTCGTCGGACACCAGTCACGAGGGCGACCGCTTCTCGATCAGCCTGGTCGACGACATCGTCCTGGCCGACGGCACGAAGCTGCCGGCCGGCCTGAAGGGCGCGGGGGAAGTCACCCACGCCAAGAAGAAGGGCATGATGGGCAAGCCGGGCGAACTGAACGTCCGCTTCGACTACATCAAGGCCGGCGACACCAAGATCAAGCTGCGCGGCCAGAAGGGCGCGGAGGGCGACGCGCGCTATGGCACGACGATCACCCTGACCGTGCTGTTCGGCCCGCTGGGCCTGATCAAGCACGGCAAGGACGTCGAGATCAAACCCGGCCAGCGGATGACCATCTTCACCGACGCCGACGCCTCGGTGGACCTGCCGGGCGCTCCGGTGATCCCGGCCGCCGCGCCGGCGGCGGCTCCCGTCGCGACCGCCGCGCCGGTCGGCACCGCCAACTAGGCTTTCGGTCTTTCGACATGGCGAAGCCCCCTCCTACCGGAGGGGGCTTTTTCTTTGCGCCCAAGGCCCCATCGGCGGTCAACGCCGTGCGTGGTCCTCGTCCTTCGACAAGCTCAGGATGAGGACCAGTATTAGGGCCGTGTCAGTAGAAAACCTCATCCTGAGCTTGTCGAAGGACGAGGTTTTCGGCCCCGGGATCTGAACGCCGATCCGTTCCAGCCCTTTCCTGCGGGCGATCGCCTGTTGGTTCCCAGCCCAAAGAACTGTCATCCCGGACAAGCCCGGCGAAAGCCGGGCGCCGATCCGGGACCGCCGCAAGCGCAGGCGTTCAGGCCCCGGTCCCGGATCTTCGCGCTGCGCGCTCGTCCGGGATGACAGCCTCTTTGCCCCGTGGGCGCCCTCGCCCCTCCGCGAGAGAGCCAGCCCCTACGGCGGCGCGTCGGCCACGGCCCAGGAGAAGTCGGTGTGGGTGGTCAGGGTGGTGAAGTAGTTGGGGTCGGTGAAGAAGGCGATCGGCTTTTTGTAGTCGGCCGGGTAGCTGGCATTGCCGATCAGCGCCACGCCGTGGCAGCTGACGCAGTTGGAGGTGACTCCGACCGGAATGCCGGGCGAGGTCTCCAGATAGGGGTTGAAGCACACCGTCATGGTCGCGCCCCCCGACGTCGTCGTCTGGGCGTAGGCCGTGCAGGCGGCGTAGTTGTTCCATGGCGCGCCCAGGCCGGACGGCTGGCCCTGCTTGCTGCCCGGGAAGTTGTTGGGCGTGTCGCCGCCCGGCTGCCACCAGAAGGTCTGCCAGGTCCAGAACGGGATCTCCTTGGTGTTGACGTGCATGGCCAGCAGCACGCTGTAGTCGCCCGCCGCGGCCTGGACCGCCCCGTTCTCGGTGGCCGCGTTGAAGCTCTGGGCCTCGGCGGCGTTCATCTGGTCGGCGTAGAAGGTGCTCAGCGGCGCCCACAGATAGGTCTTGCAGGCCAGGTGCTGGGCCTGGACGCTGGCGGCGACGCTGCTGATCTCGGCCGTCGTCGCGGCGCGGACCGCGCCGCTCGCGCCCGGCTGGACCAGCACGCAGGTCATCCAGGTGTCGGGCGTGGGATGGGTGGCGTTGGTCGAGGCCGAGGGTCCCTGCCACAGCGGCTGGACGGTCAGGCCGCTGGCCTTGACCAGGCCGAACACCGGCTTGGTCTCGATGGCCTGGACCGGGAATTCGTTGATCCCCCGGTTCTGCGGCGTGGTCCCCGCCGGCCAGGCGGCGTTCAGCTTGGTCAGGCTGGCGCTGCTGGCGTAGGAATAGGTCCCGCCGCCGGGCCCGGATTGCGGCGCGCCGATGAAGCCGGCGGCCTGCGGGTCGAACTTGACGTCGACCGCGATCGGGAACTTGGCGTGGGCCGCCATCGCCAGCGCCCGCAGCCGTGCGTCCTTGGTGTGGTGGAACTGGGCCGGCGATTGGAACCTGCGATCGGCGCCAGGTTTGGCCGCCGCCTCGGTCTTGAGCGAGGCGTTCTGGGCCTGGGGCTGGGGGAAGACGGTCGTGGCGTCGGCCCAGGTGTCCCAGATCGGCAGCTGCTGCTGACCCACGGACTGGCCCGACGGGGCGGTCATGGCCTGCCACAGGCTCCAGGCGTGGCCCTGGATCGCGGCCGTGTCGTTGTTGGCCACCCAGCCGTTGATCGTCGCGGCCGGCACCGGGAAGTTCGGTCCGACCGGCAGGGGCACCGGCGTCACCGCGGCCGTGGCCGCCGCCGCCGGGGTCGCCTTCTCGCCGCCGCCCGCCGTCTTGGCGCCGTCGCAGCCGCCCACGGCCAGCACCGCCATCGCGGCCGCCGCCGTCAGACCGATGTCGCGCCTGTTCATTCCAGCCCCTCCGTCGCCACCCGTGGCCGCACCCGGACCGGACGCGCGCACAGGTAGTAGCGTCCACGAATCCACAATCGTCAATAGAAATGGAATTTGCCGCTCGGATAACGCGACTTGTGGACAGGCGGTGTGGATAGGCGGAAAGAAATCTTCACATGAACGAAATCTGTCAATCGACCTGACGGCGCCGTTCAGCTTCGCCTTGGCATGGTGCATCTCACGGGGCCGACGGCTCCGGAGCCATCAAGGGACGAAGGACTAACGACCATGACCAACACCAAGACCATCCAGACGATCGCCGCGAGCCTGGCCATGGCCGCCACCGCCCTGACCCTGGTCGCGGCGCCCACCGCGGCCAGCGCCATGTCGCAGAAGCTGGGCGGGGTCGTCGGCTGCGACGCCTCGGGCGGCAAGCAGGAAGTCGGCGCCGTGCTCGGCGGCGTCCTGGGCGCCGTCGCCGGCAACAAGCTGGCCAAGCACGACCGGGGCACGGGCACCGCCATCGGCGCCGTGGTCGGGGCGGGCGCGGGCTCCTACGCCGGCTGCCAGATGCAGAAGAGCCGGGCGGCCAACAACGCCGGCGGCGTCTACACCAGCAACGGCATCCGCGTCGCCAGCTCGGTCGATGCGGTTCCGATGACCAAGATCAAGGGCAAGTATGTCGCCCGCTCGACCCTGAACCTGCGCAGCGGCGCCTCGACCCGCGCCCAGGCCGTGGGCTCGGTCCAGGCCGGCGAGACCTTCCAGGCCCTGGGCCGCACCGGCGACGGCAAGTGGATCCTGGTCGGCCAGGACGGCGTCGGCGTGGGTTACGTCTCCAGCGCCTACGTCTACCGGGCGTAACACCACTGGGGACAGGCGCATGCGCCTGTCCCCGACAATTGATACCGCTGGGGACAGGCACATGTGCCTGTCCCCGACAGGGGCCGCTTAGCGTCAGGCCCAGCAAGGCAAGCCCGTCTGCTCCCCCCGGCAGGCGGGCTTGTTGCTGTTTAGGGCGCGGTTCAAAGATGCCGCCTCCCTCTTGCTCAAGACTGGCGACGCAGCTTCACTGCACGCCCTTGACGAGGACGCCTCCATGATCGCCACGACCCGCCGCGCCGCCCTGCTGTCGGCCTTCGCCACCGTCGGGGCCGCGGCGCTGGCCAGGCCGGCCTTCGCCAGGCAGACGGGCAAGGCCGGGGCGGCCGTCGACCAGTTCGCCCAGGACGTCATGGCCGCCTTCCCCGACGAGCCGGGCCTGGGGATCACCGTCGTCGAGGACGGCGAGATCACCCTGGCCAAGGGCTATGGCGTGCGCCGCCTGGGCGGGCCCGACAAGGTCACCGACGCCACCCTGTTCGGCGTGGCCTCCAACACCAAGGCCTTCACCGCCGCCGCCCTGGCCATGCTGGTCGAGGAAGGCAAGCTGGCCTGGGACGACCCGGTCACCAAATACCTGCCGGCCTTCGAGATGAGCGACCCGATCGTCACCAGGCTGATGACCGTGCGCGACCTGCTGTGCCATCGCTCGGGCCTGACGCTCGGGGCCGGCGACCTGATGATCTGGCCCAACCCCACCCACACCCGGGCCGACATCGTCGCGGGCCTGAAGTACCTACCGATCGGCGGCCAGTTCCGGGGCGGCTACGCCTATGACAACGTGCTGTACGTGGCGGCCGGCGAGGTGATCGCCGCCCTGACCGGCGCGCCGTGGGAGGTGTTCATCCAGAAGCGGATCCTGGACCCGCTGAAGATGACCGACAGCGTGCCCCTGCCCTCGCTGATCGGCAACCGGCCGCGGGCCGAGCCGCACGCGCGGATGGGACCGCCGGTGCGCGGCCTGGGTCCGCAGACCGTGCTGCTGTTCGACGGCAGCTTCGACTCGGCCGGCGCGGCCGGCGGCCTCAACGCCAGCCCGCGCGACATCGGCAAGTGGATGCAGGTCCAGTTGGGCCTGGGCACGACGCCCGGCGGGGTCAAGCTGTGGACCGAGGCCTCGGGCCGCGAGATGTGGAAGCCCCAGACCATCACCGCCTGGTCCGACGGCCCCACCGCCGACAACCCCGTGCGCGCCTCGCTGCAGGCCTACGCCCTGGGCTGGTTCGTCAACGATCATCGCGGCGAGAAGATCGTCTGGCACACCGGCGGCCTGGCCGGCTTCATCTCCTATACCGGCCTGCTGCCGGGCCGGAAGTCGGGGATCATGGTGATGACCAACGCCGAGGAGACGCCGGTCTTCCGCAGCCTGCGCTACGGCGGTCCCGACCGGCTGCAGGGCCGCGGCGACTTCGACTGGATCGCCTCCAGCAAGAAGGTCCAGGCCGAGGCCGACGCCAAGCTGGTCAAGGACGCGGCCGAGGCCATGACCCCCAAGGGCGGCGGCGTGCCTCCTACGCTGCCGCTGGCGGCCTATGCCGGGACCTATCGCGACCCCTGGTACGGCACGGTGACGGTGTCCGTCGCGGGGAAAGGCAAGAAGGCGGCGCTGAAGATCGCCTTCGACAAGACCCCGGCCCTGAGGGGCGCCCTGGAGACCTTCGACGGCGACACCTTCAAGACCCGCTTCGACGACCGCTCGCAAGAGGACGCCTTCGTCGTGTTCGCCGTCAAGGACGGCGCGGTGACGAGCGCCACGATGCGCGCGGTCTCGCCGCTGGCGGACTTTTCCTATGACTATCAGGATTTGAAGCTGGTGAAGATCTGATCCCTCCCGCTCGTCATCCTCGGACTTGTTCCGAGGACCCCTGCTTCAGCTGAGAAGAAGCTCGACCCGTGAAACGGTGAGGCTGCGGCCGCACCTGTGACGGCAGCGCGGCGGACCAAGGGGTCCTCGGAACAAGTCCGAGGATGACGGCGGGGGGGATCACACCTGCGGCGGAACCGGCGTCCAGTTGACGATGGGGTCGAACAGATCATTCCAGCAGGGATTGTCCCGCTCGATCAGGTTGATCTTCCAATCCCGCACCCAGTGCTTGAGCGTCTTCTCACGTCGGATCGCTTCGGTCATCACGCCGTAGGTTTGGTACCAGACTAGACGGTGAAGGCCGTATTCCTTGGTGAAGCCGTCGAAGACGCCCTCGCGATGCTTGATGACGCGGCTGATCAGGTCGCTGGTCACGCCGACATAGAGCGTGCCGCGATAGTGGTCGCTTAGGATATAGACGGCGATCCAGGGATAACGCTCCTCCATGAGGAGAGCTTGCAGCAAAGGCTCGCGTTCTGCAAGTGTTCTGGTTGTTGCGATCCGCACCCCCACAGCCGTCATCCTCGGACTTGTTCCGAGGACCCCTGCTTCAGTTGAGGTGAAGGCGGATCCGTAGGGCGGTGAGGTCGCGACCGAACCTGTAACGGCGGCTCGGCGGACCTAGGGGTCCTCGGAACAAGTCCAAGGATGACGGGCGTTGGGGTTCCGACCCAACTCCAGCCCGACAATTGCAGGTTGCACGGCGTTCGTCCCGAAAGAGCACACGCCATGCCGCCCAGCCGTCGCCGCCGCCTTCGCGCCTTCGCCGAGACCGAGACCGGCGGGGCGGCGGTCGAGAGCGCGCTGGTCCTGAGCCTGACGGCGGCGATGATCTATGTCTTCAAGATGGCCAGCGGCGTCGCGGCCCTGGTCAAGCCCTTCCAGCAGGCGATGGCGGCGCTCCTGCGCGCCCTCGGCTAAACCGGACGCCACCCCTCGGCGATGAGCTGGATCTGCTTGTCCATCATCGCCGACAGCTCGGCGGCGGCGGCCTGGCGGCAGGCGGCCATGCGGTAGTTCCAGGCGTAGGTCGCCTTGAGCACGTCGATGGCCAGCCGCGGATCCAGGTCCGGGCGGACGTCGCCGCGCGCGATCCCCTCCTGCAGCACCTCGCGCAGCATGTCGGTCAGGCGCTCGTTGCGGCCGTAGGGCGTGACGCCCGGGTCCTGGCTGGGGCTGTAGGAGGCGGCGATGTGGGCCAGGAATAGCTTCACCCGCCGGGTCTCGAACTCGTAGTGGATGGCGAAGATCGAGCACAGCCGATCCGCCGTCGAGCCGCGCAGGTAAGGCACGACCCGGTCGAACTCGGCGTAGAGCTCGCCCAGGCGCCGGTCCATGACATGGCTGAGCACCTCCGCCTTGGAGGCGAAGGTGGTGAAGACGCTGCCGACCGAGACCCCCGCCCGTTCGGCGATCGCCCGGATGGTGGTCTCCTCGTAGCCCGTCTCGTTGAACAGGTCGCGCGCCGCCTCGAGCACCTTCTCGCGCGTCGCCTGCTTCTGATCGTCTCTCACGCCCACGCACTGTCCCCCCGGATAGGCTGCGTCGCTTTTATTGATCCGGGGGCGGGCGCTCCGGCAAGAAGCGTCCGCCCCCAGCCGTCTTATTTACGCGCGCGCGCCCGCCAGGATGACTTTCAGTTGATCCGAAAGTCGCGACAGCAGTGCCTCGACCGACCAGGCGTCGAAAATCGCCCGGCGATAGTTGGCGACATACACGTCCCAGATGATCTCGGCGAGCAGCTTAACGTCCGCGTCGCCTTTCAGTTCGCCGCGCTCGACGCCGCGGGTCAGAACGCCGTTAAGCAGGGCGAAGATGTGCTTGAGGTGACCACGGTTGCGGCGCTCGGCGGTTTCCGAGCGGGTCCACGACACCGCGATGCTGGCCTGCAGCAGCGGCAGTTGCTCGACATGGAAGCCGTAGGCCACCGCGAACATGCCGATGACGCCCTCCTCCACCGTGGCGGCGTTGACGCTGGCCTGCTTCATCTGGGCGTAGATGACTTCGTAGTCGGCGGTCAGGATCTCGTCGAACAGCTCGCTCTTGTCCGAGAAGCTGGCGAACACCGCGCCGGTCGACATGCCTGCGGCCTGGGCGATGTCGCGGATGGTCGCGCCCTCGTAGCCGCGTTCGGTGAACAGGCGGCGGGCGGCCGACAGGACCCGCTCGCGGGTGCGCTGCTTGGCCAGGGCCCGGCGCGTCAGCTTGACGGGGGCGTCGGTCGGCGACTCGATGTTCAGGGATACAAAGCTCATTCCACGATCTCCAGGCGAGCAAGCGCGGCTTCGGCGCGCTTCTCGAATTCGATGCAATATTCGTCGACGACATTGGTCAGGACGTCGGCGTAGCGGCGCGCCAGGGCGCGCCCGTCCTGCGCGGCGTCGCGCAGGTCGGTAATCAGTTGGCGGACTTCGGCCATGGCGTCTTCGCGCTCGGACGCGGAGAAGTCGGCGGCGGCGATAGGGGCGCTGCGGGCCATTCTGCTTTCTCCTGCCTCCCCGCTGAAAAAAAGGGCGCTGACATGACCTGCGGTGAGGAGGTGATCATGTTCAACGAACGCGCACTTGAATTGGAAGGTGGCGCGTTTATCCCGTGCCGCAAGGGTGCGCAACCCAAAAACCGAACCAGAATCGTCTAATGGTAACGTTTACAGGATCTATGGTATCGTTAGCAGTCGGTCACTGCGACAAATGCGCTCAACGAACAGGGTCGGCGAATTACGATATGGAACCCGGGGGTGGAGCTCGGGGCCGATCTAGGCTCGGCCCGCGACGGGATTAGGGCGCGCTCTGGCCAAGCCTGAAGCGAGCGCCTAGCTTGCGGCCATGGACCACTTGTTCGACTTCCTGATCCCGATCGTGCTGGGCGCGGTCCTGATCACCCTTTGCGTCGGCGTCTACGCCCTGTTCCGGGGCGGCGATTTCGGACGTTCCTATTCCAACAAGCTGATGCGCCTGCGCGTGGCGCTGCAGTTCCTGGCCGTGCTGGTGCTGGTCGCCGCCTTCTGGTGGCGAAGCCACTGAACGCTTGGGAACCCCACTGAAACGCGACGGCCATCCTGCTTGCGGGGGTATGAACGGCCGTCGCGCCTAAGCTGCTGAACGCATAAGCTACTGAACGCCTAAGTCCCGGAGCGGCTAGGGGGAAGGCGCTCCGGTAAGGCGAGTAGAGTGCAGCGGCGCACCGATAGCGATAGGACAACTTGTCCCAGGACAAGTTGTCATTCGACAGCCTGGAGAGACACCGCCGATGGTGACGCTGAACCGCATCTACACCCGCACCGGCGACAAGGGCCTGACGCGGCTCTCCACCGGCCAGCCGGTCAGCAAGGCCTCGCCGCGGGTCGAGGCCTATGGCGGGGTCGACGAGACCAACGCCTTCATCGGCGTGGCCCGCCAGCACACCAAGGCCGACCCCGAGCTCGACGCCCTGCTCGAGCGCATCCAGAATGACCTGTTCGACCTGGGCGCGGACCTGGCCACCCCCGAGCAGGACGAGACGCCGGCGTGGGAGCCGCTGCGGGTGGTCGACAGCCAGGTCGAGCGGCTGGAGCGCGAGATCGACGCCATCAACGCGCGGCTCTCGCCCCTGACCTCGTTCGTCCTGCCGGCCGGCAGCCCGGCCGCGGCGGCCCTGCACGTGGCCCGCACCGTCTGCCGGCGGGCCGAGCGCGGCCTGGTCGAGTTGATGGCGCTCGAGGGCGAGATCGTCGGCGAGCCGGCCCTGCGCTACCTGAACCGCCTGTCGGACCTGCTGTTCGTCGCCGCCCGCCGGGCCAACGATGACGGCGCCGCCGACGTGCTGTGGAAGCCGGGGGCGACGCGGTAGGCTCTCGTCCTTCTCCCCTTGCGAGGGGGAGAGGGAAGAAGAAAGCTACTTCTTCGGCGAATGCTCGGCCCGGGGCCCTTCCATCTTCCTGGGATCGGTGTTGATCGGCGGCACGTTCAGCGGCCGCTGGGTCAGGGTCTCGATCGAGTAGAGCTTGGCGCACTTCATCCAGCGCCCGGCCCAGGCGTAGTCCGACCCGCGCGCGACGCAGCGGTCCCGCGGCCAGACGTAGAAATAGTGGAAGCAGAAGACGCTGAGGGTCGCGCCGAGGAACACGGCGAAGAAGATCTTCTGCAGGCGAGGGATGGTGCTCTTCATGGGCCGCCTCATACTGGCCCGCCGCGTGGCTGGCCAGAGGCTAAAGCGCGGATCCACGGCCGCCGTTCGCCCATGCGCTCGGTGTGCGCCGCGGCAGACGCGGGGCGCGAACTATCCTACGACTGTTTGAACGTAGCGATCGCGAAAGCATTACGCTTACGTCAGGGGAAACTTGCAAACCTGCGTGGACGCGCTAATTCCGTCGGCGCAGGCAGGAAAAACTAGCCAGGAGGCGGCGTAGACCGATGAAGGTTCTGGTCCCGGTCAAACGGGTTATCGATTACAATGTGAAGGTCCGGGTGAAGCCCGATCAGACCGGCGTCGACCTGGCGAACGTCAAGATGTCGATGAACCCCTTCTGCGAGATCGCGGTCGAGGAAGCCGTCCGTCTGAAGGAAAAGGGCGTCGCGACGGAGGTCGTGATCGTCTCCATCGGCCCGCAGCAGGCGCAGGAAACCATCCGCACGGCGCTGGCCATGGGCGGCGACCGCGGCATCCTGATCACCACCGACGCCGATCCCGAGCCGCTGGCCGTGGCCAAGCTGCTGGCCGCCGTGGTCGCCGAGGAAGCGCCCCAGCTGGTGCTGATGGGCAAGCAGGCCATCGACGGCGACAACAACGCCGTGGGCCAGATGCTGTCGGCCCTGCTGGGCTGGCCCCAGGCCACCTACGCCTCGGCCGTGGAAGTTTCCGGTTCGACCGCCAAGGTCACCCGCGAAGTCGACGGGGGCCTGCAGACCCTGGACGTCGACCTGCCGGCCGTCGTCACCGCCGACCTGCGCCTGAACGAGCCGCGCTACGCCTCCTTGCCCAACATCATGAAGGCCAAGAAGAAGGAAATCGCGCAAAAGACCGTCGCCGACTACGGCGTCGACGTCGCCCCGCGCCTCAAGGTCGTCAAGGTGGCCGAACCGGCCAAGCGCTCGGCCGGCGTCAAGCTCGAGTCCGCCGCCGACCTCGTCTCCAAGCTCAAAACCGCGGGGGTGCTGTAATGGCCGTTCTCGTCGTCGCCGATAACGACAACGCGCACCTGCGCGATGGCACCCACAAGACCGTCACCGCCGCCCTGAAGCTGTCGGGCGAGGTCGACATCCTGGTCCTGGGCCAAGGCGTGGCCGGCGTCGCCGCCGAGGCCGCCAAGATCGCTGGCGTCCGCAAGGTGCTGGTCTCGGAAAGCCAGGCCTTGGGCCATGGGATCGCCGAGGCGGAAGCCGACGCGGTGCTGGCCCTGGCCGGCAATTACGACGCCATCCTGGTTCCGGCCACCTCGGGCGGCAAGAACTTCGCCCCGCGCGTCGCGGCCAAGCTGGACGTCGCCCCGATCAGCGAGATCGTCGAGGTCGTCTCGGCCGACACTTTCGTTCGTCCGATCTATGCCGGCAACGCGCTGGAGACCGTCCAGACCTCCGACGCCAAGAAGGTGATCACCGTGCGTCCCACCGCCTTCGCGGCGGCCGGCGAAGGCGGCTCGGCTCCGGTCGAGACCGTCGGCGGCGCCGACGCCGGCAAGACCCGCTTCGTCAGCGAAGAGATGGTCAAATCCGACCGTCCCGAACTGGCCGCGGCCAAGATCGTCGTCTCGGGCGGCCGCGCCATGGGTTCGGCCGAGGAGTTCCAGAAGGTCATCGAGCCCCTGGCCGACAAGCTGGGCGCCGCCGTCGGCGCCTCGCGCGCCGCGGTCGACGCCGGCTACGCGCCCAACGACTACCAGGTCGGCCAGACCGGCAAGGTGGTCGCGCCGGCGCTGTACGTCGCCATCGGCATCTCGGGCGCCATCCAGCACCTGGCCGGCATGAAGGACAGCAAGATCATCGTCGCGATCAACAAGGACGCCGACGCCCCGATCTTCCAGATCGCCGACTACGGCCTGGTGGCCGACTACAAGTCCGCCGTGCCCGAACTGATGGACGCCCTGACGGCGGCCGGGAAGTAAGGCTTTCGCGTTCAAGCGAAGACAGGAAAGGCCCGGGAGCGATCCCGGGCCTTTTTCTTTTGCTATAAGATCGCGCCTCCAGCCTCAGGCCGAGCGGACACGCATGCTCAACGAGATCGATACCGTCGCTCTGCTGGTCGATCGACCCGACGCGGAATTGTCGCGCGGCGAAATCGGCACGGTCGTCTGCGTGCACGGTCCGGATGCGTTCGAGGTCGAATTCGTCGCCCTTGATGGCTGGACCTATGCGATGGAGGTGTTCCGTCGCGACGAGCTTTTGAAATTGCTCCCCCATCGACAGGTCGCCGAACCGGAGGCCCCCGAAGCCGCCGACGCCCCGAGCAACGTCAAACCGAGCGGCTTGGCGCGGCTCTGGCCCTTCAAACGCCGATCCTCCTCACCCGCTAGCGGGGGAGGTGAAACCCTGAACTCCGCTCATCCCGGCGAATGCCGGGACCCAGATGGAATGGCTTTGAGGCGGGTTCCTCGAACTCAGAGCTGATCCAGCCCGACACACCGCCATAGGATCTGGGTCCCGGCATTCGCCGGGATGAGCGGTTTTCGGATCATCACCGCGGGCTGTGGATCGGCACGCTGGCCGCCCAGGGCGCGGCGGCGTCGGGCAGCGGGGCCGCGAGCTTGTCGACCGAGGCGAACAGGAAGGACAGCACGGCGACGCCGGAGATCAGAAGCAGTTTCATCGGAGCACCTGTGAGACGGGTTCGCGGCCGAAGCCGCCTTGCCCCTGTAAGATGCCCCCGCACAGCACGCTTTACGAACGATGGTATCTGCGCGAACCTGTGAGCTGGACTAACAAGCCGAGCCCGCCATGCGCCTGCCGCCGTTCCTGACCCTGACCGCCCTGGAGGCCGCCGCCCGTCACCGCAGCTACAGCCGCGCGGCGCGAGAGCTGTTCGTCACCCACGGCGCGGTCAGCCAGCAGATCCGCAAGCTGGAGGACGAGCTGGGGACCAAGCTGTTCGTCCGGCAAGGCAACGCCATGGTCCCCACCGCCACCGGCCAGCGCCTGGCCGACCAGGTGACCGCGGCCCTGGCGACGCTGCGAGCCGCTGTCGACGAGGCCCGGCTGGCGGCGCGCGGCCCGCTGGTGATCAGCAGCAGCGCCGCCTTCGCCAGCCGCTGGCTGGTCACCCGCCTGGAGCGGCTGGCCCGCGAGACCGACGAGCCCGACCTGATCGTCCGCGCCGAGGACCGGGTCGCCGACCTGACCACCGACGGGGTCGACATCGCCCTGCGCTTCGGCCTGGGCGCCTGGCCGGGCGTCGAAACCGCCACCCTGATGGTCGAGCGGATCTTTCCGGTCTGCAGCCCCGACTTCCTGGTCCGCCACCCGATCCGCGAGCCGCGCGACCTGCTGGACGTCCCCTTGCTGCGCCACGTGGGCCTGCCGTGGTCGATCTGGCTGACGGCCATGGGGGTCGACGAGGCCCCGCGCCAGCAGGGCCTCGGCTTCGAGGACACCGCCCTGATGCTGGACACCGCCGCCCACGGGGTGGGCGTGGCCTTGGCCCGGAGCGGCCTGGCCGAACGCGACCTGCGCGAGGGCCGCCTGGTCCGCCCGTTCTCCGGCGAGGTGGCGGTCGAGACCGGCAACCACTTCGTCTGGCGGGCCGACAGTCCCAAACTGGCGCGGATCCTGAAGCTACGCGACTGGTTCCTGGCCGAGACGGCTGAGTTGAGGGGGTAGCCGGGATCGAGCTCCCCCCTCGCGGCCGTCATCCCGACCTTGTGCCCGGCCCCCCTGCGGCGCGTTCCAGGATCCCGACGACACGCTGGGCGCGACCTACGGCCTGGCCGACGGCGACCTGGCGCTGGTCCGCTCCGACGGCTACGTCGCGGCGCCCCTCGCCGCTGGCGACGGCGAGCGGCTGGAGGCCTACCTGGCCGAGGCAGGCCTGGCTCGGCCCTCGCTTGCCCGCGCTCGAGCCGCTTGATTTTGCGATGGTCCGGCGCGGGATCCTGCGCTAGCGGTCAGGCCCCGAGCATCCCGCGGAGCCTCCGATGCCCTTCGTCACCCACCGCGGCCAACGCATCCACTACACGGTCGAGGGCGAGGGGCCGCTGGTCGTCCTGCAGCATGGCCTGTTCATGGACGCGGCCAGCTGGACGGCCAACGGCGTGGTCGAGGCCCTGGCCGGCCGTCATCGCGTCGCCTGCGTCGATTCCCTGGGCCATGGCCGGAGCGACAAGCCCGTCGACCCGGCCCTCTACGCCCAGGACCAGCGGGCCGGCGACCTGGCGGCGGTGATCGATGCGTTGGGCGAGCCTAAGGCCGCCGTGCTCGGCTATTCGATGGGCGCCTGGATGGCGGTGGGCCTGGCCTGCCATCATCCCGAGAAGGTCTCGCGCCTGGTGGTCGGCGGCTGGGACCTGCTGAACGGGGTTCCCAAGACCCCGAGCGGGCCGCTGACCTTCGACCTGTTCTGGGCCTTCGCCCGCGCCACCGCCCCGGCGCTGGTCGCCTGGGTGACGCCCGAGGTGGAGCCGGCCATGCGCGCCTGTTTCGAGGCCCTGGCCCAGCTGGACGGGGCGCGCGGGGCGGTGCTGGGCGGCGACTTTCCCGTGCTGCTGTGGAACGGCGACCAGGACGCCTACGCCCCGCCGATGCGGGCCTTCGCCGCCGCCGAGGGCCTGCCGTTCCTGTCCAGCCCCGGCGGCCACGTCCCGACCATCGAGACCCCGGGGGCGGAGACGGTGGCGGCGCTGGCGGCGTTCCTGGCGGGATAGCCGCGGCGTCGCTCCGCCCGGCCGCCGTGGTCAGGGGAAGGACGCCTTTCCATGGCCGCGCTCCAGGGTCACCGGAGCACGACGCACCTGGCCGGACTCGGGGCCGTGCAGCACGACGTCGAAGCGATCGGACGCATAGGCCGCGCTCGGCCTGCCCGACCGCCGGAGTTCGAGCGTCCGGTCCGCGTCGCGCCAACGGCAGGTGACCATGGCGAAGTCGCCCCGTTCGTAGCCATAGTCGAGGCCGGCGTCCTCGTGCAGCGTCGCCACGCCGTCGGCGCCGGCGAAGACGTGCAGTTCGAGGCGGTTGCGGATGCTCTCGGCGGTGGACTGGGTTATCGGCCCCATCGGGACGACGCCGCCAGCCCGGACGTGCAGGGGAATGCGGTCGACGGGGGCCGGAACGACATAGCTGCGACCGCCCTGGCGCCGCTCGCCCGTCCAGAAGTCGTGCCAGCCGCCGGGCGTCGGCGGCAGATAGACCGGCCATTCGCCGACGCCGGCCTCGAGCACCGGCGCGACGTGCAGCGCCCGGCCGAACATGTAGCTGTGGCTCTCGTCCAGCGCCCGGGCGTCGGCGGGGAAATCGAACACCAGCGGCCGAAGCAGCGGCGTGCCCGTGCGCCAGGTGTCGGCGGCCATGGAATAGATGTAGGGCAGAAGCTTGTAGCGCAGCTCGATATACTGCTTGCCGATCCGCTCGACCTGGTCGCCGTAGCGCCAGATCTCGGTCTTAGTCTGATAGCCGTGCACCCGCTGCAAGGGCAGAAAGGTCGCGTACTGCAGCCAGCGCAGGAACCGCTCGTGATAGGCCGGATCGGTGTACTGGCCGTCACCGGGCCGGAAGAAGCCGCCGGCGTCCACGGTCCAATAGGGATAGCCCGCGACGGCCATGTTGAGGCCCGCCGGAACCTGCCGCTTCAGCGTCTCCCAATCGTGGCCGATATCGCCCGACCAGGTGGCGGCGGCGAACTGCTGCTGCCCGGGAAAGGCCGACCGGGTCAGGATCATCACCCGCTTCTCCGGGAACGCCTTGCGCTGCGTCTCGTAGACCGTGCGCGAGACTTGCAGCGCGTAGGTCATCCGCACGCGCTCGCCCGGACCGGCGGCCGTGTCGCGGTCGCGCAGGTCGTCGTTCTCCGGCTCGGTCGCGTCCTGCCACCAGGCGTCGATACCGAGCGAGGTCAGCCGCCGGTTCTGGCTCTCGCCATAGAACGCCGCCGCCTTGGGATTGAAGAAATCGACCCAATCGGTGTTCTGGATGTAGAAACCGCGCGCGGCGATCTCCTGGCCCAGCTCCGCCTTGCGGTCGACCTTGGACCAGACCGACAGCATCAGGCGCAGGTCCATGGCGTGCAGATCGCGCACTAGGCCGGCGGGATCGGGATAGCGCGTCTCGTCGAAGCGCATGGCGTTCCAGCCGTGCTTGCCCCAGTACAGCCAGTCCTGAACCATCACGTCGACGGGGATCTTCCGGTTCCGGAACTCGCGGGCGTTCTCCAGGATCTCGGCCGACGACTCGAACCGCTCGCGGCAGTGGATGTAGCCATAGGCCCAGCGCGGAAACAGCGGGGTCGGCCCGAGGATTTCCCGGTAGCCTTCCATCACCTCGTCGGCGCTGGGGCCGGCGATGACGACATAGTCGATGGCGTCCGCGACGGGCGAGCGCCAGACGGTGGTCGGCGTGACGGGACCGTAGTGCAGCACCGGCGCGTCCTGGCTGGCGCCGATGACCCGCACGCGGTGCTCGCCGGCCGACAGCTCCAGCCGCAGGCTGGTGGTGGGCGGCAACCACGGATTGGCGAAGTCGCAGACGATCTTGCCGTCGATCTCCAGATAGTACCGCGAGGCCATGGCCTGGCCGACATCGAGCAGCAGCGCATGGGCCCCGGCGGTCGGGACGGAGAAGCGCCCCTCGAACGTCGCCGGGCGTCGGGTGACCTTCGCCCCGCCGGTCGAGGTGGTGACATCGACCTCCTTCGCCTCGGCGGCCGTCTCGACCTTGTCCAGCCGCAGCAGATTTCGGGGCGGGTTCAGCTCCGAAAGGCCGGTGTTGTGCCAGAGCAGGCCATAGCCGCGGCTGGAGAGCACGAAGGGCAGGCTGATCTGGGTGTTCACCTGCGTCAGGCGCCGCGGGAGGCCGCGCAGGTCGAGGGCGCCGTCCTGGAAGCAACCCGTGCCATAGAGGCGCTCGTCGGGCGGGGAGGCGAAGGCCTGCGACGCCGCGACGGTCGGGTGGCCCCGCACGTCCGACGGCGTGACGACCCGGCCGCCCGCCGCTTCGTCGAGGAGCGGCCGCCCGGCGCGATCCTGGAAGTGGAGGGTCCCGGTTTCGGCGTCGATCCGGCAGCGGATTTCCGGCAGGGCGAAGAGGGTCGCAGCGGACGACCGGGTGATTTCCGGCCGGCTTGGCTTGGGCCGTCGCTGGACGATTTCCGGCATTCGCATCGGGGGCGAGGCCGTCCGGCGGCTGAAGCGGACCCTCACAGCGCGATCGCTGAGCGCGAAGAGTTCAAGCGTTCCGCCATCCATTGGCAGGGTCAGGTCGGCCGCGGCGGCGACCGAGGCTAGGGCGGGCCCGACCGGCACGGCGGCCAGGGCGCCCATGGCGACGCCGGTCTTCAGCAGGACTCGGCGCGTCGCGCCGCCCGATCTTGTTTCGCTCATGTTTCCTCCCGGGGAGCGCCCCTGGAACGGAAAGCTAGTCGAACGACGGAAGAGCGACAAACGGGTTTTTGCTCATGAAAATATAATCACTTGTAAAAACAGGGTGACAGCGACCCGCCCCGTCACCTCCCTTGGTCCATCAGGGCTATCGCATATGACCGAAAACGGTTGTCATCCCGGACGAGCGCGTAGCGCGAAGATCCGGGACCGGGGCGTAAACTCGGAGCTTGCGGCGGTCCCGGATCTGCGCTCGGCTTCGCCAAGCTTGTCCGGGATGACAGCTTTTTTTAGGGCAAATCCATGGACGATAGCCCTGCATGATCCATGCAGCGCGCGTCGCCCGGCCGTTCCTGGCGTCCGGCCTATCCCTTCGCGAACCCGCGCAGCACGTTGGCCTCGGTGCTCAGCTGCAGCTGGGCGTAATCGATGCGCGGCGTGTCGGAGAACAGCAGGTAGTAGTATTTCATCTGCTCGGACCACCAGTAGCCGGGGCAGTTGTCGCCCTGGGTCATCGGCCGGGTGGTGATGTCCTTCAGGGCGGTGTAGCCGAAGGCGGCGCGGCTGGTGGCCTTCATTTCACGATAGTGGATCGCGGCCAGCTTCCGGTAGCGCTCGTCGCGGTCGCCCAGCCACAGGTTCAGGCAGGCGTCGGGATATTCCGGGCGCAGGCCGGTGGCCTTGCGGCGCGGCTGGGCCGTGGTCACGTCGATCGATTCCGGGATCACCCCGAACGTCTGCTGAAGATAGGTGAACGAGGCCAGGTAGTCGTCGCCCTGGGCCTTGCGCCCGACCTGGCCCAGCAGGCCGGCATAATAGGCGGCCAGCTCGCTCTGGGCCGTGGAGGTCACCGCCCCGGTCTCGAAGTCGACCATCGGGAACCACAGTCGGCCGTCGTAGCGCTTGGCCTGGTGGGCCAGCTGGGCGTCGACGCATTCGACCGCCCAGCGCCTGCAGTCGGCGTCGCCGAACAGTTCCCAGGCGTCCCACAGATATTCGTAGAAGCTGTCGGCATAGACGTCGATGCTGGCGTTGCGGCTGGTGAAGTCGCCGGTGGTCGCATGGATGTTGGCGGCCATCAGGCCGATCTTCGAGCGGCGGTCCAGGGCGTGGCGCATGGCCCGCTTGGCCATGTCGAAATACTTGCGCTCGCCGGTCAGCTGGCTCAGCACCCCGAACTCGGAGAGATAGGTGCCGATCTCGGCCAGGTTGGTCTCCGGGTCGCGGACCGCGCCGGTGCGCAGGTTCACATAGCGCCAGGGCAGGCCGTGGGGCGAGGCCGTGAAGGCCTTGGCCAGGCGGTCGGCCAGGTCGCGGGCCTTCCCCAGCAGCATGGGGTCGCCGCAGGCCAGGTGGGCCGACAGCAGGCCGCCGACCAGGCGGATGTTGGTCTCGAACACCTGGGCGTCGCCGTCGACGTCGAAGTCGAGACTGGTCCTGACCCAGTCGACCCCGGCCTGGAACTCGGCGTCCAACCCCATGATCCACAGGGTGTCCAGCGCCTCGACCAGCGACAGGCCCAGGTCGTGGCCCTCGACGAAGAACGACGACGACGTGCCGCTGACCGGATTGATCTCGTCCTTGCCCCAGGCCTTGGCGACATAGCCGCGCCAGGCCCACTGGAACTCGGCGCGGACGTCGGCGGCCAGGGCCTTCCAGTCCTCGGGGACGGTTTCGGCGGCGAAGGCCGGGGCGGCGGCGGCCGAGGCGACCAGGGCCAGGGCGTGACGGCGGGAGGGTTGCGAGGGGTTTGTCATCCGGTAGCTCGAGGGTGGATCATATTCGGCCGAGGGCGAAAACCTCGCCCTTGGACAAGCTCTGGATGAAGTTTTCGAATGCCGAGACCCACACAATGGTCCTCGTCATGAGCTTGTCGAAGGACGAGGACCAGGCGCAATGCCGACCCGGCGGCTCGGCGCCGCGCCGACCCCGGACTGTCCGAGGGTGGCGTCCGAGTTGCTACCAGACGATGTCGGTCGCATGCAGGCCGGGGATTGTGAGTTGGATCAACATGTCGTTGACCCCGTCGCCGTTGGTTTCGACGAACAGGAAGCTGCCGTCGGAGGTATAGGCGACGCCGTACGAGCCCACACCCGCCGCGTGCACGCCGGACAGGTCGATCTTGTCCACACCCGACTGGAAGTCGAAGATGGTGTCGGCCGCCGACAGGCCGCTTTCGGCGACGGCGAGGTACTTGAAGGTGTCCGCGCCCGCGCCGCCGAACAGCGCGTCGCCGCCAGCCCCGCCGATCAGCGTGTCGACGCCCGAGCCGCCCTGAACGACATCGCCCAACGTCGAGCCGATCAACTGGTCGCCGGCGTCGTCGCCGATCATGTAGACCCCGACATGGCTGGCGCCCCAGCCCGACACGATGTCGCCGCCGTTGACCGCCCCGTTGGCAGCGATGGTCATGTCGCCGGCCGACGTCTGCAGGAAGACGAAACTGGCCTGGCTCGAGCGCACGATGCTGATCGCCGAGGCCTGCGTCGCGCCGACGTCCAGCAGGTCCTGGCCGGTCTGGAAGTCCAGGATGACGTCGTAAGTCGTGGCCATGGAGTCCGTCTGGGCCGAATAGAGGAAGGTGTCGGCCCCGGCCCCGCCGCTCAAGGTGTCGGAATCACTCAGCCCGATGATCAGGTCCGAACCCGTTCCGCCCGCCAGGACGTCGGCGCCGTCCTGGCCGATGACTTGCAGGTTGGGATTGACGCCGCCGCTGACGAAGATGTCGCCGCCTTGGATCAGGCCATTGACGCCGATAACGGTCTGACTCGCCCCGCTCGTCGACGAGGCGAACACCAGAGCGCCCGCGCCGGCCCGCACGAGCGACACGCCGCTGATCTGATCGACGTCCGCCAGATTGAGCTGATCCTGGCCGGTCTGGAAGTCGACGATGTTGTCGATATACCCGCTCGAGGAATCGACACGATTGCCGCCGGGTATTCCGCCCAGGAACGATGAGCCAAACGAGAAGATGTCCGCGCCGTCACCGCCGATAAGCGTGTCTCTGCCCTGGCCGCCGACTAGGACGTCATTGCCGGCGCCGCCGATCAGCGTGTCGCTGCCGGCCTGGCCGAACATTCGCGATCCGCTGGCGGCGGCCGTGATGGTGTCGCCCGCCGCCGTGCCGGAAACTCCTTCTATGCCGGTCAGCGCATAGGTCGACTTTTCCACCACCGGCACGCCATCAACGATGGTGATGTGACCATAGTCGAAGAAGGTCGCCACACCGGTCGAAAGGTCAATATCGATTCCGGGACCCGAGACCGGCCCGCCCATTATGCCACTGGCCAATTGTCCGAAATAGACAAGGTCGAAGCCCTCGCCGCCGTCGATGGTCTGGTTGCCGCCGCGCACCCAGATCGCGTCGTCGCCCGCCAGGCCATTGACGATGTAGTCGCCCGACGAGGTCTCCTCCAAGGTGTCGTTACCCGAGGTTCCGTTCAACGTGATCATGGTGGTTTCTCTGTTCCGATGGATTCCGACGACCAGGGCGTTACGACGTGGAATTGTATACGCGAAAGCTTAGCATTACAAAACGGCTTTCCAGAGCCGCCGCATCGCTGGTGCGGACAACGGTCGAGTGGTCTTTCGAAGCCGTGTCCGTCGCCGCCCCGCCGAACCAAAGACGACGGTTCGCGCTGCGTCGCAGCAAAGCCTTGGCGACTGTGGGGTTGCTCGTGCTAGAAAAGCAGGCATGAACTCCGGGCCGGGCGCGTGACGCCTTGCCCCGCCTCGAACAAGGCTTGTCTGAATGACGGATATCAAGACGGTCGGCGTGATCGGCGCTGGCCAGATGGGGTCGGGCATCGCTCATGTCGTCGCCCTGGGCGGCTATGACGTGCGCCTGCACGACGTCTCGCGCGAGCGCATCGAGGCCGGCCTGGCCCTGATCGAGAAGAACCTGGCCCGCCAGGTGCATCGCGGCATCATCGACGAAGCGGCCATGAGCGCGGCCCTGGCGCGGATCACCGCCGCCGAGGACCTAGCCCTGATCGGCGCGACCGACCTGGCCATCGAGGCGGCGACCGAGAACGAGGAGGTCAAGAAGTCGATCTTCCGCGGCCTGCAGCCCCACCTGGGCCCCGACACCCTGCTGGCCTCGAACACCTCGTCGATCTCGATCACCCGCCTGGCCAGCGCCACCGATCGCCCCGAGCGGTTCATCGGCCTGCACTTCATGAACCCGGTCCCGCTGATGAAGCTGGTCGAGATCATCCGCGGCATCGCCACCGACGTGCCGACCTACGAGCGGGCCGTGGCCTTCGCCAAGTCGCTGGGCAAGATCACCAGCAACGCCGAGGACTTCCCCGCCTTCATCGTCAACCGCGTGCTGGTGCCGATGATCAACGAGGCGATCTACACCCTGTACGAGGGCGTGGGCACGGTCGACGCCATCGACACCGCCATGAAGCTGGGCGCCAACCACCCGATGGGCCCGCTGGAGCTGGGCGACTTCATCGGCCTGGACACCGTGCTCAGCATCATGAACGTGCTGCACGAGGGCCTGGCCGACAGCAAGTACCGTCCCTGTCCGCTGCTGGTGAAGTATGTCGAGGCCGGCTGGCTGGGCAAGAAAGCCGGCCGCGGCTTCTACGACTACCGCGGCGAGCACCCGGTCCCGACGCGGTAGGGACTACCAGAGGGTCGGGATGTCCCACCGTTGACAAGCGACGGTCAGGTCCCGATCGATGGTGATAAGGCTAAGCTCGCGCCGCCAAGCTTGGGCGGCGATTATTCTGTCCCATGGATCGCGATGGGCCTTGTCGAATCGAGCAGCGCGAAAGGCGTCCGTCGCTTCGATCGGAAGCCATTCGAAACCGAGCCGCGGAACGGATTCCGGAATGTTTCGGGGCAAGCGATCGAGGGACGAGTCATGCTTTCGCTTGTACTCGACCTCATAGACGCTCGCCGTACTGACGAAGAGGCGCCGCTCGCCGCTCTTGATATGATCATAGGCAAGTCGCGAGAGACGCTCAGGCTCAAGCAGCCACCATATCAGCGCGTGGGTATCGAGCAGGAGACTCATTCACCGGGCTTTAGCGGCCGGTAGAAATCGTCTTCATCATGCGACTCGGCCAGCTCTTCCAATTCGGGATCAGGTCGCAGGAAGAGATAAGGATCCTCCATCGGCCCCAAATGCGCCCAGGCGCCGGGTATCCGGTCTGGCCGTTTGGCAGGGGGTTCGACCTTCGTCAGGGCCGCGACGGTTTGACCATCCCGCGTCAACAGGACCTCTTCACCGGCCTCGATCCGCGCGACCAGCTCGGCCAGAAGGGCTTGCTCCGCGATGTCGACTTGAATGGTCATACCCCAACCCTAACACGGAACATACCGAGAACCAACCTTACCATCGCCCGACCTGCAAACCCATGTTACGCAAGGGTCCATCTCGGGGGAGCTGGTCTTGCGCAATCTGTATCTCGCCTTCCTGCTGGCGTTCGCCGTCACGATGTTCGGCTTCTGGCCCAGCTTCACCGGCGGGATGGGGCCGCTGGACCCGATCCGGCTCGTCCACGGCGCCCTGGCCGCCGGCTGGATGGCGCTGCTGGTGGTCCAGAGCTGGCTGATCGGTCACGGCCACAACCGCTTTCACCGCTGGATCGGCCGGGCGTCGCTGGTGATCGCCCCGGCCCTGGTGGTCAGCGCCGCCGTCGTCGTCCACGACATGCTGGGCCCCAGGTCGCACTTCGGCGTGCCGCTGCGCCTGACCCTGGCCTGGATCGACGTCTGGTCTCTGGCGCTGTTCAGCCTGCTGTACGGCCTGGCCATCGCCTATCGGCGGACCCTGTTCCTGCACGCGCGGTTCATGGCCTCGACCCTGTTCGTCGCCCTGCCGCCGGCCCTGGGGCGAGCCTACGGCATGAACATCCCGTCGCTGCACGGCCTGGCCGGCGCCCTGCCGCCCAGCTTCTGGACCGTCGAGGCGGTGCTGGTCGGGCTGATCCTCTGGGACGGCTTCAAGGGCCGCTGGCTGACGCCCTGGTGGCTGACCCTGGGCGTGATGGCGGCCATCCACCTGACCATGTTCCAGGCCCCGACCTGGCCGGGCGTGGTGGCCGCCGCGCGCCTGGCGGGCCTTCCCTAGAATCGCCCGGACAGCCGTCGAGACTCCCCGCCCCCTTCGCGCTACGGTCGAGTCGAGAGGCAGACCGGAGAGACGGCGACATGGCCGCGTTCATGATTTCGCTTCGCGCCAAGACCAACGAGGGCAAGATGGGCCCCGCCCGCTACCTGCGGATCGAGGACGACGGCGCCCAGACCCCGCTCAGCCCCACGGCCTGGCGCAAGGCGGTGCTGGACAGCTTCGGCGAGAAAACCCCGCAGGGCCTGCCCCGGGGCGACCTGCTGTTCTTCGTCCACGGCTTCAACACCAGCTTCAAGGACGCCCTGAAGGGCGACGCCGACAACCGCGCCAAGCTGGCGGCCCACGGCTGGACCGGGGTCTATGTCAGCTACGACTGGCCGTCCCTGGGCGAGACCCTGGGCTACTACGCCGACCGCAGCAACGCCCGGGCCAGCGCCAACGCCCTGATCGACTCGGCGCTGACGATGTTCGTCGGCGCCATCGTGCCCGACTGCCAGGTGCGGGTCAGCCTCATGGCCCATTCGATGGGGGCCTTCGTGGTGCGCCAGGCGTTCAGCTGGGCCTACCAGGACGTCAAGACCAACGCCAAGGCCTGGTCGATCTCGCAGCTGGTGCTGGTGGCCGGCGACGTCTCGCAGGGCAGCCTGTCGGCCGACCAGGACGGCGGCCGCTGGTTCAACAAGTACGCCGGCCGCACGACCACCTATTCGAACCGCTTCGACAGCGTGCTGAAGATCTCGGACCTCAAGAACGGCGAGCCGACGCCGCGGGCCGGCCGGGTGGGCCTGCCGGTCGACGCCCCGGCCTCGTTCTGCGACATCGACTGCAGCGCCCTGTTCAACGGGCTGGACCTGAGCCTCGCCCAGCGGGTCAACCCGTCCACGGCCCACTGCTTCTATTTCGACCAGGACGCCTTCTGGCGCGACGCGGTGCTGACTCTGGAGGGCGGCATCGACCGCCACGTGATCCCCACCCGCGCCCTGCTGGGGACGACGGACAACCGCTTCACCCTGAAGACCGAGCCGATCACCGCCGCCGAATATCGCGCGTCGCTGCAGCTGGCCCAGGCGGGGAACTGATCGAGCCCAGGGCATGGGCGGTTTGGGCGCCGCCATCTTCCTCAACGGTTGTCATCCCGGAAGCCTCGCAGAGGCTGTCCGGGACCCAGGGGACTGGGCTGATGCGGTGCGGCTGTCCTGGGTCCCGGACAAGCGCTCCGCGCTTTCCGGGATGACAACAGGAGGGGCGACGGGAGGGGCGGCGCCCTCTACCCCGCCCCCATCGCCACGGCCACGTGGTAGACTGTGAACGAGGCCAGGTAGGCCAGGCTGGTCATGTAGAGGAACATCACGCTCGGCCACAGCCAGCCGTTGGTCTCGCGCTTGACCACGCCCAGGGTCGCCGCGCACTGCGGGGCGAACACGTACCAGGCCAGGAACGACAGGGCCGTGGCCAGCGACCACTGGTGCGACAGCAGTTGGCCCAGATTGGTGCCCGCCTCGTCGTCGCCGCCCACCGCATAGACGGTGCCCAGGGCGGCCACGGCGACTTCCCGGGCGGCGAAACCCGGGATCAGCGCCACCGTCATTTGCCAGTTGAAGCCGATGGGTTGCATGACCGGCGCGATGAAGTGCCCGATCCGCCCGGCGAAGCTGTAGTCGATGGCCGGTCCCGTCGCGCCCGCCGGCGGATAGGGGAAGGTCGACAGCACCCAGACCAGCACCATCAGCGGCAGGATGATGCGCCCGGCCCGCTCGATGAAGATCCGCGCCCGGGTCCACAGGTTCAGCAGCACGTTGCGCGGCTCGGGCCAGCGATAGGTCGGCAGCTCCATCATGAACGGCTCGACCGTGCCGCGCCAAAAGATCTTGCGGATCACGAACGACACCACCAGGGCGCTGACGATGCCGCTGGCGTAGAGGCCGAACATCACCAGGCCCGGCAGGCTGAGCACGCCCCAGACCTTGGTGTGGGGGATGAAGGCGGCGATGATCAGGGTGTAGACCGGGATCCGCGCCGAGCAGGTCATCAGCGGGGCGACCAGGATGGTGGTCAGCCGGTCGTGCTTGTTGTCGATCACCCGCGTCGACATGATGCCGGGAATGGCGCAGGCGAAGCTTGAGAGCAGCGGGATGAACGCCCGGCCGTGCAGGCCCGCCCCGCCCATGATCTTGTCCATCAGGAAGGCCGCGCGGGTCATGTAGCCGCTGTCTTCCAGCACCAGGATGAAGAAGAACAGGATCACGATCTGCGGCAGGAAGACCAGCACGCTGCCCACCCCGGCGATCAGGCCGTCGGTGATCAGGCTCTGGAACAGGCCGTGCGGCAGGACGGCGGCGACCCCGGCGCTGAGCGCCGCGAAACCCGCCTCGATCAGGCCCATCAGCGGCTCGGCCCAGGTGAACACCGCCTGGAACATCACGAACAGCAGCAGGGCCAGGATCAGCAGGCCGGCGGCCGGGTGCAGCAGCACCGCGTCGACCTTGCCGGTGACCGTGTCGGGCCGCTCGGCCGGGCGGACGCAGGCCTTGACGATGCGCTGGGCCTCGCGGTGGGCGGCGCGGATCTCGGCGGCGGTGGGCTCGCGCCAGACGTTGTCGTGCTCGCCGGCACGGCTCACGGAAAGCGCGTCGGCCTTGGCGACCAGCTCTTCCAGGCCGCGCTTGCGGGTGGCCACGGTGGTGACGATCGGCGCGCCGATCTCGGCCGACAGCCGCTCCAGGTCGATCCGCAGGCCCTGGCGCTGGGCGATGTCGAACATGTTCAGGGCCAGCACGAACGGCCGGCCCACCTGCTTGAGCTCCAGCACCAGCCGCAGCACCAGCCGCAGGTTGGTGGCGTCGGCCACGCAGATCAGCACGTCGGGCGCCTGTTCGCCCGACAAGCGGCCCAGCACCGCGTCGCGGGTGACCACCTCGTCGGGGCTGCGGGCCCGCAGGGAATAGGTGCCGGGCAGGTCCAGCACGTGGGCGCCGCGGCCGCTGGCCATGGTCAGCACGCCCTCCTTGCGCTCGACGGTGACGCCGGCGTAGTTGGCGACCTTCTGGCGGCTGCCGGTCAGGGCGTTGAACAGGGCGGTCTTGCCGGAATTGGGATTGCCGACCAGCGCCAGGCGCGCGGGCCGCGAAACGGCGGTGTCGGTCAAGACGTCAGGCCTCTTCGAACTGGACGGTGACGGCGGCGGCCTCGCGGCGGCGCAGGGCCACGCGCATGTCGTCGATGCGCACGGCGATCGGGTCGCGGCCGAACAGCCCCTCGTGCAGCACCTCGAAGGCCGCGCCCTCGACGAAGCCCATCTCCAGCAGGCGGCGCTCCAGCTCCTCGGGATCGATCGACTCCGACCGCCCGGTCTCGCCGCCGACCCGCACGATCAGCCCGCGCTGGCCCTTGCGGGCCTTGCTGAGCGGACTTTCGGCCCCGCGCGAGACGGGGATGGCGGTGAAGTCTGGGGCTAGGCTGAGAGCGTCGGACATGGTCGCACCGGAAAAACTTGCGAACGATTATCAGTCTAAGGCCGTGCTGTCATGTCACGAATGGGGCTGGCGGGAACCTTCGGCGAGCCTCCGCCTCGGCTTGCGGCCGGACCGGCCTGTCGGCATAGTATCTTGGGTTGAGGGGGCGACGGATGTTCATGGAACTTCGCTGGGCGATGCTTTGCGCGGCTGGGACCTCGGCCGTGGCGGGAACGGCGGCGGCCGCCTCCTCCGAAGCGGTGACCGTCCGCGTGGGCTTCGACGTTTCCGAGATCTCCGACGCCGACCGGCAGCAGAAGACGCTGGGGCCGGGCGACCCGATCTTCATCCAGCGGCTCACGGCGATCAAAAGCGCCACGCTGGCGGACGAAAGCACCGGCTTGCCGGCGGGCGCCCGCCTGCTTCTGGCCACGGGGCCGGCCGGGCGCGAGTTCTACTGCGGCGCGCCCGCGCCCAAGGGCACGGCCCGGATCATGGGCGGCGCCCACACCTCGCAATGGATCTGCTTCGAGGACGCCGGCGCCGATGGTGTGTTCGAGACCGTCTGGAAGACGCCCTACAACGGCGGGGCCAGGATCCCGTCGTTCGGCAGCGTGATCGCGCCGACGCCGGTGGCGATCCACTACGCCGTCGATCCCGAGGACCAGCGCGACTTCTTCGAGACGACGATCATGCACGAGAAGTCGTTCAACATTTACGGCAGCATGTTTTTCTACATCAAGGTCCGCCGGCAGGGCGAGGCCGAGTGGCAGAACATAGCATCCACCGCCTCGGGCATGATGGGCGGCTACAGCACCCTCGCCGCCAAGGCGCTGCCGACCACGCTCGCCTTGGGCGGCGCGCGCATTCGGGTTCTCAGCGCAACGGGCCAGCAGATGACCGTGCAGGTCGAGTCCGCCCATTCGGGCTATGTGGCCTACGGCACCAGCCGAGACTTCTAACGTCCGGCGCCCGTTGCTTCTCCCCGCGCGTTCACGAAGAGCTGATTTGTGGTTAAGGCGCGGCGTAATGGCTCAGAGTCGTTAATCCGTTCGACTCACGGCACGCGCGACTCGCATACTGAGCTTGACGATTCGTAGGGACCCTCGAATGCGAAGGCTGATGCTGGCGCTGCTGACCGGCGCCTATCTCTGTCTGGCCTTGGTCGTCTCCCTCGCCCTCTGGCGGATGGGAGCCGCGCCGGCCGTCGGCCTGGCCGCCTTCATCGGCGCCATGGGCCTGTGCTTCGCCGTGCACGGCGTGATCGCCGGCGTCCTGCAGGGCGCGGCCCTGCGCGTCGACATCGAGACCATCCGCGAGGCCCACGGCATCCTGCTGGAGCAGGTCGAGAAGGTCGACGCCCGGATCACCGGCCTGCTTACGAGCGTCGCCGACGACGCCCAGCGCCGCTCGGCCGAGCTGACCAGCGAGGTCCACCAGCTGGAGGACCTGGTCGTGCGCATGAGCGAGCGGCTGGAGCACCAGCTGAGCTACGAGGTCGAGGTGGCCCGCGCCGAGCCGCGCGGCCGCTCGCCCCAGTCCAACGCCCTGATCGGGGTGGTGCAGGACGCGCTGGCCGAGAACCGGGTCGACCTCTACCTGCAGCCGGTGGTCAGCCTGCCCCAGCGCCGGACCGTGTTCTACGAGAGCTTCTCGCGCCTGCGCGACGACACCGGCCGCGTCATGATGCCGGCCGAGTACCTGGCCGTGGCTGAGCCCGAGGGCCTGACCGCCGCCATCGACAACCTGCTGCTGTTCCGCTGCGTGCAGATCGTCCGCCGCCTGGCCAAGCAGGACCGCAAGGTCGGGATCTTCTGCAACATCTCGCTGGCCAGCCTGGCCGACGAGGCGTTCTTCGCCCAGTTCCTGGAGTTCCTGCAGGTCAACAAGGACCTGCACGGCGCCCTGATCTTCGAACTGGGCCAGGCCGCCTTCAACGACCGCGGCCCGGTCGAGGCCCGCCACATGGCGCGGCTGGCCAGCCTGGGCTTCCGCTTCAGCCTGGACAAGGTCACCGACCTGGACCTGGACTTCCAGGACCTGGCCCGCGCCGACGTCAAGTTCCTGAAGGTCGGCGCCCAGATGATGCTGGACCAGCTGGAAGAGCAGGACGGCAAGCTGGTCATCGCCTCGCTGCCCGACCTCAACGCCGAGGACTTCGCCGGCCTGACCCGCCGCTACGGCATCGAGGTGATCGCCGAGAAGGTCGAGCACGAGCGCCAGGTGGTCGACGTGCTGGAGCTCGACATCGGCTACGCCCAGGGCCACCTGTTCGGCGAGCCCCGCGCCATCCGCGACTCGATCATCGCCGAGGCCGATCCCCCCCAGGACTTCATGCGCGGCGCCCTGCGCCGCGGGATGGGGCGGTAGGGCTCCTCCCGCGTCAGCGCAGACTGTGGTAGGCTCGACGCATGTCGAAGCCTGAGCCTTCCCTTTTCGACGAGACTGACGACGAGGCCGAAGCGGCGGCTGACGCCCGCGCCGAGGCCGACATCGCGGCGGGGCGGGTGATCAGCCACGAAGCCATGAAGCGCTGGCTGCTCTCCTGGGGTACACCCGACGAAGGCCCCGCCCCGAAGTGCGGCGAGTAATCTGGACGGACGAGGCGCGTCACGCCGCTCGCAAACCCGACTAGCGGCGCCATTTGACCGACGCCGCCGCGCCGCCCTAAGGTTGTTTCACGACCAAGGGGGACATCGTCATGCAAGCCGGACCGCCGCCCGCCTCGACGCCGCCTATTTCTTCGCCCCACGCAGCGCCCGCTCCCAGCACCGTCAAGGGGGCCAGCGCCACGATGACGGTCGTCGCCAGCGACCTGCGGCTGGTCCTGACCAAGGCCCGGCGGGCGGAAAGCGCCATGGTCCGTCACCAGGTGTTCCTGCGCTACGACGTCGACCGCAAGGTTCCCGACGGCGCCGACCAGCGGGCCGTACAGTGCGGCTGGCGGCTGCGGGCCTATCTGCAGCGGTCGATCTGCTTCTCCTCGATGACCGGCCTGCTCGGCTGCACCGACCCGGTGTCGGAGGAGCTGCCCACGGGCGAGACCGGCGCGGCCGAACCTGGCCAGGACCCGACCGCCAGCGCCTGCGACCTCAACTTCCCACCCGCCCGCGAAGCCCGCGACCGGGTGATCGCCGCCGTCAAGGCCGACGCCCAGGCCCGGTTCGACGAGGACTACGCCCTGAACGTCAAGCCGCAGCTGCTGGCCGCGGGCGTGAAGATCACCAAGCCGAAGTCCTAGACCCCGCTAGACGCGGGTTTAGGCGCAGGGCCGGGCGCCGGCGTGGTCTTCACCGAGGCGTCGGCCGATGCGTCGGAGCCCCATTTCGCACCGCTGGAGAACTCGAAAGCCACCCCGGCCTTAGCGGCGGCCTTGCCCAGGCCGACCAGTTCGCCGGCCGGTAGGCCTCCCGGCTTCGTGAAGGCGGCCCGCTCGCGGCCATCGGCCAGCTTCTCAAGGTGCGCCTGGACCGGCGAGTCATACAGCTTGTACTGGGCGATCAGGGCCTCGACCTTGTCGGGCGGGCCGGTCAGGACGACGCTGGTCGAGCTGGAGCCCTGGCCGCACGCGGCCAGGAGGCCGGCGGCGGCGAAGGCCAGGATCGCCAGCCCGCGGCGCGCGCGGCGATTCGCATCGGATCTCATCACCCAGGCTCCTGAAGCTTGGGCGGCAGCTTGGTGCGTCGGCGAGACCGCCGCAACCTGCAATATCGAGCGCCTCCGCGGGTTAGCGCCACGCCTCCACGGTCCAGGCCAGGGGGCGGGGCGGCAGCGGCGTCTTGCACGCGATCGTGGCCACCAGCTTGCCGCGATAGGTGAAGGCCACGTCGCCCTTGGCCGCGCAGATCTCGACCGCGGCGTCGCGCGCCGCCAAGGCGTCCGCCACCACGTCGTGGCCTGCCACCGCGTCGATCAGCGGATCGCCGTTCAGCGGACCGCAGCGGTCGCCTGTGTCGAGCTTCAACGCGCTGGGATTGTCGCCGTAGAAGCCGAAGCCGCCCGTGCAGACCAGGCCTTCCAGGTGAAACAGCAGGTTCTGGCGCTCGACCGCGGCGGATCGGGTTCCGACAATCCGCGCGCCCCGCGCGTTCAGCGCCGCCGTTAGCCGATCCCAGCGATTGTCGACGTCCGGCTCCATCAGCAGGCGCAGCGGATCTTCCGGGGACGCCGACTGGCCGGCCCGGGCGAGGAAGTCCCTGGCGTCGTAGGTCAAGTCCCTGGCCCGACTGGCCATGAACAGGTCGCGCCAGATGTCGAACACGTCGCGGCGGCCCCCGGACGCCGAGCGGGCCACCAGATCCGCGCTCCACTGGACCATCACCCCGCAGTCATAGACGGCCTTGCCGCGCTTAGGCGGGTCGCTGGCCAGACCCTTGGGCCGCAGCCCGGCAACGCAATCGTTGAGCCGGTCGGTCAGCTCCCGGCCGACCTCCGCGTCGGTCAGCTCGCCTTGTTCGCGCCCGGCCAGCAGGGCGGCGTATTCGGCCATGCCCTCGTGCAGCCAGGCTTCGTTCTCGCCGTCACGCGACGCGAAGAGGCGGTTGTTCCACAGATGGAAGACTTCGTGGTCGACGAACTTGGCGACCATGCCGCTGCTTTCCCAAGTGTCCTTATCGGGACCGAAGAACCGCAGCGAGACAACCCCGCCGCTGACATCGCCCTGTCGGCCCTGGCCGAAGGCGGGCACGCGGGTGACGATCACTGTGGGCGGGGTCTCCAGCCGCACGCCCAGCCGGCGACCGTAGAGCGCCGCGGCGCCGTTCGCCGCCTTGCCGATCCTCGCCTTCAGCGCGGCTTCGACGTGGGGCGAGGCGATCAGCGTCGCCGGCCCCTTGGCCACGTAGCCGCCAGGGCCGACGAACGTCCAGCCGTCCAGCGCGATCCTGTCGGCGTCCTTGGCCTCGGCGGGCGCGACCACCCAACCGCCGGGGCGGGTCACATGCGCCACCACCAACGGCTTGTCGTCGACCAGCCGGAAGTAGGGACCGTAGACCTGCCAGCCCTCGCCCACCCGGGTCAGGGCCGGATAGCTGCGGTCGCGGGGCGCGGTGTCGGGCGTGATCCGAACCTCGAAGGCCTGGAACCGCTTGCCGTCCTTGCGCCGCAGCACGCCGTCGGCCAGCACCATGTCGTCGGGCGGGCGCCAAGTATCCTGGCGAACGGTCGGCGCCTTCTGGTCGAACGCCAGCTGCTCGACCGGCCTGGACAGGCTGTAGGCCGCGCGCAATCCACCCGGCTCGGGCGTGATCTGAATATCGATCCTGTCCCGCGCGAGCGCCGCCGTCGCCAGCCCCGTCGCGAGCGCCGCGACAACCACCGCCGTTCTCAACGCCCGCCCCGCCATCTTCGCCCCCGCCGCAACCTTGAGGCGCAGGAGAGGCGATCGACTCTGAACTTGAGGTAAACGGCCGGTCTTGCCCCGCTCGCCGCCGGCGGCCTATTCAAGCCCCATGCTGATCGAAGCCACCGACGCCCATTTCGCCGCCCTGATCGCCGGAGAGGCCCCCGACGGCCTGGCCGTCGCCGAGGGCGGGGTCGAGGCGCCGGAGGTGCTGGCCATGCTGCGCGGCCTGTCGGAGCAGGTCGGCGAAAGCTTTCACCCCAACGCCTGGATGATCGTCGAGGACGGCGAGGTGGTGGGCCTGACCTCGCTGGTCCGCACGCCCTATGTCGGCGACACGGTGATGATCGGCTACGGCGTCGCCGCCTCGCGCCGCCAGCGGGGCGTGGCCCGGCGGGCCGTGGCCGACCTGCTGGCCTGGGCGCGGGCCGACCACCGCGTCACCACCGTCACCGCCGAGACCTCGATCCACAACGGCCCTTCGCAACGGGTGCTGGAGGCCAACGGCTTCGAACGCACCGGCGAGCGGACGGACGAGGAGGACGGCGAACTGTTCTGCTGGTCGGTGGCGGTTTAGGCCTGGTCACCCGAAAAAGTCGGGGACAGGCGCGGGCGCCCGTCCCCAAGTTCCTCCTCCGAGGTCGGAGCTCAGTGGGCGGCGGCGACTTCGGACGTCGCCGGGGTCTTGGCGATCTGCACCGGGTTGCAGTCCGCCAGTTGCGCCTCGGACAGGGTCACGCCGCGATAGCTGAAGCTGGTGATCGGCCCCAGCTCGCGCGCCAGGCGCTTGCAGCTGCGCAAGGGCGGCAGCGACTTGACCTGGGTCGAGCGGCAGACGTCGCCCTGGCAGCGCCAGACCGCGCCGTCGAACACGACATGGTTCTGGGTGGTGGGGGCGCTCAGGGTCAGCCAGCCGTTCTGGGCCTTGGTCTCGGCCATGGCGGGGCCGCCCGTCGCGGCGAGGGCCGCGACGGCGATGATGAAACTACGCATGATTTATCTCCTGGGGAGGAAGGGCTGGGGACAGGCCCATGGGCCTGTCCCCGATCCAGGTCGCGACTAGGCCGCGGCCTTGAACAGGGTGAATTCCTCGTCGAAGGCCCGCGCCACCGAGGGCCGGGTCTGCAGGCGGTCGCGATAGGCCGACAGCGCCGGATAGGGCGAGAAGTCGATCGCCAGGTAGCGGGCCCAGGTCAGCATCACGAACAGGTAGGCGTCGGCGACGCTGAACCGGCCCTGCAGGAACTCGCGCCCCTTCAGGTGGGCGTCGAGATGGGCCAGGCGCTCGGCCAGCCGTTCACGAGCGAAGGCCTTGGCGCCGTCCGGCGAGGTCGGCCGCAGCAGGACGGTGAACGCCCCGACGTGCAGCTCCGAGCCGATGAAGCCGAGCCAGCTCTGCACCTTGCGGCGCTCGGCCCCTTCGGCCGGGATCAGGCCGGCGGCCGGGAAGCGGTCGGCGACATATTGCAGGATCACCGCGTTTTCGACGATCAGCTCGCCGTCGTCGGCGCGCAGCACGGGCACCTGGCCCATGGGGTTGATCGTCAGGAATTCGGCGCCGTCCTCGACCAGCTTGGGCCGCGCCTTGGTGTCGACCTTCAGGAAGCGGATGTCGGCGCCCGCCTCGTAGGCCGCGATCCGCGTCGCCATCGAGCAGGCCATCGGCGAGAAGTAGAGATCCATCGAACCCTCCATTGCATTTCCGTACTGTTTCGCATAAAAATAACGATGGTCAAGGAATAAAATGCGATACGGTACAAAAATAGGATCCGACCAGGAGAGCCCGATGCCCGAAGCGCCCGCCAAACGTCGCGGCCGCCCCCGCGCCTACGATCCGGAAGTCGCCCTGGCCAAGGCCACGGACATCTTCTGGGCCCAAGGCTTCGCGGGCGCCTCGCTGGACGACCTGAGCGCCGCGACGGGCATGAACCGGCCAAGCCTGTACGGGGCGTTCGGCGACAAGCAGGCGCTCTTCAAGTCCGCGCTGGATCGCTACATGGACAGCTCGCGGGCGGCGATGACCGAGGCGTTCCGCGGCGGCGGCTCGCTGCGCGAGGTCCTGACGCGGATCTATCATACGGCGCTGGGCTTCTATCTGTCGGACGACGCGGGCGGGCGGGGCTGTTTCCTGGCCAGCGCGGGCCTGGGCCAGGCGCTCGTCGATGACGAGGTGCGCCAGACCGTCGCCGACGGCATGCACGAGCTGGACCGAGCCGTCGAAGGCCTGATGACGCGCCGCCAGGCCAGGGGCGAGCTTCCGCCGACGGTCGACCCCGCGGTGCTTGGCCGCGTCGCCAGCATGATGATGAACGCCCTGTCGGTCCGCGCCCGGGCCGGCGAGACGCGCGAACAGCTGGAGGCGACGATCCCGGTCATGGTCGGGCTGATCTGCGGAGCGGAATAGACGGGACGAGCGCCCGTGAGCCGCCCTCGTCCTTCGACAGGCTCAGGATGAGGGCTACTTTCGATGCGGCGGTTGAATTCGAATTCCTCATCCTGAGCTTGTCGAAGGACGGGGAATTCGCGCCGTGGCGCCGAGGGTCCGCAGCGCAGAACCAGAACCGCAAGCATCGGAATGACGTCCCCGGTCATGGCGCGCATCCTCCTTTTCACGAAAGGAGACCGACCCATGACCGCTTCTCAATGCCTGACCGACGACGCGCGCTGGGAGGCCATGCGCCGCCGCGACCGCGACCTCGACGGCGCCTTCTTCATCGCCGTGCGCACCACCGGCGTCTACTGCCTGGCCAGCTGCGCCGGGCGGCCGCTGCGCAAGAACGTCGAGTTCCACGACACCCGGGAGAGCGCCCGCGCCGCCGGCTTCCGCCCGTGCCTGCGCTGCAAACCCGACCTGCCGCGCGAGACCCTGCGCTGGGCCACGGTTCCCACCAGCCTCGGCCTGGCCCTGGTGGCCCGCTCCGACGCCGGCCTGCGTCTGGTGACCCTGGGCGACGACCGCGACGCCCAGGTCCGCGACCTGGAGCGCCGCTTCCGCTCGGCCCGGTTGACCCACGACCCGCAGGGCCTGGCCGCCGACCTGAAGGCGGTGGCGACCGAGGTCGACGGCCGCGGCGCGGCCCTGGACCTGCCGCTGGACGACCAGGGCACGCCCTTGCAGCGCAAGGTCTGGGCGGCGTTGCGGACCATTCCGGCCGGGACCACCGCCTCTTACGCCGAGGTGGCGCGGGCCATCGGCCGGCCCACCGCCGCCCGGGCCGTGGCCCAGGCCTGCGGGGCCAATCCGCTGGCGGTGATCACTCCCTGCCACCGGGTGGTGCGAGCCGACGGCGGCCTGTCCGGCTATCGCTGGGGCGTCGCGCGCAAGGCGGCCCTGCTGGCCCGGGAAGCGCGCCTGAGCCAGGCCGCATGAGCCTGGACTGGACCCGCATCGCCGCCGACCTCGACGTCCAGGGCTGGGCCCTGACCGGGCCGCTGCTGAAGCCCGAAACCTGCCAGCGGATCGCCGGCCTCTACGACCAGGAGGCCGGCTTTCGCAGCCGGGTGGTGATGGCCCGCCACGGCTTCGGCCAGGGCGAGTACAGGTATTTCAGCTATCCCCTGCCCGACCCGGTGCAGCGGCTGCGCCAGGGGCTGTACGCGCCGCTGGCCGCCGTCGCCAATCGCTGGGCGCAGGCGCTGGGCGAGGACCGGCGCTTTCCGGAAGACCTGGACGACATGCTGTCCCGCTGCCATGCGGCGGGCCAGACGCGGCCGACGCCCCTGCTGCTGACCTACGGCCCGGGCGACTACAACTGCCTGCACCAGGACCTCTACGGCGAGCACGTCTTCCCGCTGCAGGCCGCCTTCCTGCTGGACGAGCCCGGCCGCGACTTCGACGGCGGCGAGTTCGTGCTGGTCGAGCAGCGCCCCCGCCAGCAGTCGCGGCCCCAGGTCGTGCCGCTGAGGCAGGGCGAAGGCGTGATCTTCGCGGTCCGCGACCGGCCGGCCTCGGGCGCGCGCGGCGTCCACCGGCGGATGCTGCGCCACGGAGTCAGCACCGTGCGCGCGGGCCGGCGGCGGGTGCTGGGGGTGATCTTCCACGACGCGACGTGATCTCCACCGCCGTCGTCCTCGGACTTGTTCCGAGGACCCCTGCTTCAACCGCGAAGAAGGTTGATCCGAGAAGCGGTGAGGCCGCGACTTCGCCCCAAACGACAACGCGGCGGAACGAGGGGTCCTCGGAACAAGTCCGTGCACCTGTCAGACGAACCGAGTGAGGGTGTCTTCGGGCGAGATGATCAGGCTGTCCTCGAAGTCGAGGAATACGTCCATCAACTCCGAGGGCGAGATCAGCCGCGTCTTGCCCGTCGGGAAGCGGTAGCGCCAGAAGCTGATGATGTGCTGAACGCCGCCCAAACACTCGCCGAGTTCGGTGAACATGCCAGGCGCGGTGAGCAGGAAGTCGCGAAAACCCAGAGGTTTGCCACCCTCCGTCAGACCCAGATAGGCCTCGTTATAGACGTCCAGCAGGGTTTGAACCCGCGAGATGGCTTGGCCGACCGCGGTGCGGATGCGTTGGCGCGCCTCGGGCAGATACCCCGTGGCCTCCGGGTCCCTTGGCCCACGGGGCGAGAGGCTGGAGATCTCCAGCGCCACTTCGGCGATCGCGCCCCTCAGCTCCTCCAGTTGCCATTTGTAGTAAAGAAAACCGCGCCAGGCGAAGACCCCGTCGAGATATTCCTTGTCGCTGAGCCTGAGGGTGGCCTTCAGGGGCTCGAAGCCGTCCTCGGGCCTGTTGGACAGGAGCTTCTCCACCAATCGGCCCGCGCCCGCGGACGACCCCCCCGAGCCCTCCTTGGACGACAGCGAAACAAGACTGGAGATCTGCTCTCGCACGAAGTCGAACATCCGCTGGATGTCGGCCTCGGAGATCCCGAAATAGATTCGAGCCGGCTCGATATCGTGACGCCGCAGCTGTTCGCGCAACAGAAACGGGTCGAGGGATGGCAGGGAATCGACGAGATCGAGAACGATCCGGTCCCGGGTCCCCGGCCTCAGACTGTCGCCAAATGCCGCCTGCATCACCGCCTCGAAGTCGCGCTGGCCGACAAAGGCGTAGTGGGCGCCGGCCCTCAGATCCTCGTTGTCGATGGGAAACAAAATCTTGGTGGCGGTGGGCTTGGGGGTGACGAACAGGCCGTACTCATGCGGCCGCAGCCGGTGCTTCAAGATGATGCTGCGGTCCAACAGCCTGTGGGTGAAGAAGGGCGCCTCGGTCAGGCCGGGGTCCAGGCGGTGCTTGCGGTGGTTCGCCGAGAGGTTGAGAACCCGCGCAGTCGAGGCGGACTGTTCCAGCGTCGTGAGCCGGCGCACCGACCGATCATTCTCCATCTTGCCACGCCTCTCCAGCCACTTGCGCGGACGATCGCGTCGACACGGCGTCTGGCCTCACGGCGACAGCGCGGGCGCGGGCGCGGAAGGCCAAGTCGCGCGGTGTCGTCGACGCCTCCAAACCGATCTCGGTCCTGAAGCCTTGTGGTTGTTCATCGACGAACGAGACCAGGGGAATGGGGAGCACGAAGGAAATCTCGGCCCAACCCGCCTCGATAGAGTGGGTGTCGCGCGATCTCGAGACGTTCCGTTCTAGCGCTTCTCTATCATCCATGTCGCTTCCATCCCGTATCCACACAACCTAGGGCGAAGACGACACGACGGTGTTAAGGGCTCATGCGACGGAACGGCGCAGCTTCGCTGAACGCGACGGGGCCGCCCGGATGATCGGCGGCGCGTCGCTTGGGCTAACCGACTGGGGTCAGCCCAAGCCGCCAACAGACAAGGATGACGAAACCAGGGACAAGCACATGCGCTTGTCCCTGGTCGCGCCCGCCCTACAGCGTGCTCATGTCGATCACGAACCGGTAGCGCACGTCGCTCTTCTGCATGCGCTTGTAGGCGTCGTTGATCTGGTCGATGGCGATGGTCTCGATGTCGGCGACGATGCCGTGCTGGCCACAGAAGTCGAGCATCTCCTGGGTTTCCTTGATCGAGCCGATCATCGAGCCGGCCAGGGTGCGGCGGCCGGGGATCAGGGCGAAGGCGTTCAGCGGCACGGGCTCTTCGGGCGCACCGACCAGCACCATGGTCCCGTCGACCTTCAGCAGGCTCAGATAGGCGCCCCAGTCGATCCCGGCCGACACCGTGCAGATGATCAGGTCGAAGGTCGAGGCCAGGGTCTCGAAGGTCTTCGGGTCGCTGGTGGCGTGGTAGTGGTCCGCGCCCATCTTCAGGCCGTCTGCCTGCTTGGACAGGGTCTGGCTCAGCACCGTCACCTCCGCGCCCAGGGCGTGGGCCAGCTTGACGCCCATGTGGCCCAGGCCGCCCAGGCCGACGATGGCCACCGACTTGCCGGGGCCGGCGTTCCAGTGGCGCAGCGGCGAGTAGAGGGTGATGCCGGCGCACAGCAGCGGGGCGGCGGCGTCCAGGGGCAGGTTGTCGGGGATCGACAGCACATAGCCTTCCTTGACCACCATGTGGTCGGAATAGCCGCCGTAGGTCGGCAGGTCGTCGCCGGGCGCGAAGCCGCTGTAGGTCAGGACCAGGCCGGGCATGTACTGCTCGCGGTCCAGGTCGCGGGCCGCGCAGGTGGTGCAGCTGTCGACGAAGCAGCCGACCCCGACGCGGTCTCCTTCCTTGAAACGGCTGACCTTGGACCCGACGGCGGTGACCACGCCGGTGATCTCGTGGCCGGGCACGATCGGATAGACGCTCTGGCCCCAGCCGTTGTCGACCATGTGGATGTCGGAGTGGCAGACCCCGCAGTGCTTGATGGCGATGACGACGTCGTCGTCATTGGGCTCGCGGCGGTCGAAGGTGAAGGGGGTCAGCGGGGCGGACGCGGTCGCGGCCGCATAGCCTTTTGCGATGGCCATCGGATAGTCCTCGAAGGTTCAGGGGGAGATGAACAGGGCGTGACATGCCACGGGGCGCGCGCGGACCGGTATGCCGATCCTGCTCGCTTGATGCACGATCCTGGCAAAGGCGGCGGGGGCGAGCTTGCCGCTCCACTATGTTGTCATCCCGGAAAGCGCACAGCGCTTGTCCGGGACCCAGGTGAACCGCAAGGCCTTCGCCCAGTCCCCTGGGTCCCGGACAGCCTCTGCGAGGCTTCCGGGATGACAACCTTTATAGAACGCTCGCTTTCCCCGCCTTCCGCTGGCCCTCGCGCCCGCGCGTCCCTACATGCGCTACCGTTGACGCGCCCGTCTCCGCCCGGTACCGCCCCTGTCCATGACCGACCTGCCTCCCGGCCTTTCCGCCCTCGCCGACCGCTACGACGTGCTGCTGTGCGACGTCTGGGGGGTCATCCACAACGGGGTCGAGAGCTTCCCGGAGGCCTGCCAGGCCCTGGTCGAGTGGCGGACCCGCCACGGGCCGGTGATCCTGATCTCCAACTCCCCCCGCCCGTCCGAGCACGTGGTCGAGCAGTTGGACCGCCTGGGCGTGCCGCGCGAGGCCTGGAGCGCCTTCGTCACCTCCGGCGACGCCACCCGCACCCTGCTGGCCGCCCGCGCCCCCGGCCCGGCCTGGATCGTCGGCCCCGACCGCGACCTGCCGCTCTATGAGGGCCTGGGCCTGACGACCGCCGGCCCCGAGGACGCGGCCTTCGTCGCGGTCACCGGCATGGTCGACGACGAGACCGAGGCCCCCGACGACTATCGCGACCGCCTGGCGATCGCCGCCGAGCGCGGCCTGACCCTGATCTGCGCCAATCCCGACCGGGTGGTGCAGCGCGGCTCGCGGCTGATCTATTGCGGCGGCGCGCTGGCCGACCTCTACGAGATCCTGGGCGGCGAGGTGCTGATGGCCGGCAAGCCCTACAAGGCGATCTACGACCTGGCCCTGGCCGAGGCGCAGGCCCTGAAGGGCGGTCCGGTCGACCGCGCGCGGGTGCTGTGCATCGGCGACGGGGTGATCACCGACGTCAAGGGCGCCCACGACCAGGGCCTGGCCTGCCTGTTCATCGCCAAGGGCATCCACGGCGAGCACGCCGTGGGTCCCGACGGCCGCCTGGACCCGACCAAGGTCGAGGGCCTGCTGGCCGCCGAGCGGGTGGGCGCGACCCACGCCATGGCCGACCTGGTCTGGTAGGACCGATCGTCGGGCATAGGAAGAAAAAGAGGGGGCGTCATGCCGGGACTGTTTCTCGAGGATCTCAGCGTCGGCCAGTCGGCCGAGCTGGTCCGCGCCGTGGCCGAGGCCGACCTGGTCGCCTTCGCCGAGGTGACCGGCGACACCAATCCCGTGCACCTGGACGCCGACTACGCCGCGACCACGCCGTTCGGCGAGCGCATCGCCCACGGCATGCTGTCGGCCGGCTACATCTCGGCGGTGCTGGGCACCACCCTGCCCGGGCCGGGCGCGGTCTACCTGTCGCAGTCCCTGGCCTTCAAGCGGCCGGTGCGGATCGGCGACGAGGTCACCGCCCGCGCCACGGTGACGGCCATCGACGCCGCCAAGGCCCGGGTGACCCTGGCCACCACCTGCCTGGTGCGCGGCAAGGCCGTGGTCGACGGCGAGGCCGTGGTCCTGGTTCCGCGCCGGACGACCGCCTAAGGACGAAATGCTCAATGCCGAGCCACTCTTTCTCCGCTCATCCCGGCGAATGCCGGGACCCAGATCCCAGAGCGTCCGAATGGGCTGGAAAAGCTCGGCGTTCCTGGAGCCCGGCTCAAAGCCATTCCATCCGGGTCCCGGCATTCGCCGGGATGAGCGGATCGAGGGTTAAAGGCCAACCTGGTGTAAGGACGTCCGCATGCGCCTGAAGACCATCCACGGCTGGAAGGACCTGCCCGAAGAGGATCGCGGCGCGGCCGTGGCCCTGGGCAATTTCGACGGCGTGCATCGCGGCCACCAGCAGGTGATCGCCCAGGCCGCGAAAGCGGCGCTGGCCGGCAAGACCTCGCTGGGCGTGGTCACCTTCGACCCGCACCCGCGCCGGCTGTTCCGCCCCACCGAGCCGGCCTTCAAGCTGATGACCCACAACCAGCAGGCCCGCGCGCTGGAGGCCCTGGGCGTGGACCGGCTGTACCTGCTGCCGTTCGACTTCGAGATGGCCAGCTTCGGCGACCGCGAGTTCGTGGAAAAAGTCTTGGTGGGCGGATTGGGCGTGAAGCACGTCGCCGTCGGCTTCGACATCTCGTTCGGCCGCGGCCGCACCGGCAGCGCCGACCTGATGAAGGCCTATGGCGCGGAATACGGCTTCTCGGTCTCGGTGGCCGAGCCGGTCGCCAACCGCGAGGGCGAGAAGTTCTCGTCGACCGGCGTGCGCGACGCCCTGCGCGACGGCCATCCCGAGGGCGCGGCCCGGATCCTGGGCCGGCCGTTCGCCATCGAGGGCGTGGTCCGCCGCGGCCAGCAGCTGGGCCGCCAGCTGGGCTTCCCCACCGCCAATGTCGAGGTCGAGGACTATGTGGTGCCCAAGCTGGGCGTCTACGCCACCCGCACCCGCCTGCCCGACGGCCGCGAGGTGCCCGGGGTGGCCAATCTCGGCAACAACCCCACCACCGGCGAGGTCGAGACCCGGCTGGAGACCTGGCTGTTCGATTTCGACGAGGACCTCTACGGCCAGGTCATCGAAACCGACCTGATCGCCTTCCTGCGCCCCGAGCTGAAGTTCGACAGCATCGAGCTGCTGGTCCAGCAGGTGCTGCGCGACGAGGTCGCCGCCCGCGCGATCGTGGCGCCGGGGTTCTGAGGGGCGATCTTACGACCAAAAACGTTTGTCATCCCGGACGAGCGCGCAGCGCGAAGATCCGGGACCGGGGCGTGAACTCAGCGTTTGCGGCGGTCCCGGATCGGCGCTCGCTTCGCCGAGCTTGTCCGGGATGACCGCTCTTTTCAGAGCAAACCGATAGGAGGTGACTCCAGGCCTTCCAACGGCCCCGAGACACCTCCGGAAACGGTGACGCTTGCCTCGCGGCGCGGCGATCTCGGTTAAGATTGTCGCCTTCCCGACAGTACGGCGCACATCCGTGTCCGGAAATGCGAGAAAATACGGATAACGCTGGTTTTCCCCATGGACGCAACCAGCGAGCGCGCCTACACTTTTAGCGTCAGTGTTGGGGGAGATTCTGGTGCGGGCCGGGGTTCAAGCAAGACGTCTGCGGCGATCGGCCTGGCGCGCGACCCGGCTGCTCCTGCCCCCCAGGCCCGTCCTGTCCTCGCTGGAGGGCAAGATCCTGGCCACGGCCTGGACCCTGGCGGCCCTGGCCACCCTCAGCGGCGCCCTGGCCCAGGGCCTGCGCATGTTCCTGCTCTCGGCCCTGGCGGTGCTGTTCGGCACCCTGGCGGCGCTGTGGATGCTGGACGGCCTGGCGCGGCGGTAGGGGCTCCCGCGTAGCTTCATCAATGAAGGTTGTCATCCCGGAAGCCTCGCAGAGGCTGTCCGGGACCCAGGGGACTGGGCTGAAGCGGTGCGGTTCACCTGGGTCCCGGACAAGCGCTGCGCGCTTTCCGGGATGACAACTTTTGTGAACCTTGAAGCGAACACCACCCGATGGAGAGTTTGGAGCGCGCTCCCCGTTTGCCCCTCTCCGTCACCTCTGCTATCCCCCGCCGATGACTTTCGTTCGGAAAGCTCCGCGAATTAACCGCCCGGCGTGACGCCGCCGGACGAGCGCTCCAGCGCGCGCCGGCCCATCACGCCGGGAATGACGACCCCGCACCTTCCTTCCGAACATTCCAAGCTGGATAGCTCTCCCATGGCCGACGACGCCACGACGACCGCCCGCGACTACCGCGAAACCGTCTTCCTCCCCGACACCCCGTTCCCGATGCGCGGCGGCCTGCCCAAGAAGGAGCCGGAGATCCTGGAGGGCTGGGCGGCCCTGTCGGACAAGGGGCTGTACGGCGCCGTGCGCGCCGCCCGCCAGGCCGCGAACGCCCCGCTGTTCGTGCTGCACGACGGCCCGCCTTATGCGAACGGGGCTATCCACATCGGCCACGCCCTGAACAAGACGCTGAAGGACTTCGTGGTCCGATCGCGCTTCGCCCTGGGCTACGACGTCGACTACGTGCCCGGCTGGGACTGCCACGGCCTGCCGATCGAGTGGAAGATCGAGGAAGAATTCCGCGCCAAGGGCCGCCGCAAGGACGAGGTGCCGGCCGCCGAGTTCCGCAAGCGCTGCCGCGAATACGCCGCCGGCTGGATCGAGGCCCAGAAGGTCGAGTTCCAGCGCCTGGGCGTGCTGGGCGACTGGTGGAACCGCTACGCCACCATGGACTACGCCAGCGAAGCCACCATCGTCGCCGAGTTCCACAAGTTCGCCACCAGCGGCCAGCTCTATCGCGGCTCCAAGCCCGTGATGTGGAGCCCGGTCGAGCGCACGGCCCTGGCCGACGCCGAGATCGAGTACCACGACCATACGAGCCCGGCGGTGTGGGTGAAGTTCCCGGTCAAGGCCTATGACGAGGACCGCTACGCCGTGTCGGGCAATGAGGCCGGCGACAACGTCTTCCGCCTGCCGCCCAACGACGCCAGCGTGGTGATCTGGACCACCACGCCCTGGACCATCCCGGCCAACCGGGCGATCTCGTTCGGGCCCAAGGTCGAGTACGGCCTCTACGAGGTCGAGGCCCTGGAGGAGAACCTCGAGTTCGCCCCGTGGTCCAAGGTCGGCGACCGCCTGATCATCGCCGACAAGCTGGCCGAGGACGTGCGAAAGGCGGCCAAGGTCGCGCAATGGCGACGCGCCGAGCCGGTCGACCCGACCGGCCTGATCTGCGCCCACCCGCTCGCGACCTTCGATGAGGGCTACGGCTTCGACGTGCCCCTGCTGGCCGGCGACCACGTGACCGACGACGCCGGCACCGGCTTCGTCCACACCGCCCCCGGCCACGGCGCCGACGACTACCTGGTCTGGCTGAAGAGCGGCTACGCCCTGGACGCCATCCCCGACACCGTCGACCCCGACGGCGCCTATTTCCCGCACGTGCCGCTGTTCGGCGGCCTGAAGGTCATCGAGACCGAGGGCAAGAAGGCCGGCAAGTTCGGGCCGGCCAACGGCGCGGTGATGGACAAGCTGATCGAGGCCGGCAACCTGCTGGCCCGCGGCCGCGTCGAGCACTCTTACCCTCACAGCTGGCGCTCCAAGGCCCCGGTGATCTTCCGCAACACCCCGCAGTGGTTCATCCGCATGGACCAGGCCGTGCCGTCGCTGGGCGGCAAGACCCTGCGCGAGACCGCCGTCCAGGCCATCGCCGACACCGCCTTCCACCCCGACGCCGGCCGCAACCGCATCGGTTCGATGGTCGAGACGCGGCCCGACTGGCTGATCAGCCGCCAGCGCGCCTGGGGCACGCCCCTGGCCATGTTCGTCGACAAGGAGACGGGCGTCCCGCTGATGGACGAGGCGGTCAACCGCCGCATCCTCGACGCCATCCAGGACGGCGGCAGCGACGCCTGGTTCGAGCTGCCGGACGAGCATTTCCTCGGCGACCGCGACCCGGCCCAGTACGAGAAGGTCGTCGACATCCTCGACGTCTGGTTCGACAGCGGCTCGACCCACGCCTTCACCCTGGAAGGCCGCAACGACAGCCGCTCGCCCGCCGACCTCTACCTGGAAGGCTCCGACCAGCACCGCGGCTGGTTCCAGTCGTCGCTTCTGGAGAGCTGCGGCACGCGCGGCCGCGCGCCGTACAAGGGCGTCCTGACCCACGGGTTCACCCAGGACGAGAACGGCGAGAAGATGTCCAAGTCCAAGGGCAACACCGTCGAGCCCCAGACCATCACCAAGGAAAGCGGCGCCGAGATCCTGCGGCTGTGGGCGGCGATGGTCGACTATTCCGAGGACCAGCGGATCGGCAAGACCATCCTGGCCACGACGACCGACGCCTATCGCAAGCTGCGCAACACCACCCGCTACCTGCTGGGCGCCCTGGCCGGCTTCGACGAGGCCGAACGGGTCACCGACTACGCCGACTTCCCGCCGCTGGAGAAGTACATCCTGCACCGGCTGTGGGAGCTCGACGCCCAGGTGAAGGCCGCCTACGAGGCCTATCGCTTCAGCGACGTGATCCGGCCGCTGATCGACTTCTGCCAGGGCGACCTGTCGGCCCTGTTCTTCGACATCCGCAAGGACAGCCTCTATTGCGACGCGCCCACGGCCCTGCGCCGCCGGGCCTATCGCACGGTGCTGGACTACGTGTTCGAACGCCTGACCGTCTGGCTGTCGCCGCTGACCAGCTTCACGATGGAAGAAGCCTGGACCACGCGCTTCCCCGACGCCGGCAGCAACGTGCTGCGGGTGATGCCGGAGACCCCGACCGCCTGGCGCAATGACGCCGAGGCCGCGCGCTGGGCCAAGGTGGAGGCCGTGACCTCGGTCGTGACCGCCGCCCTGGAGGTCGAGCGCCGCGAAAAGCGCATCGGCTCGGCGCTTGAGGCCGCGCCGGTGGTGCACATCGCCGACCCCGGCCTGCTGGCGGCCTTCGACGGCGTCGACGCGGCCGAGGTGTTCCGCACCAGCCAGGCGACCCTGGTCGCCGGCGAAGCCTCCGGAGCCTTCGCCGTGGACGAAGTCAAGGGTGTGGCCGTGGAGCCGAAGCTGGCCGAAGGCAAGAAGTGCGCCCGCTCGTGGCGCATCCTGCCGGAGGTCGGAACCGATCCGCGCTACCCGGAACTGTCCCTGCGCGACGCCGAAGCGGTGGCGTGGTGGGATAGCGTGCACGCGGTTTAAGATCACCCTCTCCCAGAGGGAGAGGGAGGGACCCGCGCCGCTAGGCGTGGGAGGGTGAGGGGTTGAGGCGCCAGACGGCGCGCCGGCACGCCGGCCAACGGTGTAACCCCTCACCTTCCCACCGCTGCGCGGCGGGCCCCTTCCTCTCCCTCTGGGAGAGGATCCAAGGAAAAGCGAAGAATGCTCAAGATCACCCGCCTCGGCTGGACCGCCTACGCCATCGCGATCATCACCGTCGTGCTGGACCAGATCAGCAAGGCCTGGATCCTGTCGACGCTGGGGACCGCGCCCGGCGCCAGCCAGCAGGTAACCGGGCCGTTCTACCTGACCCTGGTGCACAATTTCGGCATGAGCTTCGGCCTGTTCCGCGGTTCGGAGCTGAGTCGCTGGCTGCTGACGATCTTCTCGGCCGTCGTCGTGGTCGGCCTGGCGATCTGGGCCCGCAAGGCGGCCAAGCCGTTGATGGCGGCCGGCATCGGCCTGATCATCGGCGGGGCGTTCGGCAACAACCTGATCGACCGCATCCGCTACGGTTATGTCGTCGACTTCATCGACGTGTCGCGGATCCACTTCCCGTGGGTGTTCAACGTCGCCGACTCGGGCATCACCGTGGGGGTCTGCCTGCTGCTGCTGGACAGCTTCCTGTCGGAGGAGAAGAAGCTGGCCAATCCCGACGGCCACGGGCTCTGAGGCGACACGAGCGCCCTAACGTAGCCACGATCTCAAGGAAGATTGGCGCCCGGCCTCGGATGTCGTATCGAGAGCGTCCGAATTTACGGCCCGGGGGGCCGCTGGAGCAGGTTCATGAGTTTCTATCGGGTCGCGACCCTGGGCGCTTTGGCCGTCGTGGCCGCCACGGGCCTGGCCGGCTGCCAGTCCGCGTCGAAGGCGCTGGGCATGAGCAAGGTCGTTCCGGACGAGTTCCGCGTCGTCACCAAGGCCCCGCTGGTGGTGCCGCCCGACTACAGCCTGCGCCCGCCGGCCCCCGGCGAGCCGCGCCCGCAGGAACTGCAGCCTGAAAGCGCCGCCCGCCAGGCCCTGATCGGCCAGTCCAACGCCGCCGGCCGCTCGGACGGCGAGAAGCTGCTGGTCTCCAAGGCCGGCGTCGACAAGGCCGACCCGCTGATCCGCTTCGTCGTCGACGACGAGAACGGCGACCTGGCCCACAAGGACGAGAGCTTCGCCAGCAAGGTGATGTTCTGGAAGAAGGGCGACAAGACCGCCGCCCCGACCGCCGCCGAGACCGGCGCCACCGAATCCGTCACCGTCGACGCCGCCGCCGAAGAGGCCCGCCTGAAGGCCCTGACCGGCAACGGCACGATCATCATCACCCGCGAGAAGCAGGGCAAGATCAAGCTGCCGGGCCTGTAGGGGCTGGGGAGCTGAAGTTAGGAAAGGCCCGGCGGCGAAAGCTTCCGGGCTTTTTTCATGCCTCCCCCTGTGGGGGAGGTGTCGGCGCAGCCGACGGAGGGGGGATGAATCGGCAGGCGGCCGCATCCAGGGTCGACAATCCCAAAACTCCCCCCACCGATCGCTGCGCGATCGCCTCCCCCACAGGGGGAGGGACTTCTACTCCGGCGCCGTCACCGTAAACCCCCGCGCCCGCATCTGGTCCAGCACGCCGCCGCGGGCCACGAGGCTGCGGATCCCATAGACCGCCACGGCGTGGCCGGGGGTCCCCATCGCCGCGCTCAGGGCCTCGACCTCGTCGCGGGTCCCCTGGCGCTCCAGGTCGGCCACGCCCGGCAGGGCCAGCAGGCAGCGCTGGAAGTTGCGCGGGCCGGCGATCGCGCCGCGCACGTCGCCCCGCGCCCAGGCCCGGGCGGCCTCGCGCGCGGCCTCGGGCCCGGCGTTGACCTCGTCGAGCACGCCCTCCAGGCACAGCAGCCCCGCCTCGCGCGAATGGCCGCGCACCGCCGTCCTGATCAGCGGCATGACCTTGTAGGTGGCGGCCGGCCGGACCTTGACACGATGCTTGCGGGCCAGGCGCTGGATCGCGCGCTCCGGCTCGTTCACGTCCAGCCGGACCGTCTTGCGATAGTCGCCGGCCATCGAGATCCCCGCCCCCAGCGGATTCCAGCCGTCATAGGCGTCGGCGGGCTTGCGCAGGGTCGCCCGGGCTCGCGCCAGCTTGGGCGCCAGGTCGCCGGCGGCGGCGTCCAGCGGGACGTCGGACCTGAGCCGCTTGCGCAGCGCCAGGGCGGCCGGAACGTCGCGCAGCCCGGCCTTGCCCTCGGGCGGCAGGATCACCGCGAAGGCCCCGTCCAGCCGGCGGTCCAGCACGCCGGTGTCCCAGCCCTGGCCGCGCGGCAGGGCCTGCATCACGCCCAGCACGTAGAGCGTGGTGTCGCCGTCGGTGATCTTCCACCAGGCCGGGCCAGGCAGCCTGGCCGCCACGACCAGGGCCTCGACGACATTGGCCTCGGGATCGTCCAGCGCCGGCGGCGCGGTCTGGGCGCGGGCCGGGGCGGCGGCGGTGAGCGCCAGGGCGGCCAGCGTCCAGGTCCATGATCGCCGCATGTCAGGTCTCCAAAGCCAGGACGGCGAACTTCTCGCACTTCTTCTCAGCGGCTGTCCCTCCCCTTCATGGGGAGGGGGGACCAGCGAAGCTGGTGGGTGGGGCGTCGCCGCCGCGTGGGCGCCCTGCACCGATCCCCCACCCGACCTCGCTTCGCGAGGCCACCCTCCCCGCAAGGGGGAGGGAAGCGCCTCCTGTTCACCCCCCCGGCGTCTCCACCGTGAACCCCTTGGCCTTCAGCTGCTCCAGCACCCCGCCTTCGGCCAGCAGCGAGCGCAGCTCGATCACCGCCACCGCCTTGCCGGGGGTCTTCAGGGCCGAGGCGATGGCCTTGACCGCTTCCTTCTGGCCGTCGCGCAGCTCGCGGCTGATGGACGGGGTCGAGGCCAGGCAGCGCGAGAAGCCGCGGTCGGCCGAGACCAGCGCCCGCACCTGGCCCTTGGCCCAGCGGTCGGCCACGGCCTTGATCCCGCCGTCGCCGCTGTCGGCCTGGCGCAGGCCCGCGTCCAGGCACAGCTCCTGCAGCGGCTGGGGCGCCGTGGCCAGGCTCTTGATCGCCCCCACCAGGCTGTAGCCATCGAGGGTCTGGATGCGCGGCCGCTTGGCCAGGTCCTTGTCCTTGGCCAGCGCCCTGATCTGGTCGGTGAGGCTGCCCAGGTGGATCGAGAGGTTGCCCTCCTGCGAGTTGCCGATCACGAAGCCGGCGAAGGCGGGCTTGATGTCGTCCATCTCGTCGGGCTTCTTCTTGGAGGCCTTCAGTCGCGCCTCCAGTCGGGCGCGCAGCTCCGGCGGCAGGGTCTCGCGCATGGGCCGGTCCATGATGAACAGCTTGCGGCCGCCCAGCGCCAGGCTGACCATCCGGATGACGCTGACCTCGGCCTCCTGGCCCATGATCAGCACGTTGGCGCCGTCCAGCCGGCGGCGCAGCACCGTGTCGTCGAACGTCAGGTCGCTGGGCGTCATGCCCGGCACGCCCAGCACATAGACGGTGGTGTCGGCGTCGCTGACCTTCCACCAGGCCGGCCCCGGCATCGGGGCGTTGACCACCAGTTCCTCGACCATGTTGGCCTCGGGGTCGACCTTGTGCAGGTCGATCGGCCCGGAGGCGTCGACCGCCTGCTGGGCGAAAGCCGCTGACCCGAAAAGCACCAGCCCCAGGGCTGTCATCCCGGACGCAGCGCGCAGCGCGAAGATCCGGGACCGACGCCTGAGCGCAGCGCTTGCGGCGGTCCCGGCTCTCCGCTTCGCTGCGGCCGGGATGACAGGGTAAAAGGCGGCGAAACGGATAGGCGTCACTATCTGTGATCCTTCAGGCCAGCTGGAATCGATCTAGGATGATCGACCTTCCCCACTTGGAAGGGCCCAAGCTGGGCCGGTCAAATTACCATCCCGCAATGCGGGCCCGCCGAGCGGCCCCGCCCCGAAAGTCGCCCCGAAAGCCCGCCGTCCATGCCGATCCGCCGCCTGCCGCCCGAGACCGTCAACCGCATCGCCGCCGGCGAGGTGGTCGAGCGGCCGGCCAGCGCCATCAAGGAGCTGGTCGACAACGCCATCGACGCCGGCGCCACGCGGATCGAGGTCGAGGCCCACGGCGGCGGCCTGACCCGCATCCTGGTGGCCGACGACGGCTGCGGCCTGTCCGCCGAGGAACTGCCGGTGGCCATCGAGCGCCACGCCACCTCCAAGCTGGCCCCCGACGCCGACGGCCTGTGGGACCTGCTGCGCATCCACACCATGGGCTTCCGCGGCGAGGCCCTGCCCTCGATCGGCTCGGTGGCGCGGCTGTCGATCTCTTCGCGGGCCAAGGGCAGCAAGGACGCCTTCTCGATCCTGGTCGAGGGCGGCGCGGTCGGCGAGGTGGCCCCCGCCGCCTTCGCCGGCGACCACGGGGCGCGGATCGAGGTGCGCGACCTGTTCTACGCCACCCCCGCCCGGCTGAAGTTCATGAAGTCCGAGCGCGCCGAGGCCCTGGCGATCACCGAGGAGATCAAGCGCCAGGCCATGGCCAACGAGGGCGTCGGCTTCAGCCTGGACATCGACGGCCGCCGGGTCATTCGCCTGCCGCCCGAGCATCCCGGCCCGCAAGGCCGCCTGGCCCGGCTGTCGGCCGTGCTGGGCCGCGACTTCCAGGACAACGCCATCGAGATCGACCAGACCCGCGACGGCGTGCGGCTGACGGGCTTCGCCGGCCTGCCCACCTACAACCGCGGCAACGCCGCCCACCAGTACCTGTTCGTCAATGGTCGCCCGGTGCGCGACCGGCTGCTGCAGGGGGCCCTGCGCGCGGCCTATGCCGATTTCCTGGCCCGGGACCGCCACCCGACCGCGGCCCTCTACATCAGCCTCGACACCGCCGAGGTCGACGTCAACGTCCACCCGGCCAAGGCCGAGGTGCGGTTCAGAGACCCGGCCCTGGTGCGCGGCCTGATCGTCGGAGCCCTGCGCCACGCCCTGGCGGCGGCCGGCCACCGGGCCTCGACCACCACGGCGGCCAGCGCGCTGGACGCCATCCGGGCGCAGAGCATGGCCGCGCCCTATCCCGGTTATCAGCCCAATACCTATCAAGGGGGCCCCTCCCCCGCCGGCTTCTCGGCCTGGCAGGCGGGCGGCTGGACGCGGCCGGCGCCCCAGGTGCTGCCGGGCCTGTCGGACGTCTCGGCCCGCTACGAGGCCGCGCCGGAGGAGGCCTACGCCACGCGCGCCGAGGCCTTCGGGGGCGGCGTCGCCGAGGCGGTGCGCGAGGCGGCCTACGGCGGCTACGACGCCCCGCCGGCCATCGCTTATCCAGGGGGCGCCTATCCGGGCGCCGCCGAAGGCTCCACCCCGGCCTTCGACCCGGTCGACTTCCCGCTGGGCGCGGCCCGGGCTCAGGTGCACGAGACCTATATCGTCGCCCAGACCCGCGACGGCGTGGTCATCGTCGACCAGCACGCCGCCCACGAGCGCCTGGTCTACGAGCGGATGAAAACCGAGATGGCGGCCGGCGGCGTCGCCCGCCAGGCCCTGCTGCTGCCCGAGGTGGTCGAGCTGGACCCCGCCGAGGCCGAGCGCGTCGTCGCCCGCGCCGAGGAGCTGGCGGCCCTGGGCCTGGTGGTCGAGAGCTTCGGCCCCGGCGCGGTGCTGGTCCGCGAGACCCCGGCCCTGCTGGGCAAGACCGACGCCGCCGGCCTGGTCCGCGACATCGCCGACGACCTGGCCGAGAACGGCGCGGCCCTGGCCCTGAAGGAGCGCCTGGAGGAGGTCTGCTCCACCATGGCCTGCCACGGCAGCGTCCGGGCGGGACGGCGGCTGAACGGCGCGGAGATGAACGCCCTGCTACGGGAGATGGAGGCGACGCCGCACTCGGGCCAATGCAACCACGGGCGGCCGACCTATGTGGAGCTGAAGTTGGCGGATATTGAGCGGTTGTTTGGGAGAAGGTAGGGGGGCACCCCTTGCGTATCGCTAAAGGCCTGCCGTCGCGCGGACAGCGGCGAGAGCATCGGCTTGGTCCGCGTTGACTGTGCGAACATAGGCAATTGTCGCTTCAGCGGGTGCGACCGGGGGCTCCAGAACCGTCTGGCGGAACTCATTCAATCGGTTATCGACGATCGTCAGCGCGCCTTGACCAATGCGGATATTAAACGCCTGGATCAGGCTGGCTGGGCCGCGCACCTTGTCCGGATTGAAAGCAAAACCCGCCGTATCCGCGCCCTGTAGAATCAGGGACTGCGCATCGTTTAGCAAATTAAGACTGTCAGCCGACATCAATACATCGTCGACATAAACCGAGAGCCGCACACCAGTGCGCTTCACAGCTAGCATGGCGCGACCCAAAGCGGAGTAGTGAAGAACGAGCGATGCTAAATGCATGCTCTGCACGAAACCGAAGGGCAGGCTGTAGGCCCCGGGCGAGCCGTCCTTGGTCACAGTCGACATGCAGGCAAACTCGTAGGCATCAGCAGACTTAAAACCAATGCGACGAAGACCCCGGTGGACTTTGGTGCGCGTGACCTGGTCGAAGAAGCGCCTCAAGTCTAGACCTAGGATAAAAGGCGAAACTTGATGCATCCGCGATGCCGCGACGTGCCCGCCATCGCGAAAATGGTAGAAATGCGAAGGAGGGGACCAACGGTCCTCGATCCAGTCGCAGAGATCCTGGCCGGCCTTCCGCGAGACGTCATCCTGGACGTAGATGTGAACACCGCTCTTAAGCGGAAATCTGTGGTCGAAATTGTGCACGGTAGTTAGCGGCCTCGTTTACAAGCTGGACAACCACGAGGCTGACCTTACCCACCCAGTAGGCGACAGTCAGCGCCCATGGCAGGTGCTTGTAAACGAGGCCAAGGTACGAAGGCTTCTTTTGCTTCATATCCTTGCTCCCACTAGCTCCGGCCACCTTGCGCCGAAACGCAGAGCCGCTAACCAAAACGATCGCATTATGCCCATGGGTCAATTCATGTGGCTAATCGCGGATCGCCGATGTGCCATCCGTCGGATAACCTCAGGATCGCGGTGGGAGTGCCTAACACCGGAGCGAGTAGGAGATGGGGAAGCGCTACCTTTAGCGCAAGACCTCGCAAGCGTCTGGTCAAGGCACAAACTAGACGTTTGCGACGCGTTGCCCGGTAGCGGCTGCTTTGCCCTTTCCATCCGCCCAGCCGGATGCGGCCACGCCTTGAAGCCTTGGTGGATGGGAGCTCTGGGGACTGACCGAGTCAAGGACGGCGCGTCGCGCCGCCGCGGCGCGGCCGCCGGAGGCGGTCCTTGACTCGGTCAGTCCCCAGAGCAGGCTGGCAGCCAAGGTTTCAAGGCGCGGCCTCGCCGCTGCGGGCGGAGGGCGGGAGGGGCGCGTTCTTGAACCCTCTCTCTTGGAGAGAGGGAGGGGCCCGCCGCGGAGCGGTGGGAGGGTGAGAGGTTTCACCCTGTCCGGTTTCACACCGACGCCCTGCCGGCGCGCCGGTTGACGGTTTAACCCCTCACCCTCCCAAGCTTCGCTTGGGCCCCTCCCTCTCCCTCTGGGAGAGGGCGTCCATGCTCGGCGGATAGCGGACAAAGTTCCACGATTTCAAAGCCCTGAATTTTCTCGACCCGATTTGATCCACACCCCCTCAAACCCGCCCATACTAACTCTCGCCCCACCACCGGGGAGGCCGTCCAGCTGGCGACCTGGCGGGTGGCGGGGGCGGTCGAGCGGGGAGCGTCCGTCGGCCGGCGTCGGAGGGCCCTTCGGGTCGGTCGGCGGAACGTGGGGACCTCGGATGGGGCCTCGGGCGGTCCGGACCGGACGATGGGAACATCCCCTCGGGGCCGAACGGCGAAACGCACCAGGCATGGGCTGAAATCGCCCATGCGGTCCGGACGGGGTACGTCGCCCCTCCGCCCGCCGGGGGCCTCCATCGGAGCGGGTTAAAAATCCGCGACCCGAAGGCTCTCGTCCACCGGCCGCGCGGAGCGCTCCGGCCCAGGCCGAAACGGTACACTCCACAATCCTGAACCGGGCATGGCCCGGACGCTCCGCCGCCTCCCCAAGCCTGTCGGCTTCCTCCGACGGGGACATGCGCTTGTGCGCGTCTCCAAGTTTACCCTCCCCCTGTGGGGGAGGTGTCGGCGAAGCCGACGGAGGGGGGAGTGATCGGCCAATGGCCATACGGATCGACGATCCCAAAACTCCCCCCACCGATCGCTGCGCGATCGCCTCCCCCACAGGGGGAGGACCGTCGAGGGAAACAACTCGTCGCCACGCGCCTTTCCCTAAGGCACCATCCCGTCCAGGAGCCGCCCCATGCCCCCTGCCTCGCCTCCCGTCCCCGACGACGTCCAGGACGCCATCCGCACCCTGATCCGCTGGACCGGCGAGGATCCGTCGCGCGAGGGCCTGGTCGACACCCCCTCGCGGGTGGCGCGGGCCTGGAAGGAGTATTGCGAGGGCTATGGCGAGGATCCCGCCCGGCACCTGTCGCGGGTGTTCGAGGAGGTCGGCGGCTATGACGACATCGTGCTGCTGAAGGACGTGCCGTTCCAGTCGCACTGCGAGCACCACATGGCCCCGATCATCGGCAAGGCGCACATCGCCTACCTGCCGCGCGACCGGGTGGTGGGCATCTCCAAGCTGGCGCGGGTGCTGCACGGCTTCGCCCGGCGGCTGCAGGTGCAGGAGCGCCTGACCGCCCAGATCGCCGACTGCCTGTGGGACAATCTCCAGCCCCTGGGCGTGGCCGTGATCCTCGAGGCCAGCCACGCCTGCATGAGCGGCCGCGGCGTGCGCACGCCGGGCGTGACGATGAAGACCAGCCGGATGATGGGCGTGTTCCGCGACGACCAGCGCTCGCGGCGCGAGGTGCTGTCGCTGATGGGCTTCTGAAGACCCGCCGGCGCCGGAAACTGGGCCGGAGACCGCCACGTTGATGCCGGAACAAAGTTCTGTCGGAGCCCGTCCCATGCAACTCCATCGCGGCCGCCTGATCGACCACGTCCACCTGCGCACCCGCGACCTGCCGGCCATGAAGCGGTTCTACAAGGCCGTGCTCGAGGCGGTCGGCGTGCCGATCGTCGAGGACGAGATCCCCGGGGCCGGCGACCACTTCTACGCCGACGAGCTGTGGATCGACGTCGGCGAGCCGGCCAGCCACGTGCACCTGGCCTTCCAGGCCGCGGACGAGGCGACCGTCCGTCGCTTCCACGCCGCCGCCCTGGCCAATGGCGGGCGCGACAACGGCGGGCCGGGCCTGCGCGACTACCATCCCGGCTACTACGCCGCCTTCGCCTACGACCCGGACGGCAACAACATCGAGGCGGTCTATCACGGCCCGGCCGAGCGCTCGGCCCCCAGCGTGGTGATCACCTGGGACGACGGGGCGGACGACGGGGCGAAGGGGTAGCGCCATGTTCATCGTCCTGTGGGCGCCCTCCCCGTTGTCATCCCGGAAAGCGCGCAGCGCTTGTCCGGGACCCAGGGGAACCGCAACGCATTAGCCCAGTCCCCTGGGTCCCGGACAGCCTCTACGAGGCTTCCGGGATGACAACCGTGGGTGGGGTGGCGACCGTCCTACCGCCCCGCCTCGAACGCCTCGAACTCGCGCTCCAGCCGCCACTGCGCCGCGGCCTTGCGGCTGCCGGCCAGGAAGGCGTCGCAGGCCGGGCCGGGGCGGGCGCAGGCGGCGACCGGCGTGCGCGGGGCGGCCCACAGGCTGGGGCCGGGCAGGAAGGCGTATTCCAGGCTGGCCCGGGCGGCGGCCTTCAGGTCGCCATAGCCCAGGCCCTGCTCGGTGACCGCCCGCAGGTACTCGTTGGTCAGGTCGATGCGCGACACGCCCTCGTCGTCGGTGGACAGCACGAACGGCACCCCGGCCTGGCGGTAGAGGGCCAGCGGATGGTCGCCGCCCTTGACCCCCAGAATGGCGTCGTTGCTGGTCAGGTTGACCTCGACGGCGACCTTGTCGCGGGCCATCCGGGCCAGCAGGGCCGGGGCGTCGTCCTCGTAGGCGATGTCGACGCCGTGGCCGATGCGCCGGGCCCCAGCCACCTCGACCGCCTGGCGGATGTGGAAGCGCAGCTCGCGCGGGGCCACCAGGCCCTGGGTCAGCTCGCCGGCGTGCAGCGACAGCTTCACCTCCGGATAGCGGGCGTGCAGGAACTGCAGCATGCGCATGTGCAGGGCGTAGTCGGCCAGGGCGGTCGGGTTGTCCTCGGGCGCGACGATGTTGACGCCGACGAAGCGCGGGTCGGCCTGGGCCAGGGCGAAGGCCGCCGTCAGCTGGGCGAAGACCACATTGGGCGGCAGGATGCGCACGGCGAAGGCCTGGTAGCCCAGCGCCACGGCGCAGGGGCCGGTGCGCGGCTTCTGGGCCAGGCAGCCCTGGCGGCGGTCGGCCTCGGCTTCGGCGGCGTCGAACTGCTGGCGGGCCTTGGCGGTCATGGCCGGGATGCCGGGCTGCAGGGCGGCCAGGGCCTTGGCCATGTCGCCGTCCCAGGGGGTGTTCCGCGCCAGGGCGACAAGGTCGGCCATGGCCGAGGGGTTCACCGATGTCTCGACATAAAGGACGGCGTCGCCGGCCGCCTGGTCGCGGACCGCGGCCAGCAGGCCCGGCAGGTTGGCGTCGGTCACGGCCTCGAAGCGGTCGAAGGTCGAGAAGAACTGATCGTGGCCGGACGGCAGGGCTCCGTCGGCGCCGGGGTGGTAATTGCGCATCGACAGCGCATTGATCGCCCGGCCGTACAGCGCCGGATTGGTCTTGCCCAGGTCCCTGGCCGGGACCTTGCCTGGCGCGTCGCAAGGACCGGCGGCGATGGCCGGCAGCGGGCCGGTGGTCACGCACAGGCCGTCGGCGTCGGCCCAGGCCAGGAAGTCCTCGGCATAGGCCGCGCCCACCAGGTGGTTGTGCAGGTCGCCGCCCTTGGGCATGGCCCGCAGGAACAGCCGCAGTTGGGCGCGGTTCCCGGCGGCGGCCTCGAAGCGGGCGGCCGTGCGGGCCTCCGGCGACAAGGAGGCCGTCGGCGCGGCCAGGGCCGGGCCCGCCAGCAGCAGGGCGCCCAGGGCCGCGCCCGCCAGTCGTTTCACGCCGCTCATCTCTTGCCCGCCCCTGCTTCCCGCCTGCCCAAGGTGAGTTGCGTCGCCCGGCAAATCCAGCCCCCAAACGACGCTCTTCGCACGGAGGACTTCGCCAAGTCAGCGACCCCGCTTCAGGGCCCGGGCGATCCTGGCCGACGACGGCCGGCCGGCGGGTCCCGTCTTCGGGTTCAGCACGATCACCAGGACGTCGCCGTCGGCCTTGGCCTCGGCCTTGTCGCCCAGGGCCAGGACCACCCGCCGCCAGCGGGCCAGTTGGTCGCGCCGCCCGGAACGGTCGAGGTCCTCGAAGGCCTCGGCGACGACGACGGCCGCGTCGGCGATCGGCGCCGCGGTCTCGGCCGTGATCTCGTCCACCGAGGTGACGGCCAGCGGATGCTGAGCGGCCCGGGTGGCGCGGTGGCCCGACACCACCAGGGCGCGGAGCAGGGCCATGGGCGACAGGGGACGGCGGCCCGACAGCGGATCGCCGGGCCCGACCAGCATCACGGCCTGGCCGTTCGGCGCCCGGCGCGTGAACAGGGTCAGGCCGCCCAGCTTACTGGCCCGCAGCACCGTCTCGCCGAGGTCGTTCCTGAACACCGTGTCGCCCCGCGGCGCGGGATGCCCCTCCAGCGCCCAGACCTCGTCGCGGTTCTGGAACTTCAGCAGGGCCCTGGGGCCCGTGCGGTCCAGGATGAAGACATCGCCATCCTCGGTGCGGAAACGTCCGCTGGGCGCGAAGACGGGCCGGGCCCGCAGGCCGATCCGGGCCTCCAGGCGTTCCTTCAGGGTGTCGGCGCTGGCGTTCTCCGCCAGCGGTGCGGTCGCCAGCAGCAGCATCGAGGCCAGGACCCAGCCCGTCCGGCGGCGAGCCGGGCGCCGAGACGTCGTCGATTGGGCGGCCAAGCTGTGCAACACGTGATCCCGTCGGGCCCACGGCGGCGCCGCCGACCACCGCCCGGAAAGCCCGAAGCGCCACGAGATCGCCCGCCAACCTCAAGGCGGGAAGCTTGACGGCTATCGCGGCGAAAGAATGACCACGGCCCCGTCGCCGGGCCCTGACGATCAGGCCACGGACGACACCGGTCCGGCCTCGGGGGCCACCGACCAGTCGTGCAGCGGCAGGTTCAGCCAAGGCAGCGGCGCGGCGCCGACCGGCTGTTCCAGCAGGTCGGTCACCGCCTCGCCGGTCATGAACGGCAGGCCCAGGTCGATGCAATGGTTCAGCTCGCGGCGGGTGCGGATGTCGGCGACGCCCTGCCAGACCTGTTTGCGGCGATAGGCCGGGCTCTCGCGCATGAAGCGGTTGACCGCCGCCAGCCGGGTCGGCTCGTCGCCCGGCGGCAGGATCAGGGTGACGCTGCCCGCCAGGTCGGCCGGCAGCTCGTCGATCTGGAACGCCGGGTCGGTGACGCGCAGGTCCAGCCGCCCGAAGAACGGCTCCAGGAACCGCTTGATCTGTGACAGGGCCGAAAACGACGGGGCGCGCGGCGTATCGTAGACGCCGACCGCCAGGCGCGGCCGCGATCCCTTCGGCAGGGCTTCCAGGTGCGGCAGCAGTTCGGCCCGCGCCCGCGGCTTGACCAGCGTCGAGAAACTGAGCGGGAAGAACACCACGCCCACCGGCGCGGCGGCCAGGGCCTCGGTCGCTCCGCCCAGGGTGGCGATGTCGTCCTCGGGCCGGCTGACCTCGAGCGGCGGCGGGGTCAGGCCGAACGCCGACGGCGTCTGGGCCTCTCGCCAGACGGCGACGCTGCCGATGAAGGTCTGGCGCGGGCCATGATAGACGCCGCGATAGCCGACCCGGGCCGGCGGACCGGCGGGCGCGGCGTCGTCCGCGGCGGCCAGGGCCGCCAGCTCCTCCATGGTCGGCGCGCCGCAGACCGGCCCGCCCTTGGGCACGACCGAGGTCACCTCGGTCGGGGTGATCCGGCAGACGCGCCCGGCGAACGGGCTGTCCCCCTCGCCTTCCAGCAGGGCCTTCAGCTGAGCGCCGTGAATGCCGGCGAAACGCATGACGTCGGTCTGGTCGCCCTCGAACATCAGCAGGGCGATGTCGCCGTCGCCCTTGTCGCCGAACAGCTTGAATTGCAGGTCGCGGGCCAGGGCCTGCAGCTCGCGGGCGTCCAGCGTGGTGGCGCGCGGGTCGGCCAGCACGAACGAGAACGGCGCGACCAGGCCGTAGCGGCGCGGCCACAGCCAGGTGGTCTCAAGGTAGGCGCCCGCCACCTTGCCCACCAAGCCGGCCATGGTGTCGTTGTCGGCGAACCGCAGTTCGTCGCCCACGAAGACCTTCAAGCATGCGATCGCAGTCATGCCGCCACACTACGCGTCGAAGGTTAGCGGAATCGACTCATACGCGAGCAATTCGCCCGCGACCCACTGTCGCGGTGCGCGCCAAGGATGACGTCAGGCGACCTTTAGCGGCAGACCCTGGGCGGGCGCCGCGCCGATCGGGCTGGCCATCAGCTCGCTGATCGCCGGGCCGGAGACGAAGCGCAGGCCGGCCGCGCGGCAGGCCTCCAGCTCCCTCGGGTCGCGCAGGCCGGCGACGCCCTGCCGGACCCCCTTGGCGCGATAGGCGCCCTGGGCCGCGGCAAACTGGCCGATCGCCTCGACCCGGGCCCGCAGGTCGTCCTCGGGCAGCGACAGGGTGATGCTGGTGGCCAGGTCGCCCGGCAGCGTGCCGACCGGGAAGTTCGGCTCGGTGATGTTCAGGTCGATGAACGCGAAGTGCGGTTGCAGGAACGCGCGGATCTGCCCCAGCAGGCCCAGCGAAGGCTCGCGCGGGGTGTCGTAGACGCTCGCGCCCAGGCGGGTCTGCATGTCGAGCGGATAGCGCGACAGCCGGCGCTTGTAGGCCTCCTGCGAGGCCGGGTTGGTCAGGTTCCAGAAGCTGAACGGCACGAACAGCATGCCCGTGTCGCCGGCTCCCTTCTGGAAGGACGGATGGGCGAACGCGGCCTGGGCGTCGTTCAGGCTGGTCAGGTCGCGGGTCAGCAAGGCGGCGTCCTCGGTGGGACGCGGGGCCGACAGGTCCGCCCGCAGGCCGATCACGGCGCCGACGAACGACTCCGACGGCGGATGGTACAGGCCCCACCAGCCGGTGGCGGGCGGCGGCGGCGCCCTGGGTTTTTCGGGCGCGGTCCTGGCGGCCGGCTTGGCGGCGAAGGTCGAAGGGACCGGACGGGCGGCCGCTCCCGAGCCGGCGGCGACGGGACCGTCCTGGGCCGGCGCCGTGAGCCGCAAGGCCGCCTGCAGCGTCTCGTCGATGACCGCCTCGCTGGCCGCGCTGGGCACGGCGCGGATTTCGTCGGCGGTGATCACCTGGACGTGGCCAGGAGGGCCGGCATAACCGCGGCCGGCGATCAGGCTGGCCAGCGACGCCTGGGACAGGCTGGCGAACCGCAGGACGGCGGCCTCGTCGCCCTCGAAGGTCAGCAGGCAGACCTGGCCAGCCTGACGACCGGGGAACAGGCCGGCCTCCAGCTCGATCGCCAGGGTCTGCATTTCGACCGGATCCAGGCTGTCGGCCTTGGTGTCGGCCAGCACGAAGGCCAGGGGCGCGACGGCGCCGTAGCGGCGCGGGGCCTTCCAGCGATGCTTCAGGTACAGGTCCGCGGCGGCTTGCACCTGGGCCGCCGGGGCGCCCCGCCCCGCCTCGGCGAGGCCGGCGACCAGAATTCTCAAGCACGCGATAGCCGTCATGGAGCCGGAAACTACGCGCGAAAGCTTGGCGAAAACTTTACGGGGATATGGATAACGCCATCTTTACCTCAAAGATCAGCGTTCTTGGCGACGTCGTGACAATTGAGCGCGATACACTGGTGAGATTGCCGCTCCATCACTCGTCATCCTCGGACTTGTTCCGAGGATCCCTGCTTCAGCCGAGAAGAAGGAAGATCAATGAAACGGCGAGATCGCGGCCTCGCGTCTCACGCCAACTCAGCCGACGGAGGGGTCCTCGGAACAAGTCCGAGGATGACGAACTCCGAATCTAGGCGAACGTCTCCTGCAGCCGGAAGTCCAGGCGCTGCCGAACGCCCGGCCAGTCGGCGTCGGTGATCGAGAACACGGCGGTGTCGCGCACGTGGCCGGTCCAGGTGATCTTGTGGTTGCGCAGCACGCCGTCCTTGTCGGCGCCCAGCTTCTCGACGGCCGCCTGGCTGCGGGCGTTGCGCACGTCGACCATGAACTCGACCCGGATCGCCCCGGAGTCGAAGGCGTGCTTCAGCAGCAGCAGCTTGGACTCCGGATTGACCGGACCCGATCGGGCGTCCGGGTGCAGGAAGGTCGAGCCGACCTCCAGCCCGCGATGCAGCTTGCGGATGTTCAGGTAGCTGGACGTGCCGACCACCTTGTTGTCCTTCAGCCGGCGGATGGCGAAGCCGATCCGCTCGCCGCGTTCGGTCTCGCCCTTCAGCGCGCCCCACCAGTCGGCGAAGCCCTCGCCGCAGCCGTTGGTCGACATGATCTCCCAGCTGTCGGGATCGCAGTCGATCGCGCCCTTCAGCTCGGCGCGCAGCTCTGGCGTGATCGGTTCCAGCCGGACATAGCGGCCTTCGAGGGGGCGAATCTGGATGTTCATGGGCGGCAGGATGCCCTCGCCCCCGGGCCTCGCGCAAGGTCGGCGCGGCGATCCGGCGTCCCGGCCGTCCGACCCGCTCACGCTGCTGACACGTCCTGACACGATGCTGTCGCAAGTTCCGGGCGGCGGCCGCGCGCGCGACCGTCTAACGAGATCGCCGGCCGCTCAAGGCCGCGACGCCGACGGGGGAGACGATCGATGATTTCGCACGCGCTACGGGCCCGCCTGGGCATGGCGTCGCTGCTGGCCGGGCTGGCCCTGGCGGCCCCCGCGTTCGCCCCCGCCTTCGCCAAGGACGCCGCCCCGGTCCGGCAATCGCTGGACGACGCCTGGTGGACCGGTCCGATCCTCGCCTCCGGCGCCGCGACCCTGCCCAAGGGCCGGGCCCTGATCGAGCCCTACCTCTACGACGCCAAGCCGTATGGCGTGATCGACGGCAAGGGCAAGCGGCGCCCCGCCCCCGACGCCGACACCTACGGCTCGCAGACCTATCTGCTGTATGGCGTCACCGACACCTTCACGGCCGGCCTGATCCCCCGCTTCGGCTATCGCCGGGCCGGCGGCCGGTCCAGCTCGGGCGTGCGGCTGGGCGACCTGACCGTCCAGGGCCAGTACCGCCTGAGCCAGTGGAAGCAAGGCGGTCGCACGCCGACGATCTCGCTGATGCTGCAGGAGACCCTGCCCACCGGCCGCCACGACCGGCTCGACACCCGCCCCAACGACGGCTTTGGCGGCGGGGCCTACGCCACCACGGTCGGCCTCAATTCCCAGACCTATTTCTGGACGCCGAACGGCCGGATCCTGCGCACCCGCCTGAACCTGGCCTACACCCGCTCGGGCCACGCCGACGTCGAGGGCGCCAGCGTCTACGGCACGCCGGCCGGCTTCGACGGCCGCGCCCGGCCGGGGGACTCGTTCAACGTCGACCTGGCCTTCGAGTACAGCCTCACCCGCCGGTGGGTGGCGGCGATCGACCTGGCCTACCAGCGCGACGCGGCGACCACGGTGTCCGGCGTCGACGGCGCGGGCGCGGCCTATGCGCGCCGCTCGCCGGTCGGCCAGGCCCTGATCCTGGCCCCAGCCGTGGAGTACAATTTGAGCCCCGTCCTGGGCGTGATCGCCGGTGCCCGCGTCATCCCGGCCGGCCGCAACACCACCGCCTCGGTGACGCCGGTGATCGCGGTGAACTACGTGCTGTAGGGCGGCGTGCAGTCCCACTCGATCCCTCCCCCTTCAATCGTCATCCCGGGCTTCATGCCCGGGATCCCTGGTTCAGCTGACGGTGAAGCGCCGTGGCGCGCCGGCGCGCCACTCATCCGCACCTGCGGCGGACGAAGGGGTCCCGGGCACGAGGCCCGGGATGACAATCGGAAGGAGCAACCCCGCTTGCCGTCCGCGCCGCTTCGGTGCTAGAACGGTTTCAAACAAGCGTTTGACAACACAAGTACGGGACGGGAAACGCCATGGACTTCGAAATCTCCGCCACCCAACGGCAGTTCCTCGACCGTGTCACCGCGTTCATGGAAGAGCATGTCGTTCCGGCCGTCCCGGTCTACGAGACCGAGATGAACGTGCTCGGGGCCGAGCGCTGGAAGGTGGTGCAGGTCGTCGAGGAACTGAAGGCCAAGGCCAAGGCCGCCGGCCTGTGGAACTTCTTCATGCCGCCCCACAGCGGCCAGACCCATGTTGACGACACGTTCCAGTTCGAGGGCGTCCAGCTGACCAACCTCGAATACAGCCTGATCGCCGAACAGCTGGGCAAGATCGGCTTCGCGTCCGAGGTGTTCAACTGCTCGGCGCCCGACACGGGCAACATGGAAGTGCTGATGCGCTACGGCACGCTGGAACAGAAGGAGCGCTGGCTGCGCCCGCTGATGAACGGCGAGATCCGCAGCGCCTTCCTGATGACCGAGCCGGCGGTGGCCAGCTCGGACGCCACCAACATCGAGACCCGCATCGAGCGCGACGGCGACCACTATGTGATCAACGGCCGCAAGTGGTGGAGCTCAGGCGTGGGCGACCCGCGCTGCAAGGTGGCCATCGTCATGGGCAAGACCGATCCCGACAACGCCAGCCGCCACCAGCAGCAGAGCCAGGTGCTGGTGCCGATGGACAGCCCCGGCATCGAGATCGTCCGCATGCTGCCGGTGTTCGGCTATGACGACGCCCCGCACGGCCACGCCGAGGTGATCCTCAAGGACGTGCGCGTGCCGGTCGAGGACGCGCTGCTGCTGGGCGAGGGCCGCGGCTTCGAGATCGCCCAAGGCCGCCTGGGCCCCGGCCGCATCCACCACTGCATGCGCACCATCGGCACGGCCGAGGTGGCGCTGGAGAAGATGTGCAAGCGGCTGATGAGCCGCAAGGCGTTCGGCAAGTACATCTCCGACCACTCGGTCTGGGAGGAACGCGTCGCCGAGGCCCGCATCAACATCGAGATGTGCCGCCTGCTGTGCCTGAAGGCCGCCGACATGATGGACAAGGCCGGCAACAAGTCGGCGCGGCTGGAGATCGCCATGATCAAGGTCGCGGCCCCGCGCCTGGCCCTGAAGATCATCGACGACGCCATCCAGGCCCACGGCGGCGGCGGCGTGACCAGCGACTTCGGCCTGGCCAAGGCCTATGCCGGCATCCGCACCCTGCGCCTGGCCGACGGCCCGGACGAGGTGCACGAGCGCACCATCGCCCGGATGGAATACGGCAAGTACGGCGACCTGGCCTACCAGCAGAAGGCCGAGCGCGAGCGGGCGCGGGAAGTGGCGGGGATCCGGTAGGGGCTTCTCGTTCGACGATGTGACGAGGCCTCCCGGTGCGAACCGGGAGGCCTTTTTCTATCGTCCAAGATCGTTGTCATCCCGGACGTAGCGAAGCGAAGATCCGGGACCGCCGGAAGCGCCTGCGTTCACGCGCCGGTCCCGGATCGGCGCGCTTCGCGCTTGTCCGGGATGACAACGAAATGGTGCCCCCCCGCCCCCACTCAACCTACCCCGCCGGTGACCGCACGCTGGGCCGGTCCGCCACTTTCGCCCGCCACGCCATGAGCGCCGTGCAGTCCTCCGGGATGGCGATCTGGGCGAAGTCGGCGAAGGCCAGGCCGCCCCACACCGTGATGTCGGCCATCGAGAACGCCTCGCCGGCCACATAGGGCTGGTCGCGCAGCACCTTGTCGAAATAGCGCATGCCGGCCACGGCCTTGTCGCGCGAACGCTCGCCCCAGGCCTGGCGGCCGTCCCAGTCCGGGCTCTTGTAGGGCAGCATCTTCGCGCCGAGGCCGGGGGTGGCGTGGTGGAAATAGATCCCAACCGCGTCGATCAGCTCGGACTCGGCCCGCTTCTGCATCATGTGGATCACCGCCTTCTCGCGCGGCGTGCGGCCGGTCAGCACCGGATTGCCGTCGAGATTGTCCAGGTACTCGGTGATCGCCGTGCATTCGGAGATGAACAGGCCGTCGTCCAGCTCCAGCACCGGCACGGTTCCTGTCGGGTTCTTCTCCAGGAAGGCCGGCTGCTTGTGCTCGGCCCCGGGCAGGTCGACCGGCACGAAGGTGACGTCGGACGCCAGACCCTTCTCGGCCAGGGCGATGCGGACGCGGGCCGGATTGGGCCCGATGGCGAAGTCGTGGATTTTCATGGCGGCTGCCTCGGTTGTGATTCTACCTATCAGTAGATAGACAAAACCCGTAAAGGCCTTTCGGGCGTCGTCGTCAACCATTATCTATCGGTAGGTAGGCAAGGACTCAGCAGTGACCGAAACGACGAAGCTCGACACGCGGCAGGCGATCCTGGACGCCGGCCAGGCCGTGGTGCAGGCCCGCGGCTACAACGCCCTGAGCTTTCGCGAGCTGGCCAAGACCGTCGGGATCAAGAGCGCCAGCATCCACTATCACTTCCCGACCAAGGGCGACCTGGGGGCGGCGCTGGCCAAGCGCTACACCGACGGGGCGGCCAGGGCCTTCGAGCATTTCCTGGCCGTCGCGCCCGACGCGGCGACGCGGATGGGCCTCTATACCGGCGTGTTCCGCGCCGCCTTGGTCAACGACAACCGCATGTGCCTGGTGGGGATCATGGCCGCCGAAAAGGCCGACATGCCGGCCGAGGTGATGGTCGAGGTCGAAAGGTTCATCGCCCTGAACGTGGCGTGGCTGACCCAGGTGCTGGGCCTGACCGGGTCCGAGGCCGACCAGAAGGCCCTGGCGGTGCTGTCGGCCATCAACGGCGCCCAGCTGCTGGCCCGCGGCGGCGGCGACGTGGCGATCTACGACCGCACGATCGCCGCCTACCGGACGGCGGGGCTGTTCCCTTAGGACCCGCGTTCCATCGCCGCCCACCGCCTCCGGTCCCTTGAAAGCCGCCCATGCCCGTCACCGACATCGCCACCCGCGTCCACGACCACGGCTGGCGGCTGGACCCGATCGTCCGCAGCCTGCTGGACACCGACTTCTACAAGCTGCTGATGCTGCAGCTGATCTGGAAGCGGCATCGCGACGTGCCGGTGACGTTCTCGGTGGTCAACCGCACCCGCGCGGTGCGGATCGCCGACGAGATCGACGAGGGCGCCCTGCGCGAGCAGCTGGACCACGCCCGCACCGTGCGCCTGAGCAAGAAGGAGCGCATCTGGCTGGCCGGCAACAGCTTCTACGGCCGGGCCCAGATCTTCGAGCCGGCCTTCCTGGCCTGGCTCGCCGACTACCGGCTTCCCGACTACCGGCTGGACCGGCGGGACGGCCAGTTCGTGCTGGAGTTCGAAGGGCCGTGGGCCGAGGTCACCCTGTGGGAGATCCCGGCCCTGGCGATCATCAACGAGCTGCGCAGCCGCGCGGCGATGCGCGGCCTGGGCCAGTTCTCGCTGGACGTCCTCTACGCCCGCGCCAAGGCCAAGCTGTGGGACAAGGTCGAGCGGCTGCGGCGGCTGGAGGGCCTGGTCCTGTCGGACTTCGGCACGCGCCGCCGCCACGGCTTCCTGTGGCAGCGCTGGTGCGTCGAGGCGCTCAAGGAGGGGCTGGGCGAGGCCTTCATCGGCACCAGCAACGTGCTGCTGGCCATGGACAGCGACCTGGAGGCCATCGGCACCAACGGCCACGAGCTGCCGATGGTGATGGCCGCCCTGGCCGGCGACGACGAGGCGGCCCTGCGCCGGGCGCCGTTCACCGTGCTGGACGAGTGGTCGCAGGCCTATGGCGGCAATCTCAAGGTGGTGCTGCCCGACGCCTTCGGCACCGCGGCCCTGCTGCGCGACGCCCCCGACGACCTGGCCGACTGGACCGGCTTTCGCCCCGACAGCGCGCCGCCGGTCGAGGGCGGCGAGGCGATCATCGCCTGGTGGCGGGCCCGCGGCCGTGACCCGCGCGACAAGCTGCTGGTGTTCTCCGACGGCATGGACGTCGAGAGCATCGAGACGACGCACCGCCACTTCGCCGGCCGGGTGCGCACCAGCTTCGGCTGGGGCACCAACCTGACCAACGACTTCGTCGGCTGCGCGCCGGACGCCCGAAGCCTGGGCCCCGTGTCCCTGGTCTGCAAGGTCACCCGGGCCGGCGGCCGCCCGGCCGTCAAGCTGTCGGACAATCCCAACAAGGCCGTGGGCGATCCCGCCGAGATCGCCCGCTACCTCCGCGTCTTCGGCGCGGAGGGGTTCCAGGCCCAGGCGGTGACGGTTTAGCCGGCTCCCACGAGCACCTCGGCTATCTGGACGGCGTTGAGCGCCGCGCCCTTGCGCAGGTTGTCGCCGGTCACGAACAGCGCCAGGCCGTGGGCGACGGTGGGGTCGGACCGCACCCGCCCGACGAACACCGGGTCCTGGCCGGTGGCGGCCAGCGGATTGGGGACCTCGGCCAGCGCCACGCCCGGCGCCTCGCCCAGCAGGTCCAGGGCGTCGGCGACCGAGATCGGCCGCTCGAACTCGGCGTTGATCGACAGCGAGTGGCCGGTGAACACCGGCACCCGCACGCAGGTGCCCGACACCGGCAGGCCCGGGATCTCCAGGATCTTGCGGGTCTCCTCGCGCAGCTTGGCCTCTTCCTCGGTGTAGCCGTCCTCGCCCAGCTTGTAGTTCAGGGGCACCACGTTGAAGGCGATGGGCGCGGCCCACTTCTTCGGGGCGGGGAAGTCCACGGCGGCGCCGTCGCGGGCCAGGGCCGCGCCGCCGTCGGCAGCCGCCAGGATCTGGTCCCGAAGCTCGTCGATGCCGGCCACGCCGCCGCCCGACACCGCCTGGTAGGTGCTGACCACCAGTCGCTTCAGCCCGGCCGCCGCGTGCAGCGGCTTCAGCACCGGCATGGCCGCCATGGTCGTGCAGTTGGGGTTGGCGACGATCCCCTTGGGGATCTCCGCCAGGGCGTGGGGGTTGACCTCGGCCACCACCAGCGGCACGGCCGGGTCGTCGCGCCAGGCCGATGAGTTGTCGATGACGATCGCCCCGGCCGCGGCGACCTTCGGCGCCAGGGCGCGCGAGGCAGCGCCGCCGGCCGAGAAGAAGACGATGTCCAGGCCGGCATAGTCGGCGGTCGCGGCATCCTCCACCACGATCTCCCCGCCGCGCCAGGCCAGGGTGGTTCCGGCCGACCGCGCCGAGGCGAACAGGCGCAGCGAGGCCAGCGGGAAGTCCCGCTCGGCCAGCAGGGTCCGCATCATCTCGCCGACCAGGCCGGTGGCGCCGACGATGCCGACGCGCGGCGGGTTGGAGGTGGAAAAGGCGGAAGTCATGTCATGCGTCTCCTGGAGGATGCGGAGGCGCGGGGATGTCCGTCGGTCTGGAAAGGACGGCCCCGCGCGTCGGCGGGGCTTCTGTCCGGTTGTCGCGTCTAGACCGCGCGCACACCCGCAGACGCCCCGCCGACGCGGGTCGTTTTGCGAATAATGGCTTTGGTCATCACGACGGACATGGCGCAGCTCTCTAGGGACGAACGCGGCGGATGTAAACCGTCCGGCGCGTTCGTCGCTGGACCCGCGGTCAGTTCCCCGTCGGGACCGGCGACATCGCCGCCACGCTGGCGCCGGCCACGGGGATCATGAAGCCCGGCAACGGACGCGCCGCCGGGGCGGGCACCGCCGTCGGGACCGCCGCCCCGCCGGCCGCGTCGCTGACGCACTGGGCGGTGTCGATCAGGGCGTGCTGGCCCAGGCAGAAGACGTCCTCGTAGTGCGGACCGGCCACGGCCAGGCACTGGTAGAGGTTCAGCTTGGCCATCTTCATGCAGAAGCCGCTCTTCTTGTCGTGCATGACGACGTCCAGCTTGCCGGCGTCCTGGTCGCCGGCCGCGCCCAGCACCGCCAGGGCCGCCAGGGCCGCGGCCCGCACGGTCACCGGGGTGAAGGCCGCTCCGCCCTCGCCGCCGAAGCTCCCCGCCTCGCGCGGCGCGGTCGCGGCCTGGATCAGCCGACCGGCGTCCTCGTCGCCGGGGGTGAAGAAGGCCGCCGACATCGCCTTGACCTTGGCCAGGCGGCCGGCGGTGTCGGCGATCGGCCCCTTGGACCAGTCCTGGTGCTGGATGTCGTAGGCCGCCTGCTTGACCGCCTTGCCGGTGACGCCCAGCGGCGTTCCGCGCTTGAGCAGGGCCGCCTGGGCCCGGCTGGCGGCCGCGCCGACGCCGTCGATCTCGACGACGCTTTCGGGATTGGCTTCCAGGCGCTCGATCAGCACCTCGGCGGGCGTCTCGCGGGCGGCCTGGCGGACGCCGTCGATGAAGGCCTCTTCCTGCAGGGCGGCGATGGCGCCGTAGGCGATCATGCCGGCGTCCAGCTGCTCGGGCTGGTAGGCCGCGCCCTTGGCCAGGGCCTCGGCGACGCCGCCGCCGTTCTCGAACGCCGCCGAGATGGTCCCCGCGCCGCGGGTGTAGGTCTCGAAGGCGCTGGCCGCGGCGACCACGTCGCGGGCCAGGGTGACGCCGGGCGCGCCGCGCTCTTGGCGGGCGACGGCGAAACCAGAGACGGCGACGGCGGCGATCAGCGCGCTCGTCGTCCAGAGAACGGGATAGTTCATGATGATGGCCCCAGACCGAAATTACGGCCTATTTGGCGACCATCTCGGTTGACCAGTCTCTAATGTTCATGCCGAATTGGACGTTAACGTCCGTGTATTGGACTGTTTTCGCTGCGCATTTTGTCGCATGACAGCTTTAGCGAGCATAGTGATATAGGCTTGGAATATTTACGACAGAAAATGTCGATAGATCGACATTTCCCAATCGATGAATATCCATCATCCGAGAATTGTATAGACAAGAACCGGCGCCGTGCGTCGTCCACCGATGACGAGGTCCGAAAACCGCGAGACGCCGTCTCGTCCGGGTCTATGATCGGTGTCATGGACCTCGACCCCGACGCCTGCTACCGCGCCATCCAGACCCGCGACGCCCGCTTCGACGGCCGGCTGTTCGTGGCCGTGAGGACCACGGGCATCTATTGCCGGCCCGTGTGCCCGGCCCGCACGCCCAAGCGCGAGAACGTCACCTTCCACGCCACCGCCGCCTCGGCCCAGGAGGCCGGCTACCGCGCCTGCCTGCGCTGCCGGCCCGAGACCTCGCCGCAGCTGGGCGCCTGGAACGGCGCGTCCAACACCGTCAGCCGCGCCCTGGCCCTGATCGAGGCCGGCGCGCTGGACGAGGACGATGTGGAGACCCTGGCCGAGCGCGTGGGGGTGGGCGGACGCCAGCTGCGGCGACTGTTCCTGCAGCACCTGGGCGCGACGCCGGTGGGCGTGGCCCAGACCCGGCGGGTGCTGCTGGCCAAGCAGCTGATCCACGAGACCGACCTGCCGATGGCCGAGGTGGCCCTGGCCGCCGGCTTCGGCAGCGTGCGGCGCTTCAACGAGACCTTCCAGCAGCTCTACGACCGGCCGCCCGCCGCCCTGCGCCGGCGGAAGGCCCTGCCCGCCCCGGCCGGCGAGGCCATCTCCCTGACCCTGCGCTACCGCCCGCCCTACGACTGGGACGGCATGCTGGCCTTCCTGGCCATGCGGGCGATCCCCGGCGTCGAGGCCGTCGACAACAATGTCTACCGCCGGGTCATCGCCCTGGACGGCGCGGCCGGGACGATCGCCGTGGCGCCGATCGGCGGCGACCGGCTGAGCGTGGCGGTGCGCTTCCCCCGGCCGTCGGCCCTGCCCCGCATCCTGGCCCGGGTGCGCGGGGTGTTCGACCTGTCGGCCGACCCGGTCGGCATCGGCGAGGTGCTGTCGCGCGACCCGGACCTGGCGCGGATGGTGGCCCTGCGCCCCGGCCTGCGGGTGCCCGGGGCCTGGGACGGGTTCGAGCTGGCGGTGCGGGCGATCCTGGGCCAGCAGATCACCGTCGTGCAGGCCCGCAAGCTGGCCGGCGACCTGACCGCCGCGCACGGCGAGCCGCTGCCCGAGCCCTGGGCCGAGCCGGGCCTGACCCACGCCTTCCCGTCCGCCCACCGCCTGGCCGCCGCTGACCTTTCGGACCTGAAGATGCCCGGGGCCCGCATCCGCTGCCTGTCGGCCATGGCCGAGGCGATCGCCGCCGATCCGAACCTGCTGTCGCCGACCGCCAGCCTGGCCGAGATGGTCGCCCGCCTGCGCGCCCTGCCGGGCATCGGCGAATGGACGGCCCAGTACATCGCCATGCGCCAGCTGCGCGAGCCGGACGCCTTCCCGGCCGCCGACGTGGCCCTGATGCGCGCCCTGGCCGACGCCGACGGCGTCCGTCCGACTCCGGACCAGCTGCTGGCCCGCGCCGAGGCCTGGCGGCCCTGGCGCGCCTATGCCGCCCTACACCTGTGGGCCTCGCTGGCCGACGAAGGAGCGCCGCCGGTTCGCAAGGTGAAGCGTGCGGCCTGAGGTCCTGGCGCACGCGGTGCTGGCCACCCCGATCGGCGAAATCGACGTGGTCACCGACCGCGACGGGCGGCTGCGGGTGCTGGAGTTCCACGACCAGCCTCAGCGCCTGGCCAGCGCCCTGCGACTGCACCATCGCGGCCAGACGGTGGAGCGCGGGGCGGCGCCGGCCGCCGTCCGCGACGGGCTGGCGGCCTATTTCGCCGGCGACCTGGCGGCGCTGCGGACCATCCCCTGGACGATCGGCGGCACCGCCTTCCAGCACCAGGTGTGGCGGGCCCTGGTCGAGATCCCGCTGGGCGAGACGACCAGCTACGCCGGCGTGGCCCGGCAGGTCGGACGCCCCGCCGCCGTCCGCGCGGTCGGCGCGGCCAACGGCGCCAACCCGATCGCCATCGTCGTGCCCTGCCACCGGGTGATCGGGACCAGCGGCGCCCTGACCGGCTATGGCGGCGGGGTGGAGCGCAAGCGGTGGCTGCTGGCGCACGAAGGCGGCCGCGCGCTCTGACGGGGACAGGTCCATGGACCTGTCCCCAGCTTTGCCAGTCCGCCGCAACCCCCATAGGATGGCCGCGCCGCCCTTCGCGACCGGAACCCTCATGCAGCTGTCCCTCCCGACCACCACCTCCGTGCGCTGGCTCAGCTGGCTGCGGCGGCGGATCCGGTCCAGCGAGCTGTGGCTGATCGCCGTGGCCACCCTGATCGGCGCGGGAGCTGGGGCGCTGGCGGTGCTGCAGGCCAAGCTGGCCCACGGCCTGCAGGTGCTGCTGTTCGCCATCAATATCGACGAGCGGCTCAGCGCCCAGAGCGTGATCGCCCCCTGGCGGACCCTGGCCATCCCCCTGGGCGGGCTGGTGCTGGGCGTGGCCACCTGGGCCTGGCTGAAATACCGCCCCAAGCCGGCGGTCGACCCGGTCGAGGCCAACGCCCTGCACGGCGGCCACCTGTCGGTCCGCGACAGCGCCTTCATCTGCGGCCAGACCCTGCTGTCCAACGGGGTCGGGGCCTCGGTGGGACTGGAGGCCGCCTACGCCCAGGCCGGAGCGGCCATCGCCTCGTTCGCCGGCCAGCGGCTGAACCTGCGCCGGGCCGACATGCGCACCCTGGTCGGCGCGGGAGCCGGCGCGGCCATCGCCGCCGCCTTCGGCGCGCCCCTGACCGGGGCCTTCTACGCGTTCGAGATCGTCATCGGGGCCTATACCGTCGCCAACCTGGCCCCGGTGGCCGCCGCCGCCCTGGCCGCGGTGCTGGTGGCCGGACGGATGGGCGGCCTGCCCTACCTGCTGAAGACCTCGACCCCCGCCGTGCAGTCGTGGTTCGACTACGGCCTCTACGCCCTGCTGGGCGTGGTCTGCGCGTTCGCGGGCGTCGCCCTGATGCGGCTGGTGGCCTCGGCCGAGGGCCTGGTCGGGAAGTCCAGGCTGCCCAAGCCCGTCCGGCCGATGGTCGGCGGCGTGGCCCTGGCGGCCCTGGCGATGATCACGCCCCAGACCCTGTCGGCCGGCCACGGCGCGGTGCACGTCAACCTGACCGCCGACCTGGGCCTGAGGATGCTGCTGATCCTGCTGGCCATGAAGGCCCTGGCCAGCGTGGTGTCGCTGAGCTTCGGCTTCCGGGGCGGCCTGTTCTTCGCCTCGCTGTTCCTGGGCGTGCTGGTGGGCCAGATCTTCGCGGCCCTGACGGTGTTCGTGCCCTGGCTGCCGTCGCTGGACCCGACGGTGGCGGCCCTGGTCGGGCTGGGCGCGTTCGGCGTCGCCGTGGTCGGCGGGCCCTTCACCATGTCGTTCCTGGTGCTGGAGGCGACCGGCGACTTCACCGTGGCGGCCGCGGCCCTGGTGGCCTCGCTGATCGCCAGCGCCCTGGTGCGCGAGACCTTCGGCTACTCGTTCTCGACCTGGCGGCTGCACCTGCGCGGCGAGACCATCCGCAGCGCCCACGACGTCAGCTGGATGCGACCCCTGACCGCCGGCCGGATGATGCGCAAGGACGTCAAGACCGTGCCGGCCGAGGCCAGCCTGGCCGAGTTCCGCCGCCGCTACCCGCTGGGCTCGACCAAGCGGGTGGTGATGCTGGACGACAAGGGCCGCTACGCCGGCATCGTCCGCACGGCCCTGGCCTACGCCCAGCCCGACGACAGCGAAAAGCCGGTCGGCGGCCTGGCGCTTTACACCGACACCGCCCTGACCGCCGACCAGTCGATCAAGGAGGTGATGCGCGCCTTCGACCACACCCAGGCCGACGAACTGGCGGTGATCGACGCCAACCGCGAGGTGATCGGCATCCTGTCCGAGGCCTTCGCGACGCGGCGCTACGCGGAGGAGTTGGACAAGGCGCGGCGGGAGCTGACGGGGGAAGCGGGGTAGACGGCGATCTGGATGTCTGGATCACGACCCATTGCGGAGGTTGCCCCTCTCCCAAAGGGAGAGGGAGGGGCCCATGCGCAGCATGGGAGGGTGAGGGGTTACGAGGTTCGACGGCGTGCCGGCGCTCCGTCTGATGCCGTAACCCCTCACCCCGACCCTCTCCCTATGGGAGAGGGAGCAAGTTCCGCTCACCAACCCCACCAGAAAATCGATCCGCCCTCCGTTCGCATAGGGAAAGCCTCTGGCCTCGCCGTCGCATCCTCACCCCGCCCCATCGCGTTAGACGTCCATCGGCAACCGAGGCGGCGTCATGACCAGCACCTTCAACTTTCGCCGGGACCTGATCACCCGGCCGATCCTGGCCTGGGCGCGCGGCGTGATGCCGGCCCTGTCGCAGACCGAACGCGAGGCGATCGACGCCGGCGACACCTGGTGGGACGCGGCCCTTTTCACCGGCGATCCGGACTGGAACGAACTGCTGGCCTTCCCCGCGCCCAAGCTGCGGCCCGACGAGCAGGCCTTCCTCGACGGACCGGTCGACACCCTGTGCGCCATGCTCGACGACTGGACCATGACCTGGGAGACCCGCGACCTGCCGCCGCAGGCCTGGGCCTATCTGAAGCGCCAGAAGTTCTTCGGGATGATCATTCCGAAAGCGTATGGCGGCCTGGGCTTTTCCGCGTTCGGCCATGCCGAGATCGTCCGCAAGATCGCCACCCGCTCGGTGTCGGCCGCGGTGACGGCCATGGTGCCCAACTCCTTGGGTCCGGGCGAGTTGATCCTGAAATTCGGCACGCAGGCCCAGCGCGACCACTGGCTGCCGCGCCTGGCCGACGGCCGCGAGGTGCCCGCCTTCGGCCTGACCAGCCCGGAGGCCGGTTCGGACGCCGGGGCCATGGTCGACGAGGGCGTGGTCTGCCGCGGGACCTGGAGGGGCCAGGAGGTGCTGGGCATCCGCCTGAACTGGCACAAGCGCTACATCACCCTGGGGCCGGTCTGCACGGTGCTGGGCCTGGCCTTCAAGCTGCGCGACCCCGACCACCTGCTGGGCGACGCCCCGGACATCGGCATCACCTGCGCCCTGGTCCCCACCGATACGGCTGGGGTCAGTATCGGCCGCAGGCACCTGCCCGCCTTCCAGACCTTTCAGAACGGTCCCAACTGGGGCAAGGACGTCTTCATCCCGATGGACCTGGTGATCGGCGGGGCCGAGCGGGTGGGCCAGGGCTGGAAGATGCTGATGACCGCCCTGGCCGCCGGGCGCGGGATCTCCCTGCCCGCCCTGTCCGGCGCGGCGGCGTCGTTCAGCGCCCTGACCACCGGGGCCTACGCCCGCGTGCGCAGCCAGTTCAACGTGCCGATCGGCAAGTTCGAGGGCGTGCAGGAGCGCCTGGCCCGCATCGCCGGCAACGCCTACCTGCTGGACGCCGGCCGTCGCCTGACCTGCACGGGCCTCGACCTGGGCCACCACCCATCGGTGATCTCGGCGCTGCTGAAGGCCGGCGCCACCGAGCGCATGCGGGTGGTGGTCAACGACGCCATGGACGTGCACGGCGGCAAGGCTGTGATCGAGGGGCCGCGCAACTACATGGGCTCGCAGTACCGCGCCATCCCGGTCGGCATCACCGTCGAGGGCGCCAACATTCTGACCCGCAGCCTGATGGTGTTCGGCCAGGGCGCGATCCGGGCTCATCCGTTCCTGCTGAGCGAGATCCTGGCGATCGGCGAGGCGGATCGGGCCAAGGGCCTGGCCGACTTCGACGCGGTGCTCTGGAAGCACGTGGCGCACGCGATCCGCACGGGCCTGCGGGCCTGGAGTCGCAGCTGGACGGGCGGAGCCTTCGCTCCAGCCCCCGACGCGGGCCGCGCCACCAGGTTCTATCGAAAAATGGGCCGCTACAGCGCCGCCTTCGCCCTGACCGCCGACATCGCCCTGCTGACCCTGGGCGGGGCCCTGAAGCGCAAGGAGATGCTGTCGGGCCGGCTGGGCGATATCCTGGCCGAGCTCTATTTCCTGTCGGGCGCCCTGAAGCGCTGGGAGGACGAGGGCCGGCAGGACGCCGACTTCCCGCTGCTGCAATGGTGCATGGATACCGGCTTCGCCACCATCGAGCAGCGGTTCGACGAGGTGTTCGCCAACCTGCCCAACGTGCTGGCCGGCTGGCTGCTGCGGGCGGCGATCCTGCCGCTGGGCCCGCGTCGCCGGGGCCCGTCGGACCGCACGACCACCGCCTGCGCCGAGCTTCTGCTGCACCCCTCGGCCACCCGCGACCGGCTGATCGAGAACGTCTATGTCGGCGGCAAGGACGAGGCCGTCGGCCAGCTGATCGACGCCTTCGAGCGCGTGGTCGCCACCCAGCCGATCCACGACCGCCTGCGCGCCCAGAAGATCCGCCACTGGAAGGACGGGGTAGAGCAGGGCTGGGTGACCGCCGACGAGATCGCCGCGCTGGAGGCGGCCGACACGGCGGTGGCCGCTGTGATCGCCGTCGACGACTTCGCCCACGACGGCCTGGCGACGAAGACCCAGACGGCGGCGCGCGTGGGCGACGAGTTGGTACCGCCTCGGACGACTCCAGATCTCGCGGAGCAGCGAACGTTCAGCGGCGCCGGGCTGTAGGCCGCAGGAAACGCGGACGGGGACAGGCGCATGCGCCTGTCCCCAGAGGGTCAAAAACGCCGCGCTTTATTTATAATATAATTGCCGACACCTTCCGCGCCGCCGCGTCACGAGGCGCGTAACGTCGGGAGGAACGCCATTGCGGCCCCAGCAGGCCCATGACCCGCGAGGGCGACGCCTTCGTCTGCCGCACGCGGCTGGCGCCCGGAACCTCGGTGACCGTGGCCACGGCGGCGACCGCGCGGCCACCGTCCCCCTGGGCGAGCAACCTTGATCTGTCGGACTCGACCTTCGATTGTCTGTTTAATAATATGAATGGAGATTCCCCGAAAACGGCGATATGGCTGTCGGACCAGGGGAACGTCGGGCGCGGGGGCGCGCCGGTCGAGGAGGTCGCGATGCCGCGGGACAACCCGGCGCAGCAACAGGTGGAGACGGCCGACGACGGGCGGATCAATCGCCTCAATGCGCGGTATCGCGGCCCGCTGACCAGCTTCTTCCTGCGCCGCGTCCACCGTCGCGACGAGGCCGAGGACCTGACCCAGGAGGTGTTCCTGCGCATGGTCCGCAGCCTGCAAAGGACCGACGGCGACGGCGGCGAGCGGATCGACAATCCCGAGGCCTTCCTGTTCCGAACCGCCGTGAACCTGCTGCGCGACCGGGCGCGCCGGGCCAAGACCTTCGCCGAGCACCTGGCCGAAGCGGCCCACCGCGACGAAAACATTGAGGTTCGTTCGCCCGAGCGCGTCTTACAAGGCAGGCAGTCCTTGCGATCCGCGCTGACCGCCCTGGAGGAGCTGGACGCCCGCACCCGCGACGTGTTCATCCTGCATCGACTGGAAGGGTTGAAGCACGCCGAGATCGCGACGCTGTACGGCGTCTCGTCGAGTTCGATCGAGAAGTACATGATCAAGGCGCTGGCGCATCTGGCAAGGCGCGCTCGCGCGTTCTAGAGCAGGTCCGTGGCCCGATCCTTGTCCGACAGCATCGTTCACGAAGAGGCCGCGCGCTGGCTCATGCGCCTGGGCGACTCTCCGGATGACGCGGCGATCTTCGAGGCCTTCGAGGACTGGCGCGACGCCTCGCCCGAACACCGGCAGGCGTTCGAGGACGTCCAGGCGAGCTGGGCGCTGTTCGGCGAACAGGCGGCCGCGCCCGAACTGCTGGTCCTGCGTCGCAACGCGCTGGACCGGGCCGGCGGGATCGGGCGGCGGCGCGGATTCGACCTTGGCCGGCGCGGATTCGCCGCCGGCCTCGCGGTCCTGGCCGCCGCGCCGCTCGCATATTACGGCTGGCGACGGCTGCACCCCGACGCCGGCCAGAGCCTGCGGACGGCGATTGGCGAACAGCGCACGGTCACTCTTTCGGACGGCAGTCGCGTCTCCCTGGACGCCAACACCCTGGTCAAGGTCGCCTATTCTCCCGCCCTGCGGTTGGCCGAAGTGGTCGAGGGCCGCGCTCATTTCGAGGTGGCCAAGGACAAGGCCCGCCCGATGAAGGTGCGGGCCGGCACGCGCACCGTGACCGCCCTGGGCACCGCCTTCACCGTCGAACACGAGGGGCAGCGGGTCGTCGTCACCCTGGTCGAGGGCCGCGTGGCGGTGACCGAGACCGCTTCGGCTCGCGGCGTCGCCCCGCCGCCGAAGGAACTGGTCCCGCAGCAACAGCTGGTCTTCGCCGCCGACGCCGCGCCGCGCATGCACGAGGCGGTCGACGTGGAGCGGGCCATGGCCTGGCGCGAGGGCAAGCTGGTGTTCGACGACGAAAGCCTGGCCGACGCCGTCGCCCGCATGAACAACTATTCGCGGGTGAAGATCGTCGTCGAGGACGATCCCGCCCGCGCCCTGAAGATCAGCGGCATCTTCAACGCCGGCGACACCCCGGCCTTCGTCGAGGCGGTGCAGATCTATTTTCCGGTCGAGGTATCGACCGGCGAGTCCGTCGTCCAGATCCGCTCCCGCGGCTGACCCACAGACCTGATCCAAGCCACGGTGAAGTTTTTTTTGAGGGCTCCGCCAAGAGCCGCGTCGTAACCCATATCCGCGGGTTTCGAGAGCCAAGACGGCCACCAGAGCGAGCCGCGGACCGGGAGGGAAAACGATGACTGCCTATCGTCCACGCGGACGCCGTCACGGCCTTTGCGCCGGCGCCGCGAGCGCCATTCTGCTGACGGGTCTCGCCGCCGCCGCGCCCGCCCTGGCCCAGGGCCAGGCCGCTGTCGCCCAGACCTATGAATTCAACATTCCGGCCAAGGACCTGGACCAGGCCCTGAAGGCGTTCGGCGACCGGTCGAACACCCAGGTGCTGTTCACCAAGGCCGTGGTCCAGGGGCGCAAGAGTTCCGCGCTGCGCGGCCGCTACACCAGCGCCGAGGCCCTGAACCTGCTGCTCAAGGGGTCGGACCTCAACTATCAGCGCACCGCCTCGAACGTTGTCCTGATCCGAGGAGGCGCGCCGGCGTCGTCCACCGCCGGGTCGGCCGCCGAGGCGCCGGCGTCGACCTCGGCGCAGGAAAGCGTCGCCCAGGTCGATGAGGTCGTCGTCACCGGCGTGCGCAAGAGCCTGCGCGACGCGCTGGACGTCAAGCGCGGCTCCGACAAGGTGGTCGAGGCCATCTCGGCCAAGGACATCGGCGTGCTGCCCGACGTCACCATCGCCGAGTCGATCGCCCGCCTGCCCGGCGTCAACGCCACCCGCGACCGTGGCAACGACAGCCAGGCCGTCGTGCGCGGCCTGGGCGCCCGCCTGGTGCTAGGCACCATCAACGGCCGCGAGGTCGCCTCGTCCGAGCCCGACCGCAACGTCCGCTGGGAAATCTATCCGTCGGAAGTCGTCTCGGGCGTCCAGGTCTACAAGTCGCAGTCGGCCGACCTGATCGCCGGCGGCGTGGCCGCGACCATCAACATCGATACGATCGCCCCGCTCGACTACAAGGGCCCGCAATTCGTGGTCCGCGCCGGGCCGGTCTATTACGACGGCGGCAAGGACATCCCGAACTACGGCCAGACCGGCTACCGCGCCTCGGGCTCGTTCGTGCACAGGTTCAACGACGACCTGGCCATCGTGCTGGGCCTGACCAGCCAGAAGCAGAAGAACGGCTACACCTCGTTCCAGGGCTGGGGCTACAACGACTCGGTCATGCGCCAGCCGCAAGGCGCCAGCGACTTCAGCGGCGACCTGAACGGCGACGGCAAGGTCGATCCCACGCCGTGGGGCATGCAGCTGGAAATCAAGAAGATCGACCAGAAGCGCACCGGCGTCTCGACCGGCCTGCAATGGAAGCCGACCGACCATTTCGAGTTGAAGGCCGACCTGCTCTATTCCGACATCAAGATCACCGAAAACCAGGACCAGCAGATCTACGCCCAGAACATGGGCAACTGGAACAACGGCAACTGGGGCGACTACAACGCCGCCGGCGCCCACTACACCCTGGTCGACGGCGACGTGGTCGCCGCCACCCTGCCCTTCGCCGCCGTCACCTCGGTGATCGCGCGCTACACCGAGGACAAGAAGCTGTGGGCCGGCGGCCTGAACGGCAAGTGGACCAACGACGCCTGGACCGTGGCCGGCGACCTGTCCTACTCGCAGGCCGAGCGGACCAACAACTGGCGCGCCGTACGCACCGAGGTCTATCCGGCCTCGATGACCTACGACACCCGCGCCGGGGTCAAGCCCAGCGTCACGACGACGGAAGACCCCACCAAGCTGGCCCAGGTCGCGCCCAGCTATCGTGGCGGCCAGAACGACGGTCCCGAGCACCTGAACGACGAACTGATGGCCGGCGCCCTGGACTTCACCCGCGACTTCTCGGGCGGGGCGTTCAAGAGCCTGCAGTTCGGCGGACGCTATTCCGACCGGGTCAAGGACCACGACCAGGCCTCGTGGGCGACCTGCCCCAACCCGGGCAACCTGCCCATGAACAGCCCGACGCTGAAGGACCAGACCTGGGGCACCTGTTTCCAGTCGGTCACGCTGCCGGCCAGCCTGTTCAGTTCGTACAACATCAGCAGCTTCGACGTCCCCAACATCCTGACCGGCGACATCGACGCCATCGCCAAGGCCGCCTACGGCGACCACGGCTTCGACGCGGCCAACGCCGTGGACAACCTGGCCCAGCGCTGGCGCGTGCACGAGAAGGTGGCCGAGGCCTACGGCAAGCTGAACTTCGCGGCCGACGGCGTCGCCGGCGCCTGGATGACCGGCAATTTCGGCGTCCGCGTGGTCAGCACCAAGACCGACAGCGAGGGCTATCGCCAGGACCCGGGCCTGGCGACCTTCTCGGCGGTCTCGGTGGGCAGCGACTACACCGACGTGCTGCCCAGCGCCAACGTCAAGCTGGACTTCGACCAGGGCCGCGTGCTGCGCTTCGGCCTGGCCCAGGTCGTGGCCCGTCCGCCGCTCGACGAGCTGCGCGCCAGCCGCACCCTGACCACCTGGCAGCCCTTCACCGGTTCGGCCGGCAACCCCGACCTGAAGCCGTTCAAGGCCGTGCAGTTCGACGCCTCGGCCGAGTGGTATTTCCGTTCGGAGGGCCTGGTCGCCGCGTCCTACTACTACAAGGACGTCGACACCTATATCGGCTGGAAGCAGACGCCCGAGACCTACAATGGCGTCACCTATGCGGTGTCGAGCCCGGTCAACGGCGGCGGCGGCCACATCCAGGGCCTGGAGCTGACCTTCCAGACGCCGTTCTTCTTCCTGCCGGGACCGCTGAGCAAGTTCGGGATCTATTCGAACTACGCCTACGTCCAGTCCAACCTTCGGGAATTCCAGCCGGTCACCAAGCCGCTGACCCTGACGGGCCTGGCCAAGAACACCGCCACGGTCGACCTGTGGTACGCCAACGGTCCGGTCGAGGCGCGCCTGGGCTGGAAGTACCATTCGCCGATGACGGTGATCTACGGCTGGAGCGGCGCGGATCTGCAGACCCTGGAAAGCGAGAAGACCCTCGACTTCAGCGGCTCCTACACCTTCAACGACCATGTCGCCGTGCGCTTCCAGGTCAACAACCTGACCAACGAGCGCCTGCGCATGTACCGCGACAACACCCCCGACCGTCTGGGCCGCTACGACCTTTACGGTCGTCGCTACCTGATGGACGTGACGGTGAAGTTCTGACCCTTTCCGCCACCCCTTCGTCCTGCGGGGGTGGCGGCGGCGAGCCTGGCTCGCCGAGCTGGATCCATCAGGCTTCCCGATGATCCTGCGCCCTGGGGAGGAAGCCGACCGCTTCCTCCCCATTTTTTGTTTTCCGCTCGAGGTCCCCATGGTCGATTTCAGCCGTCGCCAAGCCCTGGTCGCCACCGCCGGCGCCGCCGCCATGATCGGCGCCGCTTCCGCCCGCGCCGCCACGCCAAGGGGCAAGACGCCCGCCGGGCCGGCGCCGTCGTCCCCGCCCGCCATCGACCTGGCCCCGCGCGAGCGCCTGTCGCTGGACTTCGACTGGCGCTTCAAGCTGGGCCACGCCCAGGACCCGGCCCGCGACTTCGGCTTCGGGGCCAACCAGCGCACCTTCGCCAAGGCCGGCGCCACCGCCGCCAACTGGGCGGTCAGCCAGCTTTCCGACCCGAAGTTCGACGCCGCCGCCTGGGCGCCCGTCACCCTGCCTCACGACTGGGGCGTGGAGCTGCCGTTCGTCGACAACCCCGCCTTCGTCCCGTCCGGCAAGCCCGACGACGAGGACCTGCGCGCCGCCCACGGCTACAAGCCGCTGGGCCGCGAGTTTCCCGACACCAGCGTCGGCTGGTACCGCAAGACCTTCGCCCTGCCCGCCGCCGACGCCGGCAAGCGGCTGTCGATCGAGTTCGACGGCGCCTTCCGCGACGCCACGGTCATCGTCAACGGCTATATCCTCGAGCGCGAGGACAGCGGCTATTCGCCCTTCCGCGTCGACATCACCGACATCGCCAATCTCGGCGCCGAGAACACCTTGGTCGTCCGGGTCGACGCCAGCCTGGGCGAGGGCTGGTTCTACGAGGGCGCGGGCCTCTATCGCCACGTCTGGCTGGTCAAGACCGCCCCGGTCCACGTGCCGCAATGGGGCGTGTTCGTCCGCGCCAAGCTCGATGGGACGCTGTCGATCGACACCGACCTGGTCAACGAGGGCGACGCCCGCGCCGACTACGCGGTGGCCCACACCGTGCTCGACGCGGCCGGCAAGCCGGTGCTGGCCCCCGCGCCGGCCAACGGCCTGCTGCCGGCCTGGGAGCGCCAGTCGCTGTCGCTGACCGTGACGCTGCCTAATCCGATCCCGTGGTCGCTGGAGACCCCGCACCTCTACAGCCTGGTCACCGAGGTCAAGGTCGGCGGCGCCGTGGTCGACCGCTACGTCACGCCCTTCGGCGTCCGCTCGATCGCCTTCGACGCCGACAAGGGCTTCCTGCTGAACGGCCAGGCGGTGAAGCTGAAGGGAACCTGCAACCACCAGGACCACGCCGGCGTGGGCGCGGCCATCCCGGACGCCCTGCAGGTCTGGCGGCTGGAACAGCTGAAGAGCATGGGCTGCAACGCCTATCGCGCCGCCCACAACCCGCCGACGCCGGAGCTGCTGGACGCCTGCGACCGCTTGGGCATGGTCGTGATCGACGAGACCCGGCGGATGTCCAGCGACCCGACCTCGATGGGCGAGCTGGAGCGCCTGGTCCACCGCGACCGCAACCACCCGTCGGTGATCCTCTGGTCGATCGGCAACGAGGAACCGCAGCAGGGCACGGCGCGCGGGGCCAAGGTGGCCACGACCATGAAACGGCTGGTCAACCGTCTGGACCCCACCCGCCTGGTCATCGCCGCCATGGACAACGGCTTCGGCGAGGGCATCAGCGCCGTCATCGACGTCCAGGGCTTCAACTATCGCCATGAGAAGATGGACGAGTTCCACAAGCGCTTCCCGCACGTGCCGATCATCGGCACCGAGAGCGCCAGCACCGTGGCCACGCGCGGCGAATACGCCCGCGACGACGCCAAGCTCTACGTGCCAGCCTACGACACCGAGCACCCCTGGTGGGCGACCACGGCCGAGAAGTGGTGGAGCCACGCGGCCGACCGGCCGTGGATGGCCGGCGGCTTCATCTGGACCGGCTTCGACTATCGCGGCGAGCCGACACCGTTCAACCGCTGGCCCAGCATCAGCTCGCACTTCGGGGCGCTCGACACCTGCGGCTTCCCCAAGGACAACTACTATTATTACCGCGCCTGGTGGCGGTCCGAGCCGCTGCTGCACCTGCTGCCGCACTGGAACTGGGAGGGCCGCGAGGGCCAGCCGATCGCGGTCTGGGCCCACAGCAACTGCGACCGGGTCGAGCTGTTCCTGAACGGCAAGAGCCAGGGGGCCCGCGACGTCGTGCCCAACCACCATGTCGAATGGTCGGTCCCCTACGCGCCGGGCGTGATCGAGGCCCATGGCTACAAGGACGGCAAGGTCGTCCTGCGCGAGCGCCGCGAGACCGCCGGCCCGGCCGCCAGCCTGCGGATCACCGCCGACCGCCCAATCCTCCTGAAGACTGGCCTGCGCGCGGACGGCCAGGACGTAGCGGTCCTCAAGGTCGAGGTGCTGGACGCCAAGGGCCGCCTCGTGCCTCGCGCCGACGACCTGGTGTCGTTCACGCTCGGCGGCCCGGGCGAGGTGATCGGCGTCGGCAACGGCAATCCGACCAGCCACGAGGCCGACGTCGCCAGCCAGCGCAAGGCCTTCAACGGCCTGTGCCAGGCGATCGTCCGCACCCGGCGCGGCCAGGCCGGCGAGTTGCGCGTGACCGCCTCGGCGCCGGGGCTGAAGGCGGCGACGGTCAGCGTGACGGTGGGCGGCTAACGACCCTCTCCATCCAACAAGGGTTGTCATTCCGGAAGCCTCGCAGAGGCTGTCCGGGACCCAGGGGACTGGGCGAAGGCGGTGCGGTTCACCTGGGTCCCGGACAGCGCTACGCGCTTCCGGGATGACAACCCTTTTGAACCCTAACGCTTGACCAACGCCCCGATCGCCACTGCCTCGCCCATCGCCTTGTAGCCCGCCGGCGAGGGATGCAGCTGGTCGCCGGAGTCGTAGGCCGGCAGCAGGCGTTCGGGATGGGCCGGATCGCGGGTGACCTGGTCGAAGTCGAGCACCGCGTCGAACACGCCCGAGCCCCGGATCCAGGCGTTGACCGCCTGGCGGTCGGCGTCGGCGTCCGCGTCGGAACGGTAGATCTTGGTCCCCCCGCACGGGAGGATCGTCGCTCCGATCACCCGGAGGCCGCGCTCGTGCGCCCGGGTCACGATCTGGCGGTAGGCGGCGATCAGGCCGGTCACGACCTGGGTCCGCTTTTCCGGCGTCACCTCGCCCTCGCGCGACAGGCCGCCGATGTCGTTTATGCCGATCAGCACGATCAGGGCCTTCACCCCCGGCTGGGTCAGCACGTCGCGATCCAGTCGGGCCAGGGCCGCCTGGCCGCTGCCGTCCTTGAGCAGCTTGTTGCCGCCGATGCCGACGTTCAGCACCGAGACGCCCTTCGTCCGCGGGTCCGCCTGCAGCCGCGCGGCCAGCACGTCGGGCCAGCGCTCGTAGACGTCGACGCCCGCACCCGAGCCGTCGGTGATCGAGTCGCCCAGGGTCACGACCGCCATGCCCTTGCCGGAGGGCCGCTCGACGTCGACGCCGGCCAGCTGGGCCCACTGGGTGAAGCTCGTGGCGCCTGCCAGTTCCGGCGCGGCCGACTGGTCGCCGGCGACGACGAAGGCCGTGGTGCGGGCCGAGCGGTGCACGCTGGCCTGGCGCGGGACTTCGGGCAGGCGCAGGCTGACGGCCAGCCGCGCCAGGCCCTCGACCGGCAGGTTCACCGGATCGGACAGCCAGGTCGCGCCGGGCGGTATGGTCACGCCGGCCTGGCCGTCGAAGGTCACCGCCCGGTCGGTCTCCGCCACGATCCCCGCCCCGCCGGGCGCGGCTGCCAGCGCCACCCGCGCGCCGTCGATCCGTAGCGGCGCGGTCCCGAACGTATTGGCCAGCCGCAGCCTCAGGCGCGGCCCGCCCGCGCCCAGCCTCACCACCTGGCGGATCGTGACCTCGCCCAGCGGCGCGGGCAGGTTGGCCGCGTCGGTGGGAACCAGAGCCGTCGCCCATGAGCCCGTCCAGGTCGGCGGCGACGTCGCGGCCGCCGCCGGCCAGGCCAGTCCCACGCACAGCGCCAGCCCCAAAAGCCGCGTTCCGATCCGTCGCATCGCACCCTCTCAAAGATCTCACAAAATGGATTGACGTCACAGAATATGGAATTAGCGTCGCTGGCAAGATCGCGCTGATCGGCCGGCGGCGCCGAAGACGGCGCGCAGGAGGAAGCGCGCCATGAACTCTCCCACCCGACGTGAGGTGCTGGCTCAGACAGCGCTGGCCGGCGCCATGGTCGGCCTGGCGGGTCCGGCGCTGGCCAGTCCCGCTCCGGCCGCGCCGCGCAAGCCCCTGCCGCCGACCGAGGCCGTGTGGATCGACGGCGCGCCGCCGGCCCTGAACGCCGGCCAGACCTGGGGCGTACCGTGGCCACAGGGCGCCTATCCCCGCAAGCAGGCCTTTCGCGCCAAGGGAGCCGACGGCTCGCCCGTGGCCCTGCAGACCTGGCCCCTGGCCTACTGGCCGGACGGTTCGCTGAAATGGACGGCCCACGCGGTCGGGGCTGGGGACCTGGGCGCGGGCCTGACGATCGAGCCCGGCAAGGCCGGCGCCGGCGGCCCTGGCGTCCGCGTGACCGAGAGCCTGGCGGCCATCGAGGTCTCGACCGGCCCGGCGACCTGGCGCTTCCCGCGCGACGGCTCGGCCCTGATCGTTTCGGCCACCCGGAGCGGCCGCGAGGTGCTGCGCAATGTCCGCCTGGTCCTCCAGACCCAGGACGCGCCCGAGATCGACACGGCGCCGGTGGGCCGCAAGACCTTCGAGAGCGTGATCGACAAGCTGGTGATCGAGCAAAACGGACCGGTCCGCGCTGTGGTCCGCGTCGAGGGTCGGCACAAGGGCGCGGACCGCGCCTGGGCCCCGTTCATCGTCCGCTTCTACGCCTATGCCGGCGCGGACTCGTTGCGGATGATGCACACCTTCATCTTCGACGGCGACGCGGCCAAGGACTTCGTCTGCGGCCTGGGCGTCACCGCCGACGTGCCGATGGCCGACGAATTGTACGACCGCCACGTGCGCTTCACCGGCCAGGACGGAGGACTCTGGGCCGAGGCGGTCAAGCCGCTGACCGGCCTGCGGCGCGACCCGGGCGCGGCGTTCCGCGACGCCCAGATCGCCGGCCGCAAGGTCCCGCCCGCCGAGCAGATGGCCGCGCCGGTCCGCGCCGGCCTGCACCTGATCCCGGCCTGGGGCGACTTCCTGCTGTCGCAGCCCACGGCCGACGGCTTCACCCTCCGCAAGCGCACGGCCCCGGGCCACGCCTGGATCCGCTCGGACGGCGGCGGACGGGCCAGCGGCGTGGCCTATGTGGGCGGGGCCAGCGGCGGGGCGGCGATCGGCCTGGGCAATTTCTGGCGCGCGCCGCCGACCGCTCTGGAAATCCAGGGCGCGGCCGGCGAGGTCGCCCGGCTGACCGCCTGGCTGTGGTCGCCCGACGCCCCGGTGATGGACACCCGCTTCTATCACGACGGCCTGGGCATGGAGACCCACGCCCAGGAGACCGAAGGCCTCAACATCACCTACGAGGACTACGAGAAGGACTGGGGCACCCCGACCGGCGTGGCCCGCACCACCGAGCTGCGGCTGTGGGCCCTGGACACGACGCCGGCCCGCGACGCCTTCCCCGCCATGGCGCAGCTCAACGACAAGCCGCCGCGGCTGATGGCGACGCCCGAACGGATCCACGCCGCCAATGTCCTGGGCGCCTGGAGCCTGCCGGACCGGGGCACGCCGCAGAAGGCGCGGATCGAGGACCGCCAGGACCAGCTGCTGAACTTCTATCTCGGCCAGATCGCCCAGCGCCGCTGGTACGGCTTCTGGGACTATGGCGACGTCATGCACAGCTACGACGTCGACCGCCACGTCTGGCGCTACGACATCGGCGGCTTCGCCTGGGACAATTCGGAGCTGTCGACCGACCTGTGGCTGTGGCTGAGCTACCTGCGCGGCGGCCGGGCCGACGTGTTCCGCATGGCCGAGGCCATGACCCGTCACACCGGCGAGGTTGACGTCTACCATGTCGGCCCCTACCGGGGCCTGGGCACCCGGCACGGGGTGCAGCACTGGGGCGACAGCTCCAAGCAGCCCCGGGTCAGCAACGCCATCTATCGCCGCATCTACTACTATCTGACCGCCGACGAGCGGGTCGGCGACCTGATGCGCGACCTGATCGACGGCGACGAGGCCCTGACCCGGGTCAATATCGGCCGCAAGCTGGAGGACGGCGCCTGGCCCAAGGGCGAGATCCGCGCCTCGTTCGGCACCGACTGGAGTTCGCTGTGCGGCGCCTGGTTCACCGAGTGGGAGCGCACCGGCGACGTACGCTGGCGCGACCGGATCCTGGCCGGCATGAAGTCCATCGCCGCCCTGCAGAAGCAGTGGTTCGCCGGCGCGGCCACCTACGACGTCAAGACCGGGACGTTCTCCGGCGCGGGCGACAAGCTGGCGGTCGGCCACCTGAACGCCGCGTTCGGCGCCCCCGAGATCCATGTCGAGATGCTGGCCCTGATCCGCGAGCCCGCCTACGACAAGGCCTGGCTGGACTATTGCCGCTGGTACAACGCCCCGCGCGCCGAGCAGATCGCCCAGTTCGGCCGGCCGCTGGGCGCCAACGGCCTGCGCCAGGGCCATTCCCGCCTGACGGCCTACGCGGCCTGGCGGCTGGGCGACAAGGCCCTGGGCGAACGGGCCTGGAGCGAATTCTTCGGGCGCGGCGTGGTCGAGGACCTGAACCTGTCGACCGCCACGAAACATTTCGCCGGCCCCGACGTGCTCAACCCCATCGACGAGGCGGCCGGGGTCACCACCAACGGCACGGCCCAGTGGGGCTTGGCGGCGATCATGAACCTGGCGCTGGTTCCGGAGGCTTTGCCCACGGGAAACTAAATCCGCCCCTCCCCCTGTGGGGGAGGTGTCGGCGAAGCCGACGGTGGGGGGAGGCATCGGCCGGCGACCAATGCCTGGATCTTCAATCCCAAAACTCCCCCCACCGATCGCTGCGCGATCGCCTCCCCCACAGGGGGAGGGTCGAATAGGTAGGCCCCCGCACACCAAACCGACACACTGCCGAAACGTAGCGTCGCCTACCCACACCTCAGCTTATCGGCGTCGATACCGGGGGGTCATCCGCCGGCCACGGCGGCGCTCTAGGCAAGGACGGCTCACATCAAGGCCGTCCATGTCCCGCAAACGTCTCGCCTCGGCCGCCCTGGCTCCCCTGCTGCTCTGCGCCGGGGGCGCGGCGGCCGAGACCCAGGTTACCAGCAGTACGCGCACCACGCCGATCGCCACCTCGACCGCCGCGTCCGGGGCCGCCGACGACGTCAAGATCACCAGCGACGGGGCGATCACGCTCAGCGCCTCGGGCCCCATCGCCACGCTCGACAGCAACAACACCCTGACCAACAGCGGCGCGCTGTCCAGCGTCGGGGTCTCCGATTCGATCGGCGTCCTGGTGCTGGGCGGCCATGCCGGGACCCTGCTGAACAGCGCCACGATCAGCCTGACCGAGGACTACACCTATACCGACGACGATGATGACGGCGACTATGACGGCGCCTTCGCCAAGGGCTCGGGTCGCTACGGGATCCGCCTGACCGGGACCGACCCGTTCGTCGGGACCATCACCAACGACTCGACGGGCGCGATCACCATCGAGGGCAACGACTCGGCCGGTATCAGCCTGGAAGCGCCCCTGACCGGCTCGCTGGTCCACAGCGGATCGATCAGCGTCACCGGCGACCGCGGCTACGGGATCCACACCACCGGGACGATCAGCGGCGGCCTGACCAGCAACGGCTCGATCAGCGTGTTGGGCGGCGGCAGCGTCGGCCTGGCGGTCGACGGCGATGTCGGCGGCGCGTTCGTCATCCAGGGCTCGGTCTATGCCACCGGCTACCGGGTCACCTCGCGCTATTCCGACCCGGACGACGAGGCCCTGCTCGACGCCGACGACCTGCTGCAGGGCGGCGGCGGGGTGAAGGTCACCGCCGACGTGGCCGGCGGCGTGCTGCTGGACGCCCCGCCCACCGACACCAACGACGACACCTCCGACGACGAGGACGGCGACGGCGTCACCGACAGCAGCGAGGGCACGGCCTCGGTCACCGCCTACGGCTCGGCCCCGGCCCTGTTGGTCGGTTCGGACACCCGCGCCGTGACCCTGGGCGCGGTCGGGACCGGCGACAACGCCTACGGCCTGATCATCAAGGGCTCGGTGACGGCGGCGGGCGTCCATGACGGGATCAGCGCCACCGGCGTCCAGCTGGGCGGCGACGCCGGGCTGTCGACGATCGTCACCGGCGGGGTGAGGCTGACCGGCTCGATCTCGGCCAGCGCCTACGAGGGCGACGCGGTCGGGCTGAAGCTGAACGCCGGGGCCGTGGCCGACACGCTGTGGAACACCGGCTCGCTCGCCGCCTCGGTCACCGGCGACACCGCCGTCACCGCCAAGGCCCTGAGCATCGCGGCCGGGGCCGGCATGACCAGCGTGACCAACGCCGGGACGATCAGCGCCACCGTCTCCGGCGAGGGCGGCTCGTCCTACGCCATCATCGACGACAGCGGCGGCCTGAAGACCATCACCAACACCGGCAGGATCACCGCCTATGTCGTCGCCACCGACGACGAATACGACACCGACGACGCCGACACCGACACCAGCAACGAGGTCATCCACGGCACGGCGACGGCCATCGACGTCTCGAAGAACACCACCGGCGTGACCATCGTCCAGAGCGGCGTCACCGACGGCGACGACGGCGACGACGACGTGGCCGACGCCGATGCGGACGGCGACGGGGTGGACGACGCCGACGAGCCGCTGATCCGCGGCAGGGTGCTGTTCGGCTCGGGCGCCGACAGCCTGTCGATCCTGAACGGCGGCCTGATCGGCGACGTCTCGTTCGGCGCGGGCGCCGACCGCCTGACCATCGACGGCACGGGTTACATGGTCGGCGCCCTGACCGACAGCGACGGTCTGCTGGACATCAAGATCGGCGACGGCTCGCTGGGCCTGACCAACACCGAGACCATCAAGGCCACCAGCCTGACCCTGGGCGCGGACAGCACCCTGGTGTTCTCGATCGATCCCACCGCCGGGACTCAGACCAAGCTGGTGGTCGACACCGCCACGATCGAGACCGGCGCCACCCTGGGCCTGAACTTCAAGAGCCTGCTGACCGCCCCGACCACCTATACGGTGATCCAGGCCGGCAGCCTGACGGCCGGGACGATCAACCAGGACCTGCTGGGCCATACCTCCTACCTGTACGTCGCCAACGCCTACGCCTCCGGCAATGACATCGACATCGACGTGCGGCGGCGCACGGCCTCGGAAGCTTCGATGTCGCGCAGCCAGACCAGCGCCTATGACGCGGTGTTCGCGGCCCTGTCGGACAACAGCGCCATCGCCGGGGCCTTCCTGAACCAGAGCACCCACGACGGCTTCTTCAACCTCTACGACCAGATGCTGCCCAGCCAGGGCGAGGGCCTGTTCTCGGCGTTGCAGACCGTGCAGCAGCAGATCTCGGCGGCCACCGCCAATCGTCCCGACATCGGCGACCGCTACGGGCCCGACAGCGTCTGGGTCCAGGAGATCAACGCCCTGGTCCGCCGCGAGGACGGCGACACCCAGGGCTCCGACACCCAGGCCCTGGGCGTGGTGGCCGGCTACGAGGCCATGGGCGAGGCCGGCGGGGCGCTGGGCGTCACCCTGGCGGCGGTCAGCCTGGAAGAGCACGACACCGTCGCCAAGGCCGGCGAGAAGACCACCGCCTCGATCCTGCAGGCCGGCCTCTACTGGCGGCGGTCGGTCGGCGGCTGGCGGTTCAACCTGGGCGGCGGCGTCGGCTACAGCCGCTTCAACGGCGACCGCGGCTTCGTCAGCGAGGACGTCGACGGCGACGGGACGGTGGACGTCAAGCTGACCAACACCGCCGCCTGGAACGGCCTGGTCGCCAACGCCTTCGCGGGACTTGCCTACGAGGCCCGGCTGGGCGAGGTCTATCTGCGCCCCGAAGGCCGGCTGGACTATGTCTGGCTGTGGGAGGGCGAGCGCAAGGAGCACGGCGGCGGCTCGGGCTTCGACCTGACCGTGGCCTCGCGCAAGGCCGACAACCTCAGCGGCGATCTGGGCCTGGTGCTGGGCAGGCAGTACGGCAAGGACGTCTGGGTGCGGCCCGAGCTGCGTGTGGGCTACCGGCGGACCCTGGCCGGAGCCATGGGCGACACCATCGCCAGCTTCGCGGGCGGGACGCCGTTCACCCTGGCCGCCTCGGACGACCGGGACGGCGCGGTGACCCTGGGCTTCGCCCTGCGCGCCGGCTCGGCCCTGTCCTACCTGGCCCTGGAAGGCGGGGCCGAGGCCTCGCGCAAGCAGACCAAGTACACCGCGCGACTGACCGGAAGGGCGATGTTCTGACCATGGACAAGCGCATCCTCGTGCTCGACGGCGATCCGGTCGCCCGCCACGACATGACGGGGCTTCTCTCCGGCTATGGCCTGACGGCCTTGGGGGCTGGAAGCGCCCGCGAGATGGAGCAGATCCTGCGCGAGACCCAGGTCAACCTGGTGATGCTGGACATGATGCTGCCCGACGCCTCGGGCCTTTCGGTCTGCTCGCGCCTGCTCAGCCTGCCCTCGCCGCCGGCCATCATGATGGTCTCGGACTCCGACGAGGAGTGCGACGTGGTGGTGGGCCTGGAGTTCGGGGCCGACGACTACGTGGTCAAGCCCTATCGCCCGCGCGAGCTGCTGGCCCGGATCAGGGCGGTGCTGCGCCGCTGCGACGAGGCGCGCGCCGAGGAGCCGGCCCGCGAGGCGCCGGCGGCCTATCGTTTCGACGGCTGGCGGCTGAGCGTCGCCACCCAGGACCTGTTCGACCCCCGCGGCCGGCCGGTGCCGCTGTCGACGGCCGAGTTCCTGGTGCTGTGGGCCTTGCTCGACCGGCCCAACCAGGTGCTGACCCGCGACGAGCTGCGCCACGGTCCGCCCGACGCCCACGCCCGCCCCGCGCCCCAGCAGGTCAATGTCGCCATCAGCCGCCTGCGGACCAAGCTGGACCGCATCGACGGCGGGGCGGGGCTGATCCGCACGGTGCGGCACGTGGGCTACATCTTCGCGGCCCGGGTGGATCGGGTGCAGGACTAGGCTTCAGTCCTTTCCGCCCCTGAGGTTGTCATCCCGGAAAGCGCGTAGCGCTTGTCCGGGATGACAACCGTTTGAAGGTCCGGGCGGCGCCGGCGCGGCGCTTGGAATAGGATCGCCGAACCGTCGCCTCGCCACTTCGCAGGCAAGACAAGTGCGCAGTCATGTTTCGGCCGATTACAGTAATGTTTCCGTCCGATACAAAACTGTTCCGAAAAAGCCGGCTGGATACCTGAAAAACAGTCCGACCGCGACGCTTGGCCCATGGCGAAGGTCCCGGCCGCGCCTTATTCTGCAGGTATGTCCGCCGCCATGATCCAGCTCGCGCCCGCCGAACACGCCACCGTCCTGCTGGTCGAGGACGACGACGTGCTGCGCCAGGAGATGGCGGGCTACCTGGCCGGCCAGGGCTACACCGTGCGCCAGGCCGCCGACGTGTCCGCCGCCCGCGGCGTGCTGGAGACCCGGCCGGTCGACGTGCTGGTGCTGGACGTCAACCTGCCCGGCGAGAACGGCCTGTCGCTGTGCCGCCAGGTGTCGGGGACCGACGGGCCGGCCATCCTGCTGCTCAGCGCCCTGGGCGACCCGGTCGACCGCATCGTCGGGCTGGAGCTGGGCGCCGACGACTATGTGGTCAAGCCGATCCCGCCGCGCGAGCTGCTGGCCCGGGTCAAGGCCCTGCTGCGCCGTCGGGCCGGGGGCAAGGGGCCGCGCAGCGACGTGCGGCTGTTCGCCGGCTTCCGGCTGGACGCCGCCGCCCGCCAGCTGACCGCGCCGAACGGCGTGCTGCTGCTGCTGACCCCGGGCGAGTTCACCATCCTGTCGACCCTGGCCGACCACGCCCGCTCGGTCGTGTCGCGCGACGCGCTGCTGACCATCATCGCCGGCGAGACGGTCGAGAACCTGGGCCGCCGCGTCGACCTGCACATCAGCCGCCTGCGCCGCAAGATCGAGGCCCAGTCCGACGAGCCCCTGATCCGCACCTATCGCGGCATGGGCTACATGCTGGACGCCAAGGTCACGCTCGAATGACCGCCCGGGGGGGCCTGTTCGGCGGCCGCCCGTTCCGGCGCTGGCCCAGCCCGCCGATCGCCTTGCAGATCCTGGCCCTGCTGATCGCCGGGCTGGTGGTGGCCCAGACCGTCACCCTGGTCCTGACCGTGCTGCTGCCGCCGGCCCCGGCCATGCACCACAGCCTGGCCGACATCGCCGCCGGCCTGCGCGGGGCGATGCCCGACGGCGACGACGACCGCCCGCTGATCCGCACCGTCGAGACCCAGCCCCCCAGCCTGCAGAGCCCGGGCTGGGTGGCCTCCGAGCCCGCCCGGGCTGACCTCGCCCGCCTGCTGAACGCGCCGCGCGAGGACGTCCGGCTGCTGTTCTACGCCCCGCCGCCGTTCGCCGGCACGGAAAGCCGCCGCCCCGGCCGCCCGCCGCTGGCCCTGCTGCTGACCACCTATGCCGAGGCCCAGACCCTGCCGCCGGGGCCCGGCCCGGGCGGCGTGGGCGGACTGCACGCCGGCCTGGGACCGATGGGCGGCGTCCAGATCCGCCAGGGCTTTCCATCCGACGCGGCGATGCGCGGAGTCGTCGGCCAGCAGGTCTTCCAGGCGGGCGACGCGGGCGGCCAGCGGATCTTCAGCTACTCGTCGTCCGCCGCCGCGGCCGGCCGCTCGACCGACCCGCTGTTCGCCGCGCCGTTCCGTTCGCGGGCGAACATGACCCTGCCCGACTCGTTGCGCGGACCGGCCCCGCCGGCTCCGCCGCTGGATCCCGTCGCCGACGCCGTGGCCCGCGAGCCGACCCTGAAGCGCCCGCCGCCGCCCCAGCCCCTGACCGCCACCGCCCCGGTCGTCGAAACGGTCCAGGCCGCGCCGCATGTCGCCCTGCCCGCGCCCCGGCCGCCGCCGCCGCCCAGGCCGGCGCCCGAACCGGAGGCGACGACGGGCCGGCCCCTGGCCGCGCCGGCCGCCCGCAGCCTGTTCGGCCTGGCGCCGCCGCCGTTCATCGAGGGCGAGTTCGTGGCCGCCCTGCGCCTGGGTCCCGACCGGTGGGTGACCCTGCGGCCGCAGCCCGAGGCCTTTCCCAACAGCTGGCAGCGCCGGGTGCTGATGTGGTTCGCCCTGTCCCTGGCCGTGGTCGCCCCGCTGGGCTGGATCTTCGCCCGCCGTCTGGCCGCGCCCCTGGCCGGCTTCGCCGCCGCCGCCGAGCAACTGGGCCGCGACCCGGCCTCGCCAAATGGATTTGGGGTTATCGTCGCCGACGGCCCCGCCGAGATCGGTCGCGCCGCCCGGGCCTTCAACGCCATGCAGGGACGGCTCAGCCGCTACATCACCGACCGCACGGCGATGATCGGCGCGATCTCGCACGACCTGCGCACGCCGCTGGCCCGCCTGCGTTTCCGCCTGGAGCGCGCCTCGCCGTCGCTGCGCCGCGAGATCGCCCAGGACCTGGACCAGATGGAGGCGATGATCACCTCGGTCCTGGCTTTCATGCGCGACGACGCCGAGGCCGGGGCTCGCCAGCGCGTCGACCTGCGCTCGCTGCTGGAATGCGTGATCGACGAGGCCGAGGTCACCGGCGCCGACGTGGTCCTGGAGTCCGGCGAGCCGGCCGAGGTCGAGGTCTCGGTGCTGGGCCTGCAGCGGGTGTTCGCCAACCTGGTGGACAACGCCGTCAAGTACGGCGACAGCGCCCGGGTGGCCCTGCATGTCGAGGGCGACGAGACGGTGGTCGAGATCCGCGACAGGGGTCCGGGCCTGGACACGAGCGAGCTGGAGCGGGTGTTCACGCCGTTCTATCGCGGCGTCGAGGCCCGCACCTCCAGCAAGCAGGGCGTCGGCCTGGGGCTCAGTTCGGCCCGCTCGATCGTCCGCGCCCACGGCGGCGACATCCGGCTGGCCCTGCCCGGCGAGGGCCTGCTGGTGCAGGTGCGCCTGCCGCTGGTCGGGACGGTGGAGGCGAGGCCGCCGGCGCGCCTGCAGGCGGCGGAGTAGCCTCTGCCTTCGCCGTTCTTCCAGGCAAACGCCGCTACGCCACCGGATCCACCCGGGTCCAAACCCGCCGCTCCGCGCCGAACCGGTCGGGGACCACGTTGCACGTCACGTCCAGCACCATCGTCTGTCGCGTCTTCAGGTCGTAGGCGGGCCAGGCCGGTTGCCCCGGCGCCGACGGCCGCCCGGTCCGGGCGAAGTTGGCCCACATCGCGCTGATGTTTTTCGCCGCCGCGAAACGGTCGGCGCGGCTGCCGGCCAGGGTGTCGGGCGAGGCGACGGTGTTGAACACCAGGGGGATGTCGCTGGCGTGCATGGCGCCCAGTTCGATGTCGGTCCCGTCCATCTTGCGGTTCGAGCGGTAGGCGATGTTGTAGACATAGGCCGGCGCCCGGCCCTGGGCGGCCTTGCGTTCGGCGGCGAGCACCGAACCCGCGCCCATGGCGTAGTAGCTGGCGGCCGCCAGGTAGATATCGCTGGGCGTCGCGCCGGGGCGGTCGGAGCGGTAGGCGTCGATCAGCGCCTGGGCCTGGTCGCCGAACCTGCCCGACAGCCGCGCCTTCAGCCCCGCCTCGTCCAGCCGGAAGGCCTCGACGTCCTTGCCGGTCCAGGCGAAGAACGCCGCCTCGCGATCCAGCCAGCCGATCATCAGCGGCTTGTCGGCGGCGCTGGCCGGGGCGGCGGGGTCGAACGGGTGGTGCGGCAGCAGGTCGCCGTCGAGGATCGGGCCATAGGTTCCCGGCGTCAGCGACTGGATCCCGCGCCAGCCGCCGCTGTCGCTCTTGACCTTGGCGTTCAGCGCCTTCTGGGCGGCCAGGATCTGGGGCGCGGGCACGTCCAGCAGCTTGCGCCAGTCGGCCGGAGCGATCTCCAGCTGCTCCAGGAACATCCGCGTCGTCTGGGCGGCGACGTCGGGGGTGGTGATCCGCACCACCGGCCCGCTCTGGATGATCGCCTTGGAAAACAGCGGCGCGACCGACGGCATGGCGTAGAGGCACGAGGTCTTGGCCCCGCCGCCGGACTCGCCGAAGATCGTCACATTGGCCGGATCGCCGCCGAACGCCTCGATGTTGCGCGCCACCCACTTCAGGGCCAGCACGATGTCGGACAGGCCCTGGTTGCCCGAGCCGGCGTAGTCGGCCCCGCCCAGATCGCCCAGGTACAGATAGCCCAGCACACCCAGCCGGTGGTTGGTGGCCACCACCACCACGTCGTGCTCGCGGGCCAGCATCGAGCCGTCCTGGGCGGTGCTGCCGCCGGAGCCGGTCGTGTAGCCGCCGCCATGGCTGTAGACCATCACCGGCCGGCCCTTGCCGCCGCCGGCCGGGGTCCAGACGTTCAGCACCAGGCAGTCCTCGCCCGGCGCGGGCTCGTTCTTGCCATAGACCGTGGTCGGGTCCTGCAGCGACGGCGTCCCCAGCCGCGTGGCGTCCCGCACCCCGGCCCAGGGCGCGACCGGCCTGGCCGGCTTGAAGCGCGCGGCGCCCGAGACGCTGGCCCCGTACGGCACGCCCTTGTAGGCGTCGACGCCGCCGGTCCGCAGGCCGCGCAGCCGGCCCTCGGCGACCTGGATCTCGACCGTCTCGGACGGCGCGTCGGCGGCGCAGGCCGCCATGGGCAGGGCCAGGACGCCGGCGACAGCCCCCGTGGCCAGCAGCCGGCGGCGATTGATGTCGGCGTCGCGGATCAAGGACGTCACGGGCAACTCCTGTTTCGATGGACCGCCAGGGCGGAACTAAGATCCGTCCCGACGGCGCCTGGATTTGCTAGCCCGACCTTGGTCGGCGACGCGAAGCGACGGCCTATCGGCACATCTTGTCGAGGTCGGCGAAGGGCAGGTCCAGCCTGGGGACCGGCAGGCCCTTGGCCTTCAGGGCGTTCTCGAGCGTGGTCGGCGCCTCGGTCGCCTTCGTCTTGAAGTCGGCCGCGTAGAACCTGTCGCGCTCGGCTTCCTCCAGGCTGACGAACTTGACGCCGTTGTCCTGATACATCTTCAGCAGCCGCGGCATGACCCGGGCGTCGAAGGCCCCGGCGTGCATCAGCAGCACATAGGGAATGTCGCGGCCGTACAGCGTGGCCGACAGGCGGCGCGAATAGTCCAGGCTGTCCTTGGCGGCCTTCAGATAGCTGGCCTCCAGCGACGCCACCGCCGCCGCGTCGCCCTTGGCCATGCAGCGGGCGTAGGGCTCGTTCCAGGCATAGTCCCCGAAGCTCATGGTCACGCTGGCGATGCGGTAGCCGTGGGCCTTGAGCAGCTTGCGGGCCGCGACGTGCTTTTCCGGCGTCTCGCCTTCGCTGAGGAACGGATAGCGCAGCCAGCGCCAGTCCTGGCCGGCCATGTGCCGTTCCAGCAGCGGCTCGTTGCGGACGAGGTCGGTCTCCCACTCGGTCAGGCTGTGGGTGTTCAGGTCCAGGTGCGACCAGGTGTGGTTGGCCAGCGGGTGGCCGGCCGCGCGCCACAGCGACAGCACGCCCACCGAGTCCGGCTCGCGCTCTTCGTGCACCCCGTTGACGAAGCCGTAGACCGGCCCCGTCCTCGCGTCGTGGAAGGCGGCCAGCAGCCGGCCGGCCACGTCGATGCGGCTGACGCCCGGCGGCAGGGCGCTGTGGGCGGGCAGGTCGTCGAAGGTCAGGGCCATCTTCACCGGCGTGGCGGCCTGAGCGGCCCCCATCGTCGCCACGGCGGCGACCACCGGCGCGATCCAGCACGCCCACACCCGCGCCCGCGCGCTCCTGCGGCCCTCGATACCCATGCGTCCTCCCGCTTCATTCCTTGGCGAATGATAACGCTACCACTTATGCCGCCCTTCGCCCTCGCCGCAAGGCCGATCACACGCCGCCAGCGCCCCGCGCGAAAACTTCCGGGACACGGTGGGGGTTTTGGCGCGACGTGCGTCATACATCCTGGGAAAATCGTCAGACCCTCCAGCAGGCGGAACCGTGCGGCCAGCGACCGAGCCAGACCTGAGCAGACTCGACCGGCGCTATCGGCCCGCGCTGATGGCGTTCTTCATGCGTCGCGCCGCCAGCCACGGCGACGCCGAGGACATGACCCAGGAGCTGTTCGCCAAGCTGGCCACGGCCGAAGCGGGCGCGATCGACAACGCCGACGCCTACATCTTCCAGATGGCCGCCAACCTGCTGCGCGACCGGGGCCGGCGCGAGAAGGTGCGGGCCAACTACCGCGCCAGCCTCGACACCAGCGCCCTGGACCTGGAGCCCCTGGACCCCGCGCGGGTGCTGCTGGGCCGCGAGAGCCTGGGCGAAGTCTCCGACGCCCTGCGCGAACTGCCCGAGCGCACCCGCGCCATCTTTCTCTTGTTCCGTCTGGAAGGCATGAAACAAGCCGAACTCGCCGCCCTGTACGGCGTCTCCGTCAGCGCGGTGCAAAAGCACATCCTCAAGGCCATGACCCACCTGACCCGACGCGTGAGGGCCGGCGAATGACCGCGATCTCGCCCGACGACCGGCTGGACGCCGCCCGCGAGCAGGCCGCCCTGTGGTGCGTGCGCCTGGCCGACGACGACCTGTCCCCGGCCGAGCAGGCCGACCTGCAGGCCTGGTTCGCGGCCGACCCGGCCCATCGCGGCCTGCTGGACGACGCCGTCACCGCCTGGCGCGCGGTCGAGGAACAGGCCGCCAGCCCAGGCCTGATCGCCCTTCGCCGCGAGGCGCTCGAGGACCTGCGCCGCGCCCAGCACGGCCGCTGGGCCCGTCCCGGCCGCCGCCCGGCGCTGTGGGCCGGCCTAGCCGCGGCCCTGGTCGTGGCCGTCGGGGCCGGGCTCGCCTGGCGGGCCAGCCTGCCCGACGTCTATCGCACCACCGAGGGCGAACGGCGGATCGTCGAACTGGCCGACGGCTCGCGGGCCTCGCTCGACAGCGCCACAGTGCTGAAGGTGAAGTACGAAAGCGGCCGCCGCCGGCTGTGGCTGGACAGCGGCCGGGCCAAGTTCTCGGTCGCCAAGGACCCGCTGCGCCCGTTCTCGGTGGCGGCCGGCGACAAGCTGGTGGTGGCCACCGGCACGGTGTTCAGCGTCGAGCGCCTGACCGGCCAGATGCGGGTCGTCCTCTACGAGGGCCACGTGGCGGTGCTGGACGACAAGACCGGCCGCGCCGACAAAGCCGCGCCCGTCCAGATCGACGGCGCCCCCGCCGACCGGCTGCTGACCCCCGACCATGAGCTGGTGACCTCGACCAAGACCGACGCCACGGTCGTCAGCCAGCTGGACCCGGCCCGCGCCAAGGCCTGGGAGAACGGCCAGCTGGTGTTCCAGGACGAGCCCATGGACCTGGCCGTCGAGCGGGTGAACCGCTACGCCCGCGACAAGCTGCGGATCGGCGACCCGGGCGTGGCCAAGCTGCGGATCAGCGGGGTGTTCACCTCGGGCGACACCGGCGCCTTCGTCGACGGCGTGACGGCCGTGCTGCCGGTCCACGCGGTTGCGGCCAATGGCGTGACCGTGCTGAAAATCGACCACGGCCAAAAAAATTCCACGCCGGCCGGTGTGCCTTCGACGAGCTGAGGCGTCTCACCTTCCAAAGCGCCGCAATCAACGTCGGCGCGCTTGGGAGGGAAGACACATGCGCAGATCCTTCGACCGCCGCCCGCATCGCCATTGGGCCCTGGGCTCCACCGCCGCCGCGGCCCTGATGCTGCTGGCCGCCCCCGTGGCCGTCCACGCCCAGCAGGCCCCTCAGCAGGCCAGGGGCGCCACCTACAGCTTCGACATTCCCGCCCAGGACCTGAGCGGCGCCCTGCGGGCCTTTGGGCAGACCTCGGGCCAGCAGCTGGCCTTCGACGAGGCCAGCGTGCGCGGCAAGCGGGCCCCGGCCCTGCAGGGCGCCTACACCGCCGAGGCGGCGCTGAAGCGCCTGCTCAGCGGGGCCGGCCTCAGCGCCCAGCCCACCGCCAGCGGCGTCTACGCCATCCGCGCCAAGACCCTGCTGGTCGCCACCAGCGCCCAGACCGAGGCCCAGCCCGCCACCGCCGTCGAGCCCACGCCCGACACCCCCGCCCAGGTCGACGAGCTGATCGTGGTCGGCACCCCGGGCGGCAAGGGCATCGACAAGCTGGCCGCCAGCTTCGCGGTCACCACCGTCAACGCCGACGACATCACCAAGGCCTCGCCCAAGAGCACGGCCGAGCTGCTGACCCTGGTGCCCGGCGTCTGGGTCGAGACCTCGGGCGGGGTGGCCGGGGCCAACGTCTTCGTGCGCGGCTTCCCCGCCACCGGCGACGCCGAGTTCCTGACCATCCAGCTGCAGGGCTCGCCGATCTATCCGCCCTCGACCCTGTCGTTCCTCGAGAACAGCTCGATCTTCCGGGTCGACGAGACGATCTCGCGGATGGAGGCCCTGCGCGGCGGTCCCAACCCGATCTTCTCCAACGGCCAGCCGGGCCTGACCACCAACTTCCAGCTCAAGGAAGGCGGCGAGGAGACTCACGGCCTGGTCAAGCTGACCACCTCCGACTACGACCTGCGCCGCGTCGACGGCCTGTTGAGCGGCAAGCTGGCCGACGACCTCTATTTCATGGTCGGCGGCTATGCGACCACCTCGCCGGGCGTGCGCGACACCCAGTTCGACAGCGAGGTCGGCCAGCAGTTCACAGTCAACATCACCAAGCGGATGGAGCGGGGGAAGCTGAACCTCTACGCCCGCTACACCGACGACCACGGCGCCTGGTACCTGCCGTTCGCGATCAACGTGCCGGGCGTCGACAAGGGCGAATATACCCAGCTGGGTAACGCCAGCCGCTTCCACACCCTGCAGGTCAACGGCGCCGGCGCGACCCGCGACTTCGACCTGGCCGACGGCCGGGGCTTCAAGGGCTACGTGGCCGGCGGCAGCTTCGACCACGAGTTCGGTGACGGCTGGCAGGTGCGCGACCGCTTCAGCCTGACCGACGGCGACGCCAACACCTACGGCCTGGTGCCGGACGGGGCGGCGATCACGGTCGGCGCGCTGAACACCGTGGTCCCCGGCGCGATCACCACCCGCGGCGGGACCGTCCCGGGAACCAACGACTACGTCCAGAACTGGGGCGCCTGGATCGTCGAGAAGAAGATCAAGGCGGTGACCAACGACCTGTCGATCGCCAAGACGGTCGGGACCCACCAGCTGTCGGCCGGCTACTACGCCTCCAGCTTCAAGTCCGACGACTTCTGGACCATCGGCAACGTCGAGCCGATGCAGGTCAAGGCCAACGGCGACTACCTGGCCGCGCCGGTCACCTGCGCCAACCTGGCGGCGGCCGGCAGCACCTCCAGCTGCTTCAAGTTCGGCCTGACCTCGGCCGGCGACGGGCGGGTGGACGCCCTGTACCTGGCCGACTCCTGGCAGGTGATCGATCCGTTGCGCATCGACCTGGGCGTGCGCCGCGAGCGGTTCCAGACCGACTACGTGGTCGACGACGGCCCCGGCTTCCCCGACGGCCTGGCCCTGCGCACCACCGACTACAGCAACAGCAAGACCAGCTACACGGTCGGGGTGAACTACGACATCAACGCCGTCTCCGGCGTGTTCGGCCGCTATTCGCGCGGCTACAAATTCCCCAGCTTCGACAACTTCCGCGAGGGCCTGACCGACACCCTGTCGGTCGACCAGTACGAGCTGGGCTACAAGCTGCGCAGCGGACCGTTCGAGCTCTACGCCACCGGCTTCGCCAACAAGTTCGAGGGCGCCAAGTTCGCCGACGTCGGCGGCATCCAGGAAAGCAACAGCAACAAGGCCCACGGCGTCGAGCTGGACGGCCGTTGGCGCTCGGACTTCGGCCTGTCCCTGGCCCTGAACGGCACCTTCCAGAAGACCGAGATCGTCAAGTCGTCGATTCCCGGCAACAAGGGCAACAGCGCCCAGCGCCAGCCCGACTGGATGATCCGCTTCACCCCCAGCTACGATGTGACCCTGGGTTCGGTGGAGTCGACCTTCTACGGCACGGTCAGCGCGGTGGACGACCGCTTCGCCGACAACGCCAACACCCAGGTGCTGAAGGGCTACACCAAGGTCGACCTGGGCGCGATCTTCGACGTCAACGCCTTCACCGTCCAGGTCTCGGCCGACAACCTGACCGACAGCCACGGCCTGACCGAGGGCGACCCGCGCTCGACCAGCGGCGCCAACGCCCGCCCGATCCTGGGTCGGTCGTTCAAGGTCAGCGTCGGCTACAACTTCTGACCGGTCTCCCTGCGCGGACCGGGTCCCCACGGACCCGATCCGCGCTTCTTTCGTTCTTGAGTTTGATTGATTTTTGAATCCGCTCATCCCGGCGAACGCCGGGATCCAGATCCCATAGCGGTGTGGATGATTGGAAGGGCTCGGCGCTCTTGGCGTCAGCTTCAAAGCCATTCCATCTGGGTCCCGGCGTTCGCCGGGATGAGCGGATAGGTGGAGGACCTGTCGTGAAGCATCGCACCCTACTGGCCTCCATCGCCTGGCTCGCTCTCGCCTCGCCGACGCTCGCCCAGGCGCCGACGCCCAAGGCCAGCGAGGTCCCCTCCCCCGCCGACACCTATGGCGCGCTGTTCCACCAGGTGCAGATGCGCAAGCTGTTTCCGGACGGCAAGACCTTCGTCGACGCCACGCCCAAGCGCCCGCCCGCCCAGATCATGGCCGCCTACCGCGCCCACGCCGCCTTCACCGACGCCGAACTGAAGCGCTTCGTGCGCGCCAATTTCGTCGTCCCTCCAAGCGCGCCGCTTCCGCCCCCGTCCAAGGACCGCACCACCCTGAAAGCTCACATCGCCGCCCTCTGGCCGGTGCTGACCCGCCCGCCGGTCGAGGCGGTGGACGGCGACAGCGCCCTGCCGCTGGACAAGCCGTTCGTCGTGCCCGGCGGACGCTTCCGCGAGATGTACTACTGGGACAGCTACTTCACGATGCTGGGCCTGGCCGCCGACGGCCGCCAGGACGCGGTGGAGAGCATGGTCGACGACTTCGGCGGGTTGATCGACCGCTATGGCCACATCCCCAACGGCACGCGCACCTACTATCTTAGCCGCTCGCAGCCGCCGTTCTACTTCGCCATGGTCGGGTTGACCGACAAGACCGACAAGGCGCGGTTCAAGCAGCGCCTGGACCTGATGCGCCGCGAGCACGCCTTCTGGATGGACGGCGAAAAGACCGTCAGGCCGGGCCAGGCCTGGCGCCGCGTCGTCGCCCTGCCCGACGGCGCGATCCTCAACCGCTACGCCGACGACCGGACCACGCCGCGCGACGAGTCCTACCGCGAGGACGTGCTGACGGCCCGCGCGGTGACCAACCGCCCGGCCGGCGAGGTCTTCCGCGACCTGCGCTCCGGCGCCGAGAGCGGCTGGGACTTCAGCTCGCGCTGGATGGCCGACGGCAAGAGCCTGAAGACCCTCCAGGTCACGTCGGTTATCCCGGTCGACCTGAACGCCCTGCTGTTCGGCCTGGAGACGACGATCGCTCAGGGCTGCGCCGACCTGGCGGACGCGTCCTGCGTCGCCGAGTTCAGCGGCCGCGCCAAGGCCCGCCGGACGGCGATGGACGCCTATCTGTGGGACGCCCCGCGCGGGCTCTATCTCGACTACCAGTGGCGCGAGCGGACGCGGCTGGACCATCCCAGCGCCGCGACGCTCTATCCGCTGTTCGTCGGGGCGGCCAGCCCCGACCAGGCCAAGGCCGTGGCGGCGACCACCCGCGCCCTGCTGCTGGCGCCGGGCGGCCTGCGCACCACCACCGTCGCCACCGGCCAGCAGTGGGACACCCCCAACGGCTGGGCCCCGCTGCAGTGGGTGGCGGTCTCGGGCCTGCGCCGCTACGGCGAGGAGGACCTGGCCAGGGACATCGGCCAGCGCTGGCTGGCCACCGTGGCCCGCGAGTACAAGGCCAGCGGCAAGATGCTGGAGAAGTACGACGTCGAGGAGGCCAAGGCCGGCGGCGGCGGCGAATATCCGCTGCAGGACGGCTTCGGCTGGACCAACGGCGTGACCCGCGCCCTGCTCGACCTCTATCCGGCGCCGGGCTGATCGGACCGCGTCAGGATCGTGGAGCGCGCCGGGCGGGGCGGTAGGCGTCGATCTCGATGCCGTGGCGGCGCAGCTTGTCGTAGAAGGTCTTGCGCGGCGTGCGCAGCAGGGCCATCGCCGTGCGCGCGTCGCCGTCGCAGGCGGCCAGGGTCTCGCGGATCGCCATCGCCTCGTAACGCTCGACCCGTTCGGCCAGGCCGTCGGCCGGGCTGGCCTCCCCGGGCTCGGCGGCGACGGCGGACGACAGGCCCAGGGCCACCCGCTCGGCGTAGTGGGCCAGCTCCCGCACATTGCCGGGCCAATCATGGCCCAGCAGGTGGTCGCGGACCACGGCCGTCAGGCGCGGAACGGGCCGGCGGAACCGCGCCGCCGCCTCGGCCAGAAAGTGGCCGAACAGCATCGGCACGTCCTCGCGCCGTTCGCGCAGCGGCGGGACGACCAGGGTGACGACGTTCAAGCGGTAGTAGAGGTCGGCGCGGAAGGCGCCCTCGCGCACCGGTTCGGCCAGGTCGATCTTGCCGGCGGCGATGATCCTGAAGTCCAGGTGCCGGGGCTCGGCCGCGCCGATCGGCCAGATCTCCCGTTCCTCGACCACCCTCAGCAGCTTGGCCTGCATGGTCGGCGTCAGGCCCTCGATCTCGTCGAGGAACAGCACGCCGCGATCGGCCAGCTCCAGGCGGCCGACCCGGGGACGCCCGCCGGCCGCGCCGCCCGCCACCCCGAACAGCTCGGCCTCGAACACCGCCTCGGGCAGGGCGGCGCAGTTGACCGTGGCCATGGGCCGGGCGCGGCGCGGGCCGCCGCGGTGCAGGGCCTGGGCGACGAGGTCCTTGCCGACCCCGGTCTCGCCCTGGATCAGCACGTCGACCTCGGCCTCGGCCAGCTGGGCGATCGTCGCCCGCAGCCGCTGCATGACCGGCGCCTCGCCCAGCAGGGGCGAGCCCGCCGTCGCCTGGGCGGCGGCCGCCTCCAGCCGCCGGTTGTCCAGCACCAGGCCGCGCTTCTCCAAGGCCCGCGCCAGGGCCACCGCCAGGCGCTCGATCGGGAAGGGCTTGGAGACGAAGTCGTAGACCCCGTCCTTCAGGGCCGCCACGGCCATGGCCACGTCGCCGTGGCCGGTGATCAGCAGCACCGGAATGTCCGGGTCGATCGCCTGGATGCGCGCGAACAGCGCCAGGCCGTCCATGCCCGGCATACGGACGTCGGAGACCACCGCCCCGGGAAAGTCCCGCGACAGCGCCTTCAGCGCCGCCGGGCCGTTGTCGAAGGTCGCCACCTCGAAGCCGGCCAGCTCCAGGCCCTGGACGACGGCCCCCCGCAGCGCCTCGTCGTCGTCGACGAACACCACCTGGCCGGCGGAAGCGGTCATGGCTTGGCCTTGCGCAGGGTCAGGGTGAAGGTCGCGCCCTCGCCGGGGATGGAGGCGGCGGTCAGCTGGCCGCCGAAGCCGGCGGCGATGTCGCGGGCGATGACTAGGCCCAGGCCCAGGCCCTGCGGCTTGGTGGTCAGGAAGGGCGTGAACAGGCCGCGCTCGACCTCGGGGGTCAGGCCCGGCCCGTTGTCGGCGACGGCGATCTCCACCGTCTCGCCCGCATCGCGCACGGTCAGGGTCACCAGGCCGTGCTCGCGATGCTCCACCGCCTCGAAGGCGTTCTGCAGCAGGTTGACCAGCACCTGCTCCAGCCGGATCCGTTCCCCCAGCACGGTCAGGCCCGGCGCCTCGCCCTCGCGGACCAGCCGGGCGTCGTGGCGGCGCGACCGGCTGGCGGTCAGCAGGACCGAGCCCTCGACGACCTCCGACACCAGGGTCGGCTCGACCCGGCCGTCGGCCTTGCGTGAGAAGGCCCGCAGCTCGTCGGTGATGCGGCCGATCCGCTCGGTCATGGCGGCGATCGCCACCAGGTTCTCGCGCGCCGTCTCCGGCCGGCCGCGGGCCAGCAGCACCAGCCCGTTGTCGGCGTTGGCCCGGATGGCGGCGACCGGTTGGTTGATCTCGTGGGCCACGCCGGCGGCGATCTGGCCCAGGGCCGCCAGCTTGTTGGCCTGGACCAGGTCGGCCTGCAGGGCCCGCAGCCGGGTCTCGGTCCGCTGGCGCTCGTCGACCTCGCGCGACAGGGCGCGGTTGACGTCGGTCAGCTCCTGGGTGCGGACCTCGACCCGCCGTTCCAGCTCGGCGCGGGCCTCGCGCTCGCGCAGGGCGGCCAGGCGGATGCGCCGCCGGCGGATCCATAGCCAGAACAGCACGGTGCTCAGCAGGGTCCAGACCAGGGCGGTGATCCAGCGGGCCGCCGCCGCCGCCTGGTCGGCCGGGGTGGCGGCGGTCAGCAGGTGCAGCGTCCAGCCGGGCGCGACGTCGGGCAGCCGGGTCTCGATCTGCCGTTCGGCGCGGGGGAGGTCGGTGCGCTGCACGCCGTCGCCGCCGCGCGAGCGCAGCGGCAGGGGCGCGAACGCCGCGTCGCCGAACTGGCCCTGGGCCCGCAGCGTCGCCCGGTCCTGGTCGGACAGCGGGCGGCGCGCCTGGAAGCGCCATTCCGGCTGGCTGGTGATCAGCACCAGGCCGCGCGGATCGACCACGAAGGCCGGCTCGCCGATGGCCCGCCAGGCGGCCTCGACGCCGTCGAACTCCAGCTTGACGACGACGACGCCCAGCGGTCCGGCCGCGCCGTCCACCCGCCGCGCCAGGTAGAGGCCCGGCTTGCGGCTGACCGTGCCCAGGGCGAACTGCTCGGCGTGACCCTGGGCCATGGCCTCCGTGAAATACGGACGAAAGCCGTAGTTCGAGCCGACGAAGCTGGTCGGCTGGCGCCAGTTGCTGGCCGCGACCGTCACGCCGTCGATGGCGATCACATAGACCGCGGCCGCCCGGGCCTGGACGCCCAGAGCCTCCAGCTTGCGCGACAGGGCGGCCAGCCGCTCGGGCGCGCGGCTGGACAGGGCGGCCTCCAGGTCGGCGTCGTCGGCCAGGACCAGCGGCAGGGCCCGCTGCTTGTCCAGCTCGCTGCGCAGTACCGCCGCGTGCAGGGCCGCCGAAGCCGTCGCCCGCGACCGCAGGCTGGCCATGGCGCGATCCTGGACCAGCGCCCCGACCGTCCAGGCCAGGGCCAGGCCGATCGCGGCCGCCACCAGGGCCCAGGCCAGCAGGCGCCGGCGCGAAACCGGCGCGTCCGATGTCGATGTCGATGCCAAGCCGACCTCCAGAGATCGTGTCATATACCACACAAACGGCGATTTTCGTGGGCGAAACACGATACAATCCGAGTCGCGAACGCTCTGTCGCATCTGGACTTTGTCCAGCTAAATCAAACCCGTATGCCGCCGGAAAGAAAACGGACGGCGCGGCGCTGAAATTCCCGCACTCTAGGCCCAAGCGCCGAGCCTTCAGAGATGCGCGAGGAAACGAGCCCAGGAGCCCGCCGATGATCCCGCAGACCCCCGCCGCCGCGCCGTCGCGCCCCGGCCGCTGGTACGCCCACCTCTATGTGCAGGTGCTGGTCGCCATCACCGCCGGGGCCCTGATCGGCCACTTCTATCCGCACTTCGGCGAGTCCCTGAAGCCGCTGGGCGACGCCTTCATCAAGCTGGTGAAGATGGTCATCGCCCCGGTGATCTTCCTGACCGTGGTCACCGGCATCGCCGGCATGCGCGACCTGGGCAAGTTCGGCCGCGTGGTGCTGAAGGCCTTCGTCTACTTCTTCACCTTCTCCACCCTGGCCCTGATCCTGGGCATGATCGTCGCCAATGTCGTCCACCCGGGGGCCGGCATGAACATCGACCCGGCCAGCCTGCACAGCGACAAGGTCGCCGACTACGCGGCCAAGGCCCACGAGACCACGGTCGTCGGCTTCCTGAGCAACATCATTCCGGCCACCGTCACCGGCGCCTTCGCCGACGGCGACATCCTGCAGGTGCTGTTCTTCTCGATCCTGTTCGGCGTCGCCCTGGCCCTGGTCGGCGACAAGGGCCAGCCGGTCACCGACCTGCTGGAGTCGATCGCCCACGCCTTCTTCCGCCTGGTCGGCATCCTGATGAAGGCCGCCCCGATCGGCGCCTTCGGGGCCTTCGCCTTCACCATCGGCAAGTACGGCATCGGCTCGGTGATCAACCTGGCCGCCCTGGTCGGGACCTTCTACGCCACCTCCCTGGTGTTCGTGCTGGTGATCCTGGGCGCGGTGGCGCGGTTCAACGGCTTCTCGATCCTGCGCCTGATCCGCTACCTCAAGAGCGAGCTGTTGCTGGTGCTGGGCACCAGCTCCTCGGAATCGGCCCTGCCCAGCCTGATCGACAAGCTGGAGCGGGCCGGCTGCGCCAAGCCGGTCGTCGGGCTGGTCGTGCCGACCGGCTATTCCTTCAACCTCGACGGCACCAACATCTACATGACCCTGGCGGCGCTGTTCATCGCCCAGGCCACGGGCGTCCACCTGTCGCTGGGCGACCAGCTGCTGCTGCTGGGCGTGGCCATGCTGAGCTCCAAGGGCGCGGCCGGCGTCACCGGCGCGGGGTTCATCACCCTGGCGGCGACCCTGTCGGTGGTGCCCTCGGTGCCGGTGGCCGGCATGGCCCTGATCCTCGGCGTCGACCGCTTCATGTCCGAATGCCGGGCCCTGACCAACTTCATCGGCAACGCCGTGGCGACCATCGTCGTCAGCCGCTGGGAGAACGCCCTGGACAAGGACCTGCTGGACGCCGCCCTGTCCGGTCACCCGATCCCTTCGGACGTCGAGCCGACGCCCGACCCGGCGGCCCTCGCCGCCGAATAGGCGCCCCGCACCGGGAGGCCGCCCGCGGCCTCCCGGCCTTCCCGATCCCGATCACCAGCTCCCGGCGCGCGACGCCGGAGAGGGGGAGACTTCTCATGCGCGTTCTGTTCACCACCACCGCCCTGGTCGCCTTCGGCCTCGCCGGCGCGGCCCACGCCGGGGATCCCGACCTGGCGGCGCTGAAGGCCCAGATCCAGGCGCTGCAGGCCCGGCTCGACGCGCTCGAGCGCCAGGCCGCGGCCGCGCCGCCCGCCGCCGCCCCGGCTCCGGCCGCCGCGCCCATCCAGACCCTGCCCTCCAAGCCGGCCGCCGAGCCGATCCGCTGGGAGAACTCGCCGCGCTTCACCGACGCCTCGGGCTCGACCTTCAAGCTGCGCGGGCGGATGTCGCTGGACGCGGTGGACTCCACCACCGAGCGCGACGGCCTGGCCGACTACCACGCCCGCCAGTTCCGGGCCCGCCAGCTGTTCCTCGGCGTCGAGGGCCAGACCGGCCGCTGGGCCTATCGTCTGGAGGGCGGCGCGGTCAGCGGCGGGGCCTGGGGCTGGGACGACGCCATCATCGAGTACAAGCTGAACAGCCAGACCTCGATCCTGGCCGGCAACCAGAAGGCCGCCTCGCTGGAGGGCCTGACCTCGTTCAAGTCGACCACCTTCATGGAGCGCGGCGCCTATGGCGACCTGATCGACGCCGGCTACACCCTGGCCCTGGAAGTGGTGCGGACCGGCCCCAACTGGTCGCTGTGGGCCGCCCTGCAGGGCGACAGCATCAACAAGGCCGACGTGACCGGGGGCTTCGACCCCAACCAGGCGGTCGAGCGGTCGGGCGCGACGGTGCGGGCCACATGGTCGCCCAAGCTGTCGGAGAACGACCGCCTGCACCTGGGGGCCTGGGCGCGGCGGCGCGACCGTGGCGGCGAGACCGGCTTCACCTATTCGGCCGCCGCCAACACCGCGTTCCGGCCGCAGACCGCCTCGGGCGCGACCCTGCTGAGCACCGGCGCGGTCGGCGACGGCGACACCACCCTGGCCCTGGAAGGCGCCTGGGTGCACCGCGCCCTGTCGGTGCAGGGCGAGGCCGCGCGGATCCGGGTCGACCGGATCGCCACCAGCCTGAGCCCGACCCTGGGCGGCGACAATTTCGACATCGTCACCGCCTATGGCGCCGTCAGCTGGTTCCCGACCGGCGAGACCCGGCCCTACAATCCCAACGGCTCGTTCGGGCGGATCAAGGTGCTCCACCCGCTGGACAAGGGCGGCCTGGGGGCGGTCGAGCTGGCGGCCCGCTACGACTATGCGGACCTCACCGACATGGCGGCCAACACCGCGGTCGCCCCGTCGCTGCAGACCGGATTGGCCACCGCCGGGATCTATCGCGGCGTCACCGTGGGGGCCAACTGGTACCCCTACAGCTATGTCCGCCTGACCGGGAACCTGACGCGGGCCAAGATCGACAACCGCAACCTCGCCGGCGCGGAACTCGACGCCGACGTCACCGTCGTCCAGGGCCGTTTGCAGGTGGAGTTCTAGAGGCCGGACGGCCAAGCTCGGGCGGCGCAAGGTCCGAAAACATCAGCAATTCAAAAACAGTTGTCATCCCGGAAGCCTCGCAGAGGCTGTCCGGGACCCAGGGGACTGGGCGCATGCGGTGCGGTTGCCCTGGATCCCGGCTCTCCGCTTCGCGGAGTTTACCCTTGGGCGCGCAAGGCGCGACCCGAGGGGCCGGGATGACAACATCTGGGTGCGGGGGACTGCGATCAGCGCCCGGCCGCCTCGATGATCGCCACGCCCCAGGGCGGCAGGTCGAGGGGCTGGCCGGCCTCGACCTTGCGGCCCGACAGCAGGTCCGTCCCCGCCCCGGCGCCCGCGGCCAGCCGCTGGGGCGCGGCCGAATAGTTCAGCACGTAGCGCACCGCATGGCCGTTCGACAGCTGGCCGCCGCGCACGATGACCGGGAACCGGGCCTGCGGGATCTCGACGCCTGCGCGCCGGGCTTCGCCGGCCAGGATCTTCTCGATCATCGCGTCGCTCGGCATGAAGCCGACATAGGCGACCTCGCCCTTGCCGTAGGCGTTGCGGGTCATGGCCGCATAGGCGGGCCAGGAGGGGTGCTTGTAGCGCGCCACCACGGTGGCCGTGGTCGGGGTCAGGAACTCCATCCACCAGCGGGCGGTGTTGTCCTTGTCGCCGACGGCGAAGGGGTCGCCGTCCAGGGTCACGCCCTCGGGCCGGGTGAACTGCTCGTACCCGACCCCCGCCGCCTGCGTGATCCCGCCCGGCTGGGGCGTATAGCGCACCTTGGTGTTCTCGTCGGTGAAGCCGCTCTTGAAGGTGTAGACCAGATGGCCGCCGGCCTTGGCGTAGGCGTTCAGCCGGTCGATCTCGGCGTCGCTGGCGGCGTAGAGCGCCGGGACCACGATCAGTTGGTAGTCGGACAGCGGCGTCTTGGAGCTGGGCGACAGGAAGTCGACCTCGACGTTCATCCGGTAGAGGGCGTCGTAATAGGGGCGCAGCACGTCGTTGTAGCCGACGTCCGAGCTGATCTTGAACGAGTCGAAGGCGCTCAGCGCGGTGTTGCTGACATAGATCGCGACGCGATTGCGCTTCTTCAGGTTGACCAGTTTCGGCCCCAGCCGCTTGAGGTCGGCGCCGATGGTCTTGGCTTCTTCGTAGACCGCGTTGGGCCGGTAGTCCTGCGAGAGCACGCCGCGCCAATAGGTCTCGATGGCGTTGGACGTGCTGGCCCAGTGCCAATACTCGACCATGTTGGCGCCCGAGGCCAGGTGGCTGAAGGCCTGCAGCCGCAACTGGCCGGGATACGGCGTCCATTCGGGGAAGCCCTGGGCCTCTGTCTCCAGCACCAGATAGTTCTGCCCGTCGCGCACGGACCGGCTCACGTCGCCGCCGAACGCGATCTCGGCGCCGGTCAGCTTGTCCTGGCTGGGGTGGTAGATGTCGACGCCGGCCACATCCAGCGCCTTGGCCGCCTCCCAGTGGTTCACCTCGGGCTGCACGCCGAACGAATGGCCGCGCCAGGCGTAGTCGAAATTGTGGGTGATGAACTGGTCCGGCCGGGCATGGGCCCGCACCAGGCCGGCCTGCCAGGCCAGGAAGTCGGTGACCAGGCCGCGCTGGAACCGCGCGAAGGCGTTGGACAGGCTGGCGTTGATCGAGCCGTTGACCGACGGGAAGTCTTCCCAGCGGTTGATGCGGTTGCTCCAGTAATCCAGGCCGTAGGCCTTGTTCAGGGCGTCGAGGTCGGGCCAGCGGCGCTTCATGTCGGCGACGAAGGCGGCCTGCACATTGGGGCCGCTGGTGCCATAGGCCTTGGTCTCGTTGTCGACCTGGTAGCCGATGACCGCGGGATGGTCCTTCACGTGGTCGACCAGGGCGACGATCACCCGCTCGGCGGCGCGGCGATAGTCCGGGTCGGTGATGTCCATGTTCTGCCGCCAGCCATATTCGGCGCGGCCCTTGGGCGTGACGACCAGGACGTTGGGGTGCTCGCGGGCCAACCAGGTGGGGACGGCGTAGGTGGGCGTGCCGACGATCACCTTGATGCCGTGCCGCTGCATGGCGGCCAGGGTCCGGTCGACGTGGCTGAAGTCGAAGACGCCGGGCTGGGGCTCCAGCGTGCCCCAGGTGGACTCGGCGATCCGCACGACGGTGATCCCCGCCGCCTGCATCATCCGCGCGTCTTCCTCGACGCGGTCGGTGGGCGTGTATTCGTCGTAGTAGGCGACGCCGTAGAGGATGGTGTCGGGGAGGTCGGCCGCCGCCGCGATCCGGCCGCCGCCCAGCATGAACAGCAGCGCCAGCGCCGCGGCCCGCAGGCCTCGATCGAAGTTCAGCATCCTGGCCTCCCGAGCCGTCCGTCAGTGGTTCGGTATCGTAGGGGCCAGACCGGCCAGCGGCAACGCCGCCGGCCGGTCACGCATCATTCGCCGAAGCGGAACCGCAGGCCCAGGCCGTAGTAGCGGCCTTCGTAGCGGACATCGACCGGATAGGTCCGATCCGGCTGGTAATTGTTGTAGTTCTCGAACGGCTTGGCCAGCAGGTTGGAGACGTCCGCGCTGATGGTCAGGTGCTTGGAGATGTCATAGCTCAAGGACGCGTCCAGACGGGACGTCGCCTTGACCCCGACGCCGGTGTACTGCGTGCCGGTGGCGTCCGCGCGATAATAGCTGACCCAGGGCGATCGGCGATTGTAGGAAAGCCGTCCCGTCAGGCCGTTGCGTTCATAGAAGACGGCGGCGTTGTAGGTCCACTTCGACAGGCCCGGAATGCGGACGAAGGCGGGGTTCACGCCCAGCTTGTCGGGGAACCGGTTCTTGCCGTCGATATAGGTGACGTTCCCCTGGACGCCGAAGCCCTTCAGCGACTCCGGCAGGAAATCGAGGAAGGTCTGGGCGCCGATCTCGAAGCCCTTGATCTTGCCCGCGCCGGAATTTTCCGGACGGCTGAGTTCGACCAGACCATAGACAGGGTCCTGGATGCGTCGCGTGTAGTTGTTCGTGAACCCGAAGAGGTCCCGATAGAAGCCGGCGATGCTGATATTGCCGGTGCTCGAGAAGTAGTATTCGGCGCTGACGTCGTAGTTGTTGGAGGTCAGCGGGAGAAGGTCGGGATTGCCGCCCGAGCCCGTGGCGTCCGGCGGCGGGGGCGCGGTTGGGCTGGGGGGGTTCTCGGAAGTGTGGTCAACCTGCGTGATGTGCAGAGCCGGGTTGAGCGCGCCAAAATCGACGCGCGTGCGGGTCTGGGTGTAGCCCAGGCGCAGCTGCAGCTTGTCGATGGGCCGGATTCGCAGGCTGACGTTCGGCAGCACGTCGGTATAGTTCTGCCGGATCGTCTTGGGGCTCAGGGTCGTGACGCCGGCGACCTTGACGGTGGAGGCGCCGGAAAACTCACCCAGCGTCTGGACGACGCGGACGCCGACCACGCCGTCGATGGCGACCGAACCCACGTCGAAGGCGTACTTCGCCTGAACGTACTCGGCGTAGCTTTGCTCGGTGGCGCTGAACGCGCCGTCCTTTTTCAACGGCACATCCGGAGCGGTGAAATCCCTCAGTGCGTTCTTGTAGTTCTGGTCGTTGGGGTACAGCACCACGAGCTGCTGCAGGGCCGCGATGGAACGTTGCTGCAGGGCCGCGAAATTCCCGGCGATCCCGTCGCGCGTCGGCATCAGGTACTGGGTGAAGCCCTGGGCGTCGCCTCGGAACGGATCCTCGATCAGCTGCAGTTGACCCACCGGCAGGCTGGCGAGCGGGATCTTCAGCGCAAGCACCCCCGCGTACCGATCGCCCTGGATCAGCGAGGCGTCACGGTCGGTGAAGCGCAGCCCGAACTTGACCTCCGGGAGCCATGAAGCGCCCGTATCGAACGTCGCGTCGCCCCGCCACTGCACCCCGCTGCCCTTGGCGATATAGTGCCGCTCGTAATAGCCGCGCCACAGGTAATTGGCCGGGTCGGAGGCGTTGAAGCCCGTGATGTCGAACGCCGCGCCGTCCTTCTCGTTGAACTTGGCGACGATCGTCGGCGGCGAGGCGAAGGCGGTGTCGAAGCTCCAGTTGCGCGCCTCGTACTCGCTGTCTTCGTAGGCCAGGTCGGTGGACAGGGTCAGGCGATCACCGCGCCAGATCGCGCCGACCGCGCCCTGGTAGGTGTTGGTGTGGTCGGCCCCGGTCGAACGATAGGCCTGGGGCGCCATGCCGCCGGACTTGGTGAAGCCCGCCGCCTGGTCGGTCGTGCCCGGGACCAGCGTGACGTTGGTCAGGGGCGGATCCACCCGTACGGTCGAATCCCAGTCGCGAAGATTGACGTCCAGGTTGTCGGTCGCCTGCCGGCCGCGATAGCCCTGGTAGATGCCGTCGATATAGACCTCGAGCTTGTCGTTCGGCCGCCATTGGAGGGCGATGTTCGCCGACGGGCGGTAGCGCTTGCCGCCGTCGTTATAGAGGCCGACGGAGTGGGGATAGCGGAAGTCGTGCCCCGCCGACGCCGGCGAAACGCTCGACGCCGAACTCACCGTGGAGATGTCCTGGTTGTTGTAGCGCACCGCGTTGCGGTATTGCGACTGGGCGTAGGTGGCGTTGGCCAGGACGCCGATCTCGCCGATCGGCGTGTCCCAGCGGTCCGAAACCAGGATGTTGCCGTTGGGGTCGTACTTCCTGGTCTGGTCGTTGTAGGTGCCGCGCAGGCCCCCGCCGATGAACCCGCCCTTGAAGTCGAACGGGCGTCGCGAGCGGACATTGACCAGGCCGGCCAGGCCGGGCTCGACGATGTCGGCCGTGCCTGACTTGTAGACCTCGATCCCCGCGATCGCCTGGGCCGGGAAGTCCTGCAGCTGCACGCGGCGCAGCTCGGCCGTGAAGATCTCGCGGCCGTTATAGGTGGTGGCCACGTCCGGCAGGCCGCGGATGAGGACGCGGTTGGCCTCGTCGCTGAAGCGTTCGACCTGCACGCCGGTGATGCGCGCCAGCGTCTCGGCGGCGGTGTTGTCGGGAAGCTTGCCGATGTCCTCGGCGACGACGGCGTCGAGAATGGCGTCGGAGTTGCGCTTGATCTGCTGCGCCGACCGCAGGCTTTCCCGCAGGCCGGTCACCACGACCTCGTCGACCGTGGCGTCCTGCACGGGCTTGGCTGCGGTCGACTTGTCGGACAATACCTGGCTGGCGGGCGCCGTCTGGGCCGCGGCGGGCAAGGCCAAAAGCGCCATCGGCGCGACCGACAGCATAAATGCGAGACGTTTCATCGTTTTTCCCCCTAGTCATCAAGCCCGAGGTATCTTCCTCGTGGCCGCGCTTTTGTCTGACCAAACCTGCCCGCGTCGTCGCCGCACGTCAACATGTTTGTAATATTAATATCACGGGGTGGGTTTTCGGAATTTCTGGTGCAGGCCCGACCCGCGCGCGCAGGCCTTGTCAGGCGGCATTTGAGCGCCCTCCGCCGTCGCCCGGCTATGGTCCTATCGAACTGAGAACCGGTTTTGCGGAGTCGTGCCGGGCCACGCCCTGTCAGGCGTCAGGACGCCGGCGCGGGCATATACTCGGACAAGACGGACCAGGCCGAATCGCCGCGGACGGGCGGCGTCAGCGCCTGATGCTCTCGCGCGGCCCCAGGAAGGTGGCGGGCAGGTCCTGGCGGCTGACGACCACGGTCTCGAACACCACGCCCGGATCGATCCTCCAGAGCTTGAGGGTCCGCGCCCCGCCCTCGGCCAGGGTGAAATGGGCGCGGCCCGCCGCGGCGTTGCGGCTCACGGCGCCGTTCCAATCCGCGGCGTTGGGCTTCAGATCCAGGGTCACCACCTCGACCGGACCGTCGTCGAACGAGATCCCGAACCTCAGCCCGCCCTTGCCCCGAAAATCCAGGCTCGGGGCCGTCAGCACGGTGACGTCGAGGTCGCCGGCCCGGGCCAGGTCGACCGGGTATTCCAGCACCGGACCGGCGCCGGGCTCCGACGACGGCGCTGTCGAGGGATAGGCGGTCACCCCCGATAGGGTCCGCCCAAGGTTGGGGATCTGGCGCCAGGCGAGGCCGTCCTTGTCGACCGCCCGGGCATAGTGCGCCGCCTCGATCGTCAGCTGGCCGGCGACCTCGACATAGCCCCGGCGCTTGCCCGCCGGTTTGGAGACCGGGACCTTCACCACCACCCGTTCGCCGTTCTCGCCGCGGATCTCGACCTGGGCTTCGGTGACGCCCGTCGAAACCTCGCGCCAGTCGGCCGACACTTCCAGGCGCACGTCCTGGTCGGCGCGGCCGGAGGTCCGGCTGAGCTTCAGCCACGGCTGGTCGGTCGAGGCGGTGAAGGCGAACGGCTTGCCGCCGTTGAAGACGTCGATCCAGCGCGAGCCAGGGCCGTCGATATCGAGAACCAGCAGGACCGGCGCCTCCCTCGCGCCCGACCACGTGGCCTTGGCGTCGCCTTCGACCGCCACGCCCAGGCCGCGCGGCGCCCCGGGCGCGACGGCGCTGACCTGCGGCGGGATGTTCCGGGGCGGGTCGTTCCAGCTGGTATAGCCGATATGGACCTGGCTCATCATCCCGCGCCATTTCCCGCCGGCGACGTCCTCGTGATACTGCCGGGTCAGCTCGGCGTCGCGGGCGAACAGCACGCCCACCTGGTCGCCCCAGGCCTTGGCCGAGGCCCTACCCTGCTCGGCGTAGAGCCTGTTGCGGCCCGCGGCCACATAGAGCCGGGTGAGGTTGGCGCCGGCCTGGATCGGATGCTGCACCAGCTGGAAGAAAGCGTCATAGTCGCTGGCGGGCAGGGCCGCGCGGACCTTCAGGGCCCGCGCCTCCAGGTCGTCCCATTCGGCCGCCACCCGTTCAGCCTCGCGCTCGTGGACCAGGCTGAAGGTGTCCGGCGTCAGCAGCTCGGGTTTGCGGCGGGCGTTGAGCCGGGTGTAGCCCTCGATCAGGGCGCCGATCTCCTCGCCCTGGGCCGGGCCGAACTGGGCCTTGGCCCAGTTGGCCGCGTAGTGGTCCATGGCCTCGACCGACATGGCCGCCGGGTCCCAGGCCATGTCGAGGAAGAACTCGATCGGCAGCTCCATCGGCTTGAGGTCGCCGACATTGACGATCCACAGCCTGTCGGCCCCGTAGTCGGCCGCCAGCTTCATCTGCTCCCAGGTGCGCTCGATCTGGTTGGTGTTGATCCACTTGTAGTTCCGGGGACCGCCGACATAGTCGAAGTGGTAATAGACCCCGTAGCCGCCGGGCCGAGGCTTCCCGGGTTCGGGAAGGCGGCGGATGTTGCCCCAGTTGTCGTCGGCGAACAGCAGGGTGACGTCGTCGGGCGCGCGCATGCCCGCGTCGTAATAGTCCTGCACCTCCTTGTAGAGCGCCCAGACCTGCGGGGTCCGGGCCGGGTCCTTGCCGGTCACCTCGCCGATGATCTGGCGCTGGTCGGCGACGATGGTCTCCAGCAGCTGGGTGGCCGTGCCCTTGGTCATCGGCTCGTCGCCGTCGCCGCGCATGCCGATGGTCACCAGGCTGTCGCGCGTTCCCATCCGCCGGATCCCCTCGCGCCAGAAGGCCTGCAGGGCGGACTTGTTGGTGGTGTAGTCCCAGGCGCCGCCGCCCTTCCGGCCCCAGTCCTTCTGGGCCCGCATCATCGGCTCGTGGTGCGAGGTGCCCAGGATCACGCCGTACTCGTCGGCCCGCTGGGCGCTGAGCGGATCGTCCTCGAAGATCGACTTGCCCCACATGGCCGGCCACAGATAGTTGCCGCGCAGGCGCAGGATCAGCTCGAAGACCTTCTCGTACATCTTGGAATTGACGCCGCCGAAGCTGGTCTTCGCCCATCCCGACAGGGCCGGGTCCTCGTCGTTGAGGAAGATGCCGCGGTACTTGACGACCGGCTTCTGCACCCGCCGGCCGGCCGAGACGGCCAGGTCCTTGCGCACGTGCACCGGGACGTCGGCCCACCAGCTCCACGGCGAGACCCCGATGCGCTCGGACAGGTCATAGGCCCCGAAGATCGCGCCGCGCCGGTCCGCGCCGGCGATCACCAGGGCCCGGGGCACGCCGGGCAGCGGATGATCGACGACCTGCTGGACGAAGCCCTCCCATTGGCCGGAAACCCCCGTCACGTCCAGCTTGCCCTCGGCGACCAGCCGGTCGATCAGCGGGCTGGCGCCGATCGTGCCCAGGATGACCACCGGGGTCTTGCCCGAGGCGTCGGCCGGCGCCGGCCCGCCGGCCACCCGGGTCAGGTCGCGCTGCAGGTCGGCGGCCACGCGCCGCACGGCGGGCTGGTCGGCCGGGTCGACCATCACGAAGGCTGGCCGGCCGTCGACGACGAGCTTCAGGGCGTGTTTCGCGGACGGAGCGACCACGCTGACCGGCGCGACGACCTCGGCGGCCCGCGCCGGGGCGGTCAGCGTCATCACGAGGCCCAGGGCGGAAACGGCGAGCAGGTGCTTGATCATGGTCCAGTCCAAGCCAGGGAAAGAAGGGCGGCGCACGGACGCGCCGCCCCCAGTGCGACCGCGCCAACCCCGGGGGAGTAAGCGGCGGCGGCGATCGACGGTCCAGGGGTCTCGCCCTAGAAGTTGGCCCGCACGCCCACCACGAAGGTGCGGCCGGCATAGGTCGCGCCGTCCGGCATGGACTCGCGGTTTTCGTACCGGTTGAGCTGCACCTGCTTGAGCAGGTTCTGCGCCTGGAGGGTGACCTGGGCCTGCTTGTAGCCCGGCACGCGGAAGCTGACCTGGGCGTCCATGTAGTTGGTGGCGGTCGAGTAGAGATCGCCCGGCACGTTGTTGCAGGGGCACACCGTCTGCAGGTTGGCGTCGCGGTGGGTGTAGGACAGGCGGGCCGAGAAGCCGTTGTTCAGCTCGTAATAGAGCGTGCCGTTGTAGGTCCAGGGCGCCAGGCCCGAGATCAGCGACTTGGGATTGAAGCTGGCGGGCGCCTGCCCCGACAGCGACTGCGAGATGTGGGTGAGGTTGGCGCTGAAGCCCAACCCCTTGCGGATGAAGTCCAGCGGCTGGTTCCACTGCACCTCCTGGCCGAGCAGCTTGACCACGACGTCGGAGTTCAGCTTCTGCCGCACGGTGATCCGGGCGTTGTTGGGATCGCCGCCGCCGAGGTTGGTGATGCCGGTCTTCTGGCGGTCGCTGAGCCGGTCGAACTGCAGTCCGGTGTCGGCGAAGGGGGTGCTGACGTCGAGGGTCGCGGGATAGTCGAAGATCTCCTTGCCCCAGATGTTGAAGGTCACCACCGTGCGCGACCGGGGGTACCATTCCAGGCCGAAGTCGTAGTTGTTGGCGTAGAACGGCGACAGGCCCGGATTGCCCTTGGTGAAGACGTCGCCGTCCAGGCTGAGGCCGAAGCTCGGGGCCAGGTCCTGGGGATTGGGCCGCGTGACCGTGCGGGCCGCCGCGCCGCGCATGACCAGGGTGTCGGTGAGGAAATAGGCCAGGTTCAGGCTGGGCAGCCAGTTGTGGCTGTCGCTGGTCGTCGACGGCGAGGTGCGGTTGCCGCCGCCGACCAGGAAGTCGTTGACGATGCCCGCCACCGATTGCTCGGTCTCGGTATAGCGCAGGCCGGTATTGAAGCGCAGGTCGCGGCCGAAGATCTCGCGGCGGCCTTCCGCCATCAGATAGGCCGACGTCGTCTCCTCGGTGAGGATCCGCGGCGAATAGGTGTTCAGGTAGTTGGCCGGCTGGTCGCCCGGGTTGGTCTGCTTCATGTAGTAGTCGAAATTGACCGCCTGGCGCAGCTTGTCGAAGTCGATGACCTTCCAGCCATTGTTGAAGCCCGGATCGATCGGCGCGCCCTTGAACAGGTTCATGGACGGCAGGTCGGTCAGGTACTGGGCGATCGCCGTGTTCGGCACGGCGCCCAGCAGCGAGGTCTCCGTCGAGGTGAAGGCCGAGGTGCAGTTGTTGCGGAACGCGCATTCGGACGTGTTCCAGGTGGCGATGTGGCGATCGAACTTCGACCTCATGACGCCGGCCGAGACGGCGATCCCGCGCGCGTCGCCCCAGACCAGGTCGGCGCGGAACGACTTCTGCTCCAGGTCCTGCTTGTTCGGCGCGATCTGGATGCTGTTCCAGTTCCAGCCGGTATAGGTCGGCAGGTCGATGCTGGACGACAGGTGCGGCGTCAGGTCGCCGGGGGTGTAGCTGTAGACGGCGTATTGCCCGGTGTTCAGCGGCGTGAGGTTGGAGGCCGGCCCGCCCCCGGCCGGGGCGGTGACGCCGGGCGCGTAGACGGTGGGCTGCACCTGTCCGGCCGCCGACTGCAGGGTGGTCTGGAGCGCGTAGTTGCTGAACTTCCCGGTGTTGATCATGCCCGCCATGGAGAACCTGAGGTTCCGGGCGATGTCCCACTCGGCCGACAGCGAGCGGTAGAACAGCTTGGTGTGGGTCTGGGCGTCGGTGCTCTGGTTCAGGAAATAGGCGTTGCCGAATGTGCCCGAGGTCAGGACGTGGTTCTGGTCGGTCGTGAACTTGATCGGGATGTTGTTGTTGTAGCTGCGGACCGTGAGCATCACGTCGTGCTGCTGGAAGTCGTTGTTGGACTCCGACAGGATCGAGTCGAACTTGAACCGCAGCTTTTTGGTGGGCCGCCATTCGAGGTTCAGCATGCCGGTGGTCCGGTCGCGGCTGCCGACCACCTGCTCGGCCCGCACCAGGCGCGGCACGATCACGTAGCTGAGGTCCTGGCACGACAGGCCCGAGGTCCCGCCCGGCGCGCCATTGCCGCACTGGACCAGGGGCGAGCCGAACGCGCCCAGGCCCAGTTCCGAAGGGACGTTTCGAGGGATCGTCGTCAGGGTCGCGCCCGCGCCGCCGCCATAGCCGGCCGTGCGGTTCGCTGCCGGCGCGCTCGACGGATCCAGGATCAGCGAGTTGCAGCCGAACGTGGTGCTGCGGCACGCCGCGCCCAGGTTCATGGTCGTGTAGCCGACCGTGTTGAAGATCTCGCTGCGATAGTCCTTCTGGGCGTAGGCGCCCGCCAGCAGGATGCCGAAATCGCCGATCTTGGTACCTTCCCAGGTGTTGCTCACGATGCCAGCGACCCGCGGCGTCGCCGTCTTGTTGACGTCCTGGTAGGAGCCCTGGGCCTGCAGGTTCAGGTGGAAGCCCTTGCGGTCGAAGGCGTGGACCGGCTGCATGTCCACCGAGCCCGCCGTGCCACCCTCGACCGTGCTGGCGACCGGGGATTTGCTGAGGGTCAGCCGCCGGAACAGTTCCGATGGCAGAATGTCCAGGCTGGATCCGCGCCCCTCGTTGAAGCCGTTGGCCGAGGTGCTGATCGCGAAGCCGTTGACCGTCAGGACCGTGAAGCCGGCGCTCAGGCCGCGCACGTTGATGTAGGTGCCCTCGCCCGAGGTGTCGCGGTCGATCTGGACGCCGGGCAGGCGCTGCAGCGATTCCGTCAGGTTCAGGTCGGGGAACTTGCCGATGTCCTCGGCGAAGATCGAATCGATGAAGTTGGTGGTGTTTTTCTTGGCGTTGGCGGAATTCTCGAGCGACTGGCGGTAGCCGGTGACGACGACCGCCTCGACGACCGAAGACTCCTCGGCGCCCGCCGCGGGCTTCACCTTCGGAGGCGGATTGGCGGCGGCCTCCTGGGCCCAGGCTCCCGCCGGCACGGCGTTCAGCCCCGCCAGGATCGTGGCGCCGATCAGCGCGCCCCTCAGCGTCCGCCTGCGACCCACTACGGGCGTCGTGTTCGTCATCGTGATCCCTCCCCAAAGCGCACGCTTCGGCGCGCCTAATTTGCTTCTTGGGTCCTGCGACCATCCCGACCCTTTGGGGTTGGGAACCTTAGGCGACAAAGGTCAGACCTCAGTCGACTCTATGGTCTGATATCAGTGTCATGCGGCCTGACCACCCGTCAAGATACCGGTACCAAGTTTTGCAAGTCGAAGGAGAGGGGCTTGGATTTCCGTGGGGCGTTTGCCCGAACATGACAACGCTTACCCTGACAGGCGCCAAGCCACGCCATATTGGCCTTACCATAACAAGGGCAGTCATCTGATGACCTGGTTGGAGCCGCCCAGGTCAAGGCGCCCGCGCAGCGGGTCTCGCAGCCGCGCGGCGCGTGTCTGGAGGCCCGTCAGCTCCATTCGGATCGCGGCGAGGCCGACGAGCCGGCCGATGGATCATCGCCCGAACGTGGACGTTCTAAGCGCTCGTCGCGAACGCGGGCGCGCCGAGGACGGTCACCCCGCGGATCGAGCTGACCCTGTGAGCCGAGCCTGCTCCGCGCCGGGCTTGGCGCCCTACCGTCCGCCACTCTTGCCGTCCGCAGGTCTTAGCGCCGAGCGGCCGTTTCACCGGGCGCTGGCGCGTTTCGACGCGGCGTCCTCGCGGATCACCAGCGCCTTCCTCGAGAACGCCTTGGGATCGACGTTTCGAACGGTCTTCGTCTTCACGCCGTCATTGGTCATGAACGACACCTCGACGGTCACGGGGGCGAAGGACTTGAGGCCGAAATGGACGGGCGCGGCGCTCTGGGCGTTGTATCCGCCGCCGGTCGAGACCAGCCGCGACGCCAGGACCTTGCCGGCGCGGTCGTAGAGGCGCACCTCCGCGCCCGCCCGGGTGTATCGTCCCTGGGCGTCGAGCACCAACACGCCGAGGCTGCGGCCCTTAGCGGGGCCGGCCAGATCGTTGTGGAACAGGAAGTGCCCGCCCACGGGGCTGTAGCCGCGCATCACCGACAGGTCCAATGCGCCGTCGTGGTCGTAGTCCACCCATTCCACGCCGTGGTCGCCGGCGTTGAGCAGGCTGTCGCGAGTCAGGACCTGGTCGAAACCGCCCTTGCCGTTGTTGTGGTACAGTAGGTCCAGCGGCGTCTGCTTGCCGGGCTCGCCCTCATAGCCGGTGACGAACAGGTCCAGGTAACCGTCGTTGTCGTAGTCGCCCCAGGAGGCGGCGACCGCGTGGCCGGCGTCATCGACGCCCGCCGCCTTTCCGACCTCGGTGAACGTGCCGTCGCCGTTGTTGCGGTAGAGAAGATTGGCCCCGTAGACGGCGACGAAGATGTCGAAATCGCCGTCATTGTCGTAGTCGCCGATGGCGCAGCCCACGCCACCTTCCTCGGGTTTTCGGCCCGGCGCGGCCAGGCCGAGGCTCGGGGCGACGTCGGTGAAGCCCGTCCCGTCGTTGCGCCACAGCGCGTCGGTCGCGCCGGACTGGTTGGCCAGGAACAGGTCGAGCTTGCCGTCGCGGTTGTAGTCGAACCAGCAGGATCCGACCGTGGGCCGGCCGTCCGTTATGCCGGCTTGCGCGAACACCTGGCTGAAGACGCCGCCCTGATTGTGAAACAACTGGTTGGGCCCCGCGCGGTTCGAGGCATAGAGATCGACCTGGCCGTCATTGTCGTAGTCGACCCAGTTGGCCTGGCGACTGAGGCGGCCCGGAATGGTCAGCCCGATCTCGGCCGCCACCTCGACGAAGCGCTTGCCGCCCTCGTTCTTCCAGATGAAGGAACGGTTTTGGTCGATCGGCATGACGTTGGACCCGCCCAGCAGGTCGAGATAGCCGTCGCCATTGAAGTCGCCCCAGCTGAGGCCGCGGACTTCCTTGCCCGTGGTCGGCAGGCCCACGGCGGCGCCGATATTGGTGAAGACGCCGTTGTCGTTGCGATACAGCCTGACCTCGCCGCCCTTCAGCGAGACGGCCAGGTCCAGGTCGCCGTCCTTGTCGAAATCGGCCCAGGCGTTCGACAGCGACCCGGGAACGGCGAAGGTCTCGCGCTGGATCGCCGTGAAGGCCGGTTGCGTCGCCGCTTGCGCCGCGCTCGCCATCAGGCCGGCCAGCAGCAGGGACGCGAGCTTCCAGGCGCGCTTGTTCGGTCTTTGCATCGGATCGCCTTTCAAGGCTTGGGATTGAAGGCGGTGCGCTCGGACAGGTGCGCCTCCACCTGCTCGCGCCGCAGCCAGAGTTCGCGGAATTCGTCGCGCGAGAGCATGCCCAGCTGGTCGCTGTAGTGGGTCGTGCCCGGCTGTCGGCTGTTGCCGTAGCTCATCAGCCCGTAGGCCTTCACCGGGGTGGAGAACTCGATCATCGCCACCCAGGTCTCGCCATGAACGGGCGTGCGGACGCCCTTGGCGTCCGGATCCGACCAGGTGATGACGCGGAAGGCGCCCAGATTGCCGAAGCCGCCGGTCCCCGGAACGTCGACCCCGTCGAGGATGAAGCGCGAGGCGTCGCCGAAACGCCTGTCGACGGCGCCGTACTTCTTCTTGGTGTTGGCGATGGCGGCGCGCAGCTGTTCGACGGCGGCGACCGGGTCCTTGATCCCGTAGGGCGTGCTGGTCGGACGATCCTGCGTCCAGGGAATGGCGTAGCCCGCCTGGCTCGAGAAGGTGGGACCGGCGAACAGCTTGGCCCATTCCTCGAACAGCAGGCCGGCGTGGTTGTCCGCCGTGAACGACCGGTCCCAGCCCGCCAGCAGACGGGCGGCGGCCTGGACCTCCGGGTCCTTGTCGGCGAGCGCGGCGGGGATGAGGTCCGGCAAGACCCGGTCGGCCATCAGGGCGTGGGTCGACAGCTTCAGGTCCCGGAAACGCTCCAAGGTGAGGGCGTCGTTCTCGGCCATCATCCGGATGGAGCTCTGGGCCCGGAAGGATTCCGGGGTGCGCGGGGCCAGGTATTTCGGGAAGTCGTCCGGCTTGAACGTCACCGGCCAGCTGGCGACCCAGGGCGGGTCGTTGGTGTTCTGGACGAAGCCGCCGACGGGATCGGTGACGCGCGGCAGGTCCTCGAACGGCAGGGTCTCGGTCCACAGGTAGCGCGACGTGTCGCCCGGGACGAGACCGCTCCAGAAGTTGATGTCGCCTTCGCTGCGGCGCGGCGCGACGCCGTTGAACGTGTAGTCGATATGGCCGTCGCGGTCGGCGTAGGTGATGTTGAAGGTCGGCACCTGCAGGCGTTTCATCGCCGTCTCGAACGCCTTGAAGTTCGGCGCCGTCACCATGTCGAAGTACTGTTCCAGCATCTTGGGCCGGTCCAGGCCCGCGACCCGCACGGCGACCGTGGTCCCGTCCTTGCGGTCGAACACCGGGCCATGGACGGTCGAGCGGATCTTCAGCGGCTTTTCGACCAGCGATCCGTCCGCCTGCCGCACCTTGTAGGTCGCGGTCTGGGTCTTGAACGGCAGGACCTTGCCGTCGAACAGGTAGCCCCCGTCCTTCAGCGTCAGCTTGTAGTTGGTGGCCCCCACCATGCTGTTGACGGTGTTGGTGATGCCCATCTGCTGGTTGAAGGCGAACCGGACGATCGGCAGGCCGACCTGGGTGGCCCCGTAGACCTCGAAGTCCGGTCCGGTCAGGTGGGCTTCATAATAGATGAAGTAGCCGGTGCCCCACGGCAGGTGGGGGTTCTGCAGGAGCAGGGTGTTGCCGTTGGCCGTCTTCTTCGGCGCCACGGCCCATGAGTTCGAGCCCTGGTCGGCGATCTCGGGCGGGTCGCCCTCGCCGATCGTCTTTCCGGGCGAGGCCACATAGATAAAGTTCATCAGGCGGTGGGCGTGGGCGACGACATCGACGCCGGTGACGGGCAGGACGGCCTTCACATCGGCGGCGATGGCTTCTGGATGGGCCTTCGCATAGGCGTTGATGCCGCTGGCGAAGGCGTCGAGATCGGCGCGGAACGCGGGAGTCTGCTGCCTGTACCAGGCCTTGGCCCGCTCCGGCACGCCGTTGGTCAGCAGCCAGGTGGTGGTCTCTTCGTAGTCGGGCCCGAAATACTCGGCTCCTCGCCCCCGCGCCTCGCCATAGAGGCGCAGGATGGTGTTGGCGTGGCTCTGCGCCTGGGCCCAGCCATAGCCGTAGAAGACCGCGGCGGTGTCCTTGCCGTAGATGTGCGGCACCCCGTAGGTGTCCCAGAGGATCTCGTTCTTCGTCGGCTTGACCACGGCCAAGGCCGGGACACGCGCTGGCGGCGCGGCGACCATGGCCTGCCGCGCCAAGGCCGGCCCGGCCGCCAGGCCCATCCAGGCCGCCAGCAGCAGCGCCGCGGCGCTCCGGCGAAGAATCGTCATGGTCTTGCTCCCCATCCCTTACGAGCCGCCGAGCCGGCCCCACACAAAGCGTCCCGCGTCGTCACGCCGCCGCGCGGGTCAGAAATCCCACTGCAGGCGGGCGTAGTAGGAGCCGCCGGTGAAGCCAAACGGCGAGGTGCCGGGGTACTGACCGGTGCCGGTATTGATGTTGTAGGAGGTGTTCGAGGCGTTCGAGGCGCCGCTGCGCGAGGGATAGATGTTCAGCAGATTGTTGGCCCCGACCGCGACGGTGACGGTCGGCAGCACCTTGTAGGCGACCTCCAGGTCGGTGATCCACTTGGCCCCGTACTTGCGGTCGTTGGCCGGGATGTTCTGCTGGATCGTGTAGCTGCCGTAGCGCGTCTGGCGCAGGTTGACGTTCAGCCTGTCCCACGACCAGTTGGCGCCCAGGCTGACCTTGTCCTTGGGGAAGGCCGTGGTCAGGAAGCCCTGGCTCAGGCGGTCGAACAGCACGTAGTTGGGGCCCAGCGCCGCCAATTCGGGCGGGTTGGGGATGATGTGGGTGATCTTGGTCTTGTTGTGATTGTAGCCGAGCGTCAGGCGAAGAGTCCCGTAGTCGCCCAGGTCCTGGCGATAGGCCGTGACCAGGTCGATCCCGCGCGTGCGGGTGTCGATGGCGTTGGTGTAGTACTGGGCGCTCAGCGAGCCCGGCAGGCCGTTGGCGACCAGGATCGCGCTGACCCCCGCGCCCGTCAGGGTGCTGGTGATGGCGATCCGGCCGTCCACCGCGATCTGATAGGCGTCCAGAGTGACGCTGAGGCGCGGCAGCGGCTCCAGGGTCACGCCCAGGCTGTAGTTCTTCGACTTTTCCGGCTCGAGCGGCTCGGCGCCCAGGGCGATGGCCTCGCGCGAGCCGACGGGCAGGGTCTTGATCTGCAGCAGGTCGAGCACGCCATTGACCTGGCGGAACTGGCTGGAGCTGGCGGCGTAGTGCTCCTGGGCCAGGCCCGGCGCGCGGAAGCCGGTGCTGGCCGCGCCGCGCACCGCCAGCCAGGGCGTGATCTCGTAACGGCCGTTGACCTTGCCGACGACGGTGTCGCCCGAGGCGTCGTCATAGTCCTCGTAGCGGACCGCCGCGCCCAGGAAGAGCTTCTGGATCGTGTAGCCGACCTCGCCATAGGCGGCGTAGTTGTTGCGCGAGGACTTGCTGGCGTCGGTCGGCTGGAAGCCCGGCGCGGCCTGGGCGCCGGTGGCGGTGCGTTGGGTGGGGAACAACGGGTTCACGTAGGTCCCGGCCGCGTAGCTGAGCGGCTCGCCCTCGCCGACCTGATAGGTCTCGCGACGGTGTTGGGCCCCGAACGACAGCTGCAGGTCGCCGCCGGCGGCGATGAAGCCGCGCGTCACGTCCAGCGAATTGACCCATTCGGACGACACCAGCTTGCCGACATAGAAGTGGGTGGGGCTGGCCGGGCCGAGGCTGGCGTTGATGCTCTCGGAAACGTGCTCCTTGGCTAGGTTCTTGCCGTAGGTCGACGAGATGTCCCACGACCAGCCCTTAAGGTCGCCGCGCGCGCCGACGGCCAGTTCGAAGTCGTCTTCCTTGATCACCAGGTCGGGCCGGAAGCCGTCGGGATAGACCTGGGGCAGCGCGTTGACGTTGGTCGGGGCCCGGAAGGTGAAGGGCAGGTCCGAGACGCGGTGGCTGTAGGTCCCGAACGAATAGAGCTCCACCCCGCCGCCGACGTCGTAACGGCCGTTGTAACCCAGGTTGACGCCGTTCTGCGGCAGCACGCCGGAATTGCGGGTGACTAGGCGATCGACGGTCGCCTCGCGCGGATCCAGGGCGCCGCCGACCAGGGGATAGAGCCGGATGTTCGGCGCGATCGGCTCGGCCCGGTTGGACAGCGCCTGGTCCTTGGTGGCGAACGACAGGTTCAGGAAGCCGCGGTCGCCGATCTTGGTCCCGAAATTGCCCTGGACCAGGGTGAAGTCGCCGTCGTCGCGATCGAAATTCTGGCCGCGGGTGACGGTGAGCGAGCCGCCCGTCGTGTCCTTGAGGATGATGTTGATCACCCCGGCGATGGCGTCCGAGCCGTACTGAGCCGCGGCCCCGTCGCGCAGCACCTCGATCCGGCCGATCGCCGAGGTCGGGATCAGGTCCAGGTCGGCCGGCACCGAGCCATTGTAGAGCGACGACACCGAATTGATCAGAGACGTCTTGTGCCGGCGCTTGCCGTTGACCAGGATCAGCGTCTGGTCGGGATTGAGGCCGCGCAGGCCGCCCGTGGCGATCACCGTGGCCGTGCCGCCACCCGCCCGCGCCGGCAGGTTGAAGGACGGCACCAGGGTCTGCAGGGCCTGGAAGGCGCCGGCCTTGCCGGTGCGCTCCAGTTCGGCCGAACCCAGCACGTCGATCGGGGTCGGACTCTTGATCACGGTGCGGGCGACGCCGCGGACGCCGGTGACCACCACCTCGCCGACCTCCGCCGGCTCCTCGGGCGCGATGGCCTGGACAGCGGCCGGAGCCGCCGCCGTGGGAACGAATCCGCCGGGCGCGCTGGCCTTGATCAGGCTGGGCGCGGGATCGACGGTCAGGGCGATCAGGCCGTCCTTCATGATCGCCACCCGCAGCGGCGAGCCTTCGATGATGGCGTCCAGCGCCTGACGGGTCGGCATCCGGCCGCTCACGGCCGGCGAGCGCAGGCCCGCGATCTGGTCATAGGGATAGAGCAGGCGCGCTCCCGACTGGCGGGCCAGGACGTTCAGCGCGCTCTGCATCGGCTGGGCGGCGATGTGGAACTCCCTGGAGGGTTCCGCCGCCGAGGCCGGCAGCGCCGCCGCCGCGACCGTGGCGAACAGCGCGCCGCGATACCAGGACTTGAAGTTTGATCCACCAGCCATCTCGGCGCCCCCAGCGCAGTTGAACCCTGTCAACCACGTCCAACGAGCCGGCCCGGCGAGAACCGCCATCCGTCCAGAGAATAAATTTCAGGCGACGATCAGGACCTGTGGACGAATTCCTCGTCCTTCGACAGGCTCAGGATGAGGAATTCTACTGAACGACCTTGCCAGTAGCCCTCATCCTGAGCCTGTCGAAGGACGAGGGCGGCCCACGGTCGCCAAACGCCTAACTGTCCACCGTTCCTAGGAGCGCGAAACCAGCAGGATGCTGCCGTCGTCCGCGGGGATCGCATCGACCGGGAAGCTGCCTTCGACGGCCGTCAGGAATTTCTCGGCCTCGTCGACCTCGAATCGCCCGCCGACCCGCAGATTGGCCAGGCGAGGATCGCCGACGATGATCGGCGCCCCGCGATAGCGGTTGAACTCCTCCACCGCCTGGGCCAGCGTTTCGCCGTCCAGCTCGATCACCCCGTCCTGCCAGGCCGTGCGCTGGCGCAGGACCGTGGCGTTCAGCGCCGTGGGCGCCATCGCGCCGGAGCCGATCACCGCCCCGCCGCCGGCGGCGATCTTCGGCGCGTCCGGGCGATGAACGTCGGCGGCGTCCTCGGCCACCGCCACGACGCCTTCGGTGACCGTCAGCTCGACCACGGTGTCGCGGATGCGCACGTTGAAGGCGGTGCCGACCGCCCGCAGGCGCGCGGCGCCCGCATCCACCAGGAACGGCCGACTGGGATCGTGGGCGACCTCGAACAGCGCCTCGCCCTTGACCAGGCGAATGCGCCGGCTGTGCTTGCGCAGCGCCACCTCGACGGCCGAGGCGGTGTTCAGGTGGATCCGCGAGCCGTCGGCCAGGGTGATGACCCGGCGCTCGCCCAGTCGCGTATGGTGCAGGTCCACGTCGCCGACATAGCGCCAGGCCACCGTCGCGGCGACCGTGGCGACCGAGGCCGCCAGTCCCGCGCCGACCAGGGTTCGGCGCGACACCCGAAGCCTGCCGCCGATGTCGGCCGTCGCACGGGGCGTCGCATGGGGCGCCTCGATCGGCGGCGGACAGGCTCTCAGCCGGTCTCCGGCCTCCCAGGCCGCTTCCATGCGCGCGAACGCCACGGCGTGGCGCGGATCGGCCTCGATCCAATCGGCGATGGCCTGGCGCTCGCTCGGGCTGGCGCCCTCCTGCAACCTAACGACGAACGCCGAGGCCCGGTCGTCGATCGCCTGCCTTTCCAGCGCTGCGTCTGTTGCGGTCAAAACTGTCTTCCTCGCGCTCGGACATCGCCTTGGCCACGAGCATCACAGCTCTAGCAAGATGCTTCTCAACTGTCGAAACGGATAGGGACATGCGAACCGCTATCTCCTGAAACGAAACATCGTGCACCCGCCGCAGAATGAAGACCTGGCGACACTGATTGGGCAGGGTTTCGATGATCGCGTGCAGGTGGCGCAGCTCGTCGCGCGCGGTCAGGGACGCTTCCAGGCTGTCGTCGCCGCGCAGGGTGTCGAGGTCGGCGACGAAGTCGAGCGAGACGATGGTCTCCCGCCGCAGGGTGTCGATCAGCAGGTTGCGGGCGATCGTGAACAGATAGCCGCGTCCGGTCGGGATGCGGCTGATGTCCTTGGCCGTGTAGGCCCGGGCCAGGCTCTCGGCCACCAGGTTGTCGACGTCGAAGCCCGTGGGACACACGCGGCGCAGGCGCGAGCGCAGGGCCGCCTCATGGGGCAGGATCACCGCCTTGAACCAGTTCAGGCGCGCGGTCAGGCCGTCCATGGCGTCGTCCCTCCGGAAAAGGGGCGGCGCGACAGCGCGCCGTGCGCAGGACATCGCGTCGCAGCCGCGACGTCGACGCCAAAGGCCCGATCGGAGGCGAAGTCGGGCCCAAGCGTCCAAGAGCGCCGCACTTCGGGCTCGAATGCGGGCATTTCGGCCGGCGGACCGGCCTTCGGGACGCGCCGGCGCGATTGACGCCGCGGCCGGATGGCGGAAACCCGCGCGCCATCCGTTTGAACAGCACACGGGGGCGAACGCCCGGCCGCCAGGGGGATGAAATCTTGCGAGATGTTTCCGACCGTCGCCGACGCATCAAGTCGATCATCGGCGGCTCGGCCGGCAATCTGGTCGAGTGGTACGACTGGTACGCCTATTCGGCCTTCACCCTCTATTTCGCGCCGGCTTTCTTTCCTTCCGACGATCCGACCGCCCAGCTGCTGAGCGCCGCGGCGATCTTCGCGGTCGGGTTCGTCATGCGCCCGATCGGCGCCTGGCTGATGGGCATGTACGCCGACCGCAAGGGGCGCAAGGCGGGCCTGACCTTCTCGGTCACCCTGATGTGCGCCGGATCGCTGATGATCGCCGTGACGCCGGGTTATGACCGCATCGGCATCTTCGCCCCGGCCATATTGCTGATCGCCCGGCTGCTGCAGGGCCTCTCGGTCGGCGGCGAATACGGCGCCTCGGCCACCTATCTGTCGGAGATGGCGGGGCGCGAGAATCGCGGCTTCTTCTCCAGTTTCCAGTACGTGACCCTGATCTCGGGCCAGTTGATCGCCTTGTGCGTGCTGCTGCTGCTGCAGGCGGTCCTGCCGGTCCACGACCTGGAGACCTGGGGCTGGCGCATTCCCTTCGCCGCCGGCGGCGTGCTGGCCGTCGCCGTGTTCTATATCCGGCGCGGCCTGGCCGAGACCAGCAGCTACCTCGCCGCCAAGCGCGACCCGGGCGCCGTGTCCAGCGGCTGGGCGCTGTTTCGTCACCATCCCCGGCAGGCCATGACCGTGATGCTGCTGACCGCCGGCGGCACCTTGGCCTTCTACGCCTACTCGACCTACATGCAGAAGTTCCTGGTCAACACCTCCGGCTTCAGCCGCGAGTCGGCCACCGCGATCACGGCGGCGGCGCTGTTCGTCTACATGCTGTTGCAGCCGGCCGCCGGCGCGCTGTCGGATCGCATTGGCCGCAAGCCCTTGATGATCGGCTTCGGCGTCCTGGGCGTGGCCTTCACCTGGATCATCTTCCGGACGCTGGAGACCACCCGCAGTTCGTTCGCCGCCTTCCTGCTGGTGCTGGGCGCCCTCGTCATCGTCATCGTCACCGGCTACACGGCGATCAACGCCGTGGTGAAGGCCGAGCTCTTTCCGGCCCACATCCGGGCGCTGGGCGTCGCCCTGCCCTACGCCCTGGCCAACACGGTGTTTGGCGGCACGGCCGAGTACGTGGCGCTGTGGTTCAAGGGCCAGGGCATGGAGCGCGGCTTCTATATCTACGTCACGGCGATGATCGCCGTGTCGCTGGTCGTCTATCTGCGGATGCCCGACACCAAGAAGAACAGCCTCATCGCTGAACGTCGAGCATCTGCGCCACTCTTAGCTGGGATTGCGCCAGTTCTAACTGGTTTCGACAACCGCTGTCGGGCCCAGTTAAGGCCGGCGCAGTCGCGCGTTGATTTTGCTGGAGTCGCGCAAAACGCCAACTTAGCGCCCCAAGCTAACGCCGGCGCAAAACGGGCGCTCCCAAGCTAAGACCGGCTCAAACGGAACCGGCGGGTTTTTGGGGATCAGTGGACGCGAAGATCGTCGATCGCGTGAACGAGGGCGTCGAGCTGATCCCGCAAGCCAAGAATGCCGGCCACCGGCAACAGATATTGGCGGCCCGACAAGCCGAGGACGGTTTCCAGGACGGCGTCCGAATGGCGCACCAGGGAAACCAGGTTCTCGCCGCTGGGGCCGTTGTGACCGTCGAACCAATTCCGAACCGTGCGCTCGTTTGCCCGCGTGATGCGGCCGACTTCCTTGCGAGCGGAGGGGGTTTCTCCCCATTCCGCCTGCATGGCTTCGGCGATCAGCACGGCGAACGGCCGACCATCATGCCCGTTCTCGATGTGAAAAGATTTTCCTTTTTTGGACTGAAAATTTCGGTCCATTTTCTGAAAAGACATTCACCTCATCCTCTGCCTACGCTCGGTTTCCACGAGAACTTTTGGTCTAAGCCAAGGGTGGTGTGAGCGATGTTGCAGGTGGGTGCGAGCAACGAGGCAGCGGGCGAGCGCAAAATCCTGCGCGCTGCTCAGTACGTTCGCATGAGCACCGAGCACCAGCGCTACAGCACGACCAACCAGGAAGACGCGATCGCCCAGTATGCTGGCAGGCGCGGCTTTGAAATCGTCCGCACCTATGCCGACGAAGGGAAAAGCGGCCTTCGCCTCGACGGGCGACAAGCGCTTCAAAAACTAATCGCCGACGTCCGCGCGGGCTTGGCCGACTTCGAAGCGATCCTGGTCTACGACGTCAGCCGGTGGGGCCGCTTCCAGGACGCCGATGAGAGCGGCTTCTATGAATACGTCTGCCGTGAAGCTGGGATCTCCGTCCACTACTGCGCCGAGCAGTTCGAGAACGACGGCAGCCTCAGCTCCACGATCATAAAGAGCATGAAGCGGGCGATGGCTGGTGAGTACAGCCGTGAGCTTTCGGTCAAGGTGTTCAGCGGTCAATGCCGTCTGATCACCTTGGGATTTCGCCAGGGCGGGCCCGCGGGCTACGGGCTGCGGCGGCAATTGGTCGACGAACACCGCGCACCGAAGGCCGAGCTTTCCCGGGGTGAACACAAGAGCTTGCAGACCGATCGTGTCGTCCTGCGGCCTGGCCCGCCGGATGAGGTCGAGGTCGTGCGCCGCCTCTATCGCATGTTCGTCGTGCAGCGACGCTCAGAGACCGAGATCGCCGCCCAGCTCAACGCCGAAGGCCGGGTCACAGATCTAGGACGCCCCTGGACGCGAGGCGTAGTCCACCAGATCCTGACCAACGAGAAGTACATCGGCAACAACGTCTACAACCGCGTCTCCTTCAAGCTGAAGGCTAAGCGCGTCACCAACGATCCGGACATGTGGATACGCGCCGACGGCGCCTTCGAAGGGATCGTCGAGCCTGACTTCTTCGAGGCGGCGCAGCGGATCATCTTCGATCGCAGTCGGCGGTTCACCGACGAACAGCTTCTGGAGCAACTCTCCACGCTGCTCAGCCAGCGCGGCTGGCTCTCGGGCCTGGTGATCGACGAGATCGAGGACATGCCGTCCAGCTCGACGTTCCGGCATCGGTTCGGGAGCTTGCTACGGGCCTACCAACTGGTCGGCTTCTCGCCGGCGCGGGACTATCGGTACATAGAGACCAACCGAGCGCTGCGGGCGCTTCACCCCGACGTCGTCGCCGGGGTCATCGCCGGCATTCGGGGCGCGGGCGCTAGCGTCGAGCGCGATCAGCACACCGACCTTCTGCACATCAACGACGAGTTCACCGCGTCGTTGGTGATCGTTCGTTGCCACCAGACGCCGGCCGGCAGCCTTCGTTGGAAGGTGCGCTTGGACCAGGGCCTGCGGCCGGACATTACGATCGCCGCCCGGATGACCTCCGACAACGCTGCGGTCCGGGACTACTATCTGCTGCCCTGGATCGACGTTGGCGCCGCGGCCAACCTCAGGCTGGCTCCGGACAATCATATCGGACTGGACGCCTACCGCTTTGACGACCTTGACGGCTTCGTCGATCTCACGCGGCGTACAACGTTGCGTGCGGCATGACCCAGACCCCACCGGAAGTCCGTATGGTGCCGGTCGACGCCATCACCGTCATCAACCCTCGGGTCCGCAATCGCCGGATCTTCCAGGAGCTGGTCACCAGTATTGCCCATCTTGGCCTCAAGAAGCCGATCACGGTCAGCCAGCGCCCCGGCAAGCAGCGCTACGACTTGGTTTGTGGCCAGGGGCGGCTGGAGGCCTTCATGGCTCTTGGCCAACCCGAGATCCCAGCCATCATCATCGAAGCCAGCGAGGACGATTGCTTCGTGATGAGCCTGGTGGAGAACCTGGCGCGCCGGCAGCATACGCCGCTGGAGCTCGTTCGCTCGATCGGCGCATTGCGCGAGCGCGGCTATAGCTACCAGGAGATCGCCGCCAAGGTCGATTTCAGCCCCGAGTACGTCTACGCGATCTGTTACCTGCTCGAGAACGGCGAGGAAAAGCTGATCAACGCTGTCGAGCGCGGTGTCATCCCCCACACCGTCGCCATGGAGATCGCCAAGGCTAAGGAGGGCGAGGTGCAGCAAGCCCTCGCCAAGGCCTATGAGGAAAAGGCGATCCCGGGCAATCAGGTGCTGGCGATCCGCCAGATCATCGACCAGCGCAACGCCAGCGGCAAAGGTCTGCATCGCCGCACGAGCCCCCATCGATCCAAAGGACGGGTGACGTCCGAGGCGTTGATCCGCGCCTACCAGCGAGAGACCGAACGACAGCGCCAACTAGTCAAGCGCGCCTCGCTGACTCAAAGCCGGTTGATGTTTGTCACCAACGCGCTGCGACGCCTTCTGGACGACGACCACTTCGTCGCCTTGATGAGGGCCGAGGGCGTCGGCTCGGTGCCCAGCGCGCTGGCTGAGCGCATCGGCTACGATCGGGGCTGACCATGGCTGACGAGGTCAAGATCGCCTTCGAAAAGCAGATCGTGATCCTGTCGCTCAACGACATCCTGCCGTCGAAAATGCTGCCGCCCGCGGTCAAGGAGTCCGCGAAATACCGTCGCATTGCCTCATCGGTGGCACAGTTGGGCTTGGTCGAGCCGCTGGTCGTCTCACGACCAAAGGGCGGCGGGCCTTATCTGCTCCTCGACGGGCACGTGCGCTTCAGTGCCATGCGCGATCAAGGTTCGAGCCAGGCGCGGTGTCTGATCGCCTCCGATGATGAGGGGTTCACCTACAACAAGCGGGTCAACCGACTGGCGACGATCCAGGAGCACTACATGATCGTCCGCGCGCTTGAGCGTGGCGTCTCCGAGGAAAAGCTGGCCCGGGCATTAAACGTCGATGTGGGCGTGATCCGTCAGCGGCGCCATCTGCTCAACGGCATTGGCGCCGACGTCGCCGAGCTGCTGAAGGACAAGCCGGTCGGCATGCACACCTTCCAGAAACTGCGGAAGATGAAGCCGATCCGCCAGCTCGAAGCCGCCGAGCTGATGGTATCGGCCAACAATTACAGCGCCAACTACGCCAAGGCGCTCCTGGCGACAACCAAGTCCGCAGACCTTCACCATCCCGAGGATCTGAAAAAGGCCACGGGCCTGAACACCGAGCAGATGGCACGGCTGGAGCGCGAGATGGCCTCCGTCAGCCACGACTATAAAGAACTCGAAGCCTCCTATGGCGACGACATGCTGCTTCTGGTGATCGCCGCCGGTTTCTTGGAGCGTCTGCTTTCAAAGTCCGAGGTCGAGCGGTTCTTGGCCGTTCGACACGCCGAGATCTTGGATAATTTCAGATCGATCGTCGCTGCGGCGTCGCTGGACCAGGTCCAGGCCGCAGCATGATCCATAGGATGGGGACCGGGACCCGAAAGCGCCGGGACCGTCGGAGAAGCCGCCGGAGGGGCGGATCAATGACGGTGGCGGGAATGGCGGCGAACCCGTCCGAAGCCCGCTAGGCCTGCCGGCATATGGCAGGCCGGCTCCTTTCCGAAATGCGCCAGAAGCGGACCTTGAGACGGCTCTATTGTTCGGATGCGCGTGGCCATCGATATGACTCCCGTCGGCCAACGGCGATGACTCGCTCGTGCCAACGCAATGATTCAGCGGCAGTACATGCGGCCGTCCAAACGGACACTCGTCAAGCGGACTGGGCGCCCGCTGCCACGACATTGGCCATGCGTAAGACGGCCGATGCGCGGAGACTTCCGACACGCAGCGGATCGGCCGTCGTCGTCGCACGTCGGTCCAGCTGCTGTATTTAATCTTCTACCGAGCGAGCCTCGGGCTCGCTCGGCTCTGAAGAAAACACCTTTGAACACCGCGGGGGAACAATCTAGCGGCCTCCCGCTCCGTCGAGCAGCTTGAGGTCGAAGCTTGGCTTTCCGCGACTGCCTGACTATCCGCCGCAAATGACCGTTCCGACCCGCGTCCGCCGTCGAACAAGCCCTTCGGCGTCCAGCAGGGCCAAGGCTCCACGCACCGTCGTTCGCGAAACGCCGCAGAGCCGGGCCAGGTGCCGCTCCTCTGGCAAGCGAGCACCCGGCCGAAGCTTCCCCTCGGACAGCCGCTGGCGGATCAGGGCGTACAGCTGGCGATAGCGCAGCGCCGTCCCGCCAGGCAGCGCCCAATCCCTCCCAGTCGCGCACGATCTGGTCTCGGCCCGGCCAGAGTCGGTACGAGGCCCTTGCTCCATCACCGGGCACATCAGGCTGGACTTCCGAAGTTCGCCACCTTCCCGAACCAAATCGAGGTCAAAGCACCAGACCTGCATCAGCTCAGCGCGCCTTGGGCTTGGCCAACGTCCATGCGTCCAACTTCCGGATCGTCGCCGCGCCACCCTTTGCGCTCGCCGACCATTTCAAGTCGGCGCCGGGAAAGAAGCGGTCGGTGATCGTCGCCGTGCCGTCGTTGGCGTAGAGCTCAATGATCGATTGATCGACGAGCACGCGCAGGCTGACCTTGCCGCTCCTGAGATCGACGGGCGCGGCATGGCGCCCCGTGAACTTGTCGTGAAAGCGCGAACCTGAACGCGAGCGGTCGATGAACACCTCGTTGGCGGCCGGTGTCACGCCGATCACCGTCTGATGGCCTTTTGCGTCGGTCAGGGTGAGGGCCACCTGCTCGGCGGCGCCGACATCGATATCGAGCTTCAGCTCGACGGCGCCGCCCGTCACCGGCAGGGCGACCGGCTTTTCGCCAAGACCGATACGCTGCGCCGTCTTGTGACCGGTGCGCCACCGCTCAAGCTCGATCACGGGAGCCTGGGCGATGCGGTAGCCGTCCGCCGTCTTGAGCAGCCGTACCGTCCGCGGAACCGACATCAGGCCGCGCGCCGGATCGGCCGGGATATCCTGCGCGTAGTCCCAGTTGTTGGCCCAGCCGATCCAGATGCGGCGAGGATCCTTGGCCGGCATGTCGCTCCATGAGACCGCCGCGTAGAAGTCAGCGCCCCAGTCCATCCAGCGCGGAGCCTCGCCCCAGTTCGCGACCGGGGTGAACCTGGCGCCGTCGAAATCGCCGACGAAGTACTGGCCGCCCGAACCGCCCGCGACGCCGCTGTCGCCGAGATTGACGCTCAGCACCCAACGCTTCTCGCCGGGCCGGCCGCCTTCGACGGGCAGCTCGAACAGGTCGGGGCATTCCCAGTTCTTGCCGCGCGCGCCCATCGGGCCAAAGTCGCTGGCGTGCGCCCAGTCCTTGAGATTGGTCGAGGTGTAGAACGAGACCCTGTTCTCCGCCGCCAGCACCACGGCCATGACCCAGCGCTTCGTCGCCGCGTGCCAGAAGACCTTGGGGTCGCGGAACTCGGTCGAGCCGATGTCGAGCACCTTGCCGTGGACCGTGAAGGTCCGCCCGCGGTCGTTGCTGTAGGCCAGGTATTGCGACTGGTTCTTCGTCTCGGGATTGAACCCCGTATAGATCGCGATCATCGGCGGCCGGCCGTTTTGGCCCAGACCGCTGGTGTTGTTCCAATCGATCACCGCGTTTCCCGAGAACGCCATCACGTCCGTCTCGGGGATGGCGACCGGAAGTTCCTTCCAGGTCGTCAGGTCGCGGCTCACCGCATGGCCCCAGCTCATGTGACCCCAGCGGTCGCCATGCGGATTGTACTGGAAGAACAGGTGATACTCGCCGTCGTAATGGACCAGGCCGTTGGGATCGTTCATCCAGTTGCGCTGGGGCGCGAAGTGGTAGGCAGGGCGTGGACTGGCCATGGGCTCGGCGGGGGCGATCGGCGAGAGCATCGTCGCGGCGGCCATAAGTGTCGAGACGATCATCGGCCGGCCCTTTCCAGGTTCATGTCCTCGAGCGCGACGCCGTTGGTCTCGGGCATCTGCTTCCACACCCAGAAGAACTGCAGCAGCATCATCGCCCCGAAGAAGGCGAACACCCATCCGCCGACGTGGGTGGCGAACACCGGGAAGGCCCAGGTGATCGCAGCCGCCATGATCCAGTGCGTGGTGCTGCCCAGCGCCTGACCCTTGCCGCGCACGGTGTTGGGGAAGATCTCGGAGATGAACACCCAGATCACCGCACCCTGCGAGATGGCGAAGGCGGCGATGAAGCCCAGCAGTCCGATCAGCACCAGCGTGCCGTTGGGCGTCTTGCTTTCGAACTGCCAGGCGACCAGGAACAGCGCCGCGGCGGTGGCGATCGACCCGAAGAGCAACAAGGGGCGACGGCCGAAGCGGTCGATCAGGAACATCGCGGCGATCGTGAACACCAGGTTGGTGCCGCCGATGGCGATCGATTGCAGCATGGCGCTGTCGGCTGCCGCTCCGCTCAGTTCGAAGATGTGCGGCGCGTAATAGAGCAGCGCGTTGATGCCCGAGAGTTGGTTGAACATGGCGATGGCGATCGCGCAGGCGACCGGGAGCGAGTGCGACCGGGTGAACAGCTTGCCGGTCGAGTGCGTGGCGGCGATGTCGCGGGCCGTCGCCTCGCGCATGTGGCGCATGTCCTCGGCGGGATCGGGGAAGCCCAGCCGATCCATGACCGTCAGCGCCTGGGCGTCGCGGTCGGCCGCGACCAGCCAGCGCGGGCTTTCCGGCAGGACCAGCGTCACCACAAGGAACAGCGCCGAGGGCACGGTGACGATGCCGAACATCCATCGCCAGGCGATGTCGGGCGAAACCAGCCCGGCGACGACATAGTTGGAGATGAAGGCCAGCAGGATGCCGAACACGATGTTGAGCTGGTTCAGCGCCACCAGGCGCCCACGCACGTGGGGCGGCGAGACTTCGGCGATGTAGATCGGCGCGATGACGGAAGCTGCGCCGATCGCCAGCCCGCCTAGGAAGCGGAAGGCCAGGAACACCGGCCAAGCCTCCGCCAAAGCCGTACCCAATGACGATACGACATAGGCGATCGCGACGGCGAGCAGCACGGGCTTGCGGCCAAAGCGGTCCGAGGGCGAGCCCGCGACGAGCGCCCCCACGATCGTGCCGATCAGCGCCGAGGCGACGGTGAAGCCAAGGTGGGCGTCGCTGAGCGCGAAGCGTTCCTGGAGCGCCGAGGTGGCGCCTGAGATCACCGCGGTGTCGAGCCCGAACAGCAGGCCGCCGAGCGCCGCGCCGGCCGCGCTCAGGATCGTGATGAGGGTCACGCGCTTATGCGCGCGCGCCGCCGTGGGCAGGTGCTTGTCGCTCATGAGATCAGGCTTTCTGTCTTGGATGAGTCCAACGCCCCGACCGCCCAGTGCATCGGCCATCGGCCGGACACCAGGCGGTAGGCGAGCGCGAGCGCGCCGGTGAGGCCGGCCGACGAACCGGCGGTCGGCTTTGCGATGTAGTCGGTCGGGTCGAGATCGCGCAGGCTGGCGTCATAACCGGAGAGCTTGCGCATAAGCGCCTCGCGAACCAAGCCGTACATGTGAGGCCGCATCACTCCGCCCCCGACGATGATCCGGTCGGGCCGGAGCGTGTAGGTGAGGGTCGCGCAGAGCTCAGCGACATAGTGGGCCGCCATCGGCCAAGCCGGGTGAGCGTCGGAGAGCTCCTCGGCGGGCGCGCCCCAGCGCGCGCGCATTGCGGGCCCGCAAGCCATGCCTTCCAGGCAATCGCCGTGATAGGGGCAGGTTCCCGGAAACTCGACGTCGCCTGGGGCGTGCACCACGCGGATATGACCGGCTTCGGGATGATTGGCCCCGTTGTGCGGCGCGCCATTGATCAGCAGGCCCACGCCGATCCCAGTCCCGACCGTGACATAGCAGAAGGTGTCGAGCCCGCGCCCGCCGCCGAACAGCAATTCGCCCACCGCGGCGGCGTTGACGTCGGTGTCGAGCACCATCGGCACGCCCAATGTCCGTCGAAAATGCCCGAGCAGATCGGCGCCGGACCAGTCAGGTTTGGGCGTGGAGGTGATGCGGCCATGGTCGCTGGCGGTCGGCCTCAGCGACAGCGGCCCGAAGCTGCCGATGCCGAGCGCGGCTATCGGTCCATGGCGTTCGGCGGCCCGGGTGAAGAAGTCGCTGGCGGCGCTAAGCGTCTCGGCCGGCGTGGTGGTCGGGATGCGGACCTGGTCGAGAATGGCGCCGTCCTCGTCGGCGACGCCGCACAGGAACTTGGTCCCTCCAGCCTCGATACCGCCGGTGATGAGAGGAGACGCCATTTTAGAAAACCTTGCTGTCTTGGACTCTAGTGGAGAGGCGCGCGGCCGGCTCAGTCAGACCATTTTCGGGCCGCCATCCGCGCGTTCACGACAGGGCCGAGGTCCTCGGCGTTGCGCCCCAGCGCAAAGCCGTAGTCGCCGGCCGGCATCGACCAGCCGTTCTTCCAGTCGGCGAGCAGACGGGGATCGATGGTCATGGTCACCTGCGCGCTGGCGCCGGGCTGCAGGCTAAGGCGCTGGAAGCCGACCAGGCGGCGCGTTTTCTGGCCGACGCGGCTGATCAGATAGAGCTGGGCGACCTCGTCGCCGGCGCGTTGGCCGGTGTTGGTGACCGTGAAGCTCGCGGCCCTGCCCTTCACGGCCAGGCCGCTGGTCGAGAAGCTCGTGTAGCTGAGCCCGAACCCGAACGGGAACAACGGCTTGGCGTCCTTGCGTGCGAACCAGCGGTAGCCGACGTCGGAGCCTTCGATATCGTAGTCGGCATGGAGCTTGTCGCCGCCCGGCGGGATGTCGTCCGCCGTATAGGGTTCGACCCAATCGCTGCCGTCGAGCTTCGGGCGCGGGAGCTGATCCTCGCTGGCCGGGAAGGTGATCGGCAGGCGCCCCGCCGGATTGGTCTGGCCGAACAGGACCGAGGCGATCGCCTCGCCGCCGCGCGCGCCCGGATACCAGGCCTCGATCACCGCTGCGGTCTTGTCGAGCCAGGGCATCTTCACCGGGCCGCCGGTCTGGAGGACGACGATCGTGTTGGGATTGGCCGCGGCGACGGCGGCGATCAGCTCATCCTGCCCGTCAGGCAGCGAAAGGTCGGGCTGGTCGAAGCCTTCGGTGCGCCATTCGGTGGCGAAGACGATCGCCACCTCGGCCTGCCTTGCCTTCTCGACCGCATCGGCGATGTAGCGGCCGTCGCGGAACGTGATCGCCGCGTTCGGCGCCATCGCCTTGATGGCCGCCAGCGGGTTTGAACGGTGATACTGTTGCGACGCGGCGCTGCCCGCCGGGCCCACGGCGACCGGCACGGTGACCGCCGGCCCGTCCTGGCCCTGGACTTGGCTTGAGCCGCCGCCCGACATCACGCCCCGATCGGCATAACCGCCGATCACCGCGATGCTTTTGGCCGAACGCGCCAGAGGCAGGGCCGCCCGCTCGTTTCGGAGCAGTACGATCCCCTGTCGCGCCACCTCTTCAGCGACGGCAGCGTCCTTGGCGAAGTCGATTGCGCCGCCCGGCGACACGGGATGCTTGTCCAACCCGGCGGCGTAGATCGCCGTCAGGACGCGCTTATTCATGTCGTCGAGCTTGACGGCATAGCGCCCGTCGGAAGCGGCCTTCTGTTTGAGCGGATCACGGAAGAACACGGCCGGATCGAGCTGCGAGCCTGACTGCTGGTCGAGGCCATTCAGCGCCGCCTCCACGCCTGGGACGGCCTTTCCCCAGTCGGACATGACGAAGCCCTTGTATCGCCAATCTTGCTTGAGCACCTTGTTGAGCAGCCAGTCGCTGTCGCAGGCCTTGACGCCGTTGACGCGATTGTAGGCGCACATCACCGAGAGCGGCTGGCCCTGCTCGATGCCGATCTGGAAGGCCAAGAGGTCGCTCTCACGGGCCGCGCCTTCGCTGATCCGGGAATCGACGATCTTGCGGCCAGTCTCCTGGCCGTTGAACGCCAGGTGCTTGATCGTGGAGATGATGTTGTTGGACTGGATCCCGCGGATCGCGGCTCCGACCAGCACGCCGGTCAGCAGCGGGTCTTCGGCGAGATACTCGAAGGTTCGCCCGTTGCGCGGATCGCGCATCAGGTTGGCTCCGCCCGCCAGCAAGACGTTGAAACCCTTGGCCCGCGCCTGCGCACCGATCATGGCGCCGCCCCGATAGAGCAGGTCAGGATTCCAGCTGGAGGCCTGGGCCAGGCCGGAGGGAAGCGCGGTCGCCCCGTCCTTGCGGATTCCCGAGACGTAGCCGATGCCGAGACTGGCGTCGGTCTCCTTGAGCGCCGGAACGCCAAGGCGGCCTATCCCGTCCACATAGCCGGCCCCCAGGATCGCGTCGGCCGGCAGAGGCGGCGCGTCGCCGCCCAGAGGCAGGGCCATGATCCCGTGGGTCAGGACGAACTTCTCGTCGGCGGTCATTTGTCCGAGCGTGGCCTCGGCCCGCGCCTGCGCCCCCGCAATATCGGGAAGCGCCGCCTGCTGCGCCCAAGCCAAGGGCGCCATCGCAGCCTGCGCCAGCAAGGCCATGGCCAGGATCGTTTTCGTGTTCATTCTCGGGCCTGGTTCAGGAACTGGGAAATTCGCGGGCGAGACGGCCGGGCCGTGCGGCGAGCCGCGGCCCCGCCCAACTGCTCCGACGCGCTGGCGGGCGCGTCGGAGCGCTTGGCGCTACATCTTGAAACGAAGACCGAGGCTGACGTACCGGCCTTCAATTCTCACATCGGCCGGGAAGTACTGCGTCTCGTTATAGTACCTGTAGTCTTTCCACGGTTGCGCGAGAAGATTGCTTCCGGTGGCGACGACCGAGAACTTGTCATTAATCTGGTAGGCGATCGAAGCATCCAGGCGAGACACGGGACGCACCAGCTCGCCCGCATACTGCGCTTCGTCCTGATTGCGATAGTATTTGTTCACGTAGTGCGAGCGACGATTGTACGAGATGCGCGCCGAGATCGGGCCTTTCTCGTAAAAGCCGACCAGGTTGTAGGTCCACTTGGAGGCGTTCGCCATCGGCACCAGGCCCGCGTCTTCGCCCAAAGCGGCGGGAAGCGCGCTCTTGGCGTCGAGATAGGTGAGGTTGGCCTGTGCGCCGAAGCCCGAGAGCCAGCCTGGCAGGAAATCGAAGAAGGTTTGGACCGAGGCTTCCGCCCCATTGATCCTGCCCTCGCCGGCGTTTTCGGGGCGGGTTATCCGGATCGTGCCGTTGGTCGGATCGGTTTCGAAGTGGCTGTAGGAGTCGATGAAACCCCAAAGATCCTTGTGGAACACGGCCAGCGACGCCGAGCTGTGCTTGGAGAAGTAATACTCCAGCGAGGCGTCATAGTTCTTCGCCTTCAGCGGCTTCAGATCGGGATTGCCGGTCGTCAGCTCCAGGCCAGTATAGACGCCCGTGGCGCGCGACAGGATCGCCGTCGGGCTCAGCTGCCCATAACCAGGCCGGGAAATGGTCTCCGTGTAGCCAAGTCGCAGCTGAAGCTTGTCCGAGAGATGGATCCTGGACTGGAGCGACGGCAGCACGTTCAGCCACTCATGATCCGCCGTCGCCGGCACCAGGTCGCTCTCGACGCCGTAGTTCGTCCCGTCCGCATAGGCGACGCGCACGCCGGCGGTGCCGTCCACATGAACGCCGCCGATGTCGAACTGATACTTGCCCTGGACGTAACCGGCGTAGGTGTCCTCCTTGCCGTAGAACGACCGGAAGGTTTGAATATCAGGGGTGCTGTAGCGCGCGGTGTCACCCGCCAGGAACCCCGCCCACGAATTCTCCGCCATGACCTGCTGCAAACCCGCATAGCCCAGCTGCCGCAAGGCTTCGCTGTTGTCGAGAATGGCGCCGCCGTTGGGCGCCAGCCAGTTCTTGAAACGCTGGGGATCGTCGCGGAACGCCCCCCTGACCACCTCCAGATCGCCGGTGGGCAGGCTGGCGACCGGTATATTCAGCAGCCTGATCCAGGCATATCGATCGCCGTAGTAGTCGACCGAGGTGCGGGTGGTCGCACGAAACCCGGCCTGGAGCTTGGGCAGCCAACTGCTGTTGGTGTCGTACTCGACATCCAGTCGACCCTGGTAGCCGTCTCCAGACGCAGAGAGATAGGTCTGATAGAGGCCGCTCAAGACGTAGTTGTCGGGGTTCATCATGTCGTAGCCGTTCAGGTCGAACACACCCGAACCGGCGACCTCGAAGTTGGCGTTGACGGTGGGCGTGCTCGTAAGCGTTGCGTCCACGCGCGTCTGGTTGGCCACATAGCGGCTCTTGGAATAGGCGAAATCGCCCGAAACGGTGGCTCGCCCCGAGGTCCATTTGAAGCCGAACGCACCCTGGTAAAGGTCGGTCCGGTCCTTCAAGGCCGATCGCTGTACATCCGGAGAATTGCCGCCGGTGTGGGTGAGACTCGCGGCCTTGGCGTCCTCGCCTTGCACCAGCACGACGTTGCTCAAGGTCCCGTCCCTGAGGCTTTGGCCGTAGAAGTCGTTCGCCTGCGTGCCGCGATACCCGCTCCACAGGCCCTCGACATAGAGTTCGAGGTCGGGGGTCGGACGCCATTGCACCATGCCGTTGACCGCGGGGCGTTCCCGCTTGCCGGTGGCGTAGTAGTTGCCGATGTAGTCCGGATAGTGGAACTGCCCCACGCCTGGCGTGGTGACGGTCGCATTGCCCTGGCTTGGGGTGATGACGGACGCGCCGTCGAACCGCAGCGCTTGGTGGTATCTGGTGCGGACATAGCTTGCGCCCAGGAGCGCGCCGATCTCGCCGGCCGAGGTGTCCCAGGTGTGAGCGATCAGAATGTTTCCAGCCGGCTCCACCGTCTTGGACTGGTCATTATAGGTCCCCTTCACCTCGCCAGCGATCGTGGCGTCCTTCATGTCGAATGGACGGCGCGAGCGCAGGTTGATCAGCCCGCCCAGGCCGGGCTCGACCAGGTCGGCGGTGGCGGTCTTGTAGACCTCGAAGCCCGCCGCGACGCTGGCCGGGAGATCCTGCCAATGGATCACGCGGTCGTCGGTGCTGAAGAGCTCGCGGCTGTTGTAGGTGGTGGCGACGTTGGGAAGGCCTCTGACCAGAACCTCCGAGCCCTCGTCGTAATTGCGCGTGATCTGGACGCCGGGAATGCGCGACATGACTTCGGCCGCGTTGTTGTCCGGCAGCTTGCCGATGTCTTCGGCGACCACGGCGTCAACGATGGAGTCGGAGGCGCGCTTCTGCTCCTGGGCGGACTGAAGGGCCGCGCGAAAGCCGGTCACGACGACTTCGTCGACCACGGTCCCGTCGGCTTGGTCGGCGTTCGGGGGCGCGACATGCTTGGTCGCCGCAGGCTTGGCCTTGGATTGCTGTTCCGGAGTCGCGGCGCTTTGCGCCCAGACCGGAGAAGCCGTCAACATCGCCACCCATGACGTGGAGCAGAGCAGAACTAGATTGCGCTTGAACATTTATTCCTCCCCAGAGTTATGACGCTCAACTCCGCTCTGCGGTATTTGAACGTTTATTCGTTTTGTTTTCTTTATGCTTTTTGATTCCTGGAGCGCTGGTTGAACCGCGAAAACGGCTGCTCAGGAAGGGTTCGTCGCTGGCCGTCACCCCCCGGCCCCCGGTAGCCTGCTAAGCAGCGCCCCGTTTCGACGCGCCTGCGTCGATGTCTCCCATTTTCGCCTCCCTTTTTGACGCCCGGGTTTTCACGGTGCGTGATCCTGATGGAGTAAATCCATCGATGTGATTTACTAAATCTATGAAAGTGATTTAGTCTGTCAAGGTGAAAGTTCGTATAGTCGACAGATGCGGGAAGTCCGCCGCCCGCAGGTTGCGCGGCGGCGAATGACGGGCCAAATCTCGCAAACGAGAGTTGTAGTCAGCGGTTGATGTTCGCCTGCTACGGGCGGCGGAAGGGTGCGAGAAGACCGATCGATGCAACGGGGAAGCAATTCAGTCGGCGTCCGGCGCTACAACGAGCGCCTGGTGCTGTCGATGGTCCGCCGCCTCAACGGCGCCTCCAAGACGGACATCTCCAAGCTCACCGGCCTTTCGCCCCAGGCGGCCGTGAGGATCGTCGAAAGCCTGGAGGAATCGGGCCGGCTGGTTCGCGCCGGCAAGCGCACCGGCGGCATGGGCCAGCCTTCCATCATCTACAAGATCAATGGCGCCAGCGGATGCACGGTCGGAGTCGAAATCGGCCGCGATCGTCTGATCTGCGTGCTGCTGGACTTCGACGGGGCGATTCTGTCGCGCTGGTCGCAACCCCACGCGTTTCCCCGCCCGCAGGACGTGATCCGCGACATCGACGCGTTCATGGCGGCGCAACTGGCGCTTCTCCCGGAGACCCAGCGCGAAGGCTTTCTGGGCATCGGGATCGCCATGCCCTGGTTTCTCGGCGAATGGCGCGACGAATTGGGCATGACGGACGACCAGGCGCGTGACTGGGCCGGAAGCGCCGTCGAAAAGCGATTCCGCTCCGCGCTCGAGGCCCCGGTCTTTTTCGAGAACGACGGCAATGCCGGCGCGCTCGCCGAGCTGCTATGCGGCGCCGGGCTGGACCTGCGAAACTTCCTCTATATCCATCTGGGCAAGTTCGTCGGTGGCGGACTGGTGCTCGGCGGCCAGGTGCATGAAGGCCGCAACGGCAACGCCGGCGCCCTGGCCTCAATGCCGGTGCCCGGCGGCGCCGGCGCGGACGTGCTGCTCCACCGCGCCTCCCTCTACAACGCCGATGTCGACCTGGCGGACGGCCTGACCGACGCGGCCTGCGAAGCTTGGCTGAACGATTGCACGGAGGCGCTGAGCTTCGCGATCATCGGCGCCAACAGCCTGCTGGACCTCGAGGCGGTGATCCTGGGCAGTCCGCTGCCCGAGGAACTTCTCGGCGCCCTCGTCAGCCGGATCAAGGCAAAGATGGAAGCCGACGCCCCCCGCGACTTCTTCCAGCCGCCCTTGCTGCGCGGCCGCAACGGCGAAATCGCACCGGCCCTGGGCGCCGGCCTCCTTCCGCTCTTCGCCTCCTATGCGCCCAATCTCGGCTCTCTGATGAAGAGCCCGAGTTCGGTCATGATGTCGGAGGAAGAGGCCTGACGGAGACGCGCCATCAACGGACATTGGCACACCTCCAGAAACTGGACCTTAGCCTGTTAGGCGTGCCGAACGATCACACCTCTGGATGGCTACTGAAAGGCGTTGGCGGCGGCCTTGATCAGGACCTCATCGACGTGAATGCCGCCACGCCGTCGCAACCAGAAATCCTCGATCAGGTCGTAAAACAGATCAGGGTCAGCACCGATAAAGCGCGTGTCCTGGCAAGACGATGTCGAGGCCTTACGATCTGGAGGATCGTTCGAATTTTTCCAGCAATGTCTCCACAGCATCGCGACGATAGAACCCCTGCCCGACGGCCCCTCCGACGGCCAAGCCTTGCAGGCTTTGCCATACGTCCTTGGCCTTCAGATCCAGCCGCGCCGCAATCTCCCGCGTCGTGATGTACTCATGGCCCAGCGCTTCCACATCGGGTCGTGCATAGGAAGTTGGGGTCCCCTTCACATTGTTGGGCGCGATAAGTTTGCGCGAGCGCAACCAGGTAACGTCTTGGGCGGTGCAGTTGAGATGTAACTCGACCTCACCGGGCGTTAGATCGAGGCGCCAATATTCACCGAGATCACCCGGCCGGAAGCCGAAGGGCGTCAGGGCGGAAGGGCCGCCCATAATAAGCCGCCGCGCGGTGATGGGATGTACCTTCAGGTGAAGCATCCCGGGCGTCGCCTCGTCACATCGAAAGCCGCCTGGCAGGTCGCCATCAAAGCCGGCTTGAATCACCCGCGCCCAAGGCTTCTCGCGCCCACCAACACCCCGCATCGCGTGTGACAGAGGCACCCAATCCGACTCGTCATCTTGGGAAACCTTCCGGGCTCGCTCCAGCAACAGCTCGGCGCTTCTGCGTTCAAGCTGGCGATCTCCAAAGAGCTCAGTGACCAGCGGATCGTCTTTCGGTCGCAGCAAGTCAGCTGCGAGCATCTGTTCGATGGCGATTTTTGGCAGGCCGGAGGCGTGGCAAAAGGCTCGCCAACTCATTCTTTCCCTAATGCGCGTCTTTATCCGCTCCACCTCGCGGCGCTGCAGCACCGAGTGTTGTCTCTGGCGTCCGCCGCCGCCATCGTTCGCGGTCACCAATCCTGCATCAACGAGCCTGCGAACATCACCCCGCTCCACCCCGATCATCGCCGCGGCCTCAGTGAGGCTCAGCCATCGCAGTGGTAGGATCCGCACAGCTTTGGACCTGGCCCTCGCGCGCCCATAGTCGAGCAAGCGTCGAGCCTCACGTTGAACAGCAGGTTGGCTCGAATGCTGAGCGACCCGCTCCAAACGCTCCCTGAAGTCGGACCTCACGTCGCGTTCAAGCTGTTGTAAGTCCCAATGGCGAACGTGTTTTCTAAAGGTCTCCTCAGACGGGAGGGGAACGCGCGCTAATTTGTTTGCCTCAAGCCAGCGATTGATCTTGGCGAGGCGTCCGACCAACAAATCGTAGGCCCCGCCAATCGTTTCCGCCGCGTTTGCCCAATAGGCCATCGCCGCCCTATGCACTCGTCGATGCACGGTGATCGGCAACCTCCTGGCGCGAGGAACCCGACCCGACATAGAGATCATCGTTTTGAGCATGCGAGCGTTGAAGCATCCTCGCTCGTCCAGCCACCGGCGGACCGTCGTTGGGGAAGGCGGCTGATGCCTCTCCAACTGGCGTGGTTTGGCCGCCCAAATGGCAGCTAGGGCTCGCCGGATGCCCTGATCACTTCGGGCGTAACCCTTCATCCTGTCGAGCGACTTCAGCACGATCTGGCGAACGAGCGCTCTTGGATCCTTGCCCACAATGGCGTCGAAATCGTCCTCCCGCGCCACTGCGACTTGCTGTGCGAATGTCTTTGGCAGCATCGAGTCTAGCCGCCGCACCGCGCCGATAGCGAACTGCTCTGTGAGCCAATCGACAGTTGGGGAAGCGCCTTCGCCAGTATCTAGGGGGATTTGGAAGGGCGCGGCCGTGCGTTCAGACCGAAACAGAAGAAAGCCGCTCCCCATCACCTGGTCGAGGTAATGGCGCTCGCCGCCGAGTTCCCAGAGTTCGCCGACGTTGAGTTGGATGTTGGTCATTGCGCAGCCTCCAGCTGGCCGCGGTTCGGGGCGACCAGTTCGACATGGGTTTCGGGGGTGAGTGGTTTGGAGAGGTCCAGACGTACGATCCGTCCGACCATCATCGCCTTGAGCTTGGCCATGCCCGGCAACTGCCCGCCGAGTAATTCAGCAAGCTGGCCAAGGGCACCTGGACCGCGGCGGTCCAACCAGTCCACCGCGCGGAATACGTCCTTTGCGCCGTAGTCCGTCAGGGCCGTTCGCCTCTTCTCGTCAGCCAGATCGCAAAGGGTGACAAGGCGGAGCAGCGACGCTTCGCTCAGGTGATCGCTCCTCAGAGCTTGCACATCCAACTCAACCACAACGCCTCGCCGCCGGTGCCATCGGAACGATCACAACGAGCGCGTTCGCTGGTGTTCTTCGGCCTTGGTGTCCTGGCAGCGACTTGTTTGAATGGCTATGGGAAGGGAGCGCCTGTCGAGCTAATCGTCCCCGAAAACGGCTTTATCAGCCTCAACGTCCCACTTAAGGTTTGGGACTGCGATCTTGGAAGCGTGGCACCGCAGATCGACAAAAATCTTCGCTCGCTGCTCGACGCGCAGGCGGTTCGAGTGTGATAGGGTAGATCGGACACAGGTCATTCATTTTGCTGGCTGTTCACGGTTCTGAAGGTCGTGTTTCTGGAGCGACTTGAGGATCTGTAGGTGGCGCTATGCCCGACATAGCGCTCACGACCTGCGCCACTCTTAACTGGGATTGCGCCAGTTCTAAGTGGTTTCGACAACCGCATGGCGGCCCGGAAGGGACTCGAACCCCTGACCTTCGCTTTAGGAAAGCGCTGCTCTATCCTGCTGAGCTACCGGGCCGCTTTGCGCGCGCCAGGGGTCCATAGCGCAAGTTTCCAGGCATGCGAACCCCGGGCGGACAAAGCGCTGCGGAGGGGATGACGATGGCCTTGCCGCGCGCGCCGAAGACGCTCTAGGTCGTGGTGACGATTTAGGATTCGCAAGGGCGCGCGGTTCTGATTCAACGCTGCTTTTTGGAGGCGGTGTTGGAAGGCGAGGTTCTTCGAGACGATCAGTGGGCGCGGATCGAGCCGTTCGTGCCGGGCGGCCGCAAGGGCAAGCGTGGACCGCGCAGCAATGGCCGGCTGTTTGTGGATGCGCTGTTGTGGATGGCGCGCTCGGGCGGTCGGTGGCGTGATCTGCCGCAACGGTTTGGACCCTACCAGACAGCCAAGCGGCGCTACTACCGCTGGATCGAGATGGGGGTGCTGGCCCGGCTGTTCGAGGCGGTCGCGGCCGAGCCCGACCTGGAATGGGTCATGCTGGACGCCACCGTGATCCGCGCCCACGCCCAAGCCGCCGGCGCGCGGCGAAAAAGGGGGACTGGACGCCCAGGCGCTTGGCCGGTCTCGCGGCGGCTTCGGAACCAAGATCCACGTCTGCGTAGACGCTCGCGGCTTGCCGGTTCGCATCATCCTGGGGCCAGGCCAGCAGAACGACCCAGCAGAACGACATGGCGCCCGCCTGCGACCTGATCGATGGACTGGCCGCCGAATATGTCTTGGCCGACAAGGCCTATGACGCCGATCGGCTCTATCTGAAGATCATCCAACAGGGCGGCGACCCCGTCGTGCCGCCCCGCCGTCATCGAAAGCGACAGCACGCCTACGACACGGCTCTCTACAAGGAGCGCAATCGCGTCGAACGCTTCTTCAGCCGCATCAAGCACTTCCGCCGTATCGCAACCCGATACGACAAGCTGGCGGCCACCTTCATGGGTTTCGTCACTCTGGCAGCCATCATGCTTTGGCTCAAATAGCTAAATCGTCACCGCAGCCTAGAGCATCGCGCCGATCGGCATCGCCGTGGGCGGGCTGGTCGGAGCGCTGTAGCCCGAGGTCGGGGCGGGTCCCCGACATCCCCATCGCCGGCCCGGCGGTGCGGGTCGGGGCGACCGGTTCATGAGCGAGCGCCGGGCCCCGGCCAACCTTCACCGTCGACGGCGTGGCCACCTTGCTGGTGGGCCGCTGGGAGGGCGCGCTGGATCGCGGCCGATTGTCGCGGGAGTTGAACCAGGGTCCCAAGGCCGCGCGCCTTGAAGTCGTTGAGGATCCCCGCGCCGACGGCCCCAGGGACGCGTCCGCGGCGTCGCATGTGACGAGCATTAAGCATAGGCTCCACCTTGCCGCGACCCTGACGGCTGCTAGGGTCGCCCGGGGACATGCGCATGCGGGACAACCAAAAGTGCTAAACGTCGCGAACGCCGAGCGTTCCGAACAGGCGGACCACGCCGCCCTGATCACGCTGGTCGAGACCATCGAGGCGCTGTCGGCCACGCGCACGATCGAGGAGGTCGCCGCGGTGGTGCGTTCGGCCGCTCGGCGGATGTCCGGGGCCGACGGAGTCTGCTTCGTGCTGCGCGACGGCGACCAGTGCTGGTACCTGGACGAGGACGCCATCGGCCCGATGTGGAAGGGCCAGCGCTTCCCGATGACCGCCTGCGTCTCCGGCTGGGCCATGCTGCACGGCCAGACCGTGGTGATCCCCGACATCTACGCCGACGACCGCGTCCCGCACGACTCCTACCGCCCGACCTTCGTCAAGAGCCTGGTGATGACCCCGGTGCGCCCCAAGGACCCGATCGCCGCGATCGGGGCCTACTGGGCGACCGGCCAGACCCCATCGCCGGACACCGTGATCCGGCTGGAGGCGATGGCCCGGGCCACGGCGGCGGCCATCGAGAACGCCCGGCTCTACGCCTCGCTGAACGAGGCGCTGGAGCGGCGCGCCTTCCTGCTGCGCGAGCTGGACCATCGGGTGAAGAACACCCTGGCCTCGGTGCAGTCGATCGCCCGCCAGACCCTGCGCGCCGCCCCCTCGCCGGCCGACTTCACCGAGTCGTTCGAGTCGCGGCTAATGGGCCTGTCGCGGGCCCACGAGCTGCTGACCCGCCAGGCCTGGGGCCGCACCGACCTGCGCGACGTGCTGGAGGCGGCGCTGCAGCCGTTCGGCGGCCTGGCCGACCCGCGCTTCACCGCTCGCGGTCCCGCCATCGCCCTGACGGCCGAGACGGCGGTGGCCCTGCACATGAGCCTGCACGAACTGATGGTCAACGCCGCCAAGCACGGGGCGCTGACCTCGGCCAGCGGCCAGGTCACCGTGGCCTGGCGGGTCGAGGACATCGACGGCGAGGGCGGCCGCGTGCCCAGCCTGGTCCTGGAATGGGTCGAGCGCGGCGGTCCGCCGGTCTTCGTGCCCAAGCGCCAGGGATTCGGCACCAAGCTGCTGGAACGCGGCGTGGCCCGCGACCTGGGCGGCGAGGCCAGGCTGACCTACCAGCCCAAGGGCCTGAGCTACGCCCTGCGCGCGCCGCTGTCGGACCGGATCGCGGCGCAGGCGGCCCCGAGGGCGCCGGCATGACCGCGCCCGCCAACGCTCCGCGCATCATGATCGTCGAGGACGAGGCCCTGGTGGCGCTGATGGTCGAGGACCTGCTGACCGACTTCGGCTGCCAGATCTCGGGCTCGTTCGGGGCGGTCGAGGAGGCCCTGGCCTATCTGAGCGACGCGGCGACGCCGCCGGCCCTGGACGGGGCGGTGCTGGACGTCAATATCGGCGGCACGATGGTCTTCCCGGTCGCCGAGCGCCTGCGGGCGGCCGGCATCCCCTTCGTGTTCGCCACCGGCTACGGCGCCCTGCCCCGCAAGGGGTTCGAGGACGTGGTGGTGCTGAACAAGCCGATCGATCCGGTCCTGCTGGAGGACGCGGTGAAGGGGTTCGGCAAGGCGGCGTGAGCCATGGCCCGCGCACCGGCGTGGGAGGGACCGTCAGTCCCCGCTCGCAGGCACGAACGGATTGAAGAACAGCCGCTCGACCGGCAGCTCGAACAGGGCCGCCAGGCGGTAGGCCAGCGGCAGCGACGGGTCGTACTTGTCGGCCTCGATGGCGTTGATGGTCTGGCGGGACGCGTCCGCCCGCTCGGCCAGGTCGCCCTGGCTCCAGCCGCGCGCCAGGCGCTCCTCGCGCAGCCGGTTCTTCACGCGGCCTTCGACCGGCGCATCGCCCACCAGCCCAGCCAGCAGACGCCGTAGGCCGCGACCTGGGCCAGGAAGACCAGGGCCGCGCCCTGGAACAAGGGGGCTCGGACGCCGCTCGCGGCGATGGTCGCCAGCAGCGCCACGCCGCCGCCGAACGACGCGCCCCAGTACCAGGCGGTCAGGTGGGCGTCGCGCGCCATGTGGTCCAGCCGTCGCCACCAGGGGATCGTGGCCAGCAGGGCCGCCCCTGTCAGGGCGGCGCAGGCCAGCACGATCACGGCCAGGGGCACGCGGCCCTGGCCGGCGACGATGACCACGCCGCTGACCAGCCCCACAGCCAGCGCAGCCAACAGCGCCGCGCCCCCGGCCATCCAGATTCTCTTCTGACGTCGTTCGACAGCCATGCCGGCCTCCTCGCTACCTGTAAAAGAGTTTTGACACACCGTGCCGGGCTGTCAAATTCTTTTTACAGCCTAGGGAAGCCTCGGCCGGCTCCGGCGACTGCCCCTAATAGGCCTTGCCGTCGGTCTTGCGCACCGGCAGTTGGTCCCAGGCGAAATCCACCAGCAGCCGGGCGTTGATGCTGATGCGCGGGTCGTCGAAGTCCGGCTGGCCGCTGTCGAAGCTGGGGAATTCCGAATAGGTCGGGCAGCCGCAGATGGCGCAGTGATGGTGCTGGCCCAGATAGTGGCCCCACTGGTAGGTCGAGACCCGGTCGCGGGCCGTGGTCAGCCGGAACTGGGCCGGCCGGTAATAGGCGTACAGCGCGCCGCGCCGCGAACAGAACGAGCAGTTGCAGTCGGTCAGTTCGGTCGGCGCCCGCGCCACCTCGAACTGGGTGGCGCCGCAGTGGCAGCGAGCCTTCAGGGGCAGGTCGGTCATGGCGCTCTCCATCCTTGGAACAACGCCGGCATCGTGACGCATCGCTGCTGACAGCCTGCTGTCAACAGGGCGACCTCGGGCCGTCGCGCGAGGTCACCCGGCGTCTCCAGTGTGCGAGGGGGCCGATGCTTTCAGCCGCCCTTCGCATATTTCCAGAACCGGCCCTTGCCTTCGGCGATCCAGGCGAGCGCCTCGTCAATCCGCTTGTCGCGCGTGGCTTCGGTCTTCGCCTCAGCGATCCAGACATTGTATTCTTTCTGGAACGACGCCGACTTGCTCTCGAACATGGCCCTGACGGATGGGGAAGCTGCAAGGCGCTCGACGAAGGCAGGGGGCGCAACGACAATCTTGGGCGCGGCGGATGCCTTGCGAGGCGCGACCTTCGCGCCTTGCTCGTTGAGCAGCATGGCCTCGCGGATCCAGGCGATCAGCTCGGCGTCGGCAGGGAGATCCGCGAGACTCGTCAACTTGCCCATGAAGCGTTTTGACGCCGGCAGGTCGATGCTCGCCTTGAGCCGTGGGTCGCTCATCAGCGCGCCTTTCCAGAAGGAAAAGGCGCAATGCGACTTGTAGGCGGCGAAAATGCACATCATCTCGCCCCGGTAGTCAAAATGGGGGATTCCCCATTTTAGGGTTTCGACAGCCTCCGGGCAGGTCGCGCGGATGAGGCCGCGTAGATGCGCCAGAATCGGCTTGGCGAACGCTTCGACGCCTTCGGCGTAGGCGTCGAGCTTGGGTTCTGAACTCGGCAATCTGACTTCGCCTCTCGATCGCGTGGTCTATGGGTGGGTTCAAGGGTCGCGCCTGCACGCCTCGGCGCACTGGCCGCTACTGCGTGGCGGAGGGGTCCATCCACAGAACCTCCCAAACGTTCCCATCGGGGTCTTCGATATGGCGATTGAACATGAAACCAAGATCCTGGGCCGGATTCGGATCGGCGCGGCCGCCCGCGGCCACACCCTTTTCGATCGTGGCGTCCACCGCGTCCCTGCTGTCGGCGGTGAGCGCGATGAGCATCTGACTCTCGCGCCTAGGGTCTCCGATCGGCCGCGCGGTGAACTGTCGATAGTGCTCGTGCGTCAGCAGCATGACCCCAATCGAGTCCGAGAACATCACCGAACTGGCGTCATCGTTCGAGAACTGCGGATTCAACGCGCCCCCGATCGCGACGTAGAAGCGCGTCGCCGCCGGCAGATCGCGCACTGGCAGATTTACGAAAATCATCCTAGCCATTAGCTGATATCGCTCCTCAGGCACGGTACTAGTCGGTCTAGTACCGTGCCTCGGCATATCACGCACGGAACGGAACCGTCTAGTACCGGATTGGGAATGATATGAAGGTTGGTGTCGAGACCCGATCGGCGCGCAAGGAGCGTGACATCGTTCACGCCGCCACCGTGGCGTTCGTCAGCCAGGGCTATGACGGAACGAGCATGGAGGAGATCGCCACCAAGGCCGGCGTCTCCAAACAGACCGTCTACAAACATTTCGTCGACAAGGAGACGCTCTTTGGCGAGGTCATCCGCGCGTCGGCCGCGCAGGCCACCGACGCCTTCGACGCGGTCGCGGCGTTGCTTACCGAGGCGGAATTCAAGACGGGCGGCCTGCGCAAGGTCGCTCGACGCTTCATGACGACGCTGATGGATGAGGACCGGCTGAAACTCCGACGCCTGATCATCGCCAATGCCGATCGAATGCCTCAGCTCGGCCGTGACTGGTACGAAAAAGGCTTCGAACGCATGCTGACCTCGATGGCGACCTGCTTCCAGCAGTTGACCGCCCGACGGCTTCTTCGGACACCGGACCCCTATTTGGCCGCGAGCCACTTCTTTGGAATGTTGCTCTGGATCCCCATGAACGAGGCGATGTTCACGGGTAACAAGACTCCGCGTTCCCAAGCCGAACTGGAACGCCACGCGGACGCGACGGTCGAAACATTCCTCGTCGCGTATGGCGAGCTGGCGAAGCCATCTGCGTGATCGCCCGTGAGCAGGCCGTCGGCGTGCGCCCCGGTCCCGGATCTTCGCGCTGCGCGCTCGTCCGGGATGACAGCCGTTCCGCGGCCGAAAACCTCGTCCTTCGACAAGCTCAGGATGAGGTTTTCTTGCTGCCGGGTCTGTAAATGGTCCTCATCCTGAGCTTGTCGAAGGACGAGGACCACGCACCAGCTTGGAGGCCGCCCCTACGGCGCGGTCACCACCGTTTCCTGGCCGGTGTAGCACACAGTCCGGGCCGGCGGCGTCACGGCCAGGCCCAGGCCGCTCTGGTCGCCGACCCAGACGATGTTGAAGGTCCGCTCGCGCGGCATGCCCGGATAGCTTCCCTTCCGCGCGCCGATCGTCAGCGTCTTTCGCGCCTCGTCCCAGCGCAGGTCGATGGTCGCCCGCCGCCCCTGCCGGTAGCCCTGGCCATCACCCTCGTCGTCATAGAGGGTGAAGGCCCCGTCGGCCCCGCGGTAGACCCGCAGCTCCAGCGGCGCATCGGCGCCCGCCGCCGCGTGCGGGACCACCGGGCCCAGCGGCAGGATCGCGCCGGCCCGCACGTGGAGCGGCAGGACGTCCAGCGGCGTCGCCACCGTCACCGTCGAGCCGCCGGCGTGGCGGCGGCCGGTCCAGAAGTCGTACCAGTCGGCCTTGCCGGGCAGGTAGACGGTCCGGGTCTCGGCCTTGGGCTGGACCACCGGGCTGACCAGCAGGTTCTGTCCGAACAGGTACTGGTCGGGAATCCCGTGGGCCAGCGGGTCGGCGGCGAAGTCCATCTCCAGCGGCCGCATCATCGTGTAGCCCTGGTCGGTGACCCGCCAGGACGTGGCGTAGATGTAGGGCAGCAGGCGGTAGCGCAGCTCGACATAGCGCCGCAGGATCGCTTGCGCCGGTTCGTCGAAGCGCCAGATCTCCTTGGACGGCCCGGTGCCATGCACCCGGAACATCGGGGTGAAGGCGCCGTACTGGAACCAGCGCACGAACAGGTCGCGATAGTTGGCGTCGCCCGGCTCGCCGCCGAAGAAGCCGCCGATGTCGGTGTTCCAGTAGGGGATGCCGCTGGCCACGAAGTTCAGCCCGGCCGGGATCTGCTTGCGGAACACCTCCCAGTCGCCGTGGATGTCGCCCGACCAGGTCACCGCGGCGTTGCGCTGCTGGCCCAGCCACGCCGAGCGGGTCAGCACGAACGGCCGCTTGCCGGGCGCGTCCCTCAGCTGGCCGTCATAGACGCCGGTCGTGTGCATCAGCGGATAGGCGTTGTAGACCTCGGCGCCCGGACCGGCGGCGGTGGTCAGGGCGCGCATCTCGCCCCAGTTTCCGCCCAGCTCGGCCTCGCTGGCGTCCAGCCAGTAGCCGTCGAAGCCGATCGGGGTCATCGATTTGGAGATCTGCGACCAGTAGAGGTCGCGGCCGGCCTTGCCGTAGGGGTCGTACCAGCGGCCGGAGCCTTCCGGATAGACATTGCGGTAGGTCGGCGGGAACAGCACGCCGGCCGCGTCCAGCGCCTTGGTGTTGGCCAGGTCGGCGTCCAGCCGCGGCCAGACCGAGACGATGGCGTGCACGTCCATGGCCCGCAGGTCGGCCAGCATCTTCTTGGGGTCGGGATAGCGGGCGGGGTCGAACTGGTGCGAGCCCCACTGGCCCGGCGCCCAGTACTGCCAGTCCTGGATCACCGCATCGATCGGGATGTTCATCTGGCGATAGCGGCGGGCGATCCCGACCAGCTCGTCCTGCGAGGCGTAGCGCTCGCGCGATTGCCAGAAGCCCCAGGTCCAGCGGGCCATCATCGGCGCCGCGCCGGTCAGGCGGCGATAGCCGGCGATCACCGCGTCGGGCTCCGGACCGGCGATGAAATAGTAGTCGATGTCGCGCGCGGCCTCGGACTGGAACGTCAGGCGGCTCGAGGCCTGGGGCACGCCGACCTCGACCGCCGTCACAGAGGCGTTGTCCCACAGGATCCCGTAGCCCTTGGTCGACCAGATCATGGGCACGGCGACGTCGGTGTTGACCTGCTGCAGCAGCACGCGCCGGCCGTTGCGGCCTATGCCGCCGTCCGAATGCTGGCCCAGGCCGAGGAATTCCTGCGAACCGGCGATCTCGAACGCCTGGTTGGCCGAGAACAGGCCGGCCCCGCCGCTGGCGGACGGCGCCAGGCTGTCGTCGCCGGGCTTGAGGACCTCCTGGGTGTAGAGGGTTCCGGCCGCGTCGCTGAACGAGACCGCGCCGCTGTCGCGGGCGATGGCGACCTTCAGCGCGGGCGTGGTGATCTCGACGCCGGTCGGGGTGTTGGCGACGCTGAACCGCTGGGCCGGCCGGGGCAGGACCACCGCCAGGCTGGTCCGGTCCGGCGCTATCGCGCCGCGGTAGCGCCGGACCCGGACGATGCTGTCGCCCCAGACCTGGACATTGACCGCGCCCTGGGCCGTGCGGACGGTCAGGCCGTCCTCGCCAGGCTGGACGGCGGACGCGGGCGCCTGAGCTTGCGCCGCCTCGGCCATGGGCCATACGGCCAGGGCCAGGCCCACGAGCAGGAGCCGCCAAGGCCGCCTCGCGCCGAACTGTACAGGGGTCATCGGGATCCTTCTCGCGCTTCCTCGCCAACCCGGATCTTCGTCCAGGCCGCTCTTATTAGTCAGACTAATTCAGCAAGGTAGCGGTATCAATCGGCCTCGTGCTGGGCGCGCCCATTCTGTTGCGGAAGCGTTTCCGAGAATTCAAAACGCAAAACGCCCCCGGACCGAAATCCGGGGGCGCTTGGCTTAACTCTGACTATTGCTGTCGGATCGCCTTAGGCGGCGTTCTTGATCAGCGACTTGGTCAGGATGCCGATGGCGGCTTCGCGGTCGATCCGCTCGATGGCGGCGACTTCGCGGGCCATGCGATCCAGGGCCGATTCATAGAGCTGGCGCTCCGAATAGGACTGTTCCGGCTGGTTCTCGGCGCGGTGCAGGTCGCGGACCACCTCGGCGATCGAGATCAGGTCGCCCGAGTTGATCTTGGCTTCGTATTCCTGGGCGCGGCGCGACCACATGGTGCGCTTGACGCGGGCGCGGCCCTTCAGGGTGGTCAGGGCCTGGCTGACGACATTGCCTTCGGCCAGCGGGCGCAGGCCCGCGGTCTTGGCCTTCTTGGTCGGCACGCGCAGGGTCATCTTCTCGTGGTCGAAGGTGATGATGTAGACCTCGAGCGACATCCCGGCCACTTCCTGGGTTTCGACGCCCTGGATGCTGCCCACGCCGTGCGCGGGATAAACGACGTGATCGCCGACCGAGAATTCCAGACCGCTCTTGCTCATTCGTTCGTCCTCAATAAGTTCGGGCCAAGCCCAAAACACCGCGTCTCGAAACCATCCAAAGGGCGTCCCAAACGGCGACAAGGACCCGTCCGCGAAACGTTGCGGGGCCAGTACCGGTCAGGATTTGGAATAGTGCTTAAGTCACCCTTCGCCTTCGATCGGGCGCGCCGGTTTCCCGGCTGACATCGTCCACATGACGGCAGGCGCAAGCAATCGCGACCGTTACGTCGAGAGCGACAATATCATAAAATTCAGCTTGATGAAAGGCTTGCGACCTGTTTAGCCGCCCGGCCAAGCCGATTTGACCGATCTTTCCGGCCATTTCCGGCGAAATTCCGGGATTTCGATCGCCGTCTGGCCCGGGGCGGCGGCATCGCCAGCCATACGCCGGCCGGCGTTCCCTGAGCCGAAGCCCGGGCCGGCCGACTCAGCTGCCCTTGCCGGGCTTTTCGCTGAAATATTTCTCGAACTTGCCGGTTTCGCGTTCGAATTCTTCGCGGTCGGCGGGGGGCGTGCCCTTGACCGTGATGTTCGGCCAGATCTTGGCGTATTCGGAATTGATCCGCAGCCACTTGCCGTCCGGCTCGTCCTCGGTGTCGGGCTTGATGGCGTCGATCGGGCACTCGGGCTCGCAGACGCCGCAGTCGATGCATTCGTCCGGATTGATGGCCAGGAAGTTCTCGCCCTCATAGAAGCAGTCGACCGGGCACACTTCGACGCAGTCCATGAACTTACATTTGATGCAGGCGTCGGTAACGATGTAGGTCATCGAAGGCTCGGTGTCTTCCGGGACTAGCGCGAGAGAGGCCGCGTTTTCGAAGCCAAGGGGCCGCTTGTCAATGCGGCTTGGCTGCGCGGAGGCCCAGGATTTCTCACACCGGCCTCGCCTTGTGGGCCGGACGCCACCTTAAATAGGCGCGGATCCTCGGATACCGCCGTTACGTTACCCTTTCTTATCGAAGCTCGGTCACAACCAAGCCGAGGAAAACAAACAAGAAGTCGACAACCCGACCCATGACGAGAGCCGCCGTGCGCACCCAGGTCTCGATCACGCCGCAGGAGACCAAGGCCCCAGGGGCCCAGATGGACGCCTTCGAGACGTTCGTGCGCCACGCCCCGTTCGCGGCGGCGCTGGTCGACGCCGGCTTCCGCCTGACCGCCGTCAGCCCCGACTGGGCCAGCCACGGCCTGTCGCCCGGCGTCTCGGTCGGCGACGACTTCCGCCGCGCCCTGGTCAGCCCCGAGGACATCGACAGCCTGGAGCGCTGCGTGGCGTTCGGCGAGCCGTTCTCGCGCTACCGCTCGATCTCGGTGGGCGGCGCCGAGCCGCGTATCTGGCGCACCGAATTCGCCGCCACCCTCACAGAGACAGGCCGCACCCTGGCGGTCATCGTCACCGCCCGCGACGTCAGCGGCTACGCCGAGACCGCCCTGAAGGCCGAGCGCGACCAGCAGCGGCTGAGAATGGCCCTGGAGCTCGACGAGCTGATGGTCCGCGAATACGACCTGCGGACCGGCGAGATCTACTGCTCGGGCACCTCGCCCGAACTGGAGAAGTGGTGCCTGTTCAAGAACGACCCGATGGAGATCGTCCACCCCGACGACCATGAGCGGATCGCCGACATGGTCCGGGCCCGCAAGGACGGCGAGGCCCAGGTCTTCGAGTTCCGCCTCAACCGCGACGACGGGGTCGAGACCTGGGTGCGCTCGGTCGGGAAGAAGTTCCTGGGCGCCGACGGCAAGCCAGAACGGCTGGTCAACCTGTTCAAGGACATCACCGACCGCCGCCGGCAGACCGAGGCCGTCGAGAACCTGGCCTTCAAGGACAGCCTGACCGGCCTGCCGAACAGAGCGTATTTCAATCGCAAGTTCCAGGAGGCCGTCGACGCTTCCGAGATCATGGGCGAGTTGTTCGGCCTGATCATGATCGACGTCGATCACTTCAAGGACATCAACGACACCCTGGGCCACGACGCCGGCGACGCCCTGCTCAAGCGGCTGGCCGAGATGCTGCATGCGGCGTTCCGCGCCGGCGACACCGTGGCGCGGCTGGGCGGCGACGAGTTCGCGGTGATCCTGCGCGGTCTGCATTCCGAGGCCGACATGATGCGGCCGGTCAACGCCCTGCAGGACCTGCTGCGCCGGCCGATCGAGCACGGCGGCCGCAGCTTCTCGGTCAGCGCCAGCATCGGGGCGGCCCTGCACGGCGATCCGGACGCCGATCCCAGCCACATGATCAAGAACGCCGACATCGCGCTCTATCGGGCCAAGGACGAGGGCCGCAACCGCAGCGTGGTGTTCGACCCGTCGATGCGCTCGGCCCTGGAACGGCGGATCGAGCTGCTGCGCGACGTGCGCGCGGCGATCACCGCCAAGGAGTTCGTGCTCTACTACCAGCCCGTCGTCGAGATCTCGCGTGATGGGGCGTCCAACAGCGTCAGCGGCTTCGAGGCCCTGATGCGCTGGGACCATCCCGAGCAGGGCGTGCTGACCCCCGACCGCTTCATGGCCGCCTTCGAGGATCAGGACCTGTCGCTGAAGCTGGGCGACCTGGCTTTCGAGACCGCGTTGAAGCAGATGCGCGACTGGCTCGACGCCGGCGTCGAGTTCGGCCGCGTGGCCGTCAACATCTCGGCCGCCCAGTTCCGCAGCGGACGCCTGGCCGAAGAGGTCCAGGATCGGCTCAAGCGCTGGAACGTGCCGTGCGATCGGCTGACCATCGAGGTCACCGAGAACGTCTATATGGGCTGGGGCTCGGACATGGTCAGCGACACCGTCCGCCAGTTGCACCAGGCCGGGGTGATGATCGCGCTCGACGACTTCGGCACCGGCTACGCCAGCCTGGCCAACCTGCGCCAGTTCCCCATCGACCGGCTGAAGATCGACAAGTCCTTCGTCCAGAACGCCGAGGACGCGGCCATCGTCAAGGCGGTGGTCACCCTGGGCTCGTCGATGGGCATGAAGGTCATCGCCGAGGGCGTCGAAGACCAGGCCCAGTTGGACGCCCTGGCCGACTACGGCTGCGACCAGATCCAGGGCTACCACTTCAGCCGGCCGATGCCGGCGGCGCTGGTGCCGGGGTATTTGAAAGGGTTTGGGGTCTAAAAATCCTCCCCCCTTGGGGGAGGTGTCGGCGAAGCCGACGGAGGGGGGAGTGATCGGCAGACGGCCACAACCCGGATCGAGCGTCCTAAAACTCCCCCCACCGATCGCTACGCGATCGCCTCCCCCACAGGGGGAGGACCTCTTTGGCGCCCCCGGCCAGCTGCACGTGATCGCTATTTCATCCGCGAGATCTTGCCGCCCTCGACGATCCACAGCGTGTCCTTGCCGGTCCCGACCACGATCGGCAGGCGGTACATCAGCCCCAGGAAGACATGGGTCTCGAGCGGCGTCGGCGACACGATATGGTTGACGTAGAGCATCGGCGACTTGGCGCCGGGCGGCAGGTCCGGCTTGGCGTTCATTGTCAGGCAACTGGCGGACAGAGCATCGACCCGGTTGACCGTCTGGCCGTCGGCGCTGACCGAGAAGCGATAATGGCCGCCCATCGGGATCACGTCGCGCGCCGGACTGGGGGCCAGCAGCCAGACCAGCCAGCCGTCGCCCTCGACATCCCTGATCACGACGCTGTTGTAGCCTTGGCGGCAGACGCCCGGCAGCTTCTTGATCGCCGTCTGGCGGGCAGCGAAGGCCGCGCGCTCTTCGGCGGTCAGCGACCGGTCGGCCGGCTGGACCACCGCCCCCGCGCCCTTGCGGCCGACCACCACGTCGTAGCCCGCTTCCAGGCCTGAACCGGTGTCGCGCAGGAACCGCACCTTCTCCTCGTCGCCCTGGCCTTCGACGATCCAGCCCTTGAAGCCCGCTCCGTTCAGATCGGGAACCTTGGCCGTCAGGGCGTCGGTGGCCAACCAGGCGGCGCGGTCCTGGCGGTAGATCGCCCCGCCCAGGCGCTCCAGCGTCGGGATGTCGAAGACGCGGATCGGCGGCGGCTTGTCAGCGGCGAAAGCCGGCCCGGTCAGGGCAAGAGCCAAACCCAAGGCCAAGACAAAACGACGGATCATGCGAAGCCCTCCCATTCCGGCGTCCAAGCTAGGGCGTTCATGGGGAACGTCCACCCGAAATGCTCGCGGAAGTGGTGGCCAAGATTCAAAGATCCTCCCCCTTTGGGGGAGGACCGTCACCCCTCCACCGCCTCGTACAACTCCCGCGCTTCCGTCGCCGGGCCGCGCCGTTCGCCGAAGCCCAGCACGCGCACCGAGACGATGCGGCCGCCGATGGCGAACATCAGGGCGTCGCCGACCCGCAGGCCGCGCGAGGGCTTGTCGACGCGGCTCTCGACGCCCGTCCGGGTCAGGCGGATGCGGCCTTCCTCGACGAAGCGGCCGGCCAGGGAGCGGGTCTTGAAGAACCGCGCGCGCCACAGCCAGACGTCGGCGCGGCAGTGGCCGGGGTCCTCGTCGCTCATGAGGCGACCTTGGCGGCCGCGGCCGGCTTGCGGCGGCGCGGCTTTTTCCGTCTCGGCGGCGGCTCGGTCAACCGGGCCAAGGCCGCGAACGGCGAGTCCGGACGCGCCGTGACCTTGGGCTCGGGCCGCTGGGCGCCGCGCCGCTTCCACAGGATCGGGTCGCCCTCCTTGGGGCGGATCGCCGGGGTGTAGTCCAGGGCCCGCAGCACGGCGGCGGCCTCGGCCGGCGTCCAGCCCAGGGTGTCGCGGGCGGCGTCGGTCAGCACCACCCCGCCGGGCCGCTGGCCCTCGCGCAGCAGGGCGTCCAGCCGCTCCAGCATCTCGACCGGGGCCACCGCCTTGCCGACCAGGCGCAGGCCGTTGGCGGCCAGGGCGCGAGCGTCGGGCGGCGGGCTGGGCGCGGCGGCCAGGCGCTCGCTCTCGCCGCGCCAGCCGCCGGGGGTCAGGGCGCGGGCGGTGGCCAGCGCCTCGGGCCGCAGCACCGACGGCAGGAACAGGCTGAACGCCCCGATCCGCACGCCCAGGGCCTTCAGGTTGCGCCGCTCGGCCTGGCTCATGGCCTTCAGGTCGGTGTCGACCGCGCGCTTGTCCAGCACACCGCCGGCCTCGAGCAGCCGGTGGGCCAGGCCGCGCGGCAGGCCCTTCAGCTCGCCGCCGGACAGGGCCCGCTCCAGCTTGCGCAGGCCAGGCAGCTTGCGGTCGACCTCGCCGGCCAGGAAGGCGTCCAGCCGCCGCTCGGCCCGCTCCCGCGCCGCCGCGTCGCCCAGGTCGCCCTGCAGCCGGGCGCGCGGCGCCAGCAGGTTCACGCCCCCTCCTGCAGAGGAGGCGCGCACCGCCCCGGCCGCCTCGCCGTTCCACAGCACCACGCCGTCCGGCGTCAGGGTGAAGGCGCCGTCGGGCTCGGCCGCCAGCTTGCCCAGGCGACGAGCGATCTCGGGGGTGACGGCCCGCTGGGCGGTGTTGCGCAGCGCCTTCTCCTCCAGCGCGCTGCCGCCCTTCTCCTGGACGAAGGTGACGCCGGTCAGCCGGCCGACCACATGGCCCTCGACCGTCACCGCCCCGTCGGCCCCCACCCCGGCCAGCATCGTCTCGCGGTCGCCCAGCTGGCGCATCAGCACGCTGGTGCGCCGGTCGATAAACCGGGCCATCAGCTTCTCGTGCAGGGTGTCGGACAGCCGGTCCTCCAGCGACCGCGTCATGCCCTGCCACTGAACCGGGTTGTGCAGCCAGTCGCCGCGGTTGGCGATGTAGCTGAGGGTACGCACCCCCGACAGCCGGGCGGCCAGGCTGTCGATCTCGCCGTCGGTGCGGTCCAGGGCCTTGAACTGGCCGGCGATCCAGTCTTCCGGCAGGCGCTTGCGGCCGGTGGTCAGGTCGTCGAACAGGGTGCGGACCATGCGCTGGTGGTCGTCGTCGGTGGTCTTGCGGAAGTCCGGCGTCTGGCACACGTCCCACAGCCGGATCAGGGCCGAGCGGTCGGCCTTGCAGCGGGCGACCACGTCCTCCTGCTGGGCCAGCTTGCGCAGGGTGCGCTCGTCCAGCGCCTCTTCCGACAGCGACAGGCCCACGCGATGCGGCGGCTCGGCCAGCGAGCGCAGCAGGCCCTGCAAGGAGCCGAAGTCCAGCCGGGCGTTGCGCCATTCCGCGCCCATCACCGGCTCGAACCGGTGCTCGACCACGCTCTCGACCAGGTCCTCGTCCATCTCCTCGCAGTCGCCGGTCACCCCGAAGGTGCCGTCGCGGGTGTAGCGTCCGGCGCGGCCGGCGATCTGGCCCACCTCCTGCGGATGCAGCCAGCGGGTGCGCTTGCCGTCGAACTTGCGCAGGCCGGCGAACGCCACGTGGTCGACATCCATGTTCAGGCCCATGCCGATGGCGTCGGTGGCCACCAGGAAGTCGACCTCGCCGCTCTGGTAGAGCGCCACCTGGGCGTTGCGGGTGCGGGGGCTCAAGCTGCCCATCACCACCGCCGCCCCACCGCGTTGGCGACGGATCAGCTCGGCGATGGCGTAGACGGCGTCGGTCGAGAAGGCCACCACCGCCGAGCGGCGCGGCAGGCGGGTCAGCTTCTTGGAACCGGAATAGGTCAGGTTGGAAAACCGCTCCCGCGTCACGATCTCGGCGTCGGGCAGCAGGCGGCGCACCAGCGGGGCCATGGTCCCCGCGCCCAGCAGCATGGTCTCGAACCGGCCCCTGGCGTGCAGCAGCCGATGGGTGAAGATGTGACCGCGCTCGGGATCGGCGCACAGCTGGATCTCGTCGACGGCCACGAAATCGACCTCCCGGCCCAGCGGCATGGCCTCGACCGTGCAGACGAAATAGGCCGCGCGCGGCGGGACGATCTTTTCCTCGCCGGTGATCAGGGCCACCGAAGCCTTGCCGCGCAGCTTGACGATCCGGTCGTAGATCTCGCGGGCCAGCAGCCGCAGCGGCAGGCCGATCATCCCCGAGGCGTGGCCCAGCATCCGCTCGACGGCCAGGTGGGTCTTGCCGGTGTTGGTGGGGCCGAGAACCGCCGTGAGCTTGGAAGGGGCCAGGCCTGTCGAACGGTCGCTCATGACTCAAAGGTGGGATGGGAATCGCGGCGGGGCAAGCGGGGTGTGACCGTATAGCCCTCCGATGAGAGAGGACTCTTGAAGGCCCGAAGCGTAGCGTCGACCCACGCGGAGGACGCCATGGACGACAGCCCCTCGATGGCCGTCCTGGGATTTCGGCCCCACACCTACTGGACCGCCGCGGTCGCGCTCGCGGGCCATCCGGATGCGCCGCGAGTCGTCGCGCGACGCCGGATCGTCTTCGCCGCCGGCCTGGAACGCTTCGTCTATCATCAGGCCGCCGCCCTGGAGCCGGCCAAGGCCCACGCCCTGATCGCCGAGGTTCGCGCGGCGACGCAAGCCAACGCGGCGCGTGAGGTCGTCCGCTTCATCGCCGATCTGCGGCGCGACGGTGTCGAGGTCCGCGTGGCCGTCGTCCCGGGCGGGCCGGCGCGGCCTTCGCGAAGCCTTGAGGATATCCTCCGGGCGCATGCCCGAATCCACGCCGCGGAAGGCGACTTCTATCGCGACGTCGTCGCCTCGGCCTGCGCCGGACTGGAGCTGGAGGTTCGCCGCGTGGGCGAGCACGACCTTCCGGGCCTGCTGGGCGAGGCGCTGCGGATCGACGGCCCAACGCTGGAGGCGCGCCTGAAGGCCATGGGCGCCGCGCTCGGCCCGCCCTGGAACGAAGACCACAGGTTGGCGACCCAAGCCGCATGGATCCAGCTCGCCACGACCAGGCCATGACTTGGCCGCCGACGCCTATCGCGCGATCGTCGAGGCCGCCGGTTACTCGCGCCGCAAGATTCTGGACCGCATGATCGCCGCCCAGGCCCTGGCGCCCCGCGCCGCCCTGGTCACCCGCAACGCGGCCGACTTCCAGGACATTCCGGGACTGGTCCTGGTCGCGTGGTGAACTGACGCATCGGGCCGGGACGGCTTGCCGTCGCCCCGGCGAGGCCTATGCTTCCCAGGCTGTCCTTACGTCACCGAACGGAGGCTCGAGCCGTGCAGAATTCCCGATGGAAGGCCGCCAATCCCGAGGTCCAGGCGGCGGTGCTCGACGACAGGATCGCCGCCGTGATGCACGCGATCGAGAAGGTGGACGCTGCCCTGGTCGCCGACGAATATGCGGTGTTCGCCGCCGCCCTGGCGCCCGAGCTGGTGGTCAACAATCCGGTCAACATCGTCGCCTCCAGCGCCGTGGTCCGCCAGCTGAACGCCGACGGCAAGATCAGCTACAGCCAGTACGAACGCCTGATCGAGCACGCCGCCCTGCGCGGCGACATGGTGCTGCTGATGGGCGAGGAGACCGTCGTGCCCAAGGGCCAGAACCCGCTGGCCGGTCAAACCGTCCGCCGCCGCTTCACCGAGCTGTGGCGCCCCGAGGGCGAGCGCTGGCTGCTGACGGCCCGGCAGGCGACGATCGTGCGGTAGGGAGCCGCCGGGCTTTTACCGCGCGCCATGATCAGACCCCATTCGCGCTTTCCTCTCTCCCTGAAAACGGGGGCGAGCATGAAGCATCTTGTCGGGTCGGCGGTTCTGGCGGCTTGGGCTGTGTCCAGCGTGGCGACGGCCCAGGTCCCCGAGGCCATTCCTTCGGCCGTCTACACCGCCCCGGCCCGACTGGTCGAAATCGGCGGCGGTCGCAAGCTGAACCTGTTCTGCCAAGGCCACGGGCCCGTCGTGCTGATGGAGACCGGCTTCAGCGACACCACCATGACCTGGCGCAAGGTCCAGGCCCGAATCGCCGCCTTCGCCACCGCCTGTTCCTACGACCGGGCCGGCCTAGGCTTCAGCGACCCCAGCGACCATCCGTCCGACTTGGTCCACAACGCCGCCGACCTGGAATGGCTGATCAAGGCCGCCGGGCTCGGAAAACCCGTCCTGGTCGGCCATTCGCTGGGCGGGCGCTATGTCAGCTACTACGCGCGCACCCATCCCGGGCAGGTGGCCGGCCTGGTGCTGGTCGATCCCTCGACTTTCGGTCAGCGCGAGAGTTATCTGAAGTTCCTGGGTCCGGACGCCGTCGCCAAGCTGGACGCGAACCGCCTGGAGCAGGTCGCGCGCTACCGGCGTTGCCTGGACCTGGCCAGGGCCGGCCAGCTGGTTCCGGGACGGCCTGGCGACGCCGCCTGCCTGGATGACCCGCCGTTGGAGGATCCCGTCCTGCACGCCGAGACGGACCGCCAGCTGGCCCGCGCCCAGACCCAGGCGGCCACGCTCTCGGAATATCTCGCCTTCCACGGCGAAACGCCGAGCGGCCCAACGTCGGACCAGGCCCAATGGAGCGTCGCGCCATCCTTGGCCGACGCCCCGCCGGTGATCCTGCTCAGGCGCGTCTACGGCAAGCCGGCTTCGGTCAGTCAGGCGGCCTATGACGGGATCGTGACCGACGCGGTCGCCGAGTTCGCCGAACTGGCGCCGGCGCCGAGCGGCCAAGTCCTGACCGTCGCCAACACCGGCCACCAGATCCAGCTCGACCAGCCCCAGGCCGTCATCGACGCGGTGCGCGAGGTGGTGGAGCGGTCGCGGAAGTAGGGCCCGCTCCCAAATCGTTGTCATCCCGGAAGCCTCGCAGAGGCTGTCCGGGACCCCAGGGGACTGGGCTGGGCGCCTTGCGGTTCACCTGGGTCTTGGACAAGCGCTCCGCGCTTTCCGGGATGACAACGGAGAGGGAGAGTAGACAGAAAAAGACAGGACTGGCCCTGCCCTACTTCTCGAACACCACCTTGCCGTCGACCACCGTCAGGACCGTCTCGGCTTTCAGGATCTCGGCCGGGGCCACGGTCATCAGGTCCTTGCTGAACACCGTGACGTCGGCCTTCTTGCCGGCCTCCAGCGTGCCGCGATCCGCCTCCGCGAAGGCGGCGTAGGCCGGGGCCCAGGTCAGCATGCGCAGGGCCTGGTCGCGGCTGACCGCCTCGTCCAGATGCCAGTCGGCGTTGGCGAAGCCGCCCAGGCTGTGGCGATAGACGGCGGCGTAGAACTCGATGCGCGGGTCGCCGACCTCGACCGGCGCGTCCGAGCCGGCGGCGATCACCGCCCCGCTGTCCAGGAAGTCCTTCCAGCGATAGCCCTCGTGCAGCCGGTCCTTGCCCAGGCGCGCGGGGGCGAAATAGAGGTCGCCGATGGCGTGGCTGGGCTGCATCGAGGCGACGACGCCCAGCTTGGCGAAGCGCGGCAGGTCGGTGTCGGCGACGATCTGGGCGTGCTCGATGCGCCAGCGGGCCTTGGTGTCGCCGGCAAGGGCCTCCTCGAACCAGTCCAGCGCCATGCGGTTGCCGCGGTCGCCGATGGCGTGCATGGCCACCTGGGCGCCGACGGCCTTGGCCTGCTTCATCAGCGCCAGGCCCTTGTCGCGCGGGGTCAGCTGCAGGCCCAGCCCCTCGGCGTCGCTGTAGGGCTCCAGCAAGGCCGCGCCGCGCGAGCCCAAGGCGCCGTCCATGTAGAGCTTGATCCCGCGCACCCGGATCAGGCCGGTGGCGTCGGTCGACGGCCCCTTGGCCAGCACCTGGGCCGCGCCGCTGGGATCCATGTAGTTGTCGACGCGCAGGCCGAACCTCTTCTCCGCCGCCAGACTGGTCAGGATCGCCAGGTCGGGGGCCTCGACGCTCATGTTTCCCAGGCCCGTCCAGCCGCGCGAGGCGTAGAGGGCGCCGGCCTTTTCCAGGGCCTGGCGCTTGAGGGCCTCGGACGGCGGCGGGATCACGCCGGCGACCAGGCCCTGGGCGTGGTCGACCAGCAGGCCGTCGGGCGCGCCGTCGGGGCCCTTGAGGATCTGGCCGCCGGCCGGGGCAGGCGTGTCCCCGGTGACCTTGGCCGCCGCCAGGGCGGCGCTGGAGGCGACCACCGCGTGGCCGTCGGCCCGCTCCAGCACGACGATCCGGCCGGGCGCGGCGCGGTCGAGGTCGGCGCGGTTGGGGAAGCGCTTCTCGGGCCAGTGGGTCTCGATCCAGCCCCGTCCGAAGATCGGCCCGTCGGGATGAGCGGCGGCGTAGACCTTTACGGCGGCGACCAGGCTCTCGACCGAGTCGGTGCGGTCCAGGTTGAGGGTCAGCTCGCGCAGGCCGACGCCGGTCAGGTGGGCGTGGGCGTCGACGAAGCCGGGGAAGGCCGCCGCGCCCTTCAGGTCGATGTCGCGCGCGTCCTTGGCCGCCTTGGCCCGAGCCGCGGCCAGGTCGCCGACGAAGGCGATGCGGTCGTCGCGGACCAGCACGGCCTGGGCCGTCGGGGCGGCGGCGACGCCGGTATGGATCGGACCGCCGTGGATCAGCAGGTCGCCGGCGAAGGCAGGCGCCAGGCTGGCGCTGGCCATCAAGGCGGCGAGGGTGAGGATGCGGCGCACAAGGCTCTCCGGGACAGCAAGAAACGGAAATCGTAGGGAGGAACGGCGCAGTTGGAAACAACCCGCGCGTCAACGGTTGTCATCCCGGAAGCCTCGCAGAGGCTGTCCGGGACCCAGGGGACTGGGCTGATGCGGTGCGGTTCACCTGGATCCCGGACAAGCGCTGCGCGCTTTCCGGGATGACAACGGGAGAGAGAAGCACCGATCGGCGACTCCACTCCCCCTCGCCCGCTGCTATATTCCTCGCATGACCCAAGGCTTCGCCCTCTTCGAGACGCCGATCGGACTGTGCGGCCTGGCCTGGGGCGAGCAGGGGCTGGTGGGCGCGCAGCTGCCCGAGGCCGCGCCGGGCGCCGCCTGGGCCCGGCTGCGCCGGCGCTATCCGGACGCGGTCGAGACATCTCCGCCACCGCCCGTCGTCCAGCGGACGATCGAGCGGATCAACGACCTGCTGGCCGGCGGCCGCGACGACCTGACGGACGTCGAACTGGACTTCAGCATCGTCGCCCCGTTCAACCGCCGGGTCTACGAGATCGCCCGCGCCATCCCGCCCGGCGAGACCTCGACCTACGGCCAGATCGCCAAGGTCATGAACGAGCCGGGCGCGGCCCGGGCCATCGGCAAGGCCCTGGGCGAGAACCCCTGGCCGATCATCGTCCCCTGCCACCGCGTTCTGGGCGCCGACGGCAAGAGCGGCGGTTTCTCGGCTCCCGGCGGAGTGGAGACCAAGGCGCGGATGCTGACCATCGAGCGGGCCCGGACCAGCGCCGCGCCGACGCTGTTCGACCTGGAGTTCTCGGTGGCGCCGCAGCGGGGGCGGTAGGCCCCCTCCCAGAGTGGGCTCTCGCATATGAATCTGCTCTGAAAAATCTGAAAAAGAAGCTGTCATCCCGGACAAGCTCGGCGGAGCCGAGCGCCGATCCGGGACCGCCACAAACACAGAGTTCACGCGTCGGTCCCGGATCTTCGCGCTGCGCGCTCGTCCGGGATGACAACCGCTTTTGGCCATATGCGATAGCCCTGCCCAGAGGGGGAGGATCTGCGCGGCGCCGAGATGCTCCCCCTCTGGGGGAGCTGTCGCGGAGCGACTGAGGGGGTTTTTACAGCGCCCTGCCCACCCGCAGCACCAGCTCGCGGATCCACACCGAGCCCGGATCTCTGTGCGCCACCACCGGATGGAACAGGTACTGGCGGTCCTCGCCCGGATCGATCGGCGGCTCGACCCGGACCAGGTCCAGGGGCCCGGTCAGGGCCGCGATCAGCCGGCCCGGCACGAAGGCCACCAGGTCGGAGCGGGCGGTCATCCTCAGAGCCTGCAGGTAGCTGGGCACGGCCAGGGCGATGCCGCGTTCCACGCCGTTCTGGCGCAGGAAGGGCTCGATGGCGTCGTCGCGCTCGCCGGCCCCGACCACGGCCACGTGGCGGGCGGCGGTGAAGCCTTCGACGGTCGAGAGCCTGTCGATGTCCGGATGACCGCGCCGCACGGCCAGGGCGTCGCGATCCGTATAGAGCGTCTGGCGATGGAAGCCGGGATAGGCCTCGCCGGTCCAGGCGACCACCAGGTCGATGGTGCGGGCGAAGTCCGGGGTCAGCACGGCCGGGCCGCGCCAGGGCACGACGTCCAGGCGTAGGCCGGGCGCGGCGGCGGCGACCTGGGCCAGCACCGCCGGCATCAGCAGGTCGACGCACAGGTCGGGCATCATCAGGCGGAAGCGCCGCGTACTGGTCGCCGGGTCGAAGCCCTGGGCCTGAAACAGGCCGCGCACCTGGTCCAGGGCCTGGGCCAGGGGCGCGCGCAGGGCCTGGGCGTGCGGCGTCAGCTCCATCCGCGGCCCCACCCGCACCAGCAACGGGTCGCCGGTCGCCTCGCGCAGGCGGCGCAGGGCATGGCTGACCGCCGGCTGCGACAGGTTCAGGCGTTGCGCCGCCCGCCCGACGCCGGCCTCGGCCAGCAGGGCGTCCAGGGCCAGCAGCAGGTTCAGGTCGAGCCGGGCGAGGTTCATTTGGCGAATATAGATCATCAGCAGCATCGATTGGATGAATGATCATCATCGCCCGATCATCAGGCTCCATCCCCAGCCCGGAGAGCCGCCATGAGCGCGACCGACGACAACAAGCAATTGATGCAGGCGATCTTCGAGGGCCTGGCGCGCGGCGACGCCCGCCTGTTCCTCGACAGCCTGGACGAAGCCACCGTCTGGCGGATGATCGGAACCACGCCCTGGTCGGGCGTCTATGCCGGCAAGGCCGCCATCCGCCGCGACCTGCTGACCCCGCTGTTCGCCCAGTTCGCCGACCAATATCTGAACGTCGCCGACGCGATCATCGCCGAGGGCGACACGGTGGTCGTCGAATGCCGGGGCAAGGTCGCCACCAAGACCGGCCAGCGCTACGACAACACCTATTGCTGGGTCTGCCGGCTGGCGGACGGCAAGATCGTCTCGCTGACCGAATATATGGACACCCAGCTGGTCGCGACGGCCCTGCGGCCGCCCGTCCGATGATGTCGCCAGGCCTGGGAAGCTCGACCGGTTAACGCCGGCTAACCTTCGCCCGAACACGAGCGAAACGAATCATGACCGAATCAGCGACTTGGCCCGATTCAGTGTTTGTTCCCTACCACCTATTGTAGCTTAATTCGCATTAACCACAAACAGGCTTGAGCCCGACCCGTCAGCCCGCCTTGCACTCGGCGCTGACGCGCTTGGCGTCCATCACCCCGGCCAGGGGGAGGCCATTGATCGTTTTCATGCGGACGTTCAGGCGGAAGCTTTCGGGGGTGTAGGTCCCGTTGGCGGTCACCGGGGCGACCCTGCCCTTCTTGTCGGTCCAGGTTCCCTTCAAGGCCACCTTGCCGTCCTGCACCACGCGAGTCTCGTAGTCGCAGGTATATTTGCGGGTGCAGATGCCCTTGGAGAACTGCTCGACGTCGGCCGGCTTGAGGCAGCGGTCCTCGCCGCCGGCCGGGATCGGGCCGATGCGGTAGCTGTACTCCCACTGGCCGGGCAGGATCGTCGCGTGCGCGCCGGCCGCGTCAGCCATCTGGGGGGCCGCGATGGCCGCCACGACGCCCAGGACCAGGGTTCCGGCGATCATGGCGGGGGCGAGCAGGCGCATGCATCAATCTCCTCGTGGACGACACTCTATATAGAGAGCGGCAGATGAACCGCGCTTGAAGGCGATGTTGGGGCACGGATCGTCAGGCGCGGCTTGACTCGGCGAGCCCCCTTCGCCTATATCGCCCGCTCTCGCGCGGCGGTCCGCCCTTCGCGCGCCGAATTCATGTTGCGGAGCCGTCGGCTTCGCCCAAGCCCAAGGTATCCGCCATGTCGCGCCGTTGCGAACTCACCGGGATCGGTCCGATGGTCGGCCACAATGTGAGCCACTCGAACATCAAGACCAAGCGCCGCTTCCTGCCGGCCCTGTCGCCCGCGTCGCTGCAGTCGGACTCGCTGGGTCAGACCTTCAAGCTGCGCATCAGCAACGCGGCCCTGCGCACCCTGGACTTCCGGGGCGGCCTGGACGTGTTCCTGCTGAGCGCCAAGGACGAGCAGCTGTCGCCGCGCGCCTTGAAGATCAAGCGCCAGGTCAAGGCCAAGGCCGCCGCGACCGCCGTCGCCGCCTAAGCATCTTCGGTTTCGACCGACGAAGGCCCGCGAGGTTCGCCTCGCGGGCCTTTTCGCGTTTGGACCCAGGCCGTCGGCCGGCCTTGCCCGCCGCCGGCGAGACGGGTGTTGACACCCATATATATGCATATAAATGTATATGCATGGAAACGCAGATAAATATCTTCCACGCGCTCGGCGACCCCACTCGGCTCCGCATCGTCGAGGCGATGAAGTCGGGCGAATGCGCGGTCGGCGACATCGTCGAGCGCATGGACATCCATCAGTCCGGCGTCTCCCGCCACCTCCGCATCCTGACGGAAGCCGGGGTCGTGCGCATGCGCCCGGACGGCCAGAAACGGCTCTATTCGCTCCGCCAGGAGGCCTTCGACCAGCTCGAGGCCTGGGTGGCCGACTACCGCCGCCATTGGGAGGCCCGCCTGGACCGGTTCGGCGCCGCCCTCGAACGCAACCGGGCGGCGGAAAAGACCGCCGACAAGGAGGACGCCCAGTGAACGACACCACCGCCACCCGCGCCGCGCGCGCCCAGTTCTCGATCCAGCGCACCTACGCCGCCTCGCTCGACGAGGCCTGGGCCCTGTGGACCACCAAGGCCGGCATCGAGTCGTGGTGGGGCCCCGAAGGCTTCGAGGTGACCGTCACCGCTCTGGACCTGCGCCCCGGCGGCGAGCTGACCTATCTGATGACCGCCGTCGCCCCCGAGATGGTGGCGTTCATGGAGCGGTCGGGCATGCCGCTCTCCACCCTGTGCAAGGTCACCTATACCGAGGTTTCCGCCCCGAACCGGCTGGCCTACAAGACCCTGACCGACTTCGTGCCGGGGGTCGAACCCTACGAGGTCGCCACCGTGGTCGAGCTGGCGGCGGCCGGCGGCCGGACCACCCTGACCATCACCTTCGACGCCATGCACGACGACGCCTGGACCGAACGGGCCCGCGCCGGCCACGAGAGCCAGATGCGCAAGCTGGACGCCCTACTGGCGACCCGGGGCAAGGGGGCGGCGTCGTGAGGGCCCCGCTCGCCAGCCTCGGCGCGATCGTGGCGGGGGTCGCCGTCACGGCGCTGACCGCCACCCTCGTGGACATGGCGATGCGCGCCGCCGGCGTCTTCCCCAGCCCGCCCCAGGCGATGTCCGGCCCGCTGTTCGTCCTGGCCGCGGCCTATCGCGCGGTCTTCACCGTCGCCGGCGGCTACGTCACCGCCCGTCTGGCCCCCGACCGGCCCATGCGCCACGCGTGGATCCTGGCCGGGATCGGCCTGGCGGCTGGTCTGGCCGGCATGGCCGCCTACTACGCCGCGGGCGGTGGCCGGCTGGGTCCGGCCTGGTACGCGCTGGCCATCCCGCTGGAAGCGCTCCCCTGCGTCTGGCTGGGGGCCCGGCTCGCCGTCTCGCGGCGCACGCCGGATGCGCGCCTCGCCTAGCGACGTCGCGGTCCACCCCCAAGAAAAAGCCCTCCCCGTCGCCGGGGAGGGCTCTTCGACGCCACTGAAAAGGGGCCGATACGCCGCCCCGTACAAACTTCCTTGAACGCAGAACCCTAGAACAAACCGCGCGATATAGAGATCGCACGGTCTGCTCTAGACTTTTGTTTTCGCATCGCTTTGCGGAAAACCGGCGTCCACTTTTCCGCGCGATGCTCTAGCGGGCGCGGATGGCCGGGTTAGCTTCGTTGTAGGACAGCAGTTCCGGGTTGTTCAGCTTGCTGACGGCGTCGTTGACCGAGGCGCGCACGCACGAGGGATAGAGGTAGGTGGCCAGGCTTTCGCCGCGCACGCTCTGCCAGCAGACGTTCGAGGCGGCCTTGACGATCTCGGCGCGCAGCTCGGCGGGAGCCTTGCCGGCGGTCTTGACGCGGATTTCGGCGGCGCCGGCGGGCGCGGCGGCGAACAGGGCGACGGCCGAGGCGGCCAGGACGATGGAGCGGATCATGGGACGGATTCCAGGACAGCGTTGACTTTCAACCCGTCCGAAATGCGTTTCCCCGCGGCGGCTGGTCCAGGATCTCGCCCGCTCTGTCGCCTTGGCCAAGCTATAACTTGCCCATCGTTACTTATCAACGGTTATATTGCAGCGCGGTCACAAAGCCCCATTGACACGGGGCGTGGCGGAAACCGGGGTGGACCCCGGCCCCGCACCGCCGAAGGCGCGCGGGACCGGGGTCCAAGACGGAGTCTAGTAGCTGGCCTTCAGCAGGCCGCCGGCGCGGAACGCCTGGCGGTCGTAGGCCTTCAGGTTGGGGCTGCCCACCTTCTCGACGGCGTCGCGGGTCACTTCGCGGACGCAGTAGGCGTAGAGATCGTTGGGACGGTCGCCCACGTCCTCCCGGCAGATCGACGAGGCGGCGGCGACGATGTCGGCATGGATGGCGGAGACGGTGCGACCGCGGACCTTGACGTGCTGGTCGGCGGCGACAGCCGACGAAGCGGTGGTCAGGGCCATGGCGCAAGCGGCCAGAACAAACAGAGTCTTCATGATGTTTACTTCCGAAAGGGGGTTGGGGTTCAACCACCTCCCGACGCGTTCCTCTGATGGCCGTCGGGATCTCGCCCGCTCAATCCATCGAAGGTAGCGGTAACATGACAACGTTGTCTATTGAAGTAGAATGTTGAGTTTCAAAAGAAACTACCCCGAGGCGCCAGTTCCTTGGGCATCCGCCGCCCCGTCTGCCCGAACCCCTCTTCGACATCGTCGGCTCGCCCCATTGTACGAAAATCCGCACAGCCCGTGCCGATTGCATCGGGTTATCGAAGCTCGCGGCGGTCGCTAGCTTGCAGCCATCGAACAAGGAAGACGACCATGCACACGATCGATCAGGCGGGAACCTACACGCTCGGTGGCCAGACGGTCAGGCGGCTGGGCTATGGCGCCATGCAGCTGGCTGGACCCGGCGTCTTCGGCCCGCCGCGCGACCGCGACGCGGCGCTGGCGGTCCTGCGCGAGGCGGTGGCGGCCGGGGTCAACCACATCGACACCAGCGACTTCTACGGCCCCCACGTCACCAACCAGATCATCCACGAGGCGCTGGCGCCCTATCCCGACGACCTGGTGATCGTCACCAAGATCGGCGCGGTGCGCGGCGACGACGCCTCCTGGAACCCGGCCTACGGCGCCGACCAGCTGGAGCGCGCCGTGCACGACAACCTGCGCAATCTGGGCCTGGAGGCGCTGGACGTCGTCAATCTGCGGATCATGTTCGACGTCCACGGCCCGGCTGAGGGCTCGATCGCCGCGCCGCTCCAGGTGCTGGCCGGCCTCCAGCGCCAGGGCCTGGTGCGCCACATCGGCCTCAGCAACGTGACCGCGACCCAGGTGGCCGAGGGCCGCGGGATCGCGCAGATCGTCTGCGTGCAGAACCAGTACAACCTCGCGCATCGCGACGACGACGCGCTGATCGACGCCCTGGCGAAGGACGGGATCGCCTATGTGCCGTTCTTCCCGCTGGGCGGCTTCAGTCCGCTGCAGTCGACCGCCTTGTCCGACGTCGCCGCGCGGCTGGACGCCACCCCGATGCAGGTCGCCCTGGCCTGGCTGCTGCGGCGCGCGCCCAACATCCTGCTGATCCCCGGCACCTCGTCGGTCGCCCACCTGCGCGAGAACCTGGCGGCGGCGACGCTGGTCCTGCCGGACGAGGTCATGGCGGACCTGGAAGGGATCGGGCGGGCTTAACTCAACATCACCGTCATCCCGGGCCTTGTGCCCGGGACCCCTGGTTCAGCTGACGGTGAAGCAACCTGGCGCGCCAGCGCGCCACCCTCCCGCACTTGCGGTGGATAGAGGGGTCCCGGGCACAAGGCCCGGGATGACGGTGTTTAGGGCTGTCCCTACCGCCGCCGCACCGGCTTGGCCGGCTTCGGCGGCGCGGGCGGCGGTGGCGGCGGGGCGGTCCAGTCGAAGGCCATCAGCAGGGTTCGCTCCTGCGGGGCGTCGTTGTCGTCCGACAGGATGTAGATCCGCGTCGCGCCGGACGGGCTCCTGCTGAGCGCGATCCCCTCGAAATTGTCGCGGGTGACCGCCCCGTCCAGGGTCAGGGTGGCGGCCAGGTACTGCCGGGCGGCCGGGGCGCGGGGGTCGATCACGAACCGCACCTGGCCGCGCCAGCCGCGGATCGGGTCATAGGCCCGGAACAGGGCGGCGACCGACTGGCCCTCGAAGGCCGCGAAGCTGGTCAGGCCCCAGGTGAAGTCGGGCGGCGACTGCGGCGTCTGGCCGACGCAAGGGGCCGACAGCCGGCACAGCCACACCTCGCCCTCCTCGCCGCCCACCAGATAGGCGTCGGGGCCGGCGATCGGATAGGCGGTCAGGGCCTCCATGCCCTCGTTGTCGGGGAAGGTGGTGCTGGGCTTGTTGACGGCCCGCGGCAGGCCGTAAGTCCCGTCCGGCTGGCGCGGATAGAGCCAGATCCGATGGTCGCGCTCGAAGCTGACCAGGCGATCGCCGTTGGGCAGGATCGCCAGGCCCTCGGCGTCGGCCTTCTCCTTGCCCTGCAGCGGCTGGCCGTCCAGGCCCTTCAGCGGCGACAGCTTGCCGTCGGTCAGGCCGACCAGGCGGCCGGCCTCGTCCAGCTTCAGCCGGGCCTCGAACAGGTCGCCCTCGTCGCCGATCGCCACCAGGCCGCCGTCGGGGCCGAACTTCAGGTCCGACAGGCCGTGCAGGCGCTGGGTGTCGGGACTGCTGATCGCGATCCCGCCGGCATAGACGAAGCGACCGACGGACACGGGAGGCGGATTGGCCGCGCTCAGCGGCACGGGCGTGGCGACCACGCCAATCTCCGGCCCGGCCTTGACCGGGGCCACCGGCAGCACGGCTGGCTGCGGCGGCGCCTTGGCGCACTGACCCAGCGCCACCGAGGCCAGGCCCAGGACGAGAAAGCCGCGCAGTCCGATCACGCGGGAACCTTGCGGGAGGGCTTGGGCGGCCCCTTGGAGATTGGGGGCTGCACGGTCGGCGGGGCGGCCAGAAGGCCCCTGGCCCGCTTGACCGCCTTGGGCTCCTCGTCGAACAGCCCGGCCAACTGGTCGACCAGGGCGCCGCCCAGCTGCTCGACGTCGACGATGGTCACCGCCCGGCGGTAGTAGCGCGTCACGTCGTGGCCGATGCCGACGGCGATCAGCTCGACGGGGCTCCTGGTCTCGATCTCGGCGATCACCTGCCGCAAGTGGCGCTCCAGATAGTGGCCCGAATTGACGCTGAGGGTGGAGTCGTCCACCGGCGCGCCGTCGGAGATCACCATCAGAATGCGGCGGGCTTCGGGCCGGCCGATCAGCCGCTGGTGGGCCCACATCAGGGCCTCGCCGTCGATGTTTTCCTTCAGCAGGCCCTCGCGCATCATCAGGCCCAGGTTCTTGCGGGCCCGGCGCCAGGGCGCGTCGGCGCTCTTGTAGATGATGTGGCGCAGATCGTTCAGCCGGCCGGGCGCGGGCGGCTTGCCGGCCTTGATCCACTCGTCGCGGGCGCTGCCGCCCTTCCAGGCCCGGGTGGTGAAGCCCAGCACCTCGACCTTGACCGCGCAGCGCTCCAGGGTGCGGGCCAGGATGTCGGCGCAGACGGCGGCCACCATGATCGGCCGGCCGCGCATCGAGCCGGAATTGTCGATCAGCAGGGTCACGACGGTGTCGCGGAACTCGACGTCCTCTTCCTGTTTGAATGACAGGGGAGCGGTGGGGTCGATGATCACCCGGGTCAGGCGGGCGACGTCCAGCATCCCCTCCTCCAGGTCGAAGGTCCAGGCGCGATTCTGCTGGGCCAGCAGGCGGCGCTGCAGCTTGTTGGCCAGGCGCGAGACGACGCTGGAGAAGGCCGCCAGCTGCTGGTCCAGATAGGCGCGCAGGCGGGTCAGCTCGTCGGCGTCGCACAGGTCCTCGGCCGGCACCACCTCGTCATAGGCCGTGGTGAACACCTTGTAGGCCGGCTCGCCCGCGCCGCCCTGGCCCTGGTCCGGACGCGCCGGCTTGGCGCCGTCGCCCATCTCCGGGGCTTCCTCGGTGTCCTCCGGGTCGCCGTCTTGCTCGGACTGGACCATCTCCTCGTCGCCGGCCTCGGACTCGCGGTCGGAGGTCTCGGCCTGCTCGGGCTGGGCGCCGTCGGACTGCTCGCCCTCGCCTTCGCCGGAATCGTCCTCGGAGGCCTCGGTGTTCTGGTCCTCGTCGCCCTCGTCCTCGTCGGACTGTTCGGTGGCGTCGGACATCTCCTCGCCCAGGTCCAGGTCGCGCAGAATCTCGCGGGTCACCCGGGCGAAGGCGGCCTGGTCGTCGATGGCGGCGGCCAGGCGGTCAAGATCCTTGCCGGCCCGGGCCTCGATGTCGGCGCGCAGGATGTCGACCAGGGCCTTGGCGCCATCGGGCGGCGCGTCGCCGGTCAGGCGCTCGCGGACCATCAGCGACAGGATCTCGGCCATCGGCGCGGACTGGCGGTCGGTGGCGATGTTGCGGGTCAGGCCCTGCTTTTCCAGGCGGGCCTCGAGGGCGGCGGTCAGGTTGGCGCGCACCCCGCCCAGGGCGTTCGAACCGATGGCTTCCAGCCGCGCCTGCTCGATGGCCTCGAAGGCCGCCTGGCCGTCGGGCGAGCCGGGACGGGCCCGGGCGTGGGCGACGGCGTCGTGGTGGGCCAGGCGCAGGGCCATCTGGTCGGCCAGGCCGCGGATGCGGGAGGCTTCCTTGGGATTCAGGTCGCGCGGCGGATGCGGCAGCACCGCCCGGTTGCCGACCAGGCTGGGGCCCTCGCCGGAGAACACCACCTCCAGGTCGGGGGTCTCGGCGAGCGATCGCGCCGCGTGGGCCAGGGCGCGCTTGAACGGTTCGGTCGGGCTTTCGGGCTTGGAGGCCATGGGGGATGGGTTACCGAGCCAGCGCCCTTAACACAAGACGCCGAAGGGGCGCGGACGGGAACGGGGCGCGCCAAGGCCGCGTTGCCTTCAGCAAGCCCGCGCGCGGACGGGCGCAGCCGTCGAGGAAACCACCATGCTGAAATGGGCCGTCATCCTGGCGATCGTCGCCCTGGTCGCCGGCGCCCTGGGCTTCACCGGTATCGCCGGCGCGGCGGCGGGGATCGCCAAGATCCTGTTCTTCCTGTTCCTGATCGGCTTCATCGTCGTCGCCGTCCTGGGGGTGACGGTGTTCAAGAGCGTGACGAAGTAGCTCACTGCGTCCTTCGAGGCCCGCTGCGCGGGCGCCTCAGGATGAGGAGCTTGGTGCTGAATTCCTCATCCTGAGGTGCTCGGCGCAGCCGAGCCTCGAAGGACGCACCGCGCCTCAACGGCCTACTTCGCCGCCCCATAAGCCTTCGACTGCTCCCCCACCACCGCCACTAGGTCGCCCATGGTCAGGTTGACGTCCACCAGGTGCAGCCCCCAGTCCTTCAGCGGCTGGCCCAGCACCAGCAGGTCGCCGGGGATGTTATCGGCGCGGGGGTCGGCCTTGTCGGGGTGGACCGTGACGGCCAGGTAGTCGAAGCCGCCCTGGCTGACGCACTCGGCCGAGACCAGGCCCGGCAGTTCGACGAACGGCGTCGAGACCGTCGCGTCCTTGGTCCAGACCGTGGCCGGGCGCATGGCCGTGCCCATGATCGTGTGGTCGGCGAAATAGCTGCGCAGCGGCGCCGAGCCGCCGGCCAGGGCCGCGGGGTTGACGCAGGCGGCCTTCATCCCCGGCTCGGCGACCTTGCCGAAGAACTTGCTGCTGGCCGGCGGCGGGCTGTCGGCGCGGAACGAGACATAGGAGATCACGCAGCCGGTCTGGCCGGCCTTGCGACACAAGGGCAGTGAGCCATAGGCGTCCATGGCGGGATCGACGGGCGTGTTCATGCCCAGGATCAGGGCCGAGACCAGCTGCTTCTGCACAGGCTTGCCGTCGATCTCCTCCTTGATCAGCCGCAGCAGGATGCGCGAGCCCTGCGAATGGCCGACCAGCACCACACCGCGACCGTGGTTGTCGCGGGCCAGGTAGTCCCTCCAGGCGGCCAGCACATCGGCATAGGCCAGCTCGCCGTCGCCGTTCGAGGCCTGGCCCATCATCACCTTGCGCAGGGCGGCGATGGTCACCTGGCGGTAGCTGGGGGCGTACAGCCTGCAGACCTGGCCGAAGCGCGCGAACTGCTGGTCAGCCACGGCCTTTTCCGGCAGGTCCGGCGTCATGTCGCTGTTGCCGCCGGGATCGCTGGACACCGTGGGATAGACGTAGAAGCAGTCGATCGGGGCCTCGGGATCGGCCTTGAACGGCTCGATCCGGGTCGAGCCGTCCGCCTGGACCACCGTGGCGGTCTGGTCGGCGGCGCAGGCGTCGGCCCGGCCGGGCCGGCACAGCCAGTTTTCGTCCTGGGCGTAGTCGTTCGGCGTCACCGGACCGGCCGGCGCCGGCTGGGCGCAGGCGGTCGCACCCAGGCCCAGCATGGAGACCAGGCCCAGCGCGACCCACAGCTTGCGTGACATTCCACCCCTCCAACGCGTGTTCGGGCGGAGGATGGCTTGGGACGCGTTGGAAGGGAAGGGCTCGCGGGTGCAGGCGGCTGCGCTGGACGCCCCCTCCGTCACGCTGCGTATCCGCAGCGCGCCACCTCCCCCGCGATGCGGGTGAGGAGCGGCGGTCCTCTCCTCCCCCGTGAAACGGGGGAGGTGGCGGCGAAGTCGACGGAGGGGGCGTCCCGCGGCTAAGCCGGCAGCCACCGGCGCGGGAACTTGTCGCCCAGGGCCCGGGCCTCGCCGGGTCTCAGGCCCAGTTCGCGCATCTTGAAGGCGACGACCTCGCGCAGGGCCTCGACGGGCTCGCGGCCGCCGGACGGGCTGGAGGCGACGGGGCCGGCCTGCATGGCCAGGTCGACCGCCGCCCATTCGGCCTGGGCGCGGTCGGGCTTGCCGACGGCGAAGTAGTGGCGGACGGGCAGCCGCTCGCCGGCCACCTCGACCATCACGCCGACGACCCAGCCTTGAACGATCAGATCGGCGTCGGGGCGCTGGCGGAACATGGGACGGGTGTAGCGATTTCCCGCGACGGCTCAAGCGTCGCCGCAATTGACCATAGCGTCGCCGCAAATCGGCCCGGCGCACCGACGCAACCTTCGGGCGTGGGGCGGGCGGAGACGGATCCATGGTCGTGCGGGGGCGATGGCGAGCGCGGCTGGCGGCCGGCGGGGCGGGCCTGGCGATCAACGTCGGCCTGCTGGCCCTGCTGACCCTGGAGCGCCGGCCGCCGGCGATGGTCGAACCGCCGACGGTGGTGATCGCCCTGGAGCCGCGCCAGGCCCGACCCGAGCCCAAGCCAGAGCGGCGGACCACGCCGACCCCGCGCGCGGGGGCGCCCTCCCCCGCCCGTCCACGACTGCAAACGCCGCCGCCCGGCGTCTCGCCCCTGGTGCTGCCGGCGACTCCGGCCGGACCGGACCTGTCGCGGACCGTGGAGCCCAGGTGGCGGGTAGGCGGGGGCGAGTATCTGGACCCGGCCACCGCCCGCCGAGCCCGCAAGATGTGGGAGGCCGCCGAGGACCGCCGCTACAAGCGCGCGTGTCTGGGCCAATCCAGCGAGCACATGACCGAGGAAGAGAAGTTCGCCTGCTGGGACGCCTGGAGCGGCGGCGGGCCGATGACCGGCCCGGGCGGCCGACGCCCCGGCCGGCCCTCGCCCGGCTTGCCCGTCGATCCGCCGCGGGCCCGCCCTGGAAGTCCTAGCCCAGCACCTGGAACGCCGCCTGGCTGACCAGGCCCAGGGTCAGCCACAGGGCCAGACCCAGAACGATGTAGACGGCCTTGGGGGTACGCCGGTTACGGAAATGGTGGATCTCGTGTCTCGCCATGACCAGCCTCCTGGACGCCTCCTGCGTCCGCGGAGTCAGAAACGAGCTTCGCCGCGCTTTCGCTGCACGGGTTAACGCGACCGTGATCGGTTATCCACAAGCGGGGCGGGAACCGGTGAGCAGGCTCGCCTCGCCAGGACCGAGGCTCAGGCGCGGGGGTCCATCGCCCGCAGCGCCATGGCGCTGTCCACCACCTGCTCCATGCGGACGATCTGGCCGTCCTTGAACGTATAAAGGTGGGCGAAGGTCGCGGTCATGGCCTTGCCGGTGGCGCGGTAGGTGCCCGAATAGACCCCGAAGGCGGCGACGTGCTCGCCGTCCTCGAGATAGGTGTGCGGCTCGGCGCGGTAGTCGATCCATTCGGCAGCCAGGCGCTGGAAGACGTTGGCGGCTATGGCGTCGAAGCCGACATAGGTCCCGGCATAGGGAAAGCCGGCCGCTTCGGTCCAGGACGCGTCGGGCGCGAGCACCGCCCGCAGTCGCTCGCCCTTCTGGGCCGGCGAGGCCTCGTAGGTGCCGCGTATGACGTCCTTGTTGGAGGTCATCTCAGCCCCACTTCATTTCGCCGGTGGCGACCTTGGCGCCGATCTGCAGGGCCACGCCCATGCCGGCGTCCGGATAGCGGGCGGTCATCGCCGCGATCAGGGCGGCGGAGTCCTTGGCCTTGGCCAGTTCCTGCTCGAAGGCCAGCAGATAGTCGCGGGTGTAGGTCAGCGCCGCCGGGCCGGTCGGCGCCGCGAGCGTCATGTGGCCGGGCACGACCACGGCCGGCTTGCGGGCCAGCATGGCGTCCAGCTGCCGGACCCAGGCCGCGCGGGCCTCGGCGCCCGCCGTGTCGGCGGTCCAGACATGGACGCCGGAAAACACCAGCACGCCGCCGAAGATCGCCGAAAGCGACGGCGCCCAGAGGTAGCGGCGATTGGCCAGGCCCTGGACCGGGACGATCTGAATGACCTGGCCGTCGACCGTCAGGTGATCGCCGTCGAAGGCGGTCGGCATGACGATGTCGGCCAGGGTCTTGGGGCCGTTGTCGCCCAGCTGCGGACCCCAGGTGGCCAGCTTCTTCTCGACGCTGGCCTGGATCGCCGCGATGGTGTCCGAGGCGGCCAGCACCTTGGCGTCCGGGAAGGCGGCCTTGATCGGTCCCAGGCTGAAATAGTAGTCCGGGTCGCTCTGGCTGACATAGACGGTCGTCAGCTGGCGGCCCGTGGCCTTGACGGCGTCGGCCAGCGCCCGGCCGTCGGGCAGGGTGAAGCCGCCGTCGATCAGCACGGCCTCCTTGGGGCCCCAGACCAGGACCGGCGCGCGGAAGAAGCCGGTCTCCCCGGCGGGGAAGGCCTTCCAGTCGAGCGTGACGCCGGCGGCCAGGGCGTCGCCTTGGCCGGCGAGGGTTGCGGCGGCGCCGCCTGCGATCATCGTCATCATCAGTCTCCGGGTGGGCATGAGGGGGCTCCTGATCCGCCCGCAGGATGCGCCCGGCCGATTGCGCTGCGAAGGTCGGGAAAATACACTGATCGTATGTCACAGACATACAATCACCGGGACGGCGCCGATCGCGGCCTCAACAATCTCAAGCGCATGGCCTATTTCGCCGAGGTGGTCGAAACCGGCTCGTTCACGGCGGCGGCCGATCGGCTGGGCATCACCAAGGCGGTGGTCAGCCAGCAGGTCGCCAAGCTCGAGCGCGCGTTCGAGACCACCCTGCTGGTCCGCACCACCCGCAGCGTGCGGCCGACCGAGGAGGGCCGCGCCTTCTACGAACGTTGCGCCCGCGTGCTGTCCGAGGCCCAGGAGGCCTTCGACGGTCTCGAGGCCGACGACCGCGCGCCGACCGGCATGCTGCGGCTGACCGCGCCGTTCGACTATGGCGTCGCCGTCGTCGTCCCGGCGATCGCCGAGTTCCACCGGCGGTTTCCCGCCTGCACCGCCGACCTGGTGATCAGCGACCGGACCCTGGATCCGGTCGAAAAGGACATGGAGCTGGCGATCCGGGTCGGCTGGCTGACCGACAGCGCCTTGCGGGCGCGGCGGATCGGATCCTTCCAGCAGATCCTGGTCGCCAGCCCGGCCCTGGCGGCCCGCCTCGGCGACGACGCCGAGCCCGGCCAGGTCGCCGGCCTGCCCTTCGTCGCCAACAGCGTCCTGCGCGACCCGCTGGGCTGGACCTTTTCCAACGGCGAAGGCCAGCAGCGGTCGGTGCGGGTGTCGGCGGCGCTGGCGATCGACGCCACCCTGGGGGTTCTGGAGGCGGTGCGGGCCGGCGTGGGCCTCTCGGTCCTGCCGGACTATGCGGTGCAAGCCGACCTGGCCAGCGGCCGCCTGGCGCGCGTGCTGCCCGCCTGGAGCCTCGAGAGCGGCGGGATCTACGCCGTCACGCCCGCCACCCGCTTTCGGCGCGCCCGGGTCACGGCCTTTCTCGACATCCTGGCCGCGTGGGAGCGGCGTCGGACGCAAGCGCAATAGCCAAAAGAAAAAGGGCGGGACCTTTCGGCCCCGCCCTCCTCATTTCGTTCAGCTTGAGCTGACCGGACTTCTTAGAAGTCCATGTCGCCCATGCCGCCCATGCCGCCGCCGGGAGGACCGCCGGCGCCGCCGCCCTTCTTGGGCGCCTCGACGATGGCGGCTTCGGTGGTGATCAGCAGGCCGGCCACCGAGGCGGCGTCCTGCAGGGCGGTGCGGACCACCTTGGCGGGGTCGATGACGCCGTCGGTGATCAGGTCGACATACTGCTCGGTCTGGGCGTTGAAGCCGAAGGTGGCCGAGTCGCTTTCGAGGACCTTGCCGACCACGATCGAGCCTTCGACGCCGGCGTTCTCGGCGATCTGGCGGATCGGAGCCTGCAGGGCGCGACGGACGATGGCGATGCCGGCGGTCTGGTCGTCATTGTCGCCGACCAGGGTCGCCAGGGCCTTGGAAGCCTTCAGCAGAGCCACGCCGCCGCCGGGGACGATGCCTTCTTCCACGGCCGCGCGGGTCGCGTTCAGGGCGTCGTCGACGCGGTCCTTCTTTTCCTTCACCTCGACTTCGGTCGAGCCGCCGACGCGGATGACCGCCACGCCGCCGGCCAGCTTGGCCAGACGCTCTTGCAGCTTTTCCTTGTCGTAGTCCGAGGTGGTGTCCTCGATCTGCTTCTTGATCTGCGAGATGCGGGCCTCGATGGCCGACTTCTCACCGACGCCGTCCACGATGGTGGTGTCGTCCTTGGTGATCGAGACCTTCTTGGCCTTGCCCAGCATGTCGAGCGAGACGTTCTCGAGCTTGATGCCGAGGTCTTCGCTGACGACCTGGGCGCCGGTCAGGATGGCGATGTCTTCCAGCATGGCCTTGCGGCGATCGCCGAAGCCCGGAGCCTTGACGGCGGCGACGCGCAGGCCGCCACGCAGCTTGTTGACCACCAGGGTGGCCAGGGCTTCGCCCTCGACGTCCTCGGCGATGATCACCAGCGGACGGCCCGACTGGACGACGGCTTCCAGCACCGGCAGCAGCGGCTGCAGCGACGACAGCTTCTTTTCGAACAGCAGGATGAGCGGCTCTTCGAGCTGGACTTCCATCTTGTCGGCGTTGGTGATGAAGTACGGCGACAGGTAGCCGCGGTCGAACTGCATGCCTTCGACGACGTCGAGTTCGGTCTCGGCGGTCTTGGCTTCCTCGACGGTGATGACGCCTTCGTTGCCGACCTTGTCCATGGCCTTGGCGATCATCTCGCCGACGTCCTTGTCACCGTTGGCCGAGATGGTGCCGACCTGGGCGATCTCGTTGTTGGTGGTGACCTTCTTCGACGACGCCTTGATGGAGTCGACGACGACGTGGACGGCCTTGTCGATGCCGCGCTTCAGGTCCATCGGGTTCATGCCGGCGGCGACCGACTTGAGGCCTTCCTGGACGATGGCCTGGGCCAGCACGGTGGCGGTGGTGGTGCCGTCGCCGGCCTTGTCGTTGGTCTTGGACGCGACTTCGCGGATCATCTGCGCGCCGAGGTTCTCGAACTTGTCAGCCAGTTCGATTTCCTTGGCGACCGAGACGCCGTCCTTGGTCGAGCGCGGGGCGCCGAACGACTTTTCGATCACGACGTTGCGGCCCTTGGGGCCCAGGGTCACCTTCACCGCGTTGGCGAGGATGTTGACGCCGCGCAGCATCTTGTCGCGCGCGTCGGAGGAGAAATAGACGTCTTTAGCGGCCATTTGAGAGCCCTTCTAAAAGAGAAACTTGGAGTCGAAAGCGGAGGACAGGTCGGGCTTACGCCTCGACGATGCCCAGGACGTCGCTTTCCTTCATGATCAGCAGATCCTGGCCGTCCACCTTCACTTCGGTGCCGGACCACTTGCCGAACAGGATGCGGTCGCCGGCCTTCACGTCCAGGGCGACGATGTCGCCCTTGTCGTTGCGGGCGCCGGGGCCGACGGCGACGACTTCGCCTTCCTGCGGCTTTTCCTTGGCGGTGTCGGGGATGATGATCCCGCCCTTGGTCTTGGTTTCTTCTTCGACACGCTTCACCAGGACGCGGTCGCCGAGAGGGCGAAATTTCATGACTCGTTCTCCGTCGGGACGGTTTCATTTAAGGTCCGTCGGCAAGCGGGGAGCGTCGCTGTTAGCAGTCGCTCCCATCGAGTGCCAACGCCGGGCAGGAGTTAGGACCGGCGGCGGGGTGAGTCAAGGACGACGGTCGCCGATTTCCTGTGGGCGAACCCGCCCCGGGACCGGCGCCGGTCCGGCGACGGACATAGATAGGGAGGAAGACGGCGGCATGAAGACGATGAACGCCTCGAACCTGGCCCCGGCCCTGGCCCTGATCGGCCTTCTGACCCTTTCGGCCGGGCTGGCCGCCTGCGCCACCGCCGCGCCGCCCGCGCCGCGGGTGGTCACCGAGGCCGACGCCGGCCCGGTCGCGCTGGCGCGCGGCCAGCGCCTGGAGGTGCGGCTGTCGTCGAACGCCGGGACCGGCTACGCGTGGCGGCTGGACCGCGAGGCCTCGCCCCTGGTGCTGGGCGGCGGCTCCAGCCAGGACGTCGCCGCCTCTCCCGGCCTGCCCGGCGGGCGGCTGACCACCGCCTACAGCTACCAGGGGGCCGGTCGCGGCCGGACCGACCTGGTCTTCACCTTCAAGCGCCCCTGGGAGCCGGACAAGCCCGGCGACCGCAAGGCGGTGTTCAAGGTCAGGGTGCGCTGATGATCGACCATGTCAGCCTGACCGTTCGCGACGTCGCCGCGTGCAAGGCGTTCTACGACGCGGTCTTCGCGCCGCTGGACATCGAGATCGTGCACCATGTCAGCGCCGAGGAGAGCGGCACGGTCGCCTATATGGGCTACGGCCCGCGGGCCGACGGCCGAAGCCACCAGGCCGGCAAGCCCAGCTTCTGGATCGCCGGCGCCGAGACGCCGCAGGCGCCGATCAGCGCGGCCCCCATGCACATCGCCTTCGTCGCCGCGACGCGGGCCCAAGTGGACGCCTTCCACGCCGCGGCCCTGGCGGCCGGCGGCGCGGACAACGGGCCTCCCGGGGTTCGGCCGCATTATCACCCCAACTACTATGGAGCCTTCGTGCTCGACCCGGACGGCCGCAATGTCGAGGCCGTCTGCCATGCGCCCGCCTAGAGCATCGCGCGGAAAAGTGGATGCCGGTTTTCCGCGAAAGCGATGCGAAAACAAAAATCTAGAGCAAGCCGTGCGATTCCTGTATCGCGCGGCTTGCTCTAGGGCCCCCGAAAAGCGGTTGGAGACCAGATCGGCGTGACGATTTCGAGCTACGGCCTTGCCCTCGTCCTGGCGATGATCGCCTGCGTGATCGGCGGGGTGCTGGGCGGCCTGACCCTGGTCCGGCCCGGCGCGGTTCTCGGCCTGACCGCCCTGGACGACGACGCCGGCGACGGCGACGAGGCCACGCCCGCCGCGAGCGCCCGGATCGCGGGCAAGACCGAGGGCCGGGCCCTGGGCGGCCTGCTGATCCTGTCGCACGCCGCCGCGGCCCTGTTCCTGGGCTACCAGTCGCATGTCGGGGCGGCCATGGCCTTCGCCCTGGCCATGGCCTGGGCCGGCGCGGCCCTGGGCCGCGCGGTCTCGGCCCTGGTCGACCGGGCGCGCGGCCGCTTCAACCTGGGCAGCCTGGTCTTCGAGGTGATGATCGCCGTCACCCTGTCCCTGCCGTTCTTCAACCCCGGCCGGCTGGTGGTGCTGCGCGGGCACGGGATGCTGGTCTGAGACCTGCCCCGCGAAGGTCCTCCCCCTGTGGGGGAGGCGATCGCGCAGCGATCGGTGGGGGGAGTTCTGGGACCGCCGATTACGATCCTGCTGGCCACAGGCCAATCCCCCCTCCGTCGGCTGCGCCGACACCTCCCCCATGGGGGGAGGACCTGTTAGGCTTCCCCCCATGACCCAACGCCCCCTCCTCCGCCGCGAGATCCTGGTCGGCGCCGGCCTGCTGGCCGCCTTCCCGGCCGCCGCCCAGACGACCCCGGCTCCGGCGCCCAAGCCGCCGGTCTATGTCGCCCTCGACACCCCGCAGGGTCGGATCGTCATCGAGCTGGCCGTGGCCCAGGCGCCGATCACCACCGCCAACTTCCTGCGCTATGTCGACAGGAAGCTCTACGACAAGGCGACCTTCTTCCGGGCCTCGCGGGCGCCGGGAGCGGTGGACTACGGCCTGATCCAGGGCGGGCTGCAGAACGTCGGCGCCCTGCCGCCGGTCGCCCACGAGCCCACCAGCCAGACCGGGCTGAAGCATGTCGACGGAACGGTCTCGATCGCCCGCACCGCGCCGGGCACGGCCACCTCGGACTTCTTCATCTGCATCGGCGACGCGCCCTATTTGGACGCCAATCCGGCCGGAACCGGCGACAACCTCGGCTTCGCCGCCTTCGGCCGCGTGGTCCAGGGGATGGACGTGGCCAAGAAGATCCTGGCCCTGCCGACGCCCGGCAAGGCGATCAATCCGGTGATGAAGGGCCAGATCCTCGACCCGCCGGTGCCGATCACCTCGGCCCGCCGCGTCGCGGCCCCGACGGGACCGGACGTGACGGCCCCGCCGAAGCTCTGAAGCGAGCCCCCACCGGATTGGCGCCCCCCTCCACCGGCCACAGGGCTATCGCCTATAGATTTGCTCTGAAAAAAGCTGTCATCCCGGACAAGCTCGGCGAAGCCGAGCGCCGATCCGGGACCGCCGCAAGCGCCGCGTTCACGCCCCGGTCCCGGATCTTCGCGCTGCGCGCTCGTCCGGGATGACAAACGTTTTTGGCCATATGCGATAGCCCCCCACCGGCCGCGCCGAGCGGACTTTTCGAAGGCCCAGGATGGGGTGAGCGAGGTGTCTCACCTCAACGGCAAATGCAGCTCCGCCGCCGTGCCTTGTTCCGGCGTGTCCAGGAAGAAGCGTTGGCAGTAGATCGGGAAATCGCGCATGTCCTCGCCGCTGGCCGGCAGCCAGTCACGGTAGAGATAGAGGGCGGCGGGCTCCAGATTGTGGGTGTCGCCCGTCACCCGCAGCACCGCGCAGCGCCCGCCGGGGATTTCGCCTTCCCGGACCCCCTCGCCGTCGATTTTCTGGTCGGCGGAGACGCCGACGCACAGGTCCATCCGATAGTCGGCTGGATTGGCGGGCCGCCGCTCGGTGTACCAGATGTTGAAGGTCGAACTGGTCTTGGGCGTCAGTCCAGCCGCCTTGCGCCAGGCGATGAACCGCTCGCGGGTGACGTCGAAGGTCTCCGGGTCGCCCCGGTGCTCGAACATCGCCACGCGGGTCGGCCCCACCTGGCGGATCGTGACCTGGTCGGGGGTGAAGGTCTCTTGCATGATCTTGCTCCTGGCTGCGTTGAGCGGCGAAATGGCCGCAAGCCACGGCTCCCATTCGGGAGATTTCCGGAAACGCGACGGCGACTGCGCGAACCTCTGCCGAAAGGCGCGGGCGAAGGCGTCGGGCGACTCGAAGCCCGCGTCCATGGCGATTTCGGTGACGCTCACCCCCTGCCCGTCGGCCAACTGTTTCGAGGCTCGCTTCATGCGGGCCAGCTGGACATAGTGGTGCAGCGAGATTCCGAAGGTCGCCTTGAACTGCCGATGGAAATGGAATTTCGAGAACGCCGCGACGCCGCTCACCGCCTCCAGATCCAGATCGCCGTCCAGATGCCGGTCGATGTGGTCCAGCACCCTCTGCATCCGGGCATGGTAGTGGTCGAGCGTCGCCGTCATCATTCTCATCCGCTGTGACGATCCTAGCTTGCCGCGCGCGGCCGTCGTGCGCTCGACCGATCTTGCGGTTTGGCGGGCGACGGCGCGACGCTGGTGAGATTGGCCCACCAAGGGGTCGGAAGCGGACGCCGGCTCACCGGTAGCGGTAGAGCTTCACCCGCTGGATCTGGAACGGGTCGGGAGCGAGGCGGATGTGGCGGCCCTGGTGGGTCTGGTCGCCGTTCAGGGTCCGGCCGGGAACCCAGCGACCCTGGGCGTCGAACACGCCCTCGACCGCGCGGTCGATGCCGGCCAGGGCGGGGCCGTTCCCGGCGCCCGCGAAGGTGACGACCAGGCCTCGGCCGGCGATCAGGTACTCTTCCGGACCGATCTGGATGATCAGCCCGCCGTGGGCGGCGGTCTTCTGGTCGGCCTTGGGCGTCCACGGATCCAGGAAACCGACGGTGAACACGTAGTCGCCCAGCGTCTGGACGACCGGCTGGTCCTGCACCGTGCCGTCCTCCAGCACGCGCGGCTTGAAGCCCGCCATTCTCCCCTTGCCCTGGGCCGCCAGGATCGCCGGGGTCAGTTGCCGCAACACGTCATAGGCCTGGGTCATGGCGGCCTCGGCCTTGGGATCGGCGTTCTCCACCTGGAACGGCGAGAAGCCCAACGCGTCCAGCTCGCCGATCGCGTAGAAGGCGTTGGCCGGCGTCTCGGGCGCGCCGACATTGTTGGCCTCGGGGATGAACAGCGCGTTGTCCGGGCGCTTGTAGCGGCCGGCCAGGTCGCTGAAGTTGGGGAAATAGATGTCGGGCGAGATCAGGTCGACGCTGGGCGCGCCGGTCTTCCAGACGTCGATCAGGTGCGGCAGCGGCCCGCCGCTGGGATACTCGCCCGGCGCCTTGCCCGTGCGGTTCAGGGCGACATTGACGTACATCGGCAGCGGATAGGCGGCCTTGCCGGCCCGGGTCACGGCCTCGGCGTAGCGGGCGTAGAACCAGGCGGTGAACACCTCCTGGCCGGCGTCGCCGTCGCCGAACACCTGCGCCCAGGTTCCGGAGGTCTTCGCCCCATGGGCCCGCCACAGGGCGCGCAGCTCGGGCTCGATCGCCTCGCCGCCGGCCGCCAGGCGCCTGAGCAGTTCGGGCGGGACGGGCGCGGCCCAGGCGGCGTTGGCTGCAGGGCCCCATTCGCGGGCCACCGGCAACATGCCGATCTCGTTCTCGACCTGGACCATCAGCACCGTGCCCTGGACGTCGACCGCCTTCAGGTGAGCCAGCAGGGCGGCGTAGGCCCGGGCGTCGGCGTCGCGGGTCTCGGCCGAGAAGGCCGACAGGATCTCCCGGCTGACGCCATTCGCCGCCTTGGCGCGCGGGAAGCGGACGTCGTCGCGCTTCACCCACGACGGGACATAGGTCGACATGCTGTTCTTCCAGGCCCCGAACCACAGCAGCACCAGGCGCATGTCCTGGGCGCGGGCGTCCTTCAGCAGGCCGTCGACGCTGGCGAAGTCGTAGGCCCCCTCCTTCGGCTCGATCAGCTCCCACGAGACCGGCGCCAGCACGGTGTTGAGGTTCATGGCCTTCAGCTTGGGCCAGTACTTGGCCATGTAGGCCGGGCTGGAGGCGCTGGAATTGCCCAGCTCGCCGCCCAGCACCAGCATCGACTTGCCGTCGACCACCAGCCGCCGGGCCGAACCCTGGGCCTCCAGGCGGGGCATGTCGGCGAAGGCGGTTTGGGCGAGCAGCAGCCAAGCCGCCAGAGCCAGTCCGAGAGCCGCGGCGCCCTTCGAGCGCGGCCGGCGCGCTCGGTTCTGGAGACGTCCCTGATCCATACGCTTCCCCGTCTCGGCTCGGCGTCCTGTCGCGCCGTGACCGATGATAGCGCTAACACATCTTACAGGCGGCCTGAAGAGGTCAGACCTCTAGTGTCGTCAGACCGTCAGCGTCCTGAGCAGGACAAGGCCGGTCTCGGTTTCCAGCCGCAGGCGATAGGCGCCGGGCCGCAAGAACAGGACGGCCGAGGCGGCCTCCGGCGCCAGCACCAGCTGGTCGGCCGGGACGGCCTGGTCGGAATCGACCGCATGGACGGCCTGGAGAAGCACCGTCGCCGCTCGCGGTCCGGGCGCGGCCACCTCCACCCGGCGGCGCTCGCGGTCGGCGGCCAGCCAGCCCGGGCGGCCGGCGACGTCGGCCAGGGGCGGATGGAACACGGCCAGGTCGGCCCCCGCCGACACCGCCCCGAACCACCCGTCCGATCCTCGCACCACGATCGAATCGGCGGGCTTGAAACGCTCCAGCACCGCGATCGTCGGCGGCGGGTCGGCGCCATGAGGCCCGAACGAACCGGTGTAGGCCTGGGAGACACATAGGGGGTCGATCCCCGACTTTTCCTTCAGCCGAGCGGCGAACCACGACAGGCCTCGATGGTCGGGGGTCTTGCGCAGGTGGGCGTAGCCGCAATGGACCACCACCCGCGACCCGGGGTTCGGCGCCAGCACGTCGGCGATGAAGTTGTCGGCTTCGGCCGTATCGCGGCGCACCATGGCGGCCAGCTTCTCCTCGCCGCTCACCCGCTGGTCCGCCCGCTGCTCGTACGACGCCAACCGGTAGCCCAGGCCGGCCGCCTCGCGGACCGCCTCGGCATAGACCGGGTCGTGCAGGTAGAAGCCCAGGCTCGGATCCAGGGCGGCGCCGGCCTTGTAGGTCCGCACGGTGGGCGCGCCGGGTTCTCGGCTATTGAGGAAGTCCTCGGCGGCCAGGACGTCGAAGCCCAGCGGCCGCAGGGCCCGCAGCACCCGCGCCAGGAACCCGCGGTGGCGCGAGGCGACATGGGCCTCGTTGAGCATGACGACGCGGCGGTCGCGCGCCGCCTCGACGATGGCGGCCAGCGCGTCCTGGGCCGTCGCGTCGGCCGGCAGGGGCGCTGCGTCCTTGGGTCCGAGGCCGGCCGAGGCCAGGGCCGTGGCCTCATCGCCGATGAAGGAGGCCATCTGCTGCAGGCCCGGATTCTTCGGCGCGGCCTGGATGGCTCGCCAGACGGGCAGGTAGCGGCACTCCAGGAACAGACGGGTCTGGGGGCTCGGCTCCGCCGGGGCCGGCGGAGCCTGCGCCCTGGCCAGGCTGGGAGCCATGCTCGCCGCCGCCAGACCCGTCGCCACGCCCCTGCGCGTCATGTCCATCGCACCGCCCTCCCCGACTGGAGCGACAGCTTCGCCTCAAGATTGCAGACTTACAAGCGTCCTGCGGACCCCTACCGCACCGGGCAGGTCACCCACTGATAGGCTTGGGCCATCACCCCGCCGTCGGCGCGGATCAGCGTCACGCCGCTGGCCTCGCCGCCCGCGTCGCTGACCTCGGCGCAGCCGCCGGAGCGGATCTGGGCCGAATAGCCGTGCTTGCGGTCGGCCTTGTAGGTCCCGTCCGGATTGACCCAGACCGAGGCGTAGGAAAACCGGATCGGGCCGCCGCCATGGACCCGCTCGCCGGGGCGGTAGAACCCGTCCAGCACCAGGGCCTCGGCCTTGGGGATCTTGCGGGCCCGCATCCAGCCGATCACCTCGGTGAAGCAGGCGTCGCCCAGCAGCTGCTCGCCGCGCTCGGCGCAGCCCGGGCGGTTGCCCATGACCACCGGCAGGACCGCGCCATAGGCCTCGTAGGTGGCGACGGGCGGCGGGGCGGGCGGCGCGCCGCAGCCGGCCAGGGCCCGCTCGTGCACCCGATCGCCGGCCTCGACCTCGAAGTCGACCGGGCTGGCCAGGCCGCAGCCGGCCGGGGCGGCGAGGCTGGACTTGTCGAACCAGCGCTTGTCGGCCTTGAAGCCCCCCTTGCCCTTGCGCTTGAGCACATATTGCTCGGTCTCCCTCGCCGCCAGCACCACGCCCGGCGCGACCGGCCGCTTGGCGCCGATCACGTCCAGCTCCTTCAGCTCGGGCCGGAAGGCCAGTTCGGCGATCCCGGCCGCGAAGCAGACGCCGTCGCGCAAGATCGCGTCGGGCGGGCAGTCCGGACGCGGGGCGGCCAGCTGCCGGGGCGCGCCCAGCACCTCGACCGTGGCGGTGGCCGGCCAGCGCTCGCCAGGCTCGTTCTGCCCGATTGGCGGCCGGCGCGGGCCGCCATAGCCGATCGGCGGGACCGGCCCGCCGCAGCTGACGGCCTGGACCTCGCGGGCGACCAGCTGGCCGTCGCGGATGTCGAGCCGGTAGTCGACGCCCCGGCCGATCGCGTAGCAGTCGCGCGGGACCCGCACGGAGGAGCTGGGCAGGGTCACCGGAACGACCCGCGGCCCGCCGCCGGCCAGCGTCACGTCGTACAGGCGGTAGGCCTCGCCGATCGGGCCGGAGATCACCGTCCCGGCCCCGCCGCCGGCGGCCGGGGCGGTCAGGACCCGGCCGGCGGTCGCGCCCCGCGCCTTCATACCCGCCAGCACCGCCTCCAGGCAGGCGCCGTCCGGCAGTTGGGCGGACCGGGCGCAGCGGGCGCTGGGCGTGGCGACCGGCAGGACCGCGCCCAGCACGTCGCGCAGCTCGCCATAGGCCGGCTCGCGGATCAGCCGCATGTCCGAGGTCTGGGCCGAGGCCGCGCCCGCCCCTGCTCCGATCAGGCCGATCGCCAGGAGGAGGCCCAGGCCCCCGTGCTTGATGTCCGCCATCGCCACCCCCGTGGTTGTCCCGGCCAGGATCGCAACCTTGAGCGTGAAAGGCAATGCCGCCACCTGCCGCCATTCTGCTGACATCCGCTGTCAGCAGGCCCCCTAGCCTTCCCGCCCGCGCGGACCTACCTTCCCGGCATGGCCCGATCCTCCGAGACCCCTGCCGGCGGCGTTTCCGACGTCTCCGCCAAGTTCATCCATGATGTCGCCCTGGACGCCGAGGTCGACGCCGCCTCGACGCCCATGCTGTGGACCCCGCACCGCCCCGCGCGGCCGGCGAAGTCCGAGGGCGGCAAGCGGTTCAAGCTGGTCAGCGACTACGAACCGGCCGGCGACCAGCCGACCGCTATCGCCGAGCTCGTCGCGGGCCTGGAAGGCCAGGAAAACGACCAGGTGCTGCTGGGCGTCACCGGCTCGGGCAAGACCTTCACCATGGCCAAGGTCATCGAGGCCACCCAGCGCCCGGCCCTGATCCTGGCCCCCAACAAGACCCTGGCCGCCCAGCTCTACAGCGAGATGAAGAGCTTCTTCCCCGACAACGCGGTCGAGTACTTCGTCAGCTACTACGACTACTACCAGCCGGAAGCCTACGTCCCGCGCACCGACACCTATATCGAGAAGGACAGCTCCATCAACGAGCAGATCGACCGCATGCGCCACTCGGCGACCCGGGCGATCCTGGAGCGCGACGACGTCATCGTGGTGGCCAGCGTCAGCTGCATCTACGGCATCGGCTCGGTCGAGACCTACACGGCCATGACCTTCACCCTGGAGGTCGGCCAGACCATCAACGAAAAGCAGATGATGGCCGACCTGGTCGCCCAGCAGTACAAGCGCAACGACGCCGCCTTCGAGCGCGGCACGTTCCGCCGCCGCGGCGACACCATCGAGATCTTCCCCGCCCACTACGAGGACCGCGCCTGGCGTATCAGCCTGTTCGGCGACGAGGTCGAGGCGATCAGCGAGTTCGACCCGCTGACCGGCAAGAAGACCGGCGACCTGGACAGCATCAAGGTCTACGCCAACAGCCACCACGTCACCCCGCGCCCCACCCTGCGCCAGGCGATCATCTCCATCCGCGCCGAGCTCAAGGAGCGCCTGGCCTGGCTGGAGGCCAACGGCAAGCTGCTGGAGGCCCAGCGCCTGGAGCAGCGGACCAATTTCGACCTGGAGATGATCGAGACCACCGGCTCCTGCGCCGGCATCGAGAACTACAGCCGCTACCTGTCGGGCCGCCGGCCGGGCGAGCCGCCGCCGACCTTCTTCGAATACATCCCCGACAACGCCCTGCTGTTCACCGACGAGAGCCACCAGACGGTCCCGCAGATCGGCGCCATGTACAAGGGCGACCGCAACCGCAAATGGACCCTGGCCGAGTACGGCTTCCGCCTGCCCAGCGCCCTGGACAACCGCCCCCTCAAGTTCGAGGAGTGGGACGCTATGCGGCCGCAGTCGATCCACGTCAGCGCCACACCGGCCAAGTGGGAGCTGGAGCGGGCCGGCGGCGTCTTCGCCGAACAGGTGATCCGCCCCACCGGCCTGATCGACCCGCCGGTCGAGGTCCGCCCGGTCTCCAAGGACGGGGCCAGCCAGGTCGACGACGTGGTCGACGAGATCCGCCAGACCAAGGCCAAGGGCTACCGCACCCTGGTCACCGTCCTGACCAAGAAGATGGCCGAGGACCTGACCGAATACCTGAACGAGCAGGGCATCGCCGTGCGCTACATGCACAGCGACGTCGACACCATGGAGCGGATCGAGATCATCCGCGACCTGCGCCTGGGCCAGTTCGACGTGCTGGTCGGCATCAACCTGCTGCGCGAGGGCCTGGACATCCCCGAATGCGGCCTGGTCGCCATCCTCGACGCCGACAAGGAAGGCTTCCTGCGCTCGGAGACCAGCCTGATCCAGACGATAGGCAGGGCAGCGCGCAACATCGACGGCAAGGTCATCCTCTATGCCGACCGGGTGACCGGCAGCATGGAGCGGGCCATGGACGAGACCGCCCGCCGCCGCGAGAAGCAGCACGCCTACAACCTCGAGCACGGCATCACGCCCGAGAGCGTCAAGCGCGACATCAAGGACATCCTCAACAGCCCCTACGAGCGCGGCGACCGGGTGCTGGTGCCGATCGGCGGCATCGGCGAGGGCAAGGACGCCAAGCCGTTCAGCGGCGACAACTTCAAGGCCGCGCTCAAGGACCTGGAGGCCCGCATGCGCGAGGCCGCCGCCAATCTGGAGTTCGAAACCGCGGCCCGCCTGCGCGACGAGATCAAGCGCATGAAGCTGATGGACCTGGAATTCGCCAACGAGGCCCTGACCGCCCCGGGCGAGGCGGTGGACAAGGCGATGCCCAAGCGGGTGCGGGCGGAGCTAAGGGCGGAGCAGGCGGAGGCGTTTCGGAAGGGGCGGTTGTAGAGGCAGCCCAAAAAAAGAAGAAAAACAAATCATGAACAACTAGCGCTTGCAATGGCGCCGCTTCCCCTCAAGCTAAGCGTGCGAGGGGGACAACGGTCATGCCTAGAAGGCTCTTCCGGCCCCGAAAATCCTAATGTGCTCGCTGGAAAGGCTAGGTGTTTCAGGTCATGTTGCTCAGGATGAATCGCCTCCCCCATCCCATTCCCTACCAAGGCTCAAAGCGTAGCCTGGCGCCACTTATCGCCCCTTATATTCCGCAGGACATCGACACTTGGTATGAGCCATTCGCGGGCTCTGCCGCGATGACCCTATGGGCCGCACACCATGGGATCGCCCGTCGTTATGTCATCAGCGATGTTTTGGCTCCAATTTCTGAGCTATGGCGCACAATCATCACCGATCCCGAAAATACCGCGAAGCAATATCATGATATATGGAGCGGCCAAGCGACTGCAGGAACGGAATATTTCAACAATATTCGTAGCCGATACAATCGGCATAGAGATCCAATAGATCTTCTATATCTCATCTGCCGTTGCGTTAAAAATGCTGTCCGCTTCAGTAAGAAAGGCGACTTCACCCAATCACACGACAAGCGTCGCCTGGGCATGAGGCCCGAAAGAATGCGAGAAGCCATATTTGGAGCAGCCCACATTCTTCAAAATAAGGTCGAAGTCAGATGTGGCGATTGGCTGGACACCACAACGGATAGCAGGATCATCGACTTTGTCTATATGGACCCACCCTATTTAGGGACGACTGTGGGGCGAGACAAGCGATATGCTGAGCAACTTCAGCTGGATCGACTGACAGCAGGCCTGTCCTTACTGAGAGCAAGAGGCGTTCGGTTTGCTTTATCGTATGATGGCATGACGGGCGGTAAAGTCTACGGAGAGGCCTTGCCAGAGCATCTCTCACTAACGCGACTTTTGCTACATGCTGGGAGATCGAGCCAAGCAACGCTTGCTGGTCGCCACGAAGAAACCATTGAAAGCCTATATTTGTCTCCAGGCCTAGCGTCACCATTCGATGGAGTTTTAACGCGGGAGAACCCTCAAGGAATCTTCACCTTCGCTCGAGCGAGCTGAAGCAGATACTCCCCTACAGATAGACCAGAAATACCGGCCAAGCCACGCAAGCGATCATAAACATCCACATCATCACCTTGCCAGACTAGATCTGTGCGGCGAATTTGCTCCGTAGCAATATGTTCATAGTTTTCGGGGAAGGACCAAAAACAAGATTTACAAGTTGACACTACTCGCGCTTCGGGCTGCATATTTGGACAGCTCTCACATGACCACGATTTTGCCCGCTGACTAGATCCGTCGAGGAGCATGAACGCTTCGACGTCATGATCAGATAAACCAGCATCACCACCAATGCGATAAGGTATGCGGTGGTCAATTTGGAGCACTCGCTCGTCAAGCTTCGCGCCGGTTATACAATCAATTGAACCGTAGCGACGGATAAGTTCAGCTTTGAACTTTTTTGGAAACGCGGAGCGACCACCAACTCGTCCTTCCTGGATATCGGCTGCGACACCTAAGGCGTAGACCGCCATGCGCCTGCCAGTACGGGAGGTACCCTTGCCTGTGATGACCGGAATTCCAGCATCCCTTACGTCACCAACAGCACGCGGTGGGTGATTGTAACCGAGGTCGTTGATATCATCGGTGCTGATCCAACCTTTTTCGAGCATGACTCTCAGCACGTCTGCTCCGCGCCTAGACCAACCACTCGCTATGAGCTTTTGCGCCAGATCACGGATCGCGCGGTCTACCTGATTAGCCATGGTTAGCCTTTTCGGAACTGTGAACGTAATTCTCATGCTCAAGGTTAATCCGCGCTTTACACCCGTGCTTCAGCCTCCTTTGAGGACCTTCGGCTACCAGCCTCCGGTAAGGGAGATGCCTCCGCGAGTTGAAGTAGGCTATCTTGCAGGAGGCATCAGGCGCCGGCGGTAAGGCACGGTTGACGGCGCCCTGTCCCTGGAATGTTCTAGGACCGTGAGGAATCGCATGACCACCAATCCGCCGAACGCGAATCTACTAACGGCCGCGGAAGAAGTATTGAGACGGACTAATCGGCCAATGACGTGCCGAGAATTGGCCACAGAATCACTTAAGCTTGGCCTCATCAGAAAACATGGCACCACTCCGGAGAAAACACTATCCACATCCCTCAACAGAAGCATTACCAACAGAGGAATTTCTTCGCCATTTATTAAGGTGCATCGAGGGCTGTATGGGATAAATCCTCTTCACAAGTAAGTACTGATGGAAACAGGGTGGAAACAGAGACATGCACTCTTTTCGCCCTCTCATCCTTTCCCCGCCTCCTTCGCCGCCGCGAACCCCATGTCGATCGTCGCCGCCAGCGTGTTCTTCAGATAGGCCCGCGTGACACCGCCATAGGTGAAGCCCATGCGCCAGACGACGTACTCGTCGCCGAGGGCGGCGTCGGCTGGGAACAGGACGTCGCGCGAGGTGGCGAGGGCCTGGGCGGCCTGCGGGCTGGCGGTCTTCAGCGCGACGTCGATCTCGTACTCGGTGCAGGCCCGATCGGGTCCGTCGCCCTTGCACTGCATGCCCTTCCAGGTGACGGGCAGGCCGTCGGGGACCTCGGCGGTGATCAGCCAGCCGTGCTCTGGGGTCTGCTCTTCGGCCCTGATCCGGGAGCCGGCCTCGATCAGCAGCGTCCTGGCGTCGGCCTAGCGCAGGGCGATCCACACCGTCGGGACCGGGTCGTTGACCATCGGCGTGGACTCCGGCCTCGGCGCGCAGCCCGCCAAGGCCAGGGCCAGCAGCGCCCCGCTTCCGATCCGAACCATCCAACCCCCTCGAAGGGCAGGCGTCTCGCGCCCTGCCCCGCCTTACATCTCTCGTAGGCAGCAGCGTGCCGGTCTGGACAGGTCAGTCAAGGACGGCGCTCCGCGCCGCCGCGTCGCGGCCGGCCTCCGGCCGGTCCTTGAGCAGCCTGCCCAGACCGGCGATCGTCTCGCCGTGAAATGAAAGGCTGGCTCCTCTTCGCGAGGAAGGGCAAACATCGGCGTCATGACGACCAGCCCCGTGCGCCGCTTTCTCGACCGCCTGACCGGGCGCCGCCCCGCGCCAGCGGCGCCCAAGGGCTGGATCTGCGCTGCCTGCGGCCAGACGCATGACAAGCTTCCCGCTGTCGCGTTCTCCGCTCCGCTTGCCTGGGCCCAGGCCACCGAGCAGGAACAGGCCGACGACTTCGACCTGACCACCGACACCTGCATCTGGCGGAACGACGAGGGCGAGCACTACTTCGTGCGCGGCGTGCTGGAGCTACCGCTGACGGATCGCGAGGGCGTGCTGAGCTTTGGCGTGTGGACGAGCCTGAGCCGCGACAGCTTCTTCCGCTACCTGCCGACCTTCGAGGACGAGAACGAGGCCGACCGCGTCGACCTGCCGCCGATGTTCGGCTGGTTCTCCAACAGCCTGCCCGGCTATCCCGAGACCTTGAGCCTGAGGTGCAGCGTTCACGCCCGGACCGGCGCGCTCCGGCCGCTGATCGAGCTCGAGGAGACCGATCACCCGCTGTCGGTCGGCCGACGCCAGGGAATCCCCTTCCGCGAGGCGGTCGCGTACGTCCACGCCCACCTGGACCTCTGACCCCATGATCACCCTCGCCCACACCGACGCCGAGATCTTGGCCACCTTCGACGTTATGGCCCAGCTGCGGCCCCACCTCATCCGCGAGACCTATGTCGCCCGCATCCGCCAGCTGATGGCCAGCGACGGGTTCCGGCTGGCCTATGTGGCGCAGGACGGCGTGGCGCGGGCCGTGGCCGGGTATCGGGTGCTGGACATGCTGTATTGCGGCCGGTTCCTCAGCGTCGACGACCTGGTCGCCGACGCGCGGGTCCGCTCGCAGGGCCACGGCAAGGCGCTGCTGGACTGGCTGAAGGCCGAGGCCCGGCGCGAGGGCTGCGGCCACCTGGAGCTGATCTCCAACGTCGTCCGCGAGGCCGCCCACCGGTTCTATTTCCGCGAGGGCCTGGCCGTGGACGCGTTCCATTTCCGGGTGAAGCTGTAGGGGGCGTGGGCACGCTCTCACGGCGGGACCTTGGCCAGGTTCGCGGGGCGCTCGGCGTGAGTGCGCGTCCCTTTCCATACCCTCAGCGGCCAATCATGTGAGGCGGCGAAGCCGTGGCTATCAGATCCTCCCCCCGTGGGGGAGGTGTCGGCGCAGCCGACGGAGGGGGGAGTGATCGGCAGGCGGCCGCACCCCGGATCGCCGATCCCAAAACTCCCCCCACCGATCGCTGCGCGATCGCCTCCCCCACAGGGGGAGGACCATCGAAAGGCGGTCCGTAGGGGGCGGGCGGCGGCCGCTCGGCCGATGTCCGACAGGACTTCCCGCGCGATCCATGCTAAGCGCGCGCCAACGAAATTCACCGAGAGTTCCATGGCCCTTAAAGTCGCCATCGTCGGCCTGCCCAATGTCGGCAAGTCCACCCTGTTCAACGCCCTGACCCAGACGGCCGCGGCCCAGGCGGCCAACTATCCGTTCTGCACCATCGAGCCCAACACCGGCGACGTGGCCGTGCCCGAGCCGCGCCTGGACGCCCTGGCCAAGGTCGCCGGCTCCAAGGAGATCATCCCGGCCCGGATCACCTTCGTCGACATCGCCGGCCTGGTGCGCGGCGCGTCCAAGGGCGAGGGCCTGGGCAACCAGTTCCTGGCCAATATCCGCGACTGCGACGCGGTGGCCTTCGTCGCCCGCTGCTTCGAGGACGACGACATCACCCACGTCGAGGGCCGCATCGACCCGCTCAGCGACCTCGAGATCATCGAGATGGAGCTGATGCTGGCCGACCTGGAGAGCCTGGAAAAGCGCGTCCCGGCCATCGAGAAGAAGGCCAAGACCGGCGGCGACAAGGAAGCGGCCAACACCCTGCGCCTGATCAACCTGGCCCTGGCCCAGCTGCGCGAAGGCCGCCCGGCCCGCGCCGCCAAGGTCGACCCGGACGACGAGAAGGCCTGGCACATGCTGCAGCTGCTGACCTCGCTGCCGGCCCTCTATGTCTGCAACGTCGAGGAAGCCAGCGCCGACAAGGGCAACAGGTACAGCGACCTGGTGGCCGAACGCGCCGCCAGGGACAACGCCAAGGCCGTGGTCATCTCGGCCCAGATCGAGAGCGAGATCGCGTTGCTCGACGCCGACGAACGCGCCGAGTTCCTCGAGACCCTGGGCCTGGAGGAGCCGGGCCTGAACCGCCTGATCCGCGAGGCCTACAGCCTGCTGGGCCTGCAGACCTATTTCACGGTCGGCCCCAAGGAGGCCCGCGCCTGGACCATCCATGTCGGCGACACCGGCCCGCAGGCGGCCGGCGTGATCCACACCGACTTCGAGAAGGGCTACATCCGCGCCGAGACCATCGCCTTCGACGACTTCGTCAAGCTGGGCGGCGAAAGCGGCGCCAAGGAAGCCGGCAAGATGCGGGCCGAGGGCAAGGACTACATCGTCAAGGACGGCGACGTGATGCACTTCCGGTTCAACGTGTAGAACCACAAGCGGCCGGGCTCATCCCCGGCCGTTTTCGTATCTGGTCTTCCGTTCGAGCGCTTTCCATGACCGACACCGCCACCCTGACCTCCGCCCTCGACGGTTTCGAATTCACCGCCCTCCACGCCCTGCCCGGGGGCGAGCGCAAGGGCGGGATCGTGGTGGTGCAGGAGATCTTCGGGCTGGACTCGTACGTCCAGGCCGACGTGGCCCGCTGGTCGGCCCTGGGCTTCGAGGTGCTGGCGCCGTCGATCTTCGATCGCCGCGTTCCGGGCTACGTGGCCGAGCACGAGCCGGCGGCCTTCGCGGTCGGCGTGGGCCACGTGCAGGCGATCGGGCTGGAGCCGATGCTGTCGGACATCCAGGCCTGCATCGACCATCTGGCCCCGCGCGGGCCGGTGTTCGCGGTCGGCTACTGCCTGGGCGGCTCGCTGGTCTGGCTGGCGGCCAGCAAGCTGAAGGGCCTGGCGGCGGGCGCGGCCTATTACGGCAGCATGATCGCGGCCAACGCCGAGCTTGCGCTGAACGCGCCGGTGCTCGTCCACCTTGGCCGCAAGGACCCCCACATCCCCGCCGACACGGTGAAGGCCAGGCTGGCCAAGACCCACCCGGAAGTTCCGGTCCACGTCTACGAGAACAGCGGCCACGGCTTCAATAACGACGGCCGTCCCGACTCCGACCTCGACGACGCCAGGCTGGCGCGGGAGCGGACGCTGGCGCTGTTCCAGGCGCACGGCGCGGCTTAGGGCTTGCGAAGCGGCCAGGCTCGATACAACCTTGAGCCTAGACAAAGACCTTGGGGGTCCCATGAAGAAGCTCGGCCACCTGTTCATCCTGGCCGCCGCCCTGGCGGCGGTCGCGGGCTCGGCGCAGGCCCAGACGGGGCCGCCCCCGCCAACCCGGCTTTACGGCACCCAGCAGTACAACATGACGGAGTACAGCCTGGTCAACCGGCCGACCGCCCGGCTCGTGCCGCGCGAGCCCGGCAATCCGATGGTAGTCCGGACGGCCGCCAAGGTCGCCGCCGAGCTGCATGCGCCGTGCGAGGTGATCGAGGCCGCGCCGCTCTCGCCCCGTCCCAGCAGCAAACCGGAATACGAGATCGTCTGCAAGGACGCCCTGGGCTGGATCATCAGCATGGGTCCGGACGGCAAGTCGCAGCTGAACGACTGTCTGGCGCTGGACACCGCGGCCCTGGCCGCCGGCAAGGCCTGGCCCAAGGGCATGGTCTGCTCGCTGCCCGGCAACGCCGCCCCCGTCGCGGGGCTCAAGCCGCTGGCCGCCAAGGCCTCGCCAGCCTGCACGGTGGCCAACGGCGCCTATCTGGGCGGCGGCGGCGACCCGCCGATCCGGCGCTACGAGATCGCCTGCAAGGGCGGCGGCGGCTACATCGTCGACGCCCCGGCGCCGGGCTCGACCGCGACCCCGTCGTCGCTGTCCTGCGACGAAGCCAAGGCGGCCGGCGTGGCCTGCACCCTGACCGACAAGAAGCATGGCTGAGGCCGGCGACCGCATCGTCCTGGCCACCGCCGGCGGCGAGGCGGTCTCCGCCTACCACGCTCCGCCCGGCGAGGCGCGGCGGGGCGGGCTGGTGATCCTGCACGCCATCTGGGGCGTCACGCCGCACATCCGCCAGCTCTCCGACACCCTGGCCGAACAGGGCTACGAGGTGATCGCGCCCAGCCTGCTGGACGACGCCGACGCGCCCTTCCCCGCCGCCGACCTCGACCCGCCCAACCTGGACGCCCGCATGACCCTGGGCCTAGCCACCGGGTGGGGCGCGACGATCCTGCCCCGGGTCCAGGCGGCGATCGACAGGCTGTCGGGCGGCGGCAAGGTCTTCGCCATGGGCTTCTGCTTCGGCGGCACCGCCGCCTGGCTGGCCGCGGCCCGCTGCACCGGTCTGACGGCCGTGTCGTGCTTCTACGGCGGCGACATCGCCGCCTATGCCGACGAGCAGCCGAAGGTCCCGACCATCCTGCATTTCGGCCGGACCGACCCGCTGATCCCGATGAGCGACGTCGAGCGGATCGCCGACGCCCATCCCGACCTGCCGGTCTGGCTGTACGACGCCGGCCACGCCTTCGTCGCTCCCAGCGGCCATCACCCCGACAGCGCCGCCTTGGCCATGCTGCGGACGCTGCAACTGTTCCAGCGGGCGGGCGGTTCGCGGGGCGAGGCTTAGGCGATCGCTCTAGGCGGTCGCCCGCCGGCGAAACCTTGGCTAGGATCGCGCCATGCGCCGCCTCGCCCCCCTGCTGTCCCTGAGCCTGCTGGCGGCGCACGGCGGCTCCGCCGTGGCGGGCGAGACCGCCTGCTGGTTCGAGAACGGCGCGGTCGTCGCCCCGGCGGCGATCGGCGGGATCGCCGGCGACTATGTGATCGACCTGTCGGCGCCGCGCACCCTGCTGCACCTGGATGTCGCCCAGGGCGCCGGCTTCACCGCCACGGCCCTGTCCCTGCCCGTGCGCCTGGCGGGCCAAGCCGTCGAGGCCGCGCCGATCGCCGTCCAGAGCCTGGACTATCGCGCCGTCGGCTTCTCGACCCCGATCGTCGGGATGATCGGGGCCGACATCCTGGACCGCTACACCCTGACCCTGGACTTCTCGCCCTGCCGCCTGCGGCTGGAGCCTCCCGGAACGTCGCTGGGCGGCCGGGAGGGCGGCCTGCCCGTGACGATGGTCGGCGGCACGCCGACGATCCTCGCGGCGGCCTCGAATGGCCTCAGGGGCGTCTCCGGGCCGTTCGCCCTGGACACCGCCTCGGCCGGCGGCGTGCGGGCCCGCGGCGCCGCCGACGGACCGCGCCAGAAGCCGGCCGGAACCCTGAGCGGCCTGTCGCTGGCCGGGACCCTGCGCCAGGACCTGCCGGCCGTGGTGGCCGGCGACCTGCCCGAAGGCGTGGTCGGGGCGATCGGCGTCCAGGTGCTGGCCGCCTATCGCCTGCGGCTGGATCCCAAGGCCCTGCGCCTGTGGCTGACGCCCGTGCCGGCCGCTCGCTAGGCAGGCAAAGAAAAAGGGCCCGGCGTCGCCGCCGGGCCCTCGATCTTTACGGATCCGCGTGTCGCGATCAGTGCGACTCGTTCTTCCAGACCTTGCGGTAGCTGGCGTAGAGCAGGCCCGCGAACAGCACCAGATAGAGCAGCACGGCGAAGCCGGTCTGCTTGCGCTCTTCCAGCTTGGGCTCGGCGGCCCACATCAGGAAGGCCGAGACGTCCTTGGCTTCCTGGTCCAGCGTCGACGGCGTGCCGTCGTCGAAGGTCACCTGGCCGGCCTTCAGCGGCGGGGCCATGGCGATGAAGCCGCCCGGGGGCACGTGCTTGTGGTCGCCCGACCAATAGGAGGTCAGGTCGCCCGTCATGTACTGGTTGTAGTGCTGGGTGGCGTCCATCTTCAGGCCGGGCGGCGGGGCCGCGTAGCCGGTGACGATGGAGTAGACGTGGGCCGGCCCCTCTTCGCGGGCCTTGGCCAGCAGCGACATGTCCGGCGGCAGGGCGCCGCCGTTGCTGGCGCGGGCAGCCGCCTCGTTCGGGAACGGCGCGGGGAAGCGGTCGGCCGGGGTGGCCGGACGCTTGATCGTGTCGCCGGTCTCGTTGTCGATGTCGGCGACCTCGTAGTCCTTGGCGATCGCCTTGACGTACGGGTTGTCGTTCGAGTTCGGGTACTTCTTGTCGTAGAACGGGGCGCCCTTGTCGCCGAGATTGCGGAAGCTGACCAGGCTCATCGAGTGGCAGGCCGAGCAGACCTCGCGATAGACCTTGTAGCCGCGCTGCAGCTGGGCCTGGTCGAACCGGCCGAACGGACCTTCGAACGACCAGTGGACGTCCTTGGCCGGCAGGGCGCCGTGGGCCGCCAGGGCCGGGCCGGCGACGCCGGCCGTCAGGAGACCCGCGACCGCTGCGATGACGGAGAGTTTGCGCAGCATCGGGATCAGCCCTTCATTTCAGGCGCGGCGGTCGCTTCGGCCGGCGCGGCGGCCGGGTGCGACAGGGCGGGAGAGGCGATGGAGTCCGGCACCGGCAGGGTCTTTTCCGACAGCGGCAGGAACGGCATCACGAACACAAAGAACGCGAAATAGTAGACGGCGGCCACACGGCTGAGCCACACGAAGCTGTTCAGATCCGAGCCACCCAGGGGGAACGTGGTCAGGCCCGGGATCACCGGATCGTCCGGCAGCTTGGCGCCGCAGACGCCCAGGATGCAGCACGCCGCGACGAAGATGAAGAAGTGGATCCTCGCCGTCGGGCGATAGCGCATGGAGCGCACCTTCGAGCGGTCCAGCCACGGCAGGGCGAACAGGCAGGCGATGGCGCCGAACATGGCCAGCACGCCCATCAGCTTGTCCGGCACGGCGCGCAGGATCGCGTAGAACGGCAGGAAGTACCATTCCGGCACGATGTGCGACGGCGTCACCAGCGGGTTGGCCGGGATGTAGTTGTCGGCGTGGCCCAGGGCGTTGGGCATGAAGAACACGAAGAAGGCGAACAGGATCAGGAAGACGCTGACCGCGAACGCGTCCTTCACCGTCGCGTACGGGGTGAAGGGCAGGACGTCGGCCTTCGACTTGGGCTCGACGCCGGTCGGGTTGTTCTGGCCCACCACGTGCAGCGCCCAGATGTGCAGGATCACCACGCCGGCGATCATGAAGGGCAGCAGGTAGTGCAGCGAGAAGAAGCGGTTCAGGGTGGGGTTGTCGACCGCGAAGCCGCCCCACAGCCAGGTGGTGATGCTCTCGCCGACCAGCGGCAGGGCCCCGAACAGGTTGGTGATCACGACCGCGCCGTGGAACGACATCTGGCCCCAGGGCAGGACGTAGCCCATGAAGGCGGTGGCCATCATCAGCAGGTAGATCACGCAGCCCAGCAGCCACAGCACTTCGCGCGGCGCCTTGTAGGAGCCGTAGTAGAGGCCGCGGAGCATGTGGATGTAGACGGCGATGAAGAACATCGACGCGCCGTTGGCGTGCATGTAGCGGATCAGCCAGCCGTAGTTCACGTCGCGCATGATGTGCTCGACGCTGGCGAAGGCGTGGTCGGCGCTCGGGGTGTAGTGCATCACCAGGATGATGCCGGTGATCAGCTGCGAGGCCAGGCACAGCGACAGGATGGCCCCGAAGGTCCACCAGTAGTTCAGGTTACGCGGCGTGGGGTAATCGACGAAGCTGTCGTAGCCCAGGCGCACGATCGGCAGACGGGCGTCGAGCCAGCGCTCGATACCGGTCTTGGGTTCGTAGGTCGAATGTCCGCTCATCTCGCTTAACCGATCTTGACCTTGGTGTCGGACAGGAAGGCGTATTCCGGAACCACCAGGTTCTTGGGCGCGGGGCCCTTACGGATACGGCCCGAGGTGTCGTAGACCGAGCCGTGGCACGGGCAGAACCAGCCGCCGTACTCGCCGCCGCCGAAGGTCGGGACGCAGCCGAGGTGGGTGCAGTTGCCGCCGACGATCAGCCACTGGGACTTGCCCGGCTTCACCCGCGCCGAATCCTTTTCGGGATCCTTCATCGAGGCGCTGTCGTCCGCGACCGCCTTGGCGATCTCGGCCTTGGTGCGGTTGCGCACGAACAGCGGCTTGCCGCGCCACTTGACGACGACCTGCTGGCCCTCGGGCACCTTGGTCACGTCGAACTCGATCGACGCCAGGGCCCGCGTGTCGGCGGCGGGGTTCATCTGGTCGATGAAAGGCCACGCGATCGCGGCTGCGCCGCCGGCGGCGACCGCCATCGTTGCGATGTAGATGAAATCCCGGCGGCTGGGGTCTTCCCCATGCGCCGGATCAGTTTTTGCGCCCACGGCGGTGTCGGCCACCCAAGTCACCCTTCGATGCCGCCGCGCCGCCAAAGACGGCCCGGCCTGGAGAAACGCCTGTCGGCGCATACTGTCTGGACCCGCGAACGGGTCTTCGCCACAACAGGCAAAAGCGGATCGTCCTATCGGACGCGCGGACGAAGTCCGCAAGCCCTTTCGATTCGCAGCAAATGCCCCTGTTGGCTCTATGGTGGTTCGCTTAGAATGCGGCTCGCGCTTTTTCAACCCGGCATTCCTCAGAACGTGGGCGCGGCCATTCGCCTGGGCGCCTGCCTGGGCGTGGGGCTGGACGTCATCGAGCCCTGCAGTTTCCCTTTGGACGACAAGAGCTTGAAGCGCGCGGCCCTCGACTACGGGCCGTTGACCCACATGGTCCGCCACGCCTCGTGGGAGGCGTTCCTGGCCGCGCCGGAGCGCCGCGAAGGCCGGCTGCTGCTGTTCACCACCAAGGCGACCGCGCCGTTCCACAAGTTCGACTTTCAGGCAGGCGACACCCTGTTGTTCGGCAACGAGAGCCACGGGGCGCCACCGGAGGTTCACGCGGCGGCCTTCACGCGCCTGACGATCCCGCTGCGCCCGGAAGCGCGGTCGATGAACCTGGCGACGACGGCGGCCATGGCCCTGGGCGAAGCGCTGCGGCAGACGGACGGGTTTCCCGGGGGATAAATCCTCCCTTCCCTCCCCCTTGTGGGGAGGGTGGCCCGCGCAGCGGGTCGGGTGGGGCTTGATGAGCCAAACGCCCTGCACCGATCCCCCACCCGTCGGCTTCGCCGCCACCCTCCCCGCAAGGGGGAGGGACAACGCGCCCGACCTTACGCGCTCCTGCGTATTTGCGCCGAACCCGCCAAACGCCTAATCGGCTTGCCATGACGAACGCCCTCGACCTCGACCAGAAGAAAGCCGCCGCCCGCGCCTGGTTCGAAAGCCTGCGTGACCAGATCTGCGCGGAATTCGAGCGCCTGGAGGACGAGGCCCCCGCCGCGCTCTACGCCGGAGAGCCCGGGCGGTTCGTCCGCAAGCCCTGGGACCGCGAGGCCGGCGGCGGCGGCGTCATGTCGATGATGCACGGCCGGCTGTTCGAGAAGGTCGGCGTCCACGTCTCGACCGTGTTCGGGACCTTCACGCCTGAGATGGCCAAGTCCATGCCCGGCGCCGACGAGGACCCGCGGTTCTTCGCCACCGGCGTCAGCCTGATCGCCCACATGCGCAGCCCACGCGTGCCGGCCGTGCACATGAACACCCGCTTCATCGCCACCACCAAGAGCTGGTTCGGCGGCGGCGGCGACCTGACGCCCCTGCTCGGCTACCAGCGCCGGCAGGACTTTCCCGACGCCATCGACTTCCACGCCGCCTACCAGCGCGCCTGCGACGCCCACGATCCGGCCTGGCACGCTAAGTACAAGGCCTGGTGCGACGAGTATTTCTTCCTGCCCCACCGTAACGAGCCGCGCGGGATTGGCGGCATCTTTTACGACCACCACGACAGCGGCGACTGGGCCCGCGACTTCGCGTTCACGCAGGACGTCGGCAAGGCGTTCCTGGACATCTACCCCACCCTTGTCCGCCGCCGGATGGGCGAGGCCTGGACGGCCGAGGAGCGCGAGCAGCAGTTGGTGCAGCGCGGCCGCTATGTGGAGTTCAACCTGCTCTACGACCGCGGCACGATGTTCGGCCTGAAGACCGGGGGCAATGTCGAGTCGATCCTCAGCTCGATGCCGCCCGAGGTGAAATGGCCGTAGGGTCGGACTGGGGACAGGCGCATGCGCCTGTCCCCGACCGCGATCAGGCCTTCGGGCACTTCGCCCCGGTGTCGATCCAGGCCTTCACCAGTTCCCCGAACTGGGCCTGTGTCCCCGGCGCGGGGACCCGGCCGTCGCCCGGGCTCCAGGCCCAGCCGACCAGGTGATCCTCCGCCATGTGGTGGTGCAGTTCGGCCAGCGAACGCCCGCCGTTGCGGGCCGGGTCCTTGATCTGGGCGCAGATCGCCCCCAGCGACTTGCCCTGCCAGGCCATTTCGGCGGGCGCCAGGGCCCATTTCGGATCGCCGGGGATCGACTCGATGTCCTGGCCCCAGGTCTGGACGTTGGCCGGGCCGTGGCAGGCGGCGCACGGCAGGCCGACCGGTCCGTGACCGCTCTGGCCGCCGACCATCGGCGGATCGTGCGGGTGGCGGTCGTCGCCCTGGGTGGGGGCGCGCTGGACCGGGTGGCAGTTCATGCAGCGCGGACTTTCGATCACCTTGCCGGCCTCGGTGAACAGGGCGACCGAGCGGACGGCCGGGTCCTTGATCGAGGCGAAATCGGCCGGACTCTTGAGCGTCTCAGTCGGGGCCGGGGCGGCGGGCCCCGGCGCGGCCGCCCAGACGGACGGCATCAGGCCGGCGACGGTCGCCACGCAGCCGGCGGTCAGCAGGACGGTGACGACTCTCATCTGTCGGGCCTCCGCGTTTCAGGCGAAACGGCCGGGTCGCGGCGAAGGTTGCCGGATTTCAGGCGTGCTGGGCCAGAAAGTCCGCGATCCAGGCGCCCACCCTCGCCCGGTCGTTGGCCTGGTCCAGGCTGGCGACGGCCGCGTCGGCCTGGGCGTCGGTGAAGCGGCCGCCGCGCCGGGCCTCGATCAGGGCCCGCGCATAGGCCGGGTCGAACTCGGGGTGGAATTGCATCGAGATGGCCGGCCGGTCGTCATAGACCAGGATCCCGGCCGGGGTGAAGGCGCTGCCGGCCACGGCGCGGGCGCCCGGCGGCAGGGCGACCACCTGGTCCTGGTGCGACGCCGGGACGGCGACCGTTCCGTCGGTATCCATCCAGGACTGCGGTTCGGCCACCTCATAGCTGTGCAGGCCCAGGCCCCAGCCCTTGTCGGACTTCACCACCTTGCCGCCAAAGGCCTCGGCCATGACCTGATGGCCGAAACAGACGCCGACCAGCGGCTGGCCGCGAACCTCCACGAGAAAGGCCTTCAGCGGCGCGATCCACGGCAGGTCGTCATAGACCCCGGCCGACGAGCCGGTGACGACATAGGCGTCGCACTCGGCCGGATCGGCGGGCAACGCGCCGGCCTGGACGTCGTAGACGACGTAGTCGTGGCCGGGGCCGAGCAAGTCCTGGAACATGGTGGTGTAGCGGCCGAATTCGGGCAGCAACGCCTCGGGCGGTTCGCCGGTCTCGAGCAGGCCGATCTTCATGGACGGGTCTCTGGGCGTATTGGACGATGACCGCATTTGTGAGCGGGCGCGACCGAGTTCAAGGTGAAGTCGCGCACCCAAATCCCTCTCTCTTTGAGAGAGGGAGGGGCCCGCCGCCGCAGGCGGTGGGAGGGTGAGAGGTTTCACCGTCAACCGGCAAATCCAGAGCCCTCAAGCATCTCAAAAGCGCCCCAAACCTACACTCTCGACACCGCCGCCGAGGCGCTGCCTTCGTCAAAGTTTCGTTCTGAGAGATTGTAACCTCTCACCCTCCCACCGCTTCGCGGCGGGCCCCTCCCTCTCTCTATGAGAGAGGGAAATCCTAGAACACCATCCCCTGGACCACCGCCTTCAGCCGTTCGATGATCGAGAACCGGTCCTCGATAAAGTCCTGGTCGATCCACCAGAGTTCGACCTCGCGCATCACCTGGCCGACCAGCGGGCCCTTGGGGACGCCGGCCTTGAGGACATCTTCGCCGGTCAGGGGGAAGGCGGGCGGCGTCCAGCTCTCGCCCAGGGCCAGCAGGCCGCGCCATTGCGGGGTGGCGGCCGACCGGTCCGAGGCGGCCCAGGCCAGCTTGACCCGGTCGCTGAAGGCCTTCAGGCCCAGGGCGTAGACGACCCGGCGGGTCTCGCGCGGGCTCATCCAGCTGACCAGGCGCGGCGACTGGGCGACCGCCTGGACCAGCCGCTCCTTCTGGGCGTTGGACAGCCGCAGGTCGTCGGCCACCTGCTCGGCGACCTGGGGATCCTCGGGGATCAGGGCGGCCAGGCGCAGCTCGGGATCGTTCTCGAACAGCTGCTCGCTCTCGATCGTGATCAGTCCCTCGAGCCGGGCCAGGGATTTCACGACCGGCAGGATCGCGGACAGCACGCCGGTGGCCGCCATCAGCCGCAGGGCGGGCCGCGGATCGTCGGCCGCCAGCAGCTTCAACAGCTCCTTCTGGATGCGCTCGGCGGCCAGGGTCTCGATCCCGTCCTTCAGCGCCTGGCAGGCGGCCAGCGCCTCGTGGTCGGCCTCGCCTCGGCCGTACCAGGCGTGGAAGCGGAAGAACCGCGGGATGCGCAGATAGTCCTCGCGGATCCGGGTCATCGCGTCGCCGACGAACACCACCCGCCCCTGGCGCGCGTCGTTCAGGCCCTCGCCGGTCGGGTCGTAGAGCCGGCCCAGCAGGTCGGCATAGAGGGCGTTGAAGCGGAAGTCGCGGCGCTGGGCGTCCTCGCTCCAGTCCTGGGTGAACGCCACCACCGCCCGGCGGCCGTCGGTCGAGACGTCGCGGCGCAGGGTGGTGATCTCGTAGGGACGGCCGCCCGACAGGGCCGTGACCGTGCCGTGGTCGACGCCGGTGGGGATGGACCGCAGGCGCGCCGCCGCCAGCGCCTCGATCACCTCCTCCGGGGTCAGAATGGTGGCGATGTCGATGTCGTCGATGGGCTTGCCCATCAGGGTGTTGCGCACGCAGCCGCCCACGAACCGCGCGCAGCCGGAGCCGCCCCGCGCCTCGAGCGCGGCGATCACGGCCTGGGTCTCCGGCAGCGCCATCCAGGGCGCCGCGCCCATCGTCTCGGTGTTCACCCAACGCCCCCAAGTCACGACACGCCCCACACGCGGGGGCCGGCATTTCAAACGATTATTTCAAACCGGCAAGTCCGGATGGCCGGTGACGGAACGTCACGCGGCGGCCTCCTCGCCGTGCAGCCGCTCGTACAACGCCCGCAGCATGCCCGCCGTCGCGCCCCAGATGAACCGCTCGTTCCACGGCATGGCGTAGAAGAACCGCCGCTCGCCGTCCGGCAGGTCGCGGTGCTGGCGCTGGTGGTTGCCCGGGTTCATCAGGAAGGCGAACGGCGTCTCGAACACGTCGGCCACCTCGTCCGGGCTGGCCTCGAAGGTGGCGGCCGGATCGATGAAACCGACCACCGGCGTGACATGGAAGCCGGTCACCGTGCGGTAGCCGTGCAGCAGGCCGGCCAGGGTGACGAAGGCCGGGTCGAGGTTCACCTCTTCCTGGGCCTCGCGCAGGGCGGTCTCCCACGGGGTCTCGCCGGGATCGCAGCGGCCGCCGGGAAAGGCGATCTGGCCGGTGTGGCTGCGCAGGGTGTCGGACCGGCGCGTCAGCAGCACGGTCATGCCCTCGTCGTGCTCGACCAGGCCGACCAGCACCGCGGCCGGCCGCAGGGCGTGGGGATTGTCGGGCAGGACGTGGGGGTTGAGATCGAAGTCCGAGCGGGCCGCGTCCAGGCTGGGATCATAGGCGCTGATCGGATCCAGCTTGCTGGCGATCCAGACCCGGCGCTCGTCGCGGGTCAGGGTCACGGCCGGTGCGCCCCCGCTGGGGCGATCGGGAACCAGGCGCCGTTCGAGGCCACGCCCAGGCGCGGCCCTTCCGGCGTGTCGCGCTCGACGGCCAGTTCGGCCAGTTCGTAGAACACCGGCCGGGCGATCAGCGCCTCCAGGCCGCGGCGCACGTGCAGATAGGGCCGGGGCTCGCCGGTCGCTGCGTCGGTCTCGACCCGGACGGCGTTGTCCGGCCCGGCCTCGACCACGTCGCCGACATTGGTCTCGAAGCGCAAGATACCGCCCACCTGGTCCACGCGAGTGGCGATAAAAGGCGCGTCCTCGACCTCGATCTTCAGCTTCTCGACCGGCGTGACCAGGTGATAGCCGTCCGGATCCAGCCGCAGCACGGTCGAGAACAGCCGCACCAGCGCCTCGCGACCGATCGGCGTGCCCTCGTGGAACCAGACCCCGTCCTTGCGGATGCGGATGTCGATCTCGCCGCAATGCTCCGGATGCCACAGGTGGACGGGCGGCAGGCCGCGTTGACCCGTGCTCTTGGCCGCGGCGGTGACGCCGGCCAGGCCAGAAGGTGTGGGATCCGCAGTCATGGGGTTCAGGTAGGGCAAGCCGGCCCTGGGCTCAAGGCTCGCCAGCCCTCCCCCTGTGGGGGAGGCGATCGCGCAGCGATCGGTGGGGGGCGTTTTACGATCCTCGATCCGGGTTGTGGCCGCCTGCCGATCACTCCCCCCACCGTCGATCTTCGATCGACACCTCCCCCACAGGGGGAGGATCTTCAGGGAATCCCGATCGGCCCCACCAACCCGGCGTCCCCGCCCTCGACCAGGGCCTTGACCAGCACCCGGCGCTGGTCGGCCGGGCCGGGCATGGTCGCCCGGGCGGCGGGCTCGGCCGCGAAGCCGATGCGGCCGAAATAGGGGGCGTCGCCGACCAGCAGCACGGCCGGCCAGCCGGCTTTGGCGGCCGCCGCGCAGGCGGCCTCGACCAGGGCCTGGCCCAGGCCGTGCTTGCGCTCGTCGGCGTCGACGGCCAGGGGGCCGAGGAAGGCGACGGCCTTGTCGCCCACCCTCACCGGCCACAGCCGCACGCTGCCGATCACCCTTCCATCATGCAGGGCCACGAACGAGCAGTCGTCCAGCTTGCGGTTGCCCTCGCGCAGGCGCTCGGACGACTTGGCGAACCGGCCGGGGCCGAAGGCGCGGTCGACCAGCACCTCGACGGCGCGGGCGTGCTCGGGCCGCTCGATCAGGATGGACGGCGGGACAGGCGAAGGGACGACGGCGGAAGACGACATGGGCGCTAAACGATCCGGAACACGAAAAGGGGACATAGCCCCGGATCGTGACGCGGCCGAGACGGCCGCCTCCGGGGCGTTAGATGCGGACTCCGGTCCGCGCGGCGCAGGTTCGTCGCAGGCGTCGCATGGCGGCGCGTCCTTCCGTTGGAGGGCGCGAAATAGGGCCTGGGGCGCATGGCGTCAATGAAATCAACGGTCGCATCAAACAAACGCGATTGCGGCGACGCTCGCCCGGAGACATGGTCCGCCGCGATGACCGACCTCCCCCCCGACCTCGACTCCGTCCCTTCGGCCCTCGAAGCGCCAAAGCAGGAGGGGGACACCTCCATGCGCGCCCTGCTGCGCCAGACCGACTTCCTGTTCTTCTGGACCGCCCGCTTCGTCGCCACCCTGGCCGTGCAGATCCAGGCGGTGACAATCGGCTGGCAGGTCTACACCCTGGCCCGCGAAACCGGCCATGACGAGGGCCAGGGCGCCTTCCTGCTGGGCATGGTGGGCCTGGCCCAGTTCATTCCGCTGTTCTTCCTGGCCCTGACCGCGGGCGAAACCGCCGACCGGCATGACCGCAAGGCGATCATGACCGCCGCGATCGGCGTCGACATCCTGTGCGCCGGCGGCCTGGGTCTGCTGGCCTGGTCGGGACACACGGCCCTGTGGCCGATCTTCGCCATCGCCGTGCTGTTCGGGGCCGGGCGCGCCTTCCTGTCGCCGGCCTCCAGCGCCATGGGCCCGATGCTGGTGCCGCGCCCGCTGCTGCCGCGCGCCATCGCCTGGAATTCGCTGTCCTGGCAGAGCGCCTCGATCATCGGCCCCGCCCTCGGCGGCCTGCTGTGCGCGATCTCGCCGGCCACGGCGTTCGGGGCCTCGGCCGGCCTGTTCCTGCTGGGTGGCCTGTGCCTGCTGGGCATCCGCCAGTCGACCAAGCCGGTGGTGCAGCCCGGCTCGCGCTGGACGCTGATCAAGGAGGGCCTGGTCTATACCTGGCGCAACAAGATCGTCTTCGGCTCGATCTCGCTGGACCTGTTCGCGGTGCTGCTGGGCGGGGCCACGGCCCTGCTGCCGGTGTTCGCCCGCGACGTGCTGCATGTCGGGGCCGAGGGCTTCGGCGTCCTGCGCGCCGCCCCGGCCGTGGGCGCGACCCTGGTGGCGGTCGTCCTGGCCAGCCATCAGATCCGCCGCCGCGCGGGCCTGCTGATGTTCGGCGCCGTGGCGGTGTTCGGCGCCGCGACGGTGGTGTTCGGCCTGTCGCAGTGGATGTGGCTGTCGGTGGCCGCCCTGGCGGTGCTGGGCGGGGCCGACATGGTCTCGGTCTATATCCGCCAGACCCTGGTGCAGCTGGTCACCCCCGACCCGATGCGCGGCCGGGTCGCCGCCGTCTCGGGCCTGTTCATCAGCGCCTCCAACGAGCTGGGCGAGTTCGAGAGCGGCGTCGCGGCCCGGTTCCTGGGCCCGGTCGGCGCGGCGATCTTCGGCGGCGTCGGGGCGCTGGTGGTGACCGGGGCCTGGGCGAAGATGTTCCCGGACCTGCGAAAGGCGGACCGGCTGGAATAGGGGCCGTGCGCTGGACGGGGACAGGCACATGTGCCTGTCCCCAGCCGCAGTCTCGACTATAGCCCCGCCAGTTTCCGCAACGCCTCGCCGGTCATCCGGCGCACGATCCACTCGTCCATCGCCGCCGCGCCCAGGCTGTCGTAGAAGGCGATCGACGGGGCGTTCCAGTCGAGCACGGCCCATTCCAGCCGGCCCAGCTTCTCGTCGACGCAACGCCTGGCCAGGTTGGCCAGCAGCGCCTTGCCCGCGCCCGAGCCCCGCGCCTCGGGCCGCACGAACAGGTCCTCCAGATAGATCCCGTGCCGGCCGACGAAGGTCGAGAAGTTGTAGAACCACAGGGCGAACCCCACCGGCCGGCCGTCGATCTCGGCGATGTCGCAGAAGGCCTTGGGATTATCGCCGAACAGCGCCACCGTGATGTCGTCCCGCGTCGCCCGCACGTCGTCCAGCAGCTTCTCGTAGGCGGCCAGGTCGCGGATGAACCGCAGGATCAGATCACCGTCGGCGGCGACGGCGGGACGAACCGAGACTTGGGTGGTGACGGGCATATGGCGGTCTCTTCGGACTATCTGGACTTCGTGCTGGAACAGCTGGCGCCGGTCGGGCCGCTGACCTCGCGCCGGATGTTCGGCGGAGTCGGGCTCTACGCCCAAGGCCTGTTCTTCGCCCTGGTCGACGACGACACCCTTTACCTGAAGGGCGACGAGACCCTGCGCGCCGATTTCGAGGCGGCCGGCAGCACCCAGTTCGCCCCGTTCGGCATGAGCCCGATGGCCTACTGGACCGCCCCGGCCGAGGCCCTGGACGATCCCGACCTGATGGTGGACTGGGCGCGCCGCTCGATCGCCGTGGCGGCGGCGCGGAAGGCGCGCGGGTAGGCTGGCTATCGCGCGCCCTTCGCATCGGACATCCGCAGCAGAAGCTCAACCAGCGGCTTGTTGACGTAATAGTTGTTGCGGCCTTGGCTGTGTTTTTCCAGCAACCCGGCGGCCGCCAGTTCGTCCAGGTAGCTGGCGGCCGTCTGCCGGACGACGCCCAGTTCCTTCAGGACGAAATCAATGCGCGTGTACGGGTGGCGGAAAAGGTTGTTGAGCAGGTCTTGCGAATAGATTCGCGTGTGGTTGGTTCGAAGGAGCCGTTTGTATTCGGCCATGAGCTCGCCCACGCCCTGGACCAGTTCCAGGGTCTGCCGAGCAGTCTCCGCCACGGCCCGCAGCATGTAGAGCAGCCATTCCTCCCACTGACCGCTATCTCGCACGGTCTGCAGCAGGCGATAGTATTCGGCCTTGTGCGCGTTGATGTAGCGGCTGAGGTACAGGATCGGGATATCGAGCAAACCGACCTTGGTCAGGTAGAGGACGTTCAGAATGCGCCCGATCCGGCCATTGCCGTCCGGAAACGGGTGGATGCTCTCGAACTGATGATGGATCAGAGCCATCTTGATCAGCGGGTCCAGGTCGCTGGCGACTTCATCGTTGAGGAAGCGCTCCAACGCCGTCATGTGCGTGATGATCGCGGCGCGATCCTGCGGCGGCACATAGACGATCTCGCCCGAGACGTCGTTGCGCAGCGCCGTTCCCGGCGTCGCCCGGAACTCGCCCGTGGTGCGCTTGAGCACCTGAAACATTTCGATGATCGTATTGTTGGTGAGCAGGCCCTGGTTTTCGGCGAGCCTATCGTAGCCGCGCTTCAACGCGTCGCGATAAAGCGCGACTTCCTTGGCCGGCCCGCCATCAGGGCCGTCCGGAAACAGCGTCGCCTGGAACATTTCGTCCTGGGTCGTGACGATGTTCTCGATTTCGGAACTCGCCCGCGCCTCCTGGAGCGACAGCGTGTCGATCAAGATGCCCTGGTTTGGGATGGCCGTGGCCCGCCCCTTCAACTCCGCCAAGTAACGGTGAGCCCGCGCGGCTTCACGAAGCACCGCCACGGTTTCGAGATCCGCCGCCGGCGGCAGGGCGGGAATGGCGTAGGCCGGCTTTAACATGCCGCCCCCTCATGTTAAAGGATCGCGTTTTCTTTAACATGAGAAGCGAGACATGTAAAAAAGTTCGCTGTTTGCGAACTTGAGCCTATCCGATCACCACTCCCGGCGGCGGGACGCTGTCCTCGGGCACGAAGAAGTCCGGCATCAGGGTGGCGGTGGGGTCGACGCGGTACCGGTCGAAGTCGCGCACGCCCTCGGCGTAGAGGAACGTGTCGTCGATCACGAACTGGCCGGTGAACTCGCGCGCGGGCTTGAGGAACATGGCGTGGGCCGCGTCGGCCATGATCTCGACCGTGCGGCAGTGCTTGAGGCCCTCCTCGCCGGTCAGGGCGAACTGGATGGCGGCGGTGGCGACGGCGGTGCGCGGCCACAGGGCGTTGCAGGCCACGCCGTCGGACCGGAACTCCTCGGCCAGGCCCAGCATGCACAGGCTCATATTGTACTTGGCCATGGAGTAGGCCACGTGCGGCGCGAACCAGCGGGGTTTGATGTCCAGCGGCGGCGACAGCGCCAGGATGTGCGGGTTGGCCGCCTTCTTCAGGTGCGGCAGACAGATCTTCGAGGTCAGGAACGTGCCGCGTCCGTTGATCTGGTGCATCAGGTCGTAGCGCTTCATGTCGGTCGACAGGGTGCCGGTCAGCGAGATCGCCGAGGCGTTGTTCACGCAGATATCGATGCCGCCGAAGGTCTCGACCGCCTTGTCGACAGCGGCCTGGACGCTGGCTTCCTCGCGCACGTCGACCACCAGCGGCAGGGCCTTGCCGCCGGCCGCCTCGATCTCTTCAGCGGCGGTGTAGATGGTGCCGGGCAGCTTGGGATGCGGGTCGGCGGTCTTGGCGGCGATGACGATGTTGGCGCCGTCGCGGGCCGCGCGCAGGGCGATGGCCAGGCCGATGCCGCGCGAGGCGCCGGTGATGAACAGGGTCTTGCCAGCTAGGGACATCGATCAGGCTCCTGGAATTCCACCCACACTATAGGCCCGCCAAGTTCAGGAGACCTTCGAGAAATCCGGCGCGCGACGCTCGGCGAAGGCCATGAAGGCTTCGCGCGCCTCGGCGGTCTGCAGGCGCTGGCCGAACAGCTCGCCCTCCTTGTCCATCAGGGCCGAGATCGCCTCGGCGTCGCGCATCAGCGATTTGGTCGTCGTCAGGGCGCCCAGCGGACGCTTGGCCAGCTGGTCGGCGGCGGCGCGGGCCTTGGCGCGCAGGTCTTCCACCGGCACGCAGGCGTTGGCGATGCCCCAGGCCGCGGCCGTCTCGCCGCTGACCGCCTCGCCCAGGGCGAACATGGCGTAGGCGCGGGCGTGGCCGATGCGGGCCGGCAGCAACAGGCTGGAGGCGGCCTCCGGCACCAGCGCCAGGTTGACGAACGGCACGGTGAGCCTGGCGTCGGGACTGGTGAACACCAGGTCGCAATGCAGCAGCATGGTCGTGCCCACGCCCACGGCCTGGCCCTGGACGGCGGCGACCAGCGGCCGGGTCGCCTTGGCCAGGGTCTTGAGGAACCGCATCACGTGGCGCTCGCCGGTGAAGGCGCCGGTGGCCTGGGCGGCGAAGTCCTGCAGGTCGTTGCCGGCGCTGAAGCTGTCGCCGTCGGCCTGGAACACCACCACCCGCACGGCCGGGTCGTTCTCGGCCTTTTCCAGGCTGTCGGCCAACACGCCGTACATGGCGTTGGAGAGGGCGTTCTTCTTGTCCGGCCGCGCCAGGGTGATGGTCATCACGCCGGCGTCGATCTCGACCTTAACCTGGTCGCTCATGCGGGGTCTCCTTTGGGGAACTTGGTTTGCAGGCTGGCCAGCCAGCGCGACACCACGGCGATCTCGTCGTCCGTGAAGCCGGCGGTCAGGTGGGCGTTGAGGCCTTCGACGCCGGCCTTGGCGTCCTCGCGGGCCTCGCGCCCCTTGTCGGTGAGATAGAGGCGCAGGGCGCGGCCGTCCTTGGGGTCGGGCCGGCGCTCGACCAGCTCGGCGCGGACCATGCGGTCGACCAGGCCGGTCATGGCCGAGGGCGCCAGGTCCAGGGCCTCGGCGGCCTCGCCGATCAGGGCGCCGTCCTTCTGGCCCAGCACGAACAGGGCCCCGGACTGGGCGGCGGTCAGTCCGCCCTTGGCCGCCATCTTGGCCTCGACATAGCGCTGCACCCGGCGGTGGGCGACATTGAGCAGGAACACCAGGCGGCGGTCGGGAGGCGTGGTCATGGCGTGAGATTATAGTTCGCGCGCGAAACATCAAACGAATGTTTCGACCGTTCGGAGAAATCATTCAACCAATTGGTTGACTCTCGGCGGGCAGCATCGCACATTCAACCACATGGTTGAATTATTCACCCCCCAGCTGGACAGCGTCTTCCACGCCCTCGGCGACGCCACCCGCCGCCGGATGCTGCGCGAACTGGCCAACGGCGAGCGAACGGTGGGCCAGCTGGCCGAGCCGTTCTCGATCTCGCTGGCCGCGGCCTCCAAGCACATCAAGGCCCTGGAAAGCGCCGGCCTGATCCAGCGCGAGGTCCGCGGCCGCACGCACCTGTGCCGCCTCGACCCGGGCCCGCTGGCCACGGCTCACGAGTGGCTGAACTTCTACGAACACTTCTGGACCAGTCGTCTGGACGTGCTCGACCGGCTCCTTCGCGAGGAGGACGCCCGCAACACCCCGCCCCCGAAACAAGGAGACGACCAATGAGCGACCTCGCGACCCTTTCCGCCTATGGCGAAGTGATCGAGCCCCTGACCCTGAAGATCCAGCGCCTGCTGCCCGGTCCCGTCGACCGCGTCTGGGCCTATCTCACCCAGAGCGATCTGCGCCGCCAGTGGCTGGCGGCCGGCCAGATGGAGATGAAATCCGGCGCGCCGTTCGAGCTGGTCTGGCGCAACGACGAACTGAGCGACCCGCCCGGCACGCGGCCGGACGGCTTCGGCGCCGAGCACCGTCTGGAAAGCCGGATCCTGGCGCTGGAGCCCAACCGCAGGCTGGCCTTCACCTGGAACCAGGGCGAGGTCTCGTTCGAGCTGGAGCCGGCCGGCGACAAGGTGCTGCTGACGGTCATCCACCGCCGCCTGCCCGACCAGGCCCAGCTGCTGAACGTCAGCGCCGGCTGGCACGCCCACCTCGACGTGCTGGTCACCAGGATCAGCGGCAAGCCGCAGACGGCGTCGTTCTGGGACGGCTGGAGCAAGCTCAAGGCCGAGTACGAAAAGCGGCTGTCGGCTTGAGATCGGCCGGGGACAGGCGCTTGCGCCTGTCCCCGATCTAGTCCGCCGCCCGATACCAGCTCACCCCCTCGGCGTCCGCCTCGCGCGTCGCCAGGCCGCGGCCGATCAGGCAGTTGAGATGGGCCAGGGCCTCGCCCGTGGCCATGCCCAGCAGGTCCGGGCCGATCGGCCGGGCGAACAGCGCCCCGAACACGTCGACCGCCCGCTTGGGCTCGGCCAGCTTTCCGGCCAACCGCCCCAGCCCGCGCTCGTGGCCCGAGATCAGGCCGTCGATGCGGGCGTGCAGCCCCCGGAACGGATCGTTGTGGGCCGGCAGCACCAGCACAGTGTCAGGCACGACAGCCTTCACCTTGGCCAGCGAGGTCAGCCAGTCGCTCAGCGGATCGGCGTCCGGCTCGGTCGGGAACACCGAGACGTTGGACGAGATCCTGGGCAGCACCTGGTCGCCGGAGATCAGCACGCCCAGCGCCTCGCACCACAGGCAGGCGTGGTCGGGCGAGTGGCCCTGGCCCGTCACCACCCGCCAGTCGTGGTCGCCGATGCGGAACACCTCGCCGTCGGTCATGCGGCGATAGCTGTCGGGCAGCTGGTAGATCGCCTTGCCGAAGCCGCCGAACCGGGCCTTGTAGTTCTCGATCGCCTCCTCGTCCCAGCCGGCGGCGCGGAAGAACCGCACCCCGTCCTCGGGGGCCTCGCGGCCGGTGTCGGCCACCAGCATCCGGCACTGGAAATATTCCAGCCGGGTCATCCACAGGCGGACGTCGAACTTGCGGGCGATCCAGCCGGCCAGGCCCACATGATCCGGATGCAGATGGGTGACGATCACCCGGGTGACGGGCCGCCCGCCCAGGGCTCCGGCGAAGGCCGCGCGCCAGGCCTGCGAGGTCTCCTTGGTCTGCAGGCCGGTGTCGACCACCGCCCAGCCCTCGCCGTCGGCGATCGCCCAGACATTGATGAAGCCCAGCGAGCCGCCCAGCGGCTGGCGCAGCCACAGCACCCCCGGCGCGACCTCGACGGCCTGGCCCGACCCCGTCTCCGGCGCCGTCTCGAACGGATAGACCAGCCGCGGCCTGTGCGTCCTTTCGGCCGGTTGGGGCGCGTCTTCCTCGATCCCGTCGCGCATCTACGTCCTCCGGTCGCGACCATCGTCATGATTGCGCCCCCGTCGGACGACATCTTGACCCTCGATGCAAGCGGGCCTTAAGTCCGCCGCGAGGAATTTACCCCAGGAGACGTACCCCATGAGGCCCATCGCGATCGGCTTGACGGCCGCCCTCGCGCTCGCCGCGCTCGTTCCCGCCACCGTGATCTCGGCGGCCAAGGACAAGGACAAGCCGGCCGCCGTCGACGCCAAGGCCCGTGAAGCGGGGATGAAGGGCGCGCCCGATGTCGCTAAGGCCGCCGGGATCTCGTGCACGGTCACCGACGCCCGCCTGATCGGCAACGACAAGAAGACCAGCACCGACTATTACGAAGTCGCCTGCCAGCAGGGCCTGGGTTTCGCGCTGCTGGCCAAGAAGGACGCCGCGCCCCAGGCCTACAGCTGCCTGGAGACCGCCCAGCCGGGCGCCGACGGCAAGCCCAGCGCCCTGGCCTGCGTGCTGCCCGCCAACGCCGACCCCAAGACCGGCCTGGCGCCGTACCTGGCCAAGGCCAACACGCCCTGCGACATCCAGAACGCCCGCGCCATCGGGGCCGGCGCCAAGAACGCCTATTTCGAAGTCGCCTGTAAGGGCGGCGCCGGCTACATCGTCCAGACCTCGGCCCCGATCAATGTCGACCAGGACGTCACGGTCAACAGCTGCCTGCTCTACGAGGAAGGCGGCAATGTCAGCTGCAAGCTGACCGACAAGGCCACCCAGCTGGCCGTGGTCGACCAGCTGAACGCCGCCTCGGGCAAGAACTGCGCGATCAAGGACAAGCGCTACATTCTCAGCACCAAGACCGACAACTATTTCGAAGTCGCCTGCCAGGACGGCAAGGGCTACGTGCTGCAGCAGGCCGCGGCCGGCGGCGCGCTGGTCAAGGCCATCGACTGCGCCCAGGCCGGCTTCGTCGGCGGCGGCTGCACCCTGAGCGACGCCGTGGCCGCCCAGACCGAGCAGGCCGGCCTCTACAGCAAGCTGGCGGCCAAGGCCGGCTTCGACTGCAAGGTCGAGAAATACGGCATGCTGCCCAGCAACGATCCCCGCAAGGAGATCGTCGAGATGAAGTGCTCCAACCGTCCGGACGGCGGGATCGGCATCTTCACCGGGACCAGCAACACCGTCTACGATTGCGTGACCTCGGAAATGAACGGCTACCGCTGCAGCTTCACCAAGCCGGACGCCGCCTTCCCCCGCCTGACGGCCGACCTGAAGGGCCTGGGCAAGGGCAGCTGCACCGTCTCCGGTTCGCGCATCATCGGCCAGACCGCGACCCAGGGCTTCGTCGAGGTCGCCTGTTCGGACGGCCTGCCGGGCTGGGTGATGGCCTATCCGCTGAACCAGACCACGCCGAAGCCGGCCGAACTGCTCTCGTGCCTGCAGGCCAAGGGCGTGGGCGGCGGCTGCAAGCTGCCGACCAACCAGACCAAGAGCTGATCGGCTCTCAAGCCTGAAACAGCAAGCCCGCCGGGAGCGATCCCGGCGGGCTTTTTTGTTGCTGTTGAAGCCAAGGGCCTCAAATCCGTTGTCATCCCGGAAAGCGCGGAGCGCTTGTCCGGGACCCAGGTGAACCGCAACGCGTCAGCCCAGTCCCTGGGTCCCGGACAGCCTCTGCGAGGCTTCCGGGATGACAACGGTGGAGGTTCGAACGCCCTGGCCGAAAGCCTCTAAAAGCCAGCCCCGACCTTCTCCAGGCCCGTGGCCATCTGCTTCAGGCGCTTGTCCAGCTCGGCCATCGTGCGGTTCAGGGCGCCTTCGTCATCGCGCCAGACCTGCAGGGTGCGGCCCCAGACCGCCGACATCGCGGCCAGCCGGGCCGGTGTGGCGTCGAGGCCGGCGGCTTCCAGGATGGCCCGGGCGGTCCTGGGAAAGCGCAGGGCCGAGACCACCACGCTCTCGGACCGGCTGATGGCGATCAGGGCGGCGCGGTGCGGCTCCATCGCCTCGGTCCGGGCCATGGCCGCGTCGAACAGGCGGTCGTGCGGCGTGGCGTCGTCGGCCGAGGCCGTCGCCAGGGCGGCGCGGTCGAAGCGGGCGGCCAGGTGGTCCAGCACCGCGCCCTTGCCGTCGGCGCGGGCGTAGAGCTCGGCGAACGGGATCTCGGCCTTCAGGGCGATGTCGCGCAGGCTGATCTGCGTCCACGGCCGGTCGGCCGCCAGGGCGAGCGCGGCGGCGGCAGCGCGGTCGAGGATGTCTTCGGCGACGGTCATGATTGTTGAGATGGCTTCTTCGCAAGGTCCTGACAAGAACCCTCTCCCAAGGGGAGAGGGAGGGGCCCGCCGCGAAGCGGTGGGAGGGTGAGGGGGTAAACCGCCAGACGGCGTGCCGGCAGGGCGTTCGGGCAAAACGGCGAAGGTGTAATCCCTCACCCTCCCAAGCTTCGCTTGGGCCCCTCCCTCTCCCGCTGGGAGAGGGTTCTTTCTACCCCCCCAGTTCCACCGACCGCTTCACCGCCGCCTCCAGCGCGCGCGGCAGCAGGTCCCCGAAGCCGCCCTCGCCCATCAGCACGGCCAGGGCCGCCGCCGTGGTGCCGCCGGGCGAGGTGACCTGCCGCCGCAGCTCGGCGGGGTCCTCGCCGCCCTGGCCCAGCAGGGCCGCGGCCCCGACGATGGTGGCCCGCGCCAGTTGGGCCGAGGCGGCCGGATCCAGGCCCTGGCCGGCGCCCGCCGCCTCCAGCGCCTCGATGAAGGCGTAGAGATAGGCCGGGGCCGAGCCGGACACGGCGGTGGCGGCGTGCATCTGCTCCTCGTCGTCGAGGTCCACCGTGGTGGCGACCGGGTCGAGCAGGGCGTGGGCCCGCGCCCTGGCCTGGTCGGTGTCGGCATGGATGGAGGCCGTGCCCAGGCCGATGGCGACGGCGGTGGTCGGCATCACCCGGGCCACCGCGCGACCGCCGAACGCGGCGGCGATATCGGCGGCGCGCACCCCGGCGGCGATCGAGACGATCACCGCGTCGGACGCCAGGTGCGGGACGACGTCGGCCACGGCCTCGCGCCAGATCTGCGGTTTGACGGCCAGCAGCACGGTCTTGGCGGCGGCCAGCGCTTCCAGCGGCGGATTGACGCTCGCGCCCGGGAAGGCGGCGGGGTCGGCGTTGGGGTCGCGGATGATCAGGTCGCCGGCGGCGAACGCCCCGGCCTTGGCCCAGCCCGCGACCAGGGCCCCGCCCATGCGCCCGGCGCCGAGAAGAAGGATGGGGGTCATCATGGTCAGCTCCGCTAAACTGGAGCGGCCTGCCTAGCAGGTCAGGCTCCAGGGAGCGAGCCGGGGACATGCCCTCGCGGCGTGTCCCCAGTCCAGATCGGTGCGTCGGTTGGGGACACGCCGCAAGGGCATGTCCCCAGTCCTAAGCCTGGCCGACGGTTTCGAACATGCAGGCGGCCATGGCCTCGTCCGGGGTCTTGGCGCCGTGCAGCAGGAAGTCGAAGGCGGGGTAGAAGCGATCGGCGGCCTCGACGGCGGCGTCGATCATCGAGGCGGCCTGGGCCATGGTCGGGCGCTCGCCGGCCGGCAGGGCCAGAGCGTGGCGGAACACCACCTCGCCGTCCTCGGTCCAGACCTCGAAATGGCCCAGCCAGACGCGCTGGTTGATCATCGACAGCAGTTCGTAGGCGCTGGGGCGCTTGGTCTTGGCGGCGCGCAGGTCCAGCGACAGGCACAGCTGCAGGCAGTCGGCCTCGGGCCGCCAGGCGAACCACAGCTCGTAGTCCTTCCAATCGCCGGTCAGGGCGAAGGCCAGGTCGCCGTCCTCGGTGCGGTCGAACGTCAGGTTCTCCGCCGCCAGCACGTGCTCCACCACCTCCAGCGGATCCATCGCCAGCAGGACGTCGTCTTCTTCCGGTTGGGTGTCCATTAGACCCTTTGACCCCCGGGGAGAGACGGGTCGTGGGACCCGACCAAATCACCCACTGCGAGGACTCTAATCTGCTTCGCGGGCGGCGTCACAACCGCCTTCACGTCGAACGGGAACGAAACTCGCCTATTCGGTCGCGTTGTCGCTACCAGGATTGGCCTTCCTGGCCGGGGTTTTCTTGGCCTTCAGCGCCGCGACTTCCTCGCGAAGCGCCGCCACCTCGGCCTTCAAGGCTTCGAAATCGTCGCGCCGGATCAGGTCGAACTCGGCGGCCAGACGGTCGGCCTGGGCCCGCATCGCGGTCTTGGCTTCCTCGCCGGCCGTCTGGGCGATGCCCATGGCCGCCTGGGTCAGCTTGGCGAATTCGTCGAGGAAGGGGTTTTGGCTGTGCATCGAAATTCCCAAAGCCCGGCGGGGCGCGGCGCGGTTCGTCGCGGGTCTTATATGGGAAAGGAAGGATGAAAGCGAAGTGGGAACGCGGTCCAACCCTTTCGCTCCGCGAAAGGGCTGTTTTCTAACGATTAGAGCGCGATGGCCGCCGAAACCGGCTTCCACTTTCGGCTATCGCGCTCTACGCCTGCGACCACTTGTCCGTCCGGAGCGCTCGCGGCGTGATCTTCCCCGACATCGATCCCATCATCCATATCGGCCCCTGGGCCCTGCAATGGGGGCCGCTGGCCCTGCGCTGGTACGCCCTGGCCTATGTCGCCGGCATCCTGCTGGGCTGGCAGTACGCGATCCGGCTGGTCCGCGACGCCAGGCTGTGGGGCGGGCAGAAGCCCACAGCCACCTCGGTGCAGATCGACGACCTGGTGCTGTGGATCACCCTGGGCATCATCCTGGGCGGGCGCATCGGCTACATCCTGTTCTATATGCTGGTGAACGCCGACCAGCGGGCCAGCCTGGCCGAGAACCCGCTGGCGGTGTTCAAGATCTGGGAGGGCGGCATGTCCTTCCACGGCGGTTTCCTGGGCGTGTGCGCGGCGGTCGCCCTGTTCGCCCGCCAGCAGAAGATCGACATTCTCCGACTGGGCGACCTGGTCGCGCCGGTCGTGCCCATCGGCCTGTTCTTCGGCCGCTGCGCCAACTTCATCAATGGCGAGCTCTGGGGTCGGGTCACCGACCACCCGTTCGGCATGGTGTTCTGCAACGACACCATCCGCGCCGCCAACCGCGGCGCCTGCCCGGCCGGCGAGCTGCCGCGCCATCCCAGCCAGCTGTACGAGGCCGCGCTGGAAGGCGTGCTGCTGTTCCTGATCCTGAACTTCGCGGTCTATCGCCTGAAGTGGCTGCAGCGCCGGGGCGCGCTCGTGGCGACCTTCCTGATCTGCTACGGCCTGTTCCGGGCCTTGCTGGAGAACGTCCGCAACCCCGACCACGGCATGCCCGCCTTCCCGTTCGGCCTGACCATGGGGATGATCCTGTCGATCCCGATGCTGCTGGTCGGCGCGGCGCTGCTGTGGCGGGCCCTGCGCGAGCCGGTTCCGGCCGCCGTCGCGGACGATCATGAGCCTGCTTGACCGCCTGCGGGCCCAGATCGCCCAGGACGGCCCGATCAGCGTCGCCGAGTACTTCACCCGCTGCCTGCACGACCCGCGCGACGGCTATTACGCGACGAGACCGGCGCTGGGTGAAGGCGGCGATTTCCTCACCGCGCCGGGCGTCAGCCAGATGTTCGGCGAGCTGATCGGCCTGTGGATCCTGGAAACCTGGACCCTTATGGGCCGGCCCGCGCCGGTGCGGCTGGTCGAGATCGGCCCGGGCGACGGGACGCTGATCTCCGATATCCTGCGCGCCGCGCGCCTGCTGCCCGCGTTCCTGGCGGCCGCCGACCTGTGGCTGGTCGAGGTGTCGCCGCCGCTGCGCGAGGCTCAGGCCGCCAAGCTGGCGAACGCGCCCGTGACGCCGCGCTGGGCCGACCGCCTGGAGGCCGTGCCGGCCGGCGCGCCGCTGATCCTGGTGGCCAACGAGGTGCTGGACTGCCTGCCCGCCCGTCAGTTCGTGCGGACGGAGGACGGCTGGGCTGAGCGGATGGTGGGGCTGGACGAGGCGGGAAACCTGGCGTTCGGGCTGAAACCCTTAGGTCCTCCCCCTGTGGGGGAGGCGGCCCGAAAGGGCCGGTGGGGGGAGCAGACCCACCTCGGCCAACGCCCCCCACCGTCGCCTTCGGCGACACCTCCCCCACAGGGGGAGGATTTGGAACCCGGAACCGTCGTGGAATCTTCCCCCGCCCAGGCCGCCCTCGGCTCGGAGATCGGCCACCGCGTCGCCCGCGACGGCGGCGCGGCGCTGCTGATCGACTATGGCCGAGACCTTCCGGGACCGGGCGACACGCTGCAGGCGCTGAAGGCGCACCGGAAGGTCTCGCCGCTGGCCGAGCCCGGCCAGGCCGACCTGACCGTCTGGGCCGACTTTCCCGCCGTGCTGGCCGCCGCCGCCGAGGCCGGCGCCGCGACGGGACCCATCCTGTCCCAGGGCGCGTTCCTCCAAGGTCTGGGCATCGAGCAACGCGCCCAGGCCCTGGCCTCGGCCCAATCCTCGGCCAATCAGGCCGACCAGACCGACAAGCTGGCCAGGCAGCTTGATCGCCTGACCGGCGCGGCGCAGATGGGTGAACTGTTCAAGGTGGTCTGCCTGTCCGCCCCCGGCCTTTCCCCCCCGCTTTTCGAGGGCTCCCGACCATGACCGACCTGCCCATCGTCCAGTCGCCGCTGCTGGCCGCCGCCGCCGGGGTCAGGCACGCCTTCTTCACGCGCCAGGGCGGGGTGTCGACCGGGCTCTATGCCAGCCTCAACGTCGGTCGCGGCAGCCAGGACGAGCCCGCCGACGTCGCCGAGAACCGCGCCCGGGCCGCCGCCTGGTTCGGGGCCGCCCCCGAAGACCTCAACACCTGTTTCCAGATCCACTCGACCATCGCCATCGTCGCCGACGGCTCGTGGGGCGACGTGCGGCCGCAAGGCGACGCGGTGGTGACCAAGACCCCCGGCGTGGTCTGCGGCGCCCTGCACGCCGACTGCGCGCCGGTGCTGATCGCCGATCCCGTCGCCCGCGTCGTGGCCGCCGCCCACGCCGGCTGGCGCGGGGCGCTGGACGGCGTCGTCCAGGCCGCGGTCGACCAGATGACGGCCCTGGGGGCCCAGCCGTCCCGCATGGTCGCCGCGGTCGGCCCCTGCATCGGGCCCAAGTCCTACGAGGTGGGCCTGGAGTTCCTGCACCGCTTCGAGGCCGACAGCCCCGGATCCGGCCGATTCTTTTCGCCCGGCGCGGCCGACGACAAGCGCCTGTTCGACCTGCCGGCCTTCGTCCTGGACCGCCTGGCGACGGCGGGCGTGGGCCAGAGCGAGTGGATCGGTCGCGACACGCGCGCCGAGCCGGAGCTGTTCTTTTCGAACCGCAGGGCCTTCCTGGCCAGGGAGTCCGACTACGGACGGCTTCTCTCGGCGATCGCGCTCGAAGCGTGAGCATGTCGAATAACCCGAATCAATCGAGACTCGGGGTTGTTCCCGCGCCCGGGACTGCTAGAAGCCCCCGCAACGGCGACACCCCCTCCCGAGACCAAACCATGAAGCTGCTGTCCGGCAATTCGAACCGCACCCTGGCCCAGTCCATCGCGGAATATCTCGACATGCCGCTGACCCGCGCCCAGGTGCGCCGGTTCGCCGACCTCGAGGTCTTCGTCACGATCGACGAGAACGTGCGGGGCGAGGACGTGTTCGTTATCCAGTCGACCAGCTATCCGGCCAACGACAACCTGATGGAGCTGCTGATCTGCATCGACGCCCTCAAGCGCGCGTCGGGCAAGCGGATCACGGCCGTGCTGCCCTATTTCGGCTACGCCCGCCAGGACCGCAAAACCGGCGGCCGCACGCCGATCTCGGCCAAGCTGGTGGCCAACCTGATCACCCGCTCGGGCGCCGACCGCGTGCTGACGATGGATCTGCACGCCGGCCAGATCCAGGGCTTCTTCGACATCCCGACCGACAACCTGCTGCCCTCGCGCCTGCTCGCCGACGACATCCACAAGCGCTACAAGATGGGCGACGACCTGATGGTCGTCTCGCCGGACGTCGGCGGGGTGGTGCGGGCCCGCGCCCTGGCCAAGCGCCTGAACGACGCCGACCTGGCCATCGTCGACAAGCGCCGCTCGGCCCCCGGCGAGAGCGAGGTGATGAACATCATCGGCGAGGTGAAGGACCGTCGCTGCATCCTGTTCGACGACATCGTCGATTCGGCCGGCACCCTGTGCAACGCCGCCGCCGCCCTGATGGCGCACGGGGCCACGTCGGTCTCGGCCTATGTCACCCACGGGGTGCTGTCGGGCGCGGCCGCCGAGCGGGTGGCCAATTCTGTGCTGACCGAGCTGGTGGTCACCGACTCGATCGAGGCTTCCGACACGGTCAAGGCCTGTCCCAAGATCCGCTACGTGTCCTGCGCGCCGCTGATCGGCGAGGCTATCCGCCGGATCGCCAACGAGGAATCGGTCTCCAAGCTGTTCGACTGAGGACGCTCCACGAACCGGCCTCGCAGGGGGCGGAAACGCAACCTTGACGGTTGAGCTTGTCAAGACGTGGTTAACGGACTGACTGTCACAATATCGCCCGCGCGCCAGTGATAAGGCGGGCGCCTTATGTCATTGGGGATGTTCTCGGCATGCTTTCCACCACGCGTACGCGCGCCGCGCTGACGGCCATCGCCGTGGTCGCCGCCACCTTGCTGGCCAGCTGCGAGACGCCGCCCCCGCCGCCGCCGCCCCTGGTCGCCGCCCCGCCCGCCCCGCCGCCGATCACCCTGTCCTCCAGCATCGTCGAGAAGGCCAGCGCCTTCCGCGGCTACATGCAGCGGGCCGGCGCCATCGGCGCCACCTTCGAGAACGGCGACCAGATCCAGGCCTCGCTGAAGGTCGGCGTCGGCTACGAGCCCAAGCAGTTCCTGTCGGGCGCCACCGCCTATGCCGCCGTCCTGGCCCTGCAGGACCCGACCTACGTGGCCTCGGTGCGCGCGTTCGCCACCGATCCCACTCAGCGCCAGTCGATCATCAACCAGCTCGTCGCCGATCCCGCCTACGCCGTCGGCTTCAAGGGCAGCGACACCGCCGCCGGCCGGATCATCGACACGCTCGGCGCCAGCGGCCTGCAGCTCTACACCGCCGGCAAGGCCGTGAAGCAGGCCGCCTACGACGTCCAGCGCGCGAAGTGGTCGACCCTGCCGGTCCTCGATCGCGACGGCCGCCTGGCCTACGCCAAGACCATGTCGGCGACGCCCGGCCTGGCCGACAGCGCCGACGTCGCGGCCCTGCAGCAGGCCTCGATGGGCGGCGTGCCCCTGGTGCCCGCGCCGCCCGCCGATCCCGCCGCCGCCACCGTTACGGTCTCCGGCCCCCGTTCGGCCCCGCCGCCCTACAAGCCGCTGGTGATCCGCGGCCTGGCCGTGGCCGCCCTGGCGGCCCTGGGCTACGCCGGCGACGACAAGCTGCCCCTGATCGAGGCCGTAATGGCCGAGCCGGCCAGCGCCATGTGCCTGAACATGGCCAAGCTGAACCTCTACCAGTGCCTGGCCGTCGCCAAGCCGCACTATGAGGACGTGTTCTGCCTGGGCCAGCACATCATGATCGACACCGGCATGTGCGTGCTCAAGGCTTCGGGCGCCGCCCTGCCCTACGAGCCGCCGCCCCCGCCCAAACCGGAGCCGGTGGTGACCAAGAAGAAGCCCGTCGCCAAGAAGAAGGCGTCGGCGAAGAAGAAGAGCTAACCGGCTCCGCCCCTTCCCTTTCGACGCACTCCAGGCGGCCGCCCGTTGCATCGGGCGGCCGCCGCGTGTATGGAGCGCGACCCAAAAACGTCGACCGGGCGAGGCAATCCAGTCTTGTGCGGCGGCTTCGCATTTCGAGAGCATGGGGCTCTCTAGAGAGACAAGACATGGCCGAGATCATTCTCAACGTCGAAATCCGCGACCGCGCCGGCACCGGCGGCTCGCGCGAAACCCGCCGCCAGGGCAAGATCCCCGGCGTGCTGTACGGCGGCCCCAACGCCCCGGTGAACATCGCCGTCAAGGGCAACGAATTCCGCAAGGCGCTCTACACCGGCAAGCTGCTGGGCCACCTGGTGACCCTGCAACACGGCGACGACAAGCAGTCGGTCATCGCCAAGGCCGTGCAGTTCCATCCCGTCACCGACGAGCCGATGCACTTCGACCTGTACCGCGTCGACGAGCACCAGCTGATCAAGATCGAAGTGCCGGTGCACTTCAAGAACCACGACATCTCGGTCGGCCTGAAGAAGGGCGGCACGCTGGAAGTCATCCGCCACGTGGTCGAGCTGGCCTGCCCGGCCGACAAGATCCCCGAAGAGCTGGTCATCGACCTGGCCTCGCACGACATCGGTGACACCATCCGCATCTCGGAAGTGAAGCTGCCGGAAGGCGTGCGCCCCGCCCAGGACCGCGACTTCGTGATCGCCAACCTGAAGGCCTCGGCCGCTTCGCAATCGGGCGAAGGCGACACGACGACCGCCGAAGCCTAAGGGCTTTTCGGTCGGGTCTCCGATCCGATATCCAGAACGGGCGGGCTTCGCGGCCCGCCCGTTTTTCGTTTAGCGGCGCCGCTGTCGACCAAGGCCCTGCGTCCTTCGAGGCCCGCTTCGCGGGCGCCTCAGGATGAGGAGCCCGGTGGACGCGGAATGACATTCCTCTTCCTGAGGCGCCTTGCGCAGCGAGGCCTCGAAGGACGCACGGAGCCTCAGCGATGCTGATCCTCGCCGGCCTCGGCAATCCCGAGCCGAAATACGAGAAGAACCGGCACAATGTCGGGTTCATGGCCGTCGACGCCCTGGCCCGCAAATGGGGCACGGCGCCGTGGCGCTCGCGCTTCCAGGGCCTGGCCTGCGAAGGGCAGGTCTCGACCCCGAACGGGCCGGTCAAGCTGCTGCTGCTCAAGCCCAGGACCTTCTACAACGAGAGCGGCCGCGCCGTGGGCGAGGCGATGAAGTTCTTCAAGCTCGCGCCCAGCGACGTGATCGTCTTCCACGACGAGATCGACATGGCCCCCGGCCGCTTCCGGATGAAGGCCGGCGGCGGGGCGGCGGGCAACAACGGCGTGCGCTCGATCACCAGCCAGATCGGCGACGGCTTCCGGCGCGGCCGCATCGGGGTGGGCCATCCGGGCCACAAGGACGCGGTCATGCACTATGTGCTGGGCGACTTCCACAAGGTCGAGCACCTGTGGCTGGACCCGATGCTGGACGCCCTGGCCGACGCCCTGCCGTTCGCCGCGGCCGGCGACGACGAGCGCTACCAGGCCGAGGTGCTGCGCCTGGCCCCCGCCCCCAAGGCCGACCCCAAGAAGGCCGCGCGCCAGGCCGAGTAGGTCACGGCCGATTGACGGCGCCGACTCCAGCCCACACATAACCAGCCTTGACCTGGCCAACGCCAAGCTTGGAGCCCTTACCTTCGATGATCCTGCTGGGCCTGTCGCTGCTGTTCTCGATCGCCCTGTGCGTCCATGTGGTCCGCACGGGCCAGCAGATGTACTGGCTGATGATCATCCTGCTGTTCCAGCCGCTGGGCGGGCTGGTCTATCTGATCGCCATCGTCGCGCCGGAGTTCCTGGGCGGCGCCAAGGCCCAGAAGGCCCGGCAGGCCGCGCGGCAGGTTCTCGACCCGCAACGGGAATATCGCGAGGCTGGCCAGGCGGTCGACGACACGCCCACCGTCGCCAACCGGGCCCGCCTGGCCGCGGCCGCCTCGGGGCTGGGCAAGCACGCCGAAGCCGAGCGCCTGTACGCCGAGGCCCTGCAGGGCATGTACGCCGACGACCCGCAGCTGCTGCTGGGCCGCGCCAACGCCCTGATCGAGCTGGACCGCGCCGCCGAGGCCCTGCCGCTGCTGGAGGGCCTGAGCGCCCAGTCGCCGGCCGCCCGCACGCCGAACGTCGCCCTGGCCATGGGCCGCGCCTATCACGCCCTGGGCCGCCCGTCCGAGGCCGACACCGCCCTGCGCTGGGCCGCCGCCCATCTGCCCGGCTTCGAGGGCATGGCCCGCTATGCGGTGTTCCTGGCGCAGACCGGGCGCAAGGACGAGGCCCGCGAGGCCCTGGCCGAGATCGACAAGCGCCTGGCCAAGACCCACTCGCACTTCCGCAAGGAAGCCCGCGGCTGGCGGGACCTGGCGGCGACGGCGGTGGGATGAACGGGCGTGACCGCTAAGCGCGCTCGCGCCCGTCGCCGATCAGCAGGTGGCCCAGCCAGCTGACGACGCCGATCACGATCGACCCGAAGATCCCGGCCCATAGACCGTCGACCACGAAGCCCTTCAGCATCAGGCCGACTAGACCCAGCATCGCGGCGTTCACCACCAGCAGGAACAGGCCCAGCGTCACCACGGTCAGCGGCAGGGTCAGCACGACGACCACCGGCCTTACGATGGCGTTGACCACGCCCAGCAGCACCGCGGCGACCAGCAGGCTGGTCCAGCCGCCGGACACGGCGATACCCGGCACGATCCTCGACGCCAGCCACAGGCCCAGGGCGGCGATCAGGGCGCGGACGATGAAGCGCGTCACGAGAGGCCTCTCAGGCATAGGGCGCCGCCATTAGAGGCGCAGGGATCCCGTCCCGGCAAGGCCCCGCTCCGCCGAGATCGCCAGAACGCCCCGCCCGTCCGGTCCAGACCTTCCGTCGTGTCGGTCTGACATTTTTGGCTTGAAGTTTTGAGAATGAACGTTCATTCTCACTTTTGAAGCGCCAATACCCGAGTCCGGGTGTCGGACATTACAAATACGTTATCGACCTTACCTAAGCCGCAACGCCTTCCTATCTGACCCATTCTGGTGGGGATGATGGCGCGCGGTTGACGGGCGGATCCGCACCAAGGGGATAGTTTCTATGGCCGTGAATTCACTATCGGTGATGTCGCCGGACGGCGGCCTGTCGCGTTACCTCACCGAAATCCGCAAGTTCCCGATGCTGGCCAAGGACGAGGAGTTCATGCTCGCCCAGCGCTGGAAAGAGCATCAGGACAGCGAAGCCGCCCACAAGATGGTCACCAGCCACCTGCGTCTCGTGGCCAAGATCGCCATGGGCTATCGCGGATACGGCCTGCCGATCGGCGAGGTGATCTCCGAGGGCAATGTGGGCCTGATGCAGGCCGTCAAGAAGTTCGAGCCCGACAAGGGCTTCCGCCTGGCCACCTACGCCATGTGGTGGATCCGCGCCTCGATCCAGGAATATATCCTGCGCTCGTGGTCGCTGGTGAAGATGGGCACGACCGCCGCGCAGAAGAAGCTGTTCTTCAACCTGCGCAAGGCCAAGAGCCAGATCGAGGCCTTCCAGGACGGCGACCTGCGTCCCGAGCAGGTCAGCGCCATCGCCACCAAGCTGGGCGTGCTGGACAGCGAGGTCATCTCGATGAACCGCCGTCTGGGCGGTCCCGACGCCTCGCTGAACGCGCCGCTGCGCGCCGACGGCGAGAGCGAGTGGCAGGACTGGCTGGCCGACGACGACCAGGTCTCCCAGGAGACCGCCGTCGCGGAGAGCCAGGAAAAGTCCATGCGGATGAGCCTGCTCGAGGAAGCGATGGTCGAACTGACCGACCGCGAGCGCCACATCCTGACCGAGCGGCGCCTGAAGGACGAGCCGACCACCCTGGAAGACCTGGCCTCGCAATACGGCGTCAGCCGCGAGCGGGTCCGCCAGATCGAGGTCCGGGCCTTCGAGAAGCTGCAGAAGTCGATGCGCGAAGCCGCCATCGCCAAGAACATGGTCGAAGTCTGAGAAGGCCCGGACCTGAAGGCTAGATGCTCCCCCTCTGGGGGAGCTGTCGGCGCAGCCGACTGAGGGGGCTTCGCGGCGTCGGCCGCGCTGCCCCCTCCGGCCCTCTGGGCCACCTGCCCCAAAGGGGGAGGATCGTCGTATAGGGTCGCCATGACCGATCCCCTTCCCCAACTGATCCTGCTGCCCGGGCTGCTGAACGACGCCGAGCTCTGGCGCGACCAGGTCAGCGGCCTGGCCGACGTCGCCCGCTGCCAGGTGCCCGACCTGACGCACGGCGAGAGCCTGCGCCAGCTGGCCGAGCAGGTGTTGGCCGACGCCGAGCCGACCTTCGCCCTGGCCGGCTTCTCCATGGGCGGCTACGTGGCCCAGGAGATCGCCCGGATCGCGCCCGAGCGTATCGCGCGCCTGGCCCTGATCGACACCGCGATCCGCGCCGACACGCCCCAGCGCGCCGCCCAGCGCCGCGCCGTCAACGCCGCGGCCAGCCACGAGGGCGCGTTCCTCGGCGTCGCCGACCGGCTGATGGCCAGCTATGTCGACGCCTCGCGCCTGGACGACAAGGACCTGACCGGCCGCATCCAGGCCATGACCCAGCGCCTGGGCCGAGAGGTCTTCCTGCGCCAGAACGGCCTGGCGCGCGAGGACGGCGCGGCCGCCCTGCGGGCCCTGCGCTGTCCCATCGTCATCATCTGCGGCGAGCACGACGCGATCACCCCGCTGGCCGGCCAGCACGAGATGGCCCACGCCATCGGCTGCTCGCACATGGTGATCATCCCGAACGCCGGCCACATGACGCCGATGGAGGCGCCCGAGGCGGTCAACGCCGCCCTGCGCCGCTGGCTGGCGCGCGAGGGACGCTGAGACTCAAAGCCCCAGCGCCGCCTTCACCGCCCGCCAGTCCACCAGCTTGAAGTTCTGCCGCACGCGCGCCGTGGACGGAGCCTCGCCGTCCACATCGACGTCGTCCTGCATGACGACCAATCCCTCGGCGTAGGGCCCGACGGCTCCGCCGATCGCCGCGACGCCGTCGGTGCCCGTCACCCCATCGACGCCCTTGGCGGCCACCACCGAGAAGCGCCCGGCATAGGCCGGCTGGGCGCCGTCCACGCGCCAGACGGCGAAGGCGCTGTCGCCCTGGCTGGAGGCGATCAGCCAGGTCTTCTGGCCCTCGCGCAGCAAGGTCAGACCCTCGACGTCGGGCTGCAGCATGGCCGAGGGGGCGCCGGCCACCAGGACGCGCGCCGCGCCCTTGGCGGGATCCAGGTCGTAGCGCCAGATCCCCTTGGCCTCCTCGCCGATGTAGAGCACGCCCTTGGTGTCATCGACGACGCAGCCTTCGGTCTGGCTGCCGACGGCGAAGCGCTGCTCCTCGGTCGCCGCCGGCTTGCCGTCGGCCCCGACGGCGACGCGGAGCTGCCGCACCTGGCCGTCCGTGCCGTTGACGATGACGATGAAGCCGTCGCCGCGCCGGCCCATGCACAGGCCGTAGGGCTCGGCCAGGTCCAGCGGCGCCAGGCCCCAGGGCTCGACCTTCAGGGTGGCCGGATCCATCAGGTAGAGCGCCGCGCCGATTCGGCCGCGATCGCTGGCCGCGACCAGCACGCGCTCACCGTTGGCCGTGGCCAATCCGCCACGCAGGTCGACATTGTTCAGCCTGCCGTCCGGGATGAAGCCGGTGACCGCCCCGCTCAGGTCGTAGGTGTACAGACCAGCCTGCTTGTCGGTGCCGAAGATCACGACCCGCGACGGATCCTTGGGGTCGACCCAGATCTCGGGGTCGTCGGCCGCATCCGCACGTTGTGTCGCCACCGATTGGGTCTCGCCGGCCGCTGGGACCGGCGTTCCGACGCCGACCAGGATCTTGCCGGAGTCCGAGCGGGCCTCCGGATCGAACGCCGCGCAACCCGCCAGCAGGAGAGATATTCCCACTGATGTCACAAAACTGAAACGAAACCGTCGAAGAAACATCACTGGCCCCAAGATCTTGGCGAATTTATGCCCCGCCGCGTGAAATCACGTGCGAACGGCCGCGTCAACGGCCGCGCCGATGATCGGGGATACTCACCATGACCAAGACGGCACTGTTTACCCTGGCCGCGCTCGCGCCCTTGGCCCTGGCCTCCGCGTCCTACGCCGCCGACGCCGATGCGCCGATCGCCACGGCCGCCGAAGCGCCGGCCACCGCGTCCGAACTGGTCGTCCAGGCCCAGATCGCCTACCGCAACCGCACCGACCAGGCCGCGCCCGTCCTGAACTACGACCTCGACTACTTCCAGCGCTTCGAGCCGCTGACCGCCGGCGACGCGCTCAAGCGCGTGCCCAGCGTCGCCTTCCTGTCGGACGTGCTGGAATCGGACGGCGTGCGTCTGCGCGGCCTCGACCCGGCCTACACCCAGATCCTGATCAACGGCGAGAAGGTGCCAGGCTCCGGCTCGGGCTCCGGCGCGTTCGGCTCGGGCGCCGACTCGGCGTTCTTCGTCGACCGCATCCCGGCCGAGCTGATCGAGCGCATCGAGATCGTCCGCAGCGCCTCGGCCAACCGCAGCGGCGACGCCGTGGCCGGCGCGATCAACATCGTGCTGCGCGACGCCTACGCCCTGGACGGCGGCTTCGTCCGGGCCGGCGCCCTGATGTTCGACGACAAACGCATCCGCGAGACCGTCGGCGGCGTTTGGGGCGGCCAGGTCGGACCGGGCCGACTGCTGGTCGGCGCCAACCTGCAGGGCCGCCGCAACCCCAAGAACAAGCTCAGCCTGCGCTATGGCGAGCCGGGCGCGCCGATCGACAACAGCGAACTCCAGACGGACGTGCGCAACGGCACCGACTATTCATTCAACGCCAGCTACCAGACCCCGTTGGCCGGCGGCGACCTGGACCTGAGCGGCTTCTATGTCCACACCGACCGCTACCAGAACGAGGACTCGATCGAGTACAACAAGGACATCCGCGACAACGCCAACCTGTCGACCCTGAACGACAACGACGTCGACATCGAACAGGACAGCTACTCGGTCAACGGCAAGTACAGCCACGACATGTTCGGCGGCAAGACCAGCGTGAAGCTGGGCTACGCCTCGTTCAAGGACAAGGAAGCCGAGTTCGAGGACGAGACCGAATACCTGCGCGACGCTGCGCCCTATCCGGACGGGGACCGCATCACCCGTGACAAGTCCAGGACCGACCTGGAAGACACCGAGTTCTCGGCCAAGCTCGAGCACAAGCGCGACCTGACCGACGGCGTGCGGCTGCAGTTCGGCCTTCAGTACGAGAAGAAGCAGCGCGACCTGCTGGTCACCGAGGTTCCGCGCAACCGCTACAACCTGCCCAGCGCCGCCCCGCCGGCCTTTAAGCCCTATGCGGCGATCGACGGCGGCGACGCCGCGTTCGAACAGACCCGCCTGGACCCCTACGTGATGCTGGACGGCAAGTCGGGTGCGCTGAAGTGGGAAGCCGGCCTGCGCTACGAGACCACCGACGTCACCCTGCGGGACCGCACGGTCCCCTCGACCACCGATACCGACTACAAGGTCCTGCTGCCCTCGGCCTCGCTGCGCTACAACCTGACCACCGAGGATCAGGTCTATGTGTCGGGCGCGCGCACCATTCGCCGCCCCAGTTTCGACTACCTGTCGCCGGCCCTGCTGACCGCCGAGCTGGGCGACAACGACTTCATCGGCAATCCGCGGCTGAAGCCGGAAACCGCCTGGGGCCTGGACGCCGGCTACGAGCGGCGGATGGGCAAGCAGGGCGTGGCCGGGGTCAACGTCTTCTACCGCAAGGTCAAGGACCTGATCGAGCTGACCAACACCGGCGAGGAAGGCGACGAGGGCCCCGGCACGTTCGTCTATTCCGCCCGCAACACCGGCGACGGCAAGGTCTGGGGGATCGAGTTCGACCTGTCGACGCCGCTGACGGTGATCGGGCTGGAGAACACCGGCGTGTTCCTGAACTACTCGTGGCTGGACAGCGACGTGAACGACGAGTTCGGCTCGCGCAAGTTCAACAGCCAGTCGGACTACGTGCTGAACGTCGGCTTCATCCAGGACCTGCCGACCTGGGGCGCCTCGTTCGGGGCCAGCTACCGCAAGCAGGGCGAAGCCTATAGCCGCGTGGTCGGCGAGGAGGTCACCACCACCTATGGCGGCGACCTGGAGATCTTCCTCGAAAAGCGGATCGGCAAGGACCTGACGATCCGCCTGACCGGCTCCAACCTGCTGGACGCCAACAAGAAGGAAAGCTTCAACAAGTTCAACACCATCGAGGACCAGAACGACCGCAATTTCGATGAGTACGAACTGGAGCGCGAGAACGCCGGTCCGGTGTTCCAACTGATCGCCCGCCTGGCCTTCTAGGCGGGTTACGGGATCCAGAACGACGAAGGGCGGCGTCCGCGGACGCCGCCCTTTTCGTGGCCGGTCGACGAGCGGCCGGTCAGGCCGCGCCGCGGCCGCCGTTGTCGTCCTCGACCAGGAAGCCCATCAGCCCGTCGATGCGCTTGACCAGTTCGGTGCGGGCCATGCCGCCGGCCGTGCAGGCCTCCAGGGCGGTGGCGGCCTCGACCAGGCGGGCGTCCTTGATAGCTTCGCCGACCTTCTTCAGCTCGACCGCCTGGGCGGTCAGGGCGCGCCGGGCCTGGGCCGGGTCGCTGTCCAGGGCCTGGGCGGCCGACCTGACGATCCGCAGGGCCTGGGACAAGCGCGCGGCGGGCGCGTCGCTGGCGTCGGCCTTGCGCTTGCGCGGGCCCTTGTATTCGGCCGAGTTGAAGCGACGGCGGTCGGGCCCGACATATTGCACGGCCTCGACCCAGTCGCGCGGCTTCAAGGTCACGGCCTCGAGCCGACGCTCCAGGTCCTTGATCGTGAACGGCTTGCGCATGAACTCGTGGATGCCCGCGTCGCGGGCCCCGAAGATCGCCTCGGCCGTGGCCTCGGCGGTGCACATGATGATCGGGTTCTCGCGGCAGGCCAGGTCGCTGCGGCGGATCTTGCGGGCCAGGGCCTGGCCGTCGCAGCCGCTGGAGGCGTGCTCGACGAACACCAGCATCGGGTCCACCGTGCGGGCCATGCCCCAGCCGGCCTCGATCGAAGGGGCGTGGAAGATCTGGACATTGCCGACATGGCGCAACTGGTCGGCGAGCAGGCGCACGGCCGCGGTGTTCGGGTCGACGATCAGCACGCGCTGCATCTTCGCCGCGATACGCTGCAAGGTGCGGATATTGCCGTCGAACACGTGACCCGGAAGCTCCAACAATGACTCGCGCGCAGACTAGCCGAGCGATGGTAAAAATCCGCTTAGTCTTCGCCCGTTGCGACAGAAAGTCCCGGATTCAGGCCGCCAGGCTGGCGCTCAGGCCCGCGTCGAAGTCCTGCAGCAGGTCGATCGCGTCCTCGATGTCGGCGACCAGGGGCGCGCCGGCCGGAAAGCGGTAGCGCCAGAAGCTGGCGATGTGGGCGACCACCCCGACCTTCTCGCCCAGCGACAGGAACATGTCCGGGGCGCGCAGCAGGAATTCTCGGAACGCCTGGGGTCGGCCGTTGTCGATCAGGTCGTCGAACGCCCGGTCGTACACATCCAGGGCCCGCATGATCGCCTGGCGTTCGACCAGTATGCCGCGGCGCAGGCGCTTGCGGGTGTCGTCCAGGAAGCGCTGGGTGGCCACGTCGCGATTGCCGGTGATCGTCAGCCGCATGATCTCGCCGCCCACGGTGTCCAGCTCGGCCCACAGCCGGGTCAGCATCCACTTGTAGTAGAGGAAGCCCTTCCAGCTGAAGACGCCCTCCTTGAAGCTCTCGCCGTCCATGACCAGGGTCTCGCGCAGCGGCTCCAGCCGCTCGTCGACGTCGGTCGACAGCAGGGCCTCGACCAGGCGGGCGGCGTAGGCGCCCGGCACGGCGCGGCCGGCGTCGCGATAGGCCAGGTCGATCAGCAGCGAGATCTGGGCCGAGACGAAGCTCTGCATCTGCTCCATGTCGGCGGACGACAGGGCGAAGTAGCTGGAGGCCACCGACAGGCCGTGGCGGCGCAGGTGCTCGCGCAGCAGGAACGGGTCCAGCGACGGCAGCTGGTCGATCAGGCGCAGGGTCGCCAGGTCGCGCGCCATGTCGCTGTGTTCGTTGCAGGCCTCGCGCAGCAGGTCCACCCAGCCGCGCTGGCCGACGAAGAACGACTGGCCGCCCAGGCCCAGGTCGCTGCGCTCGAACGGGATGATGATCTTGGTGGCGTTGGGGCGGATCTCGTCGAACAGGAAGACGTCGTCGACCCGCAGGCGGTGCTTGACCACCAGGGCCGTGTTGAGGACGCGGTTGCGGAACAGCGGCGCCTCGCCGTGTTCGGGCCGGTGGCCGCTGCGAGCCTCAATGGCCAGCAGGTTCAGGACGCGGCTGGTCGAGGCCTCGCGGTCAAGCGCCCGCAGGCTGCGCGTCAGGCGATCGGCCTTGTTGGCGGACTTCATCAGGCGACGCGCAACGGCCAATGACGGCGAACCTCCGCGGGGAAGCCGCCGTCATAAACCTTGGCCTGCTAAGCAATCGCTAACTGGACCTTGGAATGGCGTGGGGACAGGCGCATGCGCCTGTCCCCGACATCAGCCCTGGAACGGGTCGCGCATCAGGATGGTGTCGTCGCGCTCGGGGCTGGTCGACAGCAGGGCGACGGGGGCGCCGATCAGCTCCTCGACGCGGCGCACATACTTGATGGCGTTGGCGTTGAGGTCCTTGAACGAGCGGGCGCCGGCTGTGCTTTCGCTCCAGCCTTCCAGCTCCTCGTAGATCGGCTGGGCGGCCTTCTGGTCGCGCATGCCGGCCGGCAGGTAGTCGACCACCTTGTCGCCGATGCGATAGCCGACGCAGATCTTCAGGGTCTTGAGGCCATCCAGCACGTCCAGCTTGGTCAGGGCCACGCCGTGGATGCCGTTGATGGCCACCGACTGGCGCACCAGCACCGCGTCGAACCAGCCGCAGCGGCGGGCCCGGCCGGTGTTGACCCCGACCTCGCGGCCGACGGTCGACAGGTGCTTGCCCACCTCGTCGTCCAGCTCGGCCGCGAACGGGCCCTCGCCCACGCGGGTGGTGTAGGCCTTGACGATGCCCAGCACGTAGCCGGTCGCCGAGGGACCCATGCCCGAACCCGCCGAGGCCTGGCCGGCCACCGTGTTGGACGAAGTGACAAACGGATAGGTGCCGTGGTCGACGTCCAGAAGAGCCCCTTGCGCCCCCTCGAACAGGATCCTGCGGCCGTCCTTGTAGGCCTTGTCCAGCAGGCGCCAGGCCGGCTGAGCGTAGGCCAGCACCCGGGGCGCGAGTTCCATCAAGGCGTCGAACAGCTCGGTCGCGTCGGCTTCCGGCAATCCAAGCCCCCGGCGCAGCGCGCCGTGGTGAGCCAGGAGCCGCTCGATCTTCGGCTTCAGGGCTTCCGGATCGGCCAGATCGGCGACGCGGATGGCGCGGCGGCCGACCTTGTCCTCATAGGCCGGGCCGATGCCGCGGCCGGTGGTGCCGATCTTCTGGGTCGAGGCGGCCTCTCGGGCCTGGTCCAGGTCCTTGTGCAGCGGCAGGATCAGGCAGGCGTTGTCGGCCAGCACCAGCAGCTCGGGCGTGATCGCCACGCCCTGCTCGGCGATCTTGTCGATCTCGGTCAGCAGGTGCCAGGGATCGACGACCACGCCATTCCCAATGACGGAGAGCTTGCCCTGCACGACGCCCGACGGCAGCAGGGCCAGCTTGTAGACCTTGCCGTCGACCACCAGGGTGTGGCCGGCGTTGTGGCCGCCCTGGAATCGCACCACGACATCGGCCCGGTTGGACAGCCAGTCGACGATCTTGCCCTTGCCCTCGTCGCCCCACTGGGCGCCGACAACGGTCACATTGGCCATGTTCAGATATGCCTTATCACCTGCCGAAAAGCGCCCGCGGCCCTTCGACAGGACTCGGCGGCGGACGTTTCATCTGTTGTGATCGGCGTGACGGCCCGCCAGAAGGGGGCCACCCGGTTCAGAACTTGTAGACCAGCCGGACCCCGGCGTCGTCAAGCCCCTGGTTCTTGCCCTGGTGGAAGATCTGGCCGTTCGACAGGTGGGTGTAGCTGAGCTCGGCCGACCAGCTGTCGTTGAGATCGTAGCCCAGGGCCAATTCCGGCTCGAACAGCACCTTCGAGCCGAAGTCGATGCGGTGATAATAGAGGTAGGTGCGGCGGGCCCGCTCCTCGTCGCTGATGTTCGGGGCGTTGGCCGGCGGCAGCTGGGTCTCGCCGTCCGTATAGGCCAGGCCCATGCCTGGGCGCAGGTAGAAGCCCCCCGGCTGGCCCAGTTCGATCCGCCAGTCGAAGCCCGCGGCCACGAAGTTGGAGGTGTTCTCGCTGTTGATCGAGACCATGGCGTGAACCTGCGGCTTGCCCAGCCAGCGCAGGTTCTCAAGGCGGCTGGTGCGGTAGCCGAGGTGGACGTCGACCCCGTCCTCGCGGCCGGCGGCGCCCAGGCCGACGGCGTCGCCGATGAAGGTCACGTCGTGCTTGTAGACGCCGACGAAGGCTTCGCCGGCCAGTGCCGGCGCGGCGACGGCCACGGCGGCGCAGGCCGCGGCGGCGAACAGAGCTTTCTTCACGATGTATTCCCCAGCGGTCTTGACGGTCCTCTTATGGCTTGAACGGCGCCGCTCGCAAAGGGTTTCGGCGACGCTTGCCGGACGATAGACCTAGGCGCCATGACCATCGCCTTTTCCGACATCAAAGCCGCCGCCGCCCGCCTCGAAGGCCAGGCCGTTCGCACCCCGCTGATCGAGAGCCCGGCGCTGAACCGGCGGCTCGGCGGCCGGGTGCTGATCAAGCCCGAAACCCTGCAGCGGGCCGGGGCCTTCAAGTTCCGCGGCGCCTACAACCGCCTGTCCCAGTTGAACGACGACGAGCGGCGGCGGGGGGTGGTGGCGTTCTCGTCGGGCAACCACGCCCAGGGCGTGGCCCTGGCGGCCCAGTTGCTGGGCTGCCCGGCCCTGATCGTCATGCCGAGCGACTCCCCGGCGGTGAAGGTCGAGGGCACGCGCGGCTTCGGGGCCGAGATCCGCTTCTACGACCGCTTCACCGAGGACCGCGTCGCCATTGCCGACCAGATCGCCGCCGAGCGGGGTTGCGTGGTCGTGCCGTCCTATGACGACCCGCACATCATCGCCGGCCAGGGCACGGTGGGGCTTGAGATCGTCGAGCAGGCCCGCGAGCGGGGCGTGACGCTGGACAAGGTGCTCAGCCCCGTCGGCGGCGGCGGGCTGATCGCCGGCGTCTCGACGGCGATCAAGGCGCTGTCGCCGGCCACGCAGGTCTGGGGCGCCGAGCCGGCCGGCTTCGACGAGACCCGCCGCTCCCTGGCCTCCGGCCAGCGGGAGACCATCGATCCGGACGCCCGGTCGATCTGCGACGCCCTGCTGACCCCGATCCCGGGCGAGCTGACCTGGCCGATCAACAGCCGGACCCTGACGGGGATCATCGCTGTCACCGACGCCGAGGTCGCCGAGGCCATGCGCTACGCCTTCGCGGTGCTGAAGCTGGTGGTCGAGCCCGGCGGCTGCGTGGCGCTTGCGGCCGCCCTGGCCGGCAAGGTCGACCTGAACGGCGCCAGCGCGGCCATCGTCTGCTCGGGCGGCAATGTGGACCCGGCGCTGTATGCGCGGGTGCTGGGCGGGGACATTTGACGCCGTGCGTCCTTCGAGGCTCGGCTGCGCCTCGCACCTCAGGATGAGGAAATCAGTACAAAGCTCCTCATCCTGAGGCGCCCGCGCAGCGGGCCTCGAAGGACGCACAGCGCGCCCCCTAGCCGCCGCTCGCCACTCCCGTTAGGGTCCGCGCCAACGATCAAGATCTCCTCCAAAGAGTGCCGATGATGAAACGCCTGCTGCTCGCGACCGCCCTGATCGCCGCTCCCATGCTGGCTCACGCGGCGGACGCGCCCAAGATCGACCCCGCCCGATTGTCGGCCCACATCAAGGTGCTGTCGTCCGACGACTTCGAGGGCCGCGGCCCGGCCACGGCCGGCGAGACCAAGTCGGTCGACTATATCGTCGGCCAGATGAAGGCCATCGGCCTGGAGCCGGCCGGCGATCCGAAGGCGGACGGAAGCCGCGCCTGGACCCAGGACGTGCCGCTGGCCAAGTTCGACATCAAGGGCCCGGTCGCGGCCCAGTTCACGGTCGGCGGCAAGGCCGTCCCCCTGGCCCAGGGCGAGCAGATCGCCATCCGCGCGGCCATGACCAATGTCGACAGCGTCGCCATCAAGGACGCGCCGATCGTCTTCGTCGGCTACGGCGTCAAGGCGCCGGAACGAAACTGGGACGACTTCAAGGGTCTGGACCTGAAGGGCAAGATCCTGGTCGTGCTGATCAACGACCCCGACTTCGAGACGGGATCCGGCGACTTCGGCGGCAAGGCCATGACCTATTACGGCCGCTGGACCTACAAGTTCGAGGAGGCCGCCCGCCAGGGCGCGGCGGGCGTGCTGATCGTCCACGAGACCGCCCCGGCCTCCTACGGCTGGGCGACGGTCAAGAACTCCAACACCAACACCATGTTCGACATCGTCCGCAAGGACCCGGCCAAGAGCCACCCGGCTCTCGAATCCTGGATCCAGCGCGACGTGGCCGTCGACCTGTTCAAGGCCGCCGGCCTGGATTTCGACGCCCTGAAGACCCAGGCCCAGAGCCGCGACTTCAAGCTGGTGGAGCTGAAGGGCGCGACCTTCTCGGCGAACTACGCCGTCGACCACGCGGTGATCGTCTCCAAGAACATCGCCGGCCGGATCAAGGGCACGGCCCGTCCCGACGAGACGGTGATCTACAGCGCCCACTGGGACCACCTGGGCGTCGGCCAGCCGGACGCCAGGGGCGACAGGATCTACAACGGCGCGATCGACAACGCCGACGGGATCGCCGCCATCCTGGAACTGGCCCGCGCCTTCAAGAGCCAGCCGGCCCCGCGGCGCTCGATCCTGTTCCTGGCCGTCACAGCCGAGGAACGCGGCCTGCTGGGCTCGGAATACTATGCGGCCAACCCGCTGTTCCCGCTGTCCAAGACCGTCGGTGACTTGAACATCGACGCCCTGTCGGCCGCCGGTCCGGCCAAGGACATCACCACCTCGGGCGACGGCAAGGTCGACCTGCAGGACCTTCTGGTCGCCAAGGCCAAGGCCCACGGCCGCTACTTCACGCCCGACCCCTCGCCCCAGGCCGGACACTTCTACCGCTCGGACCACTTCCCGTTCGCCAAGCGCGGCGTGCCGGCCATCTCGGTCGGCTCGGGCGAGGACCTGGTCAACGGCGGCAAGGAAGCCGGCCAGAAGGCGGAAGAGGACTACACTGCCAACCGCTACCACCAGCCGGCCGACGAGTGGCGCGCCGACTGGGACCTGAGCGGCCAGGCCCAGGACATCGGCCTGTTCTACGAGATCGGCGCCGACCTCGCCAATTCGACGGCTTGGCCGCAATGGCAGGCGGGCTCGGAGTTCAAGGCGCTGCGGGACCAGACGAAGGGCGACCGGAAGTAGCCAATTCCTATCGTTGTCATCCCGGAAGCGCGTAGCGCTGTCCGGGATCCAGGGAAACCGCAACCTCTTCGCCCAGTCCCCTGGGTCCCGGACAGCCTCTGCGAGGCTTCCGGGATGACAACGATTTATGCTTATCCAAGAGCGCTCACCCTCACCGGGTTGAGCGAGGTGCCTGAATGACAGCCTCCGTCTTCGACCTGTTCAAGTTGGGCGTCGGCCCGTCGAGCAGCCACACCATGGGACCGATGACGGCCGCGGGGCTGTTCGTCGGCCGGCTGCGCGACGCCGGCAGGCTGCCCGACGTCGCGCGGGTCGAGACCCGGCTCTACGCCTCCCTGGCCCTGACCGGGCGCGGCCACGCCACCGACCGGGCGGTGATCCTGGGCCTGATGGGCTTCGTGCCCGCCGAGCTGGATCCCGACGTCGGCGAGGCGGCCCTGCTGGAGACCAAGGCGACCCAGTCGCTGCTGCTGGGCGGCCAGATCGACATCGTTTTCGACGAAGAGCGCGACATCGTCTGGGCGGGCCACGAGCGCCTGCCGCAACATCCCAACGGCCTGACCTTCACCGCCTACGACGCCGCCGGCGCCGTGCTGGCCGAGCGCACCTATTTCTCGATCGGCGGCGGCTTCGTGCGCGACGAGAGCGAGATGGGCCGCAACACCCCGCCGGACGAGGGTCCACTGGTCCCCCACCCGTTCGAGAGCGGCGCCGACCTGCTGCAACGCGCCGCCGACGCCGGCCTGTCGATCGCCGGGGTGATGGGCGCCAACGAGCTGGCGCGGATGGACGCGGCCGAGCTCGACGCCGGCCTCGACAGGATCTTCGCGGCCATGGAGGCCTGCATCGACCGTGGCATGCGCGAGACCGGCACCCTGCCCGGCGGCCTGGCCGTCAAGCGCCGGGCCCGCCAGATCCACCAGACCATCCAGGGCCGCATGGAGCGCCAGATCAGCGATCCCCTGGCGGCCATGGACTATGTCAACCTGTGGGCCATGGCGGTCAACGAGGAGAACGCCGCCGGCGGCCGGGTGGTCACCGCTCCGACCAACGGCGCGGCCGGCCTGATCCCGGCGGTGCTGCGTTTCTACCACCGCTTCCACCAGGGCACGCCGCAGGGGGTGCGGGTGTTCCTGCTGACGGCGGCGGCGATCGGCGCGCTCTACAAGCGCAACGCCTCGATCAGCGGGGCCGAGGTCGGCTGCCAGGGCGAGGTCGGGGTGGCCTGCTCGATGGCGGCGGCGGGCCTGTGCGCGGCGCTGGGCGGGACCAACGACCAGATCGAGAACGCCGCCGAGATCGGCATGGAGCACAATCTGGGCCTGACCTGCGACCCGATCGGCGGCCTGGTGCAGATCCCCTGCATCGAGCGCAACGCCATGGGGGCGATCAAGGCCATCGACGCCGCGCGGCTGGCGCTGCTGGGCGACGGCCAGCACTCGGTGTCGCTGGACAAGGTGATCGCCACCATGAAGCGCACCGGCGAGGACATGAGCGAGATCTACAAGGAGACCTCGCTGGGCGGATTGGCGGTGGGGCTGTCGGTGAACCGGGTGGAGTGCTGAGGGGTTGGACACAGCCAGGCCCTCCCCCTGTGGGGGAGGCGGCCGAAGGCCGGTGGGGGGAGTTTTAGGGTCGACGATCCAAGACCCCGCTGCCTGCCTATAACTCCCCCCACCGTCGGCTGCGCCGACACCTCCCCCACAGGGGGAGGATCTGAAATCCCTCTTGCCGAAGATCCAAACCCTGACCTAGGGTGCGCCCCGAGAACAGGAAGGGAACACTTGCATGCCCGGAACCATTCGCGCCGGCATCGGCGGCTGGACGTACGAGCCCTGGCGGGGCGGGCCCTTCTATCCCGACGATCTCAAGCAGAAGGACGAGCTGAAGTACGCCAGCCGGCACGTCACCAGCATCGAGATCAACGGCACCTACTATTCCACCTTCAAGCCCAACAGCTGGCAGAAGTGGCGCGACGAGACGCCCGACGACTTCGTGTTCTCGGTCAAGGCCAGCCGGTTCTGCACCAACCGCCGCGTGCTGTCCGAGAACAACGACTCGATGGAGAAATTCCTGGCCCAGGGGCTGGAGGAGCTGGGCCCGAAGCTGGGCCCCATCAACTGGCAGTTCATGGCCACCAAGAAGTTCGACCCGGTCGACTTCGAGGGCTTCCTGAAGCTGCTGCCCAGGGAGATCGGCGGCCGGCCGGCCCGCCACGCGCTGGAGGTTCGCAGCCCGACCTTCGCCACCCAGCAGTTCTACGACCTGGCCGCCCAGTACGGCGCGGCCATCGTCTACGCCGTCGACGACGAGGAGCCGACGTGGCCCTGCATCGACGCGCCGACCGCCGACTTCACCTATGCCCGCCTGATGTCCAGCAAGCCCGACGAGCCCACCGGTATGACCTCGGACGAGCTGGACGCCATCGCCAAGCAGACGCGCGCCTGGGCCCAGCGCGGCGACGTCTTCGCCTATTTCATCGCCGGGGCGAAGGTTCGTAATCCCGCCGCGGCCATGGCGCTGATCGAGAAGCTGAAATAGGGCCCTGCCAGAAACAGGGGACACACACTCACCCAAAGGCCTCGGCCGACCTGGCAGGGCCTCGGCATGAGTGTGTGTCCCCTCCTTCCGTGGCCTTCGCCGGGTTCTCCAGACACCCCAGCCCTCGCAGGCTCGCCGCCACCGCCGCGTCCAGCGGGGTGTGCGGAACCTCGCCCAGGAACGTCCGGAGCTTGCGGTCGTCCAGCGCCAGCGGCTCGCGCCACAGGTAGCGCATCTCGGCCATCTCGTGGAACAGCGGCACGACCGGCGACAGGGCCGCGACCAGCCACCAGGGAAAGCCCATGACCGGCAACCGGGGCTGGTTCGTCACCCGCCGCACCGAAGCCGCCATCTCGCCCCAGGCCAGGTGATGGCCGCCGAAGTGGAAGACCTCGAAGGCCGCGAGGCGATCGGCCTGGTCCAGCAGCCGGGCCATGGTCTCGGCCAGGTCGGGCAGATAGGCCCAGGCGTGGGCGAGGCCTCGGGTGGAGGGCTCGGTCACCGACTTCAGCGCCGCGCCCGGCTTGATCACGGCCTGGCCGAACCAGTTGTTGCCGGCGTGCGGGCCGAAGAAGTCGCCGGCCCGGACGATCAGCACCGGCGCGCCCTGCGCCGAGGCGGCCTTCAACCGTCGCTCCATCTCGACCCGGATCTTGCCCTTGCGCGTGGTCGGGGCCTGAGGCGCGGTCTCGTCGATCCGCGGGAAGGTCTCGACGCCGAAATTATACACCGTGCCCGGCAGCAGGATCCGCGCCCCCTCGGCCTTGGCGGCGGCGATGGTGCTGTCCAGCATCGGCAGGACCAGCTTGCCCCAGTTACGGTAGCCGGGCGGGTTGGCGGCGTGGACGATCAGCTGGACGCCCCGGGCGGCGCGGGCGACGTCGGCGGCGACCATGGCGTCGCCCTCGATCCAGTCGATCCCCGCCCCCTTTGCGGTTTTTGGGGCCGGCTGGGCGCGGCGGGTCAGGGCGCGGACGGTCCAGCCGTGGCGGGCCAGGGCCGAAGCGGCTTCGCCGCCGATGCCGCCGGTCGCGCCGATCACCAGGGCGGTGCGTTGCTGGGTCGTGGTCATGTCGCTCTCTCCATCGGTTGTGAGGACAAGATCGGCCACGACAGCCCAAACGAGAATTGACGAACTGTCTTGATCTGCCATGCATGAATGCATGAGTGAGCCGGACTGGAGCCTGTACCGCGCCTTCCTGGCGGTGATGACCGAGGGCAGCCTGTCGGCCGCCGCCCGCGCCCTGGGCCTGACCCAGCCGACCCTGGGCCGCCAGGTGGCCGAACTGGAGCGCGCCCTGGGCGTGGCCCTGTTCACCCGCTCGCCCCAGGGCCTGAAACCCACCGACGCCGCGCTGGACCTGCGGCCCCACGCCCAGGCCATGGCCGGGGCGGCCAGCGCCCTGGTCCGCGCCGCGTCCGGGGCCGGCGACACGGCCCGCGGCGTGGTGCGCCTGACCGCCAGCGAGATCATCGGCGCCGAGGTGCTGCCACCGATCCTGGCCGACTTCCGCCCGCTGCATCCGGCCGTGTCCCTCGAGCTGTCGCTGGACAACCAGCAGCAGGACCTGCTGCGCGGCGCGGCCGACATCGCCGTGCGCATGGTCCGCCCCACCCAGGAGGCTCTGGTCGCCCGCCGGCTGGCGGACACCCATCTGGGGCTCTACGCCCACCGCCGCTATGTGGAGGTCCAGGGGGCCCCCGCCACCCTCGACGCCCTGCCCGACCATGCGGTGATCGGCTTCGACAAGGGCACGCCGTTCCTGCGCGGCCTGGTCCAGCGCGTGCCGCTGCCGCCCCAGGGCTTCGCCTTCCGGGCCGACAGCGACCTGGCCCAGCTGGCCGCCGTGCGAGCGGGCTTCGGCATCGGCTTCATTCAGCACGGGGTGGCTCGCCGCGACCCCGACCTGGTCCCGGTCTGCCCCGGCCAGATCGGCTTCGACCTGCCCGTCTGGCTGGTCATGCACGAGGACCTGCGCGCGACGTTGCGGATGCGGGCGATGTTCGACCACCTGGCCGAGGGGCTGGACGCGTTCCTGGCGACGTCGCAGCCGTGAGCGCGCTGGGGACAGGCGCATGCGCCTGTCCCCATTGAAAGCGCGGCCCTAAAAAACGTGGTTAACCGAACCTCAACGCGGTCCTGCTAGAACCCCTCCCCATGCGCCGCGTCCTCGCCTGCCTGCTGATCCTCGCCGCCCTGGCCGGCTCGGCCACGGCCCAGACGGCCAAGCCGACGCGCGTCGTTCCCGCCGCCCCCAGCAGGGCGCCGCCACAGGACGACACCCCCGCCCTGCCGCCGCCGCTGATCCCGCTGACCGGCGCCGCCCAGGCCCGCGATCCGGACCAGTGCCGGTCGTCCTGCAACCGCACCTACTTCTTCTGCCGGGCCAACGGCGACGACGACAGCTGCCCGACCCAGTGGATGCAGTGCAAGTCGCGCTGCACGGCCACCTATTCGCCGCGACTGCTCGGCAACTGAGCGCGGCCGCCCAAGGCGGTTTGACGGCTGGCATAACGCTGATACGCTCACCTGAACAACGATAAGTCAGGGAGGGGGCGATGACCTCCGCTACGCCATCCGCACGGCTTCCCAAGGCCTGCATCATCGGCGCGGGCTGCAGCGGCTTCACCACCGCCAAACGGCTGAAGGACGCCGGCGTCCCCTATGACTGCTTCGAGGCCTCCGACGACGTCGGCGGCAACTGGTACTACAGGAACCCCAACGGGCTGTCGGCCTGCTACGAAAGCCTGCACATCGACACCTCGAAATGGCGGCTGGCCTTCGAGGACTTCCCGGTCCCGCCGGACTGGCCCGACTTCCCGCACCACAGCCAGGTCCTGGCGTACTTCAAGGCCTATGTCGCCCATTTCGGCCTGCGCCAGACCATCACCTTCAACACCAAGGTGCTGCGCGCCGAACGCACGACCGACGGCCTGTGGTCGGTGAGCCTGTCGACCGGCGAGACCCGGCTCTACGACGTGCTGATCGTCGCCAACGGCCATCACTGGGATCCGCGCGTTCCGGACTATCCCGGGACCTTCGACGGCGTCGCCTTCCATGCCCACGCCTATAGCGACCCGTTCGACCCCGTCGACATGCGCGGCAAGACCGTGGTGGTGGTCGGCATGGGCAATTCGGCCATGGACATCGCCAGCGAGCTGGCTCAGCGCCCGATCGCCGGCAAGCTGATCGTCTCGGCCCGGCGCGGGGTCTGGGTGTTCCCCAAATACCTGAACGGCAAGCCGTTGGACAAATCCGCCATGCCACCGTGGATGCCGCGCCGGCTGGGCCTGAAGATCGTCCGCGCGCTGGTCCGCAAGCACCTGGGCCGGATGGAGGACTACGGCCTGCCCAGGCCCGACCACCAGCCGCTGGAGGCCCATCCCTCGGTCAGCGGCGAGTTCCTGACCCGGGCCGGCTGCGGCGACATCACCTTCAAGCCGGCGATCAAGGCGCTGGAGGGGCGCGAGGTCCGCTTCGCCGACGACAGCGTCGAGGCCGTCGACGTGATCGTCTTCGCCACCGGCTACAGGATCAGCTTCCCGTTCCTGGACGATCCGGCCCTGGTTCCCGACGCCGACCATCGCCTGCCGCTGTTCAAGCGGATGATGAAGCCCGGCGTACCCGACCTCTTCCACATGGGTCTGGCCCAGGCCCTGCCAACCCTGGTCAATTTCGCCGAGCAGCAGTCCAAGCTGGTCGCCGCCTACCTGACCGGCCGCTACGCCCCGCCCCCGGTCGCCGAGATGCGGCGCATCACCGCCAAGGACGAGGAGCGCCACACCGGCCACTATTACGCCTCGGCCCGCCACACCATCCAGGTCGACTTCGGGGTCTATTGCGCCGACCTGAACAAGGAGATCGCGGCCGGCGAGAAGCGGGCGCGAACGGCCGGCGGGGCCTTGCCCGTGCCGGCCCGCGCGCCGCACGCCTTGCCACTGGCGGCGGAATGAGGCGGCGCCTTGCGTCCTTCGAGGCCCGCTGCGCGGGCGCCTCAGGATGAGGAACTCTGTCGCTGAATCCCTCATCCTGAGGTGCGAGCCGAAGGCGAGCCTCGAAGGACGCACGGCCTCGCCGCGAGCTGGAGCTTGCCCCCACCGCGGAATGAGGCTGAAATCATGACGGGGCGTCATCCGCGCCTCGCCACGAGTCGCGTCCGATGTCGAACATCGCCTATTTCCCGGTCCGTCCGTCGCCGGAGGACAACCGTCCCGGCAAGCGCGAGCGCACCAAGGTGGCCAACCGCCAGGCGATCCTCGACGCGGCGCGGGCGGTGTTCGGCGAGCTGGGCTACGAGGCCGCCACGGTGCGCGACATCATCCGCCGCACCGGCTTGGCCTCTGGCACCTTCTACAACTACTACAAGTCCAAGGAGGAGGTGTTCGACGCCCTGGCCGACGACGGCGCGCGGCGCTTCCGGCCGATCCTGCGGGCCGAGTCCGACAAGGCGGTGGACTTCGAAAGCTTCCTGCGCGGCGCGATCCGGGCCTATTTTGACTTCCTGGCGGCCGAGCACGAGAGCTGGCGGATCAACCGGCCGGCCGGTGAGGTCTTTCCCCACGCCCGCGCCACGCCCGAGATCGTCGCGGTGTTCGACGAGGTGCGCGCGGCCTTCGCCAAGGTTCTGGCGCACGACCACGCCCCGGCCGTGGACCTCGACTATTTCACCGCCGCCTGCATCGCCGTCGCCCGCGAGATCGGCGACAAGATGCTGGAACGCCGGCCGGTCGACGTGGACAGCGCCGCCGACTTCGCCGTCCGGATGATCCTGGGCGGCCTGCCCGCCCTGCCGCGTCCCTGACCTCACCGCGACCGCACAAGAAAGAGCCCGAATGGCCGACCCCGCCGTCCAGAAGTTCATCCTCAAGGCGCTGATGTCGCTGCCCAGCCCAGTGCTGCGGGCGATGTCGGGCGGCGGCACGGTCTATCGCGGCGGGCGAACCCTGGACCCGCGCTTCCAGTTCCTGGCCGCGGCGGCCGCCAGGATGCCGTCGATGACCACCCTGTCGCCGGACGAGGCCCGCTCCGCCAGCGCCAAGGGCCTGGCGGCCATGAGCGGTCCGGCCGAGCCGGGGGTGCGCAACGAGAGCCTGTCGATCGACGGCCAGGACGGACCGATCCGGCTGCGCGCCTACCGCCCCGCCGACCAGGACGGCGCCGCTCCGCTGATCGTCTTCGCCCATTTCGGCGGCGGGGTGATCGGCGACCTGGAGACCTGCCACGCCTTCTGCGGGATCCTGGCCCGCATCGCCCGCACGGCGGTGCTGTCGGTCGACTACCGCCTGGCCCCCGACCACCGGTTCCCGGCGGGGCTGGACGATGTTCTGGCCGCCTTCCGCTGGGGCCGCGACAACGCCGCCCGCTTCGGGGCCCCGGCCGGGACGGCGGCGATCGGCGGCGACTCGATGGGCGGCAACTTCGCCGCCGTGGTCGCCCAGGAGATGAAGCGGACGGGCGAGCCCCAGCCGGCCCTGCAGCTGCTGGTCTATCCCGCCGTCGACGTGGCCAGCGAGACGCCGTCGATGACGACCTACGCCGACGCCTATCCGCTGAGCCGGCCGATCATGGACTGGTTCATGGGCCACTATATCGGCGCCGACGCCGACCCGGCCGACCCGCGCCTGTCGCCCGACAGAACCGCCGACCTGTCGGACCTGGCGCCGGCCGTGGTGGTCACCGCCGGCTTCGACCCGCTGGTCGACCAGGGCGAGGCCTACGCCAAGCGCCTGATCGCCGCCGGCGTGCCGACCACCTACCGCTGCTATGACAGCCTGGCGCATGGGTTCACCGCGTTCACCGGAGCCGTGCCGGCGGCAGACGCGGCCTGCCGGGAGATCGCCCGGCTGGTGCGGGCGGCGTTCGAGGCTTCTTCTCCGTTGTCATCCCGGGCGTAGCGAAGCGAAGGCCCGGGATCCAGGTGAACCGCACCGCCTTCGCCCAGTCCCCTGGGTCCCGGACAGCCTCTGCGAGGCTTCCGGGATGACAACCATCGTGCGGATGGATTGATGCGCGCCCTCGTCGTCGAGACCCTGGACCCCGACTTCGCCGGCTGCGCCGTCCGCGAGGTTCCCACGCCGCAGCCGGGCCCCGGCGAGGTGCTGGTCCGGATACGCGCCGCCAGCGTCAACTTCCCGGACCTGCTGATGACCCGGGGCGAATACCAGTTCCAGCCGCCCCTGCCCTTCACGCCCGGCCTGGACCTTTCCGGCGAGGTCGCGGCGCTGGGCGAAGGCGTCACGGGTTGGAGCGTCGGCGACGCCGTGGTCGGCGGGGCGCGGCTGGGCGGGTTCGCCGAATATGCGGTGCTGGCGGCCGAGGCCCTCAAGCCCAAGCCCGCGCGGCTGTCGTTCGGCGAGGCCGCCGCCTATGGCGCGGCCTATCTGACGGCCTATGTCGCCCTGGTCCGCCGGGCGCGGCTGGAACCCGGCGAGTGGGTGCTGGTGCACGGCGCGGCCGGCGGGGTGGGCCTGGCGGCGGTCGACCTGGCCAAGGCCCTGGGCGCGCGGGTGATCGCCGCCTCGGCCTCCGACGAGAAGCTGGCGGCGATCCAGCGGCTCTACGCCCCCGACGCCGTGGTCAACGTCACCGGCGGCTTCCGCGAGCGGGTCAAGGCGATCACCGGCGGACGCGGGGCCGACGTGATCTATGACCCGGTCGGCGGCGACGTCTTCGACGAGAGCGTCCGCTGCATCGCCTTCGACGGCCGGCTGCTGGCGGTCGGCTTCACCTCGGGCCGTATCCCGACCGTCTCGGTCAACCTGCCGCTGATCAAGGGCTTCTCGGTGGTAGGCGTGCGGGCCGGTGAGTACGGCCGGCAGTTTCCGGACAAAGGCCGCGAGAACGCCCAGGCGGTTTGGCGGATGGCGGACGAAGGCGTGATCAGCCCGCACGTGCATGCCGAACTGCCGCTGGACCGCTGGCGCGAGGCGTTCGAGCTGTTGGCCAATCGACAGGTGATCGGCAAGGCGGTGATCTTGCCAGCCCCCTCAACCCAAGCCTGACCGCACGGCAGGTTTCCATCGTTCTCCGCGCGCGTTATGATCTTGCCATGTCCAGCCGACGCGCCCCCGCCGTTTCGCACCCTTCCGAGGACGTCCTGCATTCGGCCGACGACCAACGAACCGCCGCGATCCTGGCGCAGGCCGATCTCGATTGCGAAGCGGGTCTCGGCCTTCGCGGCCAGGACGCCACGGCGTTTCTCGGACGCGTGCTCGACGATGCTCGGGCCCGGGTCGCGGCCGCCAAGCGCGGCTGACCTCATTTGATCCGCGAACTGGTCGTCTCCCCGCGTGCGGAAGCCGACATCGTCGCTGCGGCGGACCGGTTCCTGGCCTATGGCGGTCCAACGCCTCATGCGCTCCGCCGCCTTGAAAACCTCATCGAAGCGCTCGAAGACCTCGTCAACGCTCCCGTCACGTTCAAGGTCAGCGACAGGTTCGCCGGCGTGCGCGAGCGGATTGTCAGCGGCTGCACGATCTATTTCCGCGTCGTGCCCGACACCGGCGAGAACGCCACCGCGGGCGACGTGCGGATCCTGCACGTCAAGTTGCCTGGCCAGGACGATCCGGCTTGGCTTTAGAAAGGCCGCCACCAAGCCCCTGATCCGACTCGCCTTCGTGTCGGACTCCGGTTGACAGTCGCCGCCCCTTCCCTTATCCACCGCCCCTCACTCGCGGCGGCCCTCCGGCTTCCGCGTCCCATTATTATCGGAGCCACCTCGTGAAGCGGACATTCCAGCCGTCGAAGCTCGTGCGAGCCCGCCGTCACGGCTACCGCGCGCGTATGGCCACCAAGAACGGCCAGAAGATCGTCGCGCGTCGCCGCGCCAAGGGCCGTAAGCGCCTGACGGCCTAACAGCCTTTCTCCCGCTTGCTGCGGGAACAAGACCATGATGGAAGCCGTCCTTTCCTCGAACCGGGCCCAGCGCCCGCGCCGGAAAGGGCGGCTTTTTTCATGACCGAGACCCCGGTTGCGCCCATGAAGATCGAGCGCCTGAAGAAGCGTCCCGACTTCCTCAAGGCCGCCAAGGCGCCCAACCTGGCGCGCGGGGCGGTGTTCATGCAGATGCGCCCGCGCCACGACGACGACCCGCTGATCCGGGTCGGATTCACCGCCACCAAGAAGATCGGCGGCTCGGTCGAGCGAAATCGCGCCAAAAGACGCCTGCGCGAGGCCGCCAGGCTGCTTCTCCCCCTTCATGGCCGCCCCTGTTGCGACTATGTGTTCATCGCCCGCGGCGGAACTGGCCAGCGGGACTGGGGGCGTTTGCTTGACGATGTCAAAACCGCGCTGATAAGCCTCGCCGCCGACCTCGATCGCGCGGGCCCGGGCGCGACGCCCGTACCGCACGCCCCCGCCGCGTCCGATTCCTCCGTTTCTGGTTAAGTCCAACCCATGCAGAACGACTCCAACAAAAACACGCTGATGTTCATCGTCTGCGCGTTTGCGATCCTGATCGGCTACCAGTTCCTGGTGCTGGGTCCGCAGCAGAAGCAGCGCGAGGCCGAGCTGCGCGCCAAGAAGGCCGCCGAGGCCCAGGTCGCCGCCCAGCCGGGCATGACCCTCGGCGCCGACGGCACGCCCCAGCCGCTGAAGCTGTCGCGCGACGAGGCCAAGGCCCAGAGCCCGCGCATCGCCGTCGACACCCCGGCCCTGTCGGGCTCGATCGCCCTGAAGGGCGCCCGCATCGACGACCTGTGGCTCAAGCGCTTCACCCAGACCGCCGACAAGAACTCGCCGCCGGTCGAGCTGTTCCGCCCCGAGGGCGCCGAGCACGCCTGGTTCGCCGACTTCGGCTGGGCCGGGATCGCCGGCATGAGCGGCCTGCCCACGCCCCAGACCGTGTGGACGGCCGCGCCCGGCCAGGTGCTGCGCCCGACCACTCCGGTCGTCCTGACCTATGACAACGGCCAGGGCCTGGTGTTCACCCGCACCATCTCGGTCGACGCCGACGCCATGTTCACCGTCGCCGACACCGTCCGCAACCAGGGCGGGGCGGCCGTCGCCCTGGCCCCCTACGCCTCGGTCCAGCGCCAGGGCATTCCGACCGAAGGCCCGCACGGCCTGGGCAAGACCCAGATCGTCTACGAGGGCGGCATCGGCGTGCTGGGTGGCATCGACGGCGTCAAGGACGGCAAGTACCTGCTGCAGAACCAGGCCAAGTACCCCAAGTGGAAGAAGGACAAGCCGCTCCAGGACAACCTGGAATCCAAGGGTGGCTGGATCGGCATGACCGACAAGTACTGGCTGGCGGCCCTGGTTCCCCAGCAGTCGGAGATGATCAAGGGCCGCTTCCAGGTGAAGCCGGTCAGCGGCGTCGACGTCTATGAATCGGCCTTCACCGGCGCGCCGCGGTCGCTGGCGGCCGGCGCGACGATCACCAACACCACCCGCCTGTTCGCCGGCGCCAAGACCGTGCCGCTGCTGACCCGCTACGAATACGGCGGCAAGCCGGTGGTCTGGTGGCAGTTCTGGAACCGCCCGACCGCCGCCATCCCCAGCTTCGACAAGGCCGTGGACTGGGGGATGTTCGAGGTCATCACCCGGCCGATCTTCAATGTGCTGGAGATCTTCTACAAGCTGGTCGGCAACTTCGGCGTGGCCATCATGCTGCTGACCGTCACCCTGAAGCTGATCCTCTTCCCGCTGGCCGACAAGAGCTACGAGTCGATGGCGAAGATGAAGAAGATCGCCCCCGAGGTCGAGAAGCTGAAGGCCAAGCACAAGGATGATCCGGCCAAGCAGCAGCAGGAGATGATGGGCCTGTACGCCAAGGAGAAGATCAACCCGATGATGGGCTGCGTGCCCATGCTGGTCCAGATCCCGATCTTCTACTCGCTGTACAAGGTGTTGACGGTGACCATCGAGATGCGGCACGCGCCGTTCTTCGGCTGGATCGTCGACCTGTCGGCGCCGGAACCCACCACCCTGTTCAACCTGTTCGGGCTGATCCACTGGGATCCGGCCACCCTGCCGATCCTGGGCGCTTCGGTCGCCCACCTTGGCGTCTGGCCGCTGCTGTACGGCTTCACCATGTGGCTGACCACGGCGATGAACCCGCCGGCTGGCGATCCCATCCAGCAGAAGATCTTCCAGTTCTTCCCGATCATCTTCACCTTCACCCTGTCGAACTTCGCGGTGGGCCTGGTGATCTACTGGTGCTGGAGCAACGTGCTGACCATCATCCAGCAGTACATCATCATGCACCGCTACAAGGTCGAGAACCCGATCGACAAGCTGATCGCCCGCTTCAGCGGCAAGTCCGTCGGGGCCACCTGATGAGCGAGCTGGGTATGGACGAGCTGGGTTACGGCGAAGAGGAGATCGAGGCCGCCCGCGTGCTGTTCGCCCAGCCGGCGACCTTCATGATGGGCGCGGTCAAGATGGACGGCATGCCGGCCCCGACCCTGCCCGAAGTCGCCTTCGCCGGCCGCTCCAACGTCGGCAAGTCCAGCCTGATCAACGGGCTGGTCGGACAGAACCACCTGGCGCGCGCCTCCAACTCACCGGGGCGCACGCGGGAGGTCAACTTCTTCGTGCTGGCCGAGAAGCTGCGCCTGGTCGACCTGCCGGGCTACGGCTTCGCCCGGGTGTCCAAGAGCATCGCCGACAAGTTCCAGGACCTGGGCCGGGCCTATCTGCGCGGCCGGGTGAACCTCAAGCGCGTCTACCTGCTGATCGACGCCCGCCACGGCCTGAAGTCGGTGGACGCCGAGGCCCTGGACGCCCTGGACATCGCGGCGGTCTCCTACCAGATCGTCCTGACCAAGGCCGACAAGATCAAGCAATCCGAGCTGGACGCCACGGTCGACAGGACGCTGAAGGCGATCGCCAAGCGGCCGGCGGCCTTCCCGAAGGTCCTGGCGACCTCGTCGGAGAAGGGCTACGGCCTGCCCGAACTGCGCGCCGAGATCGCCCGGACGTGTCTTTCGTAACTGTACCGCCGTGCGTCCTTCGAGGCCCGCTTCGCGGGCGCCTCAGGATGAGGAGCGCCGTTGCTGAATCCCTCTTCCTGAGGTGCGCAACGAAGCGAAGCCTCGAAGGACGCAAGACCTCCACAAGATCGTTCTCACGCCTTAACCTTCCGGCCAGATCCGTCGGCTAAGGCCACGCCTCCCGTTTTTCGAAGAAATCCTCCCATGACCCGTCACGAACTGAAGACCTGGCCGCAGTATTTCGCCGCCGTGCGCTCGGGCAAGAAGCGCTTCGAGATCCGCCGCAACGACCGCGAGTTCGCGGTGGGCGACGTGCTGGTGCTGCGCGAGTTCGATCCGGAGCAGGACGCCTATACCGGCCAGGTCGAGGAGCGGCAGATCACCTTCCTGCTGTCGGAGGAGGACTACGGCGTCATCCACGGCTTCGTCGCCATCGGCTTCGGCGAGGTGGTCCACCACGGCGACATGCCGGCCGACGGCGCCCTGACGGCGGCGCAGCTGGCCCACTGGCACGAGACGACCTCCAACAACGCCGCCCTGCGCGCCCAGGACGCCCGCAAGGTGGCCCAGAGCTACGCCGCCCCCACCACCGGCCGCGCCGCCATGCCGGTCGCCGCCGACCGCCACAGCGCCGTGGCCGCCGCCGCCGAGGCCGAGGCCGCCTTCCACGCCGCGGCGGCCAGGATCGTGCGGGGGAAGTAGGTCGCATTGGTTGGGGACAGGCGCATGCGCCTGTCCCCGGTCCGGGGGTGCTGAATCAAAAAGGGCGGACCGCGTGGTCCGCCCTTTTTCGTTGCCGCCCTGGATGACGACCTAAGCCGCCTGGCTGACCTGGGCCGGGAAGACGTCGTCCATGCGCAGATAGGTGATCAGGCGGCTGTCCAGCGAGATGATCGCCTGGATGAAGCGCAGCTCGTCGGTCCCCAGGTCCGGGGTCGGCTGCAGGTGGTCGCGCGACACGGTGAAGGTCTCGCTGACTGCGTCGACCAGGATGCCGGCCAGGCGGTCCTGGCACTCGACCACGACGATGACGTGGCGGGTCTCGGGGACGGTGACGCCCAGGCCCAGGCGGTTGCGCAGGTCGATGACCGGCATGATCGCGCCCCGCAGGTTGATGACGCCCTTCAGATAGGTCGGGGCGTGCGGGATCGGGGTGGCCGGGGTCCAGCCGCGGATCTCGCGGACCGTCTTGACGTCGATGCAGAACTCCTGCTCGCCGATGCAGAACGAGATCAGCTCCAGGGCGGGTTCGGCGTGGTCGGTCATGGTCGGATCCCGAGGGTCGAAAGTCTTCGCGGCGAAGGCCGAAAACCGGCTTTCGCGTCGTCCGCCACAAGAGCCCGAGCGCCGTTTAATAACGGTTAATGCATCGCTTGCGGCACGGCGTCGAATTGTCGCGCGGGCTGGTCCTCCCCCTGTGGGGGAGGTGTCGGCGAAGCCGACGGAGGGGGGAGTGACCGGCAGGCCTCAGCCCGGATCGACGATCCGAAGACTCCCCCCGCCGGCCTTCGGCCGCCTCCCCCACAGGGGGAGGATCAAGGCTCCGACGCCCCCACGTCGCCCTCGTCGGTCAGGTTGAACTCGTACCAGACGCCGTTCAGCACGCCGAAGGCGACCGCCAGGCCCAGGCCCAGCACCCAGGTGAAATACCACATGGCTCAACTCCTCAGTACAGGGCCGGGTCGGTCTTCAGCGCCGCCGTGCTGGTCCGGCCCCACAGCACCTTGAACACCCAGGCGGTGTAGAGCAGCACGATCGGCATCAGCACGACCGTGACGATCAGCATGATGAACAGGGTCAGGTGGCTGGACGAGGCGTTCCACACCGTCAGGCTCGAGCGCGGGTCGATCGTGCTGGGCAGGATGAACGGGAACATCGACAGGCCGACCGTGGCCACGATCCCGGCCGCCGAGGCCGACGAGCCGCCGAACGCCAGGACCGCCGAGCGCCGCCACAGACCCAGCAGGGCCAGCAGAGCGCCGCCGAAGCCCATCACCGGCGCGACCAGCATCCAGGGATGGCGGCCGAAGTTGTCGAACCAGGCGCCCGGGCTGGCGATCGCGCTTCCGCGCAGCGGATTGGAAGGTCCGGCGGGGTCGAACGCGCCTTCGATGCGGAAGCCCAGGCGCGTGGCCAGCAGGCCGCCGGCCAGGAACAGCGCCAAGGTGGCGATCCCCGCCGCCGTGCCGAACTTGCGCGCCCGGTCCTGGACCGCCCCGCCCGCCTCGGCCTTGATGCCCAGCCAGGCCGCGCCGTGCAGCACCAGCATGGCGACCGACAGCAGGCCGCAGACCAGGGTGAAGGGGGTGAACAGGCCGAAGAAGGCGCCGTGATAGGTGGCGCGCAGGTCGCCATCCAGCTTGAACGGCGCGCCCTGCAGCACGTTGCCCACGGCCACGCCGAACACCAGCACCGGCACGAGGCCGCCGGCGAACAGCGCCCAGTCCCAGAACGCCCGCCAGCGCGCGTCCGGCCGCTTGGACCGGTACTTGAAACCGACCGGCCGCAGGATCATCGCCACCAGCACCGCGAAGACCGCCAGGTAGAAGCCCGAGAAGCTGACGCCGTAGACCAGCGGCCAGGCCGCGAAGATCGAGGCTCCGCCGGTGATGAACCACACCTGGCTGCCCTCCCAGGTGGCGCCGACGGTGTTGATCACCATGCGCCGCTCCTCGTCGGTGCGGGCGACGAAGGGCAGCAGGGCGCCCACGCCCATGTCGTAGCCGTCGGTCAGGGCGAAGCCGATCAGCAGCACGCCCAGCAGGCCCCACCAGATGATGCGCAGGGTCGGATAGTCGAGGGGAAGGTCCATGGATCCGATCTCCTTTAAGCGACGGCTTCGCCGGCGGGGCCGGCTCCGGGACGCCCCGGCGCGCCGGACGGGAAGGCCTCCTGCTCGGCGAAGGGGCCCTTCTTGATGGTCTTGAGGATCAGCCCGACCTCGACCACCGCCAGGGCGCCGTACAGCAGGGTGAAGACCACGATGCTGGTCAGGATCTGGCCCACGCTCAGCGACGAAGGGGCCAGGAAGGTCGGCAGCACGCCCTCCACCGCCCAGGGCTGGCGCCCGACCTCGGCCAGCACCCAGCCCAGCTCGGTCGAGATCCACGGCAGCGGGATGGCCGCCACGGCGAGCATCAGGAACCAGCGGGTGTTGTGCCTGCGCAGCGTGACCAGCACGAAGGCCGTGGCGAACATCGCGATCATCAGGAAACCGATGCCGGCCATGATCCGGAACGACCAGAACATCACCGGCACGTTGGGCACGGTGTCCCAGGCGGTCTTCTGGATCAACGCCTTGTCGGCCGTGCGCGGGTCGGCGACGTGGCGCTTGAGCAGCAGGGCGTAGCCGAGGTCGCGGCGGTGCGTCTCGAAGACGCCGCGCGCCGCCAGGTTCTTCGGGTCGGCCTTCAGGGTCTCCAGGGCGTCATAGGCGACCACGCCGCTCTCGATCCGGGTCTCGGCCTGGGCGACCAACTCGAAGATGCCGGCGACGGGCCGGTCCAGGCTGCGGGTGGCGATCAGGCCCAGGACATAGGGGATCTTGATCTCGTCATGGGTCTTGCGGGCCTTGAGGTCGGGGATGCCGAAGGCGGTCAGACCGGCCGGGGCGGGCTCGGTTTCCCACATGGCCTCCAGGGCGGCGAGCTTCATTTTCTGGTTGTCGGTCAGGGCGTAGCCGCTCTCGTCGCCCAGCACGACGACCGACAGGGACGAGGCCAGGCCGAAGGCGGCGGCCACGGTCAGCGAGCGCTTGGCGACGCTGACATACCGGCCCTTCAGCAGATAGAAGGCGCTGACCCCCAGCACGAAGACCGCGGCGATGGTGTAGCCGGCGCTGACCGTGTGCACGAACTTGGCCTGGGCCACCGGGTTGAACAGCACCGCCCGGAAGTCGGTCACCTCCATGCGCATGGTGTCGGGGTTGAAGGCCGCGCCGACCGGGTTCTGCATCCAGCCGTTGGCGACCAGGATCCACAGGGCCGACAGGTTGGTGCCCAGGGCGACCAGGAAGGTGACCAGCAGGTGGGTGACCGGCCGCAGCTTGTCCCAGCCGAAGAACATCAGGCCCACGAACGTGGCCTCGAGGAAGAAGGCCATCAGCCCCTCGATGGCCAGCGGCGCGCCGAAGATGTCGCCGACATAGTGCGAGTAGTAGGACCAGTTCATGCCGAACTGGAACTCCATGGTCAGGCCGGTGGCCACGCCGAGCACGAAGTTGATGCCGAACAGCGTGCCCCAGAACCGCGTCGTGGTGCGCCAGATCGGCCGCCTGGTCATCACATAGACGCTCTCCATGATCACCAGCATGAAGGACAGGCCCAGCGTCAGGGGCACGAACAGGAAATGGTACAGCGCCGTCAGGGCGAACTGCAGGCGGGAGAGGTCGACGACGGCGGGGTCCATGCAGCGCTCCGGTGGTCGTTGGCGATCGATCGCGCCAAGGACTTTCCACCCCTAGACGCCTGGCGGCCAGGGCGCTTTGATCCGGATCAAGGACGCGCCCGTCCCCAGACCCTAACGACGGCCGATGACCGCCAGTTTCACCGCCCAGCTCGACGCCGTCGCGCGACCCTGGCTGAAGGCGCTGAGCCCGGCCGGCGGCCGCGCCGCGAGGACCGCGCCGCTGTGGCTGCTGGCCGACGTCCCCGCCGCTGTCGCCTTCGCCGCCGGCCTGGCCCTGGCCATCGACGCCCTGCCGCGCGGCCTGCCCGCCGCCGCGCCCTGGCTGGTCCTGCTCGCCCTCGCCGCCGCCGCGCGGGGCGGGCTGGCCAAGCGCGCCGCCGAGGTCGGGGCCCTCGCCGCCGCCGGGGTCAAGGCCCGGGCGCGGCAGGACGCCGTCGCCTCGGTGCTGGGCGGCCGCGTCGGCGGCGGCGAGGCCCTGTCGGCCGTGGTCGAAGGCGTCGAGGCGCTGGACGGCCATATCGCTCGCTTCGAGCCAGCGCGAATGGCCGCCGCCGTCGCGCCGCTGCTGGTCATCGCCGCCGTCGCCGTCGCCAGTCCCGTGGCGGCGGGGATCCTGCTGCTGACCCTGGTCCCGTTCGGCCTGGTCATGGCCCTGGCCGGCGGCGCGGCGGCCGAGGAGTCGCGGCGGCAGTTCCTGGCCTTGGAGCGGCTGTCCGGCCTGTTCCTCGACCGAGTCCGCGCCCTGCCCCTGGTCCTGGCCTTCCAGGCCGAGGGGGCGGTGACCCGCGACCTTTCAGTCGCCGCCGACGACCTGGCCCGGCGGACGATCCGTGTACTGATGGTCGTCTTCCTGTCGTCGGGGGCGCTGGAGTTCTTCGCCGCCCTGTCGGTGGCCCTGGTGGCGGTCTATTGCGGCTTCAACCTGCTGCGGCTGCTGCCCTTCCCGGTTCCCGAGCAGCTGGACCTGAAGCGCGCCTTCTTCGCCCTGGCCCTGGCGCCGGAGGTCTACGCCCCGCTGCGCCGGCTGGCCGCCGCCTATCACGACCGCCAGGCCGCCGAGGCCGCCGCCCTGACCCTGGCCGCCCTGCCCGCCCCAGCGCCCGCCGCGCCAGCCGTGACCTTCGACGCCCCGCCCGCCATTCGCTTCCGGGCCGTGACCGTGACCTACCAGGCCGGCGAGGCTTCGGTGTTCGACGGCTTCGACCTCGATATCGCCCCCGGCCAGGTCGTCGCCCTGCTGGGCCCCAGCGGCAGCGGCAAGACCACCCTGCTGAACCTGCTGCTGGGCCTGGCGCCCCTCAGCGGCGGCGAGGTGGCGATCGGCGACCAGCGCCTGTCGCACCTGGGCTCGATCGCCGCGTCGGTCGCCTGGGCCGGGCAGTCGCCGGTGGTGCTGCCCGGGTCCCTGGCCGACAACCTGGCCTTGGCCCATCCCGGCGCCGCCCGCGAAGACCTGGCGCGAGCGGCCCGCGCCGTCGGCCTGGACGCCGTGCTGGACGGCCGGGACGGCCTCGACACCCGTCTCGACGAACGCGGCGCGGGCCTGTCCGGCGGCGAGCGGCGGCGGCTGGGCCTGGCCCGCGCCCTGCTCAAGCCCGCCCCAATCCTGCTGCTGGACGAGCCGACCGCCGACCTCGACGCGGCCTCGGAGCGGGCCTTGCTGCCGATCCTGCGCCAGGCGGCGCGCGGCCGCACGACCCTGATCGCCACCCATTCCGAGGCTGTCGCCGCCCTGGCCGACCGGGTGGTGCGGCTGTGAGCGGGCCCAGAACCACCACCCGTCACGCTTGTCATCCCGGACAAGCGCGCAGCGCGCCGATCCGGGACCGGGGCCTGAACGCCGGCGCTTCCGGCGGTCCCGGATCGGCGCTTCGCTTGTCCGGGATGACAGACGTTTGTGGGATGTGGCCATGAGCGCCGGTCCCCTCGCCACCCTGATCCGCCAGCAGCGCCAGCGCCACGCCGACGGCCTGCGTCTAGCCGCGCTCTCGGCGGCCGTCGTCGGGGCCGGGTCGGTGCTGCTGCTGGGCCTGTCGGGTTGGTTCCTGACCGGGGCGGCGATCGCCGGCGTCGCTGGACTGGCGGCGGCCCAGGCCTTCAACGTCCTGCTGCCCAGCGCCGGCATCCGCCTGTTGGCCGTCCTGCGCACCGCCTTCCGCTATCTGGAGCGCCTGTCGAGCCACGCCGCCGCCCTGAAGGCCTTGGCCGCCATCCGCCCGACGCTTTACGCCTCCCTCGCCGCCGCCCCGCCGGCCCAGGCCCTGGCCCTGTCGCGCGGCGAGGCCTCCGCCCGCCTGGTGCAGGACGTCGACGCCATCGAGACCCGGCTGATCCGCCTCTCCGCCCCCTGGGGCGCGGGGGCCGCCGTCGCCGCCGGCCTGGCCATGGCCGCGCCCGCCGGCTGGGCGAGCGCCCTGGTCGTCGCCTTGGCCGTCGCCGCGACGGTGCTGGGCGTCCGCGTCCTGGCCCGCCGCCTGACCGCCCGCACCGGCCCGGCGATCCAACAGGCCGCCGGCGACCTGAAGGACGCCCTGGCCGCCTACGCAGCCGCCGCGCCGGAGTTGCGGGTCTATGGCGTGCAGGAGCGCGCGGCCGCCGAGATCGCGAGCAAGGGCGCGCGGCTGGACGCCCTGAAGCGCCAGGCCGTGGCGGCCGGCGGCGGGGTGATGGCGCTGCAGGGCGCGATCCTGGGCCTGGCCGTCGCCGGAGTCCTGGCCTTCGCCCACGACGCCGCCACGCCCCTGGCCGCCATGGCCGGCCTGGCCGCCGCCATGGCGCTGGAGGGCCTGGCGGGGCTGGGCAAGGCGTTCGAGCAGGCGGCGGGCGCCGACGCGGCGGCCGAACGGCTGGACGGGGTGTTGGGATATGAACCTGTTACGGCGGACGCTCAGGCGTCGTTGGATCGCTCTAGCCTTGGGTTCGGCGATCTCACCTTGGAGCCAGCTTCACGGTTGGTCCTGACCGGTCCTTCGGGCGCGGGCAAGACCACCGTGCTTGAACGATTGCTTGGCCTGCGCTTCTCAAAATCCGCTCATCCCGGCGAATGCCGGGACCCAGATGGAATGGTTTTGAGGCTGATCCCAGAGGCTCCGCGCCACATCCAATCATCCACACCGCTAGGGGATCTGGGTCCCGGCATTCGCCGGGATGAGCGGTTGAAATATGAGGACCAGACGCCCAGCGCCCTGACCCGCGCCGCCTTCGCCCATGCCCCGCAGGACGCGGCGATGATCGCCGGCACGGTGCGCGCCAACCTCGCCCTGGCCGGCGTCCATCCTGACGATGCCCTGTGGGACGCCCTGGCCGACGCCGCGCTGGAAGCCCGGGTCCGCGCCCTGCCCCAGGGCCTGGACACCTGGATCGGCGAGAACGGCGAGCGGTTGTCGGGCGGCGAGCGACGGCGGCTGTCCCTGGCCCGCGCCCTGCTGCGCGACGCGCCCTGGCTGCTGCTGGACGAGCCGACCGAAGGCCTGGATCCCGCCACCGAGGCCCTGGTCGTCGCGCGCCTGGACGCGCGGCTGAAGCGCACCGGCCAGGGTCTGGTGCTGGTCAGCCACCGCCCCGCGCCGCGCGCCTTGTGCGATCGGGAACTGCCAATCGTTCCGCCACCGGCTATAGGATAGCCGACCTTGCGCAGCGGAGGCCGCTATCACGTGATGACCATGGTTTCGGCCGGGACGCTGCACAGCGACATGCGGCCCCGGGCCTATCTGGCCGCCATGGCCACGGTCCTGGCCTGCTGTCTGATCCAACTGGCCCTGCCCCCCGGCTTCACGGCCCCCTCGGCCTTCCTGCTGTTCGTGCCAGCCGTGCTGATCAGCGCGGCGGTCGGCGGCCTGGCGCCAGGGCTGTTCGCCACCGTCCTGGCGGCGGGCGCGGTCTGGCTGCTGAAGGTGCAGGGACGGCCCGACCAGGCCACGGCCCTGTCCAGCCTGGTGTTCGTGATGATCGGTTTCGGCATGTCGGTCGGCGGCGGCTGGTTCCATGCCGCCCGCTCGCGCGCCGCCGCCATGACCCATCACCTGCAGTCGATCCTCGATTCGGCCCCCGACGCGGTGATCGTCATCGACCCGGCCGGCGTCATGACCTCGTTCAGCCCCGCCGCCGAGCGCCTGTTCGGCTGGACCTCGGCCGAGGCGATCGGCCGCAATGTCAGCCTGCTGATGCCCGAGCCCGATCGCGGCGTCCACGACGGCTTCCTGGCCCGCTACGTCCAGACCCGCGAAAAGAGGATCATCGGCGTCGGCCGCATGGTGATGGGCCAGCGCAAGGACGGCACGACCTTCCCGATGGAGTTGGCGGTCGGCGAGACCCGGGGGCTGCAGCCGTTCTACACCGGTTTCATCCGTGACCTGACCGAACGCCAGCAGACCGAGGCCCGGCTGCGCGACCTGCAGACCGAGCTGGTCCACGTCTCGCGCCTGACCGCCATGGGCGAGATGGCCTCGACCCTGGCCCACGAGCTGAACCAGCCGCTGTCGGCGATCGCCAACCTGCTGACCGGCTCGCGTCGGCTGATCGACCGCGGCCGGCCCGAGGACCAGGCCAAGGTCCGCGACGCGGTCGACAAGGCCTCGGCCCAGGCCCTGCGGGCCGGCGACGTGATCCACCGCATGCGCGAGTTCGTGCGGCGCGGGGCCAGCGAGCGCGCGCCCGAGAGCCTGTCCAAGGTAGTCGAGGACGCCGCCGCCCTGGCGTTGATCGGCGCGCGCGAGCACCTGGTGACCACCCGCCTGCAGCTCGACCCGGCCGCCGACGCCGTCTATGCCGATCGGGTGCAGATCCAGCAGGTGCTGGTCAACCTGATCCGCAACGCGGTCGACGCCATGGCCGAGGCGCCGCGCCGTGAACTGACGATCGCCAGCCAACGGCTGGACAACGGTTCCGTCCAGGTCAGTGTCACCGACACCGGCTCGGGCATCAGCGACGACTTCCGCGAGCGCCTGTTCCAGCCGTTCATGACCACCAAGGCCGAGGGCATGGGGGTCGGCCTGTCGATCTCGCGCTCGATCATCGAGGCGCACGGCGGGCGCATCTGGGCCGATCCGAACCCGAAGGGCGGCACGGTGTTCCACTTCGTCCTGCCGCCGCGTAGGGATGGCGACGAGGACAACAGGTCAGGGACGTGATCGATGAGTGAAGCCGTGGTCCACGTGGTCGACGACGACGAGAGCGCCCGCGAATCCCTGGCCTTCCTGCTGGAGGCGGCCGACTTCGAGGTGGTCAGCCACGCCTCGGCCCTGGCCCTGCTGGACGCCCTGCCGCTGGACGGGGCCGGCTGCGTGATCACCGACATGCGCATGCCCGACATGACCGGCCTGGAACTGGTGCGCGAGCTGAACGCCCGGGGCTGCCGCGTGCCGATCATCATGATCACCGGCCATGGCGACATCCCCCTGGCGGTCGAGGCCATGCGGGCCGGGGTGGCCGACTTCATCGAGAAGCCGTTCGGCGAAAGCCGGATGATCGACGCCCTAAACCGCGCCCTGGAAGCCGGGCCGCCGCCCCTCGCGCAGAACGGCGCCGCGAGCGCCGTCTCGGACGAGGCGACGCTGGTCCGCCAGCGGCTGGAGACCCTGTCGGAGCGCGAACGCCAGGTGCTGGACGGCGTCGTCGACGGCCAACCCAACAAGGTGATCGCCCGCGAACTGGGCATCAGCCCGCGCACGGTCGAGATCTACCGCGCCAAGCTGATGGCCAAGATGCACGCCGACAACCTGGCCGCCCTGGTGCGCATGACCCTGTCGGTCCGGCGGGAATGAGCGCGGGGGCGATCGATGTGTTCAAGCCGGGCTAGGTAGTCCCCCTTAGGCGTAGGTCCCGACTGTACGGCCAGGCTCCGGCGACGGAGATTGGCCGGGCCAAGAGATCGGGAGATCGCCGTGCTGTCCGTGATCCAGACCCCCGCCGTCACCATCGTTCGCCAGCCCGCGACGATCGTGCTGGACGGCCAGCGCCAAACCTACGGCCCGGGCGAGACGATCTTCGACGAGGGCCGGCCGGCCGACCGGATCTACCAGCTGATCTCCGGCGCCCTGCACACCAGCCGGATCCTGCGCGACGGCCGGCGGCAGATCGAGGCCTTCCATTTCGCCGGCGACGTGTTCGGCCTGGAGAGCGGCCAGACCTACCGGGCGGCCGCCCAGACCCTGGGCCCGGCCCAGGTGCGGGTCATGCCGCGCCCGGCGCTGGAAGCCCTGGCCAGCCAGAGCGGCGACGTGGCCCGCCGGCTGCTGGAGCTGACCACCGACAGCCTGCGCCGCTGCCAGGACCACGTGCTGATGCTGGGCCGCCGCACCGCCTGCGAGCGGGTCGCGGCCCTGCTGCTGGACCTGGCCGAGCGGACGGGGGCCGAGGCCCTGCTCGACGTGCCGATGACCCGCCAGGACATGGCCGACTATCTGGGCCTGACCATCGAGACCGTCTCGCGCACCTTCACCCAGTTCCAGCACGACGGCCTGATCGCCCTGCCCACGACGCGCAAGGTGCTGCTGCGGGATCGTGCGGCGCTGGAGGCGATGGTCGACTAGCTCGACGCGACGTTCATCCACACCGACGCCGTCTCGCCCGGCGCCAGGACCTTGATCCCGCTGTCCTCGCCGCTGAACGGGTCCGGACGGTTGGCCACCGGCTCGGCGCAGACGAAATCCGCGCCCGGCGGCGAATAGACGTGCAGCCAGCGGCACTCGGGCGAGGCCGTCAGGGTGGTGCTCGCACCGCCCGGCGCCGACAGGGTCGCGACGCCGTTCCAGCCCGTGTAGCAGTTGTCGATCAGGTCGCTGACCGCCGTCGGCGCGCCCGCCACCCAGTCCGAGCGCCAGACGCCGTCGAGGTGGCGGACGGGCAGGCAGTCCTCGTCGGTCAGCCAGACGCCGGTCACGCCGGCCTGCAGCCGCTCGCCGTCGCGGGCCGGGAAATAGGGGTGGAAGCCCAGGCCGACGGGCATCGGCTCGTCGCCGGTATTGGTCACCGACAGGTCCTGGCGCAGGCCCGTCTCGCCCAGAGTGAAGCGCTGTTCGGCGCGGTAGGCCCAGGGCCATTCGCCGGGCGGATGGTCGAAGGCCAGCACCGCCTGGGTCGCGTCGGCCGAGACCACCCTCCAGGTCCCGCGCCAGGCCTGGCCGTGCAGGGCGTGCGGATGGTCTCCCAGGTTCGGCGACAGGGCGACGTCGCGGCCGCCGAAGCGGAACCGCCCGTCGCGGATGCGATTGCAGAACGGGACCAGGGCGAAGTTGCCGGTGTCGAGCACCTCGGCGGTTCCGGCCGGCGCCGGCCGCAGCACGTCGCGGCCGTCCCAGGTGAAGCGGCCCACCGAACCGCCCAGGGCGGGCAGCAATTCGAGGCGGGCGCGGGCGGTCTGCAGGACGACGACGGTCATGGGAAAGCCTCGGGAACTGGCGGTGACGCGGCCTGCCTACGCACATCGCCCGGCCGAGACAAGCACGGCGAAACAGGCAGACGCCCCAAAAGGATCGTCATCCTGGACGCCTCGTGAGGCTGTCCGGGATGACGACGGCGGGTTCAGCCCTTTCGGACCGAAGCGCCTACTCGACCTCCTCCACCACCCGCTGGTCGCTGGCGTCGACGGCCAGGCCCAGCTTCTCGGACATCAGCAGGGTCAGCAGGGCCTGCATGACGCCGCCATTGGCCCCGCCCTCACCGCCGGCCCCGGTGATCGAGACCTTGGGCACCACGTCGACGCCGCTGGTCTCCAGGGCTTCGGCGAAGCGCTCGGCCACCTGGCGGGCCAGCTGGTAGCGGGCGCCGCCCGAGGCCTCGACCTGGCTGGCGATGGCCTCGGCGGTGGCCAGACCCACCTTGCTGACCCGTTCGGCCTCGGCGCGGGCCAGGGCCACGACCTTGCCGGCCTCGCCCTCGCCCAGCAGGCGGATGGCGTCGGCGTCGGCCTTGGCCAGGGTCCGGCGCTGCTGGGCTTCCTGTTCCGAGCGGGCCAGGCTGGCCTTGCCGGCGTTCTGCTGCACCTGGATCGACAGCTGGCTTTCGGTGATCGCCGTCTGCTGCTTGGCCAGGGCCTCGGCCTCGCGCAGCTCGCGCTCCTTCTGGGCGGCGAACTTCTGCCGCTCGTAGGTGCCGATCTGCTCGTCGGCGATCTGCCGTTGGCGCAGCTGGGTCAGGATCTTCTCGATCTGGTCGTCGCCGCTGGCCGCCGGGCGCGGCGTGCCGATCAGCACCTCCTGAAGCTCGAGGTTATAGAGGCCGAACTTGGCCTTCATCTCCTCGCTCGACTGGCTCTGGATGGCGCTGCGGTCCTGCAGCAGCTCGATCAGGGTGCGGGTCTGGCCGATGTTCTTGAAATAGGCGCTGACCATCGGGTCCAGGGTCTGCTCGACCAGCTTCTTGATGTCGCCGAACCTTTGGATGACCAGCGGCGCCTTGCGGTAGTCGATGTGGACCACGACCGAGACCGGCAGGGTCGGCTCGAACGCGTCGCGGGTGATCAGCGACACCTCGGCCAGGTTCTCGTCGAACTTGTGCGAGCCCACGGCCATCGTCTCCCACTTCAGGATGAAGTTGGTGGTCGGCACCATGGTCACGCGGCCGGCATAGGTGTTGAAGGCGTACTTGCCCGGCAGCAGCGGGTCGCGCCACACGCCGCGCTCGCCGTTGGCGACCAGCTCGCCGTGGCGGTAGCCCTCGCCCGAGGTGTCGGCGCCCAGCGCGCCGGTATAGGACACCACCACGCCAACCTGGCCGACCTCGACCACGGTCTTGTCGATCCGCTCGACGGTCGCGAACAGACGGTTGATGTAATAGGTGCCCTCGACCAGCACCTGCAGCTGGCGACCCTTGCGGCCGCCGGCGGCCAGGAACTTGCCGGCCTCCTGGAAGCTGTTGTGGTAAGTCGCCGTGTCCTCGGGATCGACGCCGACCAACGGCGCGATCAGCTCGCCCGAGGGCAGGCCGGGGCCGTCATGGACGGTGATCACCCCGATCTGGTCGTCGGCGTCCTTGATCACCACCGGCTCGAAGCCGCCGCGCGCCTCGATGATCTCGGCCATCTGCGCCAGCAGGTCGGCCTCGCTGCGCTCCAGGCTGAGCGCGAAGGTGCGGTCCTTGGTCACCACCACGAACTGGGCCAGGTTGATGGCGTAGGCGCCCTCGCGCAGGATCTTGCGCTGCGGGCCCTTCTGGCCGCCGGCTTCGAGGAACTTGCGCGTGTCCTGGAAGTCGACGCCGGCCGGGTGGGTGGCCAGGGTCTGGTCGGCCTCCAGCGGCGCGCCGTCACGGGCGAAGACATAGCCGATCCGGCCCTGGGGAATGGTCACCAGCGACTGGACGTGCAGCCGGTACTGGAACGGGAAGAAGAAGTGCAGGCCACCGCGCAGGACGTCGGGCTGGAAGCCTGCCTCCTCCTTCAGCGCGATCAGGCCGCCGGCGATCGAGCCGCGCCGGCTCCACAGCTTCTCGACCACCGCGACGCGGTTGTTGCCGATGTAGCGGACCATGCCCGAAACAGCGACGAACGCCGCCGCGAGCACGACGAAAAGCGCCGAACCGACAAGCGGTCCAAACGCCAAGAGGTTAGACATTTAGGTAGCCCCATGCGGCCGCCTGGGAAGCGATGATCGCTCCATGGATCAGCGGCCACGCTTCAAGTATGCACGCCGCGGCGCCGCGCAATCATGGGGCGATCACATCGGATCACGGACGCGAGAACTCCGTTACACGAAGTTCATGGGCGATGCGGGCGAGCGATCAGCAACCGGTGGCGCCGGAGCCGAACGCAAGGCACAACGGCTTGCCCGACGAGTCGTACAAGCCAGGAGCTTCGCCCCATGACCTCAACCTTGCCGATGTCCCGCCGCGCCGCGGCCGCCTCGCTCCTGGCCCTGGCCGCCGCGCCCGCCCTGGCCCGGGCCGAGACCTACCCCGTGGTCGGCAAGGTCGAGCGCCTGGACCCGGCGCTGGACGCCCTGGTCGACGCCGACGCGCCGGTCGAGCAGGTGCTGGACGGCTTCACCTGGAGCGAGGGGCCGGTGTGGGTCGGCGGCAAGGACGGCTTCCTGCTGGTCTCCGACGTGCCGGCCAACAAGATCCTGCGCTGGTCGCCGGCGACGGGCGGATCGGTCTGGCTGACGCCCTCCGGCTATGCGGGGCCCGAGACCAACAGCCTGCGCGAGGCCGGCTCGAACGGCCTGATCCTGGCGCGCGGCGGCCTGGTGGTCGGCGACAGCGGCAATCGCTGCGTCTCGCGCATCGACCTGAAGACCCGGAAGAAGACCGTGCTGTCCGTCAGCTTCGAGGGCAAGCGCCTCAACAGCCCCAACGACCTGGTCCTGGCGCGCGACGGGGCGATCTATTTCACCGATCCGCCGTGGGGCCTGAAGGGCGACTGGCGCTCGCCCTATCGCCAGACCGACTATTCCGGCGTCTATCGCCTGGGGACCGACAACAGCCTGACGATGATCGACCGGACCGTCGAGCCCAACGGCATCGGCCTGTCGCCCGACGGCCGGACGCTGTACGCCACCGACCGCAAGTCCGGCTGGGTGGCCTGGGACCTGGACGCCAAGGGCGCGCCGACCGCCCGCCGGCAGTTCGTCGACCGCGCCGCCAGCGGCATCGACGGCGGCGACGGCCTGAAGGTCGACCGGGCCGGCAACCTGTGGGCCTCCAGCAAGGACGGCATCTCGATCTTCACGCCGGCCGGTCAGCGGATCGGGATCATCCGGGCCGACGACGTGATCTCCAACTGCGAGCTGGCCGCCGACGGCCATCTCTACATGTCGTCCAACCACCGCGTGATCCGGGTGAAGGTCAAGGCCCGGAAGCTGGCCGTTTAGCGGCCCGGCTCGGTCATGGCCGGCGGATCGCTGGCCGGAAAGCTGTCTTCCAGCGCCGCGTCCAGCCGGGCGTCCCGGTCGGCGCGCAGCCGGGCCGTGAGCGCCACGCTGGCCTCCATGCGCGTCAGCTGCTCGGGAGTGGCCGGGCCCTGGTGGCGCGCCTTCCATTCCGATTGCGGCATGCCGTAGACCATCTCGCGGGCCTGGTCCCGGCTCAGGGCGCCCTCCGAGGCCTCGCTCACCCAGTCGCCCAGGCAGTTGCGGCAGAAGCCGGCCGCGCCCATCAGGTCGACGTTCTGGACGTCGGTCCGCAGGCGCAGGTGCTCGACCAGCCTATGAAAGGCGGCGGCGGCGAGACGGTCGTCGATCGGCGTGGTCATGGTTTCGGCCCAAGATGTCGTGCGCCATCATTTGGCCGTTCGCGGCCGGATCGGCAACTCGCATCGACACGAGGCGGGGTCAGGCGAAAATCTTGACGATCATCGCCAGGATCTCCTCCTTGGAGCGGACGTCCATCTTGCTGTGAATGTGCTTGATGTGGGTCCGCACGGTCAGGATCGAGATGGCCTTGCTGTCGGCGATCCGCTCGGCGCTGGCGCCCTCGATGATCAGCTGCAGGATCCGCGCCTCCATGGCGCTGAGCCCGAACAGCCGCTCGAGCCGCGGAATGTGGACCGGCGCCTCGAAGTCCTTCAGCGTGATCACCACGGCCCGCTCGCCGTCCTCGTCGACCGGGCGCATGCGCAGCAGGAAGCGGGTTCCTTGCTCGGCCTCCATGAACTGGCAGATCTCCTCGCCCGCGAAGGCTTCGCCCAGCCGCTCGTTCAGGAACTGCTGGGCGCGGCGGTCGACGCCGCCCAGCTTGCCGGCCCGATCGACCAGCGGACAGTCGCCGTGCAGCAGCAGCGCCGCCGCCCTGGAACGCCAGAGAAGCAGGCCCTGTCGATCGACCACGATGCGGGCGACTTCGTCCTCTTCAAGACAGAACCTGATGGCCTCGAAATCACGTACCCCGGCGAGCGAATGCGTGCCGTCCATGCCCCTGCCCCTTCTCCCTGTTGACCGGTCTTGGCGCCGGCATCTAGCTGAACCATTCTTTTCTGGTCCGCAGTCTCCTCATCTAGAGGCATATTGGGCAATAATTTCCACAACCTAAGATTAATGGATACATAATAGCGTCGGTTTGACGCACGCCAAATGCATATGCCTCTCAACGCCGCTATTTCTTAGACTATTTGTATTATTAAAGCCATTATAGCTAATAGAGAGAGATCTGAATTCCCCATTCAGGCGAAACTATTACGCATACCCAAGCTGGGGGATTTCACACCACTAGTTCTCTGCAATCGTCAGCCAAGCATTAAGAACTTGTTAATTAAACAAGGGCTGGGCGATGGCAGACAAATGTACAACGGTTCCCCGGGCCCTGCGCTCGGAACGCAAGCCTCGACTGCTGGACTGGCTGGTTGGCGGTGGCGTGATCGTCGTGGCCGTCTTGGCCGCCGGAGCTGACCTGGCCCAGGCCCAAGTCACGGCCTACGCTGGCGGATCGCCCTCCAATATCGTGCTGTCCATCCCGGTCACCGCCTCGGTCGGCGGCCGCTGCGGGTTCGCCCCGGGCATGGCCCCCAGCGGCTCGACCAATGTGGGCGAGGTCAACAACGCCTTCTCGGCCGACTTCCCGTTCACGCTGGAATGCACCGTGCCGTTCCGGGCGGCGGTGATCTCGCAGAACGGCGGACTGCTTGCCTCCAGCGTCACGCCGCCGACCGGCTACACCAACCTCGCGCCCTATCAAGTCGACCTGAACCTGGTCGGCGACGTCGGGGTCACCCCGGTCAGCGGCGCCTGCGACACGGGCGACCTGAAGACCAGCTCGGGCGCGACCTGCACCTTCAAGGGACCGGCCACCGCCAGTCAGGGACTGCGCCTGAACGGCTCGTCCTACGACGTCTCCGGCTCGTACCTGCGGGTCAGCCGCGCCGCCTACGCCGGCCCCCAGGTCCTGGCCGCCGCCAATGTCTACGCGGACTCGCTGACGGTGACGCTCAGCGTCTCGCCGTGACGCCCTTCCGGACCCGCTCCCCCAGCGGATCCGGTCGTCTTTCCGGGGGAATTGGGGCTCGCCCCGCAAAACCAGGCCGGTTCGCCGGCGCAACATTTGGGAGTGAAACGACATGAACAAGAGCATCCTGATCGGCGCCGCCCTGCTGGGCCTCGCCGCCGCCCCCGCCGCCATGGCCCAGACGGTCACCGGCACGGTCAATGTCACCGGCAGCGTCGCGGCCAGGTGCGTCGTGATCACCGGCGGCAGCGGCGGCAGCTTCAGCGGCTCGATCCCGCTGGGCGAACTGGCCGGCACGGACGGCACGCTGTCCACCACCCTGGCCGGCTCGACCAACGCCGCCCCCGGCGGCTCGACCCAGTTCCGGGTCAACTGCAACAGCGCCGCGCCCAAGGTGACGCTGAGCTCGACCCGCCTGGCCCTGTCGCCGACCGCCACCGCCCCGACCGGCTACGCCAACGTCATCGACTACACCGCCGCGTTGGACGCCAGCCTGGCCTCCGGCTCGACCCAGACGGTCAGCTACGTCACCGCCGCGGCCCTGCCCGCCGCCACCGTCCAGGCGCTGTCCGACAGCCTGGCCAACGCCGCCAACAACCTGACGGTCAAGGCCTACGCCCTGAACACCGCCTCCGGCGCGCTGCTGATGGCCGGCAACTATTCGAGCGTCATCTCCATCACCATCGAACCGGTCTGACCCGCAGGGCGACAGGAGCACGATCATGCGACATCCGATCATCCTGTCCGCCGCCGCGGCGAGCCTCGTGCTCGCCTGCGGAGCGGGCGCGGCCCTGGCCCAGACGGCGACGGGCACGGTGCAGGTCAACGGCACGGTGGCCAACCGCTGCCTGTTCGTGACCGGCGACGTGGTGCTGGACCTGGGCGAACTGTCCCTGCTGTCCGGGGACACCGCCGCCATCGGCCGGCTGGACGGCGCCAAGCTGACCAGCCGCACCGCCACCCTGAACGGCTGGTGCAACGGGGTCTCGGCCAGCATGGCCGTCGAAGCCCTGCCGATCCTCAACACCAGCTTCACCGACGCCGCCCCGACCGGCTTCGACCGCCGCGTCGACTACACCGCCACGGCCACCGCCTCGCCGGCCGGCGGCGCGGTCTCGGCCAGCGACAGCACCCTGGCCGCCGGCGGCGGCGCGGGCAGCACGACCGGCGTCTTCAGCAGCGACATCGTCGTCAGCTTCGCCGATCCGGCCACCCCGACCAGCGGACGGCTGGTGGCGGGATCCTACGCCGGCTCGGTGATCGTCACGCTGTCCCCCGCCACCTGAACCCGCGCCAGAAGGAGGTCGTCATGATCCAGCATCGAACCATCGGACTCGCGGCGACCGCCCTGGCCCTGGCCGCGTCCGTGGCCGCCGCGCCGGCCAGCGCCCAGGACCCGGCCCGAGGCAATGTCGGCCTGGACGCCCAGGTCAGCCGGGTCTGCATGCTGGGCGAGCCCAGCCCGGCCGGCCTCGCGCTCGGCCAGATCTCCGAAGCCTCGGGAACCCGGGCCGGACGGCTGGCGACCATCGCCGCCCAGACGATCCTGCTGCCCGGGACCTTCTGCAACTACGGCGGCGCGGCCCTGGCCATCAGCGCCTCGCCGCTGGCGGTGACCAGCGGCGTCGCCCAGGCCGGCTTCACCGGCGCGGTCGACTACACCTGCTCGATCAGCGCCTGGGGGGCGACGGCCGCCACCGTCCGCACCAGCACCACCAACGCCGCCGGCGACAGGACCAGCGCGACCAGCGCCGCGCCGAAGGCGACCGACCTGACCCTGGTGGTCTCCGACTTCGCCACCGCCGCCGACGACCTGCTGCAGCCGGGCGCCTACCTGGCCCTGGTCACCATCACCCTCGGGCCCGACGCCGGCCTGAACGCCTCGGGGAGCTGAGCCATGCATCGCGCCCTGTCCCTTCTGATCGCGCCGCCGGTCCTGCTGGTCCTGGCCGCCGCCGCCCACGCCCAGACCGTGGGTCCCTCGGACTCCGCCGGACCGATCCAGATCACCGGCAACGTGCCCAACAACATCTGCACCCTCGGCGCGCTCAGCGACGGCGACAACCTGTTCGACGTCGGCGTGCTGATCGACACGGCCACCGGCCTGCTGCGCCCCGACCTGGCGGCGCCGCCCAAGGTGCTGACCGGAACCCAGTGCAGCTCGCGCAGCCAGCTGACCATCGCCGCCACCCCGATGACGGCCCAGGCCTTCGTCACCACGCCACCGACCGGCTTCTCGCGCGGGGTCGACTACACGGCCACCGCCTCGGGCTGGACGCCGATCGACGCCCGCTATTCGACCGGGACGGCCGCCAACGCCGCCGCCTCGCAGGTCCGCGAAACGGCCGGCGCCGCCGACATCACGATCAGCCTGTCGAGCTTCGCCACCGCCGGCGGCCCGGCGCTGCGCCCGGTCGCCGACGACACCTACCAGGGCGCCGTCGTCGTCACCCTGGCCGCGGCCAGCTGAAGGAGGACGACCATGCGCGACACCCGATCCCTCGCCGCCGCGACCCTGGCCACCGCCTCGGCCGTCACCCTGCTGCTGGTCGGACAGCTGGCCAAGGCCCAGACCGACGACAACACCCGCGACATGCTGGTGCGCGGCCGGGTTCCGAGGGTCTGCACCCTGGCCACGCCCACCCTGAGCTCCGGCAGCCTGGTCAACTTCAAGACCCTGAACGGCTCCAGCCTCGAGGTCGACGCCCTGACCGATCCGGTCACCCTGTCGACCCGCGCGGCCTCGGCCCAGGTGACCTTCGCGGCCGTCTGCAACTACGCCCACCAGATCGTGCTGGAGAGCCAGAACAACGGCCTGTGGCGATCGGAGCTGGGGCTGACCCCCGCCCCGACCGGTTTCAGCGACGCCGTCCCCTATACCGCCACCCTGGTCTGGGGGCCGGTCAGCAACACCTTCCAGGCCGACGCCAGCGCCCGCCGAATGCGCGACAGCGCCCAGGCGGTCGACCAGCCGGTCGCCGGCGACATGGTCCTGCGGCTGGATATCCAGCCGGGGGCCACGAACCTGCAGACCAATGCGCCGCTGGTGTCGGGCGTCTATCGCGACACCCTCAGGCTGACGGTGGAACCCCAATGAAAGCCGCCCTCGTCCCCCTCGTCCTCGGCGCCGTGCTCGTCGCGGCCGCCTCGGCCCAGGCCCAGACCGCCTCGACCGGAGAGCGGGCCAGCAACCGGCTGGACCTGTTCGGCGTCGCGCCCAGCGCCTGCGTGCTGTCGCCGCCCTCGAGCGCCGCCGGGACCAACGCCAGCTTCACCGCCCAGGGCGCCCAGGGCGTCGTGCGCCTGACCCAGTTCATCGATCCGCAGACCGCCCAGCCGCGCGACGCGGTGATCAGCCTGGGCTTTCCGGTGGTCTGCAACTCGGCCCATCGCCTGGTGGTGCGCACCGACGGCGCCGGCCTGGCCCGCACCGCCGGTCCTGCCCCGGCCCCCGGTTTCCGCGACAGCCTGGGCTTCCAGTTGTCGGCCGACTGGGCGGGCCTGACCGCCACCGGGTCCAGCACGTCTCTCACCCCGATCAGCCTGCAGACCGCCAACGGCGCGGCCGGGCTGATGAACCTGATCGTCAACATCACCGGCGGGGGCGCGCCGATGGTCGCCGGCGACTACGCGGGAACGCTGGTCGTCGAGATCGAAGCCTCGAACTGAAACTCGAACCGAAACCAAGGAGCGGACCCCTCATGTTGCGTTCGAACAATTATCGCAAGCGTTGGCTGGGAGCGGTCACCGCCGCCAGCCTGGCGCTGGCCGGAACGGCCGGAACGGGGACGCCCTTGCTGGGCGGCGCCGCCCTGGCCATGACCGTCCAGCCGGTCGTCATCGACCTCAAGCCCACCGGGCGCGGCATGTCGCAGATCGTGACCGTGCAGAACACCTTCGCCAACCCGTTGCCGGTGGAGCTGCGGGCCGAGGAGCTGACCTTCGACGACAAGGGCGCCCACCCGGGCGACACCCAGACCAACGACCTGCTGATCTTCCCGCCCCAGGCGGTGATCCAGCCGGGCGAGACCCAGTCATTCCGGATCCAGTGGGTCGGCGACCCGGCCCTGGCCCAGAGCAAGCACTACTACGTCACCGTCGCCCAGATGCCGGTGAAGCTGCCCGAGGGCCAGTCGGCGATCCAGATCCTGTACAACTTCCAGGTCCTGGCCAGCGTCGCCCCCAGCGGCGGCAAGCCCCGCCTTGCGTTGTCGAAGGCGGAGATCGGCGCGGACGCCGACGGCAAGCCGATCCCGATCGTCTATGTCGCCGACTCCTCCAACACCCACGGCTACCTGTCCCGCGGACGGCTGAAGATCACCGAGAAGGACGCGGCGGGGAAGGTCGTCTTCCAGCGCACCCTCCCCGGTCCCGAGATCCAGCAGACGATCGGCTTCGGCCTGATCGCCCCCGGTCAAACGCGGCGGATCGCCGTTCCCATCGAACTGCCCCTCACGGCGGCAGCAGGAGGCTCCCTTGAGGCTCAATTCTCATCCGATGAAGGGCGCTAGGACGCGCGCCTACCGGCGCTGGCTGCTCGCCGGCTGCCTGGTGGCCGCCGCGGCTCCGGCCGCGGCCCTGGCCGACCCGATTCCCTACATGGCGCTCGTCCAGGAACCCACCGGCGCGCCGTCGAGCAACGCGGCCGCCTCGGCCGACGCCCTGCGCCGGCTGAACCCCACGGGCCGCGACGTCAACCTGACGGTTCCGCTGAAGGACGGCGACTTCTATCTGGGCGACATGCCGCTGACGATCTCGGCCGAAGGCCAGTTGTCGATGCCGTCCGAGCGGTTGCTGGGCCTGCTGGCCCCGCTGCTGGACGCCGCCTCGGTGGCGGCCCTGCGCTCGGCCTTCAACGGCCGCGCCCTGGTCGGTCCCGACGCGGTCACCCACGCCCAGCTGCAGATGACCTACGACCCCAAGGCCCTGGAGCTGCGGATCAACATCCCGCCCGAGCTGAAGGCCGTGCGCAGCCTGCAGGTCACGCCCATGGACCATGTGGGCCTGGGCAGCTTCACCCCGCCGGCCGGCGTCAGCGGCTACCTGAACATCCGCGGCTCGGTCGACTATGTGGAGCAGGGGCTCGACAACGGGCTGGGCGATCCGACCTTCCTGCTCGACAGCGCCATCCGCGTCAGCGGCCTGGTGCTGGAGAACGAGGCGGTCTGGCAGCCGGGCGGGCGCAGCGACTACCAGCGCCTGGGCACCCGCGTGGTCTATGACGACCTCAAGCACACCGCCCGCTGGACCTTCGGCGACCTGCAGGCCACCAGCCGCGGCTTCCAGTCCGCGCCGGACGTCGCGGGGATTTCGGTCTTCCGCTCCTACAGCGTGCTGGCCCCGCAGACGATCGCCCGGCCCCGCGGCCGGGAAAGCTTCACCCTGGCGCGCCCTTCGGACGTCAGCGTGATCCTCAACAACCAGCTGACCCGTCGGCTGCACCTGGATCCAGGCCGCTACAACGTGCACGATTTCCCGTTCGCCCAGGGCTCCAACGACGTGCGCCTGGTGGTCGAGGACGACACCGGACGGCGCGAGGTCCTGCAGTTCAACGTCTTCTTCGACCGCGCCCAGCTGGATCCGGGCCTGTCGGAATTCGGCGCCTATGCCGGCGTCAAGGCGCCGCTGGTGGCCGACGGCCCCGACTACACCCAGAACTTCACCTTCAGCGGCTTCTACCGGCGCGGCATCACCGACCGGGTGACCCTGGGCGTCAACGGCCAGGGCGACGAGGACACCGTCATGGCCGGGTTCGAGGGCCTGTTCGGCCTGCCGGTGGGCACGCTGGGCGTCGACTTCGCCCTGTCGCATATCGACGGCTTCGGCTCGGGCTACGCGACGATTGTCTCCCTGCAGCGCCTGTTCCAGTTCGCCGGCGGCCGCGCCGACTCCCTGAACCTGTCGTTCGAGAGCCGCAGCCGCGAGTTCGGACCGGTGGGGACCTTCATCCCCGACAACCGCTACGGCTACGAGCTGGGGGTTGGCTATTCGCACGCCTTCAGCGACGCGATCTACGCCAGTTTCGACGGCCGCTATTCGCATGGCCGCGACAGCTTCGCCGACTCCAGCTCGTACCGGGCGGGCATGGGCTATCGCCTGGCCTCCAACCTCGCCCTGACCGCCAACCTGATGTACGACGACGTGCCCGGGCGGCGCGAGACCACCGCGTTCATCTCGCTGTCCTGGCAGTTCTCGAACAATTCCAGCCTCAGGGCCGAATATGACGGCCGCGACGATCGCGCGCGGCTCGTCTACCAGACCCTGCACGGCCAGGGGGTGGGCTCGTACAACGCCTATGGCGAGGTTTCGCGCTCGCCGACCGACGCGGCGTTCAACGGCAGCTTCAACTACATCGCCAACCGCGCCGAGCTGGGACTGTCACACTTCACCGCGTTCGACGGCCCGGACAACGGCCGCACCTCGCTGCGGGTCGGCACCTCCCTGGGCTTCGCCGACGGCGCGGCCTCGATCGGCCGCCCGATCTACGACAGCTTCGCCATCGTCCAGGGCCACAAGAGCCTGAAGGGCGCCGATATCGTGGTGAACCCGACGCCGTTCGGCTACACCGCCAACACCGGAGCCTTGGGCACGGCGCTGGAGACCAACCTCAGCGCCTATGCCGAGCGGACGATCACGGTGGACGCGCCCAACGCGCCGGCCGGCTACGATCTCGGCTCGGGCTCGTTCCGGATGTTCCCGCCCTATCGGTCGGGCTACCGGCTGGTGGTGGGGTCGGACTATTCGATCACCGCGATCGGCCGGCTGCTGGACGGCGACGGCCAGCCCCTGGCCCTGATCGCCGGCGGCGCCACGGAGGTGGCCAAGCCCGGCCAGCCGCCGGTGGTGCTGTTCACCAACCGAACCGGCCGCTTCGGCGCCTCGGGCCTGCGCCCGGGCCGCTGGCGGATCGAGATGGGGACCACGCCCCCCACCGTCTATTTCCTCGACGTCCCCGCCAGCGCGGAGGGTTTCGTCAAGGCCGGCGACCTCAAGCCCAGCGCCTCGGGAGGCTGACATGAAACGCGGCATCAGCATGCTGATCCTGGGGCTCGCCGCCGGCGCGGCCTCGCTGACGGCCCACGCCGTCCAGGCCCAGTGCGTGATCTTCGACCCGGTGGTGCTGTCGGGCACGTTCGACCCGTTCAATCCCAGCGGCACGACGGTCCAGACCGTGACCATCACGGCCCGGCGACCGCCGGCCGTGGGCGGCAAGAAGACCCAGGAGGTCGACTTCATCTACCTGCGCCGTCCCGACACGCCCGCCAGCCTGGCCATCGTCCAGACCTCGACGGGCGGGCAGATCCTGGAAAACCCGCCCGGCCACGTGCTGGACCCCAACAACGTCAATCCCAACGAGGTCGAGCTGAACTTCGGCGGCGTCGGCCAGCCCGACGTCCAGACCTTCGTCGTGACGATCACCGTACCCAGCGGCGCGGACCTGGCGGCGGGGACCACCGACCTGTTCCTCGACCAGAAATATTACTGCAAGCGCACGGGCGGGGCGGCCGACGAGTCCGGCGTGATCCCCAACTCCCTGGACATCCGGATCAACGTGCTCAGCGCCCTGCAGGCCAGTTTCGTCGGCCCCGCCCTCGACTTCGGCGAGATCGGCGCATTGACCACCGCCGCCCTGCCCTCGACCCCCAACTCGGTCAAGCAGCGGACCGGCAATGTGCGGGTGGCCAGCTCGGGTCCCTATTCGGTGGCCCTGACCTCGGCCAACCAGTTCCGGATGACCTATCCCGGCGGCAACCTGGGCACGGCCAACCAGCGGATCCCGTACCAGCTGGACTTCCTGGGCCAGACCCGGTCCACCGCCTCGCCGACCTTCAGCACGGTGACCTGCCAGCGGGCGGGCCTGAGCGGCCAGTACCTGGCCATAAGCCCCACCCTGCTGGAAGGCGGCGCGGGCAAGGTCCCCGCGACCAACTACCAGGACATCCTGACCGTCACGGTGACCCCTCTCGCCGTGCCGCCCGCGACGACGCCCGTGGCTTGCATGTAGTTCGTTCCCGCGGCGGCGATCGCAAACTGAAACCCCGCCGGACCTGGTCCGGCGGGGTTCTTTCCGTCCGCGGACGGTAGGCGGGAGCGACGGCTCAGAGGGCGGTGATGCGCAGCGACAGGTCGCCGACCTGGCCCGCGTCGGCGCCCGGATCCAGGCGCACGACGTGCGACCGCGAGGCCGCGGTCGACGAGTGGCTGATCAGGGTCTGGCCCGAGGCCGACAGCAGGATCTTCTGCCCGTCGACATAGACGGCGGCGCCGCTCAGGCCCTGGGCGTGCGACAGCCAGACGTCGTAGCCGGCGGCGCTGTTGCAGAACTCGGTCATCCTGCCCAGGTCGGTGGCCTGGTCGGCCGAGGCGCTGCCGGCCTGCAGGTCGACCCGGCAGATGACCGGCACATGGCCCTCGAGGCGAAGCTCGTAACTGTTGGGCGCGGCGACCGCGCTGGAGGCCAGACCGAGGAAGGCCGCGGCGGCCATGAGAATCTTCGTGCGCATTGCGAACCCCTTTGGAGAGATGATGGGAGGATCATCCGACGCGAGGGTTAAGCAGCACGCCATAAAGCATGGTAAACAAATTTCCTAATAAGGACGATAGATCGTCGCAACTAAATATTGCGTAAATACGACTGAATAATCAAATCAGCGTAATACATTCTTACTATAAATATCGAGGATTTCCGCGACAACAGGGATCGGACCCATACGGCAATTCATGGCCTGGGGCGGATCGACCGGCGTCGGATCGAGGCGGTGGGGGTGCTGAACCTCGATCCGACGCTCGGCGGGCGGAGCGCGCCGCTGGAGTTCGCCGACGATGTTGCGGACCACATCGGCGAGCCGGTCTTGTCGCTAGACTATACCGGGAGGGTCTTCGTCCGGCGACGTAGTAATATTACCATCTCTTGAACCACGGCCAATAATGCGACTTGGTTAGTTCGTGAAATAAATCTCGGAAATTTATTTCTTCACTCCAAGACGTCAGCCGAGGACAGCACCGAGACAAGTTCGGCCTGGCGGTGGACGCCGACCTTGACCATGGCCGAAGCCATCTGGACCCGCAGAGTATTGATGCTGACGCCGCGCTCGGCGGCGATCTCGGACGGTTCACACCCCTGGGCGACCCGGGAGACGATCTCGGCCTCGGCTGGCGAGAAGTTGAACATCATCCGGGCGCGCTCCACCGCGTGGGACGAGGACCGGCCCACCTCGCGCACGGTGATCAGGGCGCAGCGGAAATTGCTGTCGTCGGTGGCGAAGGGCTCGATCAACAGCACCAGCGGCTTCTGGCTGCGCGAACGGTGAACCAGCATGGCGCCCGGCCGTCCCTGGCGAACGGCGGCGGCGATACGGCCGCGAAGCCCTTCGGCCTCGAAGTCGTTCTCGGCGTTCAGCAGGCCGCCCTTCTCGCCCAGCCCGTCGCCGCGCTGGACGTAGCTCCAGGCCAGGTCGTTGGCGGCGTAGACGCAGCCCTCGCTGTCGGCGACGATCACGCCGAAGTTCACCAGGTTGAGGATGGCGTTGGCCACGTGCGCCTCGAAGACACCCCGTTCAACTTCTGAATCCACGACCTCGATCATCTTGATCAATCCCATCTGCGACGCCCCACGTTGTCTTGCGCGTTCGCGGCTCGCCGGATCTCCAAGTACTTCCAGGTGCAAATCGCTAGTTGTAGAACCTAATTTGCATCTTTTAGTATTCAAATGTCCGACATGCTTTGACCACTCCTGATCAGCATTGGACATTATTTCGAAACCTTAATCCTACCCCGGATTGGGTAGTCAAAATTTGTAATACAGATGCAATTCACTCCATCCAACGGGAGAAATTCGCCCAATGAAATACATCTACGCGAAAGCCGTATATTCAGTTCAGGTGATTCAGATCGATATGGACCAGGTGCTGGGTGACGGCGAACAGGCCCGCGTTCCAGCCGGCATGGAGAGCGCCGGCGGCGATGGCCACGCCGTAGGGCACGCCGGGGCGTAGCCGCGGCCACCCGGAGGCGGTCAGCGCCGTCGCATGGGCGCGCGCCGTCACGGCCAGCAGCGCCAGGGCGCCGCCCGCCAGGGCGGTCGACACCAGCAGCAGCGGCATGTGCTCCAGCCCCGTGAACAGGGCCACGGCGGCCAGCAGCTTGGCGTCTCCCGCCCCCACCAGCTTGGTCGCGAACATCGGAAACCCGACGGCCAGGGCCAGGACCATGGCCCCCAGGCATGAGGCCCAGGACGCGACCGGCCAGCCGAACGGCAGGCCGACCAGGAACAGGCCGACCATGGCCAGCACCGACCAGTTCGGGATCCTGCGGCGCCAGGCGTCGCTGCCGGCCGCGACCAGCAGCAGGGCCGCATAGGCGCCCGCCCAGACCAGGCGTCCGTAGTCAGTTTCCATGGCCGGCCTCCGCGCTCGGGGGCGACGCGCCGGGCATGGCCCCGTCCTGGCGCTGGTCCTGGGCCTTGAGGCTGAGGGCCAGGCGACGGTTCTCGCCGGCCTTGGGATAGTAGGTGCTGCGCGCCTTGCTGGCCTGGTCGAGCAGGGTGACGGAGGTGTCGTAGTCGCCCCGCAACAGGGCCGCGAAGCCGGCGTTGTTGAGCAGGGCGGCGGGATCGTCGCCGCCCGAGCCGCGCGATGAGGCCTTGGCGTAGTCGCCCCGCAGCGCCAGCGCCAGCCGCAGGTTGTTGCGGGCGGCCACCAGGTCGGGCTTCTTCTCCAGCGCCGCGACCAGGTCGGCCGAGGCTTCCGCCAGCCGCCCCTGCAGCAGCCGCGAATAGCCTCGGTTGTTCAGCGCCAGGGCATTGCGGCCGGAGGCGTCCAGGGCGCGGGCATAGGCGTCCTCGGCCGCCGGCCAGTCATGGCGGCGATCGTACTCGCGGCCCAGGCCGTTCCAGGCGCGCCAGAGGCGGGGGTCGCTCGCCACGGCCAGGCGCAGGGCCTGGAGGGCGGCGTCCGAGCGTCCCAGGGCCGACAGGGCCAGCCCCTCGCCCTGCCGCGCCCGCGGGCTCGAGAGGTCGCCAGGAGGAACCTGGGCGAAGGTCGCCAGGGCGGCGGGGGCGTCGCCCCGCGCCAGGATCGTCTCGCCCAGCAGGGTCAGCAGGCGCGGATTCCGGCCGTCGGCGGCCAGGGCCTGGCCCAGCAGGCTGGAGGCGTCGACAAGACGGTCCTCGGCCAGGGCCGCCTCGACCGCGGCCGCGGCGGCGTCGCGCGTCGCCGCATCCATGACCGGCGCGACGGCGAGCGGCGCGGCGGGCTTGGCGCGCCCCCAGCCGCCGGCGGCGGCGGCCGGCGTGGCGGCCAGCAGGAGGACGCAGCCCGCGGCGGCGGCGATCGGCGACCCGGCCATCAGCGCGTCCCTTCCGAGGCGCCGCCAGCCGCGACGACGGCGCCGTCGGGCGGGCCGCCGGCCAGCAACGGCCCGTGGTCGGCGCCCGCCTGCCCGCTCAGCCGGGCCGAATAGGCCATGTTGTGCGCGACGATCGCCGAGCCGGGATCGGCGGCCAGGGCGCGGGCGTAGTAGCGGGCGCTGAGATCGAACCGGCCCAGCTTGTCGTAGATCACCGCCTGGGCGTTGAGCACCCGCACGTCGGCCGGCGCGCGGACCGCCGCCACCTGCAGCACCTCCAGCGCCAGGGCGTAGTCGCGGACACGGATGGCGTCGGCGGCGCGGGCGTACAGCCGATCGACCACGGCGGCCGGATCGGGCGGGATCAGGCCGGGCGCGGGGGCCGGCCGAATCTCGGCGGTCTGGGGCGAGGGTCGGACCAGGCTGGCCATTCCGCGCCAGACGGCGCAGCCGCAGAGCCCGGGGAGCAGCGCGCAACAGACGGCGGTCAGCAGCAGACGGCGCATGGTCAATGCCTCTCGAGGGCGGGAAGAAGGTTGTGGGCCACGTCCAGGCCCGCGGGCAGCAGCAGGGCCGTGACGATCACCGGCAGGATGCAGGCCACCAGCGGCAGGGTCAGCAGCACGGGGATGCGCATGGCCTTCTCCTCGCCGCGCAGGAACCGCCGCTCGCGCATCTCGGCCGAATAGGTGCGCAGGGTCTGGCCGACGCTGGCGCCCAGGCTGTCGGTCTGGATCATCAGGGCGGCGAAGGCGCGCAGCGCGTCCACATTGACCCGTTCGCTCATCCGCCGCAGGGCGTCGGGGCGGGACCGCCCCGCGCGCAGCTCCTGCGAGACCCGGCCGAACTCGAAGGCGATGTCGCGATGCGAGGCGGCGATTTCCTGCGACACCCGCACGAAGGCGGCGTCGAAGCCCAGGCCCGCCTCGATGCAGACCACCATCAGGTCCAGGGCGTCGGGAAACTGGTTCTCCAGCCGCTCGCGCCGGCCGGAGGCGCGCAGGTCCACGAAGATCGCCGGCACGACCAGGCCCAGCCCGCACAGCACCAGGGCGGCGACGACCAGTTTCAGGCCGGTGATCGGCGCCGAGGACAGCTTCTGCGAAACGAGCAGCATCAGCGGCAGGCCCACGGCCGAGCCGATGCGGGCCAGAGCGTACCAGGCGGGGGCGGAGGGAGCCGGAAAACCGGCCTCGGCCAAGGTGCGGGCCAGCCGCGAGGGCCGATCCTTGCCGGGCGCCGGCATACGCTTCTGCACCCAGGACAGCAGGGGACTGGCCGAACGGACGGGCTTGAGCAGCGCCTCTTCGATCGGGCCCGACGCGGCGGCCGTCCCGCCCTTCATCCGTCGACGGATCAGGGCGCCCTGCTCCAGGCGCCAGACCACCGCCAGGGCGCCGGTGACGACCGCCAGGAAGACCCCAACCTGCAGTCCGATGTTCAGCACGGCGTCCATGGCGTCCTCAATATTTGAAGGTGACGATCCGGTGGATCACCAGCTGGCCCAGGCCGTAGAGCAGCACGATGCCGGCGACGATCGGCCAGAAGGCGGGATCGGAAAACTTGCTGGTGTAGAACTCCGGGTGGAACAGGCTGACCGCCGAGACGCAGACCAGCGGCAGCAGCGACAGGATCAGCGCCGACATCCGCCCCTCGCTGGACAGGGCGCGGATGCGCTTGTTCAACGAGGCCCGGCCGCGGATCACGGTGGCCAGGCCGGACAGGATCTCGGCCAGGTTGCCGCCGGTCTCGGTTTGGATGGCGATGCTGACGGCGAAGAAGGCGATGTCGGCCGAACCCGTGCGGCGGGCCAGGCTGCGCAGAGCGTCCCGGAACTCGCCGCCATAGGTGGTCTCGTCCATCACCAGGCCGAATTCGCTGCCGATCGGGTCGGGCATCTCCTGGGTCACCAGGTTGACCGCCGAGATCACCGGATGTCCGGCGCGCAGGGCGCGGATCATGACGTCCAGCGCCAGCGGCAGTTGCTCCTCCAGCTTGGCCAGGCGCGCGGCGCGGCGGCGGGCGATCCACAGGGCCGCGACCGCGAAGCACAGGCCCGTGGCCCCGAACCCGGCCATCAGGACCTGCGGAAAGGGCGACGAGACCGACACCCCGCGCAGGAAGATCATCGCCAGCAGCCAGAGGGTGGCGGCCGCCCCGGCGGCCACGCCCAGCACCTGCATGGGTCCCGCCGACAGACCGGCCTGCCGGCAATAGAGCAGGGCCCGCGCGTGCAGGGCGGCGTAGGGCGTGCGACCGACCCAGCTGTCGCGGGGCTTGCGCACCAGGGTCTGGTAGACCGCCTCCTGCGACATGCCCGTCGCCATCAGCGTCAGGCGGCGATTGACCCGCTGGGTCTGTTCGCGCGCGCCGAGGAACAGGCCGATCAGCGTCTGGCCGGCCATCGCCACGGCCACGAAGGCCAGAACCAGCGCCATGGGGAAAAAGAGCGTGTCCATCGCGTCACGCCGAGACCCGGCCGACGGCGAACAGGTCGTTGGGCAGGCTGATGCCCCGCGCGGCCAGCGCCTCCATGAACCGGGGCCGCACGCCGGCGGCCTCGTACTGGCCCAGCACCCGCCCGTCGCTCCCGCGCCCGATACGGCGGAAGCGGAAGATCTCCTGCATGCAGATCACGTCCTCCTCCATGCCCGAGATCTCGGCCACGGACACGATGCGGCGCATCCCGTCCTCCATCCGCTCGGCCTGGATCACGACATGGATCGCCGAGGCGATCTGGCCACGGATCGAGCGGGCCGGAATGTCCAGCCCGGCCATGCCGACCATCTGCTCGACCCGCGACAGGGCGTCGCGCGGGGTGTTGGCGTGGACGGTGGTCATCGAGCCGTCGTGGCCGGTGTTCATCGCCTGCAGCATGTCGAAGGCCTCGCCGGAGCGGACCTCGCCGACGATGATGCGGTCGGGGCGCATGCGCAGGGCGTTGCGGACCAGCTCGCGCTGCTGCACCTCGCCCTGCCCTTCGATATTGGCCGGGCGGGTCTCCAGGCGGCCGACATGCGACTGCTGCAGCTGCAGCTCGGCGGAGTCCTCGATGGTGATGATCCGCTCGTGGTCATCGACATAGGCCGACAGGGCGTTGAGCAGGGTGGTCTTGCCCGAACCGGTGCCGCCGGAGATCAGCACGTTGCGGCGCGCCTGGACCACCGCCTCGAGCACCAGCGCCATCTCGCGCGAGATGCTGCCCAGCTCGACCAGGCGGTCCATGGCCAGGGGCGCGCGGGCGAACTTGCGGATCGAGACCAGGGGTCCGTCCACCGCCAGCGGCGGGATGATGGCGTTGACCCGCGAGCCGTCGGCCAGGCGGGCGTCGACCATCGGCTGGCTCTCGTCGACCCGGCGGCCCACGGCGGCGACGATCTTGTTGATGATCCGCACCAGGTGACGGGTGTCCTGGAAGCGGACATTGGTGCGCTGCAGGCGGCCGGCCCGCTCCACATAGACCGTCTCGTGGGTGTTGATCAGGATGTCGGTGATGCTGTCGTCCTTGAGCAGCGGCTCCAGCGGGCCCAGGCCCAGCAGTTCGTCGAGGATCTCCTCCACCAGCTGGTCGGTCTGGCTGGGGGTCAGCAGGCGCTTTTCCTCGACCAGCAAGCCGATGACCGCGCCGCGGATGTCCTGGCGCAGCGCGTCGCGCGGGGTGCGGTCCAGCAGGCTCAGATTGAGCAGGTCGATCAGCCGCTGGTGCAGCCGCACCTTCAGGTCCAGGGCGTCGTCGATGGGCGCGCCCCCCTGTGGATAGTCGGCGGCCACGGCCGTCACCTCGATATGTCGAGCTTCGTCACCCCAGAGCATGGTCCTATCTCTCCGTTCCGACGGCCGCCGCGACACGCGTCGGCGCCACCATTTCCGCCAGGCGGTCGATCGCCGCCTCGACCTTGCTGCCGCGCCGCACGGCGGCCAGCGCGACGCCCTGGTCGATGGCCTGGTGCATCAGGCGGCGATCCTCGGGGATGACCAGGTCGAACGGCCGGCCGATCGCCTGCTGGGCCGCCTTCAGCGACAGGCCGCCGGCGCCGTCGGGCTCGACCTGGTTGCAGACCAGCGTGACCGGCACGTCGTCCAGCCGCTGGGCCGACAGCATGTGCAGCTGCCGGCGGACCATATGCACGTGCGGCACCGACAGCCGGGTGACCAGCACGATGCGCTGCGACTGGCGCAGCAGGCGGTTGGTCCAGGCGGTCCAGACGGCGGGCGGATCGACCAGGGTGATCTCGAAGTCGCGGCGCAGGGCCGCCGTCAGCCCGTCGATCAGCGCCGGGTTCAGACTCTCGACCGGCATCAGCTCGCTCGGCGCGGCCAGCACGCTGACCCCGCTGCGGTGCGCGGTCAGGACCGAGGCGAAGGCCATTTCCTCGACGGCCCCGCCCGTCGCCAGCACCTGGGCCACGGTGACCGGGTCGGGGATGTCGAGATACAGCGCCGCCGCGCCCATCTGCAGGTCCAGGTCCGCCACGCAGACCCCCGCCGAGGCCGCGTTGGCGGCCAGCCGCACGGCGGTCTGCACCGCCAGCGAGGTGGCCCCGACGCCGCCGCCGGCCTTGAGCAGGGTGACGATCTCGCCGCTGCGGCGCTGGGCCCGGCCCGTGTCGAGCCGGCAGAAGATCCGCTCCAGGGCGATGGCCAGGGCGGTGTCGGTGACGGGCGCGGGCAGCACGTCGGCCGCGCCCTGGTGGATCAGGCGGCGGGTCAGCTCGACGTCGGCGTCGCGCATCACGACCAGAACCTCGACCCGTCCGACGCAGGTCGACAGGCGCGTGGTCAGGCGATCGATCCCGGCCGGGTCGGCCGCGTCCAGCCCGACGATCAGCAGGTCGAAGGTCTGGGCGGCCCGCTCCGGCCAGGGCGTGTCCAGCCCGCGGAAGGTGACGGCCGGGAACATGGCCGACAGCATCGCCAGCGGCGGATCCGCGCCCAGCCCCGGCAGGCACAGCCCTACCCGCCACGCGCAAGGCCTCTGCGACGGCGCCGGCGGCGCCGGGGGGAGCTTGATCCGGTTGAAGGGGAGCAGGCTCATGACAGGCTTTCTCCGCTGAGGGTCGAGGCCATGTCCGGCAGGGCGAAGGGCGTCACGCCCACGACCTGGAGGGCGGCGCTCTGGAAGGTCATGCCGGTGAGGCTGACCGTCACCAGGGGCTCCATGTCCGGGGCGTAGGGGTTGCCCACCTTGCCCAGGCCGACATGACGATAGGTGATCACGACGTTGGCGGCGGTGATGTCGGGATCGTAGGACTGCATCTTGGCCAGCACGGCCGCGAAGGTCGTGGCGTCGAAGCCGCTGCCCGGGATCGTGGAACCGGAGGTCTGGGTGCAGGAGGAACTCGCCCCCGAGCAGCTGAGGACCACGGGCGGGCTCGAGGGCACCGAACCGCCGCCGGCGATGCCTTGGCTCAGACCGTCGTAACCGGCCATGGCGCTGGAGACCATCGGACTGACGACGGCCAGGCGCACGCCCTCGCGGGTGGCGGCCTTGGCGGCGTTGATGGTCCAGGCCAGACGGCCCATGTCGATGACGGCCAGCAGCATCGAGACGAAGACCAGGCAGACCAGGCCGAACTCGGCCGCCGCCGCGCCGCGCTGCTCGCGGACCAGTCGCTGAAGGAGATGGGGGGCCGGGATGCTCATTCGGTCCACGCCTGCTGGGCGCTGACCGTGAACCCGGTCAGCGACACCCCGGTCAGGGGACCAAAGGAGTCGATATAGGGCGGCGAGGCGCTGACCTGGACGATCGGCACGCCGGTCATGTCCTCGTAGCGACCGCTGTAGGCGCCGCCGGTGTTGCCGACGCAGGAGACCGTGACGACGACGCTGGCGTTGCTGGTCCAGTTGGCGATCAGGGGCGAGCCCGAACCGTCGCTCGTGCCGGTCCGCGCCAGGGACTGGACCTTGGCCGGGTCGCCGGCGACGGTCAGGCCCGCGCAGGTCATCGGCAGGCGAGCGGCGTAGCGGGCCGCGTCTCGCACCGCCGAGACGGCGATGTGATAGTTCCAGAACAACCGCCCGGCGCCGACGAAGGCGAAGCACAGCAGCGTCATGAACGGCAGGACCAGCGCGAACTCCACCGCCGCCGAGCCGCGTTGGCCGGCCAGCAGCCGGCGAAGCTGAAGGGTCAGGCGCCTAGTCATAGAGCCGCACCGAATAGAGCTTGGTCTCGGCGCCGACGGCCGAGACGTCGGTGGTGGCCCCGATGACCTCGCCATAGATCGAGTTGCTGACGGCCGGAGCGGTCAGGAACAGGTCGACATAGGCGATGATGTGCACGGTCGAGCTGCCATGGACGTTGTCGGCGTGGCAGTTGGCGATCACCGCCGAGATCGTCCGGCGGTCGGGCGAGACCTGGGCGCCGGTCTTGTTGCACTGGGGCGCGGCGTAGTCGTGGGTCCCGCTGGTCGCCGTCTGGCCGTCGGAAAAGGCCCCGGCCGGCTTGGCGATCGAGCTGTCCAGCATCGCCAGCTCCCACTTGTAGACCTGGTAGCGGGTCGGGCTGGTTCCGCCGGCGGCGGGCGCGGGGCCATAGGCCGCCCAGCCTGTCCCGCTCGAACCGGCCGGGACCTGGGGCGTGTAGGTGGTCGGATTGATCCCCGAATGGTTGGTGGCGAAATACTGGGCCGCGTTCCACACGCCGCTGCCCAGGACGTCGGTCTGGCCGCAATCCAGCGGGAAACCCGTGCCGCTGGCGAGCGCCGCGGCGCTGGCGCAGGAATTGCTCGGCGCCGAGACCGGGGCCGAGCAGGCGCCGGCCCCCGCCCCCGTCTTGGCCCCGATCATGGTGTTCATGGCCGGCAGGAACAGCGGGTCGTTCTTGTTGCCGCTCGCCGACGCATTGTAGATGTCGAAGCGGACATTGAACCAGTCGTCGGCCGAGGCGATGTTGCCGGTCTGGGTCTGGGCCGTGGCGCCGAAGCACTCGGTCAGCGGCGGGCTGCGGCCCATGGCGTTCTTGACGTCGGCCGCGCCCGAGCCCACCGACAGGAAGCCGAAATTGCCGGGCCCCCAGGCCCCGTTGCCGCCCGGCGGTGGGGTCAGCAGGACGCTTTTGCCGATATAGGCGTCGCCGTCGAAGGTCAGGCTGGTGTCCTCGTTGGGATTGCACAGCAGCAGCGGCGGCACCTTGCAGATCGCCGTGCCGTAGCCGGCCACCGCGCGGGCCGTGGCGTTGAAGCCGCCGACGCCGGTCAGCGCTCCGAACACCAGGCCCAGCGATCGCGGCGTCAGGCTGATGCGGATGAAGCTGGCGGTGGCGTCGCTGGTCGCCGCGACGTCGGGATCGTGGGCGCTGAGGAAGGCGATGTCGCCGGCGCTGATCGCGACATTGCCCTCGAAGGCGTCGGCCAGGGCCGCGCGGTTGGCGACCAGGCTGCCCGTGGCCGCGGTCTGGGCGCGGCCCATGGCCCCGGCGCTTCCGTCCAGCTGGCTGGCCCCGGCCAGGGCGGCCGCGTCGACCGCGCTTTCCAGCTCGGCCCGCAGCGCATAGGCGCGACTGACGTCGTAGGCCAGGCCGCCGATGGTCACCAGGCCGATCAGGGCCACGCCCGTGAGGGCCGCCACCGCGCCGGATTGGTCGTCAAGGAAACGTCGAACAAGGGACATGTCAGTTGGCGGAGCCTGGGCCCTTCGCCCCTCCCTTGGAGTCGATGCTGGAGGTGGAGGCCTGGGCCGGCTGAATGACCTGGTCCTTGCCGTAGCGGCCGGCCGCCAGGACGGCGCGGACCCCGTCGCCGCCGGGTTGCCGGACGCCCTCGTAGCGCGCCTCGGGATCGGCGATCTGGGCGGCGAGGTTGGTGCGGACCGCCGCGCCGAAGTCCGGCGAGAGGTCGCGACGCGCATCGGCGCAGCCGGACAGGGCGGCGACGGCGGCCAGGGCCGCCAGAGGGATGATCCTAGTGCAGCACATGGCCATAGGGTCCATCGACCCCTCCCTTAGCGGCGGCGCCGGTCAGCAGCACGCGGTCCTCGGGCGACAAGGCGCCCTGGCCCGCCTGGCCGCGGCCCAGCAGGAAAAGTTCGGTGTCGGACGGCGGCGTGAAGCGGTCCGCCGGGGTCGCCATCCGCGCGCGGGTCGGCTTGACCAGGTGCGGCGTGACGACGATCACCAGTTCGGTCTGGTTGCGCTGGTAGCTGGTCGAGCGGAACAGCGCGCCCAGCACCGGCAGGTCGCCCAGCATCGGGAACTGGCGGACCTGGTTCTGGTAGTCGTCGCGGATCAGGCCGGCGATCGTGAACGACTCCGCGTCGCGCAGCTCGACCGTGGTCTTGGCGCGCCGGACCTTGATGCCCGGAATGCGCAGGCCGTTGCTGACGAACGAGCTGTTGGGGTCGATGCTGGAGACCTCGGGATTGACCACGAGGTTGATCATGCCGTCCTGCAGCACCGTCGGCGTGAAGGCCAGGCCGATGCCGAACTGCTTGAACTCGACGGTGATCGTCGTCAGGCCGCCGCTCTGGTTCTGGGCCACGGGGACCGGGAACTCGCCGCCGGCCAGGAAGCTGGCCGTGTCGCCCGACATCGCCGTCAGGTTCGGCTCGGCCAGGGTCTTGACCAGGCCCTTGGTCTCCAGGGCGTCGAACAGCACGTTCAGGTCGACGTCGCCCGAGCGCAGCGGGAACTTCAGCAGGCCGAAGCTGTCGAGCACGCTGCTGACCACGCCGGTGTCGCCGGTGCCGATGACGAAGTTGTGGTAGCCGGGCGCGCTGGGGTCGGCGGTGGCCATGTTCAGGCGCAGGGCCTTGGCCGTGGACCGCTCCATCTCGACGATGCGCACCGACAGGGTGACCTGCTGGGTGCCCTGCACCGACATCATGTTGACCACCAGGCCGGGCGCGAAACTCTCGGCCAGGGCGGCGGCGCGGCCGGCGGCGGCCCCGCTGCTGATCGGACCGGACAGCACGACCGACTGGTTGCTGGCGCCGACCACCAGGCCGTCCTCGTCGGGCATGGTGTCGTGCAGCCTCTGGCGCAGGCTGTCGACGTCCGCCGAGATCATGATGTTGGCGGCGGCCACCAGCTGGCGACCCGGGCCGTAGGCGGTCAGCGTGGCCGCACCCAGCTTCTTGCCCACCACATAGACCGAGGTGCGGGTCAGGGGCAGGACGTCGGCGGTCTCCGGGTTGGAGATCATCAGGTCGACATAGGGGGCGGGCAGCTCCAGCACCTGGGCCTTGCCGACCGGCACCGTGACCTCGACCTTGCGCAGGGCCGACGCCGACAGGGCGGCGGGTTGGGCGGCGGACTGGGCCTGGGCCGAGGGCGGGACCGCCACGGCGGCTGTCACGGCGAGCAGGGCGACGGCGGCGGCGACCCCGCGCAGCAGCACGATCTTGCGGTTCATCGACGAAGGTCCGATGGGGCGCGGCGCAGGCCGGCGCGGACAAAAGGGAAAGGGCGCGAGCGGGACCAAGGTCATGACCCCACCTCGTAGCCGGTGGTGACGACGCCCCGCGTGACCCGCACCTCGGTGGTGCGCGGCGCGGCGGGCGCGGCGGCGCGAACGGGCGCCCTGGCCCGGACGCTGGTCCGGACCGGAGCGGCGGACGCCACGGCTCGCGGCGCGCCGCCCCGCGACAGGTCGGCCAGGGTGGTGAACTGGCGGGTCAGCGGAGCCTGGTCGGAAATCTGCCGCAGGACCAGCGAGACCGCGCCGACCGCCTGGGCCAGGGTGATGGCCTGGGCCTGGTCGGGCGTGACCTCCACCGTGATGGCCTTGACCACCACCGGCTTGTCGGCGGACTGATTGTCGGACTGGTCGACGCCGACGACACGGACGTTCTCGGCCAGCACCTGGGTCAGGCTGGTTTCGGGCTGGTTGTTGTCCCGGCTGCGGGTCAGCAGCACGTCGACCCGGTCGCCCGGCAGCACGAAGCCGCCGACGCCGGCCACGTCATTGGCGCGCAGCGACACCGCCCGCATGCCCTCGGTGAGGGCGCCGGAGAGATTGGCGCGACCGCCCGGACCGGAGATCCGGTCGGGCAGGATCGGTTCGTTGGCGGCGATGTCCTTGAGCACGATGCGCGACCCGCCCTGGGCGGCCGCGGCGGCGGCGACGGTGGCGAACGCGCCCGGCGGCACGGAGTCGGCCGGGTAGCGGACCACCTTCAGGACGGCCGGCTGAAGCTTGAAGCCGCGCGTCAGCGGCTGGGCGGCGACCACGACGGGCGCCGAGGCGCTGTCTCGAACGGTTGGTCCGGCTTCTTGCGCGGCGCCCATATAGACCCGCGCGGCCAGCACCGCACCCAGGCCCAGCGTCACAGCGCCGGCCAGGGAAATAATTGTTCTCGTTTGCATTGGGGGCAACCCCTCCCCAGGATGGCGACAGGCTTTCGCAAACCCGTCGTCCGGAACCGGCGGCGCGGCGCTAAGGCCGCGCCACCGAAGATCGGCGACTGGCTGTCAGCAGGTGGCCGCCGACGGATTGGCCACGCAATTGGCCGCGTCGGTGATCGCCACGCCGATGTTGGTGCCCAGCAGCAGGGCGGCCACCGCAATGGCGCTGCCGATGATCGCCAGGATCAAGGCGTACTCGGCCGCGGCCGCGCCGTCTTCTTCCCGGATAAAGTCATGCAGAATATTCATTTGGCTTACATCTCCTCCAGATCTGCCCCGCGCCGTTTTAGTCGACCGAGATTGAAAGAAAGGGACAAACCCCTTCCGGGACATATAAGATCTTAAAGGATCATTAAGTAAATACATCGAGGTTAGTAACAAATATCATATATGGAAATTCGGAGAATATAGATAATTCGTACGAGTGAAATCGGAATGATTATTTGAAAATCCCCCACACGATGAACTTATCAACCTTAACAAGTCCAAATGCGACTCTGGATAGATTATGCTCATGAGCGTACCCAGGATCGTCCCGGACCGCCGCACGCTCCCTGCCGTCGCGGGAACACGCGGTTCACGCCCGGGGGCCTCCGGAAAGCATGGGCATGTCGGGACCGCCGTAAACGGCGCTCCAAGCGCCAACGGATCGACCGTTCAACGCCCAAGATCGGCCGAGATCGGTCTCAGACCCCGCGCCCACAACCCGCTCGGCGAGGCGATGCCGATCAAGATCGCCGTCGGCCAGCGCCAGCTTCAGGCCGTAACGCCGCCCGACTCGTTCGGCACGCTGCGCGTGACGAGGTAGCCACGCTGGACACCCAGGACCGATCCCCCTCGACCGCCTTCACGGGCTTCCGAGATTTTGGACGGCGCGGGCGCAGGGCATGTCCGCCTCACGGTTCGCCGATCCATCGCAAGGCGGCCTGGGACAGGCCGACGTCGTCGCCGGCGATCTCGCTGAGCCAGGCGACGACCCCGTCCGGACGGACGAGCACGGCGCTCAGCCCCAGCCGATCCCGCGGCTGGCCTGCCGCGTAGGACATGCGCCCTCCCCAGCGGTGCGCGACCGACCGAAGCGGCCCGCCGGGAGCGAAGTCGAGCAGCAGGGCCTTGCCGTCGCGCAGGCGTTCGCCCGTGCTCGGGCCATCCGGGACGGCGAAGTCGGGGACGCCGCGGCCGACCAGCGGATGGTCCGCGTCGAGGTCGTAGCGCAACGCCACGTTCCAGACCTTCTCGGCGAAATAGCTGGCGCCGTCGCCCGTGGCGATGAGATCGCGAATGATGGCCCCCAGCGCGCGCGTGCTGGGGGTCGGCCGCATCAGCGCGACCTGGGCGCGCGACCAGTCGAGGATGCGGGCGCCTTCGGGACGGCGTTCGGCGCCATAGCTGTCAAGCAGCCCCACGGGCGCGTCACCGCGGACCGCGGCGGCCAACTTCCAGCCCAGGTTCAGGGCGTCGCCGAGGCCCAGGTTCAGCCCCTGACCGCCGAGCGGCGAATGGATGTGCGCCGCGTCACCGGCGAGCAGGACGCGGCCCCGACGGTATTCCGTCGCCTGGAAGGCGCGGTCGGTCCAGGTGGTGGCGAGCTTGAGGGCGGTCAGACGGACCTCGACGCCCGACACCCGGCGCAGCACCGCCTGCACATGGTCCAGCGTGAGCGGTTGCGCGCGGTGAGCGGCGCCGCCGTCGAAATCGACCATGGCGATCACGCCGGGCCTCGCATAGGTGTACATGCCGGTCGCCGTGTAGGTTCGTCCGGGGGCCAGCGCGTCCGGATCGGCCAACTCGGCCTCGACCGAATAGCCCGTGAACTCGGGGTCGGTGCCGACGAAGGCGAAGCCGCCGGCCTTGCGCACCAGGCTGCGGCCGCCGTCGCATCCGACCAACCAGCGGGCGTGGAGGCGCTCGCCGCGGGTCCGGACGGTGACGCCGTCGTCCGATTGCTCGAAGCCCTCGACGCCCGAGCCGCGCCGGATCTCCGCGCCCAAGGCCGTCGCCCGTTCGGCGAGGATGGTTTCGAGGGCCTGCATGTCGATGGCCAGGTTGACGCCCGCGGGGCTCGGCAGCCGGTAGGGCCAACGCGTGGTGTCGATATCCTCGTGGAAGAACGAGATGCCGGCGAAATGGCCGGCGGGACGGCGCGGCTGCTGCGCCCAGTGGCAGGCGGCCTTGGCGGCGTCGGTGGACGGGTTGAAGCGCTGCACGGCTTCGACAGCAGTCAGGAGGTCGCGGCGATCGAAGGCTTCGAGGGTCGGCGCCGAGAGGCCGCGCATGCCGAACGGCAGGCGCTTCAGCGGTGAACAGGGATCGGCGGCCTGTTCGAGGACCACGACGGAAACGCCGGCCAGCCTGAGCTCGCAGGCGAGGAAGAGGCCAACCGGGCCGGCGCCGGCGACGATGACGTCGTGGGTGGAGGGATGATGGATAGGCATGGGCGCTCCTTGGTCGATGAGGTTCGACCGGAGCGTTCCTCGAACTGGAGACCGCGCGGACGAACAACGGGCGCTCGCGAGAGCGTCCAGGGTTCGTCGCGGGGATCCCCGGCGCGAAGCCAAAGACCAGAGCTTTCGTCACCGAAAGGACTTGGGCTTACCAGACCAAGTCTGCCTTTTCCGACAGGGGCTACATAACCGAAGGGCTGTCGCTTTTCAAATGGCGCCTTCGTTCGACAAATCGGCCGCCGGCCGACGAAGGCAGGCGTGCTGTCCTCGAATTGGCGCGCGGCGCCGCCGCGAAAGCAGCGCGCCGCACCAGCCCTCATGTGAAGCGTCCGAGGCGGACGGACGGCGTCGCCGCCATCCGTCCGCCCAGCGCCCTAGAAGGTCGCCCGCATGCCGACCAGGAACTGGCGGCCGGGCTTGTAGTAGGTGAACGTCGCGTTGTCGTACTGGAAGTGCGAGCGCAGCTTTTCGTTGGTGATGTTGGTCACGTTGAAGGTCAGCTGAGGCACGTGCTCGAGGCCGAACATCTTCTCCAGGTCGAAGCTGGAGGAGAAGTCGGTCTGCTTGTAGTCGTCCGCGAACAGCGCCGCGGCGGTGACGCCGTTCTGGTTGGCGCCGCTGGACTGCGAGCCCTTCCGGTAGACGTGGCTCAGGCGCAGGCTGACGCCGTCGTGCTCGTAATAGCCTGTCAGGTTGTAGGTGTACTTGGCCACGCCGTAGGCGACGGCCGCGCCGTTGCTGGTCTGGTCGACGATGGTGGCGTTGGCGTTGAAGCCCAGCCCCTCGACGCCGAACCGGCTGGTCAGGAAGTCGAGCGGCTGCACCCACTGGAATTCCAGGCCGTTGATCGTCAGCTTGTTGGGCACGTTGATCTGCGACTGGATCTGGACCGACGCCGCGGTTGGGCCGCCGCGCGAATTGATCGCCGTCTTCTGGGTGTCGTTCAGCGTGTCGTAGGTGATGCCGTACTGGGCCAGGTACGAGAACGGCTGGGTCACGACGTTGTTGGTCGTGAAGCCGGTCAGCGACTTGCGGAACGCGTTGACCGCTATCACGCCTTCCTGGCCGGTGTAGAACTCGAAGCCCAGGTCGATGTTCTTCGAGAAATACGGCTTCAGGGCCGAGTTGCCGATGGTGGCCTGGTCGGCCGACGGAGCGCCGAAGCTGACGCCGGGCAGCTGGGCGGCCGGATCCGGACGGGTCATGGTCTCCGACACCGCCGCGCGGGCGACGGCGTGCTCGCCGACGTCATAGGCGATGTTGGCGGCCGGCAGCCACTTGGAATAGGTGTTCTCGGTGTAGACGAAGTTGGTGATGTTCGGATAGCGCGAGCCGTCGGGAAGCTGGCCGCCGGCCGGGTTGTTGCGCGGGTCCGCGACCGAGACGCGGCCGCCGATCGTCTGCTTGGTGTGGACGTAGCGGACGCCGACATTGAAGCGCAGGTCGCTGTCCATCACCTGGGTGACGCCGTTCAGCTCGGTATAGGCCGCGCTGTTCTTCTCATTGATGGAGCCGCCGCTGGCGCCGGTGTTGGAGCCGCCCGTCTCCGGCGAGTTGTCGTGGAGCTGGTCGTAGTTGGTGGCCTTCTTGACCGCGTCCCAGTCGACGGTGACGAAGCCGGCCGGGCCGGGCTTCAGGTAGCTGGCCAGGCTGGTGGTCGGGATCAGCGAGCCGCCATAGGTGAGCGTCCCGGTCTGGCCGGCCGTGGAGCCCGTGCCGTAGCCCGGATAGGTCGGATAGCCCGCGGGCGCGGCGCCGGGCTGGTTCAGGCCCTGGCAGGGCGGCTGACCGTTGGGCGACGGCAGGTTGATGCTCGGGTTGTTGCCGCAGGTCGCGTTCTGCCACGGCGTGGTGTTGTCGTAACCGCGGATGGTGCGCGTGACGTCGTCGTAATTGCCGCCGAACTTCAGGTTCAGCTGCTCGTCGCCCCAAGTGACGACGGCGCGCGCGCCCTTGGTCTCATACCAGCGCTTCTCGTCCTGCATGTTCAACCGGCCGCCGGTCCAGACGAAGTTGGCGGGGTTGTTCAGGTCGATGCTGCTCTTGATCGTCGGAATGCCGTTCGGGTTATAGGTGTAGTCGACCGTCGTGCCGGCCCCCAGCGCGGTCACCGGACCGAAGGTCGGGCTTTCGCGGTGGAAGGTGCTCTTGGTGTAGTTGACCTGGCCCTCGACCTTCAGATTGTCGGTGATGCGCCACTCGCCGCCTGGATTGATCCCCCAAAGCTCGGTCTTCTCCATGTAGGGACGGAATTCCAGGAAGAACTGCGAGTTGGCGTAGGTGCCCTGGGTGACCGTGCAGCCGGTCGAGCAATCGGTCTTGTCGTACTTGGTGTTGGTCGGAATGATCGCGCCGTTGCGCACGATCCACGCCATGTCCTCGCGGATCAGGTCGTTGTTCTTGTAGCCGTACATGCCATCGACATAGAAGTTCAGGTTGTCGTTCGGCTTCCATTCCAGGCTGGCCACGGCGTTGAAGCGGTCGCGGCGGCCGTACTCGGCCGAGGGGCGACCCAGGCGCGGCAGCAGGCCGTTGTCGATCTGCTGGATCGTCGCGCCGGGATTGTGCGCCAGCAGGAAGGCCTGGTCGATGGTCTGGCCGGCCACCAGGCCGCCGCCCGCGCCGACCGGCACCGTGCCCGGGATCGTCCAGTTGCCGCCGCCCGTCGGGTTGCAGCCCGACGTCGCGCCGCACTGGGCCGCCGACAGGTTCGGGTTGGTGAAGCCGATCGTCTCGTAGCCGCGGGTGTCGGTCTTGAGCCGCTGGCCGGACATCCCGAACAGGACGCCGAAATTGTCCCAGGTCTTGCTGGCGATCAGCGAGCCCTTGCCGCCCCAGTCGGCGCCGTCCGGCTTCACGCCCTGGACGTTCATCGTCAGGTGCTGGCCGGGGCGGTCGAACGGACGGGCCGAGCGCATGTCGATATTGCCAGCCGCGCCGCCTTCCAGCAGGCTGGCCGAATAGCTCTTGTTGACCGTCAGCTTGGTGAACAGGTCGGTCGGGAAGAAGCTGAGGTCGACCGAGCGGTCGGTGCCTTGGGCGTCGGTGGCGCCCGACGAGGCCACGGCGATCGAGGCGCCGTTCAGCGTGACGTTGGTGAAGTTGCTGCCCAGGCCGCGGATGGCGACGTTGGTGCCCTCGCCCGTGATGTCGCGGGTGATGGTGATGCCGGGGATGCGGTTGAACGACTCGGCGATGTTGGAGTCGGGGAACTTGCCGATGTCCTCGGCGAAGATGGCGTCGGCGAAGCCTGTCGTCTCGCGCTTGGCGACGGTCGATTGCGCCAGGCTCTTGCGATAGCCGGTGACGACGACTTCCTCGACGACGTCATTGTTGGGCGCCTGGACCGTCGGCGCGGTCTGCGCCTGCGCCTGGACCGCGACAAATCCGGAAAGCATCGTCGCGCCGAGAAGCGCCGCGCGCCCCAGACGCGCACCAATGGCCAGCGTTCGCATATTGATTTCCCCTCCTACACGGCCGCCGCCAAGGGCGCGGCCCGACTTCTTGCTTTTAGTGCGGCGACGACGCCGACGACGTCAGACCTTTGGCCAGGCTCACGCCGCAGTCAATGAAGTCGGCGCATTTCCTGGCCAGGCCAGAATTCTATTGGCCTGACCAATATCAAGGTTCGAAACGCCCTTATTTTTCTGTGCTGTAGCGGCGGAGCACGGCCAAAAAAGGCTCAGAAACCGCGCCAACCGGACAATGGTAGCGGTACCGATTGTGCGAACTGGTGGGAATTTTGCCACACTTCTCGCCCTTCCGGCATCGGCAAAACGAGGCGGCTTGGGGAGATTACCCTGGACACCTGCCGCTTCCGGGGCGCGCACGCCCAGCCAGGACAACCTCTGTTTTGTGTGACTTGTCTGACAAGTTAACGGGGAGAGCGGACACCGATCGGACGGCGGAACACTCTTGGGGCGGACCTTACGGCGCGGTCGGAAACTGGCCCCTCCGACAAAGATCCTGCTCGACCCAAGCGCCGGAGGATTGTCGGCCGTCCGGGCGAGGTGGAGGTTGCGGCATTGACACATTGTTGCAAATGATTATTAGGCGCAGCCTCTTCCCGTCGAGGATCGCCCATGTCGCCCGCCGCCCGCCACCTGCTGTTCGCCTGCGCGCTCGCGCCGCTGCTCGCCGCCGCGCCCGCGTGGGCGGAGGAGACGGCCAACGACGTGTCGGGGGTCACGGTGACCGGCCGCAAGGGCGACTACAATCCAGTCCGGGCGACGACGGCGACCAAGATTGACGCCCCGCTGCGCGACATCCCCCAGACCATCGACGTGGTCGGCCTGAAGGTCATGCAGGACCAGCGGGCCCTGTCGCTGCAGGACGTGCTGAAGAACGTGCCGGGCGTCGGCTTCTCCCACGGCGACGGCCAGCGCGACCAGGTGTCGATCCGGGGCTTCACGGCGATCGCCGACCAGTTCGTCGACGGGGTGCGCGACGACGCGCTGTACTTCCGCGACCTGTCGAACATCGAGCGGGTGGAGGTGGTCAAGGGCCCCGCCTCGGTGCTCTACGGCCGCGGCTCTTCGGGCGGGCTGATCAATCGCGTCACCCGCAAGCCGGGCGTGGATATCGCCTCGGTCACCGCCAGTTACGGGGCCTGGGACGACGGGCGGATCGAGTTCGACCTGGGCAAGGCGCTGCCCGGCGCGGCGCTGCGCGTCACCGGCGCCGTCGAACGGGCCGACAGCTATCGCGACCCCCAGTTCCTCAAGCGTGAAGCCGTCGCCCCGTCCGCCACCGTGGCGCTGGGCGAGAACACCGCGCTGCTGATCCAGGCCGACTATCTGCGCGACAAGCGCGTCACCGACTTCGGCGTGCCGGCCTATCGCGGCCGGCCGGTGGACGTGGACGCCGGGGCCTATTACGGGGCGGCCAACGCCCGCGACGTCGACACCAGCCAGAGCAAGGTGGCCTCGGGCACGGCGACCCTGTCCCACCAGTTCGGCGAGGGCCTGAAGTTCCGCAACGCCTTCCGCTACTACAATTACAGCCTGTCGCGCTTCAACACCCTGCCCGGCTCGGTCAACGAGGCGGCCCAGACCGTCAGCCTCAACCGTTCGAACGTCGAGCGCGACGAGCACGGCTGGTTCGACCAGGCCGAACTGACCCAGGACCTTGCCCTGGGCGGCGCCCGCCACCAGCTGCTCTACGGCGTCGAGCTCGGCCGCCAGGTCAAGGACGCCCTGACCTATTCCCGCAACGGCGTGGCGACGGTGTCGCTGTTCAACCCGGTGCTGCCGATCCTGGCCCGCACGGTTCCGGGCGCCCCGACCGCCGACAACCGCACGGTCTTCAAGACCGTCGGCGTCTACACCCAGGACCTGGTGTCGCTGGGGGAACACTGGAAGGCGCTGGTCGGGGTTCGCTACGATCGCTTCGAGCAGGCGACCGACCAACGCCTGCCGAAGCTGGATGATCTGTCACGGACCGACAAGACCTGGAGCCCCCGGCTGGGCCTGGTCTGGCAACCGACCAAGACCCAATCCTACTACGCCTCCTGGAGCCGCTCGTTCCAGCCGTCGGGCGAGACCTTCGCCCTGGCCGCCACCAACGCCGACATCGCCCCGGAAGAAACCACCAACCGGGAGGTCGGCGGGAAGTTCGACTTCCTGGACGGCCGCGCCAGCGCCACGGTCTCGGCCTTCCGGCTCGAGCGCACCGGCATCAAGGCCACCGATCCGGCGACCTTGCGGATCATCCCGATCGGCGTGCAGCGCACGGACGGGGTGGAACTGACCGGCAACCTCGACCTTTCCAGCGGCTGGCGGGCGATCGCCGGCTACGCCTATCTCGACGCCAAGGTCACGCAATCGATCGCCTTCGACGCCGGCCTGCCGATCCAGGGCAAGCGCGCCACCATCACCCCCAGGCAGAGCGCCAACCTCTGGCTGACCCGGGATGTCGGCGGACGCTACGGCTTCGGGGCCGGCGGCAACTATGTGGGCGACCGCTTCGCCAACCCCGGCAACACCGTCACCCTGCCGGCCTACGCCACGGTCGACGCCATGGCCTGGAAGCGGTTCGGACCGCTGGTGGCGCAGCTCAATGTCAGCAACCTCTTCGACGAGGGCTACATCGTCTCCGGCCATGGCACGAGCCCCAACCTCAACCTGCCCGGCGCGCCCCGCTCGGCGATGGTGACGCTGCGCTACGCGCTGCAATAGGCCCGGCGCGGCCTTCCGCCGTCGCTGTCCGCCGGACGCCTTCGCATCGGACGGGTTGCGCTGGCACGTCCGCGGCTTTTGCCACATCGACGGGGCGTTCAGGGACTTCGTGCTGTCGCGCTGGCGCGGGCTGCGCGCCACGGGACCGGGCGGCGCGCCGGCCGGCGCGGACCAGGACTGGACCGAAACCTTCCAGGTCGAGCTCCAGCCCAACACGGCGCTTTCGCCCAGCCAACAGGAAGCCGTGGCCTGGGAATACGACATGCCGGGCGGCCGCGCGGCGCTTTCGGTCCGCAAGGCGCTGCTCTACTACCTGAAGAAGCCGCTGCGACTCGACCGGCCCGACGATCTTCCGTCCGAAACGCCGATCGTCGTCGCCAATCGTCAAGCGTTCGAAATCGCCCTGGCCAGCGCCACGGGCACAGTGCGAGGGAGCGTATAATGTTGGTCGGCACGATCCGGAACCAGATCGACGACATCTGGAACGACTTCTGGTCCGGCGGGGTCTCCAACCCGATCAGCGTGATCGAGCAGCTGACCTATCTGCTGTTCATCCGCCGCCTGGACGAGCTGCAGACGGTCGAGGAGCGCAAGGCCGAGGCGCTGAAGACGCCGATCGAGCGGCGCATCTTCCCCGAGGGCGCCGACGACGACGGCGAGCCCTACCCTGCTCGGCATCTCGCCCCGCACGCTGGAGGGCTACCGGCGGAAAGGCGGCGGTCCGTTGTTCGTGGCCCTGTCACGCAACGCGGTCCGCTACAGGCCGGCTGATCTCAAGGCGTGGCTCGACAGCCGAACCGCGCCCCACACCGCCAGGGCCCGCGCGCTGTTGGCTGTCTGACATCGCCGAGGGGCCGTCGCATGCGCGACGGCCCCGAGGTCGGATCGTTTTTGGGTCAGGTATCCGAAGCGGCATATCGTGGCTGCCGTTCGCGCAGTCCCCCCGTGGCCCCCCGGGCCATTAAAGCGCGCCGCTCTGCGTTTTTCGCGGGGGGTCACCAGGCGGAGTCGGGCGCGCACCATCAGCGGCCAATCAGATGCGCGCGGCACCATGGCGGCACCACAGCCTTGGCCGCGCACCCCGGAAAACCCGCTAAGTCATTGAAATGTATGGCGCGCCCGGAACGATTCGAACGTCCGACCCTCAGATTCGTAGCGGCTCAAGTCAGTTGACCCATGTATTCGCCACTTTACGCCAGAGTACGATAACTTATTATAACCCCTATCTTTTCTCTCGAATTCATCGCACGACGGAGAACAACTGGAAAGGGCGACCGGAAGAGTCTGGGGGCGAGTTCCCCAGTACAAACCAGACCCCAGAACAAAAGCTCTCCAGAACAATTTGATTTGTGATCACACCAAGGGACCCGCAAGAATGGACGAAAGGCGCATCCTTCTAACCGACCGTGTCGTCGCCCAACTGCCCCTGGCCACGAGCGGCCGCTACAAGGTCCGGGACACCGAGGTGCCCGGCTTCATGGTCATCGTCGGGCGCCGGCGCAAATCCTACACCGCCCAAGCCGAGCGCTGGGTCCACGGCGTGCGCCAGAGCAAGAGCGTCGTGATCGGCTACGCTGGCGAGATGAACTCCCGCGACGCGCGGAGCCAAGCCAAGCTTCTGATCAGCAAGGTCACAAACGGCGAAGCGATCAAGTACCCCAAGAAGAAGGTCGTCGAGCCTCAGGCGGACGCCGGCATCACGCTGCGCCAAGCCTGGGAGCGCTATCTGACCTCGCACATGAAGCGCAAGAACCGCAGCCCCTCGACGATCGCGGGCTACGCCGACCACGTCGAGCGCCTGATGGCCGATTGGATCGACCGCCCGTTGATGGAACTGGCCGAGGATCCGGAGAAGGTCGCCGCCCACCATGACAGGCTGACCGAGGTCAATGGCTCTTCGGCGGCCAACGGCGCCATGCGAACCTTGCGCGCCATCTACAACCATGCCCGCAAGACCCAGCGCTACCTGCCGGCGGATAATCCGACCCTGGGCGTGGACTGGAACCCGGAGAAGAGGCGCAACACGGCGATGGGCCTGGAGGACCTGCCGACCTGGTTCGCCCAGGCCCGGCTGATGCGCCACCCTGTCCGCCGCGAGTTTCACCTCTTCTGCCTGCTCAGCGGCAGCCGCCCCGGCGCCCTGCTGGAAGCCCGACTCGAGCACCTCAACATCCGGACCCGCATTCTCCACATTCCGCGCCCCAAGGGCGGGGCCGACCGCGCGTTCGACATTCCCCTGTCTCGCGCGATGATCCTCTGCCTCATCCGCGCCCTTCGGGCGGGCCGCATGCTGATGCCCGACAACAAGAAGGGCTGGATCTTCATGGGCGAGGGCGAGGAAGGCAGGATGGTCGAGCACAAGGAGAACCGCAAGGTGCTCTCCAAGTGGGGCAACGATCTGCGACAGACCTATCGCACCCTGGGCCAGATCGCCGGTTTGTCGGAGATCGACCTGCATCTGCTGATGAACCACAGCCTGCCGGGCGTGAACGCCGGCTACATCACCCGCGCCAAGCTGATCAGCGGCCATTTGCAGAACGTCCAGGAGAAGCTGACCGAGGCGGTCCTGTCGGGCGCGAAGCTCGACGCCAAGCGTTGGCCGCACCTGCCGTCCCGTCTGATCGGGCACGAGCGTCGCGACCCGACCCCGCCCGATCCTCGGTCGAACAAGGCCCGCGAGGCGCGCTTCTGGGCGGTGGAGGCGCCCAAGCTCCTCAAGCGCGCGATGCGGGCGGAGACTTCGTACGAGCCCGTGCCGGTGCCGATCACCACGCGCGGGCCGGCGCCACCGCCCGCCGTCCCTGATCCCGCGGCGCTGGTTGCGGCGATGCAAAGCACGGTCCCCAGCGCGGCTGCGGCCAACTCGGGTCACTCGGCCGCACCCGCCGGGTCATGGCCGCTTTCGCCGCGCGAGCGGATGATCGCCAAGTCGGAGGCGCAACGCCGCTTGCAGGGCGCGGCCTCGCCCGTTCCGCCAGCCAGCGCCTACGCCACGTCCCGGTACTGAGCCTGCCGCTCCCCATTTCGATGGGCTCGGCGCAATCCTGGGCAGATCGAGCGGCCGACCGCGCCGGCCCTGGCGGCCATGAGCCGCCAGGGCCATCTGGCCTTTCGGTCGCCGAGCCGTTGTACCCTTGGGCTCGCGGAACCAGGCAAGGGAGACACCTCATGGACAGCGAATTGCTCAAGGTGATGATCACCGCGGGCGCGGCCTTCGCCGGCGCGATCCTCGCCGGCTGGATGACCCAGCGCACCAGCCGCAAGACCCTGTTCGTCAACACGGTGACCACGGAGCGCGCAGCCTGGCGCAGCGACCTGCGGACCCAGACGGCGGAACTCGTGACCCTGGCGCACGCGGCCCTGGAAAGACCGACGGAGACCTTGGCCGATTTCCACGAGCGTCGGGTCGGGGTGCGGCTTCGGGTCAATCCCGGGGGCGGGAGAGACCACCCGCTCGACCAGGCCATCCTGGAAAGTCTGGCCGCCCTGCCCGACCTGCTGCGGCCGGCGGCGGGTTCTGCCGATCGCGCCTCGGTACTGGCGCAGTTGGAGCGGCTGGAAGCCTGCGTCCAACTGTTGCCGAAGCAGGAGTGGGACAAGTCCAAGGACGAGGCCAGGACCGGCAAGTTGCAGGCCGCGCGTGCCTGACGCCGGGCTCGGCCGATAGCTTCGAGCGAGCACGGCGAACGCCGACAGACCGCGCACGGTCTTGCCCAAAGCTTGACCTCAAAGACCATGGCGGCGGTGCGACATAGGTCGACGACAACGCGACGCCACGCATCGAGGCGCAGACGGCGCCCTGCGGCGCGAAGACGTCGGCGACCTTCCCGTTCGCACCTCAGCGCCCGCCTCGGTATGAAGGGCCAGGCACAGGGGGAACGGATGGACGTCGAGGGCGAAAAGAGGCTGGTCTGCGAGGACTGTATCGGCGAATACCTCCTGAAGGCGGAGATCGCCGCCAGCGGCCGAACCGGCCCATGCATGTGCTGCCGCGGCGAGGAGGCCGCCGTCGTGACGCTCGCGTGGCTGGCCGATCGGGTGAAGCCGACCTACGAGCTCCTGGTCACGCGCGCCGAAGAGGACATCCATTTCGCCGGCGACCGGGTCTGGACCGCGCCGAACGGCCAAACCTCGTCCGAACTCCTGGCCGATCTCATCCAGGCCGACGACCGGGACGTCGCCGTGGCGCTGATCGCCATCATGGGTCGCGGCCACCGCTTCGACTTCGCGGAAGGCGGGCTCGACCTCTACGGCGACGAGAACGACGACCTGGCAATCGAGGAACCCAACGGGTCGGCCCTGCGCCGACGCTGGTTGGAGTTCTGTACGGCGCTCAAGCATGAGCGCAGGTTCTTCAACGCCGTCGGCGAGGGCGTTCTGAGCGAGGTGTTCGGGCCGATCCTGTGCGGCGAGCACGGCCGCGACGCCGTCCGGGTCATCGGGCCGCAAACGGCCGATCGCTTCATCTACCGGGCTCGGCTGGCCAACGAGGACGCAGGTCAGGCCACCATCTTCGGTCGGGTCGTCAATGAGCTGGCCGCGCCCGGCCCAGGGGTGTCGGGGGCCGGCCGCATGAACGCGGCCGGCATCTCGGTGTTCTATGGCGCCTTCGACATCGAGACCTGCGTGGCCGAACTGCGCGTCCCCGTGGGCGGCGCCGCGGTCGTGGGCCGCTTCGAGGTGATGCGTGACCTGCGCATTCTCGATTTGACCCGCCTGGCGGGCGAGACCCAGGCCATGAGCTACTTCGATCCGCGCTATGCGCAGGCGCGCGCCTATGGCGACTTCATCGAGGGCTTCCACGCCGAGATTCGCCGGGCGGTGATCCCCGGCCGCGAGACGCTGGACTATCTGCCCACCCAGATCGTCGCCGAATATCTCTGGTCGCAGGCAAATCCGCCCATCGACGGCATCATCTTCGGCTCCGCGCAGATCAGCCAGTCGGCCAACAACATCGTGCTGTTCCCACACGCCGCGAGCGTGGCCGGCGCACAGGACGAGGCGCGGCGTACGATCCACGGATCCTATCGGGCGGCCGATCACGACGAGGACGCCCAGGTGGTCGGGCCGTTGGAACAGCGCGTCTACTTCACGCCGGTGGCCGAGCCGCCACCTCGACGCCACGCCGCCGACAACCCTCTGGACCTGGATGACGACTGGTTCTCCGATTTCGGCAGTCCGCCGACGCTCGAGCCGGCGCTGCGCCTGCTGACCGACGAGATCAGCCTGGTCGAGGTGACGGGAATCCATATCGACAGGACCGTCATCCCCGTCCGCTTCGATACCTGGAAGAACCCTGGCTTCTGATCGTGCCTGGGAACCAGACAGGACGGCTTTCGCGCAGGACGACGCCCAGATGCTGGAGTGCGGCCTGCCTGAAGCGCACCTGGCCCGTCCGCGCCGACTAGGGACCGCCGTCGCGGGAGATCAAGATGAGCTTTAGTCGCTGCACCCTGGCGCTCTGGATGCGCTCGCCCTCCTGCAGACGGGCGATGGCGCGTTCGACGATGAGGGGCAGGCGACGGGTAGCATCCGCCGGCCGTTCGCGTCCGGGAGGCTCGTGTCCGGGAGGCTGGGGCGGCGCCAGCGGCCCCGGCGCCAGCGCCAGACCGTGGCGGTAGTCGCCGGGCAGCCGAGGAACCTCTTCGTCGTCCATCCAGTCGGGCCGCGCCCGGCTGGCGATGGCGCCCTGCACGGCCTGGCGCGACACCTCGGGCCGAACGATTAGCCCCCCTGACGTCGGCGCGCCGAACGGCGGACAGAGGATGGTCGACAGGGGAAAAAAGAGGTCGCGCAGATAGGCGATGCGCTTGAGCCGCGGCCGCTTGGATGCGGCCTTGGCGGCCACCAGGGCCTTGACGATCTGGTTGATCGCCAGCCCGTCGGCCAGCTCGATCCCCGAGATCGCCCCGCTGGATGCGCCGCAGGCGCTCTGCGGGTTGTAGAAGGCGTAGAGCGGGATGGTGGGAACCATCTCCTGGGCCGAGGAGCGCACCAGGGTCGAGGCTTGCTTGCCCTGACCATGCGGGTGGTCGAGCTCCCTGTAGGAACCCCAGTCCCAGGTCTTGGCGTGGGGATACAGGCGCTTGGCCTGGATCCGGTACTGGACAGCGGTCCGGGTCGCGGGCTCGTGGAGGAGAATGTCGAAGTCGCTGCCGGTCTTGGGCTCGGAGGGCACGAGCACGGTGGCGTTGGAGCCGGCGATCTTCAGCAGCGAGGCGATGATGATGTCGCTGACGCTGTCCTCGCGAAAGCGGCGGCCGATCCGGTTTTCCAGGTCCAGGAAGTCGGAGACCATCGCCGGAATCCGCTCGGCCAGATCGCAGGGGGAATCGAAGAGGGGGGCCAGGGTCATGGTCGAAGCCTGACGCGGCGGGGGTCCGTGGCCAATCGAGTCTCTCCGGTTTTGCAACGTTTTCGCGAACCGTGACTATAAACGCAACTTGGGATGCCAGACCGGGGGTGCAAGCGGAGGCGCCGGCTTCGCGGGGACCCGGCTGCAGGCCCCAAAGGGGCCGAAGCTGGGCGGAAGTCGGTCCGCAGCGCGCCCGGGGCGGAGCCCCAAGCCCGCGACCGCGGCAGCGGGCGGCAGCAAGACTTGAAACCGGACGGCCTGTTCCTGGTGAAGGTCCGCGGGCTTTTCCCCCGCTCGACTAGGGCCGCACGGTGGCCCTAGTTGTTGATGCCTGTGGCGCCGCCGGCTGAAAGGGGCGTCATTACGCACGCGAGGTCGGCCCTATCCCTCACCCGCTGATATGCGGCCTTCATGATTGACGACTGCGTTGAGGCTACCCGCCCGGCCGCTTTCCGGATTCTGCCTCCGGGCTGGTCGACCTGGAGCGCCGCGAGCAGTTCGCCGAGGCCGGCGTCCACTTCGAGAGCCGCTATTTCCTGACCTTCGTCTGGCGCCCGCCGGCCGAAGACGCCACGCGGGTCAGCCGCCTGATGATCGAAGGCCGAGCCGAGCGCGGCTTCGACGCCTGGGAGCAGACCGAGAGCTTCGTCCAGCGCACCGATCGGGTGCTGCAACTCGTCGAGGGCTTCATGCCCGAGGCGGCCTGGCTGGGCGACGCCGAGACCCTGTCGTTCCTGCACGGCGCGGCCACAACCACCCGCCAGAGCGTCCGCGTCCCAGAGACGCCGATGCACCTGGACGCCCTGCTGGCCACCGCGCCGTTGTCGGGCGGACTGGAGCCGCGCCTGGGCGATCGGCATCTGCGGGTTCTGACCGTGGTCGGCTTTCCGACCGCGACCTTCCCTGGGGTGCTCGACGACCTCAACCGTCTGGCCTTCGCCTATCGCTGGTCGACCCGGGCGCTGATGCTCGACAAGACCGACGCCATTCGCCTGCTCTCGCGGATCCGCCGCCAGTGGTTCGCCAAGCGCAAGTCGATCGGCGCGATCCTCAAGGAGGTGATGACCAACGAGGCGGCGAGCCTCATCGACTCCGACGCCGCCAACAAGGCCGCCGACGCCGACGCCGCGCTGCAGGACCTCGGCGCCGACGATGTGGCCCAGGCCTTCGTCACCGCCAGCGTCGTCGTCTGGGACGAAGATCCGCGCGTCGCGGCCGAGAAGCTGCGGCTCGTCGAAAAGACCATCCAAGGCCGCGATTTCACGGTCATCCCCGAGACGCTGAACGCGGTCGAGGCCTGGCTCGGCACCCAGCCGGGCCACGTCTACGCCAACGTCCGCCAGCCGCCGATCTCGACGCTGAACCTGGCGCACATGATGCCGCTGTCGGCGGTCTGGGCCGGGCCGTCGCGCGACGAGCATCTGCGCGCCCCGCCGCTCTTCCACGCGCGGACCGCCGGCTCCACGCCGTTCCGCTTCTCGCTGCATGTCGGCGATGTGGGTCACTGCCTGGTGGTGGGGCCGACCGGCGCGGGCAAGTCCGTGCTGCTGGCGATGATGGCGCTGTCGTTCCGCCGCTACGCCGACGCCCAGATCTTCGCCTTCGATTTCGGCGGTTCGATCCGGGCGGCCACCCTGGCCATGGGCGGGACCTTCCACGACCTGGGCGGCGGGCAGGCTCCGTCGCTGCAGCCCTTGGCGCGCATCGACGACCTTGCCGAACGGACCTGGGCGGCCGAGTGGCTCTCGGCGCTGCTGGCTCGCGAGGGCGCGCCGCTCGCCCCCGAAGGGCGCGAACGCCTGTGGTCGGCGCTCGGGGCCCTGGCCACCGCGCCGGTAGATCAGCGCACGATCAGCGGCCTGATCGCCCTTCTCCAGGACGCGTCTCTGAAGCTGGCGCTCAAGCCCTATGCTGTCGGGGGTTCGGCGGGCCGGCTTCTGGACGCCGAGCACGAGACCCTCGCGCCGGCCAGCATCGAAGCGTTCGAGACCGAAGGCTTGGTCGGCGCGCCTGGGGCCGGGGCCGTGCTGGCCTACCTCTTCCACCGCATCGAAGGCCGCCTCGCCGGCCGCCCGACCCTGGTCATCGTCGACGAGGGCTGGCTGGCGCTCGACGATCCGCAGTTCGCCGGCCAACTGCGCGAGTGGCTCAAGACCCTGCGTAAGAAGAACGCGGCAGTCGTCTTCGCCACCCAGTCCCTGGCCGACATCAAGGACAGCCCGATCGCGCCGGCGATCATCGAGAGCTGTCCGACACGGCTGTTCCTACCCAACGCTCGCGCCCTCGAACCGCAGATCGCGGCGATCTACGCCGGCTTTGGTCTCAACGACCGTCAGGTCGAGATCATCGCCCGGGCCACGCCCAAGCGCGACTACTACTGCCAATCGCCAGCTGGAGACCGCCTGTTCGATCTCGGCCTCGGCGAAGTGGCCCTGGCCTTCGCCGCGGCCTCGTCCAAGTCCGACCAAGCCCAGATCGACGCGGTGCTGGCCGCCGCGCCGCGCGACTTCGCCGCGGCCTGGCTGCGCGCGCGCGGCCTGCCCTGGGCCGCCGACCTCCTCCCCACCGTTGATCTGGAGTCCTGACATGACCCCGCGCCTTTCGCGGCGGCGCCTGCTCGCGGCCGCGCCGCTGGTCCTGGCCATTCCGCTAGTCCCCATAGCCGCTCACGCCCAGTGGACCGTCTTCGATCCGTCCAACTACGCGCAGAACCTGCTGACCGCGGCGCGCACCCTCGAGCAGATCAACCACCAGATCACCGCGCTGCAGAACCAGGCCCAGTCGCTGGTCAACGAGGCGCGAAACCTGCAGGGCCTGCCGTTTTCGGCCCTGCAGACCCTGCAGACGCAGCTGGCCCAGACCCGCGCCCTGATCGACCAGGCCAAGGGCGTAGCCCTGCGGGTCAGCGACATCGAGGCGGCGTTCCAAGGCGCCTATCGCCCCGCGGACCTGTCGACCACGGGCCAAGGCCTGGTCGCCGACGCCAAGACCCGCTGGGCCAACAGCGTTGCAGCCTTCCAGGACGCCCTGAAGGTCCAGGCGGGGGTCGTCGGCAACCTCGACGGTTCGCGCAGCGAGCTTGGACAGTTGGTCACCGCCAGCCAGTCGGCCACCGGCGCCCTGCAAGCGGCCCAAGCGGGCAATCAGCTCTTGGCGCTGCAGTCGCAACAGCTGTCAGACCTGCTCGTCCTGCTCGCCGCCCAAGGCCGCGCCCAGACGCTGGAGGCGGCCCAGCGCGCGGCGGCCCAGGATCAGGCGCGCGAGCAGCTTCATCGGTTCCTGACCCCCGGCGCCGGCTACCAGCCCGGCTCGGCCAAGATGTTCAACCAGCCATGAGCGCGCGCCTGGGCTTTCGGCTGGCGGCGGCGGGCTTTGCGCTGTTGGCGATCCTGGTCGCCGCGCTGCAGGCTCGGCGTCCCGCGCCCGTTTCCGCGCCGCCCGCCGCCACGATCCAACAGCCCCGGCCGATCGATGCGCGGCTGGCGCGATGCCAGGCGATCGGCGCGGAGGGCGCGCAAGACCCCGATTGCCTGAAGGCCTGGAACGACGCGCGGACCCGGTTCCTGGGCGTTCGCCGGGCGGGCGGCTGATGGAAGGCCCCGGCGTCGTCGACCGTTTCCTGGGCGTCTTCACCGCCTACATCGACTCCGGCTTTGGTCTGCTGGGCGGCGAGGTGGCGTTCATCGCCACCACCTTGATCGTCATCGACGTCACCCTGGCCGCTCTGTTCTGGAGCCTGGGCGAGGGCGAGGACGTCGTCGCCCGCCTGATCCGCAAGACGCTGTTTATCGGGGCCTTCGCCTACCTAATCGGCAACTGGAACGCTCTGGCGCGGATCATCTTCGAAAGCTTCGCAGGGCTAGGCCTGAAGGCCTCGGGCACGGGCTTCACGGTCGAGGAGCTGCTGCGTCCCGGGCGTGTGGGCCAGGCCGGGATCGATGCCGGCCGGCCACTGCTGGAGAGCATCTCCGGCTTGATGGGCTACGTCGCCTTCTTCGAGAACTTCATCCAGATCGCGGTGCTGCTGATCGCCTGGCTGATCGTGGTCCTCAGCTTCTTCGTTCTGGCCGTGCAGCTCTTTGTGACGCTGATCGAGTTCAAGCTGACGACGCTCTGCGGTTTCGTGCTGATGCCCTGGGGCCTGTTTGGCAAGACGGCGTTCCTGGCCGAGCGGGTGCTGGGCAACGTCGTGGCCTCGGGCGTGAAGGTGATGGTGCTGGCCGTGGTGGTCGGCATCGGCTCGACGCTTTTCTCCCAGTTCACCTCCGGCTTCGCGGGCGCCGATCCGACGATCGAGGAGGCCTTGAGCGTGGTCCTGGCCTCGCTCTGCCTGCTGGGCCTGGGCCTTTTCGCGCCCGGCATCGCTAGCGGTCTCGTCTCCGGCGGCCCGCAACTTTCAGCCGGCGCAGCGGTCGGCAGCGTGGCCGCCGCGGGTGGCGCGCTCGCGGCCGGCGGCGCCCTGGCCGGTTTGGCGGTGGGCGGCGCGGCGGGACTGGCGGCCGGAGCCGCGCGCGGCGCGGCAAGCCTGGCCGGCGCGACGGTCGGGGCGGCCCAGAGCGGCGGGGCGATGGGCGTGGCCAAGGCGGCCGGCGGCGCGGCCGTCAGCCCCCTTCGCCGCATGGCCCAATCCCTGGGTCAGCGGTTCGACTCCGCACGCCAGCACCAAGCTTCCCCCGGCGCCGCCCAGCCCGATCCCCAGCAAGGCGCAACCCCTCCCGCCAGCGCACCGCCGGCCTGGGCCAAGCGCATGGACCAGCGCCAGGCCATCGCCCATGGCGCGGCGAGCGCCGGCCACGCCGCCTCGTCGGGTCCGTCCGGCGGCGGCGCCTCCGTCGACCTTTCCGAGGAGTCCTGATCGATGTTTCGACGGCCCGAGATCCGTTACGGGACGACGCCCGAGTCGGACACGCCCTACCGCCGCGCCGCCCAGGCCTGGGACGATCGCGAAGGACGGCTTGCCGTGACCGGCCGGCGCGCCTGGGCCGTGGCCCTGGTGCAGGGCGGCGTCATCATCGTCCTGGTCGCCGCCTTGATCTGGCAGGGCGCCCGCGGCCACGTCGTGCCCTGGGTTGTCGAGGTCGACCGGTTCGGAGAAGCCCGCACTGTCGGCCCCGCCACGGCGGACTTCACGCCCAGCGATTTCATCATCGCCGCCCGCCTCGAGCGCTTCATCGAGGAGGTGCGCTCGGTGTCATCCGATCCCGTGGTCGTCACCCGCAACTGGCTGTCGGCCTACCAGTTCACGACCGACAAGGGCGCGGCGGCCTTGACCGCCTACGGCAAGACCAACGATCCGCGCGAGCGCGTCGGCAAGGAACAGGTGTCGGTCGACGTCACCAACGTCCTGCGCGCCTCGCCCACCAGCTTCCGGATCGCCTGGATCGAGCGCCACTACCAGGACGGCGCCCTGGCCTCGACCGAGCGCTGGTCGGCGATCCTGACCCTGGTCGATCGCCCGACCAACAAGGTCGAGCGCCTGAAGGCGAACCCGCTGCACCTCTATGTCGACGCGATCGACTGGTCCAAGGAGATGACCCCATGACCCGCTCCGCAAAGGGGGCCGCGGTCGTCGCGGTCCTGTCGCTCGCCGCCGCGACCAGCGCGGCCGCCGCCACGCCCCGTCCCGGTCCGCCCGCGCCGGTCGCCGCGGCCAATGCCGCCGCGCGCGTCCAGCCGCGGCTCGACGCCTTCGTCGGCGCGCTGCAGCGTTTCACCTGGAGCGAGGGCGGGCTCTACCAGATCTACACCGCGCCGGGACGGGTCACCGACATCGTCCTGGAGCCCGGCGAGCAACTGGCAGGTTCGGGACCGATCGCCGCCGGCGACACCGCCCGCTGGGTAATCGGCGACACCTCGAGCGGCGAGGGCGAGGCCCAGCGGGTCCACATCCTGGTCAAGCCGACCCTGCCGGGCCTAGCCACGAATTTGGTGATCAACACCGACCGCCGCACCTACTATGTCGAGCTGCGGGCCGGCGCGGCCACCTACATGGCGTCGGTCGCCTGGACCTATCCCAAGGACGCCCTGATCGCGCTGGCCAAGCCGGCAACGCCGCCAAGGCCCGCGTCCACGACGTCGCCCCCGCCTCAAGCCCCCGCCGATCCAGATTTCTCGCGCCTGAACTTCGACTACCGGGTCTCGGGCGACAAGGTCGGCTGGCGTCCCCAGCAGGTCTATGACGACGGCGCCAAGGTCCACCTGGTCTTCCCGGCCGGCATCACGGCCGGCGAACTGCCGCCGCTCTTCCTGCTCGATTCCGCCGGCAAGGGCGGCCTGGTCAACTACCGCGTCGAGGGGCGCCAGATCATCGTCGATCGCCTGTTCGATCGGGCCGAACTGCGGCTGGGCGACAAGCGCTCGGCCAAACGCGTCAAGATCGAACGGATCGGGACGCGGGCGCCGTGACCAGGTCCGACACCGAGCAGAAAGCCCAAGACGCGGTGCGCCTGCGCGCGCCGCCGCCGAGGGTCGCGCGCCTTTCGCGCGTGGCCATCGCCGGCCTGGCCGGGCTGGGCGCGGCCGGGATCGGCGCCGCCCTCGCCCTGGCCTTCCAGCCCCGCGCGCCCAAGCCGGTCGTCATCAAGACCGACGACACCGACGGCCGGGCGCCTCAGGCGGTGATCGCGGGTCCGCGCACCTATGCCGACGTTCCCAAGCTCGGTCCGCCACTCCCCGGCGATCTCGGCCGGCCAATCCTGTCGGCCCAGGAGCGGGGCAAGGACGTGCCGCCGCCGCCGATCGGCCCAAACCAACCCAATCCGGCCTCCGACGCCCGCCGACAAGCGCTGGCCGCCGCGCGCACCAGCGCCGTGTTCAGTCGTAGCAGCCCAGGCGCCTCGCCGACGGCCACACTGCCGCCGCCCCCCTACCTCGCTCCGCCAGAATCCGCCCCGCCCCTTCCGCCCACCGCGCCGCAAGCCGACGTCACCGACAGCCGCCAAGCCTTCCTGGGCAAAAGCACGCCGCCGACCACCAGCGCCTTCCGTCCCGCACCGCCGTCCGGGCGCCAAGTGCTTCTGGCTCAGACCATCATCCCCGCCGCGCTGATTACCGCGATCAGCTCCGACCTTCCGGGTCCGGTTTCGGCCCAGGTGACGCGCAACGTCTATGACAGCCTGACGGGCCGCGCCGTGCTGATCCCGCAGGGCTCCAAACTGATCGGCGCCTATGACAGCCAGGTCGCCTTTGGCCAAAGGCGGGTGCTGCTGGCCTGGGATCGGGTGATCTTCCCGGACGGTCGGTCGCTGCAGCTCGATCACCTGGTCGGGGCCGACGCTGCCGGTCGATCGGGCCTGACCGACAAGACCGATGCGCACTGGGGGGCGATGACAAGGGCCGCGCTCCTGTCCAGCGTCCTGGGCGTCGGCGCGGCGGTGGGTTCGGACGACGACAGCGACATCGCCCGAGCTCTGCGCCAAGGCGTGCAGGACACCGTCAACCAGACCGGCCAACAGGTGGTGCGCAAGCAGCTCGACGTCCAGCCGACCCTGAGCCTGCGGGCGGGCCTGCCTGTGACCATCCTGGTGACGCGCGATATCGTCTTCGACGACTAGGTGGTCCCCGCCAGCAAGGCCATCAAACGACGGAGAATCGGCTTCTCCGGCCGTCGGCCCAGGACGGCGTCGAAGGCCAGGAAAGCCCTGGCCAACTGGCGGTAGACGACGCCAGTGACCCTGGCGGCGTCGCCCTCGTTGACCAAGCCAAGACCTTGGCCCAACGCCACCAGGCGCGCGACGCTGGCTGGACAGGACGCTTGCCCCATGGACGCCGCAGCGCCGGCCCCGAGACGTCGCGCGGCTAGGTCACAGACGACCTCGGCGATCGGTCGGCCGACCAGCAAGCGACGATCGGCGAGGTCCGACCAAGCCAGGGAAGGCGTGTCGGCCAGATAATCATCGGCCGGGACGGCGATCATGACGCGCTCGCGCCAGGCCGGTGTCGAGATCAGGGCGCGCGGCTCGGTCAGCAGGAAGCCGATGTCCAGTCGACCGTGGCTCAGCGCTAGGCCAAGGCCGCGAGCATCACCCTCGACAAGGTCGATCTCCAGGCCCGGCGCGACCTCCATCAGACGATGAAGAAGGTTCTGCATCTGGCCGCCGCCCAGGCCGGCCAGGACACCGATGCGCAGGACGCCGTGATCGCCGCGGCCGGCCTCGGCGGCGCGATCGATGGCGAGATCCAATTCGCCGACGGCGCCCTGCGCCCCGCGCACAAAGTCTTCACCGGCCGGCGTCAGCCGTACGCCCTGAGGACCGCGCTCAAAGATCGGAGCACCGAGCCGGTCTTCCAGCTCCTGGATTCGCCGCGACACCGCCGATTGCTGGACGCCCAGGTGACGCCCGGCGCGACGGAACCCGCCGTGCTCGGCCGCGGCCAGGATGTAACGCAGGTGGTGAAGGCCAAGGCCCGCCCGAGCGCTCGCCTGGCCCAGGTCGGCGACAGCAAGATCCGGCGAGATCGACAGCACGGACAGCCTGGGCGACGCGGCCCCGTCGGCCGCACGCCAGCAAACCGCGCCACCCCGCGCCGAGCCACTCTATAGAGTGAATATAGACAGAATATTCGCAGGCCGGACGCAACGAACGGTGGCGCCGGCGCCACCTGACGCCCTAGACTCCACACCTCATCGCCGACTGACGACGGACCCATGAAGACCTCGCTCGACCATCTGCCAGCCGCCAAGCGCAAGGAACTGAACCTCGTGGTCGACGTGCTGCGAGACGGTTTCGCCGAGGCGCTGAGCCGTCGGACCATGCCGCGGTTCAGGAATGGCAAGCTGCTGAAGATCATCCTGTTCGGTAGCTATGCGCGCGGCGATTGGGTCGAGGACCCCAAGGGCCGCTACTTCTCGGACTTCGATATCCTGGTGGTGGTCAACCACGACGACCTGACCGACCTTGAAGAATTCTGGCACGGTCCCGACCAGACCTTCCTGAGCGAGTACGCCTCGGGCGAGCGCCTGCGCACTCAGCCCAACTTCGTCGTCCATAGCCTCGACGACGTGAACGAGCAGCTGCGGCTCGGCCGCTACTTCTTTACTGACATCCTGAGAGACGGGATCACGCTTTTCGAAGAAGACGGCTTTCCGTTCGCCACGCCCGAGGCGCTATCGCCGCAGGACGCCTACGGGGAGACCAAGGCATACTTCAATGAATGGCATGCGAGCGCCGCTGGGTTCCTCGATACTGCCCGTTATGTCCGCCGCCAGGGCCGACCTAAAGAAGCTGCCTTTCAGCTTCACCAAGCAGCTGAGCGTTCGTATCACGGCCTGATCCTGGCCTTGACGCTTTACAGCGCCAAGACCCATCGGCTGAACCTGCTGCGCGACCGGGCCGAGTCCTTGGACAACCGCCTTCTTGGCGTGTGGCCTCGGGCCAACAAGTTCGAGCGCCAGGGCTTCGACTTAATCCGCCGCGCCTATGTCGAGGCACGTTATTCGAAAGCCTACGAGATTTCCGACGACCACCTCGCGTGGCTCGAGGAACGGGTCGCGGGACTACAGACCCTGGTGGAGACCGTCGCGTTAGAGCGAATCGCATCGCTTCGCGACGCCGCAGCATAGCAACCAGCGCCGATGTCCACTCCAAGCAGGCCAATCTTTGCGATCTTCGAGGGCGGCGCCAGAGGCGCTCCTCACATCGGCGCCCTGCGCGCGAACGTGCTCGATGGCCGATAAGGAGCGCTGGTGGTCACGCTTGGCCGAGGAGCGATTTTGGCTTGAGTCGACCGATCGAGAAGATTTGGGCGTCGATCTTCGCGCGCCTCTGCATGACGAAGCTGGAAGAGATAACTGGCGTTACACGCTTTTCTTGGAAGCCAGAGTCGGCGATGTTGTCTTTCACTATGACAAACGCGCGGCGGCGATTACCAGCGCCTCACGTATCGCCGCGCCAGCCGTCCCAGCGCCGATTGTTTGGGCCGCGCGCGGGAGCTATGCACGAACTCGTGGCGCTGAGCCATCTGAGCTAGCTGGCTACCGCTTGGCCTTGAGTGATCACCACCAATTGAGCGCCCCGCTAACCTTGGAGACCCTGCGCCGCGATCGCGAGCAACTTCAGGCAATTTATGATGCCATGGTGCCGCACAGTGTCTCAAAATACTTCCCCTTCGAACTCTCGAGTCGCCCGGTTCGACCGCTACAAGGGTACGCATTCAAACTTCCGTCCGCCTTCGTGGAGACTTTTCTGCCGTTATGGGACGATGAGGAAAATCCCCAAAGGTCAGCTCGATTTGTCGAACAGCAGGCCAAGCAGGTGGACACGGCGCCGGAAGTCCTGCGCTTAGAGACGGGACGAGAGCTCACGGATAGAAGGTGGACAAAGGCGACAACCCACGCCCGCACCTTCGCCGTGCAGCTACGTCATGCGGAAATTCAGCGTCGGCTGAAGTCCGAGCTGCTGGCGGAGGGGTGTATCGACGTGCTCCTGGAGCCAATGATCGGATCGCGGATGATCGATGTCGTCGCCATTCACGATGACGCGATGTGGTTTTACGAGGTTAAGACGAACTGTTCCGATCGAGCTTGCCTCCGAGACGCGATCGGACAGCTTCTGGAATACGCTCTGTGGCCAGGCGCGACGCGTCCTGAACGACTCGTGGTGGTGGGTGAACCGCCTCTCACAGCGAATGGAAAGGCCTATTTGGCGACGCTGAATGCGGCGTTCCCAGTCCCGATCGGCTACAGGCAGCTGCTCCTCAGTTAATCGACTGGTTTAGCAGAAGATATTGGGGATCAGTGGGTTTGCGTCGCCGCCATGCGGAACGGTATCCAACGCATCGATCCCATCGCAGAGCGTTCTGAAATAGGGTGCCCAATAACGCTGCATCGGCGCTTTGCGCAGATGCTTGTAACTTGCGTCCATGTCCCTCAGGACGCCCCAGGCGCCGCCGCAGTAATGCGCGAGAACAAAGTCGATCGCCAGGATGCCATCAAGGGGCGCCACTGGCATGCGCGGCGTCTCCGGCATGAAGACCCCGCGAATAAGATGATCGAGATCGTCGAGGCGCTCGCCCCCGACTTGGAAGTGAAAGCGTGGATGCACGGCATGGCTGACCGTATCCATAAAAAGGTGCGTATCCAGATGCCAAGCGGACCGGACAGTGTGGGCATCGCCATCCACGACGAGGCTGGCATCGAATGAAAAGTCGGTGTCTAGACGGCGAAGATGAGTAAACGCCGCACCAACGCTGGCCTGGTCAGGCGGGACATATTCCTCCACACGCACCGTCAACGATCCGGTCACGCTTTCCATGGTCGCTCCGCGCGGACGACAATGTCGCTGAGGCTCCAAAGCGATCTTTAGGTCGGAAATCTCGTAGCCCCAATAGGTGCGCCCGACGTCCGGCAGGTCGCCGCGCACCGTGCGAATGCCGCCCAGACACTGCTGGGCCGCCTCGCGCACCGGGCCCGCATCGGCGGTGAAGCTGTGGTCTTCCAAGAGTCCAGCGATGTCGAAGAGCTCGCCGGCTCTAGCGTGTCGATGGGCATCGAGCGCTTCACGTAGCTCTGGCGTCATTAGCGTTCGGTCGCCTTGAGCAGCAAGGCCAGCCGGCTGCGTTCGGTGGCGCCCAACCGCGGATTGCTAGGGTCGCGCATGGCTTCCTCCTGACAGAGGTACTCGGCGTCCTGCCAGGATTCCAAACCGTAGACGGGCAGAAGCGCAAATCCGTACGAGGGGTCCACCGGTCGTGCCGACCGGCTGCACCGATGCCAATATCGCAGCCCTGGGCTAAGCGCGTCTTCAGCCAGCGGGATGAGATCGGTCAGGTTCAGGGCAGCCGATAGAGCCTGGACGCGTTCGGGAGTGCTCAACTTACCAGGCGGAGCGTCAGCGATCTTTTCCTGCCACCAATCCATCACGCTGACGTGCCACCATCGCTTGTAGCCGAGCGAAAACGGCCCGGCGTAAACGGCGTCGTTAAGCTGCGCCTTCAGGCGCTCCCAGTCGGGGGATTCGCTGTCCACGCCCAAGCGCACAGCCAAAAGCGCTTCATCAATGAGAGGGCCAGATCGAGCCAAAAGCTTGCTAGTGAAATAGCGTGCCACGACATGAGCCGGAGCCCCCGTCCGGCGCAGCCCCAGTAGGGAGCGCGGGTCCAATCGGGTGAGAAACGCCGACGACCGGTTGAGAAGGGCAGCGATCGCCTCGTCGGAAGCCTCCTCTTTGGTCATACGGACAATCGCCGGATAATCCTGGGCGAGGCTTAGGGCCTTGTCTGCAGCACCGTCGGCGTCATCGATCAGAGCGCCCTTGTCGATCATTTCATCGAAGAGATCATCGCTCGTCGGGTCCTCGTTGACGTACTCGCGGATCACATCCTTCTTCGAAAAGCGGATAATCGGGAACTCGCCGAGCATCGCCGAGCCGGTCGCCCGCCCGCGCGTTTGCAAGGTCCGTATTTGCTGGGCCAGGGCGATGCCGTCAAAGCCGACGTGCTGCTTGTCCTCGGTCAGCGCGTTCGTTAGAGCGACGTCGAGCAATAGACCGTCGGGCTTGGCCCTAGCGATCGCTTCCAGCGTCTTTGGCAGGATGTCTGGCCGCATGGGCGTGATCATGAGCGCCGGTCGCGCCGTCATCAGCGCGTCGGCGTAGATTTCCGCGTCAGCAGCGGAGCCGGCGTCGTCGTCGATGAACAGGTAGGTCGGCATTAGGCGGACGGCTCCGGGGTCTTTTCAGCGTCAACGATGACGCGGATCGTCGTCTGATAGCCCGGCGCGGGATCAATCACCATGACCGAGCCACCTGCAGCGCGCGCGATGTCGGCGACGATTTTCAGGCCAAGACCCGTTCCCAAAGCCTGGGCGGCTTCTGAGGCACGAACCGGCGCTGCGCCGCTCGTGGTGAAGAACGCTTCGAAGATCTGACTGCGATTCTCGGCTGGGATGCCGTCCCCATTGTCGCTGAAGTCGAGATAGACCTTTCCGGATTCAATCCGGCCCATCGAAATCTGAAAGCGGCCCTGACGGCTAACGCGATCAGCAGCCTTGACGGCGTTAGTCAGGAGGTTGAGAAGGATCGACGACCATTCTGACGGATGCATCTGAACAGTACGGACATTGTATTGCTCAGGCGCGATCACCTCGAGCGCCAAACCCCGGCGGGTGAACATGACCGCGAGATCCTCGGCGAAGCTGCGGGAGAACGCATAGAGGTCAATCGACTGTAGTTCTCGGCTGGCGTTGCTCGTCGTCATGCTACCGAAGTGCGCTGTGTAGGCGCGCACTTGCCGGAACTGGTTTCGGAAGCGATCCAACCCCTTGGAGAACGCGTCCGACCCCGGTTCGGCTCGGCTCAAGGCGTTGAGGTTCAATTCCATTGTTTCCGCCAACGCCGAAAAATCATGCGTGAACTCGGCGATCGTTAGGCCCATGCTGGCCAGGATCCGCATCATGTTCAGCTCTTCGACGAGCGCGTCGCGTTCTCGCGCGCGCTCGGCAGTGATCCGGGCCGCTGCGCTCAAGCGTTCGGTGACCGCGATCAGTTGTTCCTGCCGCTCAGGCGGCAGGCCCGCAATGTCATCCTCAAGATCGCTAAGCAGGCTCTCGGTGGACTCGATCGCGGCTTCGACGTCCTTGGCGGCTTGCTCACCGCTCTTCTCCTCGCGGACCTCCGGCTTGTTGCGCCCCAAACCACGCTTGGCCTCTATACGCCGAACGGCTGAGAGCAGCACGCTATAGGTGATCTGGCGGACCTCCTCGAAAGCGGCTGTCTCGATCAGACCTTCGCGCGATGACGTCTCCTCGAACCGCTCGCCCGCCGGGTCGCGAACCGCGACAAAGCCCATGAAAGTCTTGCTGTTCCAGGGCGCGTAGATCTGGGTGTTCTTGACGTCCAAGCCCAACCAATCGTCGTGCCGCTCTCCATAAGGCGGCACGCGATAGCCGTTTCGATAAAGCCGGATCCCGCCGTGCTCATTGAGAACCTTCTTGATGAAGGCGGTCGAATGGCCAAGAAAGTCCCGCTGCTGGATATAGTACCAGGCCTTCAGACGCACATCGCGAGCGTTCGGCAGCGGTCGAACAACGTTGCGATCCAAGCCAATGGGTTGGTCAACGACCGAAATATCCAGCTTCGCGCAGGTCATCGACCAGGTCGCCACGCCTTCGTGGTCGATCCGCGCCTCGATGATCGCCAGCGCCTGATCGAGGATCTCGGTGTCGGCGTTGGCGATGTTCTCCGCCTTCAGGTGCTCGCCGGCGCGATTGAGACGCACCTCGAAGCCCGGATCAGCTTCACCGCTTTGTATTTCGGCATCGTCGAACACCGGCTGCAGTAGGCTGGACAGATAGCGGTACACCCGCTTGAGGTCAGCGTCGCTCCATCCGTCCTTCAACCCATCGATGCTGAGCCTTGTGCCATGCTCACGCTCCTTGGGGCTGGTCTCGATACGGTTGCCGATGAGACCGATATCTTCGCCCTGGGCGAAGGCGTTCCAGTCGATCGTCACCGTCCAGCCGTGGTCCTCGTCTTCAGTCTGGGTGACAATGGTTAGCCTACGCCCCAGTCGTTCGGTAGCGAAGCGGCCAATCCCCTTCTTACCGGCGCGCGAGCGACCAAACCGGGGTGACAGCGGGTTGCGCACCTTTGTGTCGCTGGCCAAGCGCATGAAGCCATTGGCCAGATCGGCGCGGCTCATGCCGGCGCCGTCGTCGACGATCTGAAACGCGTAGCTGTCCTCGCCGGTCTGAATGAGGTCGACCGTGCAGAACGTGGCGTCGGCGTCATAGGCGTTCTTCACCAACTCGCCGAGCGCGGTTTCCTGCTTGGCGACCAGTTCGCGCCCCAAACGGCGCACCATAGCAGCGTCGGTCGTGAACCGGACTACACCTGGCTCTTCTTGGGAGATTTGGCCGGCCAAGCGCAGGATCGCCTGGAAATCGACGTCGTCGCCCTCGAGCGCCTCGGTGAGCTGCGCCTTCAACTTCTCGAGCGTCTCTTGTTCGGCCATATCCCCCCGCGATCGGCTTGGCGCGTCGGCGCCCTCGCCCACCCAACGTATATCAAGCGCTGTCTAAACCTATCGTACGGCTAACCCTAGATGGAAAGGCGTGACGACCACGTCCGCGTGGTCAGCGGGCAAGGAGCGGGGTGGCCTCGGCGACCTGATCGTGCTAGAGCCAGTGACGCCTGATGCACGGAGATGGCGACCCTGACGGTTGCGCGGGGTCCGTTCCCTGTTTAACCCATCCCGTCGCCTTTGATCGAACCTCATGCTCGTACCGATTTACCCTCCTCTCGATGGCCGAACGGCCGAACGTTTTCCAATCTTTGCCCGCACGCTCTCCAGCGCCCAATCACGCGGGGATCGTGAGGGCATCACCGCCATCCTGCAGACGGAAATCGACTGGCTGGGCCAGGCACGCGAGCTTGGCGACCAAGCTCTCGTCTACGAAGCCTGCGTCCGCGTCTTGGCCGATCTGGCCCGGTTGCGCTGGCGCGTCGTCGAGGAGGGCTACGGCTTTTTCCTCGAAAACCCCAAGGAAGCCCGCGGCGGGCGCCCGACCGATGAGCTGATCGCCAGCAAGATCGCTCTGCGCGAAGAACTGCGTCCCGTCGTCGATGAACAGCAATCCCACCCGGCGGTGAAGGATTTCCTGCGCAGGATGACCGCCGGCACGCGGGACAAAAAGAGCATCAGCGTGGTGACCGCTGACCCCGAGGAACTGCGCGAACGGCTGAAGCCGGCTTTGGCGCTGCACGGGGAGCCTCGGATCGAGGCGCTCCGTACAGCGGTGCGGCCATACCTGCAGCGTGCGACGGATGAGATTGACCCCTATACGGGCCATCCATTGCGGGACCTTTGGCGGTACTTCCGCTTTAGCTGGTCGATCCCGCAAACGCCGGTGCCTGGGCGGCAGCTCCTCTATCTTGTCCGTGACGCCGCCCATCCCGCTCATGCCGTCATGGGCATCGCTTCGCTCAACAACTGCCCGCTCGAGATGGGCGAGGTGCGCGAAACCTTCATCGGTTGGCACCGGCGAGCAGTCACTGAACGGATTCTCTCGGCGCGCCTCGTCGGTGCCACTGCGCTCGAAGCCGAATTCGCCTGGCTGATGGAGCGGATCGAAGTCTCGATGGGCGAGGTCGAGTGGACCAATCTCGTCAGCGCCGAGGAGGTCGCCAATCCGACCGAGGAGGCGATCGCGCGGCTCATCCGTCGTGGCCAGGACTTCGCGCGCCGGCGCGAGCAGCTGCTCAAGGAAATCGCCTTGGGTGAACGCGACGCTTTTGATGCTGACGCCTGGGAGCTTGAAGGCGCGCCCCCGGTCGAGGACGACGTGCTGCGCCTCGAAGCCAAGGCGTCGAGCAACGAGCGGATGCACGCGGCGCGAAAGCAGCTGGTAGCCAAAAAGCGGGCCTATGCGCTCGGGCGCCTTTTCCAGGCCAAGCGCATCCTCAATCTGCGACGCGCGGAAATGACCGATCCTGCACGGGTGCTGGCCGCTCTTGAATTGGACGAGGTCAAAAGCGCACTGAACATCGTGCTCGAGGCGCTGAAGGCCCGTCGGGCCGGCGCGAACATGCTGGAGATCACCACTTGCGGCGCCGTCGCGCCATACGGTCCGCTGCTGGGCGGTAAGCTCGTGGCTCTGATGATGCTGAGCCCGCAGGTGGGCGCCGACTACCGCGCCGCCTACGAGGCGCCGTCGATCATCTCATCCCAAATGCGCAATCAGCCCGTCATTCGGGATAACGCCCTGGTCTATCTGGGCACCACGAGCCTTTATGTGCACGGCTCTAGCCAATACAATCGCCTGAAGTTGCCAGCGGGTATCTTGGCGGAGGATCAGGAAACCCTGCGCTACGAGCCGATCGGTGAGACGTCCGGCTTTGGAACCGTGCAGTTTTCACCGGAGACTAGCCGAGCGCTAGATGAGCTGCTTTCGGTGCACCGCGAGTACAAGGACGTGAACAGCGTGTTCGGCGAGGGCACCTCGCCGAAGTTGCGCAAACTCAAGGCCGGCATGCGCTTGATCGGCTTTGACCCCGACCGCTTCCTGCGCCACCAGCAAAAACGCCTGATCTACGCCGCGCCTCTGGCCCGTTCCTCTCGCGATTGGCTGCTGGAGCGCACCACCGCTCTGCCCGATTATCTGGCCAATCCCAAGGCACACGTCGACGCCAGCGAGCGGATCGCTGAATTCTGGCGAACACGCTGGCTTGCGAACCGGCTTGACGGTCAATATGGCTCCGACGGAGTCATGCCTCCAAAAGTTGCGGAGGTTGTCGGCGAGGACAAGAGGGCGCTGGTTTGAGCAAGCAGGGGGAGGCGGACCAACCGGTCCGAGTGGAATCGCCCTTGGCGCTTTGGCGCACCTTAGCGCGAGCTGGCCCCAAGGCGACGGCGGAAAACCTAAACTCTCAAGAACTGGACCGCATGCACGTGGCCACCAGTCTGGATAGCTTTGTCGCCGACCAAGTTTCGCGCGGGGTGAGCGTCGTCCTGACCGGCAACGCCGGCGACGGCAAAACGCACATGCTGCGACAGGCCAAGCAGCAATTGATCGACGCCGGCGCGGACGTGCTAGAGGACGCGACCGCGGCCATGCGTGGTGGCGATCCAAAGCCGGTGCTGGACCGTTGGGCGCGAGCCGCTGAGAAGGGCCAACCCTTCTGCGTGGCGATCAACGAATACCCCCTCTACCAGCTTCGCAACGCCGCGCCGCAATTTGCCCCCTTGGCCGAGGTCTGGCGTCAGTGCCGGCACCGGTTGGCCTATGGCGCCGCAGACGGCACCGAAGACGCTCAGGAGAAAGTCCTCGTCATCGACCTGAGCCTGCGCAACCCCTTGGCGCCGTCATTCTTCGACGCGGTGCTAGCCGGGCTGCTGGACGACCCCGCTCTTCGCCACGCCATCACCGCGGAACCGGAAACGATCCTCGCGCGCAATGCGCTCAAGCTCAGCGACGATCGCACGCGACAGCGTCTGCGAAGCCTACTTGAACGACTGATCGCCCTGGGTGGGCGCGCGACGGTCCGCGAGGTATGGATCCTGGTGGCGCGCATGCTACTTAGCCTCGATGACGGCTACGACTACCGGAGAACCTCTTGGTATTCTGAGGCGCTGTTCAACGACGATCCGCGCTTCCCCCTGTCGGCACTGATGCGCTCGGTCGATCCGGCGCAGTGTAGTCACCCACGCTGGGACGCCGCTCTGGAGACGAGGGCCCCAAGCCTTCGCGAAGGTTGGCGCTTTTCGGAGCCGTCCATCCCGCCACATCCGCATCTCGCCGGCGGCGACTTCGCCGCGCTCAAGCGCGCGTTCTATTTCGAACATGCCCAGGGCGAACAGGCCTTGAGCCTGATTGATCCCGAAGCCGAACAATTTCGCGCGCTTCTTAACGAACCGCGCGAAAGCACCGAGGTGGTTGCGCGCCTCGTTGACGCGATCAACGCCGCCTATTGCCCCGCCCCGTTCACCGGACGGGAACATCACCTGTACCTCTGGGCTGGCCACAGATTTCATGAGCAGCCGACACGCTCGTTCGTCGCCGTGGATCGGGTCGGAATCGAGGAATTGGTACTGGAGCGCCCACGACTGCCTCGGCGGCTCGAGGGGGCGTTTGACTACCACGGCGATCACCTCATGCTCATCGCGCCGGGGCACGGCGGGGCTCGCCTACGGATCGACTACCCCTTGTTCCGCACATTGCGCCGGCTGGGACGTGGCCTTCCGCGCAAATTGGTCCCCGAACGCGAGATCCACCGATTGGACGCTTTTCTCGAGCTGCTAGGAGCAACGCGCCAGGGTGATCGAGCGACGGTTTGGTCGGTGCACCTGGAGAATCTGCAAGTCATCAAGGTCGGCTTGAGCGCCGACGGGCGTCGTTATGAATCGGTTCGTCTCAATGCCTGAGCCCCGTAGCCAACAAGAGCGGTACGAAACCGCCGCCGCTGAACGGCGTATTCACGGCCTAGCCCTCGGCTATCAGCCGATGCGCATGAAACCCGTGCATTTCGCCACCAGTTTCCTCCTAGCCTTAACCGGCAAGTATTCTAAGTTGGAGTTGCTCAATAAGGCTGCTGTGCCGAGGATTTCGCCAAAGCCTCGCGCCCGCGTTGTTGACGAGTACGTCGCCGAAGCACTCTTGCCGAAGTTGCGCGACCTCGGAAAATTATCGGCGGACATCGACCCCGCTTCTTTCCGAGCCTTGCGCGCCCATCTGAACGCCGCGTTCAACAATGACGGCGCCGCGCTCATACCGGCGTTCGCCCCTCATAGCCCGTTCAGCTCGGACTATTCGGCTCCTTCGGTCCGCTACATCGCCAACCAGTCTAAGAACCACGGGCACTCGGGCGCTTTCGTCATGCGCGTGCTGCAAGCGTCCGCCGAGGGTCAGAGTGTGATCGAGGCGTGCCGCGCCCTCGTGGCACTACCGCCGCCGCCGCTCGAAACCCTGGGTCGCCCTCTCCTAGACGATCATCAGCTAGACTGGGTCGACGACTACGATCAGCGCTTTGGCGTTTTGGACGCTACACGCGCAGCCGACATCGCCTCTCTCATGGCACCGCAGACTCGCGCCCTGGGCCGCCTGCTCGAAAACCTCCTGCAGGACCGTTCGGTCTATGCGCTGCGCTACATGATCATTGGGCTGTGCAGCTGGCTCTTTGTTTACATGATGCGGCGCCAGGACGGTTCACCGTTGTTGCTGCTGGACGCGCTGGATGGTGCTAACGGGCGTATCCGCACCCAGAGCCGCGCTTCGTACGCCCGTCAGCTAGATCGCTTTTCTCGCAGCTACGATCTTTGGCGCGACGCCGAAGGCGCCGATGTTTCTGATGCTCAGTGGGCCGCATTCGCCCAGTCCAGCGAAGCGCGTCAGACCCTAGAGGATCATTTTCGTGATCTGGGCGTGCGGGTCGGCTTCATCCAGCCGCGAGCCCCGTCAGCTAAGCGCAAGCATGCTGAAATTCAGGCTGACACCCTACGCGTGCTGGCTTTGAGCTTGCTTGGCAAAGACGAGGTGATGACGGTGGTGGATTTCGCGCGCCGGCTGCGCGAGGTCTGGTGCCTGAGTTCTGGCGCCGCGCCGGAGGACGTGAACCTGCTTCACGCGCAAGGTTTCGCCCCGCTCGATTCCGACGAAGACCTTGAGCCCAATGGAGCAGCCTTCCGCGACCTCTTAATTAGGCTTGGTCTCGCCGTTGAACCTTCCGATGGATTGACCCTGTGCGCCCTGCGCGCTGAGGAACTGATTTAATGGCGCTGTCCGCCAGCCAATATGTGGCCGAAGGCCTGGTCGCGTGGATCCGCCACGATCTAACTCGGGAAAACGACTTCGCGCGCGAGGGCCTACCCCAGTGCGACCCAATCCACTTCCTGGAAGCGTTCGCCAGCAGCGATGTCCTGCGTGAGGCGGGTTTTTCAATCGCTCTGGTGGGCTTTGGCGCGAAAGAAGCCGAGCTCGCCGACGCTGCAGCCAAGCTCAAGCTTGGGCCTGTTACGACGGATCTGCATCTCGCGACGGATTGGCGAAATCGACGCGCGGAGCATCCGCGTATCATCGCGCTCGCCCAGGGATACAATCCCAGCGTTCACGGCCTAAACTTCTTCGCCCGCGCCTCGTCTTCGAGTCTAGCTCAGCACCTTTTACGGTGGGCCAGGTCGCGCTCGCCGTTCAACGACACGCCGATGCAGGAACAGCTTGTCTCGGCCTTGGCCGACGCAGCGGCTCTGAAGGGCCTGCGGTCGCTCGAAAGTGTGGCCCGCTTCCTTCAAGCCTGGACGGATGCCGCCTCGGGCGACGCGGACCCTCGTATTGCTTTGCCAGCGCTGGGTCTATTGCCTGATCCTCGGCTGTTCGAGGCGCAAGAACTCGCAAAACGACTGCAGCTCAACCTCTCGATTCGCGAGGCGGTCACGGTCTTGACCCCCGGCGAAATTCGTCAACGGCGCATACGCGCCGCGCGCTATGTGTCGGTCGAGCGCCGAGAAGCCTTAGAAGAGGCCTTGGCAAGTCTCGATGCATTCCGAGCTGGATCGCTGACGGCGCTCACGCTTGAGGATGCCGAACGACTGGTTCGCCCGCCGGCAGACGACGCCGCGCCGAACCCTCCCCCAGAGCCAGACACCCCTGAGGCGCCCGGAGCTCCGGCAGAAGAGCGCGGCGTTGATCTCCACGGAGAGGAACTCGACGCGCTGCTGAATGGCCGTTCGCAAGATCTCGAGAAGATTGGCGAGGCCCTCGATCGAGCCTGGGCTGAGTTTGACCAGACCAAAGACCGTCTAGCCGCGACGGCGGAAACCAGCCGAGGCGCTATTTCGATCGACGTGCCGGTCGACGCTAAACTGCTCGACTGGGTCAGCGCGTTTAGTTCCAAGGATGGTTTTGGCGGGTTGATCGAGACCGACGTCCTCGACCTGAACCAGGCGCTTTCGCGTTACGCCGAGTTCGATCCGATCTTTGTGCAGATCGACCAGATTTGGCGTCATGATGGACAGGTGTTCTCGCTTGAGCGGCTCCTTGAGGGCTGGGACGCGGCGGCGAAATCCACCCAGGGTCCGAGCCTAAGTGAGATCTGGAGCGACATGAGCGCGCAACGTGCGCAGCTGGCGGCGTACGTGCGCCCTCTGGTCGTGCATCCTCGTGAGTTTCTCGACACCCACCCCCAGATCAAGGCGCTCTGTGCATCCTATCTGGGTTCAGCACAGAAGCTCTATGCGAGCGTTCAACAACACTATGCTGTTGTTAGCGACCACTCCACAGCGTGGGCGCAGGCGACACTCGACGCGCTTTTGTCTCTTGATCTCCTGCAGGTGCGCATCCGGCACGACGCTAAAACCGTCAGCTCCAAAGTGGTCATGCTCCCGCTGCACCCTTTGCATCTCTGGCGCCATCAGCGCATCGGGGACTTACTTCGGAACCTGACTGAAGGCCAACCCATCATAGAGGCGGACCGGCAAGCACTGCTTGTGGAGCTGCGCCGGCCCGACCAGTTCCTCAGCGTGGTGCGCGCCGGATTGACGCCCGATGGGCGGGGGCTGGATCAACTCCTGCCTGTGGCCAACCACATGCATGGACTGGCGACCTTCGAGAACCTGCACAACGCGGTGAGCAGCGCCGATGGGGTCGAGTCCTTCGTGAAGGCGCTCGATCATTATGTTCTGCTTTACCCCAATCATCCGCGACCGCTGCGTGTCGCGCTGATCAACCCGCCCGAACCAACCCGTATCCTTGAACGCATTGTCAAACTACTGGACGAGCGCCGTGGAGCTGACGTTCTGCCGCGGATCGAAGTCGACGTCTTCGCAACCGCCGCTCACCGCGACCGGCTGCTTTCAGCGGCCATCCTCGAGGGCGAAGCGCAGGATCTAATTTATGAGAAGGTTGCTGCAGGCCGGCTGGAAATCCGCGTATCGGCCAAGCCGGCGGAGTCGCTAGAACAGCTGGTCGACGAGGGCTTAGATGGCCGCACGTTCCATGTCGCGGCGCTGTTCGACGAGTCTTCGATCGAGATCCGCAAACGCCGGATCGAGGGCCTTTTGCCCATGAGCCCATTCTGCGTTCGTAACGAGATCGCAGTGGATGGCCTGCTGGGTCAGATCAGCCTCAAACCTCATCCCGGTGAACCGCCATTCTCTGATTTTGTGCTGATGATCCACGCCCGCCAGGGCGAGCTGCGCGACAATGCGATGTATGCCTCCGCCGACGCCGACCGCCTGCGCGGGGTTGTTGATCGGTTGGTCCTTGGCGAGGACGCCGCGACGCGATGGCTGCTCGTGGCGGATCGGGCCTTGCCCCGGGAAGCGGGTATGAAGTCCGTACGACTGCTGGAACGGCGCGAGGGGGATCGACAGATCTTGCTCGCCGCCGGCGACTATGAGCGCCTGGCCAGCCTGATGAAAATCGCGTTCCAGAACTGCAACCTCAAAGTCAGCGGGCCCAGCCTGCCAGAAGTATTGCGACAAGGCGCCAATCTGATCGGCGGAGGTCTTTTGGATCTCGTCAAAAAGCAGAGCGGCCAAACAGACAACAACAAGGTCATCGGTTTCGTCGGCATGCTGCTGGCGGCGCGTGACGCGCGCCGATCTGACAGCGACTGCATCGTCGCGGCGGTGGACAGTCCAATTGCGCGCCTTTGGCTACGGCTTGGCCCGCGCCAGCTCAATGAACGGTGCGATCTCCTTCTCCTGCGCCGAGATGATGACGGCGCTTTCCGCATTACGGTCGTCGAGGTGAAAACCACCCTCGACCCGAGCTTGCCCGAGGAGGCCGAGCGCATTGAGCGCGCTGCTCAGCAGCTCACCGGTACAGCGGCGGTCATTCAAAGCGCCCTTAACGGTGAGGGCGTTTTCTCACCGCCCCGCTTGGAAATGCTGAAAGAGGTCCTGGTGCGCGCGGTGTCGACGCGGTGGGGCACCGACGAAGAGGATGCTGACTCCCGCCGGCGCTGGGGCCCCTGGCTGCGCGACCTCTTCAATGAGACTGATGCGCGGCCAATGATCCGGGTTGATGGGGAGGTTGTTCTCGTCAAACTGCGCTCCAGTGACGAAGCGACGAAGCGCGCCCTATCACACCAGTCGCTGCCGATTATGCTTCGAACCATCACCGAGCCGCTCGCCGAGTCCCTGCTTGGCGTGACGCGAGACAGCGGCGCGTTCGCACCGGCCGAGGAGCCGACTGCAAACGCTCCGGTGCGCGCTGCTTTCAAGGCGACATCGGCGCCGCCCCCAGAGCCAGTCGCATCCAAGACTGTACTGTCGGACGCGGCCGATCGCGATCCGATGGCCATTGCGTCGCAGCCGGACCTTGAGCCAGAGGCGAGCGAGGGCAATTCGGCGCCGCTGCGAGAACCAACGGCACGGGTGGCGACGCCGCCTACCGCTTCAGATGCCGCAAACCCTGCGTCGAAGGGAACCTGGCCGCCGCCCCTGAACGCTCTAGGCATGATCGGACAGTACGAAGCCGCGCGAGAACTGGCCGATCTAGCCCGTAAGGCTCAGGGCTGGAGTGAGCGTTACCCAGACAAGCTATTGGTCGGCCCAGCGGGGGTGGGCAAAAGCACCTTGGCGCGCCGGATCGGCGAGCAACTCCTTGGCCTGGACCCGATCTTGTTCAACGGCGCGGACCTGCGTCGCCCTGACATGATCGTCGACCGTCTGGTTGAGCTGGGCAAGGCCCCGGAAGACGCCACGGGCGTCGTCGTCGTTGCACCTTGCCTGATGTTCATCGACGAGGTGCACGCGATCGCGCCCTCGGTGGCGACCGCTCTGCTGAGCGCCTTGGATGATCGACGCACCACGACAGTTGGAAATGTCGTCTACAGCTTCGACCAGGTCGTGTTTCTTCTGGCTACGACGGACCCGGGACGTTTGACCGAGGCTTTCCTCAGCCGCCCGACCCGCACCACTTTGCGATCCTACACGCTCGAGGAAACCGCCGGCATCGTGTGGTTTCACGCGCGCGAGAAGCTGGACGGCGCCAATCTGGCGCGCGAGACCTGCCTGGAAATCGCGGCGCGGATGCAGTGCAGTCCGCGCCCCAGCGTCAATATTTTGGACCCTCTGGTGGCTCACTTCTATGCCATTGCCGAAGGCGATCTCGGCGGAGCCATACCCACGCGGACTCAAGTCGCTGCGCGCATGACCGTCAGCGCGGTGGGTCGTTGGTTCAATGAAGCCCAGCAGATTGATGCCAATGGTCTTGGCGGTCTCCATCGCGACTACCTGAACGTCCTATCCAATCGCGGGGCCGCCTCGGAAGAAGACATTCGCAGAGCTTTGGGAGTTTCAAATCGAGGAGACTTCGTCGAGCTCTCCGAATACCTTACCCGGCTAGGACTTGTGCGGATCGGCCCTGGCGGACGCATGTTGACGAGCGAAGGTCGCCGCTATCTAGCCGAGGACGGCGCCATGGACCTGCGGTCTAAAATATCCCGCCGTTCAGCCTGATCGGCCAGCCACAGGCGTCTGACCGGGGCAGCGAGATCGGACTGGCCCAAACGCCTGCGGCTCGTCCACCGCATGCAGAGGAGAAGGCGCATGACAGACGAGCCTTGGGCCAAACTCTTCGTCGATGGCGACGTTGACGATCTCTATGGGTTGGCGATCCTCTTTCCGGAGGGCGCCTATCCAGGCGCTCACGTCGCAACCAGCATCGTTGGTGTCAAAGACGGTGTTTTCGACCGGGTGCAGGATGCGCAGGTGAGGGAGACCTACGTCACGGGCGACGACTGCCTAGCTCTGATAGAGGCGAGAGGGATGGACGAAGCCAGTTGGATGGCGCGAGAAATTCTTGCTCCGCTCAATGGCTATGCGACGTTGGCCGACAGCAATTTCAAACCAGTCGTCGCAACCTCGCTAACTTGGAAAAATCGTACGGGCTCGGGCGGCACAATTTTTGGCCCAGACAAGCGCCCACCCAAGCCACGCCTGATTGCAACGAACCGCCATCCCCTTCTCTCAGAGCTGCTGCCAAGCCGCGTGGCCTTCATGAGCGACAACCCGCTCGCGGCCTATGCTGCTTCAGCGATCGCGGGGACCCCGTCCTGGGCCGACTACTATCGTTTGCTGGAAGACATTGCCGGATACCGTGGCACAAGCCTCGACAAGCTTGCCGAGGCGGGTTTGGCTGATCGACCCGCCCTGAATGCCTTCAAGTCGGCGGCCAACAATCGGGCATTTGGGCGTCACGGTACATCAAAGCGCGACACCAGCATCGCGCAGGAGAGCTTGATGACCTTGCTTGAGGCACGGGAGTTTGTTCGCCGCGTCGTCTGGGCTTGGTTGAATCTCGAATGCGGCGGGCGCATGCCGCGCGACCGCGTCGATGGGGGTCTCCTGCGGTTCGGCTTGGATCCGAAAGAACAAATGCAATAGCGTACTCAAATACCCCGTACGATGAACGTTACCCTAAGAGTGGCGGTCACACTCAGTGCGGGCGCCCTTCCCCTGAAGAACATGGCCCCCTAGTCTTCCAGCGCGGGCGCCGCCCTATAGGCGCCGATCTGGAGCCGGGGGTTATCGGCGGCGGTCGGCGCCGAAGTCGGCGGGCCTTTCTAATCGCAAGGTTTCCAACGCCCGCCCCCATTTTCGCCTAACAGCGATCCCCGACTTGCGCCCGAGTCCCGATTGATTCAGGATTTGCGCGCCGGCGCCTTCGAGCGCGGGTGGGGCGTGGAAACCCCGTGCGATGCCTAAGAGCCATAGCGACGAGCCGATCACAGCGGCTCGGCGATAGCGCCCGAGCCCCCGGGTTGCGCCCCCGTGTCCGCGTTCGCGGCCGCGCGCCCTTGCCCGCCCCTGCGTTTCCGACAGCCCGTCGAACCGACGGAGTAGGCGATGGACCGCAAGATTCCACGCGTGGCGACCCAGCCCGAGGGCGACTGGGACGAGCACGACGACCTGGATCAGCTTTACCGGCGCTATGCGCCCTGGCTGGGCGCGATGCTGCGCCGCCGTTTCGGCCGCGGGATAGACGCCGACGCCGACGACTTGGTGCAGGAAACCTACGCGCGCCTGGCCCCGCACGACCCGTCGACGATCGAGCGTCCCCAGGCCTTGTTGATGCGTGTCGCCTCAAACCTGGCCAAGGACCTGCTGCGTCGACGGGCGGTGCGCGCCAGGCACGCCCAGCAGGTGCAGCGCGAGCCTGACACCGCGCAGACGGTCTCCAGCGCCCTTGAGGTTCTCCTGGTCAAGGAGGCGATCTTGGCCATTCCCGAGGCCTATCTCGATGTCTTCATCTTGAGACGCTTCCACGGTTTGACTTATGAACAGATCGCCACACGCTGTGGTTTAACCGTCAAGGGCGTAGAGTGGCGCTTGGCGAGGGCGGTCGAACATGCTCTCGCGGCGCAAGCAGGGCTGAGCGGAAGAAGCGACACATGAGTCTTTCGACTGTCCCATCGGACCAAGCCAGGGCGGAGGCGGCCGATTGGTTCGCGCGCCTGAACAAGCTCGATGTGCCCTACGCCGACATGCAGGCTTTCAAGGCGTGGCTGAGCGCGCCGGGCCACAAGCAGGCCTATGATGAGGTTGACGCCTTCTGGCGTCAGAGCGAGGCGGTCAAGGACGACCCGGACATCAGGGCCGCCATGGCCGACGCGCTCGTTCGTACCGCGCCGCCGGCCCGGGCGCGGGACGTCCGGCGGGGCGGCTACGGCCTGGCCTTCGCTGTCGTCCTGCTTGCGGCGATCGCCGGTGGCTACGTTCTGTGGGGCCCCAAGATTTATTCCACGGGCGTGGGCGAGCAGCGCACGGTCCAACTCGCCGACGGATCGACCGTCGTGCTCGACACCGACAGTCAGGTCGCCGTGCGGCTGACCAGCGCCAAACGCGACATTCGCCTCACCCGTGGCCAGGCCTTGTTCGATGTCGCCCACGACGCCGCCCGTCCCTTCGTAGTCACGGCTGGAGCCACCTCGGTGACGGCCCTGGGCACCCGCTTCGACGTCCGACGGGAGGCCAGCGGCGCCACCGTCACCCTGGTTCGCGGCTCCGTCGAGGTTCGCGAGCGGTCAGACGATGGCGCGGCTCAGGTCTGGCGCCTGGCCCCAGGCCAGCGTGTCGCCACCCACGTCACCGCCCCGACCCCCAGCCCGGCTGATGTCGATACGGCCACCAGCTGGACGTCGGGCCGGCTGATCTTCCGCGCCGTGCCCTTGCGGGCGGCTGTCGCCGAGTTCAACCGCTACGAACGCCAGAAGATCGAAGTGGCGGACGGTCCGGTGGGCGACGAACTGATCACCGGCGTCTTCGCCGTGCGCGACATCGACACCTTCGTCGGCTCAGTGGCCGACGTGCACGACCTCACGGTCGTGCGCTCCGAAAAGGATGGGACCATCCGCCTGACCCGCGCAGGAGCTGGTGACGGCACCCCGTAGGTTTATTCAGCGGTTCGCCAGGGAATGGGTCGGGGTGGCGCGTCAATCCCCCGACGCCTTGCGCCGTGCACAGAAGATCCGTCCCACGACGGGCGCCGCCGCAGCGTCCGAGGGGGTCTCTTTCGTGCTGCAGTCTTCACTTCGCCGCCGGTTGCTCATCGGCCTGGCCACGTCCGTCTTCCTGGCGCCCGCATTGGCGTCGCCGGTCCTGGCCGCGCCCCAGGAGGCGGTTCAGACCGTCGAGTTCGACATCCATGCCGGCACGCTCGACGCGGCGCTGATCGCCTTCGCCACCCAGAGCGGCCGAACGGTGGCCTATGCGCCGGCGCTCGTGGCCGGCCGCCAGTCCGATGGCCTGCGCGGGCGCTTCACCCCCGAGGCGGCCCTGGACCGTCTGGTCGGCGGCGGGGCCATCGATATTCACCGCCGCGGCGACAAGGCCTTTGTACTCAAGCCCAGCAGGCCCGGCGCCGTCCCGGGCGCCAACCTTGATCCCGTGGGGCCCGTTGACGGCGGTATCGCCGAGGCGCCCAGCCAGCTGTCGGAAATCGTGGTGACCGGGTCGCTGATCCGCGGGCCGGCCCAGGGCGCCTCGCCGGTGGTGACGGTCTCGCGCGACGACCTGGACCGCACCGGAAAATCCACCGTCGCCGACATGCTGACGGACCTTCCCCAGGCATTCGGCGGCAACGCCTCGGCCGACACCAACCTGACCAACACCGATGGCTCGGGCACGAATTCGATCGTCTCGACGGGGATCAATCTGCGGGGCCTGGGCGCTTCGGCGACGCTGGTTCTGGTCAACGGCCGCCGCATGGCCGGCTCGGGCCTGATGGGCGACTTCGCCGACGTTTCGGCGCTGCCCACGGCCGCGGTCGATCGCGTCGAAGTGCTGCTCGACGGGGCCTCGGCGCTCTACGGATCCGACGCGGTAGGCGGCGTGGTCAACGTCATTCTGCGCAAGGACTTCGACGGCGCCGAGACGCGCGCCCGCGTCGGCGGGGCGACCGGCGGCGGGGCGTTCGAGCGGCAGTTCGCCCAGACGCTCGGCAAGACCTGGAACACGGGCCACGCCCTCGTCAGCTACGAATACTGGCGGCGCGATCACGTGGCCAGCGCCGACCGCGACTATGCCGGTAACGCGGACCTGCGCCCCCTCGGCGGGACTGACCACCGCTTTTTCTACAGCCATCCGGGCAACGTGCTGCTCCTGGTCGGCGGCAGTTACGTCCCCACCTGGGCGATCCCGGCCGGGCAACTGGGGACCGGGCTCACGCCCGCCAGCTTTCAAGCCGGCCAGGTCAATTACGAGAACCAACGCGCGCGATCGGACATCCTGCCTGAGCAGAACCGCAACAGCCTCTACGGCGCCTTTGGCCAGCACCTGACCCAGCGCCTGGAGGTCAGCGGCGACCTGCGACTCAGCCGGCGCAAGTTCGCCTTCGCCCTTCCGGGGTCGGTGAACATCTTCTCGGTCACCAGGGCCAACCCCTATTTCGTTTCGCCCAACGGGGCGACGTCGAACGTCATCGGCTACAGCTTCACCGACGAGTTGGGACCGATCCGCGCGCGCGGCGACACCACCAGCGTCGCAGCCTCGCTCGGGGCCGACGTCGATCTGGGTCGGACCTGGCGCGCCAGCCTTTACGGCGCCTATGCGCAGGAAGTCGCCCGGCGCGACAGCACCGACCGCCTGAATACGCGCTTCCTCAACGAGGCCTTGGGCGCAATCGCCGACGATCCGGCCACCCCCTTCAGCGCCCCGCGGGACGGCTACTTCAATCCTTATGGCGATGGCGCGACCAACAGCCGGGCCGTGCTCGACTTCATCGGCAGCGGCTATCTCCTCTCCCGCAACGTCAGCACCGTGGAGACCCTGAACGCCCAGGCCGACGGAACCCTGCTGACCCTGCCCGGCGGTCCCGCGAAGCTGGCCCTCGGCGGCCAGTACCGAGAGGAGCACTTCGACACCCGGACGATCGCGATGACCTCGCGCGCCAGCCCGACTAGGACCCTGACCGGTCCCTTCGACCGGAAGATCCTGGCCGCCTTCGCCGAACTGCGCCTCCCGCTGGTAGGGCCCGACAACGCCAGGCCGGGGGTGCAACGCCTCGAGCTGTCGCTGGCTGGCCGCATCGAGCACTATGACGACGTCGGCACGACGTCGAACCCGAAGATCGGCTTGGTGTGGTCGCCGGTCGAGTCGGTCAATGTTCGCGCCAGCTACGGAACCTCCTTCCGGGCGCCCTCTTTGCCAGAAATCTTCCAGACGCAGGATGGCGGGCCCACCTTTCTGGCCCAGGGCGCCACGAGCAAGCTGGTCCTCCTCCGCTTCGGCGGAAACCTGGATCTACGGCCCGAAAGCGCCAAATCCTGGACCGCGGGCGTCGATTACAGCAGCCGGAGCGTTCCGGGCCTGAAGCTCTCGGCGACCTGGTTCGACACGCGTTTCACCGGTCAGATCGGCACCCCGGTCGCCGAGAACCTCGCCAACGCGCTGAGCAACGCGGCCTACGCGCCGTTCGTGCAGACGCTCGATCCGACCAACGCCGCCGATCAAGCCGAGGTCGCCGCGCTCCTGGCCGGCACGACGAGCGCCGGCCTCTACCCGACCACGGCCTATACGGCGATCGTCGACAGCCGTTACGTCAATACCGGCGGGCTGCATGTGAGCGGCGTCGACCTGACCGCGCGCTATGGCGCGCCGCTGGCGGGCGGCAGGATCGACCTGTCCGGCAACCTCAGCTACCTGCTCGACTACGCGCGAAAGGTCACTCCGAATTCGAGCTGGTTGTCGCTGCTCGATCAGCCGCGCCAACCTGTGGATCTGCGCGCCAAGGCCGGCGCGACCTGGACGCGTCAGGCCTGGGCCTTCACCGGCGGCCTCAACTATGTCGACGACTACCAAACCGCCCAAGGCGCGCCGATCGACAACTGGACGACGCTCGACGCCCAAATCGCATGGCGGGCCCCAGGCTCGGGTTGGAGCCGGGGCCTGTCCGCCGCTCTTTCGGTGCAGAACCTCTTCGACGCCGATCCGCCGTTCTACGACGACCCTCAAGGCGTCGGTTACGACTCGGCCAACGCCGACCCGCTCGGCCGCTTCGTCTCGCTCCAACTGACCAAGCGCTGGTAGGTCGAGCGCTCGCCATGATCGTCAAATCAAAGCTGCTGGGTCGCCTGACGGCGGCCTGGTTGGTCCTGGCCGCCAACGCGGCCGGGGCCGAGCCCCTCACCCTGGACCGGCTCCTCAAGGTCGAAGACCTCGGATCCACCGCCCTCTCGCCCGACGGCAAGCGCCTGGTGATCGAAACCCGCGCGCCCCTCGACCAAGCCGCGCGCTTCGATTTCGATACGCCCGACGCGCGGATCGGCCGCCTGATGGTGGCGGACGTCGCGACGGGGACGCCGGCTCGCCCGCTGTTGGCGGCCGAACCGGGGGCCGGCTACACGGCCGGCCCGTTCTCGCCGGATGGGCGCCGGATGATCGTCTCGCGCTGGAAGGAGGGCCGCTGGGCGGCGGGAGTCGTCGACCTGGCGACCGGCGCGGTGCGCTGGCTCCCGTTCGGCATCGACGAGACCTTGTACGGCCGCAGCCTGCAATGGGTGTCGGACACTGCGTTCGTTGCGATCGCGCTCGCGGCCGACGATGTTCCACGCGGCCTGAAGTTGGGTTCGCAGAACCAAGCCCGCCTGACCGCCCTGTGGGCCCAGCAGGCGGCCGGCAAGGTCGCCAGCATCAAGGTCAGCGGTAGCGGCCGGGCCCGCCGTCCGGAGCCCCGGCGGGATCGTCGCCTCGTGCGCGTCGATCTGGCGACCGGCGCGCAAACGATCTTGGCCACCGGCGGCTTCCTGGATCTCGAGCTTTCACCCAGCCGCCGCTATGTCGCCGTGCTGGGGGAGGCCGAGCGCATCGGCCTGGTGCAGACCCCCGCGGTGCGGATGATGGCGCCGAGCCGGCGTCGCGCCCTGTCGATCGTCGACTTGGACACCGGGGCGGTGAACGCGATCTGCTCCAGCTGCAACACCCTCATCGAGCCGATGGTTTGGGCCCCGGGGCGCGATCGGCTTCTGGTCTTCCAGCATGCGGCGGACAGGGGCGAGGCCACCGGCGCCCTGACCGTCATCGACGCGCGCCGCGGGGAGATCCGAAAGGTCGGCGCGGCCCTGACGCCGAGCATCGACTATGGGTCCGAGGGCGTAGCGCGCGTGCGCGCCGACTGGCGCGCGGCGCACCCGATCGCCCTGGGCAAGGCCGCCGGGGCGACGCGCGGCGACTGGTACGACGTGGACGGGGACGGGCCGGTGAACCTGACCGGCGCCTTGCCCTCTTCGCCCGACAGCATCGCCTTCGGCGGCGACGGGGCGATGTTCGCGCTGGCTCAGGGCCGGGTGTGGCGGATCGGCGCCGCCGGGAAGGTCGAACAGACCGCGTTGCGGGCGTCGGGATGGTTTCGTCCCTCGGGCTTCGCCCTCGGCATCCGACCGAAGTCGGCGCCGCAGCGTTTAAAGGACCTTCGCCTGCTCACGTCCTCAGGCGTGAGCGATCTTCTCGGCCATACGGTCACCCTGCCGCCGGACGCCAAGCCGCTGGTCGCCACGCCTGGCGGGATGGCGTTTGAGGCCCGTCCGGCGAGCGGCGTGGCGACGGTTGGTCTTCTGGACGACCGCGGCCGACGCCGGGATCTCGTCACCGTCAACGCCGATCTGGCGAAGATCGACGCCGGCCCGGTGCGGGTCGTCGAAACGCGCGCGGCCAACGGTCAGATGATGAAGAGCTGGGTTTTGCTCCCGCCGACTTGGCGCCCCGGCGACAAGCCGCCCTTGGTTGTCGTGCCCTATCCGGGGTCGTCGCCGCAGAGCTTTCCATGGCGGTTCACCATCAAGTCGAACAACCTCAACCCCAGTCCTTCGTTGCTTGCCGCGCTCGGCTACGCCGTGCTGGCGCCGGCCTTGCCGCGTGACCGCAGCCGGGGCGAACCCGGGTCCGGCTTGGCCGATGAAATCTTGTCGGTGGTCGACGCCGTCGTCGCCGAAGGTTTGGTCGATCCCGATCGGCTCGCCCTCTGGGGACACAGCTTTGGCGGTTATGCGGCGCTGGTCACCGCGACCCAGACCCATCGCTTCAAGGCGATCATCGTCCAGGCCGGTTCCTCCGACTACGTCTCGACCTGGGCCAGCACCGAGCCCTATGTCCTCACCGCGACGGAGGACGGCGGTCCCACACCAAATTACCTCGGCTACAACGAGACCGGACAAGGCGGCATGAAGGGGCCGCCGTGGCGCGAAACCGAGCGCTACCTGCGCAACAGTCCGCTCCTGCAGGCCGACAGGATCACCACGCCCATGATGCTGATCTATGGCGAGCAGGATTTCGTCCCCTTGTCCCAGGGGCAGGCGATGTTCAACGCCCTGTATCGCCAGGACAAGGACGCCACGCTGGTGACGATGTTCGGCGAGGGACACCTACCGGCCAGCCCCGCCAACATCCGCGCGATCTATGGCGAAGTGCTGCCTTGGCTCGCCGACAGGCTGGCCGCGCCCTCGGCCTCGCCCGCCGCGGAGGCGAACCGGCCTTCCCAGTGACGGACATAGGCCTCCAGGACGATGGTCTCGAACAGGCGGGGGTAGTCGCCCTCATAGATCAACCGATCTGGATCGAGCATCGCCTCGGCGAAATCCCGGTCCAGGACGTGCTCCTGGGCCAGGCGCCCCTCCAGCAGGAAGGGGCGGATCGCCGCCAGGCTGCGCAGGATCATCCGTCCATGGTACGCGGTCAGAACCCCCTTCGACCGACGCTCGCGCACCGAGGCCGGTATCTGGCCCGCGAAGGCCTCGCGGGCCAGGGCTCGGCCACGGCCGCCGCGCGCGAGATCGACGACCGGCGCGGCCAGGGTCGCCTCCATCACCGGCTGGCTGAGCAGCGGATGGATGAGGCTGGCGTGGCGGCCACGCCGACTGGCGCCGTGAAAGACCTGGGACCGGATCAGGCTTTCGAGCTGGCGCCGTTTGGCGGGAGCGACGGCCGTGGCGAGCCAGGGATGAGGATCGAGGGCGGTTCTCGGCGCGGCGATCGCGTCTCGAACCGCCTCGCCGATCAGGGACCAGACGGAGCATCGGTTCCAGCGAGCGGCGGATTCCAGTTGCCGCCAAAGCGGATCGGCGCGCGGCCGACGCAGCCAGGGTCCCCAAAGTTCGGCCGCGACCTTCCGGGACGGGCTCTGGAAAAACACCATGTCGCCGCCCTGGCCCGTCAGTATCTTGCGCGCCCCCGTCCGGTGGACGAGATCGGCCATGGTCATGTCGTAGTGGTGGTCGGCCGCGTTGCTGGATGGCCGCACGCCGACAGGGACTTGGGCCAGGATGTCGGCGTCGATCCGCAACTCCGGTTTTACGATTTCCAGGAGATCCGCCTCAAGGTGACGGGCGACGTCACGCGCATAGGCGCGCTCATCCCCGCCGGGATCGTCGACGTGGAAATGCACCAGGCGCGTCCTGTCCCTGCCGCCCTGGGCGACCAGGGTCGAGGCGACGATGGCCGAGTCGAGGCCTCCTGATATCTCGGCCAACAGGAGGGCGCCGGACGCCAGTTCCGTCCCGACGCTTTCTTGCACCGCGTCGGACACGGCCTTGAGCGAGGCCTTGTAGGAGTCGTGGGGATTTAGAGCAAAGGCCGTCGGGTCCCAGATCATGCGGTCCTTGGCCGGAGCGCCGACCACCTTGAGCTCACCAGGCAGGACGGGCTCGACGCCCTTGAGGGGAATGTTTCGATAGGCGGCCAAGGCGCCGGCGGCGAACTCGGCGACCGCAGCCCAGTCGATCGCCAGGTGGGCTGGCGCGGCGCTTGCCGGCAACGGCGCCTGCGGTATCTCCGAACCGGCCGCCCATCCTGTCCGGGTGTTCCAGGTCATGCACTCCAGATGACCCGAGGGGTCGCGCAGCACCGCCCGTTCGTCGGGGACGACGAGGACATATTGCCCCCAAAAGGACCGGAAGAGCTTCGCGCAGAAGGCCTCCAGCGAAAGATCCGGTTCCTGGAGGCCAGCGGGCGCCAGCGGCGCGCACCGGGCCGACCCGCGTTCGAACAGCGGGCCGACGATCCAACCCCGCGCCGTGTCGCGCACCTCGGTGTCGTCTCGCACCCAGAGGCGAACCTGAGCCGTCGCGCGCGCCTCTCGCCAGCCCGCGGCCGACAAGGGCGCGCCCTCGAAGGCCCCATGCGCGCCCAGAAAGCCGAACCGGCCTTCGACGACGAACCCAGGCATCAGACCTCCATGATCGGTGAGAAGCTGACCAGCCGTTCGGCGGCGTCGTCGAGAACCACGTCGCCGATCTGCAGCCAGCAGTGGGCCAGGAACGGCCAGGTCCGAACGCCGAACACCCAGCGTGTCCGGTGGCCCCGCCAGCGCAGCACGCGCCGAAGCAGGAAGGCGCGATAGAGGCAGGCCCCTTGGAACGGCAGCCACGGCAGAACCCGTTCGAAGGTCGCCACGAGGCGCCGAACCTCATCGGAGGGCTCGCTCGAACCGTTCATCGGGCTCGGGTCGGCGCCGTTCCCGACGAGCCGGCGGAATTCGACCCCGTGATAGCTGACCGGCATGGTCAGGCAGGCGGCGAGAATCAGCCCGACGTCGATCAGTCGAACCTTCTCGGCCACGTTCTGGGCGAGGTCCCGGCGGGGACTGGGGGATGGGGTCGGGGCCGGCGGCGGCGGGGTCTCGGCCAGAAAGCCGGCGCTCGCGAACTGCTCGGCGAGGTCTGGATCGTCGAACGCCAGGCCGGCAGGGCCCGCGGTCACGACGGTCGAGGCGGCCGGCAGGCAGTAGTAGGCATTCGTCCGCGCATCGAGGACGACGATGTCGTCGCCGATCCTGATCAAGTGCGTGGTGGCCGAGAGGAACAATGGCGCGATCCGCGAAAGAAAGGCGGCGCCGGCGAACCGGCGCCGCCCCGCTGTCAGCCGGGCTCGAAGCTGAGCCAGGCCAGTTCGATGCCGACGCCGCGGTCGGTCCAGGTGAGGACTTTGGCGACGCCGGGCGAAGCCGACGGCTGATGGCGTTTCAGAACGTCGAAACGTCCTTCAGCCTTGCGGCTCGACCTTGCCGTTCAGCTCGGTGCCGATGAAGTTGTCGCCCTGGGTCAGGCGCTTGGCGTCGCCCAGGCGAACGAGGCGGGTCTTGGCTTGCTTGGTCATCGTCGTCTCCTTGACGTGAAATCCTGGAGGAACGGGCGGCCGCAGGGACCGCCCGGGGGAGCCGCCGGTTATGGCCGGTGGTCCCAGGTCAGGCCTCGTCCCGGCGCATGGCGGCCAGTTCGATGCCGACGCCCCAATCGCCCAGAGTGAGGACCTTGGCGTCGCCGACACGGATGAGACGGAACTTGCGGGTCTTGGTCATGACACGCTCCTTCAGGAGGGAACCGCGTGATTGCGGCTTTCCATCAAGCGCACCGCCCAGTCTGCATTGGCAGTATATTGCATCTATAAGGACGCTATATTTGCCCCTGCGCGCAAAGCGCGTATGAGGTCGGGCGCTCGCAGACGCCGGGCCTCGTGCAACAGCGCCAGCGCCGAGGCCAGTGCGTCTCGATCGCCCAAGGCGGCGTGGAGCCCAGCCAATTCATCCGCCAGCGCGAAGACCTGGGGCTCGACCCGGATCGACGGCGCCAGCCGCTCGCCGACCTGGCGATAGGCGTCGAACAGCGCCCGACTGCCGGCGCGGGCGACGATCCAGTCGAGGAACTGTGTCAGTTGGACGGTCGCGGGCAGCGCCGCGTCGGGCGTCTCGGGAGCCGGGATCGCATCGCTTTCGCCGTCCGCGGCCAAGGCCTCGGTAAGGTAGAGCCGTCGCAAGCCATAGAGTTCGACGAGATCGGAGACGTCCAGCCGGGGCGCGAAATAGCCGCGGCCGCGGCGATCCTCGATCAGCCGTTCGCCCGCCAGGCGGGAGAGCGCCTCGCGGATCGGCGTCGCGCTGAGACCCAGATCGTGGGCCAGATCGGTGACGGTCAGAGGTTCTCCCGAGACGAGACGACCGTTTCTCAATTGGTCACGCAGCGTTTCCAGAGCGGCGCTGAAGGGGTCTCTCGGCTTGCCAGGCGCGCCTACTTTCACGCGTATCTCCACGATGGAGATCGAACGCCAGAATTCGCCACGACTCTCCAGGCATACACAAATAGTCGTATGATCTAATACGTGCAACCACAAGCTATACGGCGAATAGATTGCGGAGTAGCGCAGAATATTTGCGCGACCGCGCAATGATTTTGCGCGCTTAATTTTACTGAATATTTCTTAGGTGACGCCGAAGGCAACTGATCCTATGGCACGCCGCATTCGCCCGGTCGATGGCCGGCAACCTTGGCGCTTACGGCTTCCGCTACACCGCCAAGCTTTGTTACACCTAGGGTAGATTGTGTATGCGTGGGCTGGATGAGCGGTAAGGACTCCGAGGACAAACAGCGCTCGAAGCTCTTGTCGCGCGCCCTGCGGGCGGTGCGCGCCGTCCGCAACGTCAAACCTCGCGCCCTGGCCGGGGCCCTTGGCCTGTCGCTGCGCGGCTATCAACATTTCGAGGCTGGCGGCGGCCAGCTCAACATCGATCACGTCATGGCCTTCGCCCAGGCGAGCGACGCCGACCCGATCGGCATCCTCACCGCCGTCCAGATCGGCAAGCCGGAGTTCGCCGCCTGGGTCGCGCAGAACAAGGCGATGATCGCCTTCATGATCACCCTACAAGAATTCACCGAGGACACCGGCGAGGCGATGGCGCGCCTGGAGACCACGACCTGGGTGTCGGCCTATCGGGAGATGTTCAAGGGCCTGTCGGAAAAGGCCCTGGCGGCCCAGGCGCTGAATGACGCCTGGCTGGCCGAGAACGCCGCGCGCCTGGGCCTGGGAACGGCCCGTCCCGGCGCCCAGGACAGGACCGGCGGCGCCGAAGCTGACGATGACGAGACAGCCGACGCAAAGGGCGATCTCCAAGACGATCCCGAGCCGCCGGACGAGGGCGGCTCATAGGCCCGGCCCGCGGGTGCGCCCAAGCGTCCAGGTCATGCCACCCGGCTCGAGCACGCCGCCCACGGCCAGGCCGCGATGGGCTTCCAGCGCCGGTCGCCAAGGCGCGAGCCGAAAGCCCAGGCCGTCGTCGAGCACGGCATAGCGCCCCGAGGCGAGGTCGATGCGTCGGCGATAGACGCCTTCGACCGCTTCGCCTTGCTTGGTTGACCGTACGGACCGTCCGGTTTCACGGGCCAGGCGCGCTGCCGCGGCCTCCAGGTCCTGCGCCTGGAGTGTCGCCAGAAGGCCCGGGACGGGCGCCAACCTTCCTTCGCGCACGGAGGCAAGGCCCCGGCCTACCAGGACGCCAGCCCGGCGCGACATCGCTTCGGCGACCTCGCTGGCGAACCCCGCCGCGACGTCGTCGGGCGCGTGCTTGAGGAGCTGGCGGTCGAGCCAGGTCGCGCCCCGCGCCTCCACCTGGGCCTCGACGCTCAGGTCGCTGCGCACGGCCAGGGCCTGGCGCGCGACGCCGTCGCGATCGACATAGGCGCGCCGTTCGACGATGGCCCCGGTCGGCGCGTCGGTCGTGTCGGCCAGGTGGGGAAAGACCAGGTGATGCTGGCGCCCATCCAGCCCATCGATCAGGACGTAGGCCGAGCCGGCCAGCTCGTCGTGGAGGCCGCGTTCGACCAGCCGGCCCAGAACCGGCGGACCGTCCTGCTGACCGTGGATGACGAGGCGCTCGGGGGTCGGATGGCGACCGCCGCGGGCCATCGCCTGATGATAGGTCTTGATGATGTCGCCGCGCACCGAAAGGTCGCGCAACCGCGCCTCCAGGTCCTCGGCCAGCCGCCAGCGCCCCGGTCCCTCGGCCTGGGCCAGACCGAGCTTTGCCAGATGGGCTGCGCGCCCGAGCAGCCGCGCATCGTCCTGGCCGCCGCTCTTGTCGCGGCGCAGGTCGACCACCCGGTCGCCGGGATGGGCGGCGGCGACCAGGGTTCGATCCAGGCGCGTCCAGCGCTCGGCGGCGACGTCGGCGTCGTGGCCCGCGTCGATCTCGCGCTGGGTCCGCGGGCCCAGCTCCAGAGTGACCAGTTGGGACGCCCGTTCCCGCAGGCCGCGCGCCAGGTAGTCACCGGCGATCACGAGGTCCTTGCCGTCCTCGGCACGGCCGCGGACAAGGACGTGCAGGTGGGGGTTGTCGGTGTTCCAGTGGTCGATGGCGACCCAGTCCAGGCGCGTGCCCAGGTCCTGCTCGGCGCGCCCCATCAGGTCGCGACAGAAGGCGCGCAGGTCGGCGAGGTCGGCGGCGTTCTCCGGCGAGACGATCAAGCGAAAGTGGTGCCGGTCGCCCTCGCAGCGCTCGGCGAAGGCGGCGACGTCGGCCCCATCGCCCCGGGCGTCGAACATCCGCGCCGGCGTGTCGTCGCGGCTGACGCCCTCGCGCTGCAGGTAGGCGATGTGTCGAGACAGCGGCGCGGCGCGGTAACGGCTGCCGGACTGGCGCACGATGCGCGACTTGACCACCACGCGCCGGTTGGCCGCCGCGCCGGTTCGGCCTCGTCCCGCGCCACGGCCCAGGCCTCCGCCCAATCGCCCGCGGGGGCCGGCGCGGCGTCCTGGACCCGCATCCCCCGCCGCCTCGACCGCGCGGCGGACCTGGCCCAGAAAGCGCGCCGGCTTGGCTGAGCGGTCGAAGCCGACGCGGCCCGGTCGTAGCAGGAATTCGTCGTCGAACTCGCTCATGACCGGGCCGATGGCGCAAAGCCCGTTGAAAACATGAGACAATGCGGCTGGTCCGCCAGCCGAGACCACCAGGCGACGGCGCAAAAACCCCAACCCAACCAACGACATGCCGCCCGTCCGACGGCGCGGCTTTTATCTGGCCATCGCCGCTGACTTCGCTGAAACGCGCCCCGCTTCGCCCGATGCCTCATCGCGCCTGACCTGGCCGGACCACGAACAAGCCCTGGCGATCGCGCGTCGAAGCCGCCTGCGACGTCGCCGGCATGGCGTCCGTCACCGGTCCGCCCAATCCCTGAGACCAGGCCGGCGGAAAGAGGCCCATGGCGCGCCAGTCGCTGTCGGCCCGCCCGCTCGGATCCAGTCGGCCGACGATGCGGTCGACATAGAGGCGGGTCTCCAACGGGAGAGGGCGCCCCTCCAGGCTGGCTTCGTAACGTCCGGGGCCGGCGTTGTAGGCGGCGAGGAATCCAGGCGCGCCGTACCGGTCCAAGAGCTCCCGCAGATAGGCCGCGCCGGCCAGGACGTTGTCGGCTGGATCGAAGGGGTCGGACCCGAGCCCGAGGCGCAGTCGCAGCATCGTCCAGGTGCCCGGCATCAGTTGCATCAGGCCCATGGCGCCGGCGGGAGAGACTGCGCGCGGTTGACCACCGCTCTCGGCGGCGATGACTGTCTCGATCAGGGTCGCTGGCAGGCCAAAGCGGGCGGCGGCGATGTCCACATGGCCGCGCATCTGCTCCTGCGCCCGGACCGGTTCAGCCGCCAGCAGGAGGACGAGGATCAGGACAAGGCGCCTCATCGCGTGCTGCTCGGGCGGGCGATCAGGAGCGGACGGGCGCGGGCCAGGATCTGGCGCCCGTCGGTGATTCCGAAATAGCGGCCATCAAGGCTCCCGAAACCCGGAGCCAGCAGGAAGACCTCCCCGGCGCCGAGGAGGCGACACCCGCTCCAGTTTGGCAGCAGGCGATTATGCCCGTCGACGCGAAGGGCGTGCGCGACGGTGTGGCCGTCGATCGTCACCGCTTGACCGGCCCGGCAGACCGTCTGGCCGGCGACGGCGGCCACCGGCTTGATCAACGGCACCCCGCGCGGCAGCCAGCCGCCTTCGTCGAGGAAGGCGGCGAGCGCGGGTTCGGGCGCGGCGACGACGAGGTCGCCGACGCGCGGCGAACCGGCCGGCGACAATCGATAGAGCCCGATCGCAACGCTGGCGGTCGTGTTGAGCAGCAGGCGCGGACGCGGCGCGGCGCTCAGGGCCAGGCAGGCCAGAAGACTGGCCGCGAGGACGAGGCGCCTCATGATGAGACCCTCGAGCGCAGGCGCCAGGCGCGATGGCGCCGCGCGTCGTAGGGGCGGGGCGTCAGCCCGGCGACGAGGCGGTTGTGGACGTGACGCCAGTGATCCGGCGCGATGGCATGCGGGGCGAAGCCCGCCGCCTCGATGGCGTCGATCGCCGCCAAGCCGCGTTGCACGCGCGTCCAGCCGCCGAGCAGGACCAGCGGTTCGCCGCCGGGGCGCACGCCTGGAAAGGTGACGCAGGCCCCGCCCGCCCCGGGCGCCCGCAGGATCTCCAGCGCCGAGGCGTTCGTGCCGTAGTCGCCGCCCGTCCAGCGCACGCGGGCGAACAGCGCGCCTGGCGAGAAGACCAGGGTGCGACGGCGACGGTCGTGGAGGATTTCCTCGCGAGGCTGGCCAAAGCGCAGCCACTCCTCGATGCGGCCGCGCCACCAGACCAGGTCGACTTGCGTGTCGCCGCGGGCGCTCATGCGGGATCCTCCGGGAACTCGCGGTCGAGCAGGGCGCGGATCATTTCGGCGACGGTCTGGCCGCGGGCGAAGGCGGCGATCTTGATCCGCCCGCGACTGGCCGGGGTGACGTCGATGGTCAGCCGTGCGGTGAAGGGGTTCTGTCGCCCGGCCGCATCCTCGCCGGCCACCTCACGAACCCAGGCCTCGGCGCCCGCTGGGCGGGCCGCGAAGGGTTTGCCGCTCATCGTTGCAGCGCCTCGATCTCGGCCCCGACGGCGGCGATCTCCTTGGCGGCCGGGCCGTGCGGATCGAGTTCGGCCACCGTCTGTCCGCCGGCCATGGCCTGGGCGAACAGCACCCGCTGGCCGACCGTGCGATGCAGGGCGCCGGTGTCCTGAGCGGCCAGAGCGTCTCGCGTCTCGCGGGCGATGACCGTGCGCGCCGCGCAACGGTTGAGCAGGAAGCGGGCGCGCAAGGCCGGCCGATAGACCCGAACCTCGTCGAGCAGGCGCAGCATCTCGGCCGAAGCCCAGCCATCGAGCGGCGAAGGTTGCACGGGCACGATGACGAGGTCGGCGGCCAGCAGCGCCGAGCGCAGCAGCGGCGCCACGCGCGGCGGCCCGTCGATGATCAGGTGATCGGCCGCGCGCGCCAGGTCGGGCGCTTCGTGGTGCAGGGTTTCGCGGGGCAGGCCCACGACCCCGAAGGCGCGCGGCAGGCCCGCCTGGCTGCGCGCCTGCGCCCAATCGAGCGCCGAGGCCTGGGGATCGGCGTCCAGCACGGTGACCCGGCGGCCTTGCGCGGCCCACAGGGCGGCGAGGTTGAGGGCCAGGGTGGTCTTGCCTACCCCGCCCTTCTGATTGAGGAAGGCGACGATCATCGGGTCACCCCGACGCCCAAGGCCTGCGCCTCCAGAAAGTTAGACTCCAAGTTAGAGTCCAAGTTAAGCGCGCCGGGAACGCTTGCGCCGCAAGGGTTTGATGCGGCCTCGTGCGCCCGATGTCCCGATGGCCCCGCGCCCGATGTCCCGATGATCGCCGCGCCCGATGTCCCGAGCCGATCCACAGACCGCTCCCCAAAGCGATCCCCCGATCGATCCAGAACGATCTCCGCCACCATCGGCAGGATGCGAAGGCGCTCGGGGCCTTGGGCGCGCTCCAGCATCAGGCGATAGCCCGGCAGGGACTGGCGCCGGACGATGCGGCGGATGTCGAGGGCGAAGTCGGACGGGCGGGCCAAGCTCCCCGACTTGTGGTGCAGGTGGGCCAATTCGAACACCCAGCCGCCTGGCTGGCGACCGGCGTGCTTGCGGGCGACCCGGTAGAGCCAGCGCTCGATGCCGCCGGTCAGGCGGAAGTAGTGCGGGTCGATGCTGAGCACGAGCGAGCGATCGACCACGCCGCGATAGAACCATTCGGGCAGGACGATCTCGACGCCCTCGACGCGGCCGCTTCGACCGCTGCGTTCCTCCCACTCGTTGACCCAGGAGAACTGCTGGCGACGCCAGTGCTCGCCCTGGCGGATGGTGGTGGCCACCACGGTCGACTGCAGCCGGCGCAGCGCGGCCTTGAACAGGCGGTACTCGGTGGCGCCGGTCGCCCGTCCCACCCCCGTCAGCAACTGGTAGGGCGTAAAGCGCAGCAGGCGAGAGGTTCGAACCCCGTGGTTCTCGGCGTCGACGATCTGCGAGGCGGCCCAGATCAGTACGTCGGCGTCCCAGATGGTGGCCATGCCGTGTTCGGGCAGGCCCTGAACCTGCACCTCGACGTCGCCGGCCCGATAGAGGATCGGCCGGATGCGGCGCGACTTCGACAGCGAGAAGAACGGTCGCTCCATCAGGTCGCGCTGGTCGCGGGGGCTGGCGTCGCCGGCCACGACGACGAACGGGTCGAGGCGGTCGGTTGCGGCGGGGCGGAACAGGGGTTCGCGCGCCATGATCAGAGACGGCCCGGCTCGGCGAGGACGGCGTGGCGCTTGGCCGGCAGGACTTCGCCGACGCCCGGATCGCTGGTCGAGATTCGCGCGCCGCGATCGGCCCAGGCCTTCAGATCGTCAATTGCGTAGAGCACGCGGCCGCCCAGCTTGCGATAGGCCGGGCCGGTTCCGTAGGTGCGGTGCTTTTCAAGGGTCCGGTGGGACAGGCCCAGATAAGCGGCGGCCTGCTGGGTGCGCACGAACCGTGGCACGCCTTGGGTCGGCGAAGCGTTCATTGGCGGTTTCCCTGGTCTCTTGGCGCGGGGCCGGATGGCCCGGCGCGGACGGGGGAAGGCTGGCGAAGCGCCGGCCGGGGCAGGGAGTGCGAAGACGGCGGGCGGGTTTTCGCACCCCGGCCCTGCCACGAGGATCTGGCGAAATCAGCCGGCCGGGCGCGCCAGGCGCCCACTGAGCAGGGCGAGGTAGCCGCCGCGCATCATGGCCCCGCCGTCGCGGACCAAACGTAGGGTGGCGTCGCGCAGGGCCGAGGTCTTCCAGGGCTCGCCCGCGACGCGGGCGGGGCCCCACAGGGCTTCGGCGATCTCGCGATGGACCGCGCCGCAGGCCCGCCCGTCGAGCGCGCGCAGCATGGCCTTCAGGCGTTGACGACGCTGGGCGGTGATCGGGTCGGGCGGCGGCGGCGCGCCCTCCAGATGACGCCATAGGCGGGCCAAGGCGCGGAGGCGGGCGGGCGTGGCGGCGTCGAGCGGCACGACGGCGGCGAGCGGCTGGCCTGGATCGGCGGCGTGGGCGAGCAGGGCCAGGCGGATCTTGTCGCGGCCCCGTCCCAGCGACCACCAGGCCTCGCCCGGTGCGCGGAACGCCGGACTGTGCAGTTGGGCGCCGACGGCGGTTGGCGCCGGCTGCAGTTGGATCAGCTCGGCGTCGACGTCGGGGCGCCACCAGACCTGCGCACGGTGGGCGTCAAGCGAAGGATCGACCGGGAAATCGCAGCCCCCAGCGCGCGCTCAGCCGGTCGTCGTCGCGTCCCCGGCTCGCCGTCTGGAAATCGTTCTGGTAGTCTGGATTGCGGCGAAGATATTCCCACGCCAGATCGGCCGCCGAGAGGTCGGCGAGGTAGTCATAGGCTTCCGCGGACCGCCACCGAGAGGCGTCTGGCGACATGAAGAACCTCCGACGAAGCTCGCTCTAAAATTGAGCGATCGGCCGGTTCTTTCCGTGCACGGAGTCAGCGGGAAGCGCCGAGGATGCGAACGCCCGATGCCGCCGTGGCATCACCCCTGGGGCCGCCCTTTCAGCAGATCGCGATAGCCGGCCTTCGCCATCCAGCGGGCTCGATCCAGATGGATGTCGTGGATGCGGCGGGCCCGGCCCGGATCGGCGGCGACGTCGAGCCCCAGGACGAGCGCCGCCGCCTCACGCCAGTCGGCGTGGGCGGCGGCGGCGTCCAGCAGGCGCAGATAGGCCTGAAGGTGGGCGTGGTCGTAGGCGGTGACCTCGCGGTCGTGGATCGGTGTGTCGCGCAGGTCGCCGTCGGCCATGATCGTCCTCTCCCCCGATTGATCCTAATGGATCTCGCCCGGGAGGGGACGGTCTCGAACCCGGATCGGGCGATGCGCTGGCGGCATCGCCTCGCGAGGGGATCAGGTCGGCGGGCGCGGCCTGGCGTCTTCGGCCGGCCTGTCGGCGCGCTCGGCCTTTTGGCGGATCCAGACCAGGGGATGAGGCTCCTCGCCGGCCATCAGCCGGGCGTTGACCGGCTCGGTCCAGGTCGGATCGTCCAGCTCGACGTTGAGGATCGCGCCGCTGGCCGGGTCGAGCGGCCGCCAGGCCGCCCCGCACTCGTTGTCGCCGACGAAGGCGCGAAACGCCGGCGCGCGGGGGGAGGTCTTCTCGATCGGGACCAGGCGCACGGCCGCGTCGATCTGCAGGGTGGAGAGGCGGCCGACGAAGATTTCGCCGTCACGCCGGAAGTAGCCGATGGTCGTCATGGGACCTCCTGTTGCGGTGGGTGGCGGCGGCGCGAGGCGAGGTGGGGGAGGCTTCGCGCCGCCGCGTCGCTCCGGGCCGGGAGCGCAGCGCGTCCCGACCGGCTCGGGGCGACGGCGAGACGATGTTGGGCGCGCGGCCCGTCCTCAAGGGCCGACCGTCTCGCGTGCGGCAAAGACAGGCGCTGGCGAACGGTGGCGAAGACGGCGCGTCGTCTCCGACGGCTTAGGCCAGGGATCGGGGCGGTCTGGCGCGTCAAGGGACCTCGACGGCGCTGACCGTCGCAGCCTCGGAGTCCCTGTTGAAATCGTCCCCCGCCCCGCATCCCGTTGACGTCCATGTCGGCGCCCGCCTTCGCCTGGCCCGGACGGCGCGCCAGCGCAGCCAAGAGGCCCTGGGCCAGGCGATCGGAGTCTCCGCTCAGCAGATCCAGAAATACGAGCGCGGGACAAATCGGATGTCCGCTTCGACGCTTTTCCGGTTTTGCGGATCTCTGGGGCGGCCGCTCGCCTGGTTCTTCGAAGGCCTGGAGCCGACCGGACCGGCCCCGAGCGGCGGACCGGACGCGTTCGCGATCCTGATGGCCAGCGGCGAGGGCGTCCAGATGGCCCTGGCCATGGCGCGGCTATCGCCGGCCATGCGCCGCAAGGTGCTGGCCGTGGTCCGGGCCGTCCTGCCCGACCTTTCCGGCGGCGACGATTGAGGCTTCGTGACGGGCGGGACGCCCCTTTCGGGGCGCCCCTTGGGCGTCAGTCGGCCTTGGGGGCGCTGCGCGACCAGACCAGGCTGTGGACGCCGTCGATGACCACCAGGGCGGCGTTGACCGGCTCGCCGAAGCTGATGTCGTCCAGCTTCACCGACAGGTACTCGTTGTTGTCCTTGCTGATCTTCTTCCAGGCCGCGCCCAGGTCCGTCTGTCCGGCCCAGACCCGGTAGTCGGGCCCGCGCTCGCCGGTCTTCTCGCAGGGACGGATCCGAACGGTCTTGACGTTGAGGGTGAGGGTGCGGATGGCGCCCGAGAACGAACCGTCGGCGTTGGCGGTGAAGGTGCCGATCGTAGCCATTGAAGTCTTCCTTCTGTCTTCGGGCCGCGACCATCGCGACCTCGATGGCGATCCCAGGACCGGGGGCGACAGGAGGATCGGCAGCGCGCCTTGCGCGCCCGCAGGCTTGCCGAAGGACCGAAGGCGGCGAGTTTCTTGCCTCGCGAGGAATGGCGGCGCGCCGCCAGGGGAAGAAAGTCGTTCGACGAGGTTGCCGGGCCTCCGGCCCTGGTCAGATCGGGCCATGAGAGATCGCGGATGGACGCGCCTGAAGACAGCCGGAAGCTTCAAGCCAAGATCGGCACCTTCGCCGCCAACGCCGGCGGTTTGGACGCGGGGGCTGTCCGCACCCTCGCCCTCGGCGCCAGGACCATCCGGGTTCGGCCCGACGACAAGCCCGGCGCGCGGGCTCGGCGACCGGGTCTGGGCCCGACAGTCGGACCTGGGAGCGGCCTGGAGGATGATCGACAAGGGCGATGACGCGGCGCTGTTGGGGACGCTGGCCGACCTCGGCGACGGCGAGCCGGTCAACGCCGCCCTTGGTGGTCATCGACGGCGTCCACAGCCTGGTCTGGTCGCGCGGCGCCCCCAAGGCCGACGGACGCCCAAGGGGCGCGCCGGAAGGGGCGTCCCGCCCGTCGCGAAACTCCACCCACGTCGCGCCACCGAAACGCCGAAACGAAGACGCGGTCGATCCCGCTGGGATCGACCGCGTCTCGGACCTTGGCCATCTGGGCGGGCCTTTCGCCCGCCCCACGCCGCGTCTAGGCCGCCGCGCTCTGCGCCTCGGCCTCGGCCTCGGGCTCGAGCTCTTCAAACCCTGCCGCTTCGTCCACCTCAGCCGCCTTCACCCAGGGCAACGGTCGCCCGGGCGTGCGCAGGCAGGCCGGAAGCCACCGGGCGGCGACCAGTTGCGGCTCGGCGGCCTCGATCATCTCGGTCTTGCGCAGACCCGTCAGGCGTCCAGCCGCCTCGGGCGAGACCGCTTCGGCCACCGCGTCGAGGATTTGGCCTTTGGTGACCGCGCCGAGGTAGCGGTCGGCGGTCGGGCTCCACCAGTCGCTCATGTCCAGATCCATCGCGCTGGCCAGCCGGTCGGCGTGCTTCCACGCCATCGGCCGGTTGTCCCACCCGCGCACCGCGTCGAGCGAAAGGCTGACGCAGTGCGCCATCAGACCCATGCGGCTGTCGGCGTCGAGCCCGACCACGAAGTCCCAATAGGCCTCCGGATCGTCGGGCATCTGCCGCGCCCAGGCATCGTGCCGCTCGGCGTTGGCGCGCGCGGCGGGGCTGTCTTCGATCCCGTCGCCTTCGGCCGCGAGATTGCGCGAGCCCAGCTTGACGTCCAGACACGAGGCGTAGGCGCCCACCCCCCGGAAGACCCGCAACAGCAGGGCGTGGGTCAGGGCGACGAGCGCCAGGTCCGGGTCCTGGGCCAGGGCGTTGCGCAAGGCGGTGCTGCGATGGGCGGTGAGGTCGGCGCGGATACGCGGCGAGATCGGCGCATTGGCCTCGACCATCGCCTCCTCGACCTCGCCGGGCGCGTCCTCCGCGCCGCCCTCGGCCTCGTCGTCGGCGTCATCCCACGCCTGGGCCTCACCGCCCGCCTCGGCTTCGGCCTGCGGCTCGACTTGGGCGGGCGGTTCGTCCTCGGGCCGGACGTAGCCGCGTTCGATCCGCGTCTCGCCGTCGTAGCCGAGCACCACGAAGGCGCCCGCGCGGGCCTTCTCCTCCGGATCGAAGCCGAAATCCTCGGCGAGAGCGTCCAGCTCCTGGTCGATCTCGCCGAGCCGGGCCTCGGCCTCCTCGGGCAGCTCGGCGAGATCGGGGTAGCGCTCGATCAGCCCGTCGCGTTCGGCATAGAGGGCCGCACGCTGGACCGCCTCCTCGGGGGCGCGGGGCAAGGCCCGCTCCCAGATGCGACGGCAGCCGTGATCGTGCGGGAAGGCCAGATAGGCGGCGGTCCATTTCCAGCCCTCGGCCTCACGCAGGGCGACGGCCTCCGCCTGAAGCTTTTCGGCCACGAGCCTGTCGAGCAGGCCGACATCCTCCAGCCAGCCCTCTCCCGCCTCGGTGAAGAGATCGACGAGCAGGGCGCCGCCGGCCGCGACATAGGCGTCGACGCCGACGAAAACCGCGCGCGGATCGTCCGCCGCCACCTTGGCCTGGGTCATCGCGCGGCGGATCGCGTAGGTCTGGCGCTGATGGGGCGGAAGCTGAGCATAGACCTGCATCTGCCGCTCGGGGTCCGGACTGACGGCGAAGGCCATGATCTGGTCCAGGGTCAGGCCGCCTTCCCGGTAGAGGTCGAGCAGGGCGGGGGCGACCGCGCCCATGCGCAGGCGTTGGCGCACGGTCTGCGGCGAGACCCCGGACCGGGCCGCGATCTCCTCGGCGCTGTAGCCCTTGCGCTCGGCGAGGTCTTTCCAGGCCTCGAACTGGTCGGCCGGGTGCATGTCGCAGCGCGAGGTGTTCTCATCGAGAGAAATCTCGCCGGGGTCGTTGATCGTATCGATCACGCACCGCACCGGCTGCGCCTTGCTCAGCAGCTTGCGCTTGGCCAGCAGCCGCAGGGCCTGACGCCGGCCTTCGCCGATGGTGACGAGATAGTAGCCGCTGGCCTCGCCGCCCGCCTTCACCTCCGGCTCGACCACCAGGGGCTGGAGCAGGCCCTTGTAGCGGATGCTGGCCGCGCGGGCCTCGATGACCTGGGCGCTGTGACTGACGCGGCGGACGTTCTTGGGCGAGGCCTTCAACTTGTTGAGGGCGATTTCACGCACCTCGCCGGTCTGGATGAGGGGCCGCTCGGCGTTATGGGCGGTTTGAGCGGGCTGGGCTTGGATGGTCATGTCTGCCTCCTTGGGGGCTGGGGTGCAGGCGCAAGGCGCGCCTGAACCCTTGCCCGTCGGCGAGACCGGGGGTGCAAACGGAGGGGCGGCTTCGCGGGGACCTGGCTGCAGGGCGCGGGTGTCGATGTCGCGAGGCGGCGCGGGGCGCCCGAAGCTGGGCGGAAGACGATCCGAAGTGCGCCGGGGGCGGAGCCCCAAGCCACGGCCGCGGCAGCGGCCAGAATGATGAACTCCATGTTGAAGTGGGATCGACGCCGCCGTCTCATCGCATGTCTGTGCCGCAGCCAAGCGCTTCGGCCAAATCTGGTCTTGAGACGCTCATTCGTCGGCTAGGCGCCGGTCTCGCCCGCCGTGTTTCGTGGATCGGGCACGACCGGGCGTTGCCGCCCCGCGCTGGATGCGCCAAGCTTCACATTGGCGTGCGGCGGCGACGGGGTGGACCGATGAACTCGCTTTGGGAGGAAGGCCGGCGCGCGGCCGAAGCCCTTTGGGCTGAGACGCCGCAAGCCGCCGAGGTTCAGGACCCTCGCCAGCCAGATTTCGTGGCCGGCTTTTTGGACGGCTTGCGTGACGCCGCCGCGGTCAGCCCGGGTGTTCTTAAGCGCATTATCGAAAACGCGGGCGCCTCGGCCCAGGGGCTCAACGTCGAGACCTTTCAGGGCTTGGTCGAGGTGTTGCAGAACGCCGACGACCTTGGGGCCAAGCACCTGCGTTTCGCGCTCGATACGCGACAAGGCCAGGCGGTCATGCTTATCGTTCACAACGGCCAGCCGGTCACCTGCCATCACGTCCTGCCGATCTGTCTGCCGTTCCTCACCACCAAGTCGGGCGACGCGGAGCTGCGCGGGCGATGGGGCATCGGCCTGAAGACCCTGCGCCGCATCGCCGACAGCATCGGCATCCACAGCGCGCCCTATCACTTCTCGCCCAAGGGCTTGTTGGTCGAACCGGTTGATCCGGAGCCGACCATTCCCGGCTTCTATGACCCGGCGACCGACACCCTCCTTCGGCTGGCCTTGGTCGCCGATTTTGATCGCCAAGCCCTGGCGAAGTGGTTCGCCGACTGGCGCAACGACGAGCTGCTGTTCTCCAACACCGTGCGGGAGTTCAGCTGGATCGATCTGGAGACCGGCGAGGCCGACAGCCGCGCCTTGTCGCCGTCCCCCTGGCGCCCCGTCGCCTGTCCCGAGCCTCAGGTCTTGCTCTCGTCCAGGCGGATCAAGGCGAGCGACGGAGCCTGGACGGTCTACCGTGCTGTCGTCCCGACCGACCCGGCGATCCAGCGCAGCAACAAGGCGACCGGATCGACCACGGCGATCTCCTTCGCCTTGGCCGATCATGCCCATCCGGCCGGCGTGTTCGTCGGGTTCAGGACGCGATTGGCCACGAACCTACCGTTCAGCCTGGACGCCCAGTTCGATCCCAGCACGGCGCGTGAAGTCATCGTCGATGACCCGTGGAACCGATGGCTGGTCGAGCGCTGCGGCGCGGCGCTGACCAGTCTGTTGGAGGCGCTCTACGCCACCGCGCCGGTACAGGCTTGGCGCTGGACCCCCTTGCCGAGCGAACACATCGGGGACGGTCAGGACCAGTTCCCCGGCGACATCTTCTCGAGGGTCCTGGGCGAGGCGCGCACCGCGCTCGCCGCCCGGCTGAGGCTTCAGCTTGGCGACCAATCCCTGTCCCTGAGCCAGCTGGCCTACGAGGACAAGGGCCTGGAGGGCCTGCTCGAGGCCGAGGACATCGAACGGTTGGCCCCCGGACGCCGGGCGCTGCCGGTCTTGGTTCGCGACCGTCGCCATCGGTGGCGATCGGTCCTGCGATCGCTCTTGGGGCCACTGCTCGTTGACGCCAAGGCCCTGGCCGACGGCCTCTCGTCGGGCGTCTTCGCCGACAAGCCGGTGGCCTGGTGGGTCAGCGCCAACGCCTGCCTGGTGGTCGCGCCCGATCTCGGGGAAGACCTGCTCGACCGGCCCTTGTGGCTGTCGGATGAGGCGCATCCGGTCGTGTGTCCATCTCCAGGATCGGATCGGCCGCTTCTGATCGGCGATGCGCCTTCGCTCTTCGCTCAACGCTGGAAGCTCATCGACCGGCTACACCGCGCCTACCACCTGTCGCCCGAAGGCGAGACGGTGCGGGCCTGGCTGGCCAAGACGGGTGCGACCGTCGCTATCGCTGACGCCCGGATCGACCTCGCCGCCTTCGCCGACCGGTTCGCAGGTGCCCCCCAAGCGCTCGACGACGCCGACCTGATCGCGCTTCGAGATCGCTTCGATGAAGTCAACGACCGCGATGCCGCCTTGGTCGGGCCTCGCGTGGGCGCAGTGATCCGGCTGGACGGATTCAGCTGGAAGGCCGGCAAGCGGGTGGAGACCAGCGTCTCCCCAGCCGACGCCTACTTGCCCAAGACCCTTGATGGCGAACACGCGCACTGGCCGTTGGCCGCGTCTGAGACCCCCGGACTGACCTGGCTCGCCGCGTCCTACGATGTGCGGTTGAAGACCACGGCCACCCGCACGATGCGCAAACGGGCCGACGGGACCATCTCGCGAGGGCCACGAAAATTTCTGCTGCTGCTGGGGGCGGCGTCCGCGCCACGCCTCGTTAAGACCGCCCTGTCCCACGCCAATGACGGCGCCCGGGGCGTGGAGCTACGCGCGCGCGACGCCCACTATGTCGAGTACGACTACGTCAGCCCGGACCTGGCAAGGGTTCTGGCCAGCCTGCAGAAGGCGTCAAAGAAGGATCGCAAGGTCCGCAGCCCAGCGCTGGCGCGAACGCTCTCGCGCTACTGGGACAGCTTCGTCGATCACAGGACCGTACCGGCCCGCAAGACCAAGCGCGTCTACAGCTACGAAGCCGGTCGGGTGACGGCGACCTGGCTCCTGCAGCTGCGTCAGACGCCCTGGATCGCGATCGGGGCGGGCGAGCTTGCCCTTCCCAATGTCGCGGTCGTTCGCTCCTCCCAGACCCAGGCCATCTATGAGGCGGGGGCGTTCGCGGCTGGTCTGGCGCTCGACGAGATTCATCTCGGATTCGCCGCGGCGATCGACCTGATCGTCGATGTGCGCGCCAGCCACCTTCTGGATTTGCTCGGGTCTCTGAAGGCCGAGGGTGGCGAGGTCGACACCCAAAGAGTCCACGGGATCTATCGATCGCTAGCGCGCCTGCGGACCGGCGCCAATTCCTACCAATGGCGGGTCGGCGACCTGGAGCCGGCCACCCTGCGCCGTCGGTTCGAGAGCCAGGCCCTGGTTTGGGTGGGCGGCGAGGGCGAACCGGGACAATGGCGCAGCCCTTCGGCGCTCTTCGTCGGGCGAGACATCTTTCATGACCCGGCGCGCTTTGCCCCGGCCGGCGGCGCTTACCAGCATTTATGGGAACTGCTGAGCCTTCGCGCCCCGGATGTCGGCGATTGCGTGGCCGAGCTGCGGCGTCTGGCAGGCGCGCCGTATGACGCGGCCACCGAAGCGGTGTTGATCGATGTCTACCGCTATCTGGAAACCCGGGTGGACCTTGGCGACCGCGGGCTGCGCGACCGCTTCCGGTCGGTCCCGGTGAACGTCTCTGGCCGGTGGCTGCGCAGTCGTCCCGTATTCCACATCCAGGATCGTGAGCTGCGCCGCAAGCTGTCCGAAGCCTATCCCGATCTGCCGCTCTGGTCGCCGCCTTGCGACACCCATGCCTTGCCAGCTATCCGCAAGGCGCTCGGAATCGTCGAGGTCTCCCCGTCGATCACGCCGCGCTCGGGGGAACGGGCGGCCGATCAAGGCGATCAGCTGCGGGAACAGTTTCGCAACGCCGTCGACCATCTCTCCAACGAGCTGGCGCGCAATGAACCGGCCATCCGCGAAAAGCTTAGCGTCTCCTGGGACGCCCTGCGCGAGACCCAGCTCTTCGTCCACGACGAGGCGTTTGAGGTCGATGTTCGCGATCCGGAGCTGAGCGCCAAGCCGCTGCAGATTCGCATGGGCGCGGTCCTACAAACCACGCCCTTGCGCCTGCACGTGTCGCACGAGGCACTCAAGCAACGCGAAAGCGCCGGCCGGGCGATCGCGACCCTGTTTCCCCGCGACGTCCAGCATCGCATCGAAGCCGAATGGGTCGCATCTTGGATCGCCAGTCCCGCGCCGGCGCAGCGGATCAAGGTCGCGTCCGACGCCGAGCACAGGGCCGCGCTCGCCGAACAGGCCGCCCAGGTCACTGTCGCGCCCAGCGCCAAGGTCGCCATCAAGCCGACCGCCGCGCGCGCCGCGCCCAAGGTCGTCACCCGCCAGCTAAAGATGTTCCAGGGCGGGGTGAGCTCGGTGACCGTGCAGGCGGGTCGGCCGCCCGCGCCGCCCACGCCCACGGGGTCGCGCCCTTTGGCCATCGCGCCGCCGCTATCGTCCCCACCCTGGACGCCGACCTCGGTCGTCGAGGTGACGGCCTATTCGACCGCCGACCTCGAACAGCGTGGCTGGGACGTGCTCACCCATGTCCTGACCTCATCTCAGCAGGCCGAACTGGTGGATTTTCGGCGGCGGCATCGGGTCGGCGCCGATGGCGCTATCGACTGGCGCAAGTTCGTGGAGCTGAAGGCCACGGGCCGGGCCTCGCAGACCTCGGTCGGCTTCACCCCTGCGGAGTTCGAGCGCGCCTGCAAGGAGGGAGTGAACTACGTCCTAGCCCTGGTGTCGGGGTTGGAAGAAGGCCAGTCGACAGAAGTCAGGCTGATCTTCGACCCGGTCAATCGCGCGACCGTCAAACCCTCCGGTTCAGTGCAAGTCGTCGGATTGGCTGAGGCGCCCGCGGTGGTTATCACTCTGGCCGACCTAGCGGCCGAAACGGTGACATGAGGACTGCCAACGCTCCCCACCGATCGCTGTCGCGCGAGCCGCGACCCGACCACCCTGTCGTCGGCGCACTGGATCTTCGGCGGATCGTCTGATCGCGCGACCCGTTCAGGGCTTATGGCCAAGCCCAGCCTCGCCAGCCAGAAGAAGGTCACCGCCGAGAACCTCGCCAGCCTCGGCGTCGAACGCCTGGCCGAAATCCTGGTCGAAGTCGCCGAGACCCGAACGGACCTCAAGCGCCGGCTGCGGATGGAGTTGGCCGCCGGCCTGGGCGCGACCCATCTGGTCCCCGAAATCGACAAGCGGCTGGGCGCCCTGGAGACCAGCCGAGGCCAGGTCACCTGGCGCCAGAAGCCGGCGTTCCTGCGCGACCTGGACGCGTTACGCGGCCTGATCGCCGACCGCCTCGGCCGCCAAGAACCGGACGCGGCGTTGGAGCGGCTCTGGCGGTTCCTGGCCACCCATGGCGCGACGTCACGGCGCCTGCGCGAGCGCGAAGAGGCGTTCGAGGCGGTCTACGCCCAGGCGGCGGGCGACCTGGGCCGCCTGCTGGCCGGCCACGATCCGCACCTGGCCGCCAACGCCCTGGTCGAAGCGGCCGCCGCCGCGCCCGAGGCCTGGTCGCACTGGATGCCGCAGACCCTCGCGACAACGCCCAAGACGGCCGCCCAGATCGCGCTCACGCTCGCCCAGGCCCGCGCCAAGGCCGCGCCCGGCTGGATCGCCGTCATCCGCCACCTGGCCGACGCGGCCGGCGATGTCGAAGCCTACGCCGCGACCTACGGCGCGCCAGCCTTGGAGACGCCGCCGGTGGCGGGCGCGCTGGCGCGGCGGTGGCTGGCGACCGGCAAGGTCGAGGCGGCGGGGCAGGCCCTGCGGCGCGCCGCCCCCAAGCCCAAAGGGTTGCGGGGACGTCTGGCCGCACCAGACTTCGACTGGGAAAGCGCGTGGATCGACTACCTCGAGGCGGCAGGCGACGCCGCCGGCGCCCAGGCGGTGCGTTGGGCCTCGTTCCAGCGGACCCTGGACGCGGGCCGGGCCAAGGCCTTCGTCGGTCGCCTCGACGGCTTCGACGACGTCGAGGCCGAGGGCAAGGTCTTCGCTTACGCCCGCGCGCACGACGATTTCCAGAAAGGCCTGGCTGTATTGATGACATGGCCCGCCCTGGCCGAAGCCAGTCGCATGATCCTGGATCGCGGTGACGAAGCCAGGGTTGAGCCGGACCAGGCCGAGGACTGGGCGGCGAAACTGCGGGCCCGCTTTCCGGCCGCCGCCCATCGCCTGCTGCGCAAGGCCGCGGCCACCGCCTTCAAGCGCCGGGAACTGAAGCTCTCGCAGCGCCTGACCGAGGAAGCCGACAGCATCACCATCTAGGCGCCGCGACAATCTGACCTTCCCCAAGGGGCCCGGCCGGCCTGGAGAACCGGGCGGCATTTCCTATCTAAGATCCTGACAATACACGGGAGTTTTGAGACTTATGGCTGGTGGATGGACCCACGACGGGGGCGTTCTCGACCAAATCGAAGACACCGTCACCGACGGGGTTCTCAATGCGCGCGCCCGCCTCCCGGCCGGCGAGAGCCTGCTGTTCTGCGTCGCGTGCGGCGAAGACATCCCCGAAGCGCGTCGGCGCGCTCTACCCGGCTGCCGCACGTGCATCGAATGCCAGAACGGCCGCGACAAGCAGGTCGTTTTCAGCGCCATCAACCGCCGCGGCAGCAAGGACAGCCAGCTGCGCTGACCGACCGCGACGGGCCACGCGCGGGATAGGTCCGGCCCTTCCCGTCGGCTCGAAACCCTGCGGTTCGCCCCCAATCCTGGAGCTGATCCTGATGGACTCGCCCTCGTCGCCTGAATGTTCTATGTTCGTTCCCATGAACCCTGCTCGACACGTTGACGCCCAGGCGTTGGAGGCCGTGGAGATCGACACGGTGCTCGGCGACGACGCCTTCCTGCAGACCCATCCCGCGGTGCGCCATGTCGCGCCGGGCAAGGATGGCGGTCTGGTCGTCTGGCTGGACGCCACGGCGCCAGGCAGCCTTCTGAGCGAAGGGACGCCCGACCGGCCGCCCGAGGTGGAATTGCACGGGCCAGGCGCGCCGGCGGCCAGCCTCGCCGCGCACCCGCGCGCCGAGCACGTCCAACTCTTCTTCGATGGCCTGGGCGATCCGGTCGCGGCGCCACGGGGTTGGTGGCATGCGCGGGTGTGGCTGAAGGCCGCCTAGGGGCGTCTGCTTCGTCGGCTTTGCAGGAGCGCGCCTGACCGCTAGCGTCAGGGACCGCTCGTCAGGGGTATCCGCGAATGTGCAATCTCTACGCCCTCATGAAGGCGCGCGCCGAAGTCGCGGCGCTGGCGCGGGCCATGACCGACCTCAACAACAACCAGCCGCCGATGCCCGGCATCTACCCGGACTATGCCGCGCCGATCATCACCCATGGCGCGGACGGCCAGCGGGTCATGCGGGATGCGCGGTGGGGCATGCCGTCGTCCAAGCAGGCGCTGTTCAAGGCCGCGACGGAGCGCGCCGACAAGCTGCGCGCCAAGGGCACCGAGTTCGATTTCGCCGAGCTCTTGAAGATGGAGCCCGACAAGGGCACGACCAACGTGCGCAACACCACGAGCGAAAAGACCGGCAAGACCAACGCCCATTGGGCGCCGTGGCTGGGCGCGGGCAACCGCTGCCTGGTGCCGTTTACGTCGTTCGCCGAACCCGACCAGGACCATGAGAGAACCCGCAAGAACATCTGGTTCGCGCTCGATGAGAGCCGTCCCGTCGCCTTCTTCGCCGGCATTTGGACGCCGCATGCCTGCGTGCGGATGAAGAGCAAGGGTTGGGAGGAAATCGTCGCCTACGGCTTCCTGACCACGGACTCGGCCGAGCCGGTCAAGACCTATCATTCCAAGGCCATGCCGGTGATCCTGACCGAGCCGGACGAGTGGGACCTGTGGATGAGCGACGCGCCCTGGACCGAGGTCGCCAAGCTCCAGCGCCCGCTGCCCGAGCGCCTGAAGATCGTCGCCCTTGGCGGCAAGAGCGACGACGTCATTCCCGCCTGATCGCCGTCACCGGTCGGCCGGCGTCCAGGACCAGGAACCATCGTAGAGGTGGGGGAAGACCGCCACGTCCCTGGAGCCGCAACCCTCGTCCCCGGTGCACGACAGGCGCGCGGCGATATCGGCGATCTTCACGTCGAGCCGATGCTCGAACTTTTCGAGCAGGTCGTGCGGCGTCCATTCGATGAGGCGTGGGCACTCGCGACAGCAGATCGCCAGGGAATAGCCCTTGGTAAGGTAGGTTCGGACCGTGTCGTCGCCCACCTGGCCAAGGTGAAAGCGCCGGATCAGCGCGTCGGGCGGACGCTTCAGGGTCGAGGGTGGGCTGTTCGGCGCCAAGGGCGATCTCCGCTGACCCAAGGGCAGATATCAGAATGTCCCGAACCGTCCCACCCCGCGCCCTTGCGCCCCGCGTCAGTGGCCGCCCTCAACCCACGGCACGCCGGCGTCACGGAAGGCCTGGGCCAACGCCAACTCCAGGTCGAGCGACTCCCACTGGCGCATCGGATTGAGATGCTCGGTCAGGGCCGGCACGAGGCGAAGCCCGAAACGCTTGGCCGCGCCGCTGGCCTTGTAGCCGGTCTTGTGCTGGTCGAAGCGAAGGTCCGGGTCGCGCGAGGTCTGCCCGACATAGAGGCCCCAGGGATCGGCGCGGCGCGGATCGTGCAGCAGGACGACATAGACCGAGTGCTTGGCCCCCTTGGTCTTGCGGGTCGTGGCCTTGAAGGCTAGCGCGGCGCGCTCGGCCTTGGGCCACCAGGTCGGGCCGCTCGGTTGAACCATGGCGCCAGCCTAGGATGCGGATCGGCGGGCGCCAACCAGGGGTCGCCGCGCCGGCAAGCCAAGCCTGCGTCAGCTTCGGTCGCCAGCAAATAAATCCGATTCCGCTCAAACCCTTGGCCCGCCTGCATCTTGGCCTTGGCGCGCGGCTGCGCCGCACCCCGCGCCCGTTGACTCGCGTCGAGCGACGAGAACAAAGATGGAACACAGACATTTTGTCAGCATGAACCCCTCGCGCACCCCCGCCGCGCTCGACGCGCTTCGCCGCCAGGTCCGCGCCCTCGAGATCGAGGGTCAGGCCAGCCGCGCGGTGCTGCCCTTCGGCGTGGCCGAGATCGACGATCGCCTTCCCGACGGCGGCTTGCCGATCGGGGCGCTGCACGAGGTGGCCGGCGGGGCCGACGGCGCGCTGCATGGCGCGGCCGCGGCCAAGTTCGCCGCGGGTCTGCTGGCGCGGATGGACGGCCAGGTGCTGTGGTGCCGGCGCCATCCGGACCTCTTCGCGCCGGCCCTGGCGCGAGTCGGCCTGCCGCCCGACCGGATCATCTTCGCCGACGCCGGCGACGAGGACGGGGTCTTGGCCTCGATGGAGGAGGGCCTGCGCTGGCCTGGCCTGGCGGGCGTCGTCGGCGAGGTCTCCAAGCTGTCGATGACCGCCTCGCGAAGACTGCAGTTGGCGGCTGAGAAGAGCGGGCAGATGGCCATCGCTATCCGCCGCTGGAAGCGAACCGCCGACGCCGCTGAACTGGGCCGGCCAACGGCCGCCTACAGCCGCTGGCGGGTCTCGGCGATGCCGTCGTCACCCCTGCCCACCGCCGGCGTCGGTCCCGCCCGCTGGTTTCTAGAACTTTTCCGTTGCCGCGCCGGGCAAGCCTTCGACCTTGAGATAGAAGCCTGTGACGCAAAGGGTCATCTCCGTCTTCCTGCCCCACTGGCCAACCGACCGATTGGCGCGGACGCAGGCCAAGACCATGGGCCAGGCCGCGCCGCCGCCTGACGCGCCGGTGGCGATGGTCGGGCGCATCGGTCGCCGCCGGGCCGTGGCCGCCATGAACCCGGCCGGCGCCGCGGCGGGCCTGCGGATCGGCCAGGCGATCGCCCAGGCCACGGCCATGACCAAGGGCCTCGTCCTCCACGATCTCGACGCGGCGGGCGACGCCGCCGCGCTCCTGCGCCTGGCGCTCTGGGCCCAGCGCCACTACTCGCCGGTCGTCAAGCCCGACGGGACTGATGGCCTGGTCATCGACGCCACCGGCTGCGCCCATCTCTTCGGCGGCGAGGAGAAGATGCTGGTCGACCTGCGCGATCGCCTGGCCAAGGCCGGCTACGCGGCCCAGCTGGCGATCGCCGACAGCTGGGGCGGCGCGCACGCCTTGGCCCGCTATTCGCGCCGCGCGATCTTCGTGGTCGAGCCGGGACGTACGGGCCGCGCGCTCGAGGACCTGCCCGTCGGGGCGCTGCGGCTGCCGGCCGATCTTGTCCAGACGCTGTCGCGCCTGGGCTTCGACACGATCGGCGAACTGGAGGCGACCAGGAAGGGCCCGCTGGCGCACCGCGTGGGCCTGGAGCCCGTGCGCCGGCTCGACCAGGCGTTCGGACGCACGGCCGAGCCGATCGAGCCGGTATTGGCGCCCGAGACGCTGCGGGTCCGCCGCGTCTTCGCCGAACCGATCGGTGCGCCCGAGACCATGGCCCGCTACCTTGGCCAGCTGACGGGCGAGCTTTGCGCGGCGCTGGAGGCGGTCGGCCTGGGGGCGCGGCGCCTCGACGCCTACTTCATGCGGGTCGACAACCGCATCGAGACCGCCCGGATCAGCCTGGCCCAGCCCTCGCGCGACGTCCCCCGCCTGGCCAAGCTCTTGTGCGAGAAACTCGAGCACGTCGACCCAGGCTTCGGGGTCGAGACGATGTTGTTGGCCGCGCCGGGCGCCGAGCCGCTCGGCTGGCGCCAGGACGACGTGATCGGCGCCGGCCGCCGCGCCGCCGACATCGCCGGCCTGGTCGACACCCTCAGCGTCCGGCTCGGGGCCGACGCGGTCTATCGCGTCGTCAACGTGCCCAGCGACCTGCCCGAACGCTCGGTCAAGAAGGCCCCGGCGCTGTCGCCCGCCGACACCGCCGAGGCCACGCCCTGGCCGCGCCCCGAACGGCTCTTTGGCCATCCCGAACCGATCGAGACCCTGGCGGCCTTGCCCGACCATCCGCCGGTGGCCTTCACCTGGCGCGGGGTGCGCCGGCGCGTGGCGCGGGCCGACGGGCCCGAGCGGGTGTTTGGCGAGTGGTGGCGCTCGGACGCGGAGCTGACCCGTAGCCGCGACTACTTCCAGGTCGAGGACGAAGGCGGCGAGCGGTTCTGGATCTTCCGCGACGGCGACGGCGAGGACGCCGCCTCCGGCTCGCAACGCTGGTTCTTACACGGGGTGTTCGGATGAGTCGCCCTTCGCCAGCGCCGGACGCGCCGGCCGATCTTGGCGACTACGTCGAGCTGCACTGCGCCTCACACTTTTCGCTGTTGCGCGGGGTGTCCTCGCCCGGCGAGCTCTTCGAGGAAGCCGCGCGCCTGGGCTACCGCGCCCTGGCCATCTGCGATCGCAACAGCGTCGCGGGCCTGGTGCGCGCCCACGTGGCGGCCAAGGCGACGGGCGTTCGCCTGATCGTCGGCTGCGAACTGGCCTTGCGCGACGGGACGGTCATCCTGGTGCTGCCGACCGACCGGGCCGCCTATGGGCGGCTGTGCCGCCTGCTGTCGCTCGGCAAGGCCCGGGCCGGCAAGGGCGCGTGCGACATCGACTTCGACGATCTGGCCGCCCACGCCGAGGGGCTGATCGCCATTCTCGCGCCCAAGGAGGCCGACGCGACCTGCGCGCGGCAGCTGGCGAAGGTGGCGGCGATCTTCGGGCCCAACGCCCACATGGCCCTGACGCTGCGCCGGCGCCCGGGCGAAGCGCTGCGACTCCATGAGCTGGAGCGCATGGCCCAGGCGGCCGGCGTCGTGCCGGTCGCCACCAACCGCGTCCTGATGCACGACAAAGCGCTGCGGCTGCTGCAGGACGTCGTCACCTGCATCCGCGAGCGGACGACGATCGACGACGCGGGCTTTCGGCGTGAGCGCGAGGCCGATCGCTACCTGAAGGCCCCCGTCGAGATGCAGCGCCTGTTCGCGCGCCACCGCGAGGCCCTGGCCGCCTCGGTGGCGATCGCCCGGCGCTGCGGCTTCAGCCTCGACGAGCTGACCTACCAGTACCCGCACGAGGTGGTCGAGGCGGGCCGCACGGCGCAGGAGACGCTCGAGCGCCTGACCTGGGAAGGCGCGGCGCGGCGGTTTCCGGACGGGGTGACGCCGGAGGTGCGCCGCCTGCTCGCGCACGAATTGAAGCTGATCGGGACGCTGGGCTACGCGCCTTATTTCCTGACGGTCAATTCGATCGTCCAGTTCGCGCGCAGCCAGGACATCCTCTGCCAGGGCCGAGGCTCGGCCGCCAACTCGGCGGTCTGCTACGTGCTGGGCATCACCAGCATCGACCCCGAACGCAACGACCTGCTGTTCGAGCGCTTCGTGTCGCAGGAGCGCAACGAGCCGCCCGACATCGACGTCGACTTCGAGCACGGTCGCCGCGAGACGGTAATGCAATGGGTGTTCGAGACCTATGGCCGTCACCGCTGCGCGATCGTCGCGGTCGTCCAGCGCTTCCGGCCGCGCGGCGCGGTCAAGGACGTGGGCAAGGTGCTGGGCCTGCCCGAGGACATGACCGAGGCCCTGGGCAGCCAGGTCTGGAGCTTCTCGCGCGAGCAGATCGAGGACAAGCACGCGCGCGAGATTGGACTGGACCTGACCGACCGGCGCCTGCGCCTGACCCTGGAGCTGGCCAGCCAGCTCCTCAACACGCCGCGCCACTTCAGCCAGCACCCGGGCGGCTTCGTCCTGACGCAGGACCGGCTCGACGAGCTCGTGCCGATCGAGCCGGCGCGGATGGACGGGCGCCAGATCATCGAGTGGGACAAGGACGACATCGACGAGCTGAAGTTCATGAAGGTCGACTGCCTGGCGCTGGGCATGCTGACCTGCCTCAAGCGCGGCCTGGACCTGCTCGCGCAGCACAAGGGCGTCGCGCTCGACCTGGCGACCATCCCGCCGGAGGATCCGCGCACCTATGCGATGATCCGCCGGGCCGACACCCTGGGCGTCTTCCAGATCGAAAGCCGGGCGCAGATGGCCATGCTGCCGCGCCTGAAGCCGCGCAGCTTCTACGACCTAGTCATCGAGGTGGCGATCGTCCGCCCCGGCCCGATCCAGGGCGACATGGTCCATCCCTACCTGCGCCGCCGCGAAGGCAAGGAGCCCGTCAGCTACCCCAAGCCCGAGCTCGAGAAGGTTCTGGGCAAGACCTTGGGCGTGCCGCTCTTCCAGGAGCAGGCCATGCGCGTGGCGATCGAATGCGCGGGGTTCACGCCCGGCGAGGCCGACCAGCTGCGCCGGGCCATGGCGACCTTCAAGGTCACCGGCGGCGTGAGCCACTTCAGGACCAAGCTCGTCGGCGGGATGGTGGCGCGCGGCTATGACGAGGCCTTCGCCCTGCAGACCTTCGCCCAGTTGGAGGGGTTTGGCAGTTACGGCTTTCCGGAAAGCCACGCCGCCAGCTTCGCGCTGTTGGCCTACGCCTCGTCCTGGCTGAAGTGTCATCACCCCGACGTCTTCTGCGCCGCGCTGCTCAACAGCCAGCCGATGGGCTTCTACCAGCCCAAGGAAATCGTCCGCGACGCCAAGGACCACGGCGTGGAGATCCGCCCCGTCTGCCTCAACGCCTCGCGCTGGGACTGCACGCTCGAGCCGCTGGGCGACACCGGGCGCTTTGCCGTGCGGCTGGGATTGCGCCAGGTGCGGACGTTGAAGGAGACCGACGCGGCCCAGTTGGTCATGGCGCGCGGCGAAGAACCCTACCAATCGATCGACGAGGTCGCCCGCCGCGCGCGGATCGGGACCGGCGCGCTGGACGCGCTGGCCCGCGCCGACGCGTTCGGGCCGGCGCTGCTACAGCAGCGCCGCGAGGCCAACTGGGCGATCAAGGCGCTGCGCGATGCGCCCCTGCCGCTCTTCGACCACGCCGGCGCGTCCGAGCTCAACGAGGCCGCGCCGGCCCTGAAGCCGATGACCGAAGGGCGCGAGATCATCGAGGATTTCAGCCACCTGGGCCTGACCTTGCGCCGCCACCCGCTGGCCTTGCTGCGCGAGGACCTTGCCGGGCTGGGACGCGCGCCGTGCAAGACCGCCGCGGGCGCCAAGGATGGCCGGTTCGTCAAGACCGCGGGCCTCGTCCTGGTCCGTCAGATGCCTGGCACGGCCAAGGGCGTAATGTTCATGACCATCGAGGACGAGACGGGCGTGGCCAACTTGGTCATCTGGAAGACGCTCTACGAAAAGCAGCGGCGGATCGCGCTGTCGGCCACCCTGATCGGCGTCGATGGCCGCATCCAGCGCGAGGGCGACGTCGTCCACCTGGTCGCCTACCAGCTCCACGACCTCAGCGGCGTGCTTGGCCAGTTGCAAACCCGGTCGAGCGAGCCCGGCGACCTGTCCTGGGCCCGTCGCAGCCGCAACTTCTGCTGAACGCCACGCCGCTAGGCGATCGCGCCGTCATCCGCCACCGGTCCACGCTTGGAGGAAAAGGGCCGTACGCCGTCACGCGGCAAGGTCAGGACCAGATCGTCGTTCTGCCAGACCTCGATCCGTGCGGCGCTCGCATGCTCGCGGAGAAGGCCTAGCGCGTGGGCGCGCAGGCCGTCCGCGTCCAGGGCCTGGATGTCGACGTGGGTGGCGACTTCGTTGTCGGCCAGGCAGAGGAAGGTGAAGCTCTGGGTCGGGGCCATGAACCGAGCTTAGCAGTTCGCGCGGGAGAGACATCGATTTTCGGCATGTGCATGTGCGGGCGAGTGGGACCCGGGGGCGGTGATCGCCCGTCAGCCATCGTCGCGGCGAAACGCGACCATGAAGGCCTCGATCAAGCTTCTGGCGAGGTCTTCGAACCGGCCGGCGGCGAACAGGGGCACGTGCGCGGCGAGGCCGCCGGGGAACTTGGCGAGGCTGCCGCCGGTCAGCGCGAGGATGACATGCAGTTGGTCGACGGCGCGGCGCGCCTGGGTGGGATCGTTGAACGCCGCGACCATCGCCTCGTCCGGCATCTGGAAGACATAGGTCGCGACACGACGGGAGGCTTCGGCATAGCGCTGGAACCGTTCGCGCCGGGCCGCCACCGCATCGATGTCGACGATCTCGGCCGACACCCCTACGCGGTCGATCGCTTCGAACGTCAGGGCCACATCGGTCGCTGAGGGGTGGGACATGGAGGCTATATGGCGATGGCGCCGAGCCTGTTCGAGAGCCTGCGACCCTGCGCCGCCGGGCGATCAAGGCACGTCACGGACGCCGGCGCGCCGGGCGACGCAGCGCGGAGACGGAAGGACAAGTCGGTCCTGCCGTCGCGAACAGGATCTGGATCTCGGCGCGCGATCGGGCGCGCTTGACCGCTCGGCCAAGCCTTTGCCTGCGTCACCGCGACGATGCCGCGCCCGGCGACGGCTCGGACGCTGGGCGCGCCACGAAGCGATCGCGGATGGCCTTGTTGAAGAATTCGCCCTTGGCGAAGGCCAGGCGCATGCCCTCGGCGATATCCGCAGGGACGTCCGCGTAGACGTAGGCCTTGCCGCTGACGAAGGTGATGGTCAGCGCCGCGCGCTCGGCGTCGTAGCGCCAGGCCCTGATCACCGACGAGGGCATGATGTCTATCGCTTCTTGCGGTCGCCCTTGTCGCCCTGACCGCGGCCGGCGTCATGGTTCGAATGGCGGCGCTGGTCGGCGGCGAGCGACTTGCCCACGTCCACTTCCTCCTTGAAGTGGCCTTGGTCGTCGCGCCGCACGAAGCGCTTGTCGCCGGGGTTGGGTTCGATCAGTTCGCGTTGGGACATGAGCGTGGTCTCCTTCCGAAAGGCGAATCCACGAGCCCGCCAAACTGTTCCGCCGCCGAGGCTGTTTCGGGTTCCCGGGCCAGCGCCTTGCGATCGGACCGCCGCCCTTGAATCCATCCCGCCCCTCGGGCGTTGATAGGGCAAGGAGCATACCCATGACCCAGGCCGCCAACGACGACCGCCGCTTCAGCGTCTATGCCCGCCACGCTGGGCCCCACCACGCGCGCGTCATCCGGGAGCCGACCTTCGAGGCGGCCGCCGTGGCCTACGTCGAGGATCTGGCCATCGCCCCGGACGACGAGGACGCGATCAGCGTCATCGTCCGCGACGTGGACACCGGCGGCGAGCACTGCTTCCGCGTCGATCTCGAAACCGGCGAGACGGCCTCCTGCGGCTGAGAACGAATCGATCCGCTCGCCGTTGAGTCCCAGCGCGTGAAGCGCCAAGGGATCAACGACATGGCGTATCGCCCGACCTGGCAAGGACATCTTCGGCTCTCGCTCGTGACGTGCCCGGTGGCGCTCTACACGGCCACCAACAGCGGCGGCGAGGTCCATTTCAACCTGATCAATCCGGACACCAACAACCGGATCAAGATGGTCACCACCGACCCCGATACCGGGCCGATCGAGCGCTCCAAGCTGGTCAAGGGCTATGAGGTCTCCAAGGGCGAATACATCCTGCTGAGCCAAGACGAGATCAACGCCGTCAAGCTTGAGAGCACCAAGACCATCGACATCGAGCGGTTCGTCCCCGCCGAGGACATCGATCGGGTCTATTGGGACAATCCCTATTTCCTCGCGCCCGACGGCAAGCTGGCGCAGGAAGCCTTCGCGGTGATCCGCGAGTCGATGGAGCGCGCGGGCCAGATCGCCCTTGGCCGGGTGGTCATGTCGACGCGTGAGCGCCTGCTGGCGCTTGAGCCACGCGGCAAGGGCATCCTGGCCTACACCCTGCGCACCGACGCGGAGGTGCGTCGCGAGGCGGAGATCTTCGACTCGATCAGCGACAAGGCTCCCGACGCTTCGATGATCGCGATCGCCCAGAAGATCATCGAGCAGAAGGAAGGTCCGTTCGATCCCAGCCAGTTCGTCGACCGCTACGAGGAGGCGCTCAAGGACCTGATCAAGGCCAAGCAGAAGGGCCACAAGGTCGCCAAGGTCGCCGAACCCGAGGACACCAATGTCGTCGACTTGATGGAGGCGCTGCGCGCGAGCCTCTCGGCCAAGCCAGGTGCAACCAAGCCCGCCGCTAAGGCCAAGGCGCCGGCCAAGGGCAAGGCCACTGCGGCGAAGGCGCCGGCCAAGACCGCCGCCCATGGCAAGACGCGCAAGGCCGGTTAGTTCGCGCCCCCCTCGGCGCGATAGGCCCGCCGCGCCCGATCGATTTCGGCCTCGGCGGCCTTGCGGTCCGCCGACCACCGCCGCCGGGCGCTCAATTCGTCGGCTTCAAGCGCCGCGCGCCGCGCCTTGAGGTCGGCCTCCTCGGCCAGCCGCTTGCGATGGATGTCGGCGAGATGCGCTTGGGCGGCGTCCAACCGCGAGCGGTCCGGCGGCGGTGGCGGCTCGGGCTCGGGTTCGGGCTCCGCAAGATCCCGCAGCTCTAAATCGGGCACAGCCTTCGCCGGCTTGGCCTTGTGGACGAGCTTGAGGTCCGGCCGCGTGCGCCGGGGCGGGTCCGGCACGTCCGGCAGGCCCGGCTCCAGGCCGAAGGGGTCGGTCGAGCCGACCGCGCGGCGCAGGGGGATTTCCGGGTGGGCCATGGCGGCAGCGATCGCCGCCGGGTCGTCGGTAACCGTGGCGCGTCCATCGGCGAACAGGTTCTGGCGCGTTCCCCAGGCGGCCAGGGCGGCGGCCTGGTTCGGCGCGGCCACGACGCTGTCGTGAAAGCCGAACTGGGCGGCATAGACCTTCAGTCGCCTGACTGGCGTCTTGGCCATCGGGCGCCTCGCCTAGACCTTGCCCAGCCGGCGGATCGCCGCCTCGAGCGGCCGTTCACCGTCGCAGTAGTCGTCCCACGCGGTCAGTTTGCGAACGAGGGCCGGGACCGTGCGCACCGTGTACTTGGCCGGGTCCAGATCCTTCTTCACCTGCGTCCAGGCGAGCGGCATCGACACCGGCGCGCCCTCGCGACCGCGCGGCGACAGGGGCGCTACGGCCGTGGCCATGCGATCGTTGCGCAGGTAGTCCAGGAAGATCTTCCCCGTCCGTTTGGCCTTGGCCATCACGATCAAGTAGCGCTCGGGATTGTCGGCGGCCATGGCCTTGCAGACGTCGCGAGCGAAGGCCTTGGCGATGTCCCAATTGAGTCCCTCGGCCGACAGTGGCGTGACGACATGCAGCCCTTTGCCGCCGGTCGTCTTGCAAAACGACACCAAGCCCAGGTCCTGCAGGCGGTCGCGCACTTCGCGGGCGCCCTCGACCACCCAGTCGAAGGGCACGTCCGGAGCCGGATCGAGGTCGAACACCAGTCGTCCCGGCTGCTCGGGCAGGAACGGCTCGCTGTTCCAGGGGTGCAGTTCGAGCGCGCCGACCTGGGCGGCGGCGACCAACGCCTCGACCTTGTCGAACTGGAGGTAGGGCTTGCGGTCGCCCCACACGGTGACCTCCGAGATCAGGGACGACTGGCCCTTGCTCGTGTGGCGCTGGAAGAAGTTCTGCTTGCCGTGGATGCCGTCGGGCATGCGGATCATCGAGCACGGCCGGCCGCGCACGTGGTCGATCATCCACGGGCCAACGGCTTCGTAGTATTGCGCCAGGTCGAGCTTGGTGACCGGCGCGCCGTCGTGGGCGTGCGGCCACAACGGCTTGCCGGCGTTGGAGATGGTCTGGCCCATGACGACCGCCGAGCCCCTGGCGCCGGCGGTCCCCACCGTAACGGTCGCGGCCTTGGCCTTCTGGGCCTTGGGCTCGGCCAGTTCGGTACCGGCGGGGGCGGGCGTTTCGGCCTCGACCTCGTCGGCGGGCTTGTCGGCGCGAAGGCCCTTGAACGCGGCCTGACGCAACTGGCCATCGGCGGTGAACCCCTCGTACTCGATCTCGGCGACGAGTTCGGGACGCAGCCAGTGGACCTCGCCAAGCCGGCCCGCGCGGCTAGGACCTTCCTTGCCCTCGAAGGGCGAGGCGCCGGTCTCCAACGCCTTCAGGCGCGGCAGGAGCGTGTCGAGCTTATCGCGGCCAAATCCGGTTCCGATCCGGCCGATGTGGAAGAGCTTGCCGTCGCGATTGACCCCGGCGATCAGCGAGCGGAACTTGCCGTTGGTGGTGGTGTAGCCGCCGATCACCACCTCATGGCCGGCGCGGCACTTGGACTTGGTCCAGGTCTCGCCGCGTCCCGAGCGGTAGGGCCCGTCGAGCCGCTTGGAGACGATGCCCTCCAGGTCCATCCGGCACGCCGACAAAAGCACCGCGTCGCCGGCGGTGACGAAGTGGTCGACGAACCGAAGGTTCTCCCCGCCGCCGTCCAGGTGGGTTTCCAGCCGGTCCTTGCGCTGCGCCAGCGGCAGGTCGCGCAGGTCCTCCAGGCCTTCGAACAGCAGGTCGAAGACGAAGAACACGAGGTTCTTGGTGCGGCGCTCGGAGATCGCGGCCTGGAGGGCGGCGAAGTCCGGCGCCCCCGAGCTGTCGAGAGCCACGACCTCTCCGTCGATGATCCCGTCGCCAAGCTTGGCGCCGGCCGCGACGATCTCGGGAAACTTCGCCGACCAATCCAGCCCCTTGCGGGTGCGCAAGGCGGCCTTGCCGCCCTGCGTGCGCAGTTGCATCCGATAGCCGTCGAACTTGATCTCGTGCGCCCAGCCAGGGCCCGAAGGTGGCTTTTCCAGGGGCGTGGTCAGTTGCGGCTCAATGAAGTCGGGGAGGGTCTCGACGGTCTTGGCCTTGTGCTTGGCCTGAGCGGCGCCGGCCTTGGTCTTCGTGGGTCGAACGAGGCCGGCGGGCGCGCTGTCGTCGCGGTTGCTCTGCCAGACCGCGCCCGCCTCGGTCGCCGTGGCGGTCATGAAAGGCCGGGCCGCCTTGCCCTTGCCGTTGGTGATCTCGGCCAGGGTCCGGCCCGAGGCGATCGAGCGGTCGGCGTCGGTCGGGCCGTTCGGGTTGCCTGCCTCGGCGGCCTCGTCGCGGTGCTTGATCAGCATCCAACTGGCCCGGCCCCGGCTGTCGCGCTTGGTGCGGACGAGAACCCAGGAGCCGTGCATCCGCCCGCCTTCCATGACGAACTTCAGTTCGCCCTTGGCCAGGGCCGCGCCGATCTTCTCGAAACCCTTTTCCGGCGCCCAATATCCGCGATCCCACAGCATCACCGTGCCGCCGCCGTATTGACCCTTGGGAATCGTGCCCTCGAAGTCGCCATAGTCCAGCGGGTGGTCTTCGACCTCCATGGCCAGACGCCGGTCGCTGGGATCCATCGACGGGCCCTTGGGGACGGCCCAGGATTTGAAGGTCCCGTGATATTCGAGGCGAAGGTCAAAGTGCAGGTGGCTGGCGGCGTGCTTCTGGATCACGAAGCGCAAGGCTTCCGACGGCGCGATGGCGCGCTCCCCCGACGGTTCGGCCGTCTGGGTGAAGTCGCGCATCGACTGGTATTTGGCGAGTTTGGCGTCGGCCATGGGTTCCCTCTTCCCAGCCCAAACGGCCAAATCACGACCGTTGATCCCTAGCCCGAGCTTGCGGCCAGAAATCTGGATCGCGCCGCCGCCAGGGAGAGCGCCCGACCCCATTGCGCGGCGGAAGGGGCGACACCGCGCCGCGCGCCTGATGGCTTGCCTTATGGCCGGGCATGATCATTTTGCCGCGATGGCCAAGTACGAACCCCTCCGGCGCTACCTCGCCCGTCAGAAGACGGCGCGCGTCGAGCTGACCTTCACCGACATCGAACGCCTGATCGGCGCCTTCCTGCCCAAGGCCGCCGCGCGTCCGACGTGGTGGAACGAGGTCGAGGCCGGCGACCCGCCCGTTCAGGTCCAGGCCTGGCGGGCGGCCGGCTATCGCGCCCAACTCGCGCGCGACGAATGCGTGGTGTTCGAACGAGGCTGACCCGGCGGATCCAGTCCCGGCGCCCCGAACGCGCCGCCGCCCAAAGCGGCGGCGCGCGGCGCCGGCCTCTTGGCCCGCTCGCTCGCGAAAAACGGCCGGGACGCCCGCCGCGCCCCGGCCAGGTCGCCTAGTATTCCTCGGCCAGCATCAGGGTGAGGACGCGCCGGGTCACCGCCGGGTCGGCGGGCTCGGGCGAGGCCAGGGTGAGGCTCTGGTCGTAATAGTCGATCTTCCAGAACAGGCGCTGCCCGCCGATCTCGAAGGCGCCGAAATCGCGTTCGCCGTGCGGGTCGTTGTCTTCGCTGAAGTCGGAAAACGCGACCACGGCCGCCACGGCCTGAACCATGGCGCGGGCGCCCAGGGCCTGAACGCCGGGCGTCATCACCCACCCCACTTCCGGCCGGGCGCGGTGCTGGTCGTTCAGCTGGGCGATTGCTTGGGCATGCTCCTGCTCGATCATAGGAATATTCTCCTCGGGCCGTCGGTTGCGGACGCAAAGCGCGTCTGCAACCGGCGCCCCTCGGCGAGAGCTGGGGGTGCAAGCGGAGGCGCCGGCTTCGCGGGGACCCGGCTGCAGGACCCGTAGGGGCCGAAGCTGGGCGGAAGCCGGTCCGAAGCGCGCCAGGGGCGGAGCCCCAAGCCCGCGCGCCCGCCTGCGGGCGCTCATGACAATGAAGCCTGTACAGGAGAGCGCGCGAAGCGCGGTCGGGAGGCGGCGTCGAGCCGCCGGCGGCAGGCCAAAGCCTGCCCGCAGGGGCGCGCCCGTAGGAGCCGCGAGCGGAGGCGGCGCCCGCCAGGGCGCGCGGCGGGACCGAGCGTGCCCGCCGGCGGATCACGATATGGGGCGTTGGCCCGTCAAGATCCGGCGTCGCCTGTCGGCGTCACCGTGACTTGATACGTTGGGCCAGGCGGAGGAAGGCGTAGGCCGGTCGCGCGCCGCCGCCGAACTTGCAGGCGATATCGACCTCGTCGGCGAAGGCGTCGAGGCGCTCGACAAGGTCGTCGAGGTCTTCCAGGTCCTCCTCGGGCAGGGTCGCCACCAGCAGGCCGTAGAACCGGTCGGCCTCCAGATCCGTCAAGCGCGACGCGTCATGGCAGGCGTCGGCCATGGCGTCCTCCAAGGTGGACGGTCGGGTTCCAGGCGCGCAGCGCACCTGCTTGGCTTCGAAGGCCCAAGAGATTTGGCGGGCCGGATCGGCGACCCACAAATCGGCGCGGCCGTTGCCTTTTCGCCGATAGTCCGTGTGATGTTTCTTGATGCACAGGTATTCGGTCATCGACAGCAGGCCGGCTGTCGAGGCCGCCGACGAGAGCACGCCGCAACTGGCGGTCTCGTTCATAAGCGGATCCAGCTCGATGAAGTTCGCGAACGCCTTGCGGCTGCGCGCGACCTGTTTGAACCAAGGGTCCCAGGACGAGGCTTCGGCCAAGCGTCCATCAATCTTGAGCCAAACGAAGTCAGGGGTTTTCGGCATGACGGTTCCTTAGGCTGGGCCGCCGTCCCGGCGCGGGTTCAAAGCAGGCTCTGCCAACGAAGCCTAGCGAGCGCGACACAGAAGCTCATCCTATAGTGACGCTTGGCTGCCGAAACGCTTTTTCCGAGTGTGCCGCCATTTCATAAGTGCCGAGCTTGCGGTCGAACGGGGTAGAGCCTGTTCCCCCAGGTGGCCCGACAGTTCGACAAATTGCCTTTGAGCGCACTTTAAGTTATCTTTCTCAGGAATTATCAAACTTGAGAGTTTGGACTTCTCCGGAATGGATAACTATGAGTGATCAATCCGGCGGAAAATTGAACCAGCTTGGCCGCCTCGTGCCCGAGGGTCTGGTGGTCGACAGCGGTTGGCTGTCCAGCAACGGCTACTACAATTCGTTGCGCTCGAAGTACGTGAACGCCGGATGGCTGGCCCACCTGGCCCATGGCGTCTATGGCCGCCACCGCCACACGCTCGACTGGGTGCAGGTCGTCGTCTCTCTCCAGACGATCCTCGAATACCCTTTGGTGGTCGGCGGGCGCAGCGCCCTCGAACTCCAGGGCTTTGGCCACTACGCCGCCGACCTGAAGGTCGTACACCTCTATAGCCAGCGACCACCACCGTCCTGGCTCGACGACCTGCCGCTGAAGGTCAAGTTTCAGGTCCACAACGGAGCACGGCTGTTCCTCGCCCCGATCGAACGCCGCCATGAGGTTCTGGATTGGGAGTTGGTCGCCCAGGAGGGCGCCCTGGTCGAGCCCGCCCTCGACAGCATCGCCAACCTGAAGGTCGGTCACCAGCCCTGGCCGGTGGGCGTTTCGATCCCCGAACGCGCGATCCTGGAGGCGCTCGACGAGTTGCCCCGCAACGACAGCTTCCACCAGATGGACATGGTGATGGAGGGCCTGACCTCGCTGAGACCCAAGAAGCTGCAAGCGCTGCTTGAGGCGTGTCGCAGCATCAAGGTCAAGCGCCTGTTCTTTCTGCTCGCCGAGCGACACGACCACGCCTGGCTGGCGCGCCTTGATCGCGACGCCATAAGCCTCGGCAAGGGCAAGCGCAGCCTGATCCCGGGCGGCAAGCTCCATCCCAAGTACCAGATCACTATCCCGGAAGACTTCTGATGGCCTTCGCCGAAATCTACGAGCGCCAAGTCGCGCTGCTCATCCGGGCGATGCCGATGGTGATGGCCGAACCATGCTTCGCCTTGAAGGGCGGCACGGCCATCAACCTCTTCATCCGAAATCTCCCGCGTCTGTCCGTCGACATCGACCTGACCTACCTGCCGGTCCAGGATCGGCAGACCTCGCTGGCCGAGATCGAAGCGGCCTTGCTCCGCATCGCCGCACGCATCGAAACCAGCATCACGCGCGTCCGCGTCCAGCCCAGCCGTTCGCAGACCGACAACGCCGTCACCAAGCTCGTCGTCCGCGTCGACAACGTCCAGATCAAGATCGAGGTGACGCCGGTGCTGCGCGGCTGCGTTTTCGACCCCGAGCCGCGCGACGTCTCCCCCGCCGTCGAGGAGCGGTTCGGCTTCGCCACGGCGCGGGTGGTGTCGTTCGCCGACCTCTATGCCGGCAAGATCGTCGCCGCCCTCGACCGCCAGCACCCCCGCGACCTATTCGACGTTCGCGACCTCCTCGCCAACGAGGGCGTCGACGAGCAACTGCGCGCCGCCTTCATCGTCTACATGATCAGCCACACACGGCCGCTCGGCGAGGTGCTCGCGCCGACCCGCAAGGACATCGCCGGCGAGTACCGGCTCAACTTCGAGGGCATGACCGACGAAGTCGTACCACTCGAGGCGTTGCTCGACGCGCGCGAAGCCATCATCGCCACCATCGTCGGGGGCATGCCGGAGAACCATCGGCGCTTTCTGCTGAGCTTCAAACACGGAGAGCCCGACTGGGACTTGCTAGGGCTGCCGCATGTCGCCGAGCTGCCAGCGGTCCGCTGGAAATTGCAGAACCTCCGCTCGATTTCAGATGAACGCCGGGCCGGTCTCCTGGCCAATCTCGAACGAGCGATCGAGAGCGGGGGCCAGGCCGCGCCGCCACGCTAGTCCGTCACCAGGCTGGCATCGCCCGCTGCCTTGCGCGCAGCCGGCGCCGCGGCCACAAGCATGCCATGCTCGCAGCCCTAGCCGCCGCCATCATCGCCTGCTACGCCCCCGCTGTTCATGACGGCGATACGCTGCGATGCGGCTCGGAACGGGTCCGGCTTTTCGGGGTCGACGCGCCTGAGGTTCGACGCGGCTCAACGCCGGCCGAGCCGCTGGCCTACGAAGCGCGCGATGAGCTCGTTCGCCTCACCCGTGGCCGGGTCGGCTGCCGCTTCGTCGCGCGCGACCGTTATCAAAGGTTCGTGGGTCGCTGCTGGTCGGACGCGACGCCGGACGTCAACGCCGCGCTGATCCGCTCCGGGTTCGCCACGGAGTATGGGCGCTACAGCAAGGGCGCCTATCACGCGGCTGAGGACGAAGCGCGGGCCGCCGGCCGCGGCCATTGGGCCAAAAACGCACGCTAATCGGGCGACTCAGCCAGGCTTCTGCAGGCCGTAATCGCGCGTGTTCGGGCGAACGACGGCGAAACTAGGCGAGAAATTCGGCCTGACGGACAAAATCCCCAGTGCAAAACCCAGTGCAGGAAAATTCCTGCTCTGGGGTGAACCCACCGCAGAAACCTAAATGTTTGATTTTCTTGGAGAAATTGGCGCGCCCGGAACGATTCGAACGTCCGACCCTCAGATTCGTAGTCTGATGCTCTATCCAGCTGAGCTACGGGCGCGCATTGCCTTTCGGCGAGGCGGGGGAGATAGCCCGGACGATCCGGGGACGCAAGCGCCTTTTGATGCAGACCACGCGAAGTTTGTGGAGAAGGGCTTGCGGGCCTTGACCCGCGAGGCTCGGCTCCCTTCTTGGGAGGAACGACCTTGGCCGCGCGGGGACCGCAACGGCGCGCTCCTCGTTTCCGTGACCGGGGTCCTCGAGAAAGTTCGCCATGCGTCTGATCGCCCCCCTGCTCGCTGTTCTGCTCGCCGGCTGCGCGCCGCTCGCGGCGGAGGCCTCGCCGCCCGCCGTGGCCCAAGCGGCGTCCGCGCCCGCCTACACGCCGCGCGGCATGGTGGCGGCGGCCAATCCGCTGGCGGTGGAGGCCGGGCTGCGGGTGTTGCGCGACGGCGGGACAGCGGTGGACGCCGCGGTGGCGGTCCAGGCGGTGCTGGGTCTGGTCGAGCCGCAGAGTTCGGGCCTGGGCGGCGGGTCGTTCATGGTGTTCTACGACGCCAAGACCGGCAAGGTGACCGCCTATGACGGTCGCGAAAAGGCGCCCCAGGCGGCGACGCCTCGGCTGTTCATGGGGCCGGACGGCAAGCCGCTGAACTTCGTGACCGCGGTCCTTTCAGGTCGTTCGACCGGCGTGCCGGGGGCGGTGGGCATGCTGGCCCAGGCCCAGAAGGACCACGGCAAGGCCGCCTGGAACACGCTGTTCAAGGACGCCGAGCGCCTGGCCGACGGCGGCTTCACGGTCAGCCCGCGCCTGGCCGGCATGATCAACAGCCCGCGCGTGCCGCAGAACGTAGCGCCGGACGTGATCGCCTATTTCACCAAGCCGGGCGGCCAGCGCTACCAGGCCGGCGATACCCTGAAGAACCCGGCCTACGCCGCCACCCTGCGCGACCTGGCCAGCAAGGGCCCCAGCGCCCTCTACGAAGGCCCCCTGGCCCAGAAGATCGTCGACCGTCTGCACCAGGGCGACCTGCCCTCCAGCATGACCCTGGCCGACCTGAAGGCCTACAGGCCGCGTTCGGCCGACGCCCTGTGCCGGCCGTGGAAGGTCTACACCGTCTGCGTGCCCAATCCGTCGTCGAGCGGCGTGTCCGTGCTCCAGGCGCTGATGATGCTGGAGCACACCGACATCGCCAGGCGCGGGCCGACCGACCCGGTCGCCTGGACACAGTTGGCGCAGGCCGAGCGGGTCATGTACGCCGACCGCGACCGCTATGTCGGCGACCCTTCGTTCGTGAAGGTGCCGATCGAGGGCCTGCTCGATCCGGCCTATGTCGCCGAGCGGGCCAGGCTGATCGGCGAGACCGCGGGCCCGGCCCCGGCCTTCGGCCTGCCCAAGGGCGCGCCCGTGGTCGGGCCGGACAAGACCCAGGAGCCGGCCGGGACGACCCACATGGTCATCGTCGATCCGATGGGCAACGTGGTGTCGATGACCACCACGGTGGAGAGCGTGTTCGGCTCGGGCCGGATGGTCGGCGGGTTCTTCCTCAACAACCAGCTGACCGATTTCAACTTCGACCCTCAGGACGGCGACGGCGCGCCGGGGGCCAACGCCGTGGCCGGCGGCAAGCGGCCGCGCTCGTCGATGGTTCCGATCGTGATGCTGGACAAGGACGGCAAGTTCCTGGCCGCCGTGGGCTCGCCGGGCGGCTCGGCGATCCTGTCCTATAACCTGAAGGCCATGGTCGGGGTGTTCGACTGGGGCCTGACCATGCAGCAGGCGATCAGCCTGCCCAACCTGGTGGCGCGCGGCGACAGCTTCTCGGCCGATGTCGAGAAGTTCGGACCGGAGATGACGGCGGCCCTGCAGGCGCGGGGCGTGGCGATCCGGACCGGCCAGAACGAGACCTCGGGCCTGCACGGCGTGATCGTGCGGCCGGGCGGCGTGCTGGAAGGCGGGGCCGACCCCCGCCGCGAGGGCGTGGCCAAGGGGCTGTAGTTTTATATCCGCTCATCCCGGCGAATGCCGGGATCCAGATGGAATGGCTTTGAGGCTGACGCCAAGAGCGCTGAGCCTTTCCAACCCGCCACACCGCCACGGGATCTGGGTCCCGGCATTCGCCGGGATGAGCGGGTTTCCTGAAACGCTCAGGGCTTGGACCGCGCCTTGGGCTTCGCAGGCTCCGGCGGCGTTTCCGGCAGGGGCTCGGGCGTTCCCGCCAGGGTCAGGTCGAACACCGAGCCGCCGGGCCCCGTCTCAACCAAGGCCAGGTCGCCGCCGTGGCCCTGGGCCAGCTCGCGGGCGATGGCCAGGCCAAGGCCCGTGCCGCCGCGCCGCACCGAGCCGACGAACGGCTGGAAGAGATTGTTGCGCGCCTTTTCCGGCACGCCGGGCCCGTCGTCGGACAGCCGCAGGATGCTCGCGCCCTCGGCGCGGCGCAGCTCGACGAACACCCGGCCCTTGCCGCCGCGGTCGGGCGCGCCCTCGATGGCCTCGCGGGCGTTGCGCAGCAGGTTGGTGAGGATGCGGTGCAGCTGGTCCGGATCGGCCAGCACCTGCTCACGGCCGTCGATCACGGTCTCCAGGGCCACGCCGGACGGCTGCAGGCCGGCGTCCTCGGCGGCCATGTCGAGGGCGGCGCGCAGCGGCGTGGCGCGCAGGGCCGGGGCCGGCTCCTTGGACTTGCCGTAGGCCATGACGTCGCTGGCCAGGGTGATGGCCCGGTCCAGGGCCCGTTCGAGGCGCGGCAGGGCCTGGGCCACCTTGGGGTCGCCCAGGGCCGCCAGCCGGTCGGACGCCATCTGGGCGCTGGTCAGCATGTTGCGCAGGTCGTGATTGATCTTGGCCACCGCCTCGCCCAGCGCCGCCAGGCGGGCCTTGGCCTGCAGGGCGGTGATCAGGTCGGACTGCATCATGTCCAGTTCGCGCTCGGCGCGGCCGATCTCGTCGCGGCGGCGCGAGACCACCACCCGGGCGGCGGGATCCTCGGGATTGGCCCGGAACCGCTCCATGGCCAGGGTCAGGCGCTGCATCGGCCGCACCAGCAGGAAGTTCAGCGACAGGTAGATCAGCCCGCCGGCCAAGCCCGCGACGAACAGCGTCACACCGGCCAGCCGCCCCAGGGTGGCGACCAACTGCGCTTTCAGCGGGGCGTCGGGCAGCACGATCTCGACGAACTCGGCCTCCTGGCGGAAGCGCGGTTCGGCCATCACCCGCACCATGCTGCCAGGCGCGCTCTTCAGGGTGAAGAACGGGGCGGCCAGCCAGGAGCCGGAGTTCTGCCGGCGCAGGTCGACCAGATAGGGCGTCTTGATCCTCAGGCCACGCGGCTCGGCGGGCAGGACGAGGCGACGGGCGCCATCGACCTCCAGCGCCACGATCACCACCCCGGCCTGGTCGAGCAGTTGCTGGGAGACCTTGTCGGTCACCCGCCGCTCGGGGTCGGCGTCGGCGATGGTCGAGGCCAGTTCGGCGGCCCGCACGCGATCCAGCAGCCACTGCTTCTCGAAGTCGGCCAGGGCGGGCGGCAGGATGACGGCGCCGGCGATGGCCACGAACAGGGCGGTCAGCAGCAGCAGTCGCGCCGACAGGCCGCCGGGCCAGGGAAAGCGACGCCCTGGCTTGGGAGGGTCCGAAACTGCGGGCGCGACCGGCTCGGTCATTCGTCTGGGTTACTTCACGTCTGGGGCTTGGGCAACGCGGCGGTTTCGCCAATAGCGCCACAGGGGCGGCAGCAAGGCCAGGGCGCCCATCGCCGCGATCGGCAGGTAGATGCGCGGCGAGAACAGGGTGTGCAAGGTCACCGGCTCGCCGCTGGCGAAGATGTGGCCCAGGCCCGCGCCGATCCCGGCATAGACGAACGAACTGGGGATCATGCCCAGGAACGAGGCCAGCAGATAGGTGCGCACCGGAATGTTCATCAGCCCTGACGCCACATTGACCAGCAGCAGGGGGAAGGCCGGGATCAGTCGCAGGGTCAGCAGATAGGAGAAGGCGTCGGCCTTGAAGCCCTCTTCGATCCGGGTCAGCAGGGCGCCGGGTTTCTGGCGCAGGAAATTCCCGAACGCCGAGCGGCAGACGAGATAGACCACGGTCGAACCGCCGGTCGCGCCGGTCACCGCCGCCGCCCCGCCGCCGATCGGCCCAAACAGGAAGCCGCCGGTCAGCGACAGGATCAGGGCGCCCGGCAGCGAGATCGACACCGTGGCGACGTAGATCAGGATATAGATGGCCGCGCACTTCAGCGGGTTGGCCGCGGCATAGGTTTGCAGAGCCTGTCCGTGGGCCTGCAGGGTCGCCAGATCGAGCTTGCCCGCCAGGCCGCTGGCCAGGGCGACGACCAGCAGGATCAGCAACGCGCCCAGGGGCCCGAACCGGCGCAGCCAGGCCAGGGTGGTGTCCGGCGTCATCCCGCGCCGACCGCGTCGGTGACCGAGGCGAAGCCCTCGGCGCGCAGCCTGGCGGCCAGTTCGCGCTTGATGCGCTGGACCAGGCCCGGCCCGCCATAGACCAGGGCCGAATAGAGCTGCACGGCGCAGGCTCCGGCGCGGATCTTGGCCAGGGCGTCGGCGCCGCTGGCGACCCCGCCCGCCCCGATCAGGGCCAGGCCGCCGCCGTCGGCCGCGCGGAAGCGGGCCAGCATGGCGGTGGAGGCGGTCAGCAGCGGCCGGCCCGACAGCCCGCCGCCCTCGCCCTTGTCCCGCGAGGCCAGGTCGGCGGGGCGGGCGATGGTGGTGTTGCTGACGATGATCCCGTCCAGGCCATTGGCGGTGACGGTCTCGACGATGGCCTCGACCTCGCCGTCCTCCAGGTCGGGCGCGACCTTCAGGAAGATCGGATAGTCGACCGTCCCAGCCGCCGTCAGCAGGCCGCGCGCCTCGGCGATCCGGCCCAGCAGCTCCTCCAGCGCCGCCCGGGTCTGCAGGGCGCGCAGCCCGGGGGTGTTGGGCGAGGAGATGTTGACGGTGAAATAGTCCGACAGGCCCCACAGCCGCGTCAGGCCGGTGACATAGTCGGCGATACGGTCGGTCGCGTCCTTGTTGGCCCCGATATTGGCGCCGACGACGGGCGCGGGGCCGCCGGCGGCGCGCCGGGCCTTCAGGGCCGACAGCCGCGCGGCGAACGGCTCCAGCCCCTCGTTGTTGAAGCCCATGCGGTTGATCACCGCCTGGTCCTGGGTCAGCCGGAACAGGCGGGGGCGCGGATTGCCGGCCTGGGCCAGGGGCGTGACCGTGCCGCACTCCACGAAGCCGAAGCCGGCCCGGGACATGGCGGCGGGGACCTCGGCGTTCTTGTCGAAGCCGGCGGCCAGGCCCACGCAGTTGGACAGCGGCAGGCCGGCGACCGCGCAGGCGAGAATGGGATCGTCGACGTCAGACTGGCGCGGGCCCAGGCCCATCTTCAGGCCCTTGATCGCCCAGCCGTGGGCGTCCTCGGGATCGAGCGCGTGCAGGGCGCGGGCGGCGATGTCGTGCAAGGTCATTGGAGCAGGCTCATGCGGTCAGGTCGCCCAGCACCGGCACGCCGTCGGCGTCGAGCGCGAGCGTCCGTTCGGCCAGGACCTCGTCCGTCTTCAAGGGGCAGAACAGGTGCGGGAACAGGGCCCCGCCGCGAGAGGCCTCCCACTTCAGGGTCTCGCCCAGGTCGTCGGCCTCGACGGTCAGCAGCACCAGCCCGGCCTGGCCCTTGAAGTAGAGTTCGGCGGTGCGCCGGGCGGTGTCATGACCGGAGAAGTGGATGAAGCCGTCGGCCAGGTCGACCGCCGAGCCGGCGAAGGCGCCGGCCGCCCGGGCCGCGTCCCATTCGGCTTTCGGAAGGATCTTGTAGATCTTGCTCATTCGCCGCCGTGTCCGCCGTTTTCCGAAGCATAGAACAGGTGGCTCAAGGTGGGGGCTCCGTCGGGGTCGATCGAGAACACCGCGACCGTCGCGGTGGGAAACTTGCCGCGCAGCTGGGCCAGCTTGGCGGGGTCGACCGGACCGCCCAAGGCCAGGCGCAGGGCCAGTTCGTGCAGGCCCGGATTGTGGCCCACCACCATCACCGTTCCGGTGTCGGGCGCTTCCTCGCGAATCGCCGCCAGCACGTCCTGGGCCTCGGCGTGGTAGAGGTCGCGGCGGGTCGTGGCGCGCGCCTTGGGAAAGGCCGGCGCGACCGCGCCCCAGGTCTCGCGGGTGCGCCGGGCCGAGGAGACCAGGGCCAGGTCCGGCGACAGGCCGGCCTTGGCCAGGACCTGGCCCATCAGGGCCGCGTCGTTCTGGCCGCGCGGCGCCAGGGCGCGTTCGAAATCGCCGCCCGAAGCGGCGTGTGGCTCGGCCTTGCCGTGGCGCATGAGGATCAGTCGGTCCATGATCCTCCATAGCCTCCGCCGCGGCGCTCAGGAAGCGCGCGGTTGACACGGAAGGCGCCAAGCGGTCCAAGGCGAGCATGGCTGAACTCGACTTCGCCGGACCTGTGCTGTCGGAAGGCGGAACCTGGCGGTTCCCGCTCCATCAACCGCTGCGGCTGGACTCCGGCGCCCAGCTGGAAAACCTGGAGATCGCCTACCGCACCTGGGGCGAGCTGAACGCGGACGGCACGAACGCCATCCTGATCTGCCACGCCCTGACCGGCGACCAGCATGTGGCCGGAACCCATCCGATCAGCGGCAAGCCCGGCTGGTGGACCCGCATGGTCGGCCACGGCAGGCCGATCGATCCGGCCAAGCACTTCATCATCTGCTCGAACGTGGTCGGCGGATGCATGGGCTCGACGGGTCCCGCCTCGATAAGCCCGGCGACCGGCAAGGCCTACGGCCTGGCGTTCCCGGTGATCACCATCGCCGACATGGTGCGCGCCCAGGCCATGCTGGTCGAGGCCCTCGGGGTCGACACCCTGCTGGCCGTGGTCGGCGGCTCGATGGGCGGCATGCAGGTCCAGCAATGGGCGGCCGACTATCCGGACAAGCTGTTCAGCGCGGTGATCGTCGCCTCGGCCTCGCGCCATTCCGCCCAGAACATCGCCTTCCACGAGGTGGGCCGCCAGGCGATCATGGCCGACCCGGACTGGAAAGCCGGCGCCTACGCGGAGGGCAAGTCGCGGCCGGAAAAGGGCCTGGCCGTCGCCCGGATGGCCGCCCACATCACCTATCTGTCCGAACCGGCCCTGCAGCGGAAGTTCGGCCGCGAGCTGCAGCGCGACGGCCTGTCGTGGGGCTTCGACGCCGACTTCCAGGTCGAGAGCTACCTGCGCCACCAGGGGGCCAGCTTCGTCGACCGTTTCGACGCCAACTCCTATCTCTACATCACCCGGGCCATGGACTATTTCGACCTGGCCGCCAATCACGGCGGGGTGCTGGCCCAGGCGTTCGCCGGGGCGCGTCACGTGCGCTTCTGCGTGCTGTCGTTCACCAGCGACTGGCTCTACCCGACCGCCGAGAACCGCCACATCGTCCGCGCCCTGACCGCCGCCGGCTGCCGCGCGGCCTTCGTCGAGATCGAGAGCGACAAGGGCCACGACGCCTTCCTGCTGGACGAACCGGTGATGGACGCGGCGCTGCAGGGCTTCCTCGGTTCGGTGGAACGGGAGCGGGGGCTGTCCAAATGAGCCGTATGAACCAGACCCTCCCCCTGTGGGGGAGGCGGCCGAAGGCCGGTGGGGGGAGTTTTAGGGCGGCGCGTTCGGGACGTGATCGAAGCCGTATCACTCCCCCCTCCGTCGGCTTCGCCGACACCTCCCCCATAGGGGGAGGAGCGGGATGATCCGCGAGGACTTCAAGGAGATCCTGCGCCTGGTCCGCCCCGGCTCCCGCGTGCTGGACGTCGGCTGCGGCGAGGGCGTGTTGCTGGACCTGCTGACGCGGGAGAAGCAGGTCGATGGCCGCGGGCTGGAGATCAGCGCCGCCGGGGTGGCCGCCTGCATGTCGCGCGGCCTTTCGGTGGTGCAGGGCGACGCCGACCAGGACCTCGACCACTTCCCCGACCGCACCTTCGACTACGCGGTGCTGTCCCAGACCCTGCAGGCCACGCGCCGGCCGCGGCACGTGCTGGACGAGCTGCTGCGCATCGCCGACCGGGCCGTGGTGTCGTTCCCGAACTTCGGCCACTGGCGCGTGCGCTGGTCGCTGCTGCACCGCGGAAGGATGCCGGAGACCGAGGCCCTGCCCCTGCCCTGGTGGGCGACGCCCAACATCCACCTGTGCACCCTGGCCGACTTCCTGGCCCTGACCGAGGACCTGGACGTGCGCATCGACGCCTGCGCGGCGTTCGCGGGCGCCGGCCCGGCCCGGCAGATCGACCCGACCAAGGCCATCGAGAACTGGCGCGCCGAAAGCTGCCTGTTCCTGCTCAGCCGCAACCCCGCGCCGACTTCGGCGGAACCTCCAGCTCCCTCAGGCGATCTCTTCGACGGATGAAGCTTCGTCTCATGACCTACAACGTCCACCGCTGCGTGGGCACGGACCGCAAGCTCGATGTCGAGCGTGTGGCCGAGGTCATCGCTGCGGAAAACGCCGACGTGGTGGCGCTGCAGGAACTAGACGTCCGCCGGGCTCGCACCAAGGGTGTGGACCAGGCCCACCGCCTGGCCGAACTGCTGAAGATGCGCTCGCATTTTCACCCCGCCATGGCGGTGGAGGAAGAGCTCTACGGCGACGCCATCCTGACCGCCCTGCCCGAGAAGAAGGTCAAAGCCGACGGCCTGCCGCTGTATCCGCGCATTCCGGGCCTGGAGCCGCGCGGGGCCATCTGGATCACGGTTGAGGTCGGCGGCACGCCGGTGCAGATCATCAACACCCACCTGGGCCTGGCGCCCCCGGAGCAGAAGCGCCAGGCCGCCGCCCTGCTGGGCGAGCAGTGGATGGCGCACGAGGACTGGAAGGCCCCGGGCATCCTGCTGGGCGACTTCAACGCCAGCCCCTATTCGGCGACCTATCGCCTGCTGAGGACCGTCCTGCGCGACGCCCAGGGCCGTAGCGCGTCGTGGACGCGGACGCCGACCGCGACCTTCCCCTCGAGCTTCCCGTTCATGCGCATCGACCACGTCTTCCTGACCAAGGGCCTTGAGACGGTAGCGGTGCGCTCGCCGTACGGATCGTTGGCCAGAGCGGCCTCGGACCACCTGCCGCTGGTGGTCGACCTGGAGATCCGGGCGGAAGCCTGACGACCGACGCGCGCCATTTCCCAGGCGGCCAGATCGCTTCCACTGCTCTTGTAGCGATGGTAACGTTGTCGCCTGAGTTGTATTGGGGCATGGCATGGCGCGAACGACCTTGGACCTTGGCAAGTCGCCGCGCGTCAAGGCTCCGGCCCCGCCGCCGGACCCAACCAAGCCGTCGTGGATCTGGCCAGGCGACAACTATTTCAACCGCAAGTCCGCCACGCCGAGCGAGATGATGACGCCGCCAGAGGACGGCGCCCCGCGCCGCCGTTGCTCCTGGTTGGAAGGCGGCGTCTCGGTGCACGCCGACGGTAACGTCACCTGCGGCCTTGATGACCCCTACAGCCGGCGCACCTTCGGCAACGTTAATCGCCAAACCGTATCCGAGGTCTGGGCCAACCCCGAATACGAGCGGATGCAAAGCCGGCTGTGGGACGGCTGGCGCTGCGCCGAATGTAACCTATCCCAGGCGGTGGACGCCTCCGAGGACGGGCCGATGCCGGCGCGGGCGCTCTTGCCGACGACCTTGGTCGCCGAGGCCACCATCCGCTGCAACCTACGCTGCCCCCAGATCGCCTGCGTGCCGAACAACCATCGGGACGTCCGCACGCGCGACAGCGACTTCCTCAACCTCGACACCTTCCGGCGCACCATCGACGAGATCGGCTCGGGCCTGACGCACGTCTTCTTCTTTAACTACGGCGATCCGTTCGTGAACGTCGAGGCGGACGCGATGTTGACGCACCTGGGCCAGGTCGCGCCGCAGGCCTGGGGGCTGACCAGCACCAACGGCATTCCGCTGTCGAAGATGGAGCGGGCGCGGACCGTGGTCGCCTCCGGCGCGCTGGATCGCATGATCTTCACCATCGGCGGCGCCACCCAGGAGAGCTACGAACGCTACCATGTCGGCGGCCGCCTGGACCTGGCCCTGAAGGGCATGGCCAATGTGGTCCAGGCCAAGCGCGAACTGGGCGTCGACAAGCCCACCGTCGTCTGGCGCTATCTCACCTTCAATTGGAACGACGGCGACGAGGAGATCGCCGAAGCCGTACGGCTGTCGGAAGAGATCGGTGTCGACGAGTTCCGCTTCCACCTGACCCACGTTCCGCTGGAGGGCGTTTCCTGGCGCTTCTCCAGAGGCGGGCCCAACTTCCGGCGCTATCGCCGACATATCGATAACGCCTTCGGCTTCACGCACTTCACGGTCGAGCCCGACGAGGACGGTTTCTACCAACGGGAAGAGCTGGAATTCGGGACCGCGCGCTGGACCGGTTGGCAGGCGCGGCGACGGCTGCCCGTTCGCGACGGACGGGCCACTATCGAAGTCTCCACGACTCGGCCGGGCGCCGAGGGCCGCGACCATGTCTTTGTCCTGACTCCGTGGGCGAAAGTGAAGGTAGCGCTCAGGCCCGGCCGCTGGAGCAAGGTCGAGCTCGCCGTCGCCGATCCAACGCTGCGGATGCTGGAGGTCGAGTTGGTGACATTCGACCACTGGTTCCCAGCCGAGGAATGCGGGACCGACGACCGTCGATGCCTTGGCGTTCTCGTGCGAGAGCAGGACGAAACCGTCCACCGCCGAATCCCTTGGCCCCGGCTCCGCCATCCCGCGCTCGACGGCGGGGACGAGGCTCGCCTCGCCGGCTTCCGTTATCAGCCCCCCGAACCCCTCATCGACTGGTGAACCGCAGGCGGAGCGACGCGATCGTTTGATCAGGTCTGCAGGTGGTCGGGAAGACGCCCATCCGGAACACCCATCAGACGGTGCAGCTCGCGCTTGAGGCGTTTGCGGCGACCCCAGGGCCGCCAGGCGTCGGTGGGCGAGATGGCGTCGCCCAGGCTCCAGTCGGCGATGAACTGCTGGACGCCGGTCAGCGGCTTGATCGGCACCGGCGCCAGGCGGCGCGGCTGGCCGTCCTTGCGATCCAGTTCGTTGATCGTCGCGGCCAGGCCGCCGAGGCGGTCGTAGGTCTCCAGCACGTACTCTGTCTCGTGATCGAGGAAATGGCCGATCAGCCGGCCCATGAAGGCGCGGATCGCCGCGCGGCCGGTCTCGTCGGCCCCTTCGAAGGCGATGTCGCACTCGGTGTCCAGCCCGATCGATCGGTTGTTGAGGTTGGCCGACCCCAGCCGCAGCACCCGGTCGTCCATGATCGCCACCTTGGAGTGGACGATGATCGCGACCCCCTTGGGCGTGCGGGCGCTGAACGCCGAAAAGCGGCCGTGGACGTCGATCTCGCGCAGGCGGTTGATGGCCGAGGTGCGGGCGCTGTCCATGGTCATCTGGTCGAAATAGCTGGGGCTGTGGGCCGGGCCGACCGTCACCACCTCGGGCCCGTCCGGCTCGGCCAGGCGCTCGGCCAGGGCTTCGACGATGATCGGCGAGGTCAGGTACTGGTTCTCCAGATAGATCAGCCGCCGGGCCGACTTGATGCTGGCCAGGTGCATCAGCATCGTCTCGTTGACCTCCGGATCGTCCTTCCAGGCCGGCTGGGTGCGGCAGACGCCGACCGGCAGGTTGCGCAGGTCGGGGACCAGATGGTCCGGCCAGGGCGTTTCCTCGGGCTTTTCCGACCGCTCCAGCGCCTCGCCGGTCGATCTTCGCCAGCGGGCGATGAACAGGTCGCCCAGGGCCTCGGCGGCCTTGCCGTCGACCATCGCCGCCACCTCGTGGCGCGCCGGATAGTGGCGGCCGGTGGGCAGGCGGCGGCGGGGGTCGTTGTCCAGGTGTTGGGTGGTGTCCCAGCGGTCGACGCCGATGTCGCCGCCGCTGACCAGGGCCACCGAGCCGTCGACCACGACCACCTTCTGGTGATGGCTGGCGCTGGCCGGCAGGGTGTTGTCCAGGTGGTACTTCACCCGCGAGCCGGTGAAGAACACCTGGCCGCGATGGGGGCCGAACAGCTGCGAGGCGGCGATCGGGAACGGCATGTCCCAGACCAGGATCCGCACGTCGAGCGCCGGGTTCAGGGCCGCCTGGCGGCGCAGCAGCAGGCCGATGCGGTCCACGTGCCGGGGGTCGCGGCTCTTGCGGACCCGGTCGGGATCCAGGCGCGTCAGCGGGTCGAACACCCAGGCCAGGATCCAGATCGACCTCTTGGCCGACAGCAGGATCGACTTCAGCGCGTCGAACGCCTCGTCGTTGTCGATGAACAGCGCCAGCCGGTCGGCCTGCTCCACGCGCCAGCAGGTGGCGCCCGGCCTGAGCAACGAGGCCTTGGGCGGCGAAGCGGAGGTCAGCGAGGATGCGTCGTCGGCCATATCGCCCCTTTTGCCATGGAAATTCGTCAACGCGCGGACCCATGTTATGGCTCCGCTTGGATCGAGCCCAGACCCATGTTTGTTGGACGCGCATGACAGCCCAGAGGCCCGCCCCCCACGTCCTCGCCGACCGCAAGCGCCTGTGGGCCTTCTGGCTGGGCTGCCTGGTGGTCACCGCCGGCGTGGTCCTGCACCTGCCGATGTACCTGATGGGGGCCGACATCGGCTACCGACTGGCCGGCATGAAGATGGACCTGGGCATGACCGTGGGGATGCTGATCATCCCGCCCGGCTGCGCCCTGGCCGGCTGGGGCCTGCTGCCCCGGCGCGGCGTCGACCATCACCTGGAGCACACGATCGAGGTCACGCCGCCCGAGGACGCCCCGCTGTCGCTGGCCCACTGGGGCCTGATGCTGGTGCTGGTGGTGGCGCTGGTCATCGACATCATGAAGCCGGCCAGCCTGGGCTTCGTGGTGCCCGGCATGATCAAGGAATACGGGGTGACCAAGGCCATGGTCGCCTGGCTGCCGTTCGCCGCCCTGACCGGGACCGTGGCCGGTTCGATCATCTGGGGCGCCCTGGCCGACGTGTTCGGACGGCGGGCCTCGATCCTGCTGTCGGCGGTGATGTTCGTCGGCACCTCGATCTGCGGGGCCATGCCCGACTTCTGGTGGAACGTGATCATGTGCTTCATGATGGGCGCGGCGGCTGGCGGGCTGCTGCCGGTGGTCTACGCCCTGCTGGCCGAGACCATGCCGTCCAGGCACCGCGGCTGGGCCCTGGTGCTGGTCGGCGGCCTGGGGGCGGTGGGCGGCTACCTGGCCTCGTCCGGCTGCTCGGCCTGGCTGCAGCCGGTGTTCGGCTGGCGGATCATGTGGTTCCTGAACCTGCCGACGGGGCTGATCCTGATCGCCCTGTCCGGCCTCATTCCCGAATCGGCCAAGTTCCTGATGGCCATCGGCCGCCTCGATGCCGCCCACGCGGTGATGAAGCGGTTCGGCTCGGTGGTCCGCGAGAAGGAGGACCGGCCCGAGGATCACCATCACGTCCTGACCCCGCCGCCGGTCGAGCGGCGTTTCATCGGCAAGACCGCCGCCCTGAGCATCGCGGCGGTGGCCTGGGGCCTGGTCAATTTCGGCCTGCTGCTGTGGCTGCCGGCCGAGCTGGTCGCCGAGGGCCACAGCGTCGGCGTCTCCAGCCAGCTTCTGGCCAAGTCGGCCCTGATCGCCTTCCCGACGGTGTTCGTCTGCGCCTTCCTCTACAGCCGCTGGAGCACCAAGTGGTCGATGGCGGCGACGATTGCGGTCAGCGCTTTGGGCGTGGCCGGCGTGCTGACCATCGGCCCCGACGTCAGCCCGGTGCTGCCGGTGGCTCTGATGATCATCGGCACCAACGGCCTGCTGGCCATCCTGCTGCCCTATACGGCCGAAAGCTTCCCCTTGCGGATCCGCGGCCGGGCCACCGGCTGGGTGGCGGCGTGCAGCAAGTCGGGCGGGCTGATCGCCCAGCTCCTGGGCATCCTGGCGGCCGTGCCACCGCTGAAGGTCGCCGCCCTGATGATCATCGCCCCGCTGGCCCTGGCCCTGGTCCTGGTGGCCTGGTTCGGGACCGAGACGCGCGGGCGGGATTTGCGGGAACTGGAGGGGTAGGCTTCCTGCGTCCTTCGAGGCTCGGCTTCGCCTCGCACCTCAGGATGAGGAATTCAGTAGCAACAAAGCGCCTCATCCTGAGGCGCCCGCGCAGCGGGCCTCGAAGGACGCAGTGAGGATCAGCCCGCGATCGCCGCGGCGTCGCGTTCGCCGGTGCGGATGCGCAGGGCCTGCTCGAGGTCCAGCACGAACACCTTGCCGTCGCCGATCTTGCCGGTGTTGGCGGTGCGCTGCAGGGCCTCGACCACCGGCTCGACCACGTCGTTGGCCACCGCGATCTCCAGCTTGACCTTGGGCAGCAGCTTCACCTCGTACTCGGCGCCGCGATAGACCTCGGTCTTGCCCTTCTGCCGGCCGTAGCCGCGAACCTCGGTGACCGTCAGGCCCGAGGCGCCCGCCTCGGTGACCGCCTCAAGCACGGCGTCCAGGCGACTGGGCTTGATAACGGCGACGATCATCTTCATGGCGCGGCTCCCGCTGACGACGGCTTGTTCTACGGCTTGAAGCTAGGCCCGGGAATCGATGGCTCCAAGGGCCTAGCGGCATTTAGAGTACCCGGCGCCTTTCGAACAGGCGCCGTCCTGACCGGAGCGGGGCCGCCCGGCGAGGGCGCGAGCACGCCCGGCGCGAACACCCGCACGCGGGCGCGGCTGCCGCGCGGCTTGACCGCGAAGGTCTGCTTGACCGCCTCCATCAGGATCAGGCCCGCGAAGCGCGGCCACAGGCGGGCCCCGACCTGCTCGAACCCCTCGGCCCAGCGCGCGGCCACCCCCAGGGGCGGGGCGTAGAGGGCGCGGGTCCAGCCGGCGGGCTCCAGGTCGGCCTCGCGCAGCAGGGCCTCCAGCTGATGGCGGCTGAACGGACGGCCATGGCCGAAGGGCGTGCCCTCGGCCCCCGCCCACAGGCCGTCGCGCGAAGCCACGGCGACGATCAGGCGGCCGGACGGCGCCATCACCCGCCAGATCTCGCGCAGCACCGCGCCCGGATCGTCGGCCTCCTCCAGCGCGTGGACCGCCAGGATGCGGTCGAACATGGCGTTGGGGAACGGCAGGGCCGTCTCCTCGACCAGGGTGGCGGCGTTGGCCCCGCCGTTGGGCCACACCTCGACGCCCTGGGCGGCCGGCATGGCGGCCACCACCCGGCGGGCCTGGGTGCGGGCCTTGTCGAGAAACGGCGTGGCGTAGCCCAGGCCCAAAACGTCCAGCCCGCGCGCGTCGCCCCACGCTTCCTCGACCTTGCGGCCCAGCATCTCGCGGGCCGCGCGCCCGAGCGGACTGGCGTAGAAGGCTCTGAGATCGAGCACGTCGCGGCGCATTGAGTCTCCCGATCGATCGCATCATCTATGTAGGCGGGCGGGCCCCTGGCGTCACGTCCCCGTCCACCAAAAGGACTTGGCCCTGTCCGGAGTCGAAACCATGTCGCTGACCGTTCACCAGTTTCCCTGCCTGTCGGACAATTACGGCTTTCTCGTGCGCGACGACGCCACCGGGACGACGGCGACCATCGACACGCCCGACGCCGACGCCATCCTCGCCGAACTTGCCAAGCTGGGCTGGACCCTGGACCTGATCCTCAACACCCACTGGCATCCCGACCACGCCGGCGGCAACGCCGCGATCCAGGCGGCGACCGGCGCCACGGTGGTCGGCCCGCGGGAGGTGACCCGGATCGCCCCGCTCGACCGTCCCGTCGGCCAGGGCGACACGGTGATGCTGGGCGAGACGTCCCTGTCGGTGATCGACACCGGCGGCCATACCCTGGGGCACATCGCCTATCACGACGCCGCCGACCGCATCGCCTTCGTCGGCGACACCCTGTTCGCCCTGGGCTGCGGCCGCCTGTTCGAGGGCACGGCCGAGCAGATGTGGGGTTCGCTGTCCAGGCTGGCCGCCCTGCCCGACGACACCACGGTCTATTGCGCCCACGAATACACCGCCTCGAACGCCCGCTTCGCCCTGTCGGTGGACGACGCCCCGGCGCTGAAGGACCGGGCCGAAGCGGTGTTCGCCGCCCGCGAGCGCGGCGAGCCCACCGTGCCCACGACCATCGGCCTGGAGAAGGCGACCAATCCGTTCTTGCGCGCCCCGCTGCTGCGCCCCCATCTGCCCCCGGCCGAAGCGTTCGGCGAGATTCGCGCCGCCAAGGACGGCTTCAAGGGATGAGCTTTATGGGTTCTGGCCCCCAGGGCCTTTCCGGGGATCTGGGCGGCAAGGAGATCATCCGCCTGCTCGACCTGCAGCCGCACCCCGAGGGCGGCTGGTATCGTCGGACCTTCGAGGACGAGGCGCTGGTCGACGGCCGCCCGGCCTCGACGGCGATCTACTACCTGCTGCAGGCCGAGGAGATGTCGGCCTGGCACCGGATCGACGCGGTCGAGACCTGGCACTGGTACGCCGGCGCGCCGATCTCCCTGACCCTGGCGCCGCCCGACGGCGTCGGCATGACCGCCCACACCCTGGGCCCGGACCTGCGCGCCGGCTGCCGACCGCAGCTGATCGTGCCGACCGGCTGGTGGCAGACCGCCGTCAGCCTGGGCGCCTGGACCCTGGTCGGCTGCACCGTCGCGCCGGGCTTCCGGTTCGAGGGCTTCGAACTGGCGCCGGAGGGATGGCGGCCGACGGCATAGGCCGAGCCGGACGCCCCCTCCGTCACGATGCGTATTCGCATCGCGCCACCTCCCCCGCGATGCGGGTGAGGAGGAAGCGGGCCTGTTCTTCTCCCCCGTGAAACGGGGGAGGTGGCGGCGAAGCCGACGGAGGGGGCGTCCTCGGCCGAAAGCCTCGCGGAGCGGTTCGTCAAGGCGCGATGGACGCCGGCTCGGCGGCCGGTTCGGGGTTGGTGTCGTCCGAGCCGTGCGACCATTTCTTGAGGATCGGCGACAGGGCGAGGAACAGCACGCCGATGACGATCGAGATCAGGCCGATCACCTTGAACACCAGCAGCGACTGAACCATGGCCGCGGCCGGGTCCAGCACCTGGCCGCCGATGGTCTCGCTGGACGCGATGGCCGCGATCCAGCCGCCGAACAGATTGGCCATGGCCAGGGCCATGTACCAGACCGCCATCACGAACGAGACGATCGACAGCGGCGACAGCTTGGTCATCTGCGACAGGCCGACCGGCGACATGAACATCTCGCCCGAGGTGTGCAGCATGTACATGACGACCAGGAAGACCAGCGGCATGCGGAATGCGCCGTCGGCGAAATGGGCGCCGATCAGCAGGATCAGGAAGCCCGCGCCGACCTGGATCAGCGACAGGCCGAACTTGACCATCGGGCCCGGGTTGCGGCCGCGTTTGCCCAAGACAGTCCAAAGGGCCGCAAAGACGGGGGCGAAGATCAGGATCCAGCCGGCGTTGATCGCCTGGGTCTGGGCGGCGTTGAACGCGGTATTGACCCACAGCTTGCCGGCCGTGCTCCAGCCCGCCGCCGCCAGCTGCTCGGGCGAGCCCAGCACGACCGCGCCGCCGAACCACTTCACCGGCTGTGACAGCAGGGTCAGGTTGACGTTGGTGGCGGCGAACAGGTTCAGGGACGAGCCGGCCTGTTCGAACAGGGTCCAGAACACCACCGCGCCCAGCACCAGCACCGTGGCCAGCAGCAGCCGCTCGCGCTCGACCTTCTCGCACTTGGCGAAGGCGAACCACAGGATGTAGCCCAGCGAACCGAACATGCCGGCGATCAGGGTGACGTTCACCACCGGGGTGAACTGGACCAGGAAGAAGACCAGCCCGACCACGCCCAGCGAAGCGGCGTAGATCACGCCCTCCCGATTGATCGGGCCCAGCATCGGGGCCTTCAGCCTGCCCAGTTCCGGCGGCTCGCCCTTGCCCAGCAGCCAGGGCTTGCCCAGCACGAAGACGATGAAGCCGGCCAGCATGCCGATGCCGGCCATGCCGAAGCCCGCCGCCCAGCCGAGGTTGACGCCCAGCAGGCCGCAGAGGATGGCCGCCCAGAACGAGCCCAGGTTGATGCCGTAGTAGTAGAGGGTAAAGCCCGGATCGCGGCGCGGATCGCCCTGCGGATAGAGCTGGCCCACCAGGGTGGCGACATTGGCCTTCATGAAGCCCACGCCGACGATGATCAGCGACAGCGCCAGCCAGAAGATGTTCAGGTACAGCGGATCGCGGTCCTTCACGCCCAGCTTGTACTGGCCCTTGGGCAGGACGCCCGGCAGGACGGACTGGGCCGGCAGGTTCTTGATCTCGAAATCGCCCTTCTCGTTGGCGGCGACCTCATAGGGCTTGTCGCCCACGACGATCCTGGCGACGCGCGCCTCGCCGCGGCCCTCGACCTGGAATTCGTAGGTCTGGCTGGCGTAGGTCAGGGTCTGGGTGGCCGGACGTCCCTCGACCGCCATGGTCAGGTGTCCCGCCACCAGCAGGATGGCGCCGAAGGCCACGGCCTTGCGGGTGCCCAGATAGCGGTCGGCCAGGAAACCGCCCAGCAGCGGCACGATATAGACCAGCGAGGTGTAGGAGCCGTAGTGGCCGCTGGCGACCTTGGGGTCGAACAGGAAATGCTGGGTCAGGTAGAAGATCAGCAGCCCGCGCATGCCGTAGTAGGAGAACCGCTCCCACATCTCGGCCAGGAAGCAGATGATCAGGCCGCGCGGATGGCCTCGCAGCAGCTGGATAAGCACGGGGACGCCGGTCACCAGGGTGACCAGGATGCCGGCGGCGACAACGATATTCATTCACGAACCTTGAAACGTACAAGCGAGCGGGCGACCAGCAGGTGGTTTCGCCCTCTCCTCCCCAATCGGCGGGGAGAAGATCACGGCGCTTTGGGTTTCACAAGCAATGGCTTGCCGCTTCGGAGCCCCGTTACCGTCCCGTGCGTTTGATAGGCGTCACCTCGTCTCGCGGGAGAATTCAGCCATGGACGTCACCCATCAGGACCACCCGATCACCTGCGCCAAGGAGCCCGGCCGGGTCCAGGTGCTGTTCGAGGGCCACAGCATCGCCACCAGCGACGACGTGCTGGTGCTGCGCGAGGCGGGGCACGAGCCGGTCCGCTATTTTCCCCGCGAGCACGTGGCCATGGCCTTCCTGGGAAAGACCGACAAGGTCACCCACTGCCCCTACAAGGGCCAAGCCTCGTACTACACGATCATGCGCGACCGGCAGATCGTCGAGAACGCCGTCTGGTCGTACGAGGACCCGCTGCCCGGCATGGGCCGGATCGCCGGCCGGCTGGCCTTCTATCCCGAGCATTTCGACTTCCAGGTCGGCGCGCGGTCGGCGTCGGACACCGAGGCCGCCGACCACGGCCGGCCCGAGGCGGCCAACGCGCCGGCCCGCGGCGTCGACGACGTGGTCCGGCACACCGACAGCGGCTCGGGCGCCAGCCAGGCCGAGCACTGGGACGCCAATGTCTCCATACCCGACGACGAAGCCTGGGAAGGCGACGACATCCGCGAGGACGGCCCGTCGCCGGTGGCCAAGCCCTATGAAGGAACCGGATCCATCTAGGCCCCGTTCAAGGAACCTGAACCATAAAACGTTCGTTAACCTTTGAAGCGCTGCAATGACGGCAACGCTCAAGCGTGAAGCCTCCCGCAGAGAGGCCTCCTGGGAGAAACGTCGTGGCTTACATCGGTTATGATCCCGGTTTGCGTCCCTCGTCCGGCCGGACGCGGCCGCGCCCCGCCGGCGCCCGGTTCGCCTGGGAACGCCTGGCGCTGTTGGCCACCAGCACCCTGGCCTGGTTCGGGATCATCGCCGCGCTCCGCGCGATCTTCTAGAGCCGTAGCCGGCTTCAAACCGACCGTGGACCTCAGTAGGCGAAGTCCTCGAACACCCGGTTGATGTCACCCTTCCACGCGCCGTCATAGAGCGCCAGCAGCCGTTCGGCCGGCGTGATGCCGGTGGCGGCGATCTCTTCCAGGTCGCCCAGATAGATCGTCTCGTCCAGGAAGCCGCCGTTCAGGTGGGCGCGGGCCTTGAGGCCCTGCTTGGCGATGGCCACGAAGTCCTTGGCCACGTCCTGGGCCGAACGCCCGGCGACCTGGGCCTTGAGGCCCAGTCTCGGCACCTCGCGGCGCAGGCCGGCGCGATCCTCGGCCGTCCAGTGCTTGCAGAGGTCCCAGGCCGCGGCCAGGGCCGCGTCGTCGTAGAACACCCCCGTCCACAGGGCCGGCAGGGCGCAGAGACGGCTCCACGGCCCGGCGTCGGCGCCGCGCATTTCCAGATAGGTCTTCAGCCGCACCTCGGGGAACAGGGTCGTGGTGTGGTCGGCCCAGTCCTTGATCGAGGCGCGCTCGCCCGGCAGTTCGGGGATCTTGCCGTCGATGAAATCGCCAAAGCGGCGGCCGGCCAGGTCGATGTACTTGTCGCCGCGCTTGGCGAAGTACATCGGCACGTCCAGGGCGTAGCGGGCGTAGCGCTCGAAGTCGAAGCCGTCCTCGAACACGAAGTCCAGCAGGCCAGTGCGGTCGGCGTCGGTGTCGGTCCAGACGTTGGCGCGGGCCGACAGGAAGCCGTTGGGCTTGCCCTCGGTGAACGGCGAATTGGCGAAAAGAGCGGTGGCGATCGGCTGCAGGGCCAGGCTCATCCGGAACTTGGCGACCATGTCGGCTTCGCTGGAGAAGTCGAGATTGGCCTGCACCGTGCAGGTGCGCAGCATCATGTCCAGGCCCAGCCCGCCGACCTTGGGCATGTAATTGCGCATGATCACATAGCGGCCCTTGGGCATCACCGGCACCTGGTCCCGCCGCCACAGCGGCGAGAAGCCCAGCCCCAGGAAGCCCAGGCCCAGCTCGTCGGCCACGGTCTTGACCTCATCCAGGTGCTGGCCGGTCTCCTCGCAGATGTCGTGCATGGTCTTGAGCGGCGCGCCGCTCAGCTCGAACTGGCCGCCCGGCTCCAGGCTGACATTGGCGCCGTTGCGCTCGAGGCCGATGATCGTCGGGCCTTCCATCACCGGCTTCCAGCCGAAGCGCTGCAAACCCGTCAGCAGAGCGTGAACGCCCTTGTCGCCTTCATAGGGAACCGGCGCGTGCGAGCCCAGATAGAAGCCGAACTTCTCGTGCTCGGCGCCGACCCGGAACTGGTCCCTGGGCTTGGAGCCCTGGGCGAAATAGGCGGTCAGATCGTCCAGCGTCAGCGGACGCTCCTGGCTCACGGCTTCGGCCATCGGCCCTCCCCAAAACACGCATCCAGAGGGAGGAACGCTCCTCCGACCCGCCCGCGAACTGTCGTGCTGCGCAGTTGGGCGTTTTCTTAGCGAACCTCAAGGGGGACGGACAGGGTTTCGCGACGAGCAAGGCTTTGCCCCAGCTCGGGCGGCGTCGGCCGACCACGGAACGGATGCTGCTCGGACGAGGGTTTAAGGCGGCGAGGCCGGCAGCGCGGCGCCGGTTCGCCGGGCGGTTTCGTCGCTCATTTCGAGCACGAAACGGTTAAGGGCTCCGTCCTCGTCGCGACCCTCCAGATTGAAAAACAGCTGCGTTGTGTGAAGGCCGGGGGTGATCGAAACCTCGTCGATCCGCAGCGGCAGCCGAGCCAGGATTCGTGCGGGAGCCTGAGTCTTGCTGTCCGCGAAGGCGACGATGACGGTTTCCGACGTCTTGGCCGGATGCATCAGGCCGATAAAAAAGAGCGCTCCACCGGCGTAGACCGGCCAGGTCGCGCCAGCCTGAAAGCCCGCCAGCACCGGACGCGCGCCGTGTTCGGCGGCCAAGGCGGCCCCTGGCGCCAGGTCGCGAGCTTGCGGTTTGAAGACCATGTTCCAGCGGGAGCGATTGGCGTCAAACGCGTTCCAGCCCGAGGGGCCCTCGACGACGAAGCCGCAGGCGTGCCGGCTTCCGACTCCTGGCTGCACGACAAGTTCCCGGAAACGGGCGTCCGAGGACCGGATCGTCAGCCCATAGCCCCGATAGGCCAGATCTCCGATGGCGACAGCGGGCCGCTCGCCGGAGACCGGGGTCGGCAAAGGCCGCCCGCCAAGCCTTTCGGACGGGATGCTCGACAGACTGATGGCGATCGGCTCGTTCAGACGGGCCGCGAAGGCCGTGCAATCTTCACCCGCCAAGACGCCGGCGAGCATGAGCGCAACGATCATCAGAGCTCTCCGAGGATAGTGCGGGCGCTGTATGGCCCGACAGACGCAACCTCAGGCTACAAAGTTTCAGGGCCGGGACAAGGACCGCGACAAGGATGTTCGAAGGTTTCGCCTACCGCCAGTCCCCCGCCGCCGCCTGCCACAGGGTCATCGCCGCGATGGCGGCGGTGTCGGCCCGCAGGATGCGCGGGCCCAGCGAGACCGGGATCACGAACGGCAGCGAGCGCAGGCGCTCGCGCTCCTCCGGGGCGAAGCCGCCCTCGGGGCCGATCAGGATGGCGGCCGGGGCGCCCTTCTTTTCTTGGGGCGTGCCCGCCAGCGCCTCGATCATCGGCCGGGCGTCGCCGCCCTCGTCGCAGAAGACCAGGCGACGGGCCGGATCCCAGCTGTCGAGGATCTTGTCCAGCTTCTGCGGGTCGTCGACGGCCGGGACGTCCAGGCGGCCGGTCTGCTCGGCGGCCTCGATGGCGATGGCGTCCAGGCGTCCCAGCTTGAGGAAGTCGACATTGGTCCGCCGGGTTTGGGTCAGGCGCACCCGCCGGGCGCCCAGTTCGGCGGCCTTCTCGACGATGGTCTCGACCCGGCCGCGCTTGACCATGGCGATCACCAGGTCGAGGTCGGGGCCGTAGGCCTGGGGCCGCGTCTGTTCCTCGGCCCTCAGCAGGCAGCCGCGCTTGCCCGCCTCGGTCAGGCTGGCGCGCCACTCGCCGTCCTGGCCGTTGAACACCAGGATCTCGTCGCCGACATTGAGCCGCATCACCGCGGTCAGGTAGCGCGACTGGTCGATGGTGGGCGCGACGCCGGCGCCGGCCTTGAGGGGGTGGGGAACGAAAAGACGGATCATGCGGCCCTTCTAGCGCAACTGAGCGATCCGGGGGTAGGCTCCAGCCATGAGCAAGCTCGAAGACTACGAAGCCGAACTCCGCGACCTGCAGCTGGCGTTGATCGGCTTGCAGAAACAGGCGATCAAGGACGGCTGGAAGACGGTCACCCTGTTCGAGGGCCGCGACGCCGCCGGCAAGGACGGGGCCATCGCCCGCCTGACCGAGCACGCCCATCGCCGCGCCACCCGCGTGATGTCCCTGCCCACCCCCAGCGACCGCGAGCGCAGCGAATGGTACTTCCAGCGCTATGTCCGCCATCTGCCGGCCGCGGGCGAGGCCGTGGTCTTCAACCGCTCCTGGTACAACCGGGCGGGGGTCGAGCGGGTGATGGGCTTTTCCACCCCGCAGGAGCAGGAGCAGTTCCTGCGCGACGTGCCGGCCTTCGAGCTGATGCTGGTCGACAACGGCATCAAGCTGACCAAGTTCTGGCTCGACATCGACCAGGACACCCAGGCCGAACGCCTGAAGGCCCGCCGCGACGAACCGCTGAAGGCCTTCAAGGTCAGCGACCTGGACGCCGTGGCCCAGGCCAAATGGGACGACTATTCGGCGGCCCGCGACGAGATGCTGATCCGCACCCACTCCACGCCCGCCCCGTGGGTCTGCGTCCGCGCCGACCACAAGAAGGCCGCGCGGCTGAACATCCTGCGCTGGCTGCTGCACGTCTCGGCGCCGAAGAAGCTGCTGAAGGGGATTCCCCAGCCGGACCCGGAGGTGATCTTCAGGTTCGAGCCGGCGGCGCTGACGGACGGACGGCTGGCGCGGTAGATCCTCCCCCTGTGGGGAGGTGTCGGCGTAGCCGACGGAGGGGGGAGCGATCGGGAGCTCGCCCCGCCAGGATCGACGGCCCAAAGCCTCCCCCCACCGATCGCTGCGCGATCGCCTCCCCCAGAGGGGGAGGGTTCTAATCCACGTCCCAGGCGAACGCCGGATCCAGCCACTCCCCCAGCCGGCCGTCCGGCCGCGCCAAGGCGAAGATCCGCGCCATCTCGGCGTCCGACAGGGCGAAGTCGAAGATGTCGAAGTTCTCGGCCAGCCGCGCCGGGTTGCTCGTCCGCGGAATGGTGGCCACGCCCTGCTGGACCTGCCAGCGCAGGGTCACCTGGCCCGGGGTCTTGCCGTGCGCCTCGCCGATCTCGACCAGCGCCGGGTCGCTCGCCACCTTGCCCTGGGCCAGGGGCGACCAGGCGGTGATCGTCGAGCCCATCGCCCGGGCCTTGGCGATCAGGGTCTTCTGCGACAGGTAGGGATGGTACTCGACCTGGTTGGTGGCGATCGGCGCCTCGGACGCCGTCTGGGCCTTGGCCATCAGGGCGGACGGGAAGTTCGACAGGCCGATGGCGCGGGTCAGGCCGCGGGCGTGGACGTCGTTCAGCGCCGCCAGGGTCTCGGCCAGGGCCGGCCTGGGCTTGGGCCAGTGCAGCAGCAGAAGGTCGACCCGCGGCACCCCCAGGCGCTTGAGGCTGACCTCGACCGAGCGCTGCAGGTCGCCCTGGGCGAACTGGTCGACCCAGACCTTGGTGGTCAGGAAGATCTGGTCGCGCGGCACGCCCGTCGCGGCCAGCGCCGCCCCGACGTCCTGCTCGTTGCGATAGGCCTGGGCGGTGTCGATATGGCGGTAGCCCAGCTCCAGGGCCTTCTCGACCATGGCCTGGGCGGCCGCGCCCTCCAGCTGCCAGGTGCCCAGGCCGACGACCGGCATGGCCACGTCGCCCGCGCGGAGGTCGGGGATCAGATGAGGCATGACGGGTCTCCGGGAAGGGCTCAGGCCGATATAGGCGCTTGCGGCCGTCGCGCCAGCCGCCGTTGCAGGTGCTGCAGGCCGGTCAGGGCCAGGGTCGCGGCGTAGAAGCCCGCGCCCATCAGCAGCATGGTCACGAGCACCGTGCCGTAGCCGCGCTTGCCCACGTCGAGGAACGGATAGGGATAGAAGCCCGTCGCCGCCCCGTGGACCAGCGACCATGCGCCGTAGGCCAGGGGAAAGACCAGCGCCTTCCAGGCCGAGCGCCACTTGGCCGCCTCGCCCGGCGGAAAGGCCAGGAAGTCGGCCAGGAACAGGGCCGGGGTCATGGTGTGCAGCAGGGTGTCGGCGAGCAGCTGCAGGCCGGTCGGCCGCCACAGCCCCGCCAGCAGGGTGTGGTAGATCGCCGCCGTGATCGCGATATAGACGCCGACCGCCACGCGCGTCCCGGCCCGCTCGGCCCATCGCCCCAGCGGCCGATCGGCGGCCAGAACCGGGGCGGCCAGCAGGGTCCCCACCGCGATGTTGCTGAGCACCGTGAAGAAGCTCAGGAACTTGACGGCCGCGTGGGCGGCCTCGGCCGGCGGGCGGCCATGGAGCATCAGCCAGAACTGCAGGAGCACGCCCGACCAGACGACCGCCGCCGCCCCGCTTCGCCAGAGCATCTTCATGCCGTCTCCGCGTCATGGGCCTTGAGCAGCTTGCGCGGCGCCGTCGCCCGCCACCGGCGCTCGATCAGCCGCTCCACCGTGCCGGCCTCGACCCGCGACAGGCGGATCAGGACATAGGGATAGCCCTTGTAGTGATCGGTGACGAAGAAGGTCTCGGGCTCGGCCTCGATCAGCAGCTCGCGCTCGTCGAAACCGACGCCGGGGCAGACCAGGGTGTCGCCGTCGTCCCACACGCGGGTCAGGAACTTGCCATGCGCCTTCAGGCACGGATGGCCATAGGCCGTTCCGTCGGCGACGCCGGGCAGTTTGAAGGCGAAGGCGCGAACGTCCTCGAAGGTCATGACCAAAATCCTGGGTCGTCGCTCGTGGCGCGACTATAGGAGGAAGATGGACGCTGAAAACACCCCCTCCCCTTCGGTCCAGGCGCCGTCGGGCCTCGCCTCGCCGGTCCTGGTGCTGGGCGCCACCAGCCTGATCGGCGGCTTCATGCTGGCGCGGCTGAACGCCCTGGGGATCACGCCGATCTCGCTGAGCCGGCGCCCGCCCACCGACGACGTCTGCTGGGTGGACGGCGACCTGTCCGATCTGGACCTGGCCGACGAGCTGCCGCCGCTGGCCACGGTGCTGTCGCTGTCGCCGCTCTGGCTGCTGCCCGGCGCCCTGCCGGCCCTGAAGGCGCGCGGCATGACCCGGCTGGTGGCGTTCTCCTCGACCAGCCGCTTCACCAAACAGGACTCCGTCGAGCCCTCCGAGCGCGCCGTGGCCCGGTCGCTGGCCGAGGCCGAGGCGGGGGTCGAGGCGTTCTGCGCCGAGCACGGCGTGGCCTGGACGATCCTGCGGCCGACCCTGATCTATGTCGAAGGCCGCGACGGCAATGTCAGCCGCCTGGCCAGCCTGATCCGGCGGTTCAAGGTGCTGCCGCTGTCGGGCCGGGGCGAGGGCCTGCGCCAGCCGGTGCACGCCGACGACCTGGCGCAAGGCGCGATCGCCGCCGCCCGGGCGCCGGCCGCCTGGAACAAGGCCTATGACCTGGTCGGCGGCGAGACCCTGACCTATCGCGTCATGGCCGAGCGGATCTTCGCGGGCCTGGGCCGCCGCCCGGCGATCCTGCCCCTGCCGCCCTGGCTGTTCCGCCTGCTGCTGACCCTGGCCAAGCCGTTCTATCCGGGCGCCACGGCGACCATGGCCGACCGCATGGCCCAGGACCTGACCTTCGACGACGCCCCGGCGCGCCGCGACTTCGGCTGGGCGCCGCGGGACTTCCGGCCGCGGTTCTGAGGGGGGCTAGAGGCGAGACCTCCTCATCGTTGTCATCCCGGAAAGCGCGCAGCGCTTGTCCGGGACCCAGGACAACCGCACCGCCTTCGCCCAGTCCCCTGGGTCCCGGACAGCCTCTGCGAGGCTTCCGGGATGACAACCCGGGGGAAGTTCAGGGACCAGCGGCCGCCCTAGACGTCGCTCAGCACCATGGCGAACGGGACCTTGCCGCCGTCGCGGTCGACATAGCCGCTGACCAGCTTGTGGTCGGGGTTCAGCACGCCCAGGTCGACGTCCTCGGTGGGGAACATCACCACCCGGCGGTCGCCGATGCAGATCAGCAGTTCGTAACCGTCGAGGGCCCGCTGCGACATGGCCTTCAGCCGCGAATAGTAGGGCTCGCGCCGCCAGGCGGCCGGCTTGCCCGGATCGACCACGACGTTCAGCCGCTTGCCGTCGCGGTCGGGGTACATCAGGAAGCCGGCCTTGTCGGGCCGCCAGGCGGCGTCCAGCTTCTCGGAGGTCAGCCACAGGCAGTGGAAACCCCGGCAGGCCTGGGGCCGGGCCGCGTAGTCGCCGCAGCCCGAGCCCTTGCGGAACACGCCGCACCACTGGCCCGCCGGCTTGTCCAGTTCGCCGATGTGCAGGACCTTGCAGCACATGCCGCAGTCGCCGCAGGTCTTGGCCTGGTCCACCGTCGTTTCGCTCCAATCGTCCGGTGACGGATCTATCGCGGTTTCGTGACGGTTTTTCACGCCCTGGTCCCAAACGGCGTCGAATCGTCGCCGGGGTGATGACGAGGGCGGGCGAAACGCCTACCTGTAGGCCCATGACCGCACCCATCACCGCCCCCTCCCTGCTGGCCTCGGCCAATGTCGATCCCGAACGCGCCCGCGCCATCCTGGGCGAGGCCCTGGCCGGCGCCGACGACGGGGAGCTGTTCGTCGAACGCTCCGAGAGCGAGTCCTTCGTGTTCGACGACGGTCGGCTGAAGAGCGCCTCCTACGACTCGGGCGAGGGCTTCGGCCTGCGGGTGGTGGCCGGCGAGACCGCCGGCTACGCCCATTCCGCCGAGATCTCGGAAGCCGCCATCGGCCGCGCCGCCGACTCGGCCCGGCTGGCCCGCCGCGGCTATGCCGGGGTCAGCGCCGAAGCCCCGCGCGCCACCAACGAACGGCTCTACGGCGAGGACGATCCGGTCTCCTCCCCCGCCTTCTCCGACAAGGTCGCCCTGCTGCAGGAGATCGACGCCTTCGCCCGCTCGCGCGATCCGCGCGTCGTCCAGGTGATGGCCTCGATGGCCGGCGAGCGCCGGGTCGTCGAGATCCTGCGCGCCGACGGCCGGCTGCTGCGCGACGTGCGGCCGCTGGTGCGGGTCAATGTCCAGGTCACGGTCGAGAAGGACGGCCGCCGCGAGGCGGGCACGTCCGGGGCCGGCGGCCGCGCCGGCTTTTCCGCCTGGATCAGCCCCGACAAATGGAAAGCCCAGGTCGACGAGGCGCTGCGCATGGCCCTGGTCAATCTCGACGCCGTGGCCTGCCCGGCCGGCGAGATGGACGTGGTGCTCGGCCCCGGCTGGAACGGCGTGCTGCTGCACGAGGCGGTCGGCCACGGCCTGGAAGGCGACTTCAACCGCAAGGGCATCAGCGCCTTCTCCGGCCGCATCGGCGAGCGGGTGGCCGCCAAGGGGGTCACGGTGTTCGACGACGGGGCGATCCCCGGTCGCCGCGGCTCGCTGACCATCGACGACGAGGGCACGCCCACCGAGCGCACCATCCTGATCGAGGACGGGATATTGGTCGGTTACATGCACGACCGGATGAGCGCCCGACTGATGGGCATGGCCGCCACCGGCAACGGCCGCCGCCAGTCCTACGCCCACATGCCCATGCCGCGGATGACCAACACCGGCATGCTGGCCGGCCAAGACGATCCGGCCGAGATGATCGCCTCGATGAAGCGCGGCCTCTACTGCGCCAATTTCGGCGGCGGCCAGGTCGATATCACCAACGGCAAGTTCGTCTTCCAGTGCACCGAGGCCTATCTGGTCGAGGACGGCAAGATCACCGCCCCGGTCAAGGGCGCCACCCTGATCGGCGACGGCCCCAGCGCCCTGACCAAGGTGACGATGATCGGCAACGACTTCGACTTCGACCCCGGCATCGGCGTCTGCGGCAAGTCCGGCCAGGGCGTGCCGGTGGGCGTGGGTCAGCCGTCGCTGAAGATCACCGGCCTGACGGTGGGCGGCACGGCGGTCTAGAGGCGTCGACCGGAGGGACCTCGACATGGCGGCGGAAGACATGGCTGCGGAAGACGGGGCGGCGGAAGACGGGCTTGGCCGCGCCATCCGCCTGGTGGCGGTGCTGAACCTGGCCTATTTCGGCGTGGAGTTCGCCGTCGCCCTGCACATCGGCTCGGTCTCGCTGCTGGCCGACAGCGTCGACTTCCTCGAGGACGCCGCGGTCAATTTCCTGATCTTCGCTGCGCTAGGGTGGAGCGCGCGGCGCAGGGCCCAGGTCGGCATGGCGCTGGCGGGCCTGCTGCTCGCGCCCGCCCTGGCCTTTCTGTGGGCCGTGTGGCGCAAGTACGCCGACCCGGTCCCCCCCGAGGCGCTGCGGCTCACCCTGACCGGGGCAGGCGCCCTGGCCGTCAATCTTTACTGCGCCTTCACCCTGGCGCGGTTCCGGCATCATTCGGGCAGCCTGACCAAGGCGGCGTTCCTGTCGGCCCGCAACGACGTCCTGGCCAATGTCGCGATCATCGCCGCGGGCGCGGCGACGGTCCTCACCCGCTCGCCCTGGCCCGACCTGGTGATCGGCTTGGGGATCGCGTGCATGAACATCGACGCCGCCAAGGCGGTCTGGACGGCGGCCCACGGCGAGCGGAAAGCCGTGGGCGCGCGGCCGGAACCCTGAGGCAAAACCTTGTCCTGGAAGGGCAAAGCGGACTCCGCCAAGGTGATCGGCGGAAACATTTCACAAATGTAATCCACCTTTCAGTTTTGTAACTAGGCCTGGAGCAGCCGGGCCGACAGGGTCGCGGCCAACAAAGCGGGGGCTTTGGGGGTTCCGCGTCATGAGTCTTGCTTCCGTCGTCTTCGCCTTGGGCCTGGCCGCGCCCGAAGCCCAGGTCGCCGCGCAGTCCGCCACGCCCCCTGTCCCGCTCGAGGTCGCCGCGCCCGCCGCCGACGCCCAGCGCGGGGTGACGGCCTATCCGCCCGACTTCTTCGCCGAGCAGCGACCCAGCACGGCCTACGACATGATCACCCGCCTGCCCGGCTTCCGGCTGGACCGCGGCGACAGCGCCCGCGGCTTCGCCGGCACGGCCGGCAACGTGCTGGTCAACGGCGAGCGTCCCACCACCAAGAGCGAGAACCTCGAAGATATCCTCAAGCGCATCTCGGCCTCGGCCGTCGAGCGCGTGGAGCTGATCCGCGGCGGGGCTCCCGGCATCGACATGCAGGGCCAGACCATCCTGGCCAATGTGGTGATCAAGTCGACCGTGCAGGTCGAGGCGGTCGCCAACATCCAGACCTATCTTTATCCGGACGGCCTGTTCGGACCGCTGCTGGAATTCCAAGCCTCGCGCCGCGACGGGATCAACGAGCTGGAGGGCTCGTTGAAGGCCACCGTCGACCGCACCGACCAGACCTTCGACGGCGGCGCCCGGGTGACCAGCTTCCCCGACGGCCGCCCGACCATCCGCGAAGCCGTCAAGGGCTACGACCAGATCCAGAACTATGCGGCGCGCGGCGCCATCCAGCGGGCCGCGCCCGGCGGCAAGGTCCGGGTCAACGGCAAGGTCGAGTACTTCTCGTACGATCGCGACGTCGTCTACACCCGCTACCAGCCCGGTCCCGGCCGCCAGGACAGCGGCGAGACCAACAAGGAGTGGACCGGCGAGTTCGGCGCCCGCTACGACGCGCGGCTGGGCCCGCGCACCGACCTGCAGCTGGTGTTCCTGCAGAACCTGGGCGACGAGACCTACGGCTCGACCTTCGCCATGCCAGGCCGCGCCGAGGTCTATCGCGAGCGCGACAAGACCGGCGAGAGCATCCTGCGCGGCGAACTCAAGCATCGGCGCTCGCAGGCGCTGTCGCTGGAGGGCAGCGTCGAGGGCGCCTACAATTTCCTGGACGGCGACATCCGCTACGACGTCAACGGCGCGCCGGTCGACATCGGTCCGCCGCATGTGAAGGTCGAGGAGCTGCGCGGCGAGGCGGCCGGCAAGGCCGTCTGGCGGGCCAGTCCGAAGCTGACCATCGAAGCCGGCGCGCGGCTGGAGGTCTCGCGCATCACCCAGAGCGGCGGCGTCGACCTGGAACGCAGCTTCTTCTACCCCAAGCCGCGGGTGCTGGCGACCTGGAGCCCCAACAGCGTCGACCAGCTACGCGTGCGGGTCGAGCGCGAGGTCGGGCAGCTGGACTTCGGCGACTTCATCGCCTCGGCCGACCTGACCGCCGGCAGCCAGGACGGCGCGGACGCCAACCTGGAGCCCCAGCGCTCGTGGGTCGGCGAGGTCGCCTGGGAGCGGCGGTTCTGGGGCGCGGGCTCGATCTCGACCACCCTGACCCATGCCGAGATTTCCGACGCCGTCGACTACAAGCCCCTGATCGGCGGCGGCGACGCGCCCAGCAACATCGGCTCGGGCCGGTCCGACCAGTTCGTGATCCTGGTGACCCTGCCGACCCAAAAGCTGGGGATCTCCGGCGGCCAGGTGAAGGCCCGCCTCAGCTGGTTCGACAGCGAGGTCACCGACCCGGTCACCTTCGCCAAGCGCCGCATCACCAACGCCACGCCGTTCGTCTGCAACCTCAGCTTCACGCGCGACATGCCGGGCGGCAAATGGAGTTGGGGGACCTCGACCAACTGCCCCAACGAATACAGCCGCTTCCGCCTCGGCGAAGTGCGCACCCAGCGCGCCGAGCGATATTTCGAGGGCTTCGTAGAATGGAAGCCCGGCCCCGACCTGACCGTGCGCACCACCCTGTCCAACTGGAGCTCGCGCAACGTCACGCGCGAGCGGGTGATCTACAAGGGCTCGCGCGCCGACAACGTCATCGACCGCATCGAGTACCGCTCGCTGCCGTTCGAACCGTATCTGTTCGTCCAGGTCCGCAAGCGGCTGGGGTGAGGCTGTGCGTCCTTCGAGGCCCGCTGCGCGGGCGGCTCAGGATGAGGAGCGTTGTTGCTGAATTCCTCATCCTGAGGTGCGAGCCGTCAGGCGAGCCTCGAAGGACGCACCGCGCCCTACTTGTTGACGATCTTGATGATCCGCTTGGACGACGGCCGGCCCGACAGGCCCTTGCCGGGGGCGTAGGTGACCGTCAGGTCGCCGCCCTTCAGGGCCGCGCCGGGCTTGTGGCCCTCGGCCAGCAGGACGCGGGACACGCGGGCCAGCAGGCCTCGGTCGCCGTCGCGGGCCATGCGCTCGAAGGCTTCGGCGGTGACGGTGGCGGTGTCGGCGACCAGCACCGAGGTGGCGGGGGTGGCGTCGTCGACGGTCTCGAACGACACCCGGTGCTGGGCGGCGCGGCTGGCCCGGGCGCTGGCCTGGACCAGCCGCTGGAACAGGGCGTTGACCGAGATGAACGGCGGCGGCTGGATCGAGCTGGCCCTGCCCGTCAGGGCCGCGGCGTCGCCGCCCGGCCGCTCGCGGGTGAACAGGGTCATGCCGCCCAGCTTGCTGGCCCGCAGCACCGGCTCGCCCAGCTCGTTCTTGTAGATGGTGTCGCCGCGCGGGGCCGGCTGGGGCGACAGCACCCAGACCTCGGAGCTGTTCTCGAACTTCATCAGCGGCTGGGGCGCGGCCCGGTCCAGGATGAAGGCGTCGCCGGTCTCGGCGACGTAGCGGGCGATGGGCGGAGCGGGCGCCTTGCGGACCTCGCCGCGGTTGCCGAAGAACGCGTCGCGCAGGCTGGACTGGGCGTTCGCCGCGCCGCCCGTGGCCGCGAGGGCGAACGCCAGCAGCATCCCGCAACGCCCTGGCCCCGTCATCACAGCCGATCGACTCTTCATCCCCAGGGTCATGCCTGGGGACTGGGGCGAATCTTGGACGCCGAAGACCTTGTTGCCGCCACGCAATTTCCCGAAGACGTCATGAAATGCTTGGAAAGATTACCCCGCCGGTAGGAATCTTCGAACCGGCGGGGAGTCTTCGTCAAGTCGGCAAGTCTTTTTGCGGCGACCTGTGGCCTTTAAGTCGCCCCGGCTCGCCCTTTGGGACCGCTACCTAGGCCGCCATGTACTGGCCGCCGTTCAGGGTGAGGGTGGCGCCGGTCACGAAGCCCGCCCGCTCGCCGGCCAGGAACGCGACCATGTCGGCGATCTCCTCGCCCTTGCCCAGGCGCCCGACGGGGATGCCGGCGATGATGCCGGCCAGGACGTTCTCGGGCACGGCCGCGACCATCTCGGTGTCGATATAGCCCGGGCAGATGACGTTGACCGTGACGCCCTTCTTGGCGTTCTCCAGGGCCAGGGCCTTGGTGAAGCCGATCAGCCCGGCCTTGGCGGCCGAGTAGTTGGTCTGGCCCATCTGGCCCTTCTGGCCGTTGATGGAGCTGATGTTGATGATCCGGCCCCAGCCGCGCTCGCGCATGCCCTCGATGACCGGGCGGGTCATGTTGAAGGCCGAGTCCATGTTGACGCGGATGACCTCGGACCACTGCTCGTAGGTCATCTTGTGCAGCATGCCGTCGCGGGTGATGCCGGCGTTGTTGACCAGCACCTCGACCGGACCCAGCTCGGCCTCGACCGTCTTGACGGCCGCGGCGCAGTCGTCGAACGAGCCGACATTGCCCTTGACCACCATCACGCCCAGGGTCTTGGCGCAGGCCGCGGCGGCCTCCTCGTTGCCGGAATAGCCGGCCGCCACCTTCATGCCGTCGGCCACGAGGCGCTCGCAGATGGCCCGACCGATGCCCCGGGTGCCGCCGGTCACGAACGCAACTCTCGCCATGGTATTCTCCCGCTAGTGTTCTTATGGTTGAGCGCAACCGCCGACGGGGGGCAAGCCCTCGTCGGCGACGTCACGAAGATTTCTTGGTTCAGATCGCCTCGACGCACATGGCCACGCCCATGCCGCCGCCGATGCACAACGTGGCCAGGCCCTTCTTGGCTCCGGAGCGCTTCATCTCGTGGATCAGGGTGGTCAGGATGCGCGCGCCCGAGGCGCCGATCGGGTGGCCGATGGCGATGGCGCCGCCGTTGACATTGACCTTGGCCGGATCCAGGCCCAGCTCGCCGACCACGCACAGCGACTGGGCCGCGAAGGCTTCGTTGGACTCGACCAGATCGAGGTCCGACACCGTCCAGCCGGCCTTTTCCAGGGCCTTCCTGGAGGCCGGGATCGGGCCGGTGCCCATGATCTCGGGCTCGACGCCGGCGTTGGCCCACGAGGCGATCCGCACCAGGGGGGTCAGGCCGCGCTTCTTGGCCTCGTCGGCGCTCATCAGCACCAGGGCGGCGGCGCCGTCGTTGAGGCCCGAGGCGTTGGCGGCGGTGACCGTGCCGTCCTTGGCGAAGGCCGGCTTGAGGCCCGAAATGCCGTCCAGGGTCACGCCGTGACGGATGAACTCGTCCTTGTCGACGACGGTGTCGCCCTTGCGGCCCTTGATGGTGACCGGGGCGATCTCGGCGTCGAACTTGCCGGCCTTCTGGGCGGCCTCGGCCTTGTTCTGGCTGGCGACGGCGAACCTGTCCTGGGCCTCGCGGGTGATCTGCCAGCGGGCGGCGATGTTCTCGGCGGTCTGGCCCATGTGGTAGCCGTGGAAGGCGTCCCACAGGCCGTCCTTGATCATGGTGTCGACGAACGACAGGTCGCCCATCTTCTGGCCGTTACGCAGCGCCTGGGCGTGCGGGGCCTGGCTCATGCTCTCCTGGCCGCCCGCCACCACGATGTCGGCGTCGCCGGCGGCGATCTGCTGGGCGCCCAGGGCCACGGCGCGCAGGCCCGAGCCGCACAGCTGGTTCAGGCTCCAGGCCGGGCTCTCGACCGGGATGCCGGCGTTGACCGAGGCCTGGCGGGCCGGACCCTGGCCGGCGGCGGCCTGCAGCACCTGGCCCAGGATCACCTCGTCGACGTCGGCCGGCGTGATGCCGGCCCGCTCGACGGCGGCCTGGATGGCCAGCTTGCCCAGTTCATGGGCCGGCAGGCTGGACAAGGCGCCGAGGAAGGATCCAACGGGGGTGCGGGCGGCGGAAACGATGACGATGTCGCTCATGGCGAGGTGGCTCCCGAGACGTGTTCCGGGCGCTCCTCGCGGACGCGGCGCCCATGATTTTGCAGTGCAATATCACCTTGCATAAAGGCGCGGGGTTCGTCACCTGCACATTTTCACGGGATGTTGCGAGGTCCAAGCGCCGCCGGTACTGGCGCCATGCCTTTGCATCCGCGATAGTGCGATGCGAAAAGGCGGAGATAACGCTGTCCTAGGGAATGAAATGTCCGAGAACAACGAAAACGGCGAAACGCCTTCGGCCAAGGCCGGAGAGAAGGGCGCCGGCCACAAGGTCGTCATCAAGAAGTACGCCAACCGTCGTCTCTACAACACCGCGTCTTCTTCCTACGTCACCCTCGATCACCTGTCGGACATGGTGAAGGAGGGGGTCGACTTCGTGGTCTACGACGCCAAGACCAACGACGACATCACCCGCTCGGTGCTGACCCAGATCATCTTCGAGGAAGAGAACCGCGGCGGCGGCCAGAACCTGCTGCCGATCCAGTTCCTGCGCCAGCTGATCGGCTTCTACGGCAACTCCATGCAGGCCTTCCTGCCCAGCTACCTGGAGATGTCGCTGGAAAGCTTCACCAAGCAGCAGGAGCGCATGCGCACCCAGTTCGCGGGCCTGACGCCGGGCGTGGGCGGGACCAAGGGCATGCCGGGCATCGGGGTCTACGAAGAGCAGATCCGCCAGAACATGGCGCTGTTCGACCGGGCGATGAAGATGTTCTCGCCGTTCGCCTACGCCCGGTCCGACGACGCCGCCGCGCCCGCCCCGGCCGAGCCGCCGCCCCCGGCCGCCGCCCCGCCGTCCGTGCCCAGCGAGGACTCCCTGGCCGACCTCAAGCGCCAGCTGGAAGCCATGCAGCAGCAGATCGAGAAGCTGGCGACCAAGCCGTAGAGAACGATTGGGAGAACGATTGGGGACAGGCGCATGCGCCTGTCCCCAGCCGGATCCACGATCCCTTAACCACGCCGGCTGACCCGGCCTTAACCGTCATCGGCCACAACTCTTCACCATGAACGGCCCGATCGATCCCATCCGCCGCGCCGCGGCCGCCCGCCGGGCGCTGCCCGCGCCCCGCGACGCCGACCGTCCCGAAACGGACGGCGAGGAAGACGTGACCTTTGTGCGCGACGAGCAGCCGGCCGCCGCCCCGCCGCCGCCTCGCCGCGGCGCCTTCGCGACCTTCGCCGCCCACCTGATGGGCCAGAGCGGCCAGAAGCGCGGCCTGCGCGGTGGGCAGGAAGTGCTCGACGCGGCGCGCTCGACCTACCTCGGCACGGAATATTCCGGCCCGGCCGACCGCCGTCCCAAGGCCGGCCTGATCAAGAAGACCGAAATCTAGCGTCTCAAGCGGGCGATCTCGGCCTCGAGCGCGGCGACCCGCCCCTCCAGCATCGCCACCTTCTGATCCAGCGACGGCGCGTCGATCGGCGAAGGCCCCGCGTGGGCGCCGACCCCCGCCCGGCGCGCGGCTTCGGCCAGCGGCACACCCAAAAGCTCGGCGAAGGCGGCGATCTGGGCGGCGGTCAGCTCGCGCTGGTCCTTGTAGGCCAGGGCCAACTCCTCGCCGGTCATGCCGGCGACGGCGGCCAGCACCGTCCGCGACAGCCCCCGCTCGGCCAGCCGCGCGTCGTACCAGGACTGGTCGAAGAACAACGCCATGGGCGAAGGCTAGCGCAGGAGCCGGCGTTGGCGCCAGTCTTGCTTGGTGGCGAGGGCGTTCAGACCCCCGAGACCCATCATGCTGCTCAGCGTCGTCACCCGCTTCTTCGACATCGCCGTCGTGACCCTGATCTTCACGGCCCTGACCTAGCGCCATGCTTGGGGACAGGCGCATGCGCCTGTCCCCGTCCGCGCCTAGAGCAAGCCGCGCGATATAGGAATCGCGCACCTTGCTCTAGACTTTTGTTTTCGCATCGCTTTTGCGGAAAACCGGCGTCCACTTTTCCGCGCGATGCTTTACGCGCTCTCCAGCAGCATCATCGTGCCCTGGCCGCCGTCGGCGCAGATGCTGACGATCGCCTTCTCGCCCTTGGGCCGGGTGGCCAGTTCCTTGACCGCCTGGCTGAGGATCCGCGCGCCGGTCGCCCCGAACGGGTGGCCGAGCGCCAGGCTGCCGCCGGTGGGGTTCATCCGCTCGCGCGGGAACGGGCCCAGGTCGGCCTCGACCCCCGCCTTGGTCCTGCGGAAGGTCTCGTCCTCCCAGGCGGCGATGTGCGACAGCACCTGGGCGGCGAAGGCCTCGTGGATCTCCCACAGGCCGACGTCGGCGTATTTCAGGCCGTTGCGGGCCAGCAGGCGCGGCACGCCATAGGCCGGGGCCATCAGCAGGCCCTCGTGGCGCAGGTCGATCGAGGTGACCTCGTAGTCGACCACCTTCACGCGCGGCGTGGTCGCGGGCAGGCGGGCCAGGCCCGCCTCGGACGCCACCCAGATCGCGGCGGCGCCGTCGGTCAGGGGCGAGGAATTGCCGGCCGTCAGCGTGCCCTGGCCGCTGGTCTTGTCGAAGGCGGGACCCAGCTTGGCCAGCTTCTCCAGCGTCGAGTCCTTGCGGGGGATCGCATCGCGCTTGAGATCGCCGACCGGGATCACCAGGTCGTCGAAGAAGCCGGCCTCCCAGGCGGCCACCCCGTGCTGGTGGCTTTCGAAGGCGATCTGGTCCTGGTCGGCCCGCGAGAGCTTCCATTCTTTCGCCGTGATCTCGGTGTGCTCGCCCATCGACAGGCCCGTGGTGCGGTTGGCGACCTTGGGGATCCACAGTTTCAGGTCGCTGGCCTTCAGTTTGCCCAGGTGCGCCAGCTTCTGGCCGAACGTCTTCGCGGCCTGGAAGCCCTTGAGCCAGTCGGAGAAGGCGATGCTGGCCCCGACCTGGACCTTGCTCATGCTCTCGACCCCGCCGACCAGGGCCAGGTCGCGGCCGCGCCCGTCGATCATGCCGGCCGCCTCGATCACGCCGATCATGCTGGTCGAGCAGGCCATGATCGTCGAGAAGGCCGGGATGGTCGGGTCGGCCCCGGCGTCCAGCAGCACCTCGCGGGCGATATTGCTCCAGGTCAGGTTGGGGATCACCGTGCCCCAGATCGCGAAGTCGGGCCTAGCGCCCCCTTCTTTCTGGGAGAGTTGGGCGAGCATGGCTTGCACCACCGGGACCGACAGGGCGATGGCGTCATAAGCCTTCAGTGGACCGTCGACCTTGGCGAAGGGGGTGCGAAGACCGGCCGCCAGCCAGATGTCGGGTTTGGACGCCATGGTCGTGATCCTTCGGGAAACCTCGGATGTCAGCATGACGCGGCTTGGCGGCAAGGGTCTTGTCGAAATTGGTGCTGGCCGGGGACATGCCCTTTCGGCTTGTCCCCTTCCGACGCGCCGATCTTGGTGGGGACACGCCCAAGGGCATGTCCCCGGCTGCGCCTAGCGCGCGTCGCCGAAATCCACGTCGCGGCGGGCCGAGACGATGGTGACGATGAAGCCGGCCAGCACGTCCAGCAGCACCATCATGGTCAGCAGGAAGAATACCGAGGTGCCGAAGGCCGGGAACAGCAGGAACTCGACCAGGCAGCCGATGAACAGCACCATCGACAGCGAGTGGTTGACGATCGCGATCCTGCGGCTGGTCGTCGACTTCAGCAGCTCGACGAACAGCACCACCAGGGCCGCGGCGATCAGCAGGTCGCCCAGGCTGACGGCCCAGTCGGCCTTGGAGGTCATGCGGATGGTGAACAGCTGCTCGGCCAGGCGGTACTGGGCGGCGTTGGCGGCGAAACCGCCCGCGAAGGTCAGGACGACCAGGTTGTAGACCAGCACCGGCAGGACCAGCAGCGGCAAAGCGGCGAACATGGTTGGCTCTCCCCCGAAGACCGGCCCAGAAGGTCAGGCTTAACGGGTTTCGCGGCTTCCCGAAAGGCGGCCGTTGGCAAGTTGGACGGCGCGGCGGTGCGTCCTTCGAGGCCCGCTGCGCGGGCGCCTCAGGATGAGGAGCTCCGTGCTGGATTTCCTCATCCTGAGGTGCGCGCTCCTGAGCGCGCCCCGAAGGACGCACCGAGTTCAGACCTCGTCCACGCCCTGCGGGTTGCGGGCCCGGGTCTGCAGCCACATCACGCCCAGCAGGTCGGACACCGAGGCCTTGAGCCGGCCGAAATTGGTGTATTTCGACACCCCGCTCTCGCGGTGGCGATGGTTCACCGGCTGGAACGCCACCTGATAGCCCTCGCGCAGCATCAGGGCCGGGATGTAGCGGTGGATGTGATCGAAATAGGGCAGCCGCAGGAAGGCCTCGCGGCGGAAGGCCTTGAGCCCGCAACCGGTGTCGTTGGCGGTGTCCCGCAACAGGCGCTTGCGCACGCCGTTGCCGAACTTCGAGGCGAAGCGCTTGGCCGAACTGTCCTGGCGCTTGACCCGCTCGCCGCCCACCAGGGCCAGCTCGGCCGGCGCCGCCTTGAGGGCCTTGGCCAGGCGCGGCGCGTCGGCCGGGTCGTTCTGGCCGTCGCCGTCCAGGGTGACGACGATCGGGGCGCGGGCGGCCAGCACGCCGCTGCGCACGGCGCGGCTCTGGCCCGAGTTCTTGCGGTGGCTCAGCACCCGCAACTGCGGGATCTCGGCCTTCAGGGCGACCAGCAGGGCCTTGGTGTCGTCGCGGCTGGCGTCGTCGATGAAGATGATCTCGTGGTTCTCGCCCGCGAAGGCGGCCGCGATCTCGCGCGCCAGGGCGGGAGCCGCCCCGCCCTCGTCGAAGACGGGCACGACGACGGAATAGTCGGGAAGGGCGCTAGCGTTCATCGCCCTCTCATAGCGCAAAAATAGCCTAAAAGAAGGATCGTGCTATTCCACCATGATGACGCTTGAATCTCGCCTGGATGACTGGAGCCGCGGCTGGCGCGGTCCGCTGTTCGCGGCCCTGGTGGCCTTGGTCGCCGGCCTGCCCGGCCTGTTCGCCATGCCGCCGCTGGACCGCGACGAATCGCGCTTCGCCCAGGCCACCGCCCAGATGCTGGAAACCGACGACATGGTCGTGATCAAGTTCCAGGACCAGCCACGCTTCAAGAAGCCGGTCGGCATCCACTGGCTGCAGGCGGCCAGCGTCACCGCCTTCTCGGCCGCCGAGGACCGCGGGATCTGGGCCTATCGCATCCCGTCGCTGCTGGGCGCCATGCTGGCCGCGGCGGCCTGCGCCTGGGGCGCTTCGGCCCTGCTGGGTCCGAAAACCGGCCTGCTTGCCGGCGGCATCCTGGGCGCGACGATCCTGCTGTCGACCGAGGCGTTCATCGCCAAGACCGACGCGGCCCTGTGCGGCTTCACCACCCTGGCCATGGCGGCCGTGGCCCGGATCTACGCGGCGCATCTTGCCGGCGGGAAGGTTCATCGTTGGACCAAGCTGGCCTTCTGGATCGGCCTGGCCATGAGCGTGCTGATCAAGGGTCCGGTCGGGCTGATGGTGGTGGCGCTCAGCGTCGCGGCCCTGTGGATCTGGGACCGCAAGGCGCCGTGGATCAAGGACCTGGGCTGGGGCTGGGGCCTGACCCTGGCGGCGGCCATCGTCCTGCCCTGGGCGATGATGATCACCGTGGCCACCGACGGGGCGTTCTGGTCGACCGCCGTGGGCAGCGACCTGGCCCCAAAGCTGGCCGGCGGCCAGGAAAGCCACGGCGCGCCGTTCGGGGTTTACGCCCTGGCGGCCTTCCTGCTGGTGTTCCCGGTCAGCCTGCTGCTGCCGTCCGGTGTCATGCTGGGCTGGACCGGCCGCAAGGAGGCGGGCGTGCGTTTCGCCCTGTGCTGGCTGATCCCGACCTGGCTGGTGTTCGAACTGCTGCCGACCAAGCTGGTCCACTACACCCTGCCCGCCGTGCCGGCCCTGGCCATGCTGATGGCCGCCTCGCTACGGGCGCCCTTGCCTCGGATTCCCCGCCTGATCGGCGCGATCCTTTCGGCCCTGGCCGGACTGATCTTCGGCGCCGGGGCCGTCTACCTGCAGGTCGAGTACGGCGATCCGTCCGACCTGCCGGCGACCGTCCTGACCGCCCTGCTGTTCGCGGCCGCCGGCGTGGTCGGCGCTTTCCTGCTGATGCGCCGGACCGCCGCCATCGCCCTGGTCACGGCCGGAGCGCTGGGGATCGCCGCCCACGCGGCCCTGGTCGGCCTGCTGGTCCCGCGGCTCGAGCCGCTGCTGCTCTCGCCGCGCCTGGAGAAGGCCCTGGAACAGGCCGACCTCGCGCCTCGCGGCGGGGCCCCCGGCCCCGTGGCGGTCACCGGCTATTCCGAGCCCAGCATGATCTTCCTGCTGGGCACCACCACCGAGCTGACCGACCCGGTCGGCGCGGCCCAGGCGGTCGCCCAGGGCCGTCCCGCCGTGGTCGAGGGCCGCCAGGACAAGGCCTTCCGCGCCGCCCTCGCCGCCCTGGGCCAGGCCGCCCGGCCGGCCGGGGTGGTCGACGGCTTCGACTATTCCGACGGCGACAAGGAGCGCCTGACGCTCTATCGCGGCGCGCCGATCCAGCCCGGCGACGAGGCGGACGAGGCCGGCGAAGAGACCGCCGAAACCCAAGCGGAGGCCCGCCCATGAGCCGCTTCATCCAGATCGTCGAGGTCGGCCCGCGCGACGGGCTGCAGAACGAGAAGCTGTCCCTGCCGGTCGATGAGAAGCTGGACCTGATCCGCCGGCTGGAGGCCGCCGGCGCCCGGCGCATCGAGACCGTGTCGTTCGTCAATTCCAACCGCGTGCCGCAGATGGCCGGGGCAGAGGAGATCCAGGCCGCGCTGACCCCGGACCTGGAGCGCTCGCGGATCGGCCTGGTGCTGAACATGCGCGGCTGGGAGCGCTGCGTGGCCGCCCAGTGCGACGAGGCCAATGTGGTGGTCTGCGCCACCGACGGCTTCGGCCTGGCCAACCAGGGCGCGACCGCCGCCCAGCAGGTCGACGCCCTGGCCGCCATCGTCGAGCGCCAGGCGGTGGAAGGCGGCCCGCCGATCACCGCCACGATCTCGGTGGCCTTCGGCTGCCCGTTCGATGGAGAAGTCTCCGAAGACCAGGTCGTGGCCATCGCCCGCGAGGCCGCGTCGATGGGCGTGGCCGAGATCGCCATCGCCGACACCATCGGGGTCGCCGATCCGTGGACCGTCCGCCGGCGGATCGAGGCCGTGCGCGCCGCCGCCCCGGACGTCCGCCTGCGCCTGCACTTCCACGACACCCGCAACACCGGCCTGGCCAACGCCTATGCCAGCGTCGAGGCCGGGGTCGACGTGCTGGACGCCTCGGTCGGCGGCCTGGGCGGCTGCCCGTTCGCCCCGAACGCCACCGGCAACATCGGCACCGAGGACCTGGTCTACATGCTGGAGCGGGCCGGATTCGAGACCGGCTATGACCTGTCGGCCCTGATCGAGATCGGCCGCCAGATCAGCGAACGGCTGGGCAAGGCTCCGGCGTCTTCGCTGGCGCGGGCGGGCGGGTTTCCGGGCTAGACCCGATCCCGCGATCGGGGACAGGCGCATGCGCCTGTCCCCAGCCGAAAACCCTAGATCGGCCGCCCCGTGATCTTCCAGATCATCGGCCGCGAGACGCTCATCAGCAGGATGGCCGGGGCCAGCAGCACGGCGATCACGTAGCGCTGGACGGTGTCGGCCCGCTTGATGAAGTAGCGCGACAGGCCCACGCCCTTGTGGAACTCGACCTTCAGCGGGTGCTCCAGGCTGGTGTGGCCCAGGTGGATGACCTCGGCGGCCGGCTGGAACAGCACCTGGCCGCCGGCCTGGCGCGCGCGCCAGCACAGGTCGATGTCCTCGACATGCAGGAAATAGCCCTCGTCGAAGCCGCCCAGCAGTTCGAAATCCGCGCGGCGCAGGGCGAAGCAGGCGCCGGAGATGGTCGGCATCGGCACGGGCGCCTCGGGCAGGGTCTCGTCCTCGCGGTGGATCTCGAACTTGGCCAGGCTTTTGAACACCGATGTCAGGTGGCCGAAGCTGAGCAGGGTGGTGACAGGCGTGACCTCGCCGCGGCGGCCGCCGCGCTGCTCGGTGCCGTCGGTGTTCATCACCCGCGCCCCGACCACGGTGGGAACCGGCTGGTTCTCGAAGGCCGAGACCAGGGCTTCGATGCAGCCGTCTTGCAGGTTGGCGTCGGGATTGAGGAAGACGATGTATTCGCCCCGCGCGGTCTCGGCCCCCATGTTGGCGCCGCGCGCGAAGCCGACATTGCCGTGCCCCTGCTGCAGCACGACCCGCGCCTCGGCGCGTCCAAGGGCGCGCAGCCGTTCGGCCTCCGCGGGCGGCGAGCCGTTGTCGATGATCACGAACTCGTCGACCCGCGGCTCGGCCAGCACGTGCTCGATGCTTTTGATCAGGGCTTCTCCCGTTTGGTAGACCACCATGACCACCGAGACGCGCGGCCGGATCGGCCGCGCGCCCGTGACGAAGGTCGAATGCGAGGGAAGAATACTGTTCATCAGGCCCGCGCCAACTCCACAGGCGCCGCCGCGACGCGGTCACGGGCGAGGTCCGGCGGGGTGGCTTCCTCGGTCAGGGCGCGCACGGCGTCCTCCAGAGACAGCACCCTCTGCCCCTCGCCGCCGAGGCGGCGCAGGGCGACTTCTCCGTTCTCGGCTTCCTTGCGTCCGACCACAGCAATCACCGGCACCTTCGCGAGACTGTGTTCGCGAATCTTGTAGTTGATCTTCTCGTTCCTGAAATCGACCTCTGCGCGAACGCCCAGGGAAGTCAATCGGTCGGCCACGCGTTGGGCGTAGTCGTCGGCGTCCGACGTGATCGTGGCCACCACGACCTGGGTCGGCGCCAGCCAGAGCGGCAGATGGCCGGCGTAGTTTTCCAGCAGAATGCCGATGAAGCGCTCGAACGAGCCCAGGATCGCCCGGTGCAGCATGACCGGCCGCTGCTTGGAGCCGTCCTCGGCCACGTATTCGGCGTCCAGGCGCTCGGGCAGCACGAAGTCCAGCTGCAGCGTGCCGCACTGCCAGACCCGGCCGATGGCGTCCTTCAGCGAGAATTCCAGCTTGGGGCCGTAGAAGGCGCCTTCGCCCTCCTGCAGGACCAGGGTCTCGCCCGCCGCCTCGGCGGCCGCCGACAGCGCCGCCTCGGCCTTGTCCCAGACCTCGTCCGTGCCCGCGCGAAGCTCCGGACGCGTCGAGAACTTGGTGTCGGCCAGATGCATGCCGAGGTCGCTATAGACGCTGCGCAACAGTTCGATGAAGCGGGCGGATTCCTCCGTGACCTGCTCTTCGCGGCAGAAGATGTGGGCGTCGTCCTGGGTGAAGGCCCGCACCCGCATGATGCCGTGCATGGCGCCGGACGGCTCGTAGCGGTGGCAGGCGCCGAACTCGGCCATGCGCAGCGGCAGCTCGCGATAGCTCTTCTGGCCGACGTTGAAGATCTGGATGTGGCCGGGGCAGTTCATCGGCTTGACCGCCAGGACCTCGCCCTCGGCGCTCTCGCACATGAACATGGCGTGGCCGAACTTCTCGGCGTGGCCCGAACGCTCCCACAGGCTCTTGTCGAGGATCTGCGGCGTCTTGACCTCGCGATAGCCGGCCGCGTCCAGGCGGCGGCGCATATAGGCCTCCAGCGCCAGGTACAGCGTCCAGCCCTTGGGGTGCCAGAACACCATGCCCTTGCCCTCTTCCTGGATGTGGAAGAGGTCCATGGTCTTGCCCAGCTTGCGGTGGTCGCGCTTCTCGGCCTCCTCGATGCGCTTGAGGTGCGCCTCCAGATCGGCCTCGCTGGCCCAGGCCGTGCCGTAGATGCGCTGCAGCTGGGCGTTGTTCTGGTCGCCGCGCCAGTAGGCGCCGGCCAGCTTGGTCAGCTTGAAGGCCTTGCCGACATGCTTGGTCGACGGCAGGTGGGGACCGCGGCACAGGTCCTTCCACTTGCCCTGGTGATAGACCGTGATCGTGTCGCTGGCCGGCAGGTCGCGGATGATCTGGGCCTTGTAGCTTTCGCCCATGGCCTCGAAGTCGGCGATGGCCGCGTCGCGGTCGACCTCCTCGCGCGTGATCTTCTCGTCGCGGTCGACGATCTCGCGCATGCGCTTTTCGATCACCGCCAGGTCATCCAGGCTGAACGGCTCGTCGCGGGCGAAGTCGTAGTAGAAGCCGTCCTCGACATTGGGGCCGATCGTCACCTGGGTGCCGGGGAACAGCTCCTGCACGGCCTCGGCCAGCACGTGGGCCGTGTCGTGGCGGATGGTGTCGAGCGCCTCGGGGGCCTCGCGCGTGATGATCTCGAACTTGTTGCCGCCGCCCAGCAGGTCGGGCGTCAACGGACGATCCAGGTCCAGCAGCTGGCCGTCCAGCTTGATCAGCAGGGCCTTCTTCTCCAGCGACTTGGAGATCGAGGCGGCCACGTCGCGGCCGCTCGCCCCGTCAGGATACTGGCGGGCCGAGCCGTCGGGGAAAATCAGGTCGATCATTCTTCACATTTCCACTTGCGCGGCGCGCGGGGCGGAGGCGGCGGGTCGTACCCGGAGCCGCCTAACGGATTGCATCGGCAAATCCGTCCCACCGCGAGCCAGGACCCCTTCAGGGGTCCATGATCCTTGAGCGCCTGGGCCGCGTATTCCGAGCAGGTCGGCAAATAGCGGCACTGACGCCCGATGAAGGGCGAGAGCGTCGTCTTGTAGGCCCGCAGGCCCAGGTCGACGGTGCGTTCGTAGAGTGTCATGCCGGCGCTTTCGCGAACGGAGTCGGGACCTTATCGACTAGCGAAAAGTTCCGATCAAGCGGCGCCGACGCGGCTAGTTCGGGATTGGGTCGCCGCTGTGGCCTGGCGGACAGCCTCGACCGTGGCCTCGAACGCCAAAAGCGTCGAGGCGTGACGGGCGGGATAGTCCTTGACCGGCTCCAGCACGGCGAGCTCCGCAAATCGGCCCTGGGGAGGCGGGCCGCCTGACTTCAGCATAGCGCGCAAGGCGTCGCGGGCCAACTCGATCTCGGCAAGGTCGGCCCCGACCACCTGGGCGCCGAGGATCGCGGCCGAGGCCTGGCCCAGGGCGCAGGCGGCCACGTCCTGGGCGAAGTCGGCGACCTTGCCGTCCTGCACCGTCACGTCGACGACGATCCGGCTGCCGCACAGCTTGGCGGTCTTCTCGGCGCTGGCGTCCGGCGCGGCCAACCGCCCAGCCCGGGGCATGTTGGCCACCAGGGTGAGGATGCGGGCCGAATAGAGGTCGTCGATCATGCCGGTTATGTGGGGGTGTTCTGGCGCTGCGACCAGAGGAGCTCGGCCCGCGCCTTCACCGCTTCGCCCATCCGGGTGAAGGCGGCCCTCAGGCGCCGCCGCTCGTCGCGGCTGACGAAGCGGACCAGCGGCCCCATGAACAGCTCGCCGTTCGAGAAGGTCGAGCCGATGTCGCTCATCTTCTCGATCTCCAGGTAACGGATGGCGGTGACGAAGCCCTTCAGCCGCTTGGTGCGCCAGTGCAGCTGCTCGTAGGGCACCCAGTCCTGGACCACCGCCTCGATCGCCGTGACCGACTCCTCGCCGATCACCAGGTCGAAGCGCAGCGGGGTGCCGATGCGCAGCTCGCCTTCCATGCGCGGATGGACCGGGTTCCAGTCCTTCCAGGCGGCGAAGTCGGAGACCACCTCCCAGACGATCTCGGCGGGGGCCAGCACCCCGGTACGGTATTCTACGGCGCGTTGCATGTCTTCTACTCGATGAACCCGAGCCCGCTCGCCTTCTGGAAGACCGGCAGGTCGAGGGACGGCGGGTCGATCCCGGCCTGGCTGAGCAGGCCATGGACCTGGCCGCGATGGTGGGTCTGGTGGTTGAAGACATGGGCCAGGGCGGCCCACAGCGGCTGGGTCACCGTCGCGCCGTCGGCCATCCGCGTCCAGCGGAACGCGCCGGCCAGCTGCGCGTCGGTCAGGGTGGCGACGTGGTCCGACAGGGCCGCGTCCTCGTGGACCCGCGCCTCGCGCAGGGTCGCCAGGTCGTCGAAGATCACCGCGTCCAGGGCGTGCGGCGGCAGGGCCTCGCCCCGCAGCCGCGCCAGCCACATGCGGTCGGTGACGATCAGATGGTTCAGCGCGCCGTGGATCGAGCCGAAGAACGCCCCGCGCTCGGCCTTGTAGTCCGCCTCGTCCAGCAGGGCGCAGGCCGCGTGGACGCGGTGGTTGGCCCAGGCGTTGTAGCCGGCGAACATCTGGAAAAGGGCGTGCATCTAGAAACTCCGCTCATCCCGGCGAATTATGAGTGTAGTTTAGCCCTACACCAATCCCTATTCACCGATCGGGGACAGGCGCATGCGCCTGTCCCCGTCCGCTGTCACCCCTAGTCCTTCATCCGCCAGGTGGCGCCGGCCGGGCCGTCCATGACCACCACGCCCAGACCGTCCAGCTCGGCGCGAATGGCGTCGGCGGCGGTCCAGTCCTTGGCGGTCCGGGCCTCGACCCGGCGCTTGAGCAGGTCCTCGACCTTGGCCTTCAGGTCGTCGTCGGCGTCGCCCTCGAACCAGGCGTCCGGGTCGGCCTGCAGGAAACCCAGCAGGCCGGCGGAGGCCAGGAGCCGGCCCTTGTTGGCGGCGATCGCCGGCTCGTCGCCGGCCGTCACCGCCCGCTCGATGGCGCTGGACAGCTCGAAGAAGCCCGACACCGCCAGCGGCGTGTTGAGGTCGTCCGACAGGGCCGCCATCACCTCGTCCGAGGGCTCGGACTCGCCGGCCTCGATGCTCTTGGCGCGGCGCAGGGCGCCGTACAGCCGGTCCAGGGCCTTGCGGCTCTGCTCGATCAGCTCCGGCGTCCAGTCCAGCGGCTGGCGGTAGTGGCCCGACAGCAGCGCCCAGCGGATCACCTCGCCGGGCGTGGTCTCCAGCAGTTCGTGAGGGATGATCACATTGCCCAGGCTCTTGGACATCTTCTCCCCCGACATGTCGAGGAAGCCGTTGTGCAGCCAGTAGTTGGCCAGGACCGGCTGGTCGTGGGCGCAGCGGCTCTGGGCCAGTTCGTTCTCGTGGTGCGGGAAGGTCAGGTCGATGCCGCCGCCGTGGATGTCGATGGTCCGGCCCAGGGCCTTGTCGATCATGGCCGAGCACTCGATGTGCCAGCCCGGCCGGCCCGCGCCCCAGGGGCTGTCCCACTCGGGCTCGTTTTCCTTGGACGGTTTCCACAGCACGAAGTCGGCCGGATGACGCTTGTAGGGCGCGACCTCGACCCGGGCCCCGGCGATCATGTCGTCCAGGTCGCGGCCCGACAGCTGGCCGTAGTCGGGAAAGGCCTGGGTGTCGAACAGCACGTGGCCCTCGGCGGCATAGGCCTTGCCGTTGTCGACCAGCTTGCCGATCATCTCGACGATCGGGCCCATGTGCTCGGTGGCCTTGGGCTCCAGGGTCGGGCGCAGGGCCAGCAGGGCGTCGGCGTCCTGGTGGTAGGCGGCCAGGTAGCGGTCGGTGATCACCTTGATCGCCACGCCCTCGGCCGTGGCCTTGGCGTTGATCTTGTCGTCCACGTCGGTGACGTTGCGGGCATAGACCACCGCGTCCTCGCCATAGACGTGGCGCAGCAGGCGGAACAGCACGTCGAACGCCACGACGGGGCGGAAATTGCCGATATGGGCGTGGTTGTAGACCGTCGGCCCGCAGACATACATCGTCACCCGGCTCGGATCGGCGGGGGCGAAGTCGCGCTTCTCGCGCGCCATGGTGTCGTACAGCTTGATGGTCATGGGAACGGGGCGGCCTGACGTCGCGGGAGTGTTGCGGGGATACGGGTTGGCCCCATATAACGAGAGCACGCGCGCACGACCATGGTTGAAATGGCTCAAGGCGCGCGACGGGTGGCACGCGTAATTCCAGGGCGAAAGGCGTCCTGGCGCAACTCAGCCCGTGGAAAGACCCTTCCCGCACATGGACGCACTGACCCGCGAGCGAACCCTGATCGGCCTCGACAGCGATACCGGTCTTGATCTTGAACCCGCCCAGCGCCCCACCCGAGACGCGGCCATGGCCGCCGTCCGGACCCTGCTGGCCTGGGCCGGCGACAACCCCGACCGCGAAGGCCTGCTCGACACGCCCCAGCGCGTGGTCGACGCCTATGGCGAATGGTTCGCCGGCTATGGCGGCGACCCGGCCGTCGAGCTGTCGCGCACCTTCGAGGACGTGCAGGGCTATGACGACATGGTCATGCTGCGCGGCATCGACGTGCAGAGCCACTGCGAGCACCACATGGCGCCGTTCCTGGGCAAGGCCTGGGTGGCCTACATGCCCACCGGCAAGGTCGTGGGCCTGTCCAAGCTGGCGCGGCTGGTCGAAATCTTCGCCAAGCGTCTCCAGACCCAGGAGACCATGACCATGCAGGTGGCCGACGCCATCGAGGACCATCTCAGCGCCGCCGGCGTGGCCGTGCTGATCGACGCCGAGCACCAGTGCATGTCGACCCGCGGCGTCCACCACCACGACGTCTCGACGATCACCACCCAGTTCCGCGGCGTGTTCAAGACCGACAAGGTCCTGCAGCAGCGGTTCATGGACCTGGTGACGCGGAAGTAGGTTGAAAGTCCGTGCGTCCTTCGAGGCCGCTTCGCGGCGCCTCAGGATGAGGAACTTTGTGCTGACTTCCTCATCCTGAGGTGCGAGTCATAGGCGAGCCTCGAAGGACGCAAGGCGTTTCAGTGGGGGCGTGAAGATGTTGAAGACCTGTCTGGCGGCCCTGGCCGTCGCGATGACGGCGAGCGTGACGATGGCGCAGACTCCAAAAGCTCCTTGGGACTCCGAAATCCTTCCCCCCGCCCTGCCCTGGCATGGGGCCAGCGAAAGGTTGGTCGCCAAGCCGTCCGACCCGTGGATCACGCCGTCCGAGCGGACCGGCCTGACCGCCTCGCCGACCTACGCCGAGACCCGCGCCTGGTTGGAAAAGCTCGACGCCGCGTCGCCGCTGATCCGCATGGAAAGCTTCGGCAAGTCCCCCGAAGGCCGCGACCTGCTGGTCGTCTACGCCGGCAAGGACGGCGCGAAGCTCGATCCGGACAAGCCGGTGCTGCTGGTCCAGGCCGGCATCCATCCGGGCGAGATCGACGGCAAGGACGCCGGCATGATGCTGCTGCGCGACATGGCCTTTCACGGAAAGGACGCCCTGCTCGACAAGGTCAACCTGATGTTCGTGCCGATCTTCAGCGTCGACGGCCACGAGCGGGCCAGCCCCTACAGCCGCCCCAACCAGCGCGGCCCGGCGGTGCAGGGCTGGCGCCACACCGCCCAGAACCTCAATCTCAACCGCGACTACGGCAAGCTCGACTCGCCGGAGATGCGGGCGATGATCGGCCTCATCAACCGGGTCAGGCCCGACCTCTACATGGACGTCCACGTCACCGACGGTGAAGACTACCAGTACGACATCACCTATGGCTGGGCCGGCTACCAGGGCGACTTCGCGCGGTCCAAGGCGACCAGCGCCTGGCTCGACCACAGCTTCCTGCCGGCCACCGAGGCGGGCCTGAAGGCGGCGGGCCACATTCCCGGCCAGCTGGTCTTCGCCCTGGACGACCGCGACCCCAAGAAGGGCCTGGGCGCCTCGCCGGCCAGCCTGCGCTATTCCAACGGCTATGGCGACGCCGCGCGGATCGCCACGGTTCTGGTCGAGAACCACTCGCTCAAGCCTTACCGCCAGCGAGTGCTGGGCACCTATGTGCTGATCGAAGAGTCCCTGAACGGGACGGGGCCGCCCTGCGGGCCGCCGAGCAGCAGGACCGCGCCCAGCGCCCCGCCGTGGTCAAGGCCAATTTCGGGACCAGTTTCGGCGGCGGCGGCAAGCCGCTGCACACCGTAAGCTTCCTGGGCGTGCAGTACGAGACCTACGACTCCCCCGCCTCGGGCCGAAGGGAGGTGCGCTGGCTGGGCAAGCCCGATCCCGAACCCTGGCGGCTGCCGCTTTACACCAGCGAGCCGGCGCTCGATCTGATCCCGGCCAAGGCCTACTGGATCTCCTCGGCCAAGCCCGACGTGATCGAGCGCCTGCGCATCCACGGCGTGGCGATGGAGACCCTGACCGCGCCCAGGGCCGTGTCGGTCGACATGATCCGCTTCACCGCCCCCAAGCTGGCGCCTCGCGCCAATGAGGGCCATGTCGAGATCGCCGCCGGCCCGGTCACTCACGAGACTCGCACGGTGACCTTCCCCGCCGGCTCGGTCCGCGTGCCGACCGACCAGCCGCTCGGTGAGATGGTCACCCTGCTGATGGAGCCCGAGAGCGACGAGAGCTTCTTCGCCTGGGGCATGTTCCCCGAGGTGCTGCAGCGGGTGGAATATATCGAGGGCTACGCCATCGCCCCGCTGGCCGAAAAGATGCTGGCCGCCGATCCGACGCTGAAGGCCGAGTTCGAGGCCAAGCTGGCGACGGACCCCAAGTTCGCCGCCGATCCGGACGCGCGCCTGGGCTGGTTCTATGCCCGCACGCCCTATTACGACGACCACTACCGGCTCTATCCGGTGGGTCGGGAGCTTTAGATTGGCTTGGCGGCATATCGACAGCTGGGGCCCCGCGGCCGACGAGTTACGCCTCGATATTGACGGACCCGTCCTCATCGAATTGCCGACAGGTCGTGTCCCTGTCGATCTTTGGCTCAAGAATTTCGGGGGCGCCAAAGGCACGCTGATCGTCACGGATTATGAGGTGATCGCTCCCTTCAGCAAGGCGATCATCGCCGCGGGCTTTGCCTATTCCGTTTTCGAGGCGGGCGAGTCTCGCCTTTCCCGGGAGGCCGTTCTCGACCTCCTTCGAGATTGGACCTGGACCGGTCCGACAAAAAGCCGACCCGCCTGGCTCGACGAGACGCCTTAGTCGCCTCCCCGACGATCGGTCTTGCCAGCCCCGTCGAACGCGGGGCCTTATGCCGGCCAGTTCGACTTCGAGTTTCGCGAGTGACGACCGATGGACACCCTCGCTTCCGGACACGCCGCCGCCCTGTGGGTCGGGCTGCACGTCCTGCTCCTGCTGACCCTGTCGCTGCTGGTCGTGCGTCTGCGGCAGAAGCACAAGGTCGCTCTTGGGGATGAAGGCATACCGGAGCTGGCCCGCGCCATCCGCGCCTTCGGCAACGCCAGCGAGTACATCCCTGTCGGCCTGGCGGCGATCATCGTCCTGGCCCTGGTCGGCGCCCCGCCGCTGGCCATCCACGTGGTCGGGCTGGTGCTGCTGGCCGGGCGGTTGATCCACGCGGTCGGCCTGTCCAACAGCGGCGGCGCCTCGATCCCGCGCGCCATCGGCATGATCTGCACCTGGGTGGCCTACATCTTCGGCGCGGTGGCCCTGCTGTTCTACGCGATCGGCTGATCGCTCCGCCTTCCGAAGCCGGAGCGCTTGCCCCCGCCCCGCGCCCTCGTCCATAAGACCGCATGGACGAAAACCTGTTGCATGACATGCTCGCCGCCGCGCGGACCGCGGGCGCCGACGCCGCCGAAGCCGTGTTCGCGCAGCGCCAATCCCTCTCCGTCGGCGTCCGCCTGGGCGAGCTGGAGGAGGTCGAGCGCGAGGAGTCCCGCGACGTCGGCCTGCGGGTGTTCGTCGGCAGGCAGAGCGCCACGGTGTCGGGCTCGGACATCTCGGCCGAGGGCCGCGCCAAGCTGATCGACCGGGCCGTGGCCATGGCCCGCCTGGCCCCCGAGGACCCCTACGCCGCCCTGGCCCCCGCCGAACGCCTGGCCCGCGGTCCGTTCCACGACCTGGACCTCTTCGACCCGACCGAGCCCGCGGCCGAGACCCTGGAGGCCCAGGCCCGCGAGGCCGAGGCCGCGGCCCGCGCGGTCGAGGGCGTGACCAATTCCGATGGCGGCTCGTCGTCGTGGAGCGCCTCGACCTGGCGGCTGGTCACCAGCGAAGGCTTTTCCGGCCTGCACCAGGCCAGCGGCTTCGGCGTTTCGGCCTCGGCCATCGCCGGCGAGGGCGCGGGCATGGAGCGCGGCGGCGAAGGCCGCTCGACCCGCCACGCCGCCGACCTGCCCTCACCCGAGAGCATCGGCCGCAAGGCCGGCGAGCTGGCCGTCGCCAAGCTGAACCCGCGCAAGCTGGACTCCACCACCGCCCCGGTGATCTTCGAGAACCGCCTGGCCATCTCGCTGCTCAGCCCGCTGATCGGCGCGATCTCGGGCCCGTCGATCGCCCGCGGGACCTCGTTCCTGAAGGACAGGCTGGGCCAGCAGATCTTCGCCAAGGGCGTGACCCTGCTGGACGATCCCTTCCGCCCGCGCGGCCTGGGCTCGGCCCCGTTCGACGACGAGGGCGTGGCCTGCGAGGCGCGCGCCCTGATCGACGACGGCGTGCTGACCACCTGGATCATGAACATCGGTTCGGCCTTGCAGCTGGGCCTGCGGAGCACCGGCCATGCCTCGCGCGGCCTGGCCGGTCCGTCCGGCGTCTCGACCCATAACCTGACCCTGCAGCCGGGCGACCGCGACCTGGCCGGCCTGATGGCCGACGCCGGGACCGGCCTGCTGGTGACCTCGATGTTCGGCCCCTCGCTGAACGGCAACACCGGCGACTGGTCGGTGGGCTGCTCGGGCTTCTGGTTCGAGAACGGCGTCTCGACCGGCCCGGTCACCGAGATCACCGTGGCCGGCAACCTGATCGACATCTACGCCCGCCTGGTCCCCGGCTCGGACCTTGAGATCCGCGGGGCCAGCAACAGCCCCTCGGTGCTGGTCGACGCCCTGGCGATCGCCGGAAAATGACCGACCTGGACCTTATCCTGACGGCGGCGCGCGAGGCCGGGGCCCTGGCGCTCTCGGCCCGCGAGGGCGGACTGAAGGTCTGGTCCAAGGACGGCGGCTCGCCGGTCACCGACGCGGACCTGGCCGTCGACACCCTGCTGAAGGACCACCTGGGCGCGGCCCGGCCGGCCTATGGCTGGCTGTCGGAGGAGACCGCCGACGCCCCCGCGCGCCTTGCGACCCCGCGCCAGTTCGTGGTCGACCCGATCGACGGCACCGTGGCCTTTATGAAGGGCAAGCCGTGGTTCGCGGTGTCGATCGCCGTGGTCGAGGCCGGCCGCCCGGTGGCCGCCGTGGTCCACGCGCCGGCCCTGGACGAGACCTACGCCGCCACCCTGGGCGGCGGCGCCACCCTGAACGGCGCGGCGATCAGCCCCAGCGACACCGACGACCTCGAGGACGCCGCCATGCTGGGCGACGCCAAGATGTTCGCCCATCCGGCCTGGATCGAGCCCTGGCCGCCGATGCGGGTGGAGAGCCGCAACTCGATCGCCTATCGCCTGTGCCTGGTGGCGGCCGGCGCCTTCGACGCGGCCGTCGCCCTGTCGCCGAAGAACGAGTGGGACCTGGCCGCCGCCGACCTGATCTGCGCCGAGGCCGGGGCGGTGCTGAGCGACCACAAGGGCCGCGCCTTCACCTATAATCGGCCAAATCCGCTGCTTCCGAGCGTCGTTTGCGCCAATCGCGCGCTTCACCCGTTGATCCTGTCACGCGTCGGGCATATCGACCTGCCGCAACGATAACTTCCGCGCAGGAAATTCCACGCCATGAGCGACAAGCAGCTTCTTCACCTCGTGATCGGCGGTGAACTGAAGAACGTTTCCGACGTCGAGTTCCGCGACCTGAGCCAGGTCGAGTTCGTCGGCGCCTACGCCAGCTACGCCGACGCCCACAAGGCCTGGAAGGCCAAGGCCCAGGCCACGGTCGACAACGCCCACGCGCGCTATTTCATCATTCACGCGCACAAGCTGCTGGATCCGAGCACGGACTGATCCAGACCCTCCCCCCGTGGGGGAGGCGGCCGAAGGCCGGTGGGGGGAGTTATAGGATCGTCGATCCTGCACGCGGCTGAGATCGCATCGCTCCCCCCACCGTCGGCTTCGCCGACACCTCCCCCACGGGGGGAGGACCTGAAAACTACTCCCGCCGCAGCAATCCCTCGGTCACGATCCCGCCGATCATTCCGGCCCGGAAGTCGGCCTTGATCTTCACCGGGTCGTAGTCGGGGCTCTCCACCCACTGGGTGAAGGTCAGGCCCTTGGGGGCGGCGTCGGTCAGGTAGCGCTCGAAGGTGTAGTCCAGCACGCCGGTCTTGCCCTGCTTGATGTGCAGGTACTTGAACGACAGCTGCTCCATCGCCGCCTCGATCGGCAGGCCCAGGCGGTAGTGGGCGTAGAGCACGCTCATGATCCCCGCCCGGTCCGCGCCCGACTTGCAGTGCATCAGGGCCGGATATTCGATGGTCTCGAAAAGGTCGCGCGCGCCCAGCACCCGCTCCTTGATCGGGACCTCGCGCGAGGTGATCACGAAGTCGACCATCTTCAGGCCCAGCTTGTCGCAGGCGTATTTTTCCAGGGCGTAGAAGCTGCCGTCGAACCCGCCGCGCAGGTTGATGACGGTCTTGATCCCCTGCTTCTTCCAGGCCGCCAGCTGGTGCGGCCACGGCTGGTTGGTGCGCACCAGTTCGGGGCTGATCCAGTGGTCGTTCTTGAAGCCCAGGCGCAGATAGGCGTGATCGTTCCACAGATAGGAAAGATAGGTGCGAAACCGTCCCCAGCGGGTGGTCGTGTCGTAGCCGGGCAAGCAGGCGATCCTTCGTGAACGAGACCTAATTAGGCGCCACAGCCCTGTAATGCAAAAGCCACAGCGCCGCACCCCCGCCGCATTGGCGAGCCATGGTCCAGCTTGACAGTCCCGCCCCGACATCCGACCCCTGCCGCCATGACCGATCCCGCCGCGCCCCAAGCCACCAACCGCGCCCTCGCCGCGCGGATCTGGCGCGATTACCTCAAGCCCCGCCGAAATCGACTGATCCTGGCGATGCTGAGCGCCGCGATCGTCGCCGGGCTCAGCAGCGCCCTGGCCCTGGTCACCCAGCCGGCGGTCGATCACCTGATCACCCACCCCGTGCCGGGCGCGCTGGTTCGGATTCCGCTGCTCATCGTCGCGATCGCCTTGGCGCGCGGTCTGTTTCAGGTGCTGCAGACGACGTCGATCAACCGCATCGGCAACGGCGTGGTCGGCGACATGCAGGTGCGGCTGTTCGGCAAGCTGGTGCGCTCGGACCTGGCCCGGCTGCGCGGCGCCCATTCCGGCTCGTACGTCTCGTCGATGCTCTACGACGCCACGCTGATCCGCGAGGCGGCGACCAACGGCCTGGTCAACTACACGCGCGAGATCCTGACTGTGATCGGCACGGTGATCGCCATGTTCCGGCTCGACTGGATCCTGGCGACCGGCGTGCTGGTCATCGCGCCCCTCGCCAGCCTGTTCATCCGGCGGTTCTCCAAGAAGACGACCAAGGCCGCCAAAGGCGCCATGGGCGAGACTTCCAACCTGTCGACCGCGATCATGGAAAGTCTGGACGGCGTCAAGATCGTCAAGATGGAGAACCGCGAGACCTACGAGGAGGGCCGCGTGGCCGCCGTGGTCGAGCGGCGCCAACGCCACCTGATCAAGGGCTCCAACGCCAAGGCCATGGCCGCCCCGGCCACCGAGACCTTCGGCGCCGTCATCACCGCTGGGGTCTTCGCCTATGCCGGATGGCGGGCGACCACCGGCGGCATGACCGCCGGGACCTTCACCGCCTTCCTGATCGCCCTGGGCATGGCCCTTCAGTCGCTGCGCCAAGTCGCCAACCTGCAGACGGTGTTCAGCGAGGGCTTCACCGCCGCCCGCCGGCTGTTCGAGCAGCTGGACGTCGAGCCGGCCATCGTCGATCCGGCCGACGCCAAGGTCCTGCCCTCCGGCGAGGCGACCATCGCCTTCGATCACGTCAGCTTCGCCTATGGCGACAACGCCCCGGCCCTGCACGACGTGTCGCTCCAGGCCCGGCGCGGCGAGACCGTCGCCCTGGTCGGACCGTCGGGCGGCGGCAAGAGTTCGCTGCTGAACCTGATCCCGCGCTTCTACGACGTCACCGCCGGCGCGGTGACCATCGACGGCCACGACGTGCGCGGCGTGACCCTGGCCTCCCTGCGCGACCGCATCGCCCTGGTCACCCAGGAGCCGTTCCTGTTCGACGACACCATCCGCGCCAACATCGCCTACGCCCGGCCCAGCGCCGCCGAGGACGAGATCGAGGCCGCGGCCCGCCAGGCGGCGGCCCACGACTTCATCTCGGAGCTGCCCCTGGGCTACGACACCCTGGTCGGCGAGGCCGGCGCGCGGCTGTCGGGCGGCCAGCGCCAGCGCATCGCCATCGCCCGCGCCTTCCTGAAGGACGCCCCGATCCTGCTGCTGGACGAGGCGACCAGCGCGCTGGACACCGAGAGCGAGGCCCAGGTCCAGGCGGCGCTGGAGCGGCTGATGGCCGGCCGCACCACCATCGTCATCGCCCACCGCCTGTCGACCGTGAAGGACGCCGACCGCATCTATGTGATCGACCGCGGCCGGGTGGTCGAGACCGGGACCCACGCGGCCCTGGTGCGCCACAAGGGCCTCTACGCCCGCCTGGCCAAGGCCCAGGACCTGGACCACCTGCCCCCCAATACTCAAGATGGGGCGTCCCCGGAGGTCGGCGCTTGAGACCGCTGCGCTGGCCCTTCGTCGTCTGGCTGCTGTCGTCGGTCTTCGCCGGCTATTCCAAGCTGGTGTTCCGCACCCTGCGCCTGACCCGCGAGGGCCAGGAACACGCCGAGGCGGTCTGGGCCCAGGGCCGCGACACCGGCGTGGGCGCGATCCTGTGCTTCTGGCACGCGCGCATCCCGATGTCGCCGCTGACCTGGCCGCAGAGCCCGGACCGCCAGGACATGCGGGCCCTGATCTCGCGCTCGGCCGACGGCGAGTTCATCGCCCAGACCGTCGAGAAGCTGGGCTTCCCGGCGATCCGCGGCTCGTCGACCAAGAAGACCGACCCGGCCAAGAACAAGCACGGCGAGCAGGCCTTCCGCGACATGATCAAGTGGGTCAAGGACGGCGGCGGCATCGCCATCACCCCCGACGGCCCGCGCGGCCCGGCCGAGCGCATGGAGAAGGGCACGCCCTCCCTGGCCCGGGTGACCGGCGCCCCGGTGATCTTCGTGGGCCTGGCCGCCAAGCCCTGCATCCGCCTGGGCTCGTGGGACCGCACCGTGATCCCCCTGCCCTTCGCCAAGGCCGCCATGGTCTGGAGCGCGCCGACCGCGGCCGGACGCGGGGACAATCCCGACACGCTGGTCGGAGACTGGGCGGCGCAGCTGTCGGCGGTGACCCGGCGGGCGGAGGCGCTGGTGGGGGCGGAGCCGGACGCGGTGTGATTCCGCCGCCGCTTGCCCCCTACGGATCGCTTCGCGATCGTCTTCCCCCAGAGGGGGAAGAGCGCTCCGCCCCCTCGCCGCGACAGACCGCGAAGCGGTCAGGTGGGGGCAAGTTGGTGAGCCGCTGTGCAAGGGACGATTGATCCGCTCCCCCCTTGGTGGGATGTAGACCCATGCCGCACGACCACGCCGACCACGATCATCACGACCACGATCACCACGATCATGGGCCCGGTCATTCGCACGCCCACGACCACGGCCACCATCACCATGGCCCCGGCGGTCACAGCCACGCGCCCAAGGATTTCGGCCGGGCCTTCGCGATCGGCGCGACCCTGAACATCGGCTTCGTGGTCGCCGAGACCGTCGCCGGCCTGATGACCCATTCGCTGGCCCTGCTGGCCGACGCCGGCCACAACCTGTCCGACGTGCTGGGCCTGTTCATGGCCTGGGGCGCGGTCGTCCTGGCCAGGAAGGCCCCGGTCGGGCGCCACACCTACGGCCTGCGCAAGGGCACGATCCTGGCCTCGCTGACCAACGCCGTGGTGCTGCTGGTGGCGGTCGGGGCCATCGCCTGGGAGGCCGTGCGCCGCTTCGCCGACCCGCAGCCGATCCAGACCGGTCCGGTGATGATCGTCGCGGCCATCGGCATCGTCATCAACACCGCCACGGCCCTGATGTTCATGCGGGGCTCCAAGGACGACCTCAACATCCGCGGGGCCTTCCTGCACATGGCCGCCGACGCCGCCATCTCGGCCGGGGTGGTGGTGGCCGCCGCCGCCATGTGGGCCACGGGCTGGCTGTGGCTGGACCCGGTGGTCAGCCTCGGCATCGTCGTGGTGATCGTGCTGGGCACCTGGGGCCTGCTGCGCGACAGCCTGGACCTGGCCCTGGACGCCGCCCCGCGCGGCATCGACCCCAAGGCGGTCAGGACCTGGCTGGCTGGCCGTCCCGGCGTGATCGAGGTCCACGACCTGCACATCTGGGCGATGAGCACCACCGAGACGGCCATGACCGCCCACCTGGTGCGCCCCGAAAACCCCGACAACGACCAGTTCCTGCACGAGATCTGCGGCGACATGGCAAGACTCTTCAAGATCGGCCACGTCACCATCCAGGTCGAGAGCGGCGGCGTGGCCACCTGCCACCTGGCCGGCGCGGACGCGGTGTGAGCCTTCCCCTGTCCCTGGCGCTGTACCGGGCGGCCACCACCGCCCTGGAGCCGTTCGCGCCCCTGCTGCTGGACCGCCGGGCCAAGGCCGGCAAGGAAGACCGCGCCCGGCTGCACGAGCGGCTGGGCCGGCCCAGGGTCCCGCGGCCGCCAATGGGCCCCTCTGGCCGGCTGGTCTGGCTGCACGGGGCCAGCGTCGGCGAGAGCCTGTCGATCCTGCCCCTGGTCGAGCGGCTGCGCGCCGAACGTCCGGACGTCGCCGTGCTGGTCACCTCCGGCACCGTCACCTCGGCCGATCTGCTGGCCCGCCGCCTGCCGGCCGGGGCGATCCACCAGTTCCTGCCGGTCGACACGCCCGGCGGCGCGCGGCGGTTCCTCGACCACTGGCGGCCCGACCTGGCGGTGTTCGTCGAGAGCGAGCTGTGGCCCAACCTGCTGCTGGCCGCCAAGGCGCGCGGCGTGAAGCTGGCCCTGGTCTCGGCCAAGCTGTCGGACAGGAGCTACGCCGGCTGGCGGGCCCGGCCGTTCGCGGCCTGGGAGCTGTTCAGCGGCTTCGACCTGATCCTGGCCCAGGACGGCCGCGCCGCCGAGCGCCTGGCCAGCCTGGGCGGGACCGTGGCCGGCGAGGCCGACCTGAAGTTCGGCGCGGCCCCGCTGCCGGTCGACGCCGCGGCCCTGGCCAGCCTGCGCGTGCGGCTTGGCGACCGGCCGCTGCTGCTGGCCGCCAGCACCCATCCGGGCGAGGACGAGCTGGTGCTGGCCGCCTGGCGCGCCCTGCCCGCCCATAGCGACGACGACCGCCCGCGCCTGGTGATCGTCCCCCGCCATCCCGAACGTGGTCCCGCCATCGCCGACACGGTCCTGGCTCTCGGCGCCGCGACCTGCCTGCGCAGCCGCGAGCCCGACGACCTGGCCGAGGTCGTCGTCGCCGACACTCTGGGCGAGCTGGGCCTGTGGTACCGGCTGGCCGACCTGGCCCTGGTGGCCGGCAGCCTGGTCGAGGGGATCGGCGGCCACAATCCGCTGGAGCCGGCGCGGCTGGACTGCCCGATCGTCTCGGGCCCGCATGTCGAGAACTGGCTGACCGCCTATGCCGACCTGCGCGACGCCGAGGGCGTGGCCTTCGCCGACGCCTCGGTGCTGGGCGCGCGCCTGGCCGACCTGCTGGCCCGGCCAGAGGCCCTGAAGCAACAGGCGGCCCGGGCCCAGGCCTTCGTCGCCCGGCGCGACGCCGAGGCCCGGGCGGGCCTGGACCGCATCCTCGCCCTGCTCGACGCGGAGGCGCGGGCATGAAGCTGGCCACCCCGCGCTGGTGGTACCGCCGCGACGGCGCGCCCAGCCCGCTGACCCGCGCCCTGCTGACGCCGCTGTCGTGGCTGTGGGCCGCCCAGACCGCCCGGCGCATCGCCCGCGCCCAGCCGCGCGGCGCCGACTGCGCGGTGATCTGCGTCGGCAACTTCACGGTGGGCGGGGTGGGCAAGACGCCGATCGTCCGCGAACTGCTGCTGACCCTGACCCAGCGCGGCCGTCGCGCCCACGGCCTGTCGCGCGGCTATGGCGGCCGGCTGAGGGGGCCGGTCCAGGTCGACCCGCTGCGCCACACCGCCCGCGAGGTCGGCGACGAGCCGCTGATGCTGGGCCAGGACTTCCCGATCTGGGTGTCGCGCGACCGGGTGCTGGGGGCCCGCCGGGCCGCGGCGGCGGGGGCCGAGGTGGTGGTCATGGACGACGGCCACCAGAACCCCGACCTGCGCAAGACCCTGTCGCTGGTGGTGGTCGACGGCGAGACCCGCGACGACGAGTGGCCGTTCGGCGACGGCAAGGTGTTCCCGGCCGGGCCGATGCGCGAGCCGCTGGCGGCCAGCCTGGCCCGCACCGACGCGGTGATCGTGCTGCTGCCGGACGACCTGCCGGCGGCCGACCCTGAGCTTCTGGCCCTGTTCGGCGACACCCCGGTGCTGATCGCCCGGCTGGAGCCCGCCACCCCGCCGCCCCGGGGCCGCCAGGTCGGCTTCGCCGGCATCGGCAAGCCCTGGAAGGTGGAGCGGGCCCTGAAGGCCGCCGGCTGCCACCTGGTGGACTTCGCGCCCTATCCCGACCACGGCGACTATGACGAGGCGACCCTGAAGTTCCTCTGGGACCGGGCGCAGACCTACAGCGCCGGGCTGGTGACCACCGAAAAGGACTGGGTGCGCCTGCCGCCGGCCTGGCGCGACCGGGTGACGGCCTGGCCGGTGCGGGCGCGGTTCGAGGACGAAGCGGCGCTGGGGGCGTTGCTGGAGGGGGTGGGGCTGTAAGATCCTCCCCCTGTGGGGGAGGTGTCGGCGAAGCCGACGGTGGGGGGAGTAGTCGGCAGGCAGCCTGATCCGTGCTCTTCGACCCTAAAACTCCCCCCACCGATCGCTTCGCGATCGCCTCCCCCACAGGGGGAGGATCTATTGCTAAGTCCCGGCCTTCTTCGCGAATTCCCAAGCGCCCCGGGCGAGAACCGGCACCCGCGCCTCCATCAGCTCGGCGTGGGCGCTGGCCGCCGTGCCGTCGCGCACGCGGCCGACGATGCCCTGGCAGATGCCGGCCAGGCGGAACAGGTTGTAGCTGAAGTACCAGTCCAGGTTCGGCAGGCCGTCGCGGCCGGTCAGCCGGCAGTACTGCGCCACCGCCTCCTCGATGGTCGGCACGCCGTAGGCAGTCAGGTCGGCGATCTCGGCCAGGCCGCCGCGCTGGTCGGACGGCATCACCCAGTTCATCAGGAAGTAGCTGAAGTCGGCCAGCGGGTTGCCCAGGGTCGACAGCTCCCAGTCCAGCACCGCCACCACCTTCGGCTCGGTGGGGTGCAGGATCATGTTGTCCAGCCGGTAGTCGCCATGGACGATCGAGGTGACGTCGTCGGCCGGGCAGCTGGTTGGCAGAAACGCGATCAGCCGGTCCATGGCCTCGATCGTCTTGGTTTCCGAGGCCTTGTACTGCTTGGTCCAGCGGTCGATCTGGCGGGCGAAGTAGTTGCCCGGCTTGCCGTAGTCGGCCAGGCCGACGGCGGCGTAGTCGACATTGTGCAGGGCCGCCAGGGTGGCGATCTCGGCCTCGTAGATCGCCCGGCGCTCGGCCGGGGCGTAGTCGGGCAGGGTCCCGTCCCACAGGATCCGGCCTTCGACATTGTCCATCACGTAGAAGATCGTGCCGATCACCGCCTCGTCCAGGCACAGGGCGTAGGCCTTGGCGACGGGGAAGTTGGCCCTGTTCAGGCCCGAGATCACCTTGAACTCGCGGTCGACGGCATGGGCGCTGGGCAGCAGCTTGCCCGGCGGCTTGCGGCGCAGGACGTACTTCTTCGACGGCGTGACCAGCTGGTAGGTGGGGTTGGACTGGCCGCCCTTGAATTGGCGCACCTCCAGCGGGCCCTGGTAGCCCTCGACATGGACCTCCAGCCAGGCCGCCAGCCGGGCCTCGTCGATGGCGTGGCGCGGGTCGACGGGCTTGGTCCCGGAATTCAGGTCCTGGACGGACGGTTCGGCCACGGCCATGCGCTCAAACTCCCCAACGCTTGTTTGAAAGGGAGTTTAGTGGGCGGGGCGGCGGGCGCAAGCGCCGATGGCGCCGCGCGCGGAACGGGGACAGGAACGGGGACAGGCACATGTGCCTGTCCCCAATCGTGGTTCGGTCTTCAGCCGTGCTGGCTCAGCGCCCGCCAGCCGATGTCGGTGCGATAGAACCCGCCCTCCAGCGACACTGTCCCCAGGGCCGCATAGGCGACGTCGCGGGCCTCGTGCAGGGTCGCGCCCAGGGCGCAGACGTTCAGCACCCGGCCGCCGGACGCCACCAGCCGGCCCTCGGCGTCGCGGGTCGTGCCGGCGTGGAAGATCACCGCCTCGCCGCCGAACTCGCTGTCGGCGCCCTGGATCAGGCCGCCGGTCACCGGCGCGTCGGGATAGCCTTCGGCGGCCAGCACCACGCAGATCGCCGCCTCCTCGCGCCAGACCGGCGCGGGGGCCGAGGCCAGCTGGCCCTTGGCGGCGGCCAGCAGCAGCGGAACCAGGTCGCTTTCCAGCCGCAGCATCAGGGTCTGGCATTCGGGGTCGCCGAAGCGGGCGTTGTACTCGACCAGCTTGGGACCCTGCTCGGTCAGCATCAGCCCGGCATAGAGCACGCCGACATAGGGACAGCCCTCGGCCGCCATGCCGGCCACGGTGGGCAGGACCAGCTCGCGCCAGGCCTGGTCGACCAGGGCGTCGGTCAGGACGGGCGGCGGCGAATAGGTGCCCATGCCGCCGGTGTTGGGGCCCGTATCGCCGTCATAGGCCCGCTTGTGGTCCTGGGCCGCGCCGAACAGCACCGCCGTCTGGCCGTCGCAGATCGCGAACAGCGAGGCCTCCTCGCCGTGCATGAACTCCTCGATCACCACCCGCGCCCCGGCCGAGCCGAAGCGGCCGCCCAGCATGTCCAGCACGGCGGCGTCGGCCTCCTGGCGGGTCGCGGCGATCACCACGCCCTTGCCGGCCGCCAGGCCGTCGGCCTTGATCACGAACGGCGCGGCCAGGGTGTCGAGAAAGGTCCCGGCCGAGGCCGCGTCGGTGAACACCCCATAGGCCGCCGTCGGCAGGCCGTGGCGGGCGCAGAAGTCCTTGGTGAAGGCCTTGCTGGTCTCCAGCCGCGCGGCCTGGGCGCTGCCGCCGAAACAGGGGATGTCGGCCTTGGCCAGCGCGTCGGCGAGGCCGACCTCCAGCGCCGATTCCGGACCCACAACGACCAGGTCGGCGGCGATCTCCCGGGCCAGGGCGACCAGGCCGTCCACGTCGGTGACCTTGACCGGGCGCAGCTCGGCGACGGCGGCGATGCCCGGATTGCCCGGCGCGGCCACCAGGCGGCCGCACAGCGGCGACTGGGCGATCTTCCAGGCCAGGGCGTGCTCGCGCCCGCCCGATCCCACGAGGAGGATGTTCAGCTTTTCCATGAGGCCGGGGTGTCGCGCGGGGGAGCCCTGGGGTCAAGGCGGGTCGTGCGACGCGGAAGTTATCCACAGGGCTTCCGCCTTTTACGCCTCCGGTAGGAAAGGCCGGAGAACCGTCCGGGGACAGGCCCATGGGCCTGTCCCCAACCGCGTCTATCCCCGCACCCCGCGAAATCAATTCTCGTAAACTCAACGCCTTACACAAAAACGCACGTTTCCTGTCCCCACCCTCCGGGACGGCCGCACACTAGCGGCATGACCCAAACCCAGACCCACACCCCCGCCCCGTCCATCGCCTGGTGCCAGGCGATGCAAGCCAAGCTCATGGCCGCCCTCGACGCGGCCTGGGCGAGCCTCGAACGCAGTCACGACCCGGCCGAGATCCGAAAGATCCGTGACAAGGCCAAGGCCATCGGCGACCTGGCCGCCATGGCCCGCAAGGTGGCGCTGATCGTGCCCATGGCCCGCGCCGCGCGGTCTCCTGCTTCACCGCTGTCCGTCGCGATCGCGCCGGCCCTCGCCGACGCCCTCGCCCCCGTCGCCCCTGTGGCCGCCCAGGCCGAACACGCCCGCCGCGCGCTCGACAAGCTCAAGGGCGGGCGGCGCGGACGGCTGTGAGAGGCGCGCTCGCCTGCTCGCAAACGGCGCGGACCGCTCAGAGCCCCTTCCGGTACACCAGGAACCCCGACGTCTCGGCCACCTGGTCGTACAGCCGCATGGCCGTGGCGTTGGTCTGGTGCGTCTGCCAATAGACCCGCGACGCCCCCGCCGCCCTGGCCGCGTCGTACACCGCCTCGATCAACGCCCGGCCCACGCCCTGGCCCCGCGCCTGCTCGGTGGTGAACAGGTCCTGCAGGTAGCAGCTGGGCTCGATCGCCGTGGTGCTGCGGTGGAACAGGTAGTGGGTCAGGCCCAGCAGCCGGCCGTCCTGCTCGGCGACCAGAGCGTGGACCGGCTCATAGGCGTCGAAGAACCGTTCCCAGGTCATGGCGGTGACCGCCGGGTCCAGGGCCGTGTCGCCCGACCGGCCGTAGAAGGCGTTGTAGCCGTCCCACAGCGGCAGCCATTGGTCGCGATCCGCGCGGGTCACGGGACGGATCACGAGGTCGGCCATGGTCTGGGTCCTTCGGGGAAAGACTCTCCCCTAGCCCCGCGAGCGCTACATCGCCAGCATCCAGATCGCCATGGCGACCATCATCAGGTTCTCGGTCAGGGAGACGAAGCCCAGCGGCACATTGCTGTCGCCGCCCACGCAGGCGCATTTCAGCTCGCGCTTGTCCAGATAGACCGCCTTGAACACCGACGTCGCCCCGACCGTCCCGATGAACAGCGCCACCGGCGCCGACAGCCAGGTCAGGGCCCCGGCGATCATCAGCACCCCCGCTCCGACCTCGGCGAACGGATAGATCCGGGCATAGGGCAGCCAGCGCTGGGCCAGCAGGTCATAGCCCAGGAACATGGTCGAGAAGGTCTCTACGTCACGCAGCTTCAGCACCCCGAGCACGCACATCGAAAAGGCGATGAACCACTGCAGCGCGTGGGCGGTCAGGACCTGGCCGGTCATGGCGTAGCTGGCGGCCAGGGCCATCAGGGCGGTGACGGCGAACACCGCGATCACCGGCGTATAGGTCAGGGCCTTGGGGTCGCGCACCTTCAGGCCGAAGTGGCGGCGCAGGTCGTCGTAGCCGCCGATCCTGCGGCCGTCGATGAAGGCCTGGGGCGTGGTCGCCACCCCATGGGCGGCCTTGAAGACGTCGATCTCCTCGCGCGTGGTCAGCAGGTGGTCCTCGACCGCGTAGCCCTGGCGGCGCAGCAGGTCCTTGGCGCGCAGGCCCCAGGGGCAGGTGTGCTGGTCGGTGACCATCCGGTGCAGGACGGCGGTCCGGGGCTGGGTTGAGGCGGCGGCGAGGGCGGTCATCGCGGGGGCTCCGGCTTGATCGAAAACGGGTCCCCGCCCATATGGGTTCCGTACCATGGTACGGAGTCAAGGGGCGGCGAGACGATGAAGACGACGACGATCGCGGGCCTGGCCCAGGCCGGCGGGGTGGGCGTGGAGACGGTGCGCTATTACCAGCGGCGCGGCCTGCTGGCGCAGCCGCCGCGGCCCGAGGGCGGCGGTTCGGGCGGCGGGGTGCGGCGCTATGGCGAGGCCGACGTGCGCCGCCTGCGCTTCATCCGCGCGGCCCAGGCCGCCGGCTTCACCCTGGAGCAGGTGGCCGAGCTCCTGGCCCTGGACGCCGGCGACGACCACGCCCGGGCGCGCGGCCTGGCGCTGGAGCGCATCGCGGCGCTGGACGCCAGGATCGCCGAGCTGAAGGCGGCCCGCGACGCGCTCCAGCGCCTGGCCCGCGCCTGCGGCGAGACGACGTCCGGCCCCTGCCCGATCCTGTCGGCGTTCGAGGGGGCGTAGGGTCCAAGCCTCTCGCAAATCCCCTTCAGTTGTCATCCCGGAAAGCGCGCAGCGCTTGTCCGGGACCCAGGTGAACCGCACCGCATTCGCCCAGTCCCCTGGGTCCCGGACAGCCTCTGCGAGGCTTCCGGGATGACAACCTTTGGGCAGCCACCCAAATCCTATGCCTTCAACGCCGCCGCGACGTCGGCCAACTGGTCCAGGGACGGGGACAGGCGCATGCGCCTGTCCCCAGCCGCGCTCCAGACAGCAAAAACCCCGCGCCGTTTCCGACGCGGGGTTTTCGAAAGCTTCGGCCGCGAAGCCGCCCTTAGGCGATCTTCTCGACCTGGCTGTATTCCAGTTCCACCGGGGTGGCGCGGCCGAAGATCGAGACGGTGACGCGCAGGCGGGCCCGCTCCTCGTCGACCTGCTCGACCGAGCCGTTGAAGCTGGCGAACGGGCCGTCGGTGACGCGGACGTTCTCGCCGACCTCGAACAGCACCACGGTCTTGGGACGCTCGACGCCCTCCTCGATCGTGCCGATGATCCGCTGGACCTCCTTTTCGGAGACCGGCTGCGGCTTGGACGCGCTGCCCAGGAAGCCCGTGACCTTCGGGGTGTTCTTGATCAGGTGGTAGGCTTCGTCCGAGAGGTTCATCTTCACCAGCACGTAGCCGGGGAAGAACTTGCGCTCGGCGTTGACCTTGCGGCCGCGACGGATCTCGACGACGTCCTCGGTCGGGACCAGGATCTCGGAGAAGCTGTCTTCCAGGCCGTGGCTCTTGGCCTGTTCGCGGATGCTCTCGGCCACCTTCTTCTCGAAGTTCGAGTAGGCGTGGACGATGTACCACTTGTGGTTCGGATTGGACGCGGTGTCGGTGCTCATGATGTTTCTTATCCCGCGGCGATCTTGAGGAGCAGGTTGGCGCCCAACCCCAGGATCCAGTCGGCGAAGGTGAAGAACAGCGAGGCCAGCACCACCATGATGAAGACCATCACCGAGGTGATCCAGGTCTCCTTGCGGGTGGTCCAGGTGATCTTGCGGGTTTCGGCGCGGACTTCCTGCGCGAAGCGGACCGGGTTGATCGGCTTCTTCGGCGGGGCCGGAGCCTTGGCGGCGGCGGTCGCCGCCTGAGCGGAAGGCGCGAGCGCCGCGGCCGTCTTCGCGGCGCGGTTCTTGATCGCAGACGGGCTAGAACCCGGTTTCCTGGCCATGACTTAAGAGGCTCGCGACTTTCGATAGGTCAGCCCGAAAACCGGGTGACCGATGACATATAGTGGCAGGAGTGGAGGGACTCGAACCCACGACCCTCGGTTTTGGAGACCGATGCTCTACCAGCTGAGCTACACTCCTGCGGAACCGCGATCCCCTTAGCGGAGATTCCGGCTTTCCGGCAATGAACATCGCGCCGGTAGGCTCTTTGAAGCCCGCCAGCGCGTTGGTCTCATCGCCAGAGCCGCGTCGTTTAGCAGGGTCGTTCGAGCCCGGCAAGCGGCCGGCGCACGATCCGCGCATTCGGTCGCTCCGGCCTGGGCGCTCCCCTGGGCGCTCCCCTGGGCGCTCCAGGGTCAGGGCGCCTGGAAGGATCAGCCACCGGCGCGGCGCGTTAGGCCTCTGCGCGCGTCGAAGCCCGGAGGAATCGCCCATGCCGACAATCACCAGCCACGACCAGGGCCGGCCGTCCAACCGCGAGGTGGAGAACGAGAACCAGCGTCCCGCCCCAGAAGCGAACAATGGGGACGCGAACAACGGGGGCGCGAACAACCGAAGCGCCGATCAAGGCAAGGCTCCGCGTCCCGCGACGGAGCCCCGCGGCGCGGAGGACAGCTCCGACTCGCCGAAGACCCGGACGGATCCGGGCTCCGGCGAAGCCTGAGTCGTCAGCCGGCCTTTTCCGCCGCCGGCGCGGCGGCCGGGGGGGTGAGGGCGGCGCATTGGATGTTCAGGTACGACCACTTCACGTCCGCGAGCTTGCGGCCGCACTGGGTGTTTTCCCCCAGGTCGCGTCCTTGAAGGGAGATCGCCACGCCCTTGGTGGGATCCGGCGCCGGGCTGGCGCTGGAGACGTCGTAGTAGCCGCCGCCGGGGCCGCGAACCACCAGGCAGGACGTCGATTCCACCGGCCGCACGCAGCCGGAGGCGGTGACCGCCTTGCCTTCCAGGGAAACTCGTTGTGTCGTCTGACCGGTGTTGCCGGTTTCCTGCCCGCAGGCAGCTACGCTTAACGCTAACAGACTGGCCGCCGCGGCGGCCTTTACGAACCTTACCCGCATACGTTCCTCCGTATCATTGGCCGCCGCGCCGCTGTCTGGCGTGGAAGCAAGCGGAAGAGTGCGCCCCGTTTGGGGAGGCGGCAATCACAATTTTGACACGGTTCAAAAAACAGGCGCCCGCCATTTTGACGGTTTTGAGGAAGATTTTCTCAAAGCCCTTTCAGACCAGCAAAGTTGACATCCGGCCGGGTGTGCTCACATGAGACGCAGTCGCTTCAGGGCCGTTGCGGCGCCATCTCAGAATTCCGCGGTCCGCCGCGCGTCCAGGACTTGAAACGATACTATGACGGCCATCGAAACCACCGCGCCCGCCCCCGTCAAGGAAGCCGCCTGGCACACCGAGACCGTGCTGTGGGTCAAGCACTGGACGGACCGCCTGTTCAGCTTCGCCATCACCCGTCCGGCCAGCTTCCGCTTCCGCTCGGGCGAGTTCGTGATGATCGGCCTGCCGCCCCGCGAGGAGCTGGGCGAGAAGAAGCCGATCCTGCGCGCCTATTCGATCGGCTCGCCCCACTTCGCCGAGGAGCTGGAGTTCTTCTCGATCAAGGTCCCGGACGGCCCCCTGACCTCGCGCCTGCAGCAGATCCAGCAAGGCGACCCCGTGCTGCTGGGCAAGAAACCGACCGGCACCCTGGTGCTGGACGCCGTCCGCCCGGGCAAGCGCCTGTTCCTGTTCGGCACCGGCACGGGCCTGGCGCCCTGGCTGTCGGTGGCCCGCGACCCTGACGCCTACAGCCGCTTCGAGCAGGTGATCGTCGCCCACGGCGTGCGCGAGGTGCAGGAACTGGCCTATCGCGACCTGTTCACCAGCGAGATCCACGACGACCCGCTGGTCGGCGACGAGGCCAAGGCCCAGCTGGTCTACTATCCCACGGTCACCCGCGAGCCGTTCGAGCGCCAGGGCCGGTTCACCGACCTGATCACCTCGGGCCAGCTGTTCGCCGACCTCGGCCTGGAGCAGGTGAAGTTCGACCCCGAGCACGACCGCGCCATGCTCTGCGGCTCGATGGCGATGATCAAGGACACCGCCGCCCTGCTGGAGGCCCACGGCCTGACCGAGGGCTCCAACGCCGAACCGGGCGACTTCGTGATCGAGCGGGCGTTCGTGGGCTGACCCACCGACGGGGACAGGCGCATGCGCCTGTCCCCAGCCGTGCTAGACCCCCAGCCGCTTGAACGTGCGCTCCCAGCGCATGTGGCTGACCAGGGTCCAGGGCTTGAGCACGCTGGCCCCGGGGCCCATCGAGCCCACCACCAGCTCGGCGCGGCCCACCAGGTCGTCGGCCGGCACGTAGCCCATGCCCAGTTCCGGCGGCAGATAGGCGTCCAGCGCGCCGTCCCAGCCGCAGGCCGACTGCCCCCTGGGGATCGGGCCGGCGTCGAAGCGACTGTCCAGGCTGTTGTCGCGATTGTCGCCCATCACGAAGAAGCAGCCCCGCGGCACCGTATAGACCCCGGTATTGGCTCCCGGCGCGCCCGAGCCCCAGCCGTGGGTCTGGTAGGTCCGGCCGCCGGGCAGGGTCTCCTGGAACCGGCCGACCGGGATCGGCTCGCCGAACGGGGCCTCGACCTCGGTCGACAGCCATTGCCGGCCCACCGGCCGGTCGTTGATGCGCAGCACGCCCTCGACCACCTGGACCTTGTCGCCCGGCAGGCCGATCAGCCGCTTGATGATGTCGGTGCGGCCGTCATTGGGCTTCTTGAACACCACGATGTCGCCGCGCGCGGGCGCCTGGCCCAGCAGGCGGCCCTGCGGCAGCGGCGGGCTGAACGGCATCGAATGCCGGCTCCAGCCGTAGGGGTACTTGCTGACCAGGATGTAGTCGCCGACCTGCAGGGTGGGCTCCATCGAGGCGGACGGAATGGTGAAGGGCTGGCACAGCACCACCCGCGGCACCAGCAGGATGGCCAGGGTCAGGAGAATGGTCCTCAGCCAGCCGCGCGGGCCGCCGTCGCTGTCGGAATCGCGTCGGGCCGTCACGAAAACCTCCTCGGGACCGGTCCAGGCCGGCTATCGGAAAAACCATAACAGCGCGGCCGCGCGACGCGCGTTACAAATGGCTCATGGTCGGGGGCGGCATCTTGGGAGTCTTGCGGGCGTGAGCGGCGACGAACTTCAACGGAAGAACCTGACGGTCGCCGAGGCGCGCGCCCGGATGCTGGCCGGCGCCGGACGGCTGGGGGTCGAGGAGGTGGTCCTGGCCAAGGCCCTGGGCCGGGTGCTGGCCGCCCCGGTGGTCGCCGACCGCCACCAGCCGCCGTTCGACGCCTCGGCCATGGACGGCTGGGCGATCCGCCGCGCCGACCTCGCTCCGGGGGCGCGCTTCCGGATCACCGGCGAGAGCGCCGCGGGCCAGGCCTACGCCCGCCGGGTCGAGGCCGGCCAGGCGGTGCGGATCTTCACCGGCGCCCCCGTGCCGCCGGGCGCCGACCTGGTGGTGATCCAGGAGAACGCCGCGCGCGACGGCGACACCGTGACCTTCACGATCGACCGCGACCCGCCGCCCGGCAACATCCGCCCGGCCGGCGGCGACTTCCGGTCCGGGGACAGGCTGCTGACGGAAGGCGTGCGCCTGGACGCCTGGCGGCTGGCCCTGGCCGCCGCGGCGGGCTGGCCCAGCCTCGACGTCGCGGTCCGGCCGCGCGTCGCCATCCTGGCCACCGGCGACGAGCTGGTCCCACCCGGCTGTGTCCCCGCCCCCGACCAGATCTTCGAGTCCGGCTCGTTCGCCCTGGCCGCCCTGGTCGAGGCCTGGGGCGGCCAGGCGACGCGGCTGAAGGCCCAGGCCGACGACCGGGACGCCATCGCCGCCGCCGTCGCCGACGCCCCGTTCGACCTGCTGGTCACGGTCGGCGGGGCCTCGGTCGGCGACCACGACCTGGTCAAGCCCGCGCTGGAGACCCTGGGCCTGGACCTGCGCGTCCAGACCGTCGCGGTGCGCCCTGGCAAGCCGACCTGGTTCGGGACCCTGGACGTCAATGGAACGGGCGACCGCCGCGTGCTGGGCCTGCCCGGCAACCCGGCCTCGGCCCTGGTCTGCGCCGAACTGTTCCTGCGCCCGCTGCTGGCGGCCCTGACCGGCGCCGATCCCGCCCTGGCGACCCAGGCCGGCGTCCTGGCCGCCCCCCTGCCCGCCAACGGCCCGCGCGAACACTGGATGCGCGCGGCGCGAGCCGTCGACGCCGACGGCCGGGTCCAGGTCAGGCCCTTTCCCGACCAGGATTCCTCGCTGATCGGCGTGTTCTCCCGCGCCGACTGCCTGGTGATGCGCCCGGCCGGCGCGCCGGCGGCGGGCGCGGGCGAGGTGGTCCAGCTGCTGCCGCTGGCGCGAGGCTGATCGCCTCGCCACGCGACGACGCACGCGCAGCGTGCTAAGTCCCGCGCGAAGCGGTTCGCGGCGACCGCGGCGGGAGTTTGCGTTCATGGGTCGTATGGGCAAGATCGCGGCGCACATGGTGCTGGCCTTCATGGCCATGCTGCTGGCCCAGGCGCTGACGTCCGGCGCCGCGCCCTTCACCCCGCCCGGTCTTGCCAGCGCTCTGGCCCTCGCCGCCCTGTTCGCCGGCGCGGCCCTGGCGGTCGAGATCCTGTTCCGGGTCGAGCGTTCGCCCTGGCGGTTCTTCGCGGCCAGCGACGGCCTGCGCCTGGCGCGCTCGGCCCTGCTGTCGGTCCTGACCTTCGCCCTGATCGCCCGCCTGGCTGACGTGCGCCAGCCGGGGGGCCTGCGCACCCTGGCCGTCGCCTTCCTGCTGCAGACCGCGCTGCTGGCCGGGCTGCGGATCGTGCGCCGCGCCGTGCACGAGAAGGCGCTGGTCGACGCCCTGACCCGCCTGCGCCCCGCCCCCGCCTCGCCCGCCCTGCCCCGCCTGCTGATCGTCGGCTCGGCCAACCAGGCCGAGGCCTTCCTGCGCGCCCCCGCCGCCCTGGGCGAGCGCTACGCCCCGGTCGGCGTGCTGACCCCCGAGGCCCGCGGGACCGGCGACGAGCTGGGCGGGGTCTGCATCCTGGGCGCCATCGACGACTTCGACGCGGTCATGGCCCAGCTGCGCGACGGCGGCCTGCAGCCCTCGGCCCTGCTGTTCCTGACCGACGGCCCGCTCAGCGCCTTCGGGGCCGAGCGCCTGGGCCGGCTGAAGACCGAGGGCGTGCGCCTGCTGCGCCGCCAGGGCCTGGTCGACATGGGCTCGCACGGCGCCGCGGCCCTGCGCGAGATCAGCCTGGAGGAGCTGCTGAGCCGCGCCCCGGTGCGGCTGGATCCCGAGCCGGTCCGCGCCCTGGTCGCCGGCAAGCGGGTGCTGGTCACCGGGGCCGGCGGCAGCATCGGCTCCGAACTGGCCCGCCAGATCGCCGCCAGCGGTCCCGCCCAGCTGGTCCTGCTGGACGCCGCCGAGGCCAACCTGTTCCACATCGACCGCGAGCTGGGCGAGGCCTGGCCCCGCCTGCCGCGCCGCGACGTGCTGTGCGACGTGCGCGACGCCGCCCGGCTGAACCTGGTGTTCGCCGCCGAGAAGCCCGAGCTGGTCTTCCACGCCGCCGCCCTCAAGCACGTGACCCTGGTCGAGAACCACCCCTGCGAGGGCGTGCGCACCAACGTGCTGGGCAGCCGCAACGTCGCCGCCGCCGCCCGGGCCTGCGGCGCGGCCCACCTGGCGCTGATCTCCACCGACAAGGCCGTGGCCCCGGCCAGCGTGATGGGCGCGACCAAGCGGGTGGCCGAAGCCGTGGTCCGCCAGTTCGCCAAGGCTCCCGACGAGGGCGGCGGGGCCGAGACCCGGGTCAGCGTCGTGCGGTTCGGCAACGTGCTGGGCTCGGCCGGCTCGGTGGTGCCGATCTTCCAGCACCAGATCGCCCGCGGCGGCCCGGTCACCCTGACCGACGCCGAGGTCGAGCGCTATTTCATGACCATCCCCGAGGCGGTGCAACTGGTGCTGCGGGCGGTGGCCCTGTCGGCCGGCGATATGGAGCCCCCCACGGGCGTCCTGACGCTAGAAATGGGCGAGCCGGTCAAGATCATCGACCTGGCCCGGCGGATGATCGAGCTGCAGGGCCTGGTCCCCGAGCGCGACATCGAGATCAAGATCACCGGCCTGCGCCCCGGCGAGAAGCTGACCGAGGCCCTGGTCGACGTCAACGAGACCGCCCGCCCCAAGGCCGACGGTATCACCGAGGCCGCGCCGCTGGCGCCGCTGCCGCCGATCGCGCCCGAGGCTCTGGCCGCCCTGGAAGCCGCAGCCTTGGCCGGCGACGAATTCGCCGTGCGCAGCCAGCTGTTCGCCCTGGTCGAGACCTTGCGAACCGTCCCGGCTGTCGAGAAGCCCGCCGCCGGCAAGACCGGCGGGGTCAAGGCCGCCGCGGCCCGGACACAGGCCTGACCCGAAACCGCCGCCGTCATCGCCTATGAGGCGAGCGGAGAAGCCAGAATCAGCCTCCCATGCTCTGTCTGCCACGCTTGGAAATGGCGGGCCGTCTCACCTTTTGGGACGTCAGTAGGCGTCGGCGGGAACCTGGATGTTCGAACAGACGGTGGACGTCACCCGCCTGGATGGGTTCGTTCGTTACACGCGCGGGATCGTCCGCGCCCGCCTGGTCCTGGTCGCCCTGTTCGTGGGCCTGCTGGCGATCTACACGCCGATGCGCATGACCCTATTCGGCCTGGTCGAGCTGGGCGTCTACGCCGCCCTGCTCCTGGCCACCGAGGCCGCCGTGCGCCATCCCGACCCGGTCGCGGCCTTCCGCCGGCTGCGCTGGCAGTCGATCGGGCTGGTCTTCCTGCTGTCGGTCAACGCCTGCGCCCTGGCCGTGAAGATCCGGCTGATCGGCCAACCGCTCACGCGGGTCGAGGCCGCCCTGCTGGCCATCTGCGTGCTGCTGTTCGCCGCCCTGCGCGTGCACACCGGCAAGGTGAGCTACGTCACCGCCGTCGCGCCGCCGGTGGCGACCCTGCTGTGGATCGCCTTCGACCCCAATACGCCGCTGGTCGCCAACCACTTCGCCGCCGCCATGGCGCTGTTCGTCGTCGCTGTCCTGAGCGCCACCTGGCGCCAGCAGACCACCGACCGCGCCCTGGCCCAGGCCCTGCGCGACCTGGCCCGCAAGAACGCCGACCTGACCGAGGCGGTGGCCGAGGCCAAGGCCGCCAGCCGCGCCAAGTCCGACCTGCTGGCCGTCGCCAGCCACGAGATCCGCACCCCGCTGAACGCCGTGCTCGGCTTCGCCCACGCCCTGCGCCGCGACACCTTCCTGACCCCGATCCAGGCCGACCTGGCCCAGGGGGTGATCGAGGGCGGCGCCCAGCTGACCCGCCTGCTCGACACGGTGCTGGACCTGACCAAGGTCCAGGCCGGCCAGGCGGCCCTGACCCTGACGGCGGTCGATCTGCGCCGCCTGGCCCGCACGGTGGTGCGGGTGTGGAGCGCCCACGCCCAGGCCGTCGGCGTGCTGCTGAGCTTCGAGGACGCCGATCCCGACCTGGCCTACGGGGTGCTGGCCGACGAGGCCAAGCTGGAGCAGACCCTGGTCAACCTGGTCTCCAACGGGCTGAAGGCCTCGCCGTCGGGCGGGACGGTGGTGGTGCGGCTGGCCGGGATGGTCAGCGACCAGACCCTGACCGCCCTGGTCGAGGTCCACGACAGCGGGGCGCTGGTGCCGCCGGGAGACCGGCCGCGGATGTTCGAGGCCTTCGACCAGACCGGGCGCGGCAAGAGCCTGGGCGGCAGCGGGCTGGGCCTGTCGATCTGCGCCGCCAACCTGGCCCTGATGGGCGGCGAGGTCGGGGTGGAGGACCTGCCCGCGGACGACGGCCCGCCCGGCAAGGCCCCCCGGCGCGGCGCGGTGTTCTGGTTCGCCTTCGAGGCGCCGGTGCTGGCCGCCCCGGCGGCGGACGCCGCGGCCGAAGCGCCCGTGGCCGCCCCGATCCGGGTGCTGGCGGCCGAGGACAATCCCGCCAACCGCCGGGTGCTGGCCGCCCTGCTGGCCGCCTCGCCGATCGAGCTGGTGTTCGCCGAGGACGGCGCCCAGGCCATCGACGCCTGGCGGGCCGAGGCCTTCGACCTGGTGCTGATGGACGTCAACATGCCGGTGCTGGACGGGGTGGCGGCCGTGGCGCGGATCCGCCAGCTGGAGGCCGCCGCGACGACCGAGCCCCGTCCCCGCACCCCGATCTGGATGCTGACCGCCAACGTCTTCGACGACGACGTCGCCCGCTACCGGGCCGACGGGGCCGACGGGGTGCTGCGCAAGCCGATCGACACCGTGGCCCTGTTCGCCCTGCTGGCGCGGGTGGCGGAGGCCAAGGCGGGGATCGAACAGCGCGTGACCGCTTAGGACGGATGGCGGGCTTGGGAGGCTGTGACGGGGCCCAAGACGCCGACTGGCGGTTTTATGCCGCGTCCAGGTCCAGCGAATACCCCGCCGACCGCACCGTGCGGATCGGGTCGCCGTCCACGTCGCCGTTCAGCGCCTTGCGCAGGCGGCCGATGTGGACGTCCACCGTCCGCGCCTCGACATAGACGTCCGAGCCCCAGACGGCGTCCAGCAGCTGTTCGCGGCTGAACACCCGGCCCGGGTGCTGCATCAGGTAGTCGAGCAGGCGGAACTCGGTGGGGCCCAGGTGGACCTCCTTGCCCTGGCGCTTCACGCGGTGGGCGACGCGGTCGATGACGATGTCGCCGACCGTGATGCGGTCGTCGGCCAGGCCCGGGCGGATGCGGCGCAGGACGGCGCGGACGCGGGCGGTCAGCTCGATCATCGAGAACGGCTTGACCACATAGTCGTCGGCCCCGGTGTCCAGGCCGCGGATACGGTCGCTCTCCTCGCCGCGCGCCGTCAGCATGATGATCGGCACGTTGCGGGTCTCGCTGCGGCCGCGCAGGCGGCGGCAGACCTCGATGCCCGAGACCTTGGGCAGCATCCAGTCGAGGATCACCAGGTCGGGGGCGCGCTCGGAGGCCATGGTCAGGGCCTCCTCGCCGTCGCCGGCCACGCCGACGACATAGCCTTCCTTGTCGAGGTTGTAGTGCAGCAGGGTGGCCAGGGCGTCTTCGTCTTCGACCACCAGAACGTACGGAGTCACTTTGCGCTGGCCTCTTGCTTAGTTCGACAGCTCGAGCTTGGGACGCTGGGAGATGATCTCCTCGCCGGTCAGCTCGAAATGGATGATCTCGGCGATGTTGGTGGCGTGGTCGCCGATGCGCTCGAGGTTCTTGGCCACGAACAGCAGGTGGGCGCACGGATTGATCGTCCGGGGGTCGCCCATCATGTAGGTCAGCAGTTCGCGGAAGATGGCGTTGTAGTGCTCGTCGACCTCTTCGTCGCGGCCCCACACGCCGATGGCGCGCGGCAGGTCCGAGGCGGTGTAGGCGTCCAGCACATCCTTCAGCCGGCCCTGGACCAGGCGGCCCATGCGCTCGATCGAGCGGGTCAGGGCGCTCATCGGGTCGGCCTCGGTCAGGATCAGGGCGCGCTTGCCGATGTTCTTGGCCATGTCGCCGCAGCGTTCCAGGCTCATCGAGATCTTCAGGGCGGCCACGGCGTGGCGCAGGTCCACGGCCATCGGCTGGCGCAGGGCGATCAGCCGGAAGGCCTTGCGCTCGATCTCGGCCTGCAGGATGTCGAGCCGCTCGTCGCGGGCCACCACCTGCTGGGCCAGGGGCGCGTCGCGGCGGGCGATGCAGTCGATGGCGTCCGCCACCTGGGCCTCGGCCAGGCCGCCCATGCGGGTGACCTCGGCCGTGAGGTGGTTCAGCTCTTCGCCGTAGGATTTGACGGTATGTTCGGTCATCGCTTCTGATCCTGCCGGCTAGCCGAAGCGGCCGGTGATGTAGTCCTGGGTGCGGGTGTCGCGAGGATTGGTGAACATCTCCTCGGTCGGACCGCTCTCGACCAGCTTGCCCAGGTGGAAGAAGGCGGTCTTCTGCGAGACGCGGGCGGCCTGGGCCATCGAGTGGGTGACGATGACGATGCAGAACTGGCTGCGCAGCTCGTCGATCAGTTCCTCGATCTTGGCGGTGGCGATCGGGTCGAGGGCCGAGCACGGCTCGTCCATCAGGATCACTTCCGGCGAGACGGCGATGGCGCGGGCGATGACCAGGCGCTGCTGCTGGCCGCCCGACAGGCCGGTGCCGGCCTGGTGCAGGCGGTCGGCGACCTCGTTCCACAGGCCGGCCTTCTTCAGGCTGGCCTCGACGATGGCTTCCAGCTCGGCCTTGCCCGTAGCCAGGCCGTGGATCTTGGGCCCGTAGGCGACGTTCTCGAAGATGGTCTTGGGGAACGGGTTGGGCTTCTGGAACACCATGCCGACCCGCGAACGCAGCACCACCGGGTCGACGCTCTTGGCGTTGACGTCGTCGCCGTCGATCTCGATCGAGCCCTGGACCTTGGCCGACGGGATGGTGTCGTTCATCCGGTTGATGCAGCGCAGGAAGGTCGACTTGCCGCAGCCCGACGGGCCGATGAAGGCGGTGACCGACTTGGCCGGCACGTCCAGGCTGACGTCGAACAGCGCCTGTTTCTCGCCGTAGAAGACGTTGACGTCGCGGGCCCGGATCTTGAACTCGCTGGTGGTCACCTGGCCGTGGCCGGCGGGGATGGCCGCGGCGAGGGCGGGGGCATGGGCGGCGATGGTGTCGTCGCGGTTTTCGGTCGGCATGGCGTGGCCCTTGGAAAGGGGAAAGGCGAGAGGGTTCAGGGTCATATGGGGCCTACCAGCGGCGTTCGAAGCGGCGGCGCAGGATGACCGCGGCGGCGTTCATGACGATCATGAAGACCAGCAGCACGATGATGGCGGCGGCGGTGCGTTCGTGGAAGGCGCGCTCCGAGGCGTTCTCCCAGATGAACACCTGCACCGGCAGCACGGTGGCCGAGCTGGTGAAGCTTTCCGGCGCGCCGGGCACGAAGGCGACCATGCCGATCATCAGCAGCGGCGCGGTTTCGCCCAGGGCGTGGGCCAGCGACAGGATGGCGCCGGTCATCACCCCGGGCATGGCCAGCGGCAGCACGTGGTGGAAGACGGTCTGGGCCTTGGAGGCGCCGACGCCCAGGGCGGCTTCGCGGATCGACGGCGGCACCGCCTTCAGCGAGCTGCGGGTGGCGATGATCACGGTCGGCAGGGCCATCAGGGCCAGGACCAGGCCGCCGACCAGCGGCGAGCCGCGCGGCACGTGCAGCCAGTTGATGAACAGGGCCAGGCCCAGCAGGCCGTAGACGATCGACGGCACGGCGGCCAGGTTGTTGATGTTGACCTCGATGACGTCGGTCCAGCGGTTCTTCGGGGCGAATTCCTCGAGATAGACCGCGGCCATCACCCCGACCGGGATGGCGATCAGGGCTGTGATGACCAGCATCATGGTCGAGCCGATCACCGCGCCCCAGACGCCGGCCTGCTCGGGCTCGGTGGAGTCGGAATTGGTGAAGAACTTGGTGTTGAAGCCGGTCTTGACGGTGCCGTCCTTCTTCAGGCGGTCCAGCCAGTCCAGCTGCTGGTTGTCGAGCTTGCGGTCGCCCTCGGCGGTCGCGCGCTTGATCTCGCCCTTGTAGTAGAGGTCGGCGTCGGCCTTGACCGAGCCGGTGACATCGACGGTCTTGCCGATCAGCGAATGGTCCTTCTTGACCTTCTGCAGCAGCTGGTTGCCGAAGTCGCGCGAGACCAGGGCCTGGACCTTGCTGGACACCGTGCCCAGGTCGTCGTCCTGCACGCCCAGCTTCTTCATCAGGGCCTCGGCGACGATGTAGTCGTAATTGACCCCTTCCAGGGCGCTGGTGTCGATGCGCTCGGGGTTCAGATAGACCGGCACCGTCAGGGTGTGGGTCTCGAAGGTCGAGTAGCCCTGGGCGACGATGCGGCCGACCAGCACGACCAGGAAGATCATGGCGACGACGATCGCCGCGACGCCCTGGGCCCGGAACAGCTTTTCGGAGCGGTGGCGCTTCTTCAGCAGGGCGTCGCGGGCCGACAGGCTCGGACGGGCCGGCGCGCCGGGGGCCTTGCCCGTGGGGAGGCCCGTGGGGAGGGACGCGTCAGTCATATTGTTCCCGGTACTTCTGGACGATGCGCAGGGCGATGATGTTCAGGCCCAGGGTGACGACGAACAGGGTCAGGCCCAGGCCGAAGGCCGACAGGGTCTTGGGGCTGTCGAACTCCTGGTCGCCGGTCAGCAGGGTGACGATCTGGACGGTCACGGTGGTGACGGTGTCCAGCGGGTTGGCGGTCAGCTTGGCCTGCAGGCCGGCGGCCATGGTGACGATCATGGTCTCGCCCACCGCGCGGGACACGGCCAGCAGCATGGCGGCCATGATCCCCGGGAGGGCGGCGGGCAGCACCACCTTCTTGACGGTTTCGGACTTGGTGGCGCCCATGGCGTAGCTGCCGTCGCGCAAGCTCTGGGGCACGGCGTTGATGATGTCGTCCGACAGCGAGGACACGAAGGGGATCAGCATGATGCCCATCACCACCCCGGCCACCAGGGCCATCTGGTTCTGAACCTGCATCAGGTACTGGGCGAGGTTGTCCAGCGGGCCGCCCGCCAGTTGCTCGCCGATGCCGTTGAAGAAGGCGCGGAAGATCGGGCCGACGGTCAGGGCGGCGAAGAAGCCGTAGACCACGGTCGGCACGCCGGCCAGGATCTCCAGCAGCGGCTTGATCGTCGAGCGCAGGCCGCGATTGGCGTATTCCGACAGGTAGATCGCCGAGTAGAGGCCGACCGGGGCCGCCACCAGCATGGCGATCATCATGACCAGGAAGGTGCCGGCGAACAGCGGCACCGCGCCGAACGCCCCCGACGAGGCCACCTGGTCGGCGCGCATGGCGATCTGCGGCGCCCACTCGACGCCAAACAGGAAATCAATTGGCGAGACGCTCTCGAAGAAGCGCCAGCTCTCGTAGATCAGCGACATGACGATGCCGAGCGTCGTCAGGACGGCGGCGACCGAGCAGGCCACCAGCACGCCGGCGATCCAGCCCTCGACCCGGTTGCGGGCGCGGAATTGCGTGTTGATGCGCGGGGTGGCCAGCAGGAACCCGGCCAGGGCCAGCAGGCCGGCCAGGCCCAGGACCGAATAGCTGACGATGCCGTCGATGCGCTTGGCCTCGACCACCTTGGCGTCGAAGACCGCCTTCAGCGGGCCCTCGTAGGCCACCTCGCTGGGAGCCTGGCCGACGGCGACGGCGCTGACGTCGCTGAAGAACACGTCTTGTCGATCAGGGGTCAGGGCTTGGACCACGGCCGGGCGCTGGGCCTGCAGCATGGCGTCCTCGACCCGGCCGCCGAAGGCCGCGCCCAGCAGCAGCAGCAGGGCCGCCGGGGCGCCGGCCCACAGGGCGGCGTAGAGGCCGTAATAGTTCGGCAGCGAGTGGAGCTTGGCCGTGGAGCCGCCGGACGACTTCAACGCCCGGCTTCGGCCGGCCATGAACGCCGCGCCGGAGAACAGGGCGAGGAAAAGGAGCGAGAGCCAGGTCAGCATGCGTGCGGCGGGGTCTTGCGCGAAGGATGCGATGCCGGCGCCCAACGCGCCGTACCGCCCGCGCCGATCTATGCCGTGCGGGCGCCGACCTTATGCGACGGTTTGGCGACAGTTTTACGACAGCGGCCAGGGAGGGCCGTTTGGGAGGCGTTTGTCCCCTTCCGCCGTCATCCCGGGCCTCGTGCCCGGGCCCCCTCTATCCGCCGCAAGGGCGGGGGTGTGGCGCGCCGCGCGCCAGTTCGCTTCACCGTCAGCTGAACGAGGGATTCCGGGCACAAGGCCCGGGACGACGGGCTAGGCGGAAAGCGGCGAAGGCGGCGTGGCGCTCGCCGATGCGTCCCGGCCGTCACCCCGCGCCATCGGGAAGTAGACCCCGAACGCCGCGCCCTCGCCCTGCACGCTCTCGACCGTCATGCCGCCGCGGTGGCGGTTCATGATGTGCTTGACGATGGCCAGGCCCAGACCCGTGCCGGAGCGCTCGCCGCTCTTCTGGCCCTCGACCCGGTAGAAGCGCTCGGTCAGCCGCGGCAGGTGCTCGCGGGCCAGGCCCGGTCCCCGGTCGCTGACCCGCAGCGAGGCGTAGCGTTCGTCGAGGGCGTGGTCGGGGGTCAGCAGCGACATCCGCGCCGCGCCCGGGTCGCGCGGGGCGGCGGCCATGTCGGCGGTCAGGCCCGAGAAGACCTCCACCCGCACCACGCCGTCGCGCGGCGTGTACTTGATGGCGTTGTCGACCAGGTTCTGGATGACCTGGACGATCTGGTCGCGGTCGCCCTCGACCACCGCCGCGCCGCGCGGCGGCAGGACGGGATCGAAGGCCACGGCCTTCTCCTTGGCCTGGGGCGCCAGGGCGTCCAGGACGTCGATCGTCGCCATGGCCAGGTCGACCTGGCCCAGCGGGGCGATGTGCTCGTTGAGCTCGATGCGCGACAGGCTCATCAGGTCGTCGATCAGCCGCGCCATGCGCTCGGCCTGGGCCTGCATGATGCCCAGGAACTTGTCGCGCGCCCCGACATCGTCCTTGGCGTGGCCGCGCAGGGTCTCGATGAAGCCCGACAGCGAGGCCAGGGGCGTGCGCAGCTCGTGGCTGGCGTTGGCCAGGAAGTCGGCCCGGGTCCGCTCGCTGCGGCGGGCGTCGGTCTCGTCGCTGAGCACCAGCAGGGCCAGGCGCGAGCCGCGCTCGTCGACGCCCAGCGGCGCGCAGTGCGCCGCCCATTCGCGTCCCTGGGCCCCGCCGCCCACATAGTCCACCGAGCGGCGCACGCCGCCGAACAGGCTTTCGTCCACGGCCTCCAGCACCTGCGGGCTGCGCAGGGCCGAGACCAGCAGCCCGCCGCGCGGCTGCAGCTTGAACAGCTCGCGGGCCGCCGCGTTGGCGAACACGAATCGCCGGCCGGTCAGATCGTCGGCCTCCTCGGCGGCGATGACCATCAGCGGGTCGGGCAGGGTCTCGAGAATCAGGCCGAACGGCGGCGTCTGGTCCAGCGCGGCCGCGACCGCCACCGGGGCGGCGGGGCCGGCGGGCCGGTTCAGCGTCCGGCGGACCAGCGCGTAGCCGACGCCGCCGCTGACCAGGGCCAGGGGAATCGCCGCCGCGGCGTTGGCGCCGCCCGTCGCCGCCAGGCCCAGCAGGGCCGCGGGCCCGGCCAGCACCGCGCCCCAGACGGCCAGGGGCGTGCTGGCGGCTCCGTCGGAACGGGCAGACGAAGACGGCGAGGCCATCGGCATGCGGCAGTCTCGGTTCTGGCGAAGGGAGGGATTCGGCGAACCAGATATGGCGCCCTGGGAACGCTTGCGATAGACCGTCAAACGCCTCGTGGCGCGACGTTGTCGGAAAGCACCGCAATTTCGCCGCAACGTGCCGCAATCTGGGGTCTGGGATTATCTCTAAGGTGTCGTTCGGAATGCAGCGCAAGGTCCTGGTCGCGACGGTCGCAACCGCTCCTCTCCTGGCCATGGCGTTCGGCGCTTATGCTGAGACGGTCATCAACACGGCGCGTACGACGCCGATCGCCACGGCGACGGCGACGTCCGCCGGCGCGCCCGACGACGTGAAGGTCGACACGGGCGGGGGCATCACCCTGACCACGGCGGGCCCGCTGGTCACCCTCAACAGCAACAACAAGGTCACCCTGGGCGGCAACGGCCTGACCACGGTGGGCGTCGACAACTCGACCGGCGTGCTGATCCAGGGCGGCACGACCGGCTCGGTGACCAACAACGCCGCCATCAGCCTGACCGAGGACTACACCCCGACCGACACCGACAGCGACGGCGACCTGGACGGCCCGTTCGCCAAGGGCTCCAACCGCTACGGCATCCGCCTGACCGGCCCCGGCGTGTTCACCGGCGACATCGTCCAGGGCTCGACCGGCTCGATCGCCATCGAAGGCAACAATTCGGCCGGCATTTCGCTGGAGAGCGGCCTGGTCGGCAACCTGACCACCGCGGGTTCGATCAGCGTGCTCGGCGACAACACCTACGGCGTCCATGTCGCCGGCCCGGTGACCGGCAAGGTGACGATCAACGGCGCCACGACCGTGACCGGCCTGAACGCCACCGGCGTGGCGGTCGACGGCGATGTCAGCGGCGCCTTCGCCCTGCAGGGCGCCGTCACCACCACCGGCTATCGCTACACCACCCGCCCCGCCCAGACCTCGGTCGACAAGCTGGACGCCGACGACCTGCTGCAGGGCGGGCCGGCCGTGCGCATCGGCGGCAACGTCGCCGGCGGCGTGCTGCTGAACGGGCCGACCTATTCGACCGTCGTCGACGGCACGACCACCACGACCACCACCATCAGTTCCTCGACGACCTCGACGGCGTCGATCGCCACCTACGGGGCCGCGCCCGCCCTGCTGATCGGTTCCGACACCCAGGCCGTCTCGATCGGCGCGGTCGGCGCCGCCGACAACGCCTTTGGCCTCGTCGCCAAGGGCGCCATCGCGTCGAACGGGGTCTATGACAAGGTCACCTCGACCGCCGTGCAGATCGGCGGCGCGACGGGCCAGGCCACCACCCTGGCCGGCGGCGCGCGATTCGACAGCACCATCTCGGCCAGCGCCCGCGAGGCCAACGCCACCGGCGTCAACCTGACGGCCGGCGCCAACGTCCCCTCGATCTGGAATCGCGGCCAAATCTCCTCGACCAGCGCCTCCTACGCCGGATCCGGCCTGACGGGCGACGCGCGCGGCGTCGTCATCAACGCCGGCGCCAGCGCGACCAGCCTGAACAACAGCGGCGTCATCCAGGTGGTCCGCAGCGGCGAACTGGGCAACGCCGTCGGCGTGCTGGATTCGGCCGGAACCCTGACCAACATCACCAACAGCGGCCGGATCACCGCCCAGGTCGCCGCCCCGACGAGCAAGTCGGACGGGACCGCGCCCTCCCCGGCCGCCGTCGCCACCGGTTCGGCCATCGCCCTGGACCTGCGCGCCTCGACCGCCGGCGTCACGGTGAACCAGGTCGCCCCGACCTCGACCACCACCACGACCACCTTCCCCAGCACCGACACGGTGACCTCGGCGACCAGCACGGCGACCACCGGCACGCCGGTCATCGTGGGCAGCATTCTGTTCGGCTCGGGGGCCGACACCCTCAACCTCCAGAGCGGCTCGGTGGTGGGCGACGTCGCCTTCGGCGCCGGCGCCGACACCCTGACCATCGGCGGCGGCGCCGTCATGCTGGGCGCCCTGCGCGACTCGGACGGCCAGCTGGCGATCAATATCGGCAACGGCTCGCTGGGCCTGACCAACGCCGAAAACATCAACGCCTCCAGCCTGACCCTGGGCGCGGACAGCAAGCTGGTGTTCACCGCCGACCCAAGCGCCAACAACGGCGCGGGGGCCAACAGCCACCTGGTGGTCTCGGGCTCGGCCAACATCGCGTCCGGGGCCCAGATCGGCCTGCGCCTGACCAGCCTGCTGAGCGCCCCGACCAGCTATACGGTGATCACCGCCGGCTCGCTGACGGCCGGGACGATCAACCAGGACCTGCTGGGCGGCACGCCCTATCTCTACGTGGCCTCCAGCCGCACCGACGCCAACAACGTCTATCTGGACGTCCGCCGCCGCACGGCCGGCGAGATCGGCATGAACACGGCCCAGTCCTCGGCCTACGACGCCACCTTCGCGGCGCTGGGCAAGGACAAGGACATCTCCACCGCCTTCCTGAGCCAGACCACCAAGGACGGCCTGCTGGGCCTCTACGACCAGATGATGCCCGACCAGGGCGAGGGCTTCTTCGCGGCCCTGCAGAACGTCAACCACGCGATCTCGACCGCCACCGCCTTCCGTCCCGACCCGGGCGACCGCTACGGGCCCGACAGCCTGTGGATCCAGGAGATCAACACCCTGGTGCGGCGCGACACCGACGACACCATGGGGTCGGACACCCAGGCCTTCGGCTTCGTCGGCGGCTACGAGGCCATGGGCGACGCCGGCGGCGCCCTGGGCCTGACCCTGGCCTATGCCAGCGTCGAGGAACACGACATCGCCGCCAAGGTGGGCGAGCAGACCACCGGCAACTTCGTCCAGCTGGGCGCCTACTGGCGCCGGTCGATCGGCGGCTGGCGCATGAACATCGGCGGCGGCGGCGGCTACGGCTGGTACGACGGCGACCGGACGTTCAACTCCGGCGACCTGAACGGCGACGGCGTGGCCGACGTCCAGCGCAAGAACAGCGCCAAGTGGAACGGCTACACCTTCAACGCCTACGCCGGCACGGCCTACGAGACCAAGTTCGCCGGCCGCTACTTCGTCCGTCCCGAGGCCTCCGTCGACTACCTCTATCTCAGCGAGGGCCAGCGCAAGGAAAAGGGCGGCGGCGACGGCTTCGACCAGATCGTCCACAAGCGCACGTCCGACAGCCTGACCGGCGACGTCGGGGTGGTGCTGGGCGCCGACTACGGCCGCGACCTGTGGTGGCGTCCGGAAGTGCGGGTCGGCTATCGCCAGCTGCTGGCCGGCGAGATCGGCGACACCGTGGCCCAGTTCACCGGCGGCGGCACGCCCTTCACCCTGGCGGCGGCCAACGACAAGGACGGCGCGGTGACCCTGGGCCTGGCCCTGCGGGCCGGCACGCCGATGTCCTACCTGGCGATCGAGGCCAACGCCGAGGCCGCCAAGAAGCAGAAGCGCTACAACCTCAAGCTCACCGGCCGGGCGATGTTCTAGATCTAGCCTCGTCCCTGGACTTCAGGGACGAATATGACGAACACTGACGAACAGGGCCCGCGCTTCGGCGCGGGCCTTTTTCGTTTTGGATTCCAATAGCTTGACCATACCTGCCGCGAGGGCCCGCCGGGAGCCTGAAGGAAAACTCAAAGCCCCGCGCTCTTATCTCTATTTAACACGTAGGAATAATCGTCTTTTGTTCCAGTCAACGGCGGCGCCGACAAGGCGTCGAGAGGGGAAAGCCATGATCAACACACAGAGAACCGCTCGGAGCGTCCTGCGAACGGCGCTGATCGCCGGGGCCTCGCTGCTGGCCATGACCGGCGCGGCCCAGGCCCAAAGCGCCTCGGGGACGGCCCAGACGCCCGAGCAGCAGCAGGCCCGCATCGAGGCGCTGGAAGCCCAGCTCCAGGCCCTGTCCAGCCAGATCGCCGACCTGAAGGCCGCGACCGCCGCCAGCCTCAAGGACGTGCGCACCGCCCAGGCCCAGACCACCGTCAGCATCGCCGGCGGCAAGCCCACCATCGCCTCGGGCGACGGGGCCTTCAGCGCCAACATCCACGCGGTGATGCAGCTGGACGCCACCTGGTACAACCAGGACAGCGGCCAGCCCGCGACCACCACCGGCCGCGACCTCAACAGCGGCACCAACTTCCGCCGCGCCCGCCTGGGCGTCGACGGCCGGGCCTTCAAGAACTTCGACTACGGCGTGCTGCTGGACTTCGGCGGCGCGGGCACCGACGGCGCGGGCCAGCTGCAGGAGCTGTACCTGCAGTACAACTACGCGCCGTTCAAGGTGAAGGTCGGGGCGTTCGCGCCGAACCTGGGCCTGGAGGACGCCGCCTCGACCAACGGCTCGCTGTTCCCCGAGCGTCCCTCCGGTTCCGAGGCCACCCGCGGCCTGGCCGGCGCCGACCGCCGCATCTCGCTGCAGGCCCAGGCCGTGGGTGAGCGCTGGCTGATCTCGGGCGCGGTGACCGGGGCCAAGGCCGGTGACGGCGCCACCTTCGACGAGCAGCTGGGCTACGTGGGTCGCGTCGCCTTCGTCCCGTTCAAGGGCTATGACTGGCTGACCCATGTCGGCGTCAACGCCAGCCGGATCGCCCAGCCCGCCCAGACCGCCGTGGCCGGCGCCTATCCGGTCACCGTGGAAGACCGTCCCGAGCTGCGCACCGACGGCACGCGCCTGGTCAGCTCCGGCGCCATCGACTCGTCGGGCGCCCGCCACTACGGCTTCGAACTGGCCGCCCAGAAGAAGAACTTCCTGATCCAGGGCGAATATTTCGACATCGCGCTGGACCGCCGCAACCGCGCCGCCAACGTCACCGACCCGAAGTTCTCGGGCTGGTACGTCGAGGGCGGCTGGGTGCTGACCGGCGAGCAGCGCAAGTACAACCCCGCCAACTTCGCCTTCGACGCCCCGACCATCGCCAACCCGTTCGATCCCAAGGCCGGCAAGTGGGGCGCCTGGGAGCTGGCGGCCCGCTATTCGGTGCTGGACCTCAACCACCACGAATATGCGACCGTGGCGGCCGACCGGGTGCGCGGCGGCGTGCAGGAGATCGCCACCGTCGGCCTCAACTGGTTCCCCAATTCGGTGACCAAGTTCTCGCTGGACTATCTGGACGTCGACGTCGACCGTCGCGACGCCGCCGCGGTCCAGATCGGCCAGAGCTACAAGGCCGTCAACCTGCGCAGCCAGTACGCGTTCTAGAACTGGGCGGAGCCACGTCCCTCTCCCTTCGCGAGGGAGGGACGTGGACCGACGCCCGGCGCGGCGTCGCCAGCCAGGGCCAGGCTGGTCGCGATTTTTCAAGATCCATCTTCTCAAGCGAGGCGACATCGCCATGACCCAAGATCTCAAGACCCCCACGCGACGCGGCCTGCTGGGCTCGGGCGCGGCCGGCGCCGCGGCCCTGGCCGTTCCCGCCGCCCTGGCCGGATCGGCCCACGCCCAGGGCGTCAAGCCGCTGACCCTGCTGAACGTCAGCTACGACCCGACGCGCGAGCTCTACAAGGACATCAACGCCGCCTACGCCAAGTACTGGAAGGACAAGGTCGGTCAGACCCTGACCATCAACCAGAGCCACGGCGGCTCGGGCAAGCAGGCCCGCTCGGTGATCGACGGCCTGCAGGCCGACGTGGTCACCCTGGCCCTGGCCTATGACATCGACGAGATCGCCGCCAGGGCCAAATTGCTGCCGGCCAACTGGCAGTCGCGCCTGCCGCAGAACTCCACCCCCTACACCTCGACGATCGTGTTCCTGGTCCGCAAGGGCAATCCCTGGAAGATCAAGGACTGGGGCGACCTGATCAAGCCGGGCATCGATGTGATCACCCCCAACCCCAAGACCTCGGGCGGGGCGCGCTGGAACTACCTGGCCGCCTGGGCCTGGGCCCTGAAGCAGCCGGGCGGCAACCCGGCCAAGGCCGAGGCCTTCGTCGGCGAGCTGTTCCGGCACGTGCCGGTGCTGGACACCGGGGCGCGCGGCGCGACCACCAGCTTCACCCAGCGCGGCCTGGGCGACGTGCTGCTGTCGTGGGAGAACGAGGCCTATCTGGCGCAGGAGGAACTGCCGGGCAAGTTCGACATCGTCTATCCGTCGCTGTCGATCCTGGCCGAGCCGCCGGTCGCCCTGATCGACAGGAACGTCGACCGCCACAAGACCCGCCTGGCGGCCGAGGGCTACCTGAACTTCCTCTACAGCCCCATCGCCCAGGACCTGATCGGCAAGAACTACTACCGTCCGCGCAACGCGGCCGCGGCGGCCAAGTACGCCTCGCGGTTCAAGGCGATCCCCCTGGTGACCATCGACGACACCTTCGGCGGCTGGAAGAAGGCCCAGGCCGCCCACTTCGCCGACGGCGGCGTCTTCGACCGGATCTACAAGCCGAAGTAAGGGGCCAGGCCTCTCATTAACGACCCAGACGACCATGGCGGCGGAAACACTTGGTGTTTCCGCCGTTGTGCGTTCTGTTCGCCTGTCTGGAACCCGACTTGCCAGCCGGCGTTCTCGGAAACCACGGGGCAGGTCAGAAGGTCGGGCTTCTCACGAAATGACGGACATCTTGCGGTCGGAGCGCGCGGCGGAGGAACTGGCCGCCGAACATGGCGTCGGGGATCCGTTCGCCGCGGCGATCCGCGCCGCCCGCACGGCGATGATCGTCACCGACGCCCATCAGCCGGACAATCCGATCATCTTCGCCAATGACGCCTTCCTGGGCCTGACCGGCTATCACCGCGACGAGGTCATCGGCCGCAACTGCCGTTTCCTGCAGGGACCCGACACCGATCCCGCCGCCATTGGCGCCCTGCGGCGCGCCATCGCCCACGGCGAGGAGGTCACGATCGACATCCTCAACTACCGCAAGGACGGCACGACCTTCTGGAACGCCCTCAGCCTGTCGCCCGTGCACGGCAAGAGCGGCCAGATCGACTACTTCTTCGGCTCACAGCTGAACATCAGCGACAAGAAGCGGGTCGAGTTCGAACTGGGCGACGCCCGCGACCGTCTGGAGGCCGCCGTCGAGGCCCGCACCGCCGACCTGACCCAGGCCCTGCAGCAGAAGACCGCCCTGCTCCACGAGGTGGACCACCGGGTCAAGAACAACCTCCAGCTCATCTCGTCCCTGCTGCTGCTGCAGAACCGCCGCGTCACCGACCCGGCGGTCAAGAGCAGCCTGCGGGGCATGCTGGAACGGGTCAGCGCCATCGCCACCGTCCATCGCCGCCTGTTCCAGAGCGACGACGTCGAGCGCTTCGACGTCTCGGCCTTCGTGCGCGACCTGGTCGGCGACATGGTCGGGTCGGCGCGGCGCGACGACATCAAGGTCCGGCTGGACCTGGAACGGGTCGATATCGCCGCCTCCAAGGCCGCGCCCCTGGCCCTGGTGCTCAGCGAGCTGTTCTCCAACGCCCTGCGCCACGCCTTCCCGCCCGAGACTCTGAACGGCCGCCAGGGCGAGATCTTCGTCGGCATCGCGCGCCAGGACGGGGACTTCCGGATCGAAATCACCGACGACGGCGTTGGACTAGAGAGTTCCGCATCGTCGGGCGGATTCGGTCTGACCATCGTCCAGCTGCTGTGCCAGCAGCTCAAGGCCCGGACCGAGACCACGCCCGCCGACCCCGGGACGCGCGTCGTGGTGCACCTGCCGATCAACGGCGTTCATCACTGAAGAAGGCTGATCTGGTGATGACCGAGCGCCCGCTCGACGTTCTGATCGTGGAAGACGAGGTCCTGCTGGCCACCGAACTGGAGTATTTGGCCGAGGAGGTCGGGTTCCACTCGGTGGGCCTGGCCATGAGCTCGGACGAGGCGGTGGCCCTGGCCTGCGACCTGCATCCGGACCTGGCCCTGGTCGACGTCCACCTGCGCGACGGCCCCACGGGCGTCGAGGTGGCCCGCACCATCCATGACGACTGCGGCGGCGTGGCCCTGTTCATGACCGCCAACGTCAAGCGCCTGCCCGACGATTTCGCCGGCGCCTGCGGGGTGATCGGCAAGCCCTATTCCGAATATGGCGTGAAGACCGCCCTGACCTATCTGACGATCTGCCTGCGCAAGGGCCTGGCCCCCGGCCCGCCGCCGTTGGGGCTGGAGCTGTCGCCGGCCTATGCCGAGCGCTGGGGCCTGACGACCACCCTGCCCCAAGCCGTCTAGGCATGGGCCCCACGCTCGCGGCCCCCTTGGTCGTTTCAGCCATAGGCACGGCCGCCGCCCTGCTGTCGATCACCAGCTTCGCCCCGCAGATCGTCAAGATCTGGCGCGAGAAGGACGCCTCGTCGGTGTCGCTGCGGACCTATGTGGTCACCGTCGCCGGCTTTTCCTGCTGGATCGCCTATGGGGTGCTGATCGAGGCCTGGCCGGTGATCGCCTCCAACACCGCCTGCCTGCTGATGTCGGGCGCGGTGCTGGCGCTGAAGTGGCGGTTCGACCGGAAGGGCTGAACCCGACCCCATCAAGGTTGTCATCCCGGAAAGCGCGCAGCGCTTGTCCGGGACCCAGGACAGCCGCACAGCTTCAGCCCAGTCCCCTGGATCCCGGACAGCCTCTGCGAGGCTTCCGGGATGACAACGGTGAGGGGCGATGGGAAATCTTGGGGCCCGGCGCGGTTCCCTTCAAAACTTCAGGCGACGCGTGACACGTGTCCCCACGTCCGCTATCGAGGCGCGCCTTTCGCCTTACAGGACCGCCGCCTTGACCGACGTCGCCGAGGAAGCGGGCTGGGCCACCGCCAAGACCCTGGCCGAAGCCCTGCCCTACATCCAGATCTACGACCGCGAGACGGTGGTGATCAAATACGGCGGCCACGCCATGGGCCAGGAGCAGGTGGCCAAGCTGTTCGCGGCCGACGCCGTGCTGCTCAAGCTGCTGGGCGTCCATCCCGTCGTGGTGCACGGCGGCGGCCCGCAGATCAGCCGCATGCTCGACAAGGCCGGCGTCAAGTCGACCTTCGTCGACGGGCTGCGCGTCACCGACGAGGCGACGATGGAAGTGGCCGAGATGGTGCTGTCGGGGGCCATCAACAAGGAAATCGCCAACTGGATCACGCTCGCGGGCGCTGAAGCCGACGTCCGCGGCGTGGGCCTGTCGGGCAAGGACGCCCGGATGATCACCGCCGAGAAGGTCACCCGCACCCGCAAGGATCCGGACAGCAACATCGAGCAGGCCGTCGACCTGGGCTTCGTGGGCGAGCCCACCAAGATCGACCCGCACATCATCCAGGCCCTGCTGACTTCCGAGACCGACTACATCCCGGTGATCGCCCCGATCGGCGTGTCCGAACAGGGCCAGACCTTCAACATCAACGCCGACACCGTGGCCGGCGCCCTGGCCGGGGCGCTGAAGGCCAAGCGGATGCTGATGCTGACCGACATCGCCGGGGTGCTGGACGGCGAGGGCCAGCTGATCCGCCAGATGACCGTCGCCGAGGCCCGCGGCCTGATCGAGAGCGGCGTGGCCAGCGGCGGCATGATCCCCAAGCTGGAGAACGCCATTCACGCGGTGGAGTCCGGCGTCGAGGCCGTGGTCATCCTGGACGGCCGCCGTCCCCACGCCATGCTGGTCGAACTGTTCAGCGAGCACGGCGCGGGTACGCTGATCTCGAAATGAGCGGGCCCGACCTGACGCACGTCGAGACCTGGCTGTTCGACCTCGACAACACCCTTTATCCGGCCGAATGCGAGTTCATGGCCCTGATCGAGGGCAAGATGACCGACTTCATGGAGAAGGCCACCGGCCTGCCCCGCGACGAGGCCCGGGCGATCCAGAAGCGCTACTACACCGAGCACGGCACCACCCTGGCCGGACTGATGGCCCACCATGGCATTGAGCCGAAGGAATTCCTGGACGAGGTGCATGACGTCTCGATGGACTGCCTGACGCCCGACCCGGCGCTGCGGGCGGCGATCCAGGCCCTGCCCGGTCGCCGGCTGGTGTTCACCAACGGCTCGCTGGGCCACGCCGACCGGGTGCTGAACCACCTGGGCCTGGCGCAGCTGATGGAGGACGTCTTCGCCATCGAGACGGCCGACTACCTGCCCAAGCCGGCCATGGCCACCTTCGAGAAGGTGGTCGCCCGCCACGCCCTGGCCCCGCCGGCCACCGCCTTCTTCGAGGACAGCGAGAAGAACCTCGCCCCCGCCGCCCTGCTGGGCATGACCACCGTCCTGGTCGGCGCCCACGCGGCCGCCTCGACCGCGCCTTTCGTCCATCACCGCACGCACGACCTCGCCGGGTTCCTGACCTCGGCGCGCCTGAAGGAAGCCTGAGATGACCTCTCTCCCCCTCGCCGACCTGCAAACCGAAGTCGAAGCCGCCTGGGAGGCCCGCGACGGCGTCTCCACCGCCACCACCGGCCCGGTGCGCACGGCGGTCGAGGAGACCCTGCTGATGATCGACGCCGGCAGGGTGCGGGTATCGGAAAAGATCGACGGCGAATGGACCACCCACCAGTGGCTGAAGAAGGCCGTGCTGCTGTCGTTCCGCCTCAACCCCAACAAGGTCATGCACGCCGGCACCCTGGGCGGCGCGGTGGGTCCGTGGTGGGACAAGGTTCCCAACAAGTTCGACGGCTGGGACGCCCCGCAGTTCGAGGCCGCCGGCTTCCGCGCCGTGCCCGGCTCGATCGTCCGCCGCGGCGCCTATGTCGGCAAGAACGTCATCCTGATGCCGTCGTTCGTCAACATCGGCGCCTATGTCGACGACTCCACCATGGTCGACACCTGGGTGACGGTCGGCTCGTGCGCCCAGATCGGCAAGCGCGTCCACCTGTCGGGCGGCGTCGGCATCGGCGGCGTGCTCGAGCCCCTGCAGGCCAACCCGACCATCATCGAGGACGACTGCTTCATCGGCGCGCGTTCGGAAGTGGTCGAGGGCGTGGTTGTGGGCGAGGGCTCGGTGCTGTCGATGGGCGTGTTCATCTCGGCCTCGACCAAGATCATCGACCGCGCCACCGGCCAGATCCACATGGGCAAGGTGCCGCCCTACAGCGTCGTGGTGCCCGGCAGCCTGCCCGACAAGAACGGCGGCCCCAGCCTGTCGTGCGCGGTGATCGTCAAGACCGTCGACGCCAAGACCCGGTCGAAGACCTCGATCAACGACCTGCTGCGCGACTGAATACGGCAAAAGCCCCCTCCGGCCCTTCGGGCCACTTCCCCCAGAGGGGGAGGATCTGCGCAGTGCTAGATGCTCCCCCTCTGGGGGAGCTGTCGCGAAGCGACTGAGGGGGCGTCGCCGTCCATGGAGAGCTGATGCCGACCGCCACCCTGGCCGAACTGCGAGCCGGCGACCTGGCCGGCGCTCGCGAACTGCGGCTCCGCGAGGGGCTGACCGAGTTCCCGCGCGAGATCTTCGCCTTGGCCGAGACGCTGGAGGTGCTGGACCTCAGCGGCGCCGCCCTGACCAGCCTGCCCGACGACCTGGGCCGGCTGACCCGGCTGCGGGTGCTGTTCTGCTCGGGCAACCGGTTCGAGCGGCTGCCGCCCAGCCTGGGCGACTGCCCGGCGCTGAGCCAGGTCGGTTTTCGCGGTTGCGGCCTGCGGGAGGTCCCGGCCGAAGCCCTGCCCCCGGGCCTTCGCTGGCTGACCCTGACCGACAACGCCATCGAAACCCTGCCGGCCCCGCTGGGCGAGCGGCCCTTGCTTCAGAAGCTGATGCTGTCGGGCAATCGGCTGGAGGCCCTGCCGGACAGCCTGGCCGGCCATTCGCGGCTGGAACTGCTGCGCTTGTCGGCCAACCGCTTGGAGGCCCTGCCCGGCTGGCTGGCCGAGGCGCCGAGCCTGGCCTGGCTGGCCTGGGCCGGCAATCCGTTCGACCACGGCGCGCCGCCGCCCGGGAGAACCGTCGCCTGGTCGGCCATGCGGCCGGGACGTCCGTTGGGCGAGGGCGCCTCGGGCCAGGTCCAGGCGGCCGACTGGATCGACGGCGCGGAGATCCGTCCCGTCGCCCTGAAGCTGTTCAAGGGCGCGATGACCAGCGACGGCCTGCCCGAACGCGAGATGGCCGCCTGCCTGGCCGCCGGCGAGCATCCGAACCTGACCGGCGCCCTGGGCCAGCTGGCCGACCATCCCGACGGCGCCCAGGGCCTGCTGATGGCCCTGCTGCCGCCGGACTGGCGGGTGCTGGCCGGCCCGCCCAGCCTGGAGAGCTGCTCGCGCGACGTCTACGATCCCAGCCTGCGCCTGGACCTGGATGTCGCCCTGCGCATCGCCCTGGATGTCGGCGCGGGAGCCCTGCATCTGCACGCCAAGGGCCTGTCGCACGGCGATCTCTACGCCCATAACGTCCTGTGGGACGGCGGGGCCGGTCGGGCCGTGCTCAGCGATCTGGGCGGCGCCTCGTTCCTGCCGGGCGGTCCCGACGATCCGCTGGACCGCCTGGATGTCCTGGCCTGGGGACGGCTGCTGGGCGAATTGCTGGAACGCTGCGAGGACGAGAGTCCGGCCGCCATCCGCGCCCTGCGGGCCGATTGCACGCGACCCGAGGTCGCCGGCCGCCCCTCGATGGCCCAGGTCGTGGATGTCCTGGCCCGGAACCTGCCCGATCTGGACTGAAAGTCTGAAGCAACCTTCGGGTTTTCCCGCCGCTATCCAGCCCGGCGTCGCGCGATCAGGTCCAGGAAATGCGCCGCGACCCGCGCCGCCCCTCGCCCGTCGCAGACCGCGGCCGAGGCCGCCGACAGGCGATCGCGCAGCGCAGGGTCGGCGAGCAGGCGGGAAAGCTCGGTCGCGAAGGCGGTGTCGAAGTCCGGATCGGCGACGTCCAGGGCCAGGACGGCGTCGGCCTCGGCCAGGGCCTGGCTGGCCTCGCGCTGATTGGCGGCCAGCACCAGCAGCAGGGTGGGCAGGGCCAGGACGCAGCGCTCCCAGGTGCTCGAGCCCCCGGCCCCGACGGCCAGGTCGGCCTGGAGGGTGAGCCGCGGCATGTCCTGGCTGTCGACATGCAGCGCCAGGCGAGGCTCGCGCCCGGCCAGCGCCCGCAGCCCGGGCAGGCTGGGCGCGCCGGAGCCGAGCACGACGTCCAGGACGGCGTCGCCGACCAAGGGCAGCATCAGGTCCACGACCCGCCCGGTGATCGCACCCACGTCGGTCAGGCCCAGAGACACCAGGATGCGCCGCACGGACGGGGCGCCGGCGCGGCGGGCCAGGGCGTCTCGGCGCAGGGCGGCGAAGGCGGGACGGACCGGGGCGTGGTTGGGCCCCAGCAGCCGCTCGGCGCCGGCCGGGACCAGGCCGTCATAATCGGCCGCGTCGCGGGTCGGACCGGAGTCCAGCACCAGGTCGGCGGCCAGCGGGCGGTCGGCCAGGTCGTCGATGACCAGGGTCGGCCGGCCGGCGGCGATGGCCCGGTGATCGGGGGCGGACAGGCCGTAGTGGTCGATGACCACGGCGTCGTGGCGCCGCGCCAAGTCCGCCGCGCGTTCGATCAGTTCGGCCTGGGTGAGGTCGCCGGTGGCGATGGACGAGATCCCGCCGCCGAACGCGTCGAACACCGCCTTGGCCGCCGGGGCGACCAGGAACCGGCAGGTCGCGCCGGCGTCTTCCAACGCCCGGGCCAGGGTCAGGCTACGCATGACGTGGCCCCCGCCCACGCGGGGACCGGCGTCGGCGATGAAGAGGATGGCGGGGCGGGACGCCGCCCTCACAACCGCCTGGCTCCGCCGAACGTCGCCAGGTCCGGCCGCTGTTCCAGCAGCGCCCGCACGTCGGCCGAGGTGAAGGCGCGGTCGGCGGGATACAGCGCATCATAGACCGCCGCCACGAAGGCGTAGTCCGCCGGGCTCTCGACCGCCCAGTGAACCTCGCCCTGGTCGGGCAGGGCCAGCAGGGCCAGCGACGACCAGCGGACCGGCGTCGGCGGCGCCTCGGGCCCGTCTCCGGCCCGCAGCCGCGGCGCCGCGCTCTCGGCGGCCAGGCGGCGAAGGCCCTCGGCGGTGATCACCTCCACCCCCTGGCCGGCCGGGAAGGCCGCGCCGGGCGAGCGGTTGGTGGTGTGGTCGGCGCCCTCGGACAGGTGCAGGGCGATCGTCGCGTCGATCAGGTCGGGGTCGATCAGCGGGCTGTCGTCACTGATGCGCACGACATGGTCGGCCGGATGGGCGTCCAGGGCCCCGGCCAGCCGGGCCAGCTCGTCCTGGGGCGGACCGCGATGGACGGCGACAGCCTCGCGCCGGACCATCGCCTCCAGCACGTCATCGGCGGGATCGGTCGTGGTCGAGACCACGATCCGGTCCAGGCGCCGGGCCCGCGCCATCCGCTCGATCTGGCGCACGACCAGCGGCGCCCGGGCCAGCGGCATCGACGGCCGGCCCGGCAGGCGTTCGGAACCCATGCGGGCCTGGAGGACGGCGAGGATCAGCGGCGGCCGACCCGCCGGGCGGCCGGCAGCGCCATGGATATCGGACCGAGAAGAGCTTGAACGACCGGACCCATTCCGTCCTCCACACGCCCCCGGACCATAGCGCGCCGGGCCATGCCGGACAAGAAACCGGCCACGGCCCAACCCCGCGCGCCAGGGCTATCGCATATGGCCAAAAGCGGTTGTCATCCCGCCTCGGGTCGCGTGAGCGGTCCGCCTAACGGCGGACTGGGCGCGCAGCGCGAAGATCCGGGACCGAGGCGTGAACTCAGAGCTTCCGGCGGTCCCGGATCTGCGCTCGGCTTCGCCGAGCTTGTCCGGGATGACAGCTTTTTTCAGAGCAAGTCCATATGTGACAGCCCTGCCGCGCGCCGGGGCGCCCGCTACGCTTTGGACGGATAGGGCGTGCCGTCCTTGTGTCGATAGAAGTCCTCCCCAGCCCGCGCGACCATGTCGATGTCGGCATAGGTGCAGGTGTCCTGGCCGGGCCGGCGCGAGCCCATCTCCAGCAGCACCGCCTCGCGGTCGGAGCGGTTCTCCAGGTGGTGGCCGTTGGCGACGCCGGCCTTGAAGCCCGCGCAGTCGCCGGCCCGCAGGACGGTCTCGCCGGCCCCCTCGCCCAAGGAGTCCTCGACCAGCACCACCTCGCCCTCGACCACGAAGACGAACTCGTCCTCGGCCGAATGCCAGTGGCGCTGGCTGCTCCACTGCCCGGGCGGCAGGCGCATCAGGTTGACGCCGAACTGGTCGAGTCCCGCCAGGTCGCCCAGGGCCCAGCGCCGCCGTCCCTGGCACTTGGCGTCATGGGGCGGCGGATAGTCGGTTCCGATCCGTGTGGGCGCGGCGGGGATGTCGATCTTGGGCATGGCGGTGTTCTCGGGTTTGCGTCGGGCGTCGGGGGAGCCTAAAGCCAGCACGATGACCGACACCAGCCTCTCCCTCGACCCCGTGGCCCTCGCTCAGGCGCTGATCCGCCGTCCTTCGGTGACCCCGGCCGACGAGGGCGCGATGGACGTGCTGCAACGCCAGCTGGAGGCCCTGGGTTTCGCCTGCCGCCGCATGAGGTTCGGCGAGATCGAGAACCTCTACGCCCGGCGCGGGACCGCGCGGCCCAACCTCTGCTTCGCCGGCCATACCGACGTGGTGCCGGTCGGCGACAAGACGGCCTGGACCGCCGGTCCGTTCGAGGCCGAGATCAAGGACGGCGTGCTCTACGGCCGCGGCGCGGTCGACATGAAGAGCGCCATCGCCGCCTTCGTCGCCGCTGTTTCCCGTCTGCCGCAGGACCTGCCCGGCTCGCTGAGCTTCCTGATCACCGGTGACGAGGAGGGCGTGGCCGAGGACGGCACGGTCCGCGTCGTCCAGGCCCTGGCCGCCGAGGGCGAGGTCATCGACCACTGCATCGTCGGCGAGCCGACCAGCGCCAACCTGCTGGGCGACATGGTCAAGATCGGCCGGCGCGGCAGCATCAACGCCTGGATCGCCGTCGACGGCAAGCAGGGCCACGTGGCCTATCCGCACCGCGCCGCCAACCCGATCCCGGTGATGGTCGACATCCTCTCGCGCCTGCAGAGCCGGGTGCTGGACGAGGGCTATACGGGCTTCCAGCCCTCGAACCTGGAAGTCACCACGGTCGATGTCGGCAACACCGCCACCAACGTCATCCCGGCCAGCGCCAAGGCGCGGATCAACATCCGTTTCAACCCGGCCCACAAGGGCAAGGACCTGGCCGCCTGGATCGAGCACGAGTGCCGCGAGGCCGCCGAGGGCTTCTCCGGCCGGGTCGAGGCGCTGTGCAAGATCAGCGGCGAGGCGTTCCTGACCGAGCCGGGCGTCTTCACTGACGTGATCGTCCAGGCGGTGGGCGACGCCACCGGCCGGGTGCCGGAGCTGTCGACCACCGGCGGCACCAGCGACGCCCGGTTCATCCGCAGCCTGTGCCCGGTGGTCGAGTTCGGCCTGGTCGGGGCGACCATGCACGCCGTCGACGAGCGGGTTCCGGTGCAGGAGATCCAGGACCTGGCCAACATCTACCAGGCCCTGATCGGGCGCTATTTCGCGGCCTTCGCCTGATGGGCCGCGCGGCCCTGGCGAGCTGGCCCTTCTGGGCGCTGGCCTCGGCGGTGTTCGCGGCCCTGACCGCCATCCTGGCCAAGGTCGGGATCGACGGCGTCGGCTCCAACCTGGCCACCTTCATCCGCACCGTGGTGATCCTGGGCTTCGCGGGCCTGATCCTCACCGTGGCCGGCGAGTGGCGCGGGCCGGGTTCGATCGCCCCGCGCTCGTGGCTGTTCCTGGTGCTGTCGGGCCTGGCCACGGGCGCTTCGTGGCTGTGCTATTTCCGAGCCCTGAAGCTGGGCGAGGCGGCCAAGGTCGCGCCCGTCGACAAGCTGTCGGTGGTGTTCGTGGCGATCATCGCCGCCGTGTTCCTGGGCGAGAGGCTGTCCGCGCTGAACTGGCTGGGGGTGGCCCTGATCGCCGCCGGCGCGGTGCTGGTGGCGGTGCGGGTCTAGGGACCACGGACGCGGTCTCGATCGCCGAGACGGCGGCGACCTCGGAACCGGCCGACGCCTGGCGGACCCGGGGAGCACCCGACCTGACGCGTCAGGCCGGATGCTCCGTCGGACGTTTTACGCCCTCACCCTCCCAAGCTTCGCTTGGGCCCCTCCCTCTCCCCATGGGAGAGGGTTCAAGACGCTCCTGAAGCCAACTACCAGATCCGCACCCGGTCCTCCGGCGCCACGTACAGCTTGTCGCCCGGCTTGACGTCGAAGGCGCTGTACCAGCCGTCCTGGTTCCGGATCGTGCCGTCGACGCGGTAATAGGCCGGCGAGTGGGGGTCGCTGACCACCTGCTGGCGCAGCGCGTCGTCGCGGATCTTCGAGCGCCAGACCTGGGCCCAGCCGAGATAGACGCGCTGGTCGCCGGTGAAGCCGTCGAGCACCGGGGCCGGCTTGCCGTCCAGCGAGGCGTGGTAGGCCTGCAGGGCGAAGGCCAGGCCGCCCATGTCGCCGATGTTCTCGCCCATGGTCAGGGCGCCGTTGACCTTGGCCCCGGGCAGGGGCTCGAAGGCGCCGTACTGGGCGCCCAGCTTGTCGGCCTGGGCCTTGAACTTGGCGGCGTCCTCGGCGGTCCACCAGTCGCGCAGCACGCCCTTGCCGTCCGACTTGCGGCCCTGGTCGTCGAAGCCGTGGCTGATCTCGTGGCCGATCACCCCGCCGATGCCGCCGTAGTTGACGGCCGGGTCGGCGTCCGGATGGAAGAATGGGGCCTGGAGGATGGCGGCCGGGAAGACGATCTCGTTGTTGACCGAGTTGTAGTAGGCGTTGACCGTCTGCGGGGTCATGCCCCACTCGGTCTTGTCGACCGGCTGGTTCAGGCGCTCGACGTCGTGGCGCCACTCGAAGGCGCCGGAGCGCAGGGCGTTGCCGTAGACGTCGTCGGCCTTGATCACCAGCTTGGAATAGTCGCGCCACTTGTCGGGATAGCCGATCTTGACGGTGAACTGGGCCAGCTTGTCCTCGGCCTGGGCCTTGGTTTCCGGCGACATCCAGTCCAGCGTCTCCAGGCGCGCCTTCAGCACGCCGCGGATGTTGCCGACCAGGTCGATCATCTTGGCCTTGGACTCCGGCGGGAAGTAGCGGGCCACATAGACGCGGCCGACCGCCTCGCCCAGCTGGTCGTTGACCGAGGCGACGGCGCGCTTCCAGCGCGGCTTCTGCTCGGGCTGGCCGGCCAGGGTCTTGTTGCGGAACGCGAAGCTGGCGTCGACGAAGCGCTTGGACAGCAGCGGCGCGGCGCCGTCGGCGACCTTGAACGCCTGCCAGGCCTTCAGGGTGTCCAGCGGGGTGTCGGCGTAGATCTTGGCGAACTTGGGGAAGGCGGTGTTGGTGGTCACCACCACCCGGTCGATCGCCGGCAGCTCGGTCCCGACCAGATAGCGGTTCCAGGCGAAGCCGGGGGTCAGCATCTGGAGCTCGGCCAGGGTCATGGGGTTGTAGGTCTTGTCGCGGTCGCGGCGCTCGGCGCGGGTCCAGGAGGCCTCGGCCAGCTGGGTCTCGAAGGCGACGACGGCCTTGGCGTTCTCGGCCGGCTTGTCCCAGCCGATCAGGGTCAGCATCTGGGCGACATAGGCTTCGTAGGCGGCCTTCTTCTCGGCGAACTTGGCATCGAGATAGTAGTCGCGGTCGGGCAGGCTGAGGCCGCCGGTCGTGGCGTAGACCGCGTAGCGCGTCGGGGCCTTGGCGTCGGGGCTGATCCCCAGGCCCAGGATCGCCGAGAAGCCGGTGGTCGGGTTGCGGCCCATCAGGGCGGTGAAGTCGTCCTTGGTCCCGACCTTGCGGATGTCGGCCAGTTCGGGGGCGATCGGCTTGGCGTCCAGCTTTTCGGCCAGGGCCTCGTCCATGAACGCCTTGTAGGCGGCGCCGATCTTGACCGTGTCGGCGTCGGGGGCCTTGCTCGCGGCGGCCTCGGTGATGATCGCCTTGGTGCGGGCCTCGGACAGCTCGGCCAGCTTGTCGAAATTGCCGTAGCGGGTGCGGTCGCTGGGGATGGCGGTGTTGGCGTCCCAGGTCCCACTGGCGAACTTGTAGAAGTCGTCGCCCGGCCGGGCCGAGCGATCCATGCCGGCGACGTCGAAGCCCCAGGTCCCGTAGCGCGGCGACTCCAGCGACATGGTCGCCGGACCGGCCGCCGGGGTGTCGGCGGCGACGAACAGCGACTGCAGGGTGCAGGCCTCGTTCAGGCAGGCGTGGTCGTGATCCTCGCGCGCGCTCGCGCCGAAGGCCGAGAGGGACAGCGCGGCCATGGCGGCGGCGGCGAACCAGATTCGTTTCATGAAGCAGCGATCCGTTGAAAAACCGAACCGCGACTTGGCCATCAATAGGGGCGTTTCGTCCCTTACTTTTTTGTCATGTTTCAGTGGTCGTGGTGCATGCCGGCCATCGGATCGGTCGCGGCCGGCCCGGCGCCCGCCTTCGGGGCGCCCGATTCCACCGCCAGGTCGACGCGGATCCGCCGGCCGCCGTCGAACACCAGGGTCAGCGGGACCTTGCCGCCCAGGGCCTGGGCGCGGGTCAGGCCCATCAGCATCAGGTGATAACCGCCGGGCGCGAAGGCGACCTTGGCGCCGGGCGCGATCGTCAGGCCGTCGGTCACCGGCCGCATCGACGAGACCCCGCCCGCCTGGCTGGTCTGGTGCACGGTCACCGAACGGGCGGCGGGGCTCTGGACCATCAGCAGCCTGACCGGCTTGGCCCCGACATTGGCCAGGGTCAGGTAGCCGACGCCGTTCATGCCGGCCTGGGCGGGCCGCGTCCACGGATGGCGGATCTCGATCCCGCCGACCCGGTAGTCGGCCGCGAAGGCGGGCGCCGCGGCGGCCAGGACGACGGCGAAGGCGAGGGCGAGGCGGTTCATGACGGTTCTCTGCATCGAAGCTTCATGCCCGGTTCGGCGGGCGTTGGTAAAGCGACCTGTTGAAACGATGACGATGTGGAGCTCGACGCCGTCGAACTCGTCTCCGATGTTGTCATCCCGGCCGCAGCGAAGCGGAGAGCCGGGACCCAGGACCACCGCATTGCGCCGGCCCTGGGTCCCGGACAGCCTCTACGAGGCTTCCGGGATGACAACTGTTGTTGGTCAAGATCTTCCAAAACGCCGGACGTGAACACTCGCCCCCTAATGCGCGCTTGCCGGCGCCGCGCGCTTCGGGGCCAGGGCCAGCATGCCGCGGGCGATCTCCTGCTCGCCGATCAGGGCGTGGTCGGCGCCCATGCCGGTCAGCAGGTCGACATCGTTGTCGGTATAGGCGCGGGCGATGATCTTGACCCTGGCGTTGGCGGCGCGGGCCTGTTCGATGATCCGGGCGGCCTCGAACGGGCTGGGCACGGCGACGAACAGGTGGGTGGCCTCGGCTAGGCCGGCCCGCAGCAGCACCTCGGGCCTGACCGCGTTGCCCTGGACCGCCTCGAAGCCGCCGGCCCGCAGGTCGTCGGCCCGCTCGCTTTCGTCCTCTATCACCACCAGCGGCATGCGGCCCTTCAATCCCTCGGCCACGGCCTTGCCGACCCGGCCGTAGCCGACCAGCACGCCGTGCGGCTGGGCCGCCAGCGCCGGGACCGCCGGCTCGCCCGTCCGCCCGATGAGCTTGGGCAGCACCTTGTCCAGCACCGCGAACAGCAGCGGGTTGAGCAGGATAGACAGGATGGCCCCGGCCAGGATCAGGTCCTGGCCGTCCTTGGGCAGCAGCTTCAGCGACACGCCCAGGCTGGCCAGGATGAACGAGAACTCGCCGATCTGGGCCAGGCTGGCCGAGATGGTCAGGGCCACGCTTTGCGGGCGCTTGAAGGCGACGACGATCAACCAGGCGGCCAGCGACTTGCCGATCACGATGATCGCCAGAGTGGCCAGCACGGCCAGGGGCTCGCGCAGGATCACCGACCAGTTGAACAGCATGCCGATCGACACGAAGAACAGCACCGCGAAGGCGTCGCGCAGGGGCAGGGTCTCGTTGGCGGCCTGCTGGGAAAGCTCGCTCTCGGCCATGATCATGCCGGCGAAGAAGGCCCCCAGGGCGAACGAGACGCCGAACAGCGCCGCCGAACCGAACGCCACGCCCAGGGCGATGGCCAGCACCGCCAGGCGGAACAACTCGCGCGAGCCGGTGTGGGCGATGCGGTGCAGGATCCACGGGATCACCCGGCGGCCGACGATCAGCATCAGGGCGACGAAGGCCGCGACCTTGCCGATGGTCATGGCGAAGGCGCCGAACAGGCCTCCGGGGCCGGGCGGCGGGGCCTCGCCGCCCAGGATCCCCGACAGGGCCGGCAGCAGCACCAGGGCCAGCACCATGGCCAGGTCCTCGACGATCAGCCAGCCGACGGCGATGCGCCCGCGGTCGGTCTCGATCAGCCGCCGCTCCTGCAGGGCGCGCAGCAGCACCACGGTCGAAGCCACCGACAGGGCCAGGCCGAACACGATGCCGGCCCCGAGCGTCCAGCCCAGCAGGTGGGCCAGGCCGATGCCCAGGACGGTGGCGGCCAGGATCTGGACCACGGCGCCGGGGATGGCGATCTTGCGCACCGCCATCAGGTCCTTGACCGAGAAGTGCAGCCCCACCCCGAACATCAGCAGGATCACCCCGATCTCGGCCAGCTGCGGGGCCAGCTCCTGGTCGGCCACGTAGCCGGGGGTGAACGGGCCGACGACCACGCCGGCCACCAGGTAGCCGACCAGGACCGGCAGCTTCAGGCGGTTGGCGAGGGCGCCGAACACGAAGGCCAGGCCCAGGCCCGCGACGATGGTGGCGATCAGCGAGGTGTGGTGCAAAGGCGCTCCTTGACGGTCAACATTTTCGGGCGTACTCAACCAATATGGGTGACGATGCCCAGGAGCACCAGATGCCCCACGCCAAAATTCTCCTGCCGGCCCAGTGCCGGGGCGCGCGCGGCCTGCTCAGCTGGTCGCAGGGCGAACTGGCCGACCGGGCGGGCGTGTCGCGCAGCACGGTCAAGGACTTCGAGACCGAGCGCCACGCCCTGCACCATAGCACCGAACGCCTGCTGATCGACGCGCTGGAAGCCGGCGGCGTCACGCTGATCCCGCCCGGCGGCGACCATGGGGCCGAGGCCGGGGCGGGCGTAAGACTGAAACTGGCCAGCTAGGAACGCGCCAAGAGGGGGCAAGACCACGTGAACCACGCGATGTCGCCGGCGGACTACAAGGACCTGGTGCTGTTCCTGGCCACGGCGGGCATCGTCGCGCCGCTGTTCAAGCGGCTGAAGCTGAACCCGATCCTCGGCTTCCTGATCGCCGGGGTGGTCCTGGGCCCGTTCGGCCTGGGCGCCCTGAGCCGCAGCTTCCCGTGGCTGGACTACGTCACCGTCGACAACCCGCAGGAAATCGCCCAGCTGGCCGAGTTCGGGGTGGTGTTCCTGCTGTTCATGATCGGGCTGGAGCTGTCGTGGGAGCGGCTGCGGCTGATGCGCAAGCTGGTGTTCGGGCTGGGCGCCCTGCAGATGATCGGCTGTTCGCTGGCCCTGGGGCTGATCGCCATGGCCCTGGGCCAGCCGCCGGTGGCGGCCCTGGCGATCGGCGCGGCCCTGACCCTGTCCTCCACCGCCATCGCCGTGCCGGTGCTGGTCGAGCGCAAGCGGCTGCACGCCGAGGGCGGCCGGGCCACCTTCTCGGTGCTGCTGTTCCAGGACCTGGCGGTGGCCCCGATCCTGATCACCCTGGCGATCCTGGGCCGCGGCGACGGAACCTTCGGCCTGGGCGACCTGCTGGCCCTGGGCCCGGCGGCGGTCGGACTGGGGGCGATCGTGCTGTTCGGCCGCCTGGCCCTGCGGCCGATGATGCGCTCGGTGGCGAAGGCCAAGAGCGAAGAGATGTTCATGGCCGCCTGCCTGCTGGTGATCATCGGCGCGGGGCTGGTGGCGTCGCTGTCGGGCCTGTCGATGGCCCTGGGCGCCTTCGTGGCCGGCATCCTGCTGGCCGAGACCGAGTACCGCCACGAGGTCGAGGTCAAGATCGAGCCGTTCAAGGGCCTGCTGCTCAGCCTGTTCTTCGTGTCGCTGGGCATTCGCCTCGACCTGTCGCTGCTGGTCGCCTCGCCGGCCCTGGTGCTGGGCGTCGCGGTCGGCCTGCTGGTGGTCAAGGGCGTGATGATCATGGGGCTGGGCCGGCTGTTCGGCCTGTCGAACCGGGCGTCCATCGAGGCCGCCCTGACCCTGGCGGCCGGCGGCGAGTTCGCCTTCGTGATCCTGGACAACGCCATGGCGGCCAGCGTGGTCTCCGACCAGATCGGCCAGGCCGTGCTGGTGGCCGCGACCCTGACCATGTTCCTGATCCCGCTGCTGTCGGGCCTCGGCGGGCGACTGGCCAGGAAGGCGGCGGCGCCGGTCAGCGAGGCGCCCGACCTGGTGGGCCTGCACAGCGAGGAGCCGGCGGGCCGGGTGCTGGTGGTCGGCTACGGCCGGGTCGGGCGGCTGGTCGGCGACATGCTGGACCGCCACGACCTGCCGTGGATCGCCATCGACCGCGACCCCGGCTTCGTCCAGCAGGGCCGCCGCGCCGGCCACCGGGTCTATTTCGGCGACGCCTCGCGGGTCGAGCTGCTTGAGCGCTGCGGCCTGGACCATGCCCGGGCCGTGGTGGTGACCATGGACTCGCCGGAAGCGGCCGAGGCGGTGGTGGCCACGGCGCGCGGCCATCGCCCCGACCTGACCATCGTCGCCCGGGCCCGCGACGCCCGCCACGCCGCCCGGCTCTACGAGCTGGGCGCCACCGACGCCGTCCCCGAGACCATCGAGGCCAGCCTGCAGCTGTCGGAAGCCGTGCTGGTCGACATCGGCGTACCCATGGGCCTGGTCATCGCCTCGATCCACGAACGCCGCGACGAATACCGCAAGGTCCTGAACCGGCCGGACGCCCTGGGCGGCAAGCGCAAGCGGCTTAGGGACGCGGGAAGGGTGTAGGGGCGGTTTTTGTCTGTTGAGCCGCTGACTTTTGATCCGCTCATCCCGGCGAATGCCGGGACCCAGATGGAATGGCTTCGAGGCTGACGCCAAAGGCTCTGAACCCTTCCAATCAACCTCACCGCCAAGGGATCTGGGTCCCGGCATTCGCCGGGATGAGCGGATCAGAAAAGTGGTGGTTCAAGAATAGAAGGCCACGTCCAGGCCGCCGCCCTACTGCCCGGCCTCGATCTTCGCGATCATCTTGCCGGCGTTGTCGTTGGCCGGGTTCAGCGCCAGCGACCGGCGATACTCCGCAAGGCCCCCCTCCCTGTCGCCGGTCGCCGCCAGCGCCTCGGCGTAGCTGTCGTGGGCGTTCCAGCTGTCGGGGTGCTCGGCGACATTGTAGCCGAACAGCGCCTTGGCCTCGGCCGGGCGCGGCGCGAACAGCAGGCGGTAGCCCCAGCCGTTGACGCGCTCCTCGGTGAGATGAAGCTCCGGAAAGCGGCGGCGCGCGTCGGCGACCGAGGCGGCGACGTCGGCGTAGCGGCTCTGCTCGAGCGCGGCCTCCAGCGCCGCCAATCCGCGGGGGCGGCCGAACAGCGCGTCGTGCGCGGCGTCGGCGGCCGACTGCAGCGCGCCCTCCAGCCCCGCGCGATTGGCCAGCAGGACGATGCCGTAGCCCTTGTCCGGATAGAAATCGCAATAGCTCGAGAAGCCGAAGGTGCCGCCGCCGTGGCGCAGGTAGACTTGGCTGTCGGCGGTCTTGGCGATCATCCAGTGGAAGCCGATCGCGCCGGTGTCCGGCGCCCCCCAGGCCGGCTGGTGGGTCAGGGCGATGGCGGGATCGCGCGCGGCCAGTTGGGCGGCGAGGTAGCGCGCCATGTCCGCCGCCGAATAGCGCAACCCGCCGGCCGCGCGGACCACGGGGGCGGTGAGCGCCGGCGTCGCGGGGCCGTTGGGATCATAGCCCTGCGCGACCAGGGCGGTCGACGGCGCGGCGACGCCCGAGGCCATGCCCAGCGGCCGCTCGACATACTGGGCCAGCAAGGCCTCGTACGGGCGGCCGTAGAGCCGTTCCAGCACGATCCCGACCAGCTGCGAAGCGACGTTGGAATGGCGCGGCGCGGCGCCGGGGGTGTCGACCAGGCTGGCCGTGCGCAGGTCGGCCATCAGCTTCTCGGACGTATAGCCCTCAAGGAGCTTGGCGGCGATGAACGGGATCTGCTCGGGCTTGGCGTCGCCGATCGCTTGGCGCCAGTCGGGCAGGTTGTCGGGCAGGGCCGAGGTGGTGTCGACCAGGTCGATCAGCCGCACGGGGCGATCGCCGCGCGCGAGGTTGTCGTAGCCCGGGGGCAGGTATTTGTGCACGTCGTCCGAGGCGGCCGCGCGGCCCTCCAGGATCGCATGGGCCAGCAGCAGGCCGGTGAAGGTCTTGGAGATCGAGCCGATCTCGTAGACGCTGCGCTCGGTCGCTGGCGTGGAGTCGCCGCGCGTGATCAGGCCGGCGTTGTGAAAGCGGGTGCGTCCGCCGTGCACGACGGCGGCGGAGATGCCGTCGACGCGGCCCGTACGCACGAACTCCGCGACGATCGTTCCGACCGGATCCGCCGCCGGGGCCGCGTTCGCCGGGCCGGACAGCGCCAGCGGGATCGCCGGCGCCAGGGCGAGCAGCTCGCGCCGCGCCATGCCGCTTACGCGCGAGGTCGAGGAAGTCCGGGCGATGATGGTCATCAGGGAGGTCCGCTGCCGAGGTTCGCGAGGCAACCTAGGGGCGGCGCGGCCTTCGACATAGTGACATCGGGTTCACCTGCGGGGCCTGGGCTTCGCCGAAGCTTGCGATCGTCGCGATTTCGTATATAACTGACCCGTCAGTTATATACATCGAGCGCCCGCGCCATGCAGACCGGCCAGCCCAAGTGGCGACGACGCAGCGAGGCCCGGCCCGGCGAGATCATCGCCGCGGCGCTGGAGGTGTTCTCCGAAAAGGGCTTCGCCGCCGCGCGGCTGGACGACATCGCCGCCCGGGCCGGGGTCTCCAAGGGGGCGCTCTACCTCTATTTCGAGACCAAGCAGGACCTGTTCCGGGCGGTGGTGCGCGAGACGATCGTCCCCAACCTGGCGACCGTCGCCGGCTTCGTCGCCCAGAGTCCCCTGCCGTTCGGCCAGCTGATCCGCCTGGCCTTCGCCCGCGTCGCCGAGGTGATCACCGAGGGCCGGCTGGGCGCGGTGGTCAAGATGGTGATCGGCGAGTCGCGGAACTTCCCCGAACTGGCCAAGGTCTGGCACGAGGAGGTGGTCTCGGTGATGCTGGGGGCGATCAGCGCGGCGGTGGTCGCCGCCCAGGCGCGCGGCGAGGTGCGGCCCGGCGATCCCCAGCTCTATGTGTTCAGCCTGGCCGGGCCCCTGCTGCTGGGCGTCTTGTGGCGCGAGGTGTTCGTGCCGGTCGGGGTCAAGCCGATCGACCTGAAGGCCCTGCTGGCCCAGCACGCCGAGGTCGTCCTGCAGGGCATGCTGGTCCAGCCGGCGGAGGGGCGCGCATGAAGCCGCAGGTTCGCATCGTCCTGGCCGTCGCCATGCTCGGGCTCGTGGGCTTCGTCGCCTGGCGGCTCTGGGGGCCGGGCGCGGCCCATCCCCGGCGGCTGTCGGGCTATGTCGAGGGCGAGACGCTGTATGTCGGAGCCTCGGCGGCGGGGCCGGTCAGCACGGTGTCGGTGCAGCGCGGTCAGCGGGTCGCCGCCGGCCAGCCGCTGTTCGCCCTGGACGCCGCCCAGCTGGTCGCCGCCCGCGACCAGGCCGCCGCCCAGGCCGCCGCGGCCCAGTCCCAGGCCCTGGACGCCGCCAAGGGCCAGCGGCCCGACGAGCTGGCGGTCTACGACGCCCAGCGCGCCGCCGCCACGGCCGCCCTCGCCGAGGCCCAGGCCGACTACAACCGCATCGCGCCGCTGGCGGCCAAGGGCATCTACGCCCCCGCCCGCCTCGACCAGGCGCGCGCCGCGCTGAAGACCGCCCAGGCCAATGTCCGCACCGTCGAGCAGCAGCGTCGGGTCGGAACCCTGGGCGGGCGAACCGACGCCGTCCGCGCCGCCGAAAGCCAGGCCGCCGCGGCCCGCGAGCAGCTGGCGGTCGTCCAGAACCGCCTGGACCAGATCAGCCCCAGGGCCCCGGTCGCCGCGCGGGTGCAGGACGTCTTCTACCAGCCCGGCGAGTGGGTGGCGGCCAACCAGCCGGTGGTGGCCCTGCTGGCCGACAACCGGGTGCGCCTGCGCTTCTACGTGCCCCAGGCCGAGGTCGCGCTCTACCGGCCAGGGACGCGGATCGCCTTCGCCTGCGACGGCTGCAAGGCCGGGCTCGGGGCCCGGATCAATTTCGTCAGTCCCCGGGCCGAGTTCACCCCGCCGGTGATCTACAGCCGCGACGCCCGCGACCGGCTGGTGTTCCTGGTCGAGGCCCTGCCGGACCATCCGGCCGACCTGCCGCCGGGCCTGCCGGTCGACGTGGTCCCGCTGAAGGCCGCGGGCCGGTGAGCGTCGCCGACCTCGCCGTCGACGTGCGCGGCCTGGACAAGTCGTACGGCGACAAGCACGTGGTCCAGGACCTGACCATCCAGGTGGGGGCGGGCAAGATCACCGGCTTCCTGGGCCCCAACGGCTCGGGCAAGACCACCACCCTGCGCATGCTGTGCGGCCTGCTGACCCCGGACGGCGGCGAAGGGACGGTGCTGGGCCTGGACTTCCGTCGCCGCGCCGAGGCGGTCAAGCGCCAGACCGGCTACATGACCCAGAAGTTCTCGCTCTACGAGGACCTGTCGATCCGCGAGAATCTGGACTTCACGGCGCGGATCTACGGCCTGGATCGCCGGCGGGAGCGGGTGGACGAGGCCCTGGACCGCCTGGGCCTGGCCAATCGCCAGAAGCAGCTGGCCGGCAGCCTGTCCGGCGGCTGGAAGCAGCGCCTGGCCCTGGCCGCCTGCGTGCTGCACGAACCGCGCCTGCTGCTGCTGGACGAACCCACGGCGGGCGTCGATCCCCAAGCGCGAAGGGAGTTCTGGGACGAGATCCACGCCCTGTCGGCCGAGGGCCTGACCGTCATGGTCTCGACGCACTACATGGACGAGGCCGAGCGCTGCCACGACATCGCCTATATCGCCTACGGCCGGCTGATGGCGCGCGGCACGCTGGATGAAGTGATCGGCCAGTCGGGCCTGACCACCTTCCGCGCCGAGGGCCCCGGGGCCGACCGCCTGGGCCGCGAACTGGCCAAGGCGCCCGGCGTGGCCATGGCCGCGCCGTTCGGCGCCGCCCTGCACGTCAGCGGCCAGGACCGCGCGGCGCTCGAGGCCGCCATCGCCCCCTACCGCAAGCCGCCGCTGACCTGGACCGAGGTCTCGCCCACCCTGGAGGACGTGTTCATCCAGCTGATGGCCTCGTCGAAGGACAACTTCCAATGAGCGCCCCAAGGAGCGCCAAGTCTTCCGATCCGGACGCGCCTGGCGATCGCGGCCTGTCGCTGAACCGAATCCTGGCGGTGCTGACCAAGGAATTCATCCAGCTCACCCGCGACAGGCTGACCTATGCGATGATCCTGGTCATGCCGATCGTCCAGCTGCTGCTGTTCGGCTACGCGATCAACAGCGACCCGCGCGACCTGCCGACGGCGGTGCTGGTGCAGGACCACGGACCGATGGCCCGCTCGGCCCTGTCGGCCCTGGCCCACAACGGCTATTTCAAGATCGTCCGCGAGGCCGCTTCGCCCGAGGAACTGGACCAGGCCATCGCCCGGGGCGAGGTGCAGTTCGCCCTGACCATCCCCGCCGACTTCACCCGCCGGGTGGTGCGCGGCGACGACGCCCAGATCCTGGTCGAGGCCGACGCGTCGGACCCCGCCGCCACCGGCGGGGCCATCGCCGCCCTGGCCAACCTTCCGCGTACCGCGCTTTCCCGCGACCTGGTCGGAGCCGCCGCGCGACTCGACGGCGACCCGTTCGAGGTGGTGATCCACCGGCGCTACAATCCCGAGGCCATCACCGCCTACAACATCGTGCCGGGCCTGCTGGGCGTGGTGCTGTCGCTGACCCTGGTGATGATGACCTCGCTGGGCATGACCCGCGAATATGAGCGCGGCACGATGGAGAGTCTGCTGGCCACCCCGGCCAAGCCGATCGAGGTGATGATCGGCAAGCTCTCGCCCTATGTGGTGGTGGGCCTGATCCAGACGGTGGTGATCCTGGTCCTGGCGCGGGTGCTGTTCGCCGTGCCCATGGCGGGCGGCTGGGACGCCCTGGCCGTGGGCGTGGTGCTGTTCATCCTGGGGTCGCTGTCGCTGGGCTTCCTGATCTCGACCGTGGCCCGCAACCAGCTGCAGGCCGTGCAGATGTCATTCTTTTACATTCTGCCGTCGATCCTGCTGTCGGGCTTCATGTTCCCGTTCCGCGGCATGCCGGCCTGGGCCCAGGCCCTGGGCAGCGTGATTCCCGTGACCCATTTCCTGCGGGTGGTGCGTGGGTCTTTACTTAAAGGACTGGGCCTTCTGGACCTGTGGACAAGTCTCGCGGCCCTGGCGGTATTTGTCGTGGCCATCGCCGCCGCCGCCATGTCGCGCTACCGGCGGACGCTGGACTGAGGTAGCCGGCGCCCCTTGTGCGCCGCGGTGAATTCATCCTCGGATGCGGCGCTTTTAAGCATGCCGGCGATGCAAAAAGCGCGCAAGGCCTTGCGCTGCGCGGATTCACATGCGAACCGATACCACGCTGGCGCTTTTTCCGGGACAGTCAGCCGAAACGCTCGGAAGTTGATTTCTGTGGGGGCGGTCAGGTGTTCGCGGCGTCTTCCCTATGGGGCGCCGAAACCTGGCGGGTGTTGCTCTGCTGACACTTTCGCGGATCGCGCGCCTTGGTATAACAATGCTCGGTCGGTCTCGGCCGGTGCAGGGCAATAGAGGGCTCTTGATATGAAACTTCAACTCCTGGCGGGAGTGGCTCTGGCCGCGGTGTTCGCCGCTGGCGCCGCTTCGGCCCAAGAGACCGGCTGGTACGGCGCGGTCGACCTTGGCTACCACTGGCCCGAGGGCATCACTACCGAATCCGAACAGATCCTGCGGGACGGCGCTGCGGCGCACTGGACCTGGTCGACGGATAACGACTGGGCCGGCTTCGTCCGCCTGGGCTACCAGTTCAACCCGAACTGGCGCGCCGAAGTCGAGGGCGGCTATCGTCCCGGCGACCTGACCAGCGTCCGCGGCAACCCGGTCCGTCAGCAGCCGATCGGCCTCTGCACCCCCGGCGTGACCCGCACCGCGGCCGCCCCGACCTGCGGCAGCCCGTCGGGCTCGATCGACTCGTGGTCGCTGATGGTCAACGTCCTGTACGACTTCGCGCCGGAATCGTGGATCAACCCGTATCTGGGCGCCGGCGTCGGCATCAACCGCCTGGACGTCAGCGCGCTGGGCCAATACAGCGGCGTCGGCCCGGTCACCGCGACCAACCCGGCGATCCAGAACCTGACGGCCGACGACGACGATATCGCCATCGCCTGGCAGGCCATCGCCGGCGCCTCGATCAAGGCGACCGACAAGCTGAAGGTCGATGTGACCTATCGCTGGTTCGCGACCCAGGACCACAGCTGGCAAACCACCAGCTCGGGCCCGATCAACCCCGGCGCGTTCGAAGGGCAGTACAAGGATCAATCGCTGACCGTCGGTCTGCGGTACTCCTTCGCGGCTCCGCCGCCCCCGCCGCCCCCTCCTCCGCCCCCGCCGCCCCCGCCGCCGCCTCCCCCGCCGCCTCCTCCGCCCCCGCCGCCTCCGCCGCCGGTGGCCTACGAGGCCAAGGAATTCATCGTCTACTTCCCGTTCGATCAGTACGTGCTGACGCCGGAAGCTCAGTCGGTGGTTTCGGAAGCCGCGAACTACGCGACCTCGGGTCACGCCACCAAGCTGGTGGTCGTCGGTCACACCGACACCTCGGGTTCGCCGAAGTACAACGCCAAGCTCTCGGAGCGTCGTGCGAAGGCCGTGGCTGACGCCCTGGTCGGCGCCGGTGTCGCCGCCGACACCCTGGCCGTTGACTGGAAGGGCGAAAGCGCCCCCGCCGTCGCCACCGGCGATGGTGTGAAGGAACCGCTGAACCGCCGTTCCACGATCTCGATCAACTTCTAAGATCAAGATCACGACAAAGTTGAGGGCCCGGCGGAAACGCCGGGCCCTTTTCTTTTGTCTCGTCTCCTTGCCTCGACCGCCGTCGCGCCAGGGTGGGGAAGCCGAGAAATGAAGGCCAGGGATGCGCCGTGGGCGTCGGATCGCCCGTCGGCGGGAGGCTGGCCGAAGCAAGCGCCTTTCGATGGAATCCGGTCCGCGATCGGATCACTTCTTTGTGGCCCGCGACAGCACGTCGCAGCCGCATTCGCCCTTGCCGTGCAACCCTTTGATCCTACCCAGCATCTTCTCGGCCACCGTCGTTCGTTCACAGCTTGTTAAGAAAAAACTCGCCCGCGGGGCGCATCTCGTCGTTGACGAGTCATTAGCCACTGTGGCCCCATATGTGGGCTGAGGGGGCTCCTCGGCCACAAGATGTAGCGGCTGGGCGGGGCGATCCCTTTTCCGGAACACGCTGATTGATTATGGATTTTGATCATGAACGGCAGTGAAGCGGCGAAGACGACGGCTATTCCCCAGGCCCGCACCGGCGGGATGAAGGCCGAACGTCCGAAACTGGCGCTGGTGCGCAAGGTCGAGGTCGATCGCTCGCGCGACGCCCTGCTGACCGATTTCGGCAAGACCACGCTGGAAGACCGCTACCTGCTGCCGGGCGAGTCCTACCAGGACATGTTCGCCCGCGTGTCGACGGCCTTCGCCGACGACGCCGACCACGCCCAGCGCGTCTACGACTACATGAGCCAGCTGTGGTTCATGCCGTCGACCCCGGTGCTCAGCAACGGCGGCGCCGAGCGCGGCCTGCCGATCAGCTGCTTCCTGAACGCCGTCGACGACAGCCTGGACGGCATCCTGGGCGTCTGGAACGAGAACGTCTGGCTGGCGGCCAACGGCGGCGGCATCGGCACCTACTGGGGCGGCGTCCGGTCGATCGGCGAGAAGGTCAAGGGCCAGGGCCAGACCAGCGGCATCATCCCCTTCATCCGCGTGATGGACAGCCTGACCCTGGCGATCAGCCAAGGTTCGCTGCGCCGCGGCTCGGCGGCCGTCTATCTGGACATCCACCACCCGGAAATCGAAGAGTTCCTGGAGATCCGCAAGGCGTCTGGCGACTTCAACCGCAAGTCCTTGAACCTGCACCACGGCATCTCGATCACCGACGAGTTCATGCACGCCGTCCGCGACGGCCACAAGTTCGGCCTGCGCTCGCCCAAGACCAACGAGGTCCTGCGCGAGGTCGACGCCCGGGCCCTGTGGCAGAAGGTGCTGGAGCTGCGCCTGCAGACCGGCGAGCCCTATCTGATCTTCTCCGACACCGTGAACCGGGCCATGCCCCAGCACCAGCGCGAGCTGGGCCTGAAGGTCCGCCAGTCCAATCTGTGCAGCGAAATCATGCTGCACACCGGCGTCGACCACCTGGGCAACGACCGCACCGCCGTCTGCTGCCTGTCGTCGGTCAACGCCGAGACCTTCCTGGAGTGGCGCGACCATCCGATGTTCATCGAGGACATCATGCGCTTCCTCGACAACGTCCTGCAGGACTTCATCGACCGTGCCCCGGACGCCGCCTCGACCGCCGCCTACGCGGCCATGCGCGAGCGCTCGGTGGGCCTGGGCCTGATGGGCTTCCACAGCTTCCTGCAGAGCCAGAACGTGCCGTTCGAGAGCGCCCTGGCCAAGAGCTGGAACATGCGGATGTTCAAGCACCTGCGCCGCGAGGCCGACAAGGCGTCGATCGCCATCGGCCAGGAGAAGGGCCCCTGCCCCGACGCCGCCGAGCGTGGCTCGCTGGAGCGCTTCTCGCACAAGCTGGCCATCGCCCCGACCGCCTCGATCTCGATCATCTGCGGCGGCACCTCGGCCGGCATCGAGCCGATCCCGGCCAACATCTACACCCACAAGACCCTGTCGGGTTCGTTCGCGGTCAAGAACCCCTATCTGGAGCGTCTGCTCGAGGAGAAGGGTCAGAACACCGACGCGGTCTGGGGCTCGATCCTGGAGAACGAAGGCTCGGTCCAGCACCTGGACTTCCTCAGCCAGGACGACAAGGACGTCTACAAGACCGCCTTCGAACTGGACCAGCGCTGGGTGGTCGAGCTGGCCGCCGACCGCACGCCGGAAGTCTGCCAGAGCCAGTCGGTGAACATCTTCCTGCCCGGCGACGTCGACAAGTGGGACCTGCACATGCTGCACTGGCAGGCCTGGGAGCGCGGCGTGAAGTCGCTGTACTACCTGCGCTCCAAGTCGGTGCAGCGAGCGTCCTACGCCGGCTCGGACGTGGCGGTGGCGGGGCCTCTCAACGGCTTCGACGCGCCGTCCAAGACCGACTACGAGGAATGCCTGGCCTGCCAGTGATCCGGCCCGGGCGAACGCTCGGCAAGTCCTGAAAATCAACGGCGTCGCGGACCTCCGCGGCGCCGTTTTCGCGTCGGGAACCATCGCCCGCAAGAAATGTTCATGACGTGGGGATTTGTCCCATGGACGTCACTCGGATTCCGAGTAGGCTTTCGATGGGGATATGGGTTCTGGGGACCTGAATGCGTGCTTGCACGGCGTTTGTCGCGATCTTGGGGGTGAGCGCTCTGGCTGTCGCCGCCGCGCAGGCCGCGCCGATGCGGTCCGCCCCGACAAAAGCCGCCAAGTCGTCAAGGCCTTCAGATAGGGCGTTCAGCGCCGTCCGCAAGCCTGCCTCGCCCAGTTTCGTCGTCGACCTGCGCGCCGGCGCGCCCGTGGACCTGGGCGTCCGCAACGTCCGGCCCGCCACCAGCAGCGCGGTCGGCTTCGCCGAGGCGCCCGCCACCAGGACCGGCCGCGACAGCGATCCCACCTTCGCGCTCTCGCCCGCCGGCGCCCATGGCGACGCCGGCCTGCTGGACGCCAACCGCTATTACGAGGGCCGCGGCCCGGTCACCTGGCGGTCCAACGCCTTCGTGGTCGGCGAGGGCCATCACGCCGTCGACTCGGTCCGCGTGTCGGTGGCCAGCGTCGCGCCGCTGGGCCAGACCCGGCCCCTGGCCCTGGTGCGGCCCGAACAGGACAGCTTCGAGGACCGCGACGTCGACGTCACCGTGACCCGCGGCTGGCCGGCGGCCGTGTCGCTGGGGGCCGGCAAGTACGCCCTGGACGTCACGCCGCACGCCGGCCTGGGCATCGGCGGGGCCGGCGGCTCGGCCGAGGCGGGCGCGACGGTGCGGTTCGGCAAGAAGATGGGCGACCAGGTGGTCAACTCGCTGGGCGTCGAGGACGGCCGCCAGTTCGGCCAGCAGGGGCGCTGGTACATGTTCGCCGCCGCCAGCGGCCAGGCCGTGGGCCTGAACATGCTGCGCAGCGGCGACGGCGACTGGAGCCGCGCCGGGGTCACCACCGACGCCAGCAGCAAGCTGGTCGGCGACGGCCAGGCCGGCCTGGCCTGGCGCAAGGGGCCTATGCAAGCGTCGTTCGGCTATGTGCACCGCAAGATCAGGGCCAAGGACCAGATCATGGGCATGGCCACCCAGAAGGACGAGATGGTCGCCTTCTCGTTCAGCCTGAGGCCGCACTGGTAGGACAGCCGCGCCGGCGCGATGTGCTTCGGCGCTTGAGTTTCGGGCCCAGATCATGCAGCTAGCGCCCGTCCTTCACCGAGCCTTCAGCCGGGCCTCCAGCCGAGCCATCCAGCGTCATGAGCGATAGCGAGCCTCCTCGCCGCAAGATCCTGAGCCTGAAAAGCGGCGTCGCCGCGCCGGGCGGCCCGCCGCCGCTCGAGCGCATCCCGCGGCCGGCCGGCGCCAAGCGCGTCGTGATGAGGGCTCCGGAGCCGCCGCCCGCGCCGCCGCCCACGGGCGACTTCAAGTGCAAGCCCTGCGGCGCGCGCTTCGACCCGCCGGCCGAGCTGGCCGACGAGGACTCGGTGCGCTGCCCGTCGTGCAACGCCCGCCTGGGCCTGGCCGCCGACTTCCGGGCCGATCCGCCGCGCGTCGAGAAGCTGCGCGCCCGCTACCTCAAGAAATAGGCTCTTCCCGTTCGACGCCGGGGCCCACCGCCGGATTGGCCCCCGGATCGGCCGCCAGGTCGATGGGCGGTTCGTCCGGCGCGGCCAGGGCCGGCGTCAGGATCGGATCCTTGACCGTCTGACGCCGCGTCGCGGCCTGGCGCCTGAACAGGCCACGCCACAGGGGCTCGGGCGCCGGGATGGCGCTGGACCACAGCCCGCCGCTGATCGCCAGGGCCTCGGCGTCGTCGAAGGTCCGCCGCATGAGCGCGGTCTCGAACTTCATCATGTTGAAATGCGAGAAGCTGGCCGGGATCGAGGCGGACCAGAGCGGCAGGCTGTGGCGGGCGCAGAAGCCGGCGGCCACGCTCAGCGCCTGACGGTACGAGAACCGCAGCATGGTCTCGAAGCTACGCCCCATGATCGAGGCCACGCCGGGCTGGGTGGTGAGGGGCGAGGGATCGAGCACGGTGTTGAAGATCACATAGACCCGGCCACGCCGCAGGCGCTGGCCCAGCTCGCGCCAGCGCAGCAGGGCGTCGGGCATCAGGAACAGCGGCGCGGCGATGCCGCCGTCGGCGTGCATCTCCTGATAGCGTGTCACGCCGCCCTCACCGTCAGGGGCCTCGACATCGATCAGCTTGGGCGGGAACAGGCCCGGCAGGGTGGCCGAGGCCACCAGCACGTCGCGGAACAGCCGCACGGCCGCCTCGCCGCCCCGGCTGGCGATCTCGCCCATGTCCCAGATCGTCGCCTTCTGGCTGTCGAGGTTGGTGGTGGCGATCAAGAGGCGCCGGCCGCGGGCGTGCTCGCCAGCGATGGCTTCGATCATCTCCAGGTCGACGAACGGCGCGACCAGCCCGTCCAGCGACTCGCCGCGGAACAGGCTGGGTCCCAGGGTCGGACCCAGGCGCTTGAGGCTGAGCAGGTCGGCCGCGTGGCCGCCGACATAGGCCTCGGCCAGGCGGTCGTCCCAGGTCGGGCCGAGGAAGGCGAACGGCGCGATCAGGGCGCCGGTGCTGACGCCGGTGACGATGGCGAACCGCGGCCGGGTCCCGGCCTTGGTCAGGCCCACCAGGGCCCCGGCCCCAAAGGCGCCGCCGGCCGCGCCGCCGGACAGGGCCAGGATGTTGAAGTCGTCGCGGCCCAGCAGCGGCCGCAGCGGGGCCAGGCGGTCGGCGACGCTGCGCAGGGCCTCGTCGGCCTCGTCGATGCTGAGCCGCACCCCGGGAAAGCCGGCGGCCTCGATGGTATTGTCGGCGTGGCCCAGCGGGGCGGGCAGGCGTTTGCCGCGCTGGGCGTTCGCCGCGCGGTCCCGGAAAAAGCTCTGGACGGTCTTCTTGGAGTCCGGCGGGGTGTTCAAGGCGCGTCCAACCTACGAGGTCAGGGGTGACCGCTCGAGGCCAGGACCACCCCGACCAGCACGGCGGCGTAGTGCAGGCCGGCGCCGCCGATCACGTGACCATGCCAGATCGCCCGCCGGAACTTCAGCCGCTTCATCAGGTAGAACACCGTACCTGTCGAATAGATCACCCCGCCGAGCGCGAGCAGCAGCAGGGCCGCCCAGCCCATGCCGGCGATCATCGGCTTGATGGCCACCAGCACCAGCCAGCCCAGGGCCAGGTACAGGCCGACCCAGAAACGCTTGTCCAGGCCCGGCAGGAACAGCTTGGCGGCGACGCCGATCCCGGCCACCGACCACACCGCCGTGGTCATGCCGATCGCCCACCAGCCGTGCAGGTTCTGGGTGGTGAACGGGGTGTAGGAGGCGGCGATCATGATGAAGATGCCGGCGTGGTCGAAGCGGCGCAGCAGCGGCCGCCAGCGGGCCTTGGCGAAGTTGTAGGCGGTCGACAGCGACAGCATGGTGATCAGGCCGACGGTGTAGACGGCGATGGCCGCCACCTGGCTCAGCGAGCCCAGCCCGAAGGCCAGGCCCAGCATGATGCCGCCGCCCAGCAAGGCGCAGGCCAGGCCGGCCAGGTGCACCACCAGGTCGGCGCGCTTGGCGCCGGGCGTCGGATAGTGGTTGGCCGCGACCGTCGCCGGAACCTGCGCCGCGGGCGTGGTCGGGATGATGCTGGTCGTCTCGGTCATGGCCCCACTCTACGCGCGATCGGTGACATATAAACGCCGATCATCGTGGCTGGGATAGGGCCGACGATGTTATTTCGCTCAGCCGCCGCTCGCCGGTGAGAGCGCCGCGAAGTGGCGGAGGCCCAAACGCGTTGTCATCCCGGAAGCCTCGCAGAGGCTGTCCGGGACCCAGGGGACTGGGCGAAGGCCTTGCGGTTCCCCTGGGTCCCGGACAAGCGCTGCGCGCTTTCCGGGATGACAACCTTGTGGGATCAGTTGCGTAAGCGCCTCAGCCCAGCAGGCCATGCGCTCCGTCCCAGGCCAGCTTGGCCCCGACCGCGATCAGCAGCAGGTAGATGACCTTGTAGAAGCCCTCGGCCGGCACGCGGCGCACCAGCCAGACGCCGGCCCAGGTCGAGGCCAGGGCCAGGGGCAGCAGCACGGCCGCCGTGGTCAGCACCTGGGGCGTGAACTGGCCCAGGGCGACATAGGCCGGGACCTTCATCCAGTTGACCGTGGCGAAGAAGATGGCGCTGGTGCCGATGAACACGTCGCGCGGCAGGCGGCGGGGCAGGACATAGATTTGGAACGGCGGGCCGCCGGCGTGGGCAACCTGGCTGGCGAAGCCGGCGACCGCGCCGCACAGGGCGCCCAGCCAGGGCCGGCCGGGTCCGGCCTCGACCGCCTCGGCCGCCTTGACCGCCCGCTCGGCCCACAGGCGCTGCAGCGAGAAGGCGATCGAGATCACGCCGATCGACAGCTCGACCGCCGCCACCGACACCCGGGCCGCCAGCAGCCAGCCGACGAAGACGCCGGCCGCCGCGGCCGGCAGCATCAGGAGCAGCAGACCCCTGTCCCAGGTCCTGCGGAACGACCAGACGCTGACCACGTCCTGGGCCAGCAGGATCGGCAGGGTGATCGCCGCGGCCAGCACCGGCGAGATGACCAGCGCCATCAGCGGCACCGCCACCACCCCGATCCCGGCGAACCCGCCCTTGGCCAGGCCCAGCAGGATCACGGCGGGAATGGCGACGGCGTAGAACAGCGGATCGGTCAGCATGGGTGGGTGTTAGCAGGGTTGCGGCGGGTTTCCCAAGGGGCCGTGCGGCGAACACTTGCCCCCTACGGGCCTTCGGCCGTCTTCCCCCACAGGGGGGAGAGCCCCGCCGCCGGCGCCGCGCTTGAGGCTCCGCCCCCTGTGGGGGCGGACAGACCGCGAAGCGGTCAGGTGGGGGCAAGTGTCAGCGGGCAGGGCTCTCGACTTCGCCCCTCCGACTTTCGCCGACCTTCGTGGGGCGGATGCTGGCCTTCACCAAGCTGACATTGGGAATGTCAGTGAGGGTGGGATTCGGTCGCCCCCGGGGCCATTTTCGCGAGAGCTTCACTGCACGCACAGGTCGAGCTTGCATTTCACCGCTGGCCCTGTGTTCTTTGAATTCCCGCTCGGAACCCTGGGACGAGCCTGGCAGCGATGGGATCGCATCATGGGTCAACAAATCGCCGATCGTCGGCTCGTTCTGTCGAGGCGCTTCGCCGAGGTCGCCCTTGCGTGTTTTGGCTATTTCATCGTTGTGCTTGTCCTGCTGCACGGTCTGCGGCCGGACTACACACCCGTCGATCATATGATCAGCGACTATGCGGTCGGGCGTCTTGGCTGGGTGATGACGACGGCCTTCGTGGCGCTGGCCATGGGCTGCCTGATGCTCGGATTGGGAATGGCCGCAGCCGGCCCCAAATCCTTGCCGGGCCGCGCCGCTGTGTTGCTCCTGTGGGTCGTGACGCTGGGCTCGTTGGTGACGGCGATCTTTCCCACCGACCTTGAGACGGCGGCCACGACAACAACGGGCAACATCCACACCGCCAGTTTTCTGGTCAATGTGTTTAGCGTGATCCTGTGCGCGTTGCTCTTCGCCGTCAGCTTCCACCAAAGCGAGGACTGGCGCGGGTATCGGTGGATTGGCTTGGCTTTGGCGATCGCCTTGCTCGCGGCGTTCGTCGCCCAGTTCCTGACCCTGCATCGGGGCGCGCCCTATGGCCTGACGAACCGTCTCTTCGTCGCCGTGCTCATGGTCTGGTTCCTGGCGACCGCCAGGCAACTCCGCCGCGTTGCCCTTCTTCGGCAAAGCGCCCTGACGGCCAAGGCGTAGCTGGGCGGGGCAACCGTCCGCTGTGGGTCGAAATAGGAACTTGGAGGCCATCCAAAATCCTCGGGTTAGATTCTCCCCTACCCCGCCGCCCCCTGGCTCTCCCAGCCCTCGACGAACGGGAACCGCGCTTCCCAGAACGCCGCCAGCCGCGGATCGGCGTCCACCCGCTTCACCACCTCGCTCATCTTCGGCGCGACCTCGTAGAACCGCTTGCGACGCGGCCCCCAACGGCTGACCACGGCGACATAGAGGTCGAGCACGGTCAGGTCGTCGCCCAGGAGATACCGGCCGGGCGATAGCTGGCTTTCCATCATGCCCCAGCACGCGGCGATGCGGTCGGCGGTCGCGGCCTTGATCCGGGCCTGGACCTCGGGATCGGGCCCGCCCAGGCGCGAGGGATCGTCGCGCACCCAGAACAGCGAATAGATCGAGGCCGGCACGAACACCATCCAGCGCAGGAACTGGCCGCGCAGGGGCGAATCGGGCGACGGAGCCAGCCGCGCCTCCGGGAAACGGTCGGCCAGCCAGATCAGGATGGCGGCGCTTTCGGTGATCGTCTCGCCGTCGGGCGTGACCAGGGCCGGGATTTGCCTGAGCGGATTGACCCCGGCCACCTTGGCCTGCTGGGCCGCGCCCTCCCAGGTCGGCGCCTCGACGACGTCATACGACTGCCCCAGCAGGGTCAAAGTCGCTTCGACCGGCACGGACCCCGAGCCAAGCGCGCCATAGATGGTGTAAGCTTGATTCATCTTTCGTTACCCAATCTACCCACAACATGTTGTGTGCTGCGACGTCGTGACCACTAGATGATCCCGACCGCTGCGGTACCAAGAGACTCTAGACCGTCCGTCCGATTCGCGTCCGCCTGCCCTGGAGCCGTCCTCGATGTCCGCCAAGCTGATCACCACGCCCGGCCTGCTGACCCCCTCCGGCGCCTACAAGCCCTTCCGCTATCCGTGGGCCCACGACTTCTGGAAGAAGCAGCAGCAGGTCCACTGGATGCCCGAGGAAGTGCCGCTGGGCGAGGACCTCAAGGACTGGGCCGTCAAGCTGAACGACAAGGAACGGAACCTGCTGACGCAGATCTTCCGCTTCTTCACCCAGTCCGACGTCGAGGTCGCCGACAACTACATGGAGCGCTACGGCCGGGTGTTCAAACCCACCGAAGTGAAGATGATGCTGTCGTCGTTCGCCAATATGGAGACCATCCATATCGCGGCCTACGCCCTGCTGCTGGAAACCATCGGCATGCCGGAGAGCGAGTTCGGCGCGTTCATGGAATACCAGGCCATGCGCGACAAGCATGACTTCATGCAGAAGTTCGGCGTCGATTCCAACGCCGACATCGCCCGCACCCTGGCCATGTTCGGCGGCTTCACCGAGGGCCTGCAGCTGTTCGCCTCGTTCGCGATGCTGATGAACTTCCCGCGCTTCAACAAGATGAAGGGCATGGGCCAGATCGTCTCGTGGTCGATCCGCGACGAGAGCCTGCACTGCGAAGGCATCATCAAGCTGTACCACACGTTCAACAAGGAGACCGGGGCGGTCACCAAGGCCGTGGCCGACGACATTGTCGACTGCTGCAAGACCGTGGTCACCATGGAGGACGCCTTCATCGACCTGGCCTTCGAGCAGGGCGACGTGCAGGGCATGACCCCCAACGACATCAAGCAATATATCCGGTTCATCGCCGACTGGCGCCTGCGCCAGCTGGCCCTGCCGGAAGTCTACGGCGTGAAGGAAAACCCGCTGCCCTGGCTGCAGTCGCTGCTGTCGGGCGTGGAGCACGCCAACTTCTTCGAGGCCCGGGCCACCGAATATTCCAAGGCGGCCACCCGGGGCCAATGGCACGGCGCGGAAGGCGTGTGGTCGAGCTTCGACACCATGCTGCAGAAGCGCTCCGAGAACACCCTGCCGGCGGAATAGAACAGCCACAAGAAGCAGGGACAAACGGGGATAACATGCCGCCGCCCTCGCAAGGGGGCGGCGTTTCTTTGCCTGTGGGCGTGTTCAGGGTCCATGCCCACCTACGTCCGTCATCCCGGGCGTTGTGCCGGAGCTATCGCCTCTGGATTTGCTCCGAAAAAAGCTGTCATCCCGGACAAGTTCGGCGAAGCCGGGCGCCGATCCGGGACCGCCGCAAGCGCCGAGCTCACGCGTCGGTCCCGCACTTTAATGTGGGGAATTTAAGATGCGGGGAACCCAAGCAGCCTTGGACATGGCGTCCCACTCGGCTTGGGTCCCCCGAACAAGTCTGGGAGACGGAATTTTCGAGTTGATGAAGCGCTAGATGACCGGCATAGGCGCGGCCCTGTTGGCGGCGGCTACGTCTTGAGGAAGCCCCCCAGCAGGTCGCCGACCGCGCCGCCCAGGCCCTCGGTCGGCAACTGGCCGCCGGGCGTCAGGCGGTCGACCAGGCCCGGCAGCAGCTCGGCCAGCTTGGCCGCCCCGACCTGCGGATCGACGCCCAGCTTCTCGGCGAACTGGCCGATCGCGCCCGAGCCGAGCACGGCCTGGATCTGTTCGGCCGAGATCGGGTGGTTGGCCCCGGTGGAAACCCAGGACTGGGCGATCTCGCCGAGGCCGCCCTTCTGGAACGCTTCGACGAGACCGCTGACGCCGCCAGCCGCGCCCTGGCTGGCGATGGTCTCGACCAGGCTCGAAAGGTCGCCGCCGCCATGGCCGCCGACGGCGCCCATCAGATTATCCAGCAAGCTCATGCGACTCTCTCCGGCTGACAGGCGTCCGGAAGCGGGCGCCAGGGAAATCCAAGGTCCGACCGTGAGCGGGTCGCGACGACGCGCGCCTCTACGGCCGGTCCTTCTTCGGGATGGCCGCGACCTGCTCGGCCGAGAGCTTGGTGATCGACTTGGCCATGATCGGCATGGCGAAGCCGAAGCCGTCGGACACCCGCAGGTCCAGGTCCATCGGATGGCAGACCTGGTCGATGCCGCGGACCACCGACACCAGGTGCACGCCGGGCGAGGTCAGCTGGCTGGTGCCGTGCGACAGCTCCACCTGGTAGACGTCGCGGTTGCGCACCTTCAGGTACAGGGTGTCGCGGTCGGGGGCGCTCCAGCCGTCCCAGTCGGACAGGTAGAAGCAGGTTCGGGCCGGCTTGGCGACGGCCTTGGCGTCGTCGGGCGCGTTGGCGGCCAGGGCCGGCGCCGAGGCGGCCAGGAGCGCCGTCGTCAGCAGGCCGGCCCGGATCATGGATTTGACGTTCATGGCGGTCTTCCTAACCGATGTCCCTCGGGGGAAGAGATTGGTCTTCTCCCCCCCGAAGTCAATCGGTCGCGCTTGGCGGCCTCAGGCCTTGGCGGGCTCGGCTTCGGGCTCGGGATCGTCCAGCTCGCCCTCCCACTTGGCGACCACCGCGGCGGCGACGGAGTTGCCGACCACGTTGGTGGCGCTGCGGCCCATGTCCAGCAGGTGGTCGACGCCCAGGACCAGGGCGATCCAGGCCTCGGGCAGGCCGAAATAGGTCAGGGTGGCCATGATCACCACCAGCGAGGCGCGCGGCACCCCGGCGATGCCCTTGGAGGTGACCATCAAGAGCAGCAGCATGAAGATCTGCTGCTGGAGGCTCAGGTGCACGCCGTGGGCCTGCAGGATGAACATGGTGGCGAACGTGCAGTACAGCATCGAGCCGTCGAGGTTGAACGAATAGCCCAGCGGCAGGACGAACGAGACGATGCGGCGGCGGATGCCCAGCTTGGGCAGGGCGTCGAGGATGCGCGGATAGGCGGCTTCCGAACTGGCGGTCGAGAAGGCCAGCAGGGCCGGCTCGCGGATGGTCGCGAACAGCGGCAGGGCTCGCTTGCCCAGCACGACGAAGGCGGCCAGGAACAGCAGCAGCCACAGGGTGGCCATGGTGGCGTAGAAGCCGATCACGAACTTGCCGTAGACCAGCAGCATCGAGATGCCCTGGTCGGCGATGGTCGAGGCCAGGGCGCAGAAGATCGCCAGCGGGGCCAGCTTCATCACGAAGCCGGTGACCTTCAGCATGATCTGGGCGCCCTGTTCGGCCAGCTCCAGGATGTGCGGGGCCTTGTTGTCCAGCGAGGCGACGGCCGTGCCGACGAACAGGCTGAACACCACGATCTGCAGGATCTCGTTCTTGGCCATGGCGTCGAAGATCGAGGTCGGCACCAGGTGGGTCAGGAAGCCCTGCAGGGTGAAGGTCTCGGTCGAGGCGGCCGGGGCGTTGGCCGCGGCGTTGGTCGCCTCGTTCAGCACCAGGCCCGCGCCGGGATGCAGCAGGTGCACCATCAAAAGGCCCAGCAGCAGCGAGACGGCCGAGGCGCTGATGAACCAGCCCATGGTCTTGGCGCCGATCCGGCCGACGGCGGCGGCGTCCTCCATGTGGGCGATGCCGGCCACCAGGGTGGTGAAGACCAGCGGGGCGATGATCATCTTGATCAGCCGCAGGAACAGGTCGGTGCCCATCTTGAACCACTTGACCGCCTCGGCGGTCTGGGCGGGGTCGAGGTACTGGTTGCAGGCCCAGCCCACCAGGATCCCCAGGACCATGGCGGCGATGATCAGGTAGGCGAAACGTCGGTTCATGGGTTCCCCAGTGGCTCCCCCCTCGAGCGCGGACGCTCGAGCGCTTTGGTGTCGTCACGGGGGTGAGGCTTTCCGCTTCGCGCCGCCGCTCAGGTCGTTGCGACCCTTGTGGCCGACGAAATCGGCTTCGTCCATGCCCCAGGGCCCCTGGCGAGCCCACTTCCGGCCTTAGCCTAGAAAAGCCCGCGGAACGCTGATATAGGGCGCCATGTCAAACCAAGAAAAAGCAATCGCCGCGGTCGAGCGGCTCAATCAGGAATACGAACGCGCCGTCGACGCCCTGCGGACCGCGCTTCGCGCCTATCTCGAACATGGGACCCGGCCCGACCCGCAAACGCGGTTCGACGGCACGTTCGCCTATCCCGAGCTGCGGCTGATCTACGATCCCGAGGCCCTGCCGCCCAAGCTGGCGCGCTCTTACGCCCGGGTCAGCCGGCCCGGCGTCTACGCCACCACGATCACCAAGCCCAATCAGTTCCGCGACTATCTGGTCGAGCAGCTGACCCTGCTGATGAACGACTTCCAGGTGGAGATCGAGATCGACCGGTCCAGCCAGGAGATCCCCTATCCCTACGTGCTGGACGCCAGCATCGACCTGAACCAGGCCGACGTCCGCAGCGAGGACATCGCCCGCTTCTTCCCGACCACGGACCTGGCCTTCATCGGCGACGAGATCGCCGACGGGGTCTGGAACCCGGCCATGGAGGAGAACCGGCCGCTGGCCCTGTTCGACGGCCTGCGCACCGACTTCTCGCTGGCCCGCCTGAAGCACTACACCGGCGCCCCGGCCGAGCACGTGCAGCAGTTCATCCTGTTCACCAACTACCACCGCTATGTCGACGAGTTCGTGCGCTGGGGCATCGAGCAGCTGGGCCAGGAAGGCGGTCCCTACGAGGCGCTGTCGTGCTCGGGCGGACTGATGATCACCGCCAACACCGCCAATCCCGAACTGGCGGTGGCCGAATCGACCTGGCGCAAGCACCAGATGCCGGCCTACCACCTGATGGCCCCCGGCGGCCGGGGCATCACCCTGGTCAATATCGGCGTCGGCCCGTCCAACGCCAAGACCATCTGCGACCACCTGGCGGTGCTGCGCCCGCAGGCCTGGCTGATGATCGGCCACTGCGGCGGCCTGCGCGACACCCAGACCATCGGCGACTACGTGCTGGCCCACGCCTATCTGCGCGACGACCACGTGCTGGACGCCGTGCTGCCGCCCGAGATCCCGGTGCCGTCGATCGCCGAGGTCCAGCGCGCCCTCTACGACGCCTCCAAGGCGATCAGCGGCGACTCGGGCGACCAGCTGAAGAAGCGCCTGCGGACGGGCACTGTGGTCACCACCGACGACCGCAACTGGGAACTCCGCCACAGCCTGTCGGCCCTGCGCTTCAACCAGAGCCGGGCCGTGGCCATCGACATGGAATCGGCGACCATCGCCGCCCAGGGCTACCGCTTCCGGGTGCCGTACGGGACGCTGCTGTGCGTGTCGGACAAGCCTCTGCACGGCGAGATCAAGCTGCCGGGCCAGGCCAACGCCTTCTACGAGCGGGCGATCAGCCAGCACCTGCAGATCGGGATCCTGACCTGCAAGCTGCTGCTGGAGGAAGGGCCGAACCTGCACTCGCGCAAGCTGCGGGCCTTCGACGAGCCGCCGTTCCGGTGACGTCGCCAAACTAGATCCTCCCCCTGTGGGGGAGGTGTCGGCGAAGCCGACGGAGGGGGGCGTGACCGGCCGATGGCCGCATCCAGGGTCGATGATCCAAAAACTCCCCCCACCGATCGCTGCGCGATCGCCTCCCCCACGGGGGGAGGTTCTTTATTGAGCGGGCTCCAGAAACCCCACGATCGCCTCCGCCAGCGCCGGCTCCATCACCGCGCTCAGGTGGTCGCCCGGGACCCGGACCCCGCGCGCGTCGGCCATCATCGCCGCCAGCGCCTCGGCCGAGCCGTTGTCGTCGTCGCGCTGCCCCGCCACCACCAGGCTCGGGACGTCGATCGCCGCGATCTCGTCGGCCGAGGTGGCGGCGAACGAGGCCAGCACCCCCAGCATGGCGTCCGGTTTGAGACCGCCGGCCGCCATCATCGCCTGGACCCGCCGGCCAGCCCGGGGATCCTGGGCCGCGTCGCCGTGGCGCACGGCGTCCTCGAACATCGCCGCCCGCGCCCCGGCCGCCATCAGCCCGCGCTCGCCCATGCCCGCCAGGACCAGCTTGCGCGGCCGGGCCCCCCGCACCGCCATCCGCATCGCCGTGCGCGCGCCCAGCGAATAGCCGACCAGGTCGTAGTCGCTCAGGTGCAGGTGGGCGGCCAGGGCCTCCTGGTCCATGGCCAGCACGTCGCGCGGCCAGGCGGCCGGATCGGTCGGGGCGTCCGAGCGGCCATGGCCCCGCAGGTCGGGCGCGATCACCCGGCGGCCGGCGGCGGCCACGGCCGCGGCGATCCCGGGCAGGAACCAGTTGGCCTCGGCGCTGGCCAGGAAGCCGTGCAGCATTAGGGTCGGCCAGCCTTCGCCGAGCGTGCGGTAGCCGATGGAGACGCCGTCGAAGCTCTGGAAGCGGTGCAGGTCGGTCATCGCGGCAGCTTGGCGCCGCTCGCCCGCCAAGGTCCAGGTTCTTGACGGCGCGAGGCTCCCGTCGCAACTTGAGGTGGTTCGAGGTGCGGAGCGCGTCCATGTCCCTGAAGGTTCTCGTCAAGGCCCTCGCTGCCACGGCCGCACTCGTCGCGGCCTGCGCCCCGGCCAACGCATCGCCCGTCGTCTATGCCGACGGCCTGAAGGTCTTCCAGGACGTCTGCGTCACGCCGGCCTCGCACGCCGAGATCCTGAGCGCCGCGCGCGCCACCGGCTGGGACAGGCTCGCGGACGAGGCCGTGCCGGCGGTGGTGCGCGGCAACGGCATGGTCGGCCTGCAAGATGTCCGCCAAGGCGAAGTCGGCGGGACTCCGGTGCTGGTCGCGGTCGGCGACCTGGGCGGCACGTCGTTCTGCCGGATCTATTTCCGCCCCGTCGCGCCGGCGACCATGATCCAGCGCCTCGGCGCCGAGTCGGTGCTGGGCGCGCCGCTGGGCCCGTCGGACTTCGACGGGCCGATGAACTTCCCCGCGGGCTGGAAGGCGACGGGTTGGCATGTCAGCCGGCAGTCGCAGTGGCGCGCCGTCCACTACAGCTACGATCCCGACGGCCAGGGTCCGAACGCGGCCTGGCAGGCCATCGAGATCACCCGGGCGATCCGGCCGGTGAAGGTCAAGGGCCTTCCGACCTTCGGCTAGCCGTCTCGCTTTCGTCACCGCGCGGCGCTAACAAGCGCGCCATGACCCGTCACATTCCGCTGCAAGGCGTCGAGAACTTCCGCGACTTCGGCGACTACGCCGCCGGCGCGGGCCGGCTGAAGACGGGGCTGCTGTTCCGCGCCGCTCACCAGGCCCAGGCCACTGACGACGACCTGGTGGCCATGGCGGCGCTGGGCGTCGTGACGATCGTCGACCTGCGCCGGCCCAACGAGCGCCAGCGCGATCCGTCGCGGCGCTGGGCTGGTTTCGCCGCCGAGGTGATCGACAACGACCTGGGCGTCTCCGGCGAGGACCCCTGGCACGCCTTCCTGCGGGACTCGGACCTGTCGGTGAGCTCGATCCGGGGCTATCTGGTCCAGTACTACCGCCGCGCGCCGTTCGCCAAGCGGCACCTGGACCTGTTCCGCCGCTACTTCCAGGCCCTGGCCGCGGCGCGCGGTCCGGTGCTGATCCACTGCGCGGCCGGCAAGGACCGCACCGGCCTGCTGGCCGCCCTGACCCACCATGTGGCCGGGGTCGGCGACGACGACCTGGTCGACGACTACCTGCTGACCAATGACGAGGCGCGCTTCGCCCGGCGCGGGCCGGTGTTCGCCGACCTGCTCGAGGCCGAGCTGGGCCGTCGCCCGTCCGACGCCGCCGTGCGCGTGGCCATGGGCGTGGAGGCCGACTACCTGGCCGCGGCGATCGCCGAGATCAAGGCCCGCCACGGCTCGCTCGACGGTTATCTGGAGCAGGCGGTCGGGCTGGACGCCGAGGGCCGCGAGGCGGTGCGGGCGCATATTCTGCTGTAGGCGCGCGGGACGCCCCCTCCGTCACGATGCGTATTCGCATCGCGCCACCTCCCCCGCGATGCGGGTGAGGAGCGAGGGTCCTTCTCCTCCCCCGTGAAACGGGGGAGGTGGCCGCGAAGCGGACGGAGGGGGCGTCCTCCGCATTCCCCCCGTGACAAACGCTCGTTTCAAAGCCACGCTCCTATCCAAGTCGCCGCGCCAGACGGCGACCCTGTGCATAGGGTGGAACAGCATGAGTGAGGTCTCGGCCGCCGCGGCGGTCCCAGCGCCAAACACTTTGGAGGGGGAGCCCGTCGCCCCGCTGAAGTCGGGCCTGCCGCGCGGCGCCCTCGCCTGGATCCTGCAGCAGGGCGCGCGCGACCCCTATGTGATCCTGATCACCATCTACATCTTCTCGCCCTACTTCTCGCGGGTGCTGGTCGGCGATCCGGTGGCGGGCCAGGCCCTGGTGGCCAACATCTCCACGACCTACGGCCTGCTGACCGCCCTGACCGCGCCGCTGCTGGGGGCGATGATCGAGCAGTACGGGCCGCGCAAGCCGATGCTGGGCGGGGTGCTGGCGGTGATGGTCCCGGCCCTGGTCGCCCTGTGGTGGGCCATGCCGGCCGGCGGCCTGCCGCTGATGGCGACCAGCGCCCTGCTGATCGTGCTGGGCCTGGTCTACAACTGGGGCGACGTGCTGAGCAATTCGCTGCTGGGCCGGGCCGCCGGCGACGTCCCGGGCCGCGCCGCCCTGATCTCGGGCCTGGGCTACGCGGTGGCCAACGGCCTGTCGGTGGCCCTGCTGATCTTCATGCTGTGGGGCATGGTGCTGCCCGGCCAGGTCGACTGGCCCGGCGTGCCGCACGCGCCGCTGTTCGGCCTGGACCCGGCCAGGAACGAGCCCAGCCGGATCTCCGGGCCGATGGCGGCGGCGGTGATGCTGCTGGGCGCGATCCCGTTCTTCCTGTGGACCCCCGACGCCGCCCGCACCGGCCGCGGCTGGACAGCCAGCCTGCGGGCGGGGATCGCCCTCTTGCGCGACATCTTCGCCAACCTGCGCGGCCACCGCGACGTCGCCCTCTTCCTGGGCGCGCGCATGCTCTACAACGACGGCATGACCGCGCTGCTGGTGTTCGGCGGCCTGCTGGCGGCCGGGCTGATGAAATGGGGCGCGCTGGAGATGCTGGCCTACGGCATCTCGCTCAGCGTCTTCGGGGTGATCGGCGGCCTGGTGGCCCCCTGGTTCGACCGGGTCCTGGGGCCGCGCAAGGCGGTGCAGATCGAGATCGCCGGCTCGCTGGCGGTGCTGGTCGCCACCCTGGGCATGGGCCGCGAGAAGATCCTGTACTTCTGGACCTACGACCCGGCGGCCCACGCGCCGATCTGGAACGGGCCGCTGTTCCGCACCGCCCCGGAGCTGATCTATCTGGGCCTGGGGCTGCTGATCGCGGTGTTCGTCACCGCCCAGTACGCGTCGAGCCGCACCCTGCTAATCCGCCTGTGCCCGGCCGACAAGACCGCCGCCTTCTTCGGGCTGTACGCCTTGTCGGGCACGGCCACGGTGTGGCTGGGCTCGCTGCTGGTGGCCGTGGCCACCGCGATCTTCAAGAGCCAGGTCGGCGGCTTCCTGCCGATCGCCGCCCTGCTGGGGCTGGGGTTCTGCGGCCTGTTCCTGGTCCGCGGCGGCGACCCGGAGACCTGATCCGACGCGCGAAGTCGTAGCCTCGGGGCGCGGGGGGCGGTATCACCCGCCGATGCGTCACGTCGTCCTCATCAGCGCCCCCTGGCGCGACCCGGTCTGGGCCGCGGCCCCGTGGCGGGACGAACCCTTCGCCTGCGCGATGATCTCCGGCGGCCAGGCGGGGCGGTGGTCCTACCTGCTGCGCGAGCCGGACGCCACGCTGACGGTGACCGCCGAGGATCCCCGCGACCCGTTCGCCGCCCTGGCCGAACTGGTCGGGCCGCCCCAGGCCGTGGATCCCGAGGGGCCGCCGTTCCAGGGCGGCGTCGTGGGCCTGGCCGCCTATGAGCTGGGCGACCGGGTCGAGCGCCTGGGCCTGCCGCGCACCGGCTGGCCCGACCTGGCCTGCGCCCGCTATCCGGCCCTGCTGGCCTTCGACCACCTGCAGCGCCAGGTGCTGGCGATCGGCCGCGGCGGCTCGCAGAGCTTCGCCCGGGCCCGGGCCGAGGCGGCCCTGGGCTGGCTGGACGCCGCCTCGCCCACGCCGTACGACGGCCCGCTGTGCGAAGCGCTGAGCGCCAGCGACGGCGAGGCCTACGAGGCGGCCGTGGCCCAGGTGGTCGAGCGCATCGTTGGCGGCGAGATCTTCCAGGCCAACATCGCCCGCGCCTGGACCGGCCGACTGGTCGCCGGGGCCCATCCGTTCGACCTGTTCGCCCGCCTGCGCGCCGACAGCCCCGCGCCGTTCTCGGCCTATCTGCGCCTGCCGGGCCGGGCCCTGGTGTCCAACTCGCCGGAACGGTTCCTGAAGGTTACCGCCAAGGACGGGGCGGGCGACCTGACCATCGAGACCCGGCCGATCAAGGGCACCCGGCCGCGCGGCGCCGACCCGGCCGAGGACGCACTGCTGATCGCCGAACTGTCGGCCAGCGCCAAGGACCGGGCCGAGAACCTGATGATCGTCGACCTGATGCGCAACGACCTGGCGCGGGTCAGCCCGCCCGGCAGCGTCGCGGTCCCCGAGCTGTTCAAGGTCGAGACCTTCGCCAACGTCCATCACCTGGTCTCGACGGTGACCGGCAAGCTGGCGCCGGGCCTGGCCGCGGCCGACCTGCTGCGCGCGGCCTTCCCGCCCGGCTCGATCACCGGCGCGCCCAAGGTCCAGGCCATGAAGGTCATCGCCGAGCTGGAGACGCCGCGCGGGCCCTATTGCGGCTCGCTGTTCTGGGCCGGGGTCGACGGGGCGCTGGAGTCCAGCGTGCTGATCCGCACGGTCGGCCTTGAACAGGACCGGGAGGGTTGGCGTTTGGAAGCCAGGGCCGGGGCCGGCGTCGTCGCCGACAGCGACCCGCACGCCGAGCGCCTGGAGACCGAAGCCAAGTTCGCCGCCCTGCGCCGGGCCCTGATGGAGCCGCCCCGCGGATGATGACCCCACCCGACGATCGCGGCCTCTTGCTGGGCGACGGCCTGTTCGAGACCATGCTGTGGACGGGGGGCGACATGCCCCACCTCGACGCCCACCTGGCCCGCATGGCGGCCGGTTGTGAAACCCTGGGCCTGCCGGTCTTCGACCTCGCCGAAGCCCAGGTTCGGTGCCTGGCCGCGCCGAACGAGGCAGGGCTGGACGAGGTCCGCGCCGCTGTGCGCCTGACCCTGACGGCCGGATCCGGCGGCCGGGGGCTGGACCGTCCGGCCGCGCCCGTGCCCCGCCTGATGGCGACGGCCGCCGCCGCGCCGCTCGTGACCACGCCGGTCGACCTGGTCCTGGCCAAGACCCGCCGCAACGAAGGCTCGCCCGCCGCCCGGCTGAAGACCCTGTCCTATGTCGACAACGTCCTGGCCCGGGCCGAAGCCAAGGCGGCCGGCGCCGACGAGGCGGTGATGCGCAACAATCGCGGCGACCTGGCCTGCGCCGGGGCGGCCAACCTGTTCTGGGTGGCGGGCGGCTCGCTGTTCACCCCGGCCCTGCATTGCGGCGTGCTGGATGGCCTGGCCCGGCGGCGGGCGATGGCCGCGGCGCGCGAGCTGGACGTCGAGGTCCACGAGCTGGCCAGCGGCGCCGAGGCCCTGGACGCGGCCGAGGCGGTGTTCCTGACCAACAGCCTGATCGGCGTGCGGCCGGCGCGGCGCTTCGAGGGCGAGACCTTCGGGCCCCACGCGCTGGTCGAGCGCCTGCGCGAGGCGCTGCGCGACCCGTCAGCTACTTGACGCGCGTCACCTGCTCGGAAAGCCGCGGCTTCAAGTAGTAGGTGCGGCGGAAGGTCAGCGCCTGCGGGATCATGAACTTGAACACCGAATTGTACTCGTAGCTGGCCTTGCTCATGATCACGCTCTTGCCGGCGGGCAGCACGCTGACGGGAATGTCGAGCACGGCGTTGCGCGCGGGGCAGTCGACCGGCGCGTTGGAGGGGTCCGACCAGGCGACCACGTCCTTGCCGTTGGCGTCGGAGACGATGCTGACCAGGCACAGCCGCAGGGTCGAGGTCGGGAACGGCGACATCAGCACGTTACCGACGCTGAACAGGTCGTCGCGGCGGGCGTCGGTCAGCTGCTGGTCGCGGGCCACAATGTCGCCGATCGAGGCGGTCAGGTGGCTCAGGCGCCGCTGGGCCAGCATCGCCTGGGTCATCTCGGCCATGCCGAAGTAGAAGATGATCAGCACCGGCGCGATCAGGGCGAATTCGACGGCCGAGACGCCGCGGCGGTCGCGCCAGAACCGGGAGAGGCGGCGGGTCATGTGCATTTGATCGGGACTGGCGTTTCGGAATAGGGCTCGTTGGCGAACACCGCCGCGAACGTGATCCGGCGATCGCCGGGCGTACCGCCGACCGCCTCCTGCAGCAGCGGGGTGATCAGCGGCCACTTGTAGTAGCCGCGCACCAGCACGATCGACTTAGGGCCGCCGGGATCGAAGCAGGTCTTGCCGTCCGCGGGCGGCGGCAGGTTGGCGGTCTGGGCGAACGAGGGCAGGACGCGGACGTCGAGGATGAGCGAGGTGGCGCACGATGCGCCCAGCCAGGACATTTCGCCGCACACCGCGGTCTTGAACGTCGCGACGTCGCCGTTGCTGGCCTGCAGCGCTCCCGTGCGGATCGTGCGGTCGGCATTGGCCAGGGCGTTCTCCAGGCTCATCGAGACCAGGAACGCCAGGCCCAGCTCGATGATCGCGAACACCAGGAGGAGAAAGGGAATAGCCACGAAGGCGAATTCGATCGCCGCCGCGCCGTCGTCGGCGCGGGCGAAGCGGCGCAGCAGGCCCAGGCGGGCCAGAAGCTGGCGATGGTGTCGGGCTTGGTCGGCCATGGCGGTGTCCGCGTCAGCGCCTTCGGGAACGGCAGGCGGCGCAATCTAGGCCGCGCCTCCCTAATCAGGGGTTTAGAGACCCTGGAACAAGCCGCGCGATGCTCTAGGGGCTGTGGACGGGATGATCTTGGGCCGCCAAACGCCTAACTGTCCACAGCTCTAGGGGGTTGGCGCGGCGCCGCCGGCCGGCGCGGCCGTGGTGGTGTTCAGCAGGGAGCAGCGATCGCCGCAGGCATAGGTCGCGGCGCTGACGCCGCGCTGGACGACGACGGCCTGGGACGGGACGTTGGAGACCACCACGTCCCGGTCGGCCAGGGCCCGTCCGTGGGCGTCGAAGACCAGGACGGTCGTGGCGCCGGCCTTCTTGCCCAGCACCACCAGGGTCCGCTCGTTGACCAGGCTGACGTCGGCCACCGTCGGATCGCCCACCACGATGTCGCGCACGGGCGCGGACAGCATGATGCGCGCGGCGGCGCCGGCGCTGATCGAGAGCGGCGCGGACGGGCTTTCGGCGGCGGCGACCGTGGCGACGGAGAGGCTCAGACCGGCGCAGAAGGCGAGAGTCAGGCGGCGCATGAAGATGTTTTCCCAGGCTTTGTACGCGGCCAGCATGCCTTGGAATGGTCAATAAAGAACTAAGCTCACCGCTTGTGTATTCTTTCCGACACTTGAGAAACCGTTGCCGCGTAAGGGATTTTTGCGCCTCTCCACGGGTCACAGTTAAGGAAAGATAATGGTAAACTAAAATAAACCAAGGAAAAAACTTATGAAACCATCGTCTATTTACTAGGCATTAAGTGAAGTCGGCGAAATTGATCGTGTTTTCGGGGGTGAGCAAGTCGACACGGCTTGAGAGCCCAGATCCACTTACTGACCAGGAGATCCACCATGTCGAAGTTTGTCACCCGCTTCCTGAAAGACGAATCCGGCGCCACGGCCATCGAGTATGGCCTGATCATCGCTCTGATCGCCGTCGTGATCGCCACCATCGTCACCACGCTGGGCGGCAGCCTGAAGTCCGCCTTCACGAAGGCCGACGACGCCGTCAACGGCAACGCCAAGTAAGCCGCCTACGCTCGAAAAAGGAGGCCTCGGCAGCAATGCCGGGGCCTTTTTTGTCCCTGGATCGAGGAACCTCAGCATGTCGAAGTTCATCACCCGCTTCCTCGACGACGAAGCCGGAGCCACGGCCATCGAGTACGGGTTGATCATCACGATGATCGCCGTCGTGATCGCCAGCGTCGTGGGCGTGCTCGGCGGCCACGTGAAAGCTGCGTTCCAAAAAGGCGACGACATCTTCAAGGCCAGCTAGAGCATTTCCCGACCTGATTGCATCAGGCCGGGGCTCTAGGTTTTTGTTTTTGCGCATTTTCTTCACGCGAACCGGAATCCACTTCGCTCGAAAATGCTCTAGGCCCCGGTTTTCCGAAAGGCGGCCCGCGTCCGTCGGCCGAGCCTCGAGATTCTGGTCCGCGGGCCGGATTTTCGCCGGCCGGGAAACCATTGCTTCATGCGATGCGCGCAGACTGGCGTCGATCAAACAGGCTAGGCCGCCATGCAGACCTTTCAGTTCGCCCTGCTGCTTCTCTTCCCCGCGCTGGTCGTCGTGGCCGCGCTGAAGGACGTCACCAGCTACACGATCCCCAACTGGATCTCCCTGGCCCTGATCGTCGCCTTCCTTCCCGTGGCCCTGATCAGCGGCGCGTCCCTGACGGCCGTGGGCGCCTGCCTGGCCGCCGGCGTGGTCGCCCTGCTGGTCGGCATGGGCATGTTCGCGGCCGGCTGGATCGGCGGCGGCGACGCCAAGCTGTTCGCCGCGGCCGTCCTGTGGCTGGGCTGGCCCGCGGCCCTGCCGTTCATGCTGGTGACCGGCATGGCCGGCGGCGCCCTGACCCTGGGCATCCTCAGCCTGCGCTCGGGCTGGTTCGAACCGGTCCTGGCCGGCAGCCCCGCCTGGATCCGCAAGCTGGGCGCTCCCGGCGGCGACATTCCCTACGGCGTGGCCATCGCGATCGGAGCCCTGGCGACCTTTCCGCAAGGGGCCCTGGCCCTGGCCATCGGCGCCTAGCGTCCAGGCGGTTCCGACGGCCCTGGTCCCGCGTCAGCCTGTCGCGTCGCCTGGCCGCCTTTCGAAGCGGCGCCTTTAGCCGCTGTTAACCATGGGGGCGCGAACATCGGACGCGGCCAGAAGGGTCGTCCCGACGATTCGTGCGTGACCGCCTGAAGGCGGCTCGCCCCGCCAGCATCCCCGTCGCTAGAGCCCGCCGCATGAATCCTCTTCGCGCCATGATCGTCCTGGTCGCCGCCGTCGCGGCCATCGGCCTGGCCGTGGTCATGCAGAAGGTGATGGGCGGCAAGCCCGCGCCCGCCCCGATCGTCCAGACCTCCGCCCCGTCCGCCAAGCCCATGACCCAGGTTCTGGTCGCCAAGCGCGACCTGGCCATCGGCGCCCGCCTGGCCGCGGGTGACGTCGACTGGCAGCCCTGGCCGTCCGACGCCGTCAACGCCGCCTTCATCACCAACGGCGCGGCCGACCCCGTCCCAACCAAGGCGACCGCCAAGGCGGCCAAGGCGGTCGGCGACGCGGCGGGGACGATGATCGGCGGCGTCACGCCCGAGAAGGCCGTCGAGGGCGCGATCGTGCGCGACCCGATCCTGGCCGGCGAACCCATCACCCCCCGCAAGATCGTCCGCGGCGGCGAAGGCGGCTACCTGTCGGTGGTCCTGGGCCCCGGCAAGCGCGCCATGGCCATGCCCGTCACCTCCGAGACCGCCGTCGGCGGCTTCATCCTGCCCGGCGACAGGGTCGACGTCATCCAGACCCGCGAGGCGCAGAGCGTCGGCGAAGGCGAAGGGGCCGCCGCCAAGCAGACGGTCGCCGAGACCATCGTCCAGAACGTCCGCGTGCTGGCCCTGGACCAGAGCACGGCGGCCGAGAAGGACGCCAAGACCATCGTCGCCTCCACCGCCACGCTCGAGGTCGGTCCGGCCGAGGCCGAGGCCCTGGCCCGGGCCAAGGCCAGCGGCCCGGTGACCCTGACCCTGCGCGCCTATACCGACCTGGGCGGCCCCTCCGGCCTCGCGGTCGCCTCCCAAGATTCCGCCGTCGTCCGCATCAACCGCGGCGGCCAGACCTCCAGCACCTCGGTCCGCCCATGATCCGCCGGCTTTCTTCCGCCTCGCTGGCGGCCCTCCTGGTCCTGGCGCCGTCGACCGCCGTCCTCGCCGACGGCCCGGCGGCCGGCACCCACCTGTATCGGACGCCGGCCCGCATGGCGTCGCGTCCCATGACGGCCCCGATCATGGCAGCGCCCGCCGACCAGGTGCTGCGCATCGACCTGACCAGCTCGGGCGCCCAGAGCCTGGCCCTGTCGCGCGGCAAGTCGGCGATCATCGAGCTGCCGGTCGACGTGCGCGACATGCTGGTGACCAACCCAGCCGTGGCCGACGCGGTGCTGCGCGGCCCGCGTCGGATCTATGTCATGGGCATGGCCCTGGGCTCGACCGACGCGGTGTTCTTCGACGCCTCGGGTCGCAAGATCCTGAACCTGGCGATCCGCGTCGAGCAGGACTCCACGGCGCTGGAGGACACCCTGCGCCGCGTGCTGCCCAACGCCAGCATCCAGGTGCAGGCGATCCGCGACAGCGTGATCCTGACCGGTTCGGTCGCCAATACCGGCGAGGCGGGCATGGCCTCGCAGATCGCCAGCAAGTTCGTCGAAAAGCCCGACAACGTGCTGAACATGCTGACCATCGCCGGCAAGGACCAGGTGATGCTCAAGGTTCGCATCGTCGAGGTCCAGCGCAACGTGATCAAACAGCTGGGCGTCTCGACCGACCTGCTGTTCAACGACGGCTTCAAGAGTTACAGCCTGGGTCGCTCGAACACCTTCGGCGTCAACGGCGCGCTGGTGGGCGGCGGCGGCGCCTGCTACGGGCGCGACAACACCCGCACGACCAATGTCGCCAATACCGCCACGTCGAATGGCAGCAGCAGCTCGTCATCGACCAACAACACCAACAGCACGAGTACTTCGGCGGACTGGACCGGCAGCCTGGGCCAGGTGTCCAGGACCGTTTACGACATCAACGGTAGGCCGGTGACGGTCCTGGCGGATCAGACGGGCGTCCTCCATCAGGTCAACGGCAGCACAACCGGCTCGACCACCGGCTTGTCGAGCGTGCTCAGCAGCGTGGCGACGACGGCCTTCAAGACGGTGACCGGCAACAAGCTCAGCGGCTGCCTGCAGGCCTTCGAGCGCGTGGGCTTGCTGCACACCCTGGCCGAACCCAACCTGACCGTGGTGTCGGGCGAGGCCGGCAAGTTCCTGGTCGGCGGCGAGTTTCCGGTGCCCGTGGCCCAGGACTCCAGCGGCCGGATCTCGCTGGAATTCAAGCCGTACGGCGTGGGCCTGGGCTACACGCCCGTGGTGATGTCGGGCGGCCGCATCTCGCTGAAGCTGTCCACGGAAGTCTCCGAGCTGACCAGCCTGGGCGCCTTCACCCTGGCCAGCACCACCGGCGGCACCAATCTGAGCGTGCCGGGCCTGACCGTGCGGCGGGCCGAGACCACGGTCGAGCTGCCGTCCGGCGGCTCGCTGATGATCGCCGGCCTGCTGCAGCAGACCAGCAAGCAGGACGTCGACTCGCTGCCGGGCATGACCAACCTGCCGATCCTCGGCTCGCTGTTCCGCTCGCGCGACTATCTGAACGGCGAGACCGAACTGGTCGTCATCATCACCCCCTACATCGTCGACCCGACCCGGCCGCAGGATCTGCAGACCCCGGCCGACGGCCTGCAGACGGCCAGCGACATGAGCACGGTCCTGCTGGGGCGGCTGAACAAGGTGGTCAAGGCGCCGATCGGCGCGAACAGCGGGCGCGCCTACCAGGGCCCCGTCGGCTATGTGATCGAGTGAGAACGCGGACATGACGCGACCCCATCCTTCTTCGTCCCGCACGGCCTCGAGACTGGCCGCCGCCGGTCTGGGCCTGGCGTTGCTGACCGCCTGCGCCTCGTCGGGCGCCGGTTCGGACCCGGCCGCCGCGCCGCGCACCGCCTCCCAGCAGTGGGAAGACCGCGTCCATGTCGACGGCCGGCCGGACGAGGTGCTGCTGGTCATTCACGCCGAAGGGCTGTCGCCCGCCCAGAACCAGGCCCTCGACGGGCTGCTCGGCCGCTGGCTGAAGGCCGAGGCGCGCGAGATCGTGGTCAGCGCCCCGATCGGTGGCGCCGGCGGCGAGATCGCCGGCCGCATGGCCATGGCCGCCCGCCAGCGCCTTGTCGCCATGGGCGCGCCGCCCGCCAAGGTGCGGGTCGTCGGCTATGACGCCGCCGGCGCGCCGGACGCGCCGCTGAAGGCCGGCTTCCTGCGCTACATCGCCCAGATCCCGCAATGCGGCGCCTGGGAGAACATCACGGGCACCCGCAACAACAAGGCCTACGAGAACTTCGGCTGCGCGGTGACCGCCAACATCGCCGCCCAGGTGGCCAATCCCGAAGACCTGCTGGGCCCGCGCCCCGAGACGCCGATCGACTCCGGCCGCCGGGCGACCGTGCTCGACAAGTACCGCAAGGGCGAGGTCACCTCCTCGGCCAAGGACCAGCAGTCCAACGGCGTCATCTCCAAGGCGGTCAACTGATGACCACGCGCAACGATCACGATCCCTTCGACCTCGGCTTCGAGGCCGACGACGATTTCACCGTTCCCGCGGCCGCCGGAAGCGACCCGTGGCGCGGCGCGCCGCCGGAACGTTCCGGCGCCGACGACCCGTTCGCCGATTTCCCGCCCGTGCGCGAAACCGTTGCCGCGCCGTTCGCGGACCTGCCGCCGCCGGCCGAGCCCTATGCGCCCAAGCCGCCGACCGCCGCGCCGGTCGCCGCCGCCTCGCCCGCGGCGACCCGGATGGCCCCGGTCGAGGCGGCCGAGCCGGTCGCGCCGGTCGTCCATCCGGTCGGCGCCGCCCAGGCCCTGGTCCAGGAAGTCCTCGCCGCCGCCGACGCCGACATGGGCGAGGCGGCCGTGCCGCGCATCACCATCCACGCCTTCTGCGCCCGGCCCGAGACCGTCGCCCTGGTCGAGGCCGCCTCGGCCGACCGCCGGATGGCCCGCGCCTCGACCATCGCCCAACCCGGTGGACTGGAGGGGGCGGTGGCCTACTACCAGAACCAGTCGACCCCCTCGCTGGTGCTGGTCGAGAGCGTGGACGCCGCGCCGCGCATGCTGGCCCTGCTGGACGGCCTGGCCCAGGTCTGCGACCCGGGCACCAAGGTCGTGGTCATCGGCCAGACCAACGACATCGCCCTCTATCGCGAACTGATGCGGCGCGGGGTCAGCGAGTACATCACCCAGCCCCAGGGCCCGCTGCAGATCATCCGCGCGGTCTCCAGCCTCTATGCCGACCCCTCCGCGCCGTTCGTCGGCCGACAGGTTGCCTTCGTCGGCGCCAAGGGCGGCGTCGGGTCCTCGACCCTGGCCCACAACTTCGCCTGGTCGATGGCCGAGCGCGTGCAGGCCGCCACGGTGATGGTCGACCTGGACCTGCCGTTCGGCACCGCCGGCCTCGACTTCAACCAGGATCCGCTGCAGGGCGTGCTCGACGCCCTGAGCCAGCCCGACCGCCTGGACCCGGTGCTGATGGACCGCATGATGGTCCGCTGCGGCGACCGCCTTTCGCTGTTCGCCGCGCCCGCCGCCCTGGACCAGGACTACGAGATCCCGGCCGACGCCTTCGAGGAGGTCACCCAGAAGATCCGCGGCGCCGCGCCCTTCGTGGTGCTGGACCTGCCGCACAGCTGGAGCGCCTGGACCCGCCGGGTGCTGATCGCCAGCGACGACCTGGTGGTGGTGGCCACGCCCGACCTGGCGTCCCTGCGCAACGCCAAGAACATCGTCGACCTGGTCCGCCAGGCCCGGCCCAACGACGCCCCGCCGCGCCTGGTGCTGAACCAGGTGGGCGTGCCCGGCCGTCCGGAGATCCCGGTCAAGGACTTCGGCGAGGCCCTGGGCCTGACGCCGTCCCTGGTGCTGCCCTTCGATCCCAAGCCCTTCGGCCAGGCCGCCAACAACGGCCAGATGGTCGCCGAGGTGGCGCCGAAGTCGAAGGCGGCCGAGGGCATCGACCACCTGGCGCGCCTGATCAGCCGCCGCGAACCGCCGGCGGTCCAGAAGACCTCGGTCCTCTCCAGCCTGTTCAAGAAGAAGTAGGGCATGTTCGGCAAGCGCGACCAGGCCGCCGTCCGCACGGAGCAGGCGCCGCCGCCCGTCTCGACCGGCGCGCCGGCCATCGCCACGCGTCCGCAGCGGGTCGAGCCCGCCGCCAACGAATCCGCGCCCCCCGGCGCGCCGCCGGTCGCCGCGCCGGCCAAGGCCGTCGGCCCCAAGACCACCAACGGCCTGGAGCAGTTGCGCGCCGCCCAGGGCGCGCCGCCGACCGCCCACGTGGTCCGCGAACAGAGCGACTACTACCACGCCACCAAGACCACGATCTTCAACGCCCTGCTCAACACCATCGACCTTTCCCAGCTGGCCCAGCTGGACCTGAAGGCGGCGGCCGAGGAGATCCGCGACATCGTCGCCGAGCTGGTGGCGATCAAGAACGTCTCGATGTCGGTGTCCGAGCAGGAGCACCTGGTCCAGGACATCATCAACGACGTCCTCGGCTACGGCCCGCTGGAGCCCCTGCTGGCCCGCGACGACATCGCCGACATCATGGTCAACGGCGCCCACCGGGTGTTCATCGAAGTGGGCGGCAAGGTCCAGCTGACCAATGTCCGCTTCCGCGACAACCTGCAGCTGATGAACATCTGCCAGCGGATCGTCAGCCAGGTCGGCCGGCGGGTCGACGAAAGCAGCCCGATCTGCGACGCCCGCCTGCCCGACGGCAGCCGCGTCAACGTCATCGCCCCGCCCTTGGCGCTGGATGGTCCCACCCTGACCATCCGGAAGTTCAAGAAGGACAAGCTGACGATGAAGAACCTGGTCGACTACCAGTCGATCAGCCCGGAAGGGGCGCGGGTGCTGGGCGTGATCGGCGCCTGCCGCTGCAACATCGTCATCTCGGGCGGCACCGGTTCGGGCAAGACCACCCTGCTCAACACCATGACCGCCTTCATCGACCCGACCGAGCGGGTGGTGACCTGCGAGGACGCCGCCGAACTGCAGCTGCAGCAGCCGCACGTGGTGCGCCTGGAAACCCGGCCGCCGAACCTGGAAGGCTCGGGCGCGGTGACCATGCGCGACCTGGTCAAGAACTGCCTGCGGATGCGTCCCGAGCGGATCATCGTCGGCGAAGTCCGCGGGCCCGAGGCGTTCGACCTGCTGCAGGCCATGAACACCGGCCACGACGGCTCGATGGGCACGCTGCACGCCAACAGCCCGCGCGAGGCGATCAGCCGGATCGAGAGCATGATCACCATGGGCGGCTACGGCCTGCCCTCCAAGACCATCAAGGAGATGATCGTCGGCTCGGTCGACGTGATCGTCCAGGCCGCCCGCCTGCGCGACGGTTCGCGGCGCATCACCCACATCACCGAGGTGGTGGGGCTGGAAGGCGACGTGATCGTCACCCAGGACCTGTTCGTCTACGAGATCAACGGCGAGGACGCCGACGGCAACGTGCTGGGCAAGCACCGCTCGACCGGCATCGGCCGTCCGCGCTTCTGGGACCGCGCCCGCTATTACGGCCTGGAGCGCGAGCTGGCCGAAGCCCTCGACGCGGCGGAGTAGGCGATGCTGTTCATCCTCGCCGGCGTCCTGGGCTTCATCACCATAGCGGGGCTGGGTTTCGTGCTGGCCGGCGGCGGCGACGGCGGCGCCTCCAAGACCGTCAAGCGCGCCCAGCTGATCGCCGGCGGCGACCGCCAGGTCGTGGCCGCCCGCGCCAAGGCCGCCACCAACACCCCCGACGTTCGCCGCAAGCAGATCCTCAAGACCCTCAAGGAACAGGATCAGAAAAAGAAGAAGGCGTCGCTGACCATCGCCGCGCGCCTGCGCGCCGCCGGCCTGGGCGACAAGGTCCAGCTGTTCTGGATCATCAGCGGGGTGATCGGGCTGACCGTCGGCCTGGCGCTGCTGCTGCTGCGCCAGATGCCGATCATCGCCCTGGGCGCGGCCTTCGCCGCGGGCTTGGGCCTGCCGCGCTGGGTGGTGGGCATGTTGGCCACGGCCCGCACGAAGAAGTTCACGTCCGCCTTCTCCGACGCCATCGACATCATCGTGCGCGGCATCAAGTCGGGCCTGCCGGTCAACGACTGCCTGAAGATCATCGGCAAGGAGTGCCCCGAGCCCCTGGCCGGCGAGTTCCGGGCGCTGGTCGAGAACACGGGCATGGGCATGTCGATGGACCAGGCCCTGGAGCGCATGTACGAGCGCATGCCGACCAACGAGCTGCGGTTCTTCACCATCGTCCTGGCCATCCAGGCCAAGACCGGCGGCAACCTGGCCGAAGCGCTGGGCAACCTGTCGACCGTGCTGCGGGCGCGCAAGCTGATGGCCGAGAAGATCAAGGCCCTGTCGGCCGAAGCCGTGGCCTCGGCGGTCATCATCGGCTCCTTGCCGCCCGGCGTCATCGTGCTGATCTCGATCACCGCGCCCTCCTACATGGCGCCGATGTTCAGCGAGCAGCGCGGCCACTTCATGCTGATGATCGCCGGCTTCTGGATGAGCGTGGGCATCTTCGTGATGCGCAAGATGATCAACTTCAAGTTCTAGGGGAGGCGAACCATGATCGACAGGCTCACCGATCCCCAGACGCTGTTCAGCGCCTTCATCGCGATCGTGGTGTTCGCCACCATCGTCACCCTGGCCATGCCGATGATGAACAGCAGCAGCCTGGAAGGCCGGCTGAAGTCGGTGGCCAACCGCCGGGAAGAACTGCGCCGCCGCTCGCGCGAAGCCATGGCCGAGAAGAGCGGCGGCTCGCTGCGCCACGTCGACGAGGGGATGTACAAGAACGTCGTCGACCGCCTGCAGCTGTCCAGGCTGCTGGAAGACCCCAAGGTCGTCGACAAGCTGGCCCAGGCCGGCTTCCGCGGCCCCAAGCCGGTGTCGACCTTCTACTTTTTCCGCTTCGTGATGCCGTTCGCGTTCGCGGCCGTGGTGGCCTTCTACCTCTATCTGATCAACGGCTTCGGCCTGCTGCCGGTCCAGAAGCTCGCCGCCTGCTTCTTCGCCCTGACGGCGGGCTATTACGCGCCCAACCTCTACATCTCCAACATCGCCCAGAAGCGCCGTGAGTCGATCGTCCAGGCGTTCCCCGACGCCCTGGACCTGATGCTGATCTGCGTCGAAAGCGGCATGTCGATCGAGGCCGCCATCGCCAAGGTGGGGGCCGAGGTCGGCTCGGCCTCGATGGAGCTTGCCGAGGAGCTGTCCTTGCTCACCGCCGAGCTGAGCTATCTGCCCGAGCGCCGCCTGGCCTATGAGGGCCTGGCCCGGCGGACCAACCATCCCGGCATCCGCTCGGTGGTCACCGCCATGATCCAGGCCGAGCGCTACGGCACGCCGCTGGGCTCGGCCCTGCGGGTGATGGCCAAGGAAAACCGCGAGCTGCGGCTTTCCGCCGCCGAGAAGAAGGCCGCCGCCCTGCCGGCCAAGCTGACCGTGCCGATGATCGTGTTCTTCCTGCCCGTGCTGTTCATCGTGATCATGGGTCCGGCGATCATCAAGATCCAGGACGTGATGAAGAACCGCTAGGATCTGTGGACAGTTGGGCGTTTGGCCGTCGTGGGCCGCCCTCGTCCTTCGACAGGCTCAGGATGAGGGCTACTTTATAGGGCGGTTCAGTAGAACTCCTCATCCTGAGCCTGTCGAAGGACGAGGAATTCGGCCCAAGATCGTCAACTGTCCACGGCTCCTAGGGGTCGCCGGTCAGCAAGCTCATCCCTGCGGGCGTCGACGCGGCCGCCCAAGCCAGCCTCGGCATGGTCGAGCGGTCCGGCTTCATCGGAAAGATCCCGTCAGGCCTGGCTGGCCGCGAAGGACGGGCGAGCGGCCCGGCGGCTCTCGCTCCATTTCCAAGACCGGCCCCACCGGGTCAGCGGCTCCTCGATGAGCTTGGTCATGCCCACCCCGACCAGGACGCACACCGGCGCGGCCATCAGGGTGACCGCCCATTGCGCGGGACTGCCCAGGCCGGGTCGGGCGTGCAGGATCAGGCCGTGCATCAACCCCAGGACAGGGAGGTGGGACAGATAGATGCAGTAGCTGTTGTTGCCGAAAAACCGCAAGAACCGCGATTCCATGGTCTTGGCTTCGGGAGCGCCTCTGACTAGCGCGAGCAGATAGCTGGCGCATCCGATCGCCATGGTCAGCGGCCCAAAGACGTCGAACGCGGATCCGCCCAGTCGCTTGAGGACCAGGATGCCCCCGAGGGCGGCCAGGGGCGTCCATCGAAGCCAGGGTTCAAGCATCTTCCACGGCACGCGCGGGGAAGTCGCCATGAGGGCGCCCAGAATGCCGACCGCCAGGAGATCCCCGCGGCTGGGCAAAAGGGTCAGGCCGACCATGTGATTGGCGAAGCCGAATTCGAAGACGGCCAGGCGCAGGCCGACGGCGAGCGCCACGACGCAGGCCAGAACGGCGGGCAACCAGCGACGGGGCGTGAAGACGATCGCCGCCGGGGCCAGGAGATAGAAGTGCTCTTCCATCGCAAGCGTCCAGGTGGGCGCCAGCCAGTGGGCTCCGATCGTCTCCGTGGCGATCATGAACGCGGGTTGGCTGAAGGTCAGATAGCTCCACAGCGGAAAGAGCGGTTCGGCCTCCGACCACGCCGGGTCGCAGAGCCTAAAGAGGCCGAAAACCACCAGCACTGTGATCATGTAGGCGGGAATGGTTCGAAGGAACCGTCGCGCATAGAAGACCGAGAAGAAATTCTCGCACGCGCGCTTTTCCAGGATCAGCTTTCCGACCAGATATCCGCTCAGGACGAAGAACATGTCGACGCCGATCCAGCCGAACATCAGCGCCGAAACACCTCCTGGAACTTCGGCGAACAGGTGCGAGACGACCACGAACAGGGTCATCAAGCCTCTCACGCCGTCGAGCGCCACGATGCGCCGGACTTCCCCCGACGATGTCGCCGACGTCGCGTCGGGGACGGACACCCTCTGATCCTGCACTGAAGCGGCCATCGTTCTCCCCCCTCGGCGGTTGAAAATCGGCCAGGCGGCGTTGTCGTCGCGTTAACAGGCCTGGATGGAGGGGCTTTTTTCTTCCGCGTCTTGCGTTTGACCCGACGTCTCGAGGTTGGTCGGCGGGGTGGCCGAGAACGGCGTCAAGCGCCTATCCGCCCGCCTTCACGGCGGTCCACGACCGCGTCGCGCCTTCCTGGCCGACGGCGGCGCGCAGCCAGGCCAGGTTGTTGTCGACCGACTCCGGCGGCAGGTCCTGGCGGGCCAGTTTCTCGGCCTCGTCGAGGCGGCCCTGCAGGCCGATCACCAGGGCCAGGTTCTGGCGCACCTGGATGGTGGCGGTGGGCAGGGCGGACGCCTGGCGGAGCAGTTTCTCGGCCCCCGGCAGGTCGCCGGTCGAGGCCAGGTGCATGGCGAGGTTGGTCAGGGGGATCGCCTCGGCGGGGGCCAGGGCCACGGCCTGGCGGTGGGCGGCCAGGGCCTCGTCGTCGCGCTTGGCCTGCTCGTAGGCCACGCCCAGCAGCGACAGCGGCCGCCAGTCGCGCGGCTGCAGGGCGGCGGCCTTGCGGCCCGGCTCGATGGCGTAGAAGCCTTGGCCGCGCGCCACGTTGGCCCGCGCCGATTCCATCAGGGCGTCATAGTTGTCGGGGACGACGACCAGGATCCGGGCGGCCGCGTCGGCGGCCTCGTCATAGCGGCCCAGGGCGCGCAGGGCCTGGGACAGGCCCACGCCCGCCTCGACGTCGCGACCGTCGCGCTCGGCCTCGGTCGACCAGAACGCCATGCGGGTCAGGGGATCGGCGCGCCGCATCTCGGCCCGCTCGGCCGGCGTGGCCTTGCCCGGCGCCTGGGGCGCGGCGACGGGCGCGGTCGCCGCCACGGGCTTGTCGGCGGCGTGGGCCGAAGCCGCCATCAGCACGCTGCAAGCGAGGAGGGGGGCGAGAATGGTTGCGAGGCGCGCGCGCTTGCGACACATGAAGAGGAATCTCCCGACGGTCCCGCATCCTCGCGCGCGGCCCTCAAGGAATCGTTAAGCATAATTTCCCCGACCCATTGCAAGTTCAGGGCGCGTCCATGTCGGAACCGATCATCGCCTCCTCGTCCCGTTCCGCCGAGGACGGCCCGCCGACGCCGATCCACTGCCTCTACGAGTCCGAGCTGGCCGCTTTCGTCGAGGCGCGCCCCAGCTTCGTGAGGGGCTTCGTGGCCCTGGAGGACTTCAAGGCCAAGGCCGGACAGGTGCTGGTCCTGCCCACGCCGCAAGGGGCCGTGGACCGCGTGCTGCTGGGCCTGGGCGTTCGGGGCAAGGCCGAGGCCGCGCTGTTTCGCGCCCTGCCCGCTCGCCTGCCGGCCGGCGACTATCGCCTGGCGGCGGTCCCCGACGGCCTCGACGCCGGTCAAGTCGCCCTGGCCTTCGCCCTGGGCGCCTACAGGTTCGACCGCTACCGGCCCCGCACGGGGGAAGAGCCGCGACGACTGGTCGCGGACGAAAACATCGACCTGGACGAGGTCCACGCCGTGGCCCACGCCTGCGCCCTGGCCCGCGACATGGTCAACACCCCGGCCAACGACATGGGGCCGCTGCAGATCGAGACCATCGCCCGCGAGATCGCCGAGCGTTACGGCGCGACCCTGGAGGTGATCGTCGGCGACGACCTGCTGGAAGCCAACTATCCCGCCGTCCACGCCGTGGGCCGCGCCGCCGTCCCGGCCCGGGCGCCACGAATGCTGGAACTGACCTGGGGCGATGCAACCCACCCTCGCCTGGCGATCATCGGGAAAGGCGTGGTGTTCGACACCGGCGGCCTGGACATCAAGCCGTCCGGCGGCATGCGGCTGATGAAGAAGGACATGGGCGGCGCGGCCCATGCCCTGGCCCTGGGGCGGATGGTGATGGCCGCCGGCCTGCCGGTGGCGCTGAGCGTGCTGGTCCCGGTGGTCGAGAACGCCATCGCCGGCGACGCCATGCGGCCCGGCGACGTGCTGGCCACCCGCGCCGGCCTGACCGTCGAGGTCGGCAACACCGACGCCGAGGGCCGGCTGATCCTCGCCGACGCCCTGACCCGCGCCGCCGAGCTGGAGCCGGCGCTGACGATCGACCTGGCCACCCTGACCGGCGCGGCCCGCGTGGCCTTGGGGCCGCAGGTCATCCCGTTCTACACCCCCGACGACGACCTGGCCCTGGAGATCGAGGAGGGCGCGCGCGAGGCCTCCGACCCGGTTTGGCGCATGCCCTTGTGGGAGGGATACAGGGAGGCCGTCGAGAGCGACATCGCCGACCTGAAGAACGACCCCGACGCCTGGGCCCAGGCGGGCTCGATGACGGCGGCCCTGTTCCTGCAGCGCTTCGCCCCGACCACCGGATCGTGGGTCCATTTCGACATCTTCGCCTGGAACCCCAAGGGGCGGCCTGGCTTCGCGTCCGGCGGCGAGGCCCAGGTGATCCGAGGGCTGTACGGCATGCTGAAGTCGCGATTCCCGAAGGCCCAGGCATGAGCGACCCTCGCCTGACGCTGGCCCGCCCCGACCTGGCGGATCTTGACCTGCAGGGCCTGGTCGCCGCCGAGCGCTATGAGGCCCCGACCCTGCGCCAGATCGCCGTCCCGACCGCCGCCCTGCGCAAGGCCGCCCATCCGATGGCCGAGCAGTGGGACCAGCTGCTGTTCGGCGAGCTGTTCCGGGTGCTGGACGTCAAGGACGGCTTCGCCTGGGGCCAGGCGGCGCGCGACGGCTATGTCGGCTTCGTCGCCGAGGACGACCTGGCCGCCCTGGGCGCGCCGGCCACCCACCAGGTCGCGGTCCCCCGCACCTACGCCTTCGCCGAGCCCGACATCAAGTCGCGACCGGTCGGGCTCTATTCGCTGAACGCCCTGACCGCCATCGAGGCCACCGACGGCCGGTTCGCCCGCGGCGAGGGCACGGGCTGGTTCGTCGCCGCCCACCTGGCCCCGGTCGGCAAGGTCCTGACCGACTATGTGGCGGTGGCGCAGGGCTATCTGGGCGCGCCCTACCAGTGGGGCGGTCGCGAATCGCTGGGCCTGGACTGCTCGGGCCTGGTGCAGCAGGCCCTGGCGGCCTGCGGCAAGGCGGTCCCCCGCGACACCGACCTGCAGCTGGCCTTCTTCACCCCCGTCGCCGAGGCCGAGCGCCGGCGCGGCGACCTGGTGTTCTGGAAGGGCCATGTGGCCATCCTGCTGGACGCCGAGACCATCCTGCACGCCAACGCCCACCACATGGCCGTGGCGGTCGAGCTCCTGGCGGGGGCGGTGGCCCGGATTGAAGCGGCGGGCGGCGGTGGGGTGACGGGGTGGCGGAGGCCCTAGCCTATCGGGTCCATTTGGCCAGCCAGTCCACCATCTGCTGGGGGCGCTTGTGGCGGTCGTCGGTGACGTTGATCAGTTCCTTGCGGTTCAGCAGTTGGCCGCCTTCATCGACGATCAATAAGGCCGGCACGCCTTCCACGTCGGCGACGCCATAGCGCTCTAGGACCTGCAGATTGCGATCGAGACGGCCGACATCGACCGTGACGACCTCGTAGTGCCGATCGACAAAGGCCCAAACTTCGGGCAGGCGCATGACGCCAGCCAGGATGCGGCAGTCGGGGCACCAGTTGCCGCCCAGGTCGATCAGCAGCAGCTTGTGGGCCGCCTTGGCGCGCTTGGCGGCCGCGGCCACCTCGGCGTTCGCGTCGGCCTTCTCGTCATAGGGATAGGGCAGGGGCGTCGGCAGTTGGGCGGTGCTACGGATCCCGACCTTCGGAGCCGGAGCCGCCATGCCCGTCACGGGCAAGGCCAGGAGGGCCGTCACGGCCAAGGCGGCGATCTTGCGCATCGAATTCCATCTATAGGCTAAGCTTGTCGCCTTCGCCTATAGCGGGTGCGCGGGCGCGCGAACAGCCGGCCGGGACTGGATCGCCTACTTCGGCCACTGGGCCAGCCAGTCGGCCAGCGATTGCGGCGTCATGTGACGCGCGTCGGTCAGGGCGAACAGGGCGTTCGGATTGACCAGCTTGCCCTTGGTGTCGACCACCAGAAAGGTCGGCACGCCGTTCAGCTTGTTGATCCCGTAGCGGGCCGGGATCTGCATGTTGTGGTCGTAGCGGCCGACATTGACGGTCACCACCTCGTAGTGCTTTTCGACGAAGGCCTTGAGGTCGGGCTGTTCGATCATGCCGGCGAACACCCGGCAATCGCCGCACCAGTTGCCGCCCAGGTCGATCAGGACCAGCTTGTGCTTGGCCTTGGCGGTCTTGATCGCCTTGGCGACGTCGGCCTCGGCGTCGGCCTTCTCGTCATAGGGATAGGGCAAGGGCGTGGGCAGGTCGGCCAGCGACTTCAGGGCCACGGTCGGGGCCTTGGCGGCGAAGGCCAGGCTCGGGAGCGCCGAGACGGGGGCGGCGATCAGCAGCGCGGCGAGCGAGGCGGCCAGCAGGCGAGACGTCATGGTCGAACGGTTCCGGTGAAGCGGTGCGGTCCGATACTCTACTCACGGAATGGGGAAAGACCGCAAGGCAGCTTTGCTGCGGGCGGTTCCACGACGCCTGGGGCGCCCCGATCGCAGGCGCCCGGAAAGCGGCAATGAAAAAGGCCGCGAAGCGAACTTCGCGGCCTTGGTCGTGTCTGGACCTGGAGTCGATCAGGACTTGGCGGTCGTCGCGGCCGGGGCCGGGGTGG